>CAVZOV010000004.1:0-1585861 GCA_963776985.1 uncultured Solirubrobacterales bacterium
TCGGGGAGACAGGATTTGAACCTGCGACCGCCCGGCCCCCAGCCGGGTGCGCTACCAGACTGCGCCACTCCCCGTGGTGCCTTTCGATTCTACGGACAAAGGCCGCGGGGCACCTCGCCCACGAGGTCAAGCCCTCGCAGGCAGCTTGGCGCGTAGCTTGGGCAGACGCACCCCTAGCAGCCCACGCAACAGAGCCGTATTGAAGTTGAGGAAGTCGAAGTAGTCGCGCCACAGCACGATCTGCCCGTCGCGAACGTCGAAGCGTCCACAAACCCAGAGTCGAATGTGGAGCTTGCGGAAGGTCAGGAAGTCGGTCCGCTCAGTGAGGACAGAGGCTCCGTCTGCGCAGATCGTGTGGATTACTACATCGAAACCGGCTCCATCGTCGTATGCCCTCCCGAACAGGCGCCGCACGCGCTCGCGTCCGTGGATGGTGGGCAGACCGACATTCTCGTACTGCACATCCACTGCCAGGAGCGCCACCGCCTCATCTAGATCCCCACGGCGCAAGAACTCCATGAAGCGCTCAACTACGCGCACGGGAGACGAATCACCCCCTGGCTGGTCCGCCACGATCCCGAGGCCCACAGCTCAGCCCCCGCCAATCTCGGCCGCCCGCCGAAGCATCTCCTCCTCGGAGATATCCTCGACATGCGTGGCCACGTTCCAGCGGTGGCCGTACGGATCCTCGAACTGCCCCGAGCGATCCCCGTAGAACTGATCCTCAACTGCTCGCAATGGCTTGGCTCCGGCTTGGACCGCGCGCTCGAAGGCGCCATCGGCGTCCTCGAGGTAGACGTGGATCGTCACCGGCGTGCCTCCGACGGACTTCGGGCCTTCGATGTTCATCCCCGGGTTCTCGTCGGCAAGCATGATCACGGCCTCGCCAATCTGCAACTCGGCGTGGCCGACCTTGCCGTCGGGTCCGCCAAGGCGCATGCGCTCTGTGGCCCCGAGCACGCCCTTGTAGAACTCGATCGCCTCGCCAGCGCCGTCGACGATCAGATAGGGCATCACCTGCGGGTACTCGTCCGGTATCGCCTTGGCCATCGCGCTGCCTCCTTAGACGGTTTTGCGTGGAGATCTGCCTGAAGCGGGCGACGGGAATCGAACCCGCCCTAAAAGCTTGGAAGGCTTTTGTGCAACCACAACACTTCGCCCGCACACGGGCAACCATCGTACCGTCCCTCCCGCCCACTAAGCTACACCGGTGCGTCCAAGGGCCCTGCTCTTTCTGCTCGCCCTAACCGCTGGCGACTACCTGCTGTGGCAATGGTCCATCGCGGGCGGCCACGATGTCGTGTCGCTGCTCGCTGGCTGCACGCTGGTGCCGCTGGTCGCCGTGAGCGCCTACCGCCTCGTGCTCGCCGGCGCGAGCCTGCTGTCCTGGACTGCCCGACGCACGAAGGCGCGCTCGAGAGCGACCGCGCCCGCTAAGCAAGCCTCTCCTGACGTGCAGGCGACGCCCCACGCCAGGCGACGTGCGGGCACGGAAGCCGACTCGTCGTCCGGCAAGCTCGCCGCCTGAGCTTGAAGAGCGAGCCGTGACCGGCACGCGACGGCCTCGCCTGCTGCCCCACTCGACTCGTGGCCGACTGGCGCTCGCGAGCACCGCCGTGCTCGCCGTCGCCGCCATCGCGCTTGCCGCCTACCTTTACGAGAAGCATCGCACGGGCAACATCTACCACCCGCACGCTGCGTTCGTGCCCCAACCGACGCCAACTCTGCCGAAGGTCAAAGGCCAGGACCACTTCGCGTGGCCTCTGTACGGCTACACCAAGAACCACACCCGCTTCTTCCCGGCCTCGCCGACGATGAGGCCCCCGTTCAGAACCGTTTGGGCGCGTGGCGGTAGCTCCTTGCTTGAGTTTCCGCCGGTGATGTGGGGTAACCGGATCTTCCAGCTCGCCGACAACGCGACGTTGAATGCGATCGACAAGTACACCGGACAGGTTCTTTGGAGCAGGCGCCTGGGCGCCCTCTCGGCCTCCACCCCGGCCGTCTCCGCCACGACGGTGTACGCGACGATCCTCTCGCGCTCTCCAGGGTCGCAGTCCGGACGGGTCGTCGCGCTCGACACGCTCAACGGTCACTTCCGCTGGTCGCGCGAGTTGCCCAGTCGCGCGGAGTCCTCTCCCCTGCTCGATAAGGGCAGGCTGTTCTTCGGCTCCCAGAACGGCACCGTATATGCGCTGAACGCAAGCAACGGCAACGTGCTGTGGACCTACCACGCAGCGGGCGCGGTCAAGGCCAGCCCGAGCCTCTCGGGCGACGTGCTCTACTTCGGCGACTACTCGGGCGAGTTGCAGGCTGTGGGAGAGCAACATGGCCATTTGCTGTGGCGCAGCGGCTCCGGTGGCGCGCTGCTCGGCAGCGGCACCTTCTACTCGACTCCGGCGGTGATGTACGGGCGGGTGTTCCTCGGCAACACCGACGGGCGGGTCTACGCCTACGACGCCTCTTCCGGCGCGCTGGACTGGGCGGTGCAGACCGGCGCCTACGTGTACGCCTCGCCTGCCGTCACGAACGCCCCCGGTCTTGGCCCGACCATCTATCTGGGCTCCTACGACGGCACGTTCTACGCGATCAACGCCCGCTCCGGCCATATCGAGTGGCAATATCACGCGGGCGGCAAGATCTCCGGCTCGGCGACGATCATCGGCAACATCGTGTACTTCGCCGATCTCGGCACGCACCGCACGATCGGCCTCGGCATCTCCACGGGAAAAGTCGTGTTCTCGATGAACACCGGCTCCTTCGACCCGGTCATTAGCGACAACCACTACCTCTACCTGTCGGGCATCACCGGCCTGTATGCGCTCGCTCCCCTGGACGCGACACCGCAAAGAGCAAGGACGCCGAGGAGAGCGCCACATGCAAAGGCAGCGTCCATAGCCAAGACACACGCGAACGCCGCCACAAAGAGCGCCACGACCAAGCGTGTCCTCGTCATCCACAAGAGCCGGCCAGCCCCAGCCCACGCCCCAGCGAAAAGCGCGCCTGCACACGCACGACGCCGGGGGACTTGACGCTCACCTCCGTCCATCCTCCAGGCGCTTCGCTCACACAGCCTCCTCCGCGCACGAACGTCCAGTAGCGCGTGTAGTGCAACCGCACCAGCGAGCGCCCCGCCGTGGCAAAGCGCAGCGTGAACGAGTCGTGGTCCAGCCCGGTCAGCACCGCGGGCACGGAAGCAATCGGCGTCGGCGCGAGCACCTTGAACACGCGCCAATGCTTGCTCGAGAACACTTCCCTCAGGTAGGGCAGGCCTCTACGGATCAGCGCCGCCTCTTCGTCGCTTGACCCATCCAAGCGCACATCCGGCAGCGCGACGTAGCTGACGGCCAGATTCGTTAGCCAAGCGCGGTAGGCGGAGGCGGTGAGCATGCCGCCGAAGAACAGCCTGTCGTACTTGGTGTCGAGCTGGCGCTCCCAACCGCGAGCCAAGGGGAACCGCTGCGCGAGAAAAGCCGCCTCCCAGTGGGAGTGCGTGAAGGGAACCTCAACGCGCACAAGCGAGCCACCGTGAGCGTCGAGGAAGCGTTCGAGCGGCACGTAATAGGAGGCGCTGGTCGAGGGGTCACCGATCACCCCGGTGCTCTCGCGGACAGGACCCCAGGCGGTCCAAACAACGATCACCCCTACCGCAAGCACAACGCCCGCAAGCGGACGGCCGGGACGGCTGAAGCCATCGCGCCCCAGCACGCACAGCGCGAGCGGCCCAGCCAGGATCACCGCGTAGCGAGCAATGTTGCTGCCCATCGGCGTCGGTGCAATCGAGAGAAAGACGACGACCAGATAGATCAGCCCACCGATCCGCAACAGCCGCTCCTCCCACGGCACGGCATACAGGAAAGCCAATGTCACAGCGACCGTGGCGATCACCGAACTGGCTGCAAACGGCTCCCAGCCACCCTCGGGAAACAATGCCTCAAGCGGTAGCACGACGACGAGCACTGGCAGCACGAGCGTGAGCCCGGCAAGTGCACGCCGGCTGACGAGCAGATGCGTGGCACCCGCCAGCGCGAGCAGCAGTCCGGCGACGGGACTCGTGGCCGCACACAGCACCGTGAGCAACACCGCCAACCACGGCCGTCCGCGCACAAGCGCAAGCACGGCCAGCACGGCGAACGTGACCCCGAGCGCAAACGTCACACGCCCAATCCACAGGTCGCCGGCGGCCGCGAGGGCAAAGCACGCGGCGCCCCAGCGCGCGCGCGGCCCATACACGCCGAGCGCGATCCGCTCGAACGCGAACGTCGAGACAAGCACGGCGAGCGCACCAGCGAGGCGAATCCCCAGTAGCAACGCGAGCCACGGGAACACCAGGCTGTAGCCCGGAAGGTGGTGGCCCGCATACCAGTTGTCGTCCCAGATCGTGAACCCGAAGCGTTCGAACAGCGTCGCGCGGTAGGTCTGCGCAGCGAAGTCCGGCGAAAGCGGCGCAACGATCAGCCAGCTACCGACGAGCACGACCGCCGTGACCATCGCAAGAGAGATGCGCGCGCCGGCGAGCGACCCTCGCGTGGACCCCAATCGGGGCTGCACCTCGGCGAGTGCTTGAGTATCGACGGAACCCAAGCGGCCCAGTATGGCGAGACAGGCGGCCAAGCTCGCCGGCTCCCGCTCTCCTAATGAGCCACCAACACGTCCGGGGGAGCCACGAGCTGTGAGACTCGCCGGCACCGCGACGTGGGAACCGCGCGGCCGATCAAATTGGCCGGGACCTGACTCGCTACCCAGCCAGGCCCCGGCACACACGCGAGTCGATCTCAATTGGACGAGTCGCGCGCTTGTACCTGCATCAACCGACGAGAGCGCCAGAAGTCGCGTTACGCGTCGCAGACGCCGGTAGCCGATAATCAGCGCCGATGACCACCACCTGCCTGAGCCCTGACCGATGAAGTACCGCACCGGCCCGGACGCCCCAACCGCCCGGTTTGCACCGCGATGCCAGTGGCTGCACCGAACACTGGCGCAGCCAGTCCTGGCGTTCGCGGCACTCACGCTACTCACCGTGGCCGCACTAGCCTCGGGCTGTGGCACGACACATCCGCCGCCGCTCACCGGCGCAGCGCTCGCGCAGGCCCAGACATTTCCCTACTACCCGCTGTATTGGGCCGGTCCGGGCTTTGCCGGCAGCCCACTCGCGGCTGTGGACGGACTCGAGAACTACAGCGCGGGAATCGGCGACAGCGTGTATTACGGCGACTGCGTCAGCGGCAAGGGGCTGCTTGGCGGCGGCGGCAGCTGCCTGCTGCCGCTACAGGTCACGACCGTCATCTACGGCCTGCACTCAAACAGCGCGCTCGGCCCGCAGCGCAACATCCTCGTACGGGGAGTGCCCGGGACGCTGTATGACGAAGAACACTCGCTCGAGCTATACAGCGGCCGCACGGCAATCGACATTTTCTCGGACACGCTCACCCACGCGCTGCTGGCGGCAAAGGAGCTGCGGCCACTCAACGCGCCCGGCTCGGCCAGCGGGAACCTGCCCCCTCCCGTCTACTGTCCGGGTCTCTCGGGCCCCGAGTCGCCCCAGCTTCACGAAGTCATGGAAAAGCTGCCCGGACACCCTTGTCAAACAGCAAGCACGGCGGTGGCCGCCGCCGAACGCCTGGCGCACTCCTGAGGCGCGCGCGTCGGCTGTTTCGCTCAGCTCGGGGCTGGACTGCCCGACGCAGCACTAACCGGCTCCCCAATTTCGCGACGCATCCCGAAGAACGCCGCAGAGCCGATCAGCGCTGGGATCCACAGTGAGATCGCGCGGTAGACGACGACCGCCGCCACCGCCTCCTTGACCGGTCGAACGTGGAACAGCACGAGCATCCCGATCAACCCACCTTCAACCGCCACAAGGCCGGCCGGGATCGGGATCGAATTGCCCATCAGGCCAACCAGGTAGGCCATCGCGACCACCCAGAACGTCGGCGCCGGGCCGAACGCGCGCAGGCTCACATACAGCACGAGCGCGTCGAACAGGCAGTAGCCGACCGCGCCAAGCAGACGCCAGTCGTGTCGGCGGATCAGCCACAGCGCGCCGCGTACCCCGTCGCTGATCGCCACGAGTGCCACATGCAGACGTCCGCTGCTCAACCGCCCATGCGCGAGTCGGCCCGCGAGCGCGGCAATCGCCAAGGTCGCTGCGATCGTCGCGATCGCGAGCGCCGCTGGCAGCAGTGTCAGCAGCGGGTCGCGCGAGCCTGGCAGTACTCCCAGCCACATCAGCACGCCGATCGCCGCGACCGCCGATACATTCACGGCGCTTGTCAGCACGAACATCAGTACCGAGCGCCTTGCGATCCGCTCGACAGACACGCCCTTGGTACGCAACACCCATGCGCCGAGCGCGATCCCACCGATGCCGCTGACCGACACGACCGAGTTGACCGCAAGCTCCGACAGTGACAGTCGCCGGCTGAAACGCCGCTCCATCTTGAACACCAGTTCGAACAGCACCACGTAACCGGCGCACGAGAGCAGCTCCAGGCCGATGCCGGCGATCACCCACGCTGGGTTCGCGTCGGTTATCAACTCGCCCGTCGAGCGCAGTTTTGGGACTGCGAGCAGCAGCCCGACGATCAGAGCGAAGAAGATCGCGAGGCTGATCAGGCCGTTGCGCAGCCGGCGCGACTGGTTCGTGATACCGCCATTCCCACCGGATGATGCGAGGTCGCGATCCTGCGCACGAACCGCCTGAGCGGTGTCATCTTCGGCGATTCTTCGCATCCTCTTCGGCCCCAATCGTATGGTCCCTGCGCTACCGTCACCATAGCCCCCGCCCTCCAATGTCCGAGTCGGTGGACGATCGAAACCACATGGCAGAGCCCGCGCGCATACTGGTCGTCGACGACGAGCCCGCCGTCCAACACGCGCTCTCGCGCGCACTCACACTCGAGCGTTACGAGGTGGCCCTCTCGGGCGATGGTGGCGACGCGCTGGAGCGCATATCCGAGGGCTCCTACGACGCGGTAATCCTCGACGTGTCGATGCCCGTGCTCGACGGTCTGGAGGTATGCCGGCGTGTGCGCGAGGGTGGCGACCGCACTCCGGTGCTGATGCTCACCGCGCGCGAGCAGGTCGACGATCGCGTGGCCGGCCTGGACGCCGGTGCCGACGATTACCTGATCAAGCCGTTTGCGCTGCGCGAGCTGATGGCGCGCGTGCGTGCGCTGCTGCGCAGGGCGGATGAGAGCGAGCAGGAGGAAACGCTCGCCTTCGATGACCTGCGCATGGACCGGCTCGCACACGAGGCGTGGCGCGGGGAGCGGGCGCTGACACTGACGCGTACCGAGTTTCTGCTGCTCGAGCTGTTCCTGCGCCATCCCAAGCAGGTGTTGACTCGCTCAATCATCTTCGAACACGTGTGGGGGTATGACTTCGGCTCCAGCTCCAACTCGCTCGGCGTGTACATGGGCTACTTGCGCCGCAAGACCGAGGCCGGTGGCGAGTCGCGGGTGCTGCATACGGTGCGTGGCGTCGGCTACGTGTTGCGAGCGTGAGCTTTCGGCGGCGCATAACGCTCGTCTCGGCCATGGCAGTGGCCGTCGCTGTGGTGCTGACCTCGGCACTCACCTACCTGCTCGCCGCGCGCGAGCTATATGGCCAGGTGGACAGTCAGCTGCGCGATCGCGCGCGCCCGCTGGTCTCCCGCTTCGACCGCTTCCCAGGGCCCACGGCGCGGCTGGGAATCCACCGCGACGCGTTTCCTGGAATCCCGCCTGGCCCAGATCAGGTGCGCGGCTATCAACAGCTGATCGACTCCAGCGGCAAGGTTCTGTTCGCATCGACACCGAGCGTGAAACTGCCGGTGGACGCGAAGGCTCGCGCACTTGCCGCGCATGGTGGCAAACCCTTCTACAGCGACACGAACGCCGACGGCATCCACTTGCGCGTGCTCACCGAGGCGATAACTCGCGGCTACGCGGCGCAACTGGCTCAGCCGCTGACCGACGTGGACAGCGCGCTAGCGCGCCTGCGCCTGATCCTCGTGCTGCTCGACATCGGCGGAGTCGCGCTCGCCGCCCTGCTCGGACGGCTCGTCGCCGGTGCCGCCGTGGCGCCGGTCAAGCGCCTCACCCAGGCCACCGAGCACGTGACGCGCACACAGGACCTCTCAAACCGGATCCGGCCCGCGGGGGAAGATGAGATCGGACGCCTCGCAGAGAGCTTCAACGCGATGCTCGACGCGCTGGAGATCTCGATGAGCGCGCTCGACTCCTCCGTGCACGCGCAGCGCCAACTCGTCGCCGATGCCTCGCACGAGCTGCGCACACCAGTGACCAGCTTGCGCACGAACATCGAAATCCTCAAGCAGGAGCGTGACATGCCCGTGGAGGAGCGCCAACGAATGCTCGATGAGGTGGTCGAGCAGATCGAGGAGCTGACGCTACTCATGAACGACCTGATCGAGCTGGGACGTGGCGAGCAACCGCGCTCTGGGCGTGAGGACGTGCGCCTGGACCTGATCGTCGAGGAGGCGCTCGATCGAGCCCGCCGCCACTCGCCCGACACGCCCTTTCACGTCCAGCTCGACCCGGTGGTGCTCACCGGCGAGCCGATGCGACTCGGCCGCGCGATCAACAACCTGATCGACAACTCGGTCAACTACAGCCCCGCGGGCAGACCCATAGAGATCGCACTGCATGGCGACACCCTCACCGTCCGCGACCACGGTCCGGGCATCTCACCCGCCGACCTACCCCACGTCTTCGACCGCTTCTACCGAGGCGCGGAGGCACGCGGACGTCCCGGCTCGGGCTTGGGTCTTGCGATCGTGCGCCAGGTCGCCGAACAGCACGGCGGCCGCGTCAGCGCCGAGGCCGCCCCGGGCGGTGGCACGCTGATGCGCCTGCGCCTGCCGGGCGCCAGTCCAGTCGAGCCGCTGCCCGAACTGGACGCGACACTTCACGCAACCCGCTGAGCGAACACCGTGGCCTGCGGTTGCGCCGCCCCGTCTCCGGGCGCACCCGAAGTCACCGGAGCGGCCCGAACGCGCCGCGCATAGATTCGCCCCTCGGCGCGGAAGGCAGCGGGCGTGAGCCCGTAGCGTCGTCGAAACGCCTTGGCGAAGTGTGGGGCCTGGCGGTAGCCGACGAGTCGTGCGACGTCGCGCACCGAGATCGCCGGCTGCTCGATCAGTAGTTGCGCCGCGATGCCCAGGCGGCGTGCGAGTAGGTCCTCGCGAAAGGTGACCTCGCCAAACTGTGCGTAGGCACGCGTTAGTTGTCGGGGTGAGCTGGCCAGTGCGCGGGCGACCGCATCGAGCGTCAGCGGGTGACGATAGTGGCGAGCAATCACGACGCGTGCCTGCAGGTACAGGCGGCGACGCTGCTCGATCGTCGAGGGGCGCATACCCCCCTATCCGACCGACACTCCCCAGCGGGACGGTTCAGCTGGCGTAACTCTTTGCCACTCGCTCGGCTGCCGCGCAATAGGAGCCGCCGAACAGTACCGCGTGTACGAGCAGTGGCAGGAGCTGCCACAGGCTCACCCGCTCGCGCCAACCGTCGGCCAACGGCGCCACCTCCTCATACGCGCCTTGGGCTCGCCAAGCCACTGCAGACCGGCGGCCTCAAGCGCGTACTCTCCCTCCCCGGCGTCCGCGCGCGTCTTCACGAACGCGTCCTTCCCGTTCATGCGCACATGCCAGGCCTCGTTGATGTCGCCGCCACCGACCCGGCGCGGGTCGCTCGCTCCAGCCGGCAGGCTCACCCGCGATCCTTGACTGCAGCCGCCAGCCCGGACTCCCACACGTACTCAAGCAAACCCTCGCACGCTGCCTGCACCTGATCGAGCACGATCTCGAAACCGCGCTGGCTGTCGTAGTAGGGGTCGGGGACGTCGAGATTGCGCGCCGCGATGCTGACAGGGTCGAATTCGCGCAGCAACCTGACCTTCTCGCGCGCCTGCTCGTCGGGGGCAAGCTGACGGAGCGCGTGCTGGTTTGAGCCGTCCATCGCGAGGATCAAGGCGAAGCGCTCGAAGTCCTCGGTGCGCACCTGGCGCGCGACGCTGTGCAGCTCGATCCCGCGTGCCCGTGCTGCCTGCGTCGCACGCGCATCCGGTGGCTCGCCGACATGCCACGCCCCGGTGCCGGCGCTGTCAAGCGCGATCTTCTCCTGTAGGCCGGCTTGCGCGACCAGCGTTGCCATGACGCCCTCCGCGGTCGGTGAGCGGCAGATATTGCCCAGACACACAAACAGGATGTGCACTACGCGCGGCACCCCGAGGGAACGCCCCCCAATCCAAAAAAATAATCGCCGACCGAGAATCGGAGGGATCGGATGGGCGACACCGGCTGGCTACTCATCCCCAATCTCCAGCACCGCCAGGAACGCCTCCTGGGGCACCTCCACACGACCGACTTGCTTCATGCGCTTCTTGCCCTCCTTCTGCTTGCTCAGAAGCTTCTTCTTACGGCTGATGTCGCCGCCGTAGCACTTGGCGATCACGTCCTTGCGGAAGGCCTTGACGGTCTCGCGGGCGATGATGTGCGAGCCGATCGCCGCCTGAATCGGCACGTCGTACTGCTGGCGCGGGATGCGCTTGCGCAGCTTTTCGGTGAGCGTGCGGCCCATGTCGTAGGCCTTCTCGCGGTGCACGACCATCGACAGCGCGTCGACCGTATCGCCGGCGAGCAGCACGTCGAGCTTGACGAGGTTCGCCGGCTTCATGTCGCTCAGCTCGTAGTCGAGCGAGGCATAGCCGCGTGTGCGCGACTTGAGCTGGTCGAAGAAATCGAGCACGATTTCCGCAAGCGGCAGGTCGTAGCTCATCTGTACGCGCTCCGGTGAGAGGTAGTGCATGCCCGCCGGCTCGCCGCGGCGTTCCTGGCAAAGCTCCATCACCGCGCCGACGAACTCGCGCGGGGCGATCACCTGGGCCTTGATGAACGGCTCGCGGATCTCGGCGATCGTACCCGGATCGGGCATGTCGGAGGGGTTGTGTACCTCCAGCTCCTCGCCGTTTGTCAGGGTGACGTCGAACTCGACGGACGGCATCGTCGCAAGCAGCTCCAGGTCGTACTCGCGCTCGAGGCGCTCACGCACGATGTCCATGTGCAACAGGCCGAGGAAGCCGCAGCGAAAGCCGAAGCCGAGCGCGTCGGAGGTCTCCGGCTCCCACGAGAGCGCCGCATCGTTGAGCGTCAGCTTCTCCAGCGCATCGCGCAGGTCTGGGTAGCGATCGGAGTCGATCGGGAACAGACCGCAGAACACCATCGGCTTGACCTCCCTGTAGCCCGGCAGCGGCTCGGAGGTGCGCTTCTCACCGTGCACCGTCGTTGTGAGCGTGTCGCCCACACGCAGGTGCGTCACGTCCTTGATGCCCGTGATCAGATACCCCACCTCGCCCGCCGCAAGCTGCTTGACCGGCGTCATCGTCGGCGAGAAGAAGCCGATGTCGTCGATCTCCGCGTGCGTCCCGGCCGCCATCGCCCTGATCGCCTCGCCCTTGCGGAACACGCCATCGACCACACGGATGTAGGCGATCACGCCCCGGTACTGGTCGAACTCCGAGTCGAAGATCAGCGCCCTCGGCGGCGCGCTCGGATCGCCCGAAGGCGGCGGCACGCGCCTGACCAGCTCGTCCAGCACCTCCGCCACGCCCGCACCCGTCTTGCCGCTGATCTTCAGGATCGCCTCAGGCGGCTCGCCGATCAGCTCCGCCACTTCGCCCGCGACCCGCTCGGGCTCGGCGCCTGGCAGGTCGATCTTGTTCAGGCAGGGAATCAGCTCCAGCCCTGCCTCCACTGCGAGATAGGTGTTGGCCACCGTCTGCGCCTCCACGCCCTGCGATGCATCCACGACAAGCAGCGCACCCTCGCATGCAGCGAGCGAGCGCGAAACCTCATACGTGAAGTCGACATGCCCGGGTGTGTCGATCAGGTGCAGCTGGTAGGTCTCCCCGTCAGAGGCGGTGTAGGCGACCTTCACAGCCTGTGCCTTGATCGTGATCCCCCGCTCGCGCTCCAGGTCCATCGAGTCCAGCACCTGCGCCCGCATCGCCCGCTCCTCGACGGCGTGCGTCAGCTCGAGGATGCGGTCGGCCAGCGTCGACTTGCCGTGGTCGATGTGGGCGATGATCGAGAAGTTGCGTATGCGCGATTGGTCCATGGGCCGCTATAGCGTAGAAGGCCGGGTTGGGATGGGATGGGAGACAAGATCCGCCCGTGCCCGCATGACGGCTTGCCTGACCGGTCGCCACTCCTGCCGGTCGAGCCCGCGGCACGGTAGCCTTAGTGGTCCGGCGGATCGCCCACTCGACCGGAGCCCTCGGGCTCGAGCCAGGCAACGCGTCCCCTCGGGGACGGCCAGTCCAGGTGGTCGGGAGTGTCATAGCCGCCCAGGCATACGACACATTTAAGTCCTGGGACGTAGTAGTAACCCGGTGATCTTTGTCCGGACCAGGGCCGGGAGGGTGAGAGCCTTCTCGGCCCTTCGTTTTCGTGTCGCGATGCGTCGAGCACCTCGCCCCGAGGGGCGTCAGGCCCGACCGAGCTGGGCCATGATCAAACGTTGCACTTGGCGGGCCTCGGGCACGCTCATCACGAGCACCGCCCGCGAGTAGACCCACAGTCCCGCGAGCGCAGCCGCTCCCACGCTCACGATTTGTGCCGGCAGCGACACACCGAGCAGAGAGTCCAGCGCGTACCAAACCGCGTAGGACACGCCCGCAAGCAGCACCGAGGCGGTGCACACGCGCACGGTGATCATCGTCGTGCGCGCACCATCCAAGCGCCCGTTGAAGCCGATCCGCACGCGACGGGCGAGTAGCGCCGTCATCACGATGTTGGCAACCAGCGTGCCGATTACGAGCCCCGCGATCCCCAGCGGCTTGTAGAGGCTGAGGCTGACGATGATGTCCACAACGATGTTGATCCCGGCTAGGCCCGTGGGGATCCAGGGCCGCCGTACGGCGAAGAACGTTCTCGTGAGCAACAAGTTGAGGCCGCCGAAGGGCAGGCTGAAAGCGAACCAGAACAGGGCGGTCGAGACCAGCTGCGTCGACTGCGCGTCGAATTCTCCGCGCTGAAACAGCAAGCGCACGATCGGGGTTGCCAGCACCGCCATGAACGCCGCCGCCGGGATCAGCAGCAGGTTGATCTGGCGCATACCCGAGGCCACGGTGCTGCGCATCGACGCCGTGTCGCGACGAGACGCCATGCGGCTCATGGTCGGAAACAGCACGGTCGCGACTGCCACGCTGAACATGCCCTGGGGCAGCATGTATACGCGAAAGGCGTTTTCGATCGCGCGCGGCGCTTCAGCCGAGACGAGCGTGCCGAAGGCCGAGTTGATCAGCTGGTCGAGGTTGACGATGCCCAGGCCGATCGTGACAGGCAGCATCAGCAGGAACACACGGCTTACCCGGGGATCGTGCCAGTCGATCGTCATCTGCAAGCGGAAATCGATCCGCGCCAGCGCCCCCAAAGCCATCAGCATCTGTACGCCCGTGGCCACCAGCACGCCGATCGCGAACGCGTAGATGGTCGCTTCGCCGTGGAAGTGCGGATGCAGCACGACGAGGAACGCGATGATGATCACGTTCCAGATCGCCGGGGAGATCGCCTGCAGGGTGAAGCGATCGTAGGACTGCAGAATGCCCAGCAACAGCCCGGTGAGGCCCAAGAGCAGCACGACGGGGAACAGCACCTGCGAGAGCCCTACGGTGAGCGACACGGTTGAGGGCAGGAACTTCGGGCCGGTGAATAGCGGCATGATCGTGCCGGCGGCAAGGATGAAGAAGGCCGTCACCACGCTCAGCGCGATCAGCAAGATCCAGAACAGCGTCGAGGCCAAGCGGAAGGCCTCGCGCTTCTTGCCCTTCTGCAGCAGGTCGGTGAAGACGGGCACGAAGGCGGCCGACAGTGCCGCGTTGGCGAACAGTTGCGCGACGAAATTGGGCACCAGAAAGGCGATCGTGTAGGCCGAGGCGGCCGGGGTGGTGCCGAAATAGCTGGCGAACGCGATCTCGCGCAACAGCCCCACGATCCGTGAGAAGCCCGTCACGACCGAGAACATCGCGGTGTTGCGCGCGATGCTGTTGGCAGGCCCCGGCCCCGCCGCATCCTCCCCCGTCTCAGAGCTCACAGCCACGGGGCGCTATAGTACGGCGCTGCGCGGCGCGCCCAGGCAGTCTGCCCAGGCCGCAGCGTCCTTTTCACATGGCCAACATCGCATCCCAAAAGAAGCGCATCCTCCGCTCCGAGCGCGAGCGTCTCGAGAACCGCCAGTACACCTCGGCGATCAAGACGTACTTCCGTCGCCTGGAGGCTCTCGCCAAGGAGAGCGACAGCGAGGCCACCGAGGCCGAGCATCGTCGCCTGGTGCGCACGATCGACAAGGCCGTCAAGCGCGGTGCGCTGCATCGCAATACGGGCGCGCGCAAGAAGTCGCGCGCGGCTCGTACGGTTGCCAGCAGCGGCAGCTGAGCGCCACCCTCACTCGACACTCTTCTCGACCAAAAGGTCGCGCAACACGCGGGTTGTTGTTATCTCTTTTTATACCTCATACCATAGTGACTACGATATGTAGCCATTTTAGTAGTAGGTATAAAATCGGACATATATATATCCCCTAGCCCGCGATCGCCAGGATTGCCCTCAGCGCCAGCGTGTCCTCCTCCAGCGAAGAGAGCGCCGTGCGCGACTGACTCAGCTCCGGCCCGCCACGCGTATCGAGTTCCAGGTCGGCGATCCGGCAGATCGCGGTGCGCAGGCTCTCCGGCTCGGTGCGCGCCACATCGGCGATGAAGCGATCCGCGGCACGCGGGGGCATTCGCAGGGTGCGCTTGATCTCCGCGGGCGCTTCACCAGCCTGGATGCGCACAGACACGCCCTCGGCGTCGCGCAAGCGTTGGGCCATCAGATACAAGAGTCCTGGCAATCGTTCGCCCTGGGCGCGCAGGCGCAGGTAGGAGCGCATCGCTTCGCCGGCGTCGCCACCAACCAACGCGTCGGCGAGCGAGAAGGCACGATGCGCGGTCGAGTGGGCGGCGTCCCGTTCGATCTCCTCAGCGCTCACCTTGATCGGCGCGTCGCTCTCCTCAGCAGCCAGAGCGAGCTTCTCCAGCTCGCGCAGCAACCGCTGCTGGCGCTCCCCCACCTGTGCCACCAGCGTCTTCGCGGCGAACGCGTCGAGTGAGAGGCCGAGCCGCGTCGCCTGCTCGCGCACCCAGCCGGCAAGCTCCCATGGCTTGATCGTCGCCTCCGCCACGATCTGACCCTTGGCGGCCTTCACAGCACCGTGCAGTGCAGCCGGCGCCTTCGTGCGGCCCTCCTCGCGCGCGAAGAACGCGATCGTCGTATCTGGCGGCATCGCGGCCATAGCGGGCTCGATGTGCGTCGAGACCTCAGCTTCCTTGAAACGCTCGGCGCCGTCCACCACGATCACGCGCTGTCCGATGGCAAACGTCATCGTCGAGAGCACGATCCCAACGGCTTCGGGGGCGCCTGCATCGCCAGAGAGCACCTCCACGCTGGCCGCGTCGCCTTCGGATTCGGCCAGCGCCTTCAGGCGCGCACGACGCTCAGCGATCGCGCCGTGGTCGTCTCCGTGGATTAGGTAGGCGGGCTTTAGGGCGGGCACTGAAGTCGAGTCTAGGCGAGCGCTCCGACAGGCAGGGTTTGGGAAGTCGATGGCGCGATCCCGCCAGACATTCGGCGCTGTATCGGTCAAACTTGGCCGTACCAGGCGCAGGTAGGGGGAATCCCCTATATGTGTCCCCAGTCACACTCCGTAACCTCCCGAAGCAAGAAACTGGCCAGGCAGCCAAACCGCAGGACGCCGGGAGGCACCCATGCAGACCTTCATGCTGAAGTTGGACAGCTGGCTACGTCGCCGCCGCGCAATCGTCATCGGCACATGGCTCGTGCTCGTGCTCGCAGCGGTGCCGTTTGCCGCAAAACAGAGCGAACACCTCTCCGGCGGCGGGTACACGATCCCAGGCTCGGACTCGCAGAAGCTGCTGCAGCAGCTGCCTAAGATCACCCCCGGCGCGCAGGCGGCACGACTCGCGGGTGTGCTTGCGCCCACGGGCGACGCAACGGCAAGCGAGATGAGCGCCGCACTCGTGCGCCTGGACTCGGCGACGCAAAGCACGGCGCACGTGAGCATCTCCCCCGCGGTGCGCGCACAGCTCGAGCAGGAGATCGCAGCGGCCGGTGCGCATCAGCGCACGATCGTGGTGCCGTTTGACATGTCCGTCAACGAAGAAGGCGCGACGAACGTTGCGACGAAGCTGCGCGGGAAGCTCGACCTGAACGGCTCCGACGACGGGCCGGTGGCGCTACATCTCCTCGGCCAGTCGGCACTGTGGGCGGGACTCCAGGACCTCTCCAAGAAGGATCTCGCGACCGCCGAGCAGACCGGCTTTCCGATCGTCGCGTTGATCCTGATCGCCGTGTTCGGCTCGCTGATCGCGGCGAGCCTGCCGCTTGCGCTCGGGCTCGTGTCGGTGCTGATCACCGGTGCGATCATCTACTTCCTATCGCTGACGATGGAAATGTCGGTGTTCGTGACGAACATGGCGTCGATGATTGGGATCGGCGTGGCCGTCGACTATTCGCTGTTCGTGCTGGCTCGCTACCGCCAGGAGATCCGCGCGGGCGCCGATCCGATTAAGGCACGTGCCACGGCACTTGCGACCTCTGGCGTGGCGGTGATCTTCTCGGGGTTGACGGTGGTGACGGCGCTCGTCGGCCTGTATCTGGTGCGTGCCGCGGCGATCCGCTCGATGGCGCTTGGCGCGATCGTGGTGGTGACCGTGTCGGTGCTGGCCGCCTCGACGTTGTTGCCGTGCCTCATCTCGCTGCTTGGGGAGCGCACGCACACGCGCGGGCGGGTGTTTGCGTGGATTTCGACGCGACTGCCAAGCCCGAAAGGCTTTTGGGAGCGCTGGACGGCACGCGTGACCCGCAGGCCCGCGCTGACGGCGGCGACCGCGGCGATCGCGATGCTCGCACTCGCCTCGCCCGCCTTGCACCTGAAGACGACAGACGGCGCGCTGCGCCAATTCCCCAAGGGCAACGAGACGCTGCGAGGCTTTCAGGCAGCCGCCGCCGTCACCGGAGCCGGCGCGTCAACCCCATTTGAAGTGATCGCGCCGAGATCGGAGGCCGCGACTGTGCGACGCGTGCTGGCGACCGATGTCGAGGTATTGAGCGTGGCGCCCACGATCGTCTCCAGCAACGGACGCGAAGTGTTGATTCGCGCGACGCCGCGCCATGATGGCGAGTCGCCACAGGGGCAGGAAGCCGTGAAGCGTCTGCGCTCGCAACTGCCCTCGGGCGCGCTGCTCGGTGGAGACGCCGCCTATCTGGCCGACTACCACGCGGAAGTGCTTGGCTCGATGTGGAAGGTGGCGCTGTTCGTGATGACGGTGACCTTCTTCGTGCTGATGTTGTTGCTGCGCTCGATCGTGCTGCCGCTGAAGGCGGTGGTGATGAACCTGCTGTCGGTGAGCGCCGCGTATGGCGTGCTGACGCTGGTGTTTGGGTCGGTGGAAACGCTGATCCTGCCGCTCGTGCTGGCGGTCGTGTTCGGACTCTCGATGGACTACGAGGTGTTCTTGCTGAGCCGTATTCGCGAGCGCTACGCCGCGACCGGCGACACGCGTCGCGCGGTCGTCGAAGGGCTTTCATCCAGCGCGCCCACCATCACAAGCGCCGCACTGATCATGGTGTGCGTGTTCAGCGTGTTCGCGCTGACCGGTGTGCCGTCGATCAAAGAGCTGGGCCTCGGCTGCGCGCTGGCGATCGCGATCGACGCGACGATCGTGCGGCTGGTGCTCGTGCCGACGGCGATGGAGCTGTTCGGCAAGTGGAACTGGTGGCTACCTCAAGGCGTGGCGCGCGTGCTGCCCGATACGTCGATCGAGGCGCTTGGCCAGCATGCCGTGGCTGCCATATCGGCAGGCGAGCGCCGCACAGTGGCAACTGACATCTTTTGAGCCGCTGCACCAACGCCGCGGCGGACGCTTAACGTACGACTAGGTTCACCAGCCGCCCTGGCACGACGATTTCCTTGACGATCTCGCGGCCCTCGATGTGCGTGAGCACGTTGGGCGCGGCCAGGCACAACGCCTTTAGCTCCTCGGCACCGGCGTCGCTGGATGCCTGCACGCGGTCGCGCAGCTTGCCGTTGACCTGGCACACCAGCTCGTACTCGTCGCGCTCGAGCATCTCCGGGTCGGCTTGTGGCCAGGGCTGCTCCCAGACGCGCTCGCCGGTGAGCAGCTCGTAGATGTCGCTGCAGACATGCGGCGCAAAGGGGAATAGGAGCGAGGCGGCGGTGGCGAGACCGAAACGCAGCGTCTCGACGCTGAGTTCATTACGCATCCGCGAGCAGTCGTTGAGCAGCTCCATGACAGCCGCGATCGCGGTATTGAAGCCGAAACGGCGCATGTCTTCTGAAACCTTCTCGATCGCCCAGTGGGCCTTGCGCACCAGCTCCAGGTCATCGCCCTGCAGGGCGCCGACCTCGCCGAATGCGCCTACCGATGCGAGCGGATCGGCGCCACCGCGCTCGGCCGTCTCGGCCGCCAGGCGCCACAGGCGCGAAAGAAAGCGGTGGACACCCTCGACGCCCTCATCCGACCAATCAGCATCCTGGTCAGGGGGACCGACAAACAGGATGTAGCAACGCGCGGTGTCGGCGCCGTAACGTTCGACGATCGAGGCGGGCGAGACGACGTTGCCCTTGGACTTGCTCATCTTGGCGCCGTCCTTGGTGACCATCCCTTGCGTGAACAGCGCCTTGAAGGGCTCCTGGAAGTCGAGCTGTCCCAGATCGGCCAGGGCCTTGGTGAAGAAGCGCGCGTACATCAGGTGGAGAATCGCGTGCTCGACCCCGCCGATGTATTGGTCGACCGGCATCCACTGGCGCAGCGCCTCCGGGCTCCATGCGGCCTCGTCGTTGCGTGCGTCGCAGTAGCGCAGGAAATACCAGGAGGAGTCGACGAACGTGTCCATCGTGTCGGTCTCCCGCCTTGCAGGACCGCCACACGAAGGGCACTCGGTGGCAACCCAATCCTCGGCGGCCGCCAGCGGGGAGCGTCCGTGCGGGGCGTAGTCCTCGATGTCGGGCAGCACCACGGGGAGCTGCTCGGCGGGGACGGGTTGCAGTCCGCAGTGCTCGCAATAGACGATCGGGATGGGACAGCCCCAGTAGCGCTGGCGCGAGATCAGCCAGTCACGCAGGCGATAGTTGACAGACGCGTGGCCCTTGCCTTCGCGGTCGAGCCATTGCACGATCGCGCGCAACGCCTCGCGGTTGCCCATGCCGTCGAAGTCGGGGCGCGAGTTCACCAGCGGTCCATCCCCGGTGTAGGGCAAGCCTTGCGCATCCCCCCCGTCTTCCGACACACCTTCAATCACCCGTCGGATCGGCAGCGAATACGCGCGCGCGAACGCGTAGTCGCGCTCGTCGTGGCCGGGGACGGCCATGATCGCGCCGGTGCCGTACTCCATCAGCACGTAGTCGGCCACATACATGGGGATCTGCTCGCCGTTGACGGGATTGGTGACGGTGCGCCCGAGGGCAACGCCGGTCTTGGGCTTATCGAGCGATCCGCGCTCGGCGCCTGACTCTGTGAGCGCCTGGTTTACGTAGTCGCGTACCGCCTGCTCCTGCGGCGTGCCGGCCACCAGGCGCCCCACGTCGGGATGCTCGGGGGCCATCACGAAGAAGGTGGCACCAAACAGCGTGTCGGGGCGCGTGGTGAAGACGGGGTAGTCGATGCCTAGCTGCTCGCAGCGGAAGGTGACCTCCGCGCCCTCGCTGCGCCCGATCCAGTTGCGCTGCATCGTCTTTACGTGCTCAGGCCACGCAATCCCGTCGAGGTCGCCGAGCAGGCGCTCCGCGTAGTCGGTTATGCGGAAGAACCACTGCTCCAGCTGCTTGACTTCCACGACCGCCCCGCAGCGCTCGCAGCAACCGTCCACGACCTGCTCGTTGGCGAGCACGGTTTGGTCGTTGGGGCACCACTTGACCGCGGCCTCACGCCGATAGGCGAGGCCCGCCTTGTATAGCTCCAGGAAGATCCACTGCGTCCAGCGGTAGTAGGAGGGTTCGTGAGTGCCAAACTCACGCGACCAGTCGATCGAAATTCCCCACGAGCGAAACTGGCGCTGGAAGGAGGCGATCGAGGAGGCGATCGACTCGCGCGGGTGCACGCCGGTCTTGATCGCATGGTTCTCTGCGGGCAGGCCGAACGCGTCGTAGCCCATCGGGTGAAGCACGCGGTGGCCGGTGCGCCGGTGGAAGTGTGCGATCGCGTCGCCGACCGCGTATTTCTTCAAATGCCCGATGTGGGGCTCGCCGCTCGGGTAGGGGAGCATCTCAAGCACATAAGAGGTGGCGCTGCTGGCCTCACCCGGAACGGGATCGTTGGACACCTCCCACGTGTGCTCCTCGGCCCACACCGCTTGCCAGCGGGGCTCTATCTCCTGCGGGTCGTAGCGGCGTTCTGCCATTGGACAGCGCAGGTTAGCGACCCCCTCCCTATGTGGTCCCGGCGAAGCGAGAGTAGGCGCGCACCGCCTCGACGATCTCCGCGGGTGCCTTCTCGGGCGAGCCCGCGTTGAAGGGCGGCTCAGGGTCGTACTCCAGGCCGAGCTGGATTGCCTGCGCGACCTGAACGCCTGCGATCCTTCCGGCCAGCGCGAGCGCCATGTCGAGCCCGGCAGTGACACCGGCCGCGGTGGCGTACTTGCCGTCGAAGACGAATCGCTCGGGTACGACCTCGGCGCCAAGCTCGCCCAGCTGATCAAGCGCCTGCCAGTTGCTGGTGGCACGCTTGCCCGCGAGCAGTCCAGCGGCAGCGATGATCAGCGAGCCTGTGCATACCGCGGCCGTCCACGTGGAGGTGGCGTCGGCGGCGCGCAACCACTCGTGGACAGGGCCGTCGCCCATCAGCGCGTCCTGTCCAGGGCCGCCTGGGACGAGCACGATGTCTGGCGCGGGCATCTCCTCGAGCGTGGCCTCGGCGAGCAGCGCAAGCTGCCGCGTATCGGTGCGTTGCAGGTCCGCACTCTCGGCGACGAACGTGACTTTCGCTCCTGGCAGCCGGCTGAGTACCTCATATGGCCCAACGGCATCGAGCGCGGTGAAACGGTCGTATATGAGTATCGCTATCTCCATTGTGAAACACCTCCCGTTTTGGGTTTGGATTTGGGGTCGTTCCCACTGTTGTCCACTCCTATGGGGCTACGCCACCGAGGCCGGACGGATGGCGGCTCCGGCAGGGTGAAAGCGGCGACGGTACTCAGCCGGGCCAACGCCGAGAGCGCGCAGGAAACAGCGGCGCATCGTCTCGGCTCCTCCAAAACCACACTCCGTGGCGACGACGGCGACTGGCGCGCTCGTGTCCTCCAGCGCCCGACGCGCCGCCTCCAAGCGCACGCTCTCCACATAACGCGCGGGTGTGACGCCGGTTTCGGCGGCAAAGGCGCGGGCGAAGTTGCGCGGGCTCATATGGGCGCGAACGGCAAGCGCCTCGACGGTCAGATCGCCCGAGATGTGCTCGAGGATGTGGCGGCGAACTTCGCGCAGCGGCTCACGAGCGGGTTCCTGGGCGGCAAGCGTCGCGCTGAACTGCGCCTGGTTGCCGGGCCGGCGCAGAAACAGCACGAGGTGGCGAGCGATCTGAAGCGCCGCCTCGCGGTCGAGATCTTCTTCGACCAGCGCAAGCGCAAGGTCCATCCCGGCGGTGACACCCGCCGAGGTCCAGATGTTGCCGTCGCGCAGGAAGATCGGCTCAGGGTCAACGCGTACTGCCGGGTGGCGGCGCGCAAGCTCGGAGGCAGAGGCCCAGTGCGTGGTGGCGCGCCGCCCGTCGAGCAGACCGGTGGCCGCGAGCAGGAAGGCGCCGGTGCACACCGAAGCGGTGCGCCGCGAGCGAGATGAGGTTCGAGCGATCCAATCGAGTGTCGGCTGGTCGCGCGCCGCGTCGCGCGACCCGGTGCCCCCGGCCACGATCAGCGTGTCGAGTCGCGCGGGCGTTTCGCTGAAGCTGCCATGCGGCACGATCGCCAGTCCGCTCGACGTACGCAGCGGCACGCCGTCGCGGCTGATCACCGAGATCTCGTAACCGCGGTCAGCACGGCCGGTGGCTTCGATCAGCGTTTGCGCACCGGTGAATACCTCCAGCGGGCCGACCACGTCGAGACTCTGCACCTCAGGGAAGGCCAGGATCGCGACTTGGCGGGGACGTTGGCGTTGGGGCACAGGTCGATCATGCCCCAACGCCCGCCTGTCCGCAAGGACGTACTTCCCACAGTTTCTGCCAAGCCCGCCATGTGCTGCACGATCCCCTACCGGAGGTTCTCACGCCGGTTACGCCATCGATGCGGATTCGGCTCCCGCTACTTCTTGCGACCCAGGGTGACACCGACACGCGTACCCGCCGGGAGCTTCCTGCCGGGAGCCGTCCGCTGGTGCGTCACGAGGAGAACGGCTCCCGACGAACCTTTTGGCGTCGTAACCTTGCCCAGCTTGCAATGGGCTCTGCCCAATGCGCGCCGCGCCTTGTTCAGCGAGTCGCCCTTGAGCGACGGAACGACACAACGCTGGGCAGTGGTTTTTTCTGGTTGATCTTCTCGCGCTTCGACTTCTCGTTGCGCTCGTTCGATGGCTTCGCTTTCTTCGCGAGACTTACGTTCCTCGGCTGCGCGTTCGGCTTTGGCTTCTTCCACAGTTCGAGCGGCTGCTTCGTCGCCTGATTGATTCGCCCACGGAAGCTGCGGGGGCACGTAGGGCACACCTGGACCTGAGCCATTGCTCGATTCTTCGGGGGCCGTAATCGCAGATAGCGCGTTCGTACGCGACATGGCGGTTCCGCCCGCGTTGCTGGCCTGCACCTCGCATGAAACGGTCAGCCCCAGGTCCGCCTGTGTGAATTGATAAGTCGAGGATCCTCCGGACTGCAGAGCTTCGTCATCCGCGCTGTTCATAAAAATGTATGTGAACGTTGGCGACCCGCTCCAGTTGCCCGATTCGCATGTTGCCGTATCGCCAACCTTCGGTACCGCACGGAGACCAATTCCGCCTCCGCGCGGTGCTATCGGAGGATCTTCGCTGCCTTCTATGAAGTCGCGTATCTCCGGCGCGGCTACGTTTACGAAGCCGTTGTCCGCGCCATCGCGGCACGGTTCCCCCGAGATGATCTGCACCGTGTCCATCACCCCCACCAGAGTTGGCGTCGAGCCATAGGTCAGTCCGCTACCGCTGTCGCCGTTGCAGCCAGACCCGCTTTGAGAGCTGGCACACAAGAACACAGCGTCGGCTTCCCCTCCGCACGGGCGACTGAACCCGACCGTCATGCCAAGCGAATTCAGGGGCCCTTCGGGTCTACCTGTCGAAGTCTCCCGCCCAAATCCTGTCAGGTTGACCTGGGCGCCTTCGGCTGGTGTGGCGCCGGCCGCGACCAGGACGAGCGGCTGCACGAGCGTATTGAACGTCAGCGATTTGGCAAGCCCCAGAACCGCGATGTCATCCGGAGCGCCCGCCCCTGATGCATATTCAAAGTCTGGATGCACACGCACGCTGGCAACTTCCACTTCCTGTTCCCCCGCTTCGGCTAGTTCGAAATCGGAAGTACCCGCGACGACGAGCATGTCTTCCGCGGGCACCCGAGAGCCGGTTTCCGGGTCGAACGTGCAGTGGCCAGCTGTAACCACGCGGGTTTCGTCGATGATCGAGCCACCACAGAGAAGCTCCAATACCTCATCTTTTCCCAGCGGGATCACCGACAGGACGAATACCTGCCAGGGCGCCCCGGCGATAGCGATCTGGCTGCCGCCCACGATCGACGCATGAGCACGTAGAGAGGGCAAGCGACCGTGGACAGTCCGCCGACGTACGGTGAGACGGCCCTTGTAGTGGAGTACTCGGGAGACGATCGGCCAGCGCCGATGAGGCGCTCGCGTGGATGCCATCGCGTTCGACCCGGCCACGAACACACTGGCGCCCGCTACGACCAGCACGGCCATCCTGCACAGCCCCATTCGACATCCTGTCACCGGACGGTACCCCCGCACCTCGCTCTCGCCCCGCAGGTTTGCGTGGCGCCAGCGCGTCATGCTAATCGGCAAATACGACTATTCGCAATCCTTGTTTCCCATTTAGGCCAGAGTGGTCAGGCCCTGCGGTTGGGGTCCGGGGATTCAGGACGCTACGGTCGCCGAGGTGCCAAGGACCTGTCCCTGCGCACCAAGCGCTTGCACGGCCACGTAGGCCGGCGCGGTCGAGGCATCGATTGTCGTCTCAAAGCCGCTGTAAGGCACGCTCGCGAGGGGAGCAAGCGACTGCGGGCTGGCGCCGCCGAGCAGACGCCACTGTTCGACCCCGGTGGCGCCGTTCCAGGTGGCGTAGGCGCCGATTCCGCCGCCCGCACGGGGGCGTACCACAAGCCGTGGCGGCTCCGTGGGGTCCCCCACCCAGGGGAACTTCAGCGCTGTGAAAGACTGGTAGAGCGCCGGGAGATGAGCGTCGAGGAGCAACTGCCCGTCGGCGCTGAATTCCGAGAAGTAGGGTTCCTGTCCCCAACCGACGACCCAGTTGCCATCAGGTTGGGGCTGGAAATCTCCCTGGCTTGCGGAGAGCAGTTGCGGATCGGAGTGAACGAAGCGCGAGACGAGCGTGGCCGTCATGTTGCGGCGGTCGAGTTGCAGAACGATCACACGGGTTTGCGGATGTACCTTGGGCGTGCCGCCGTTGTCGAAGAAGGAGATCCTTTCGCCCGGCTCCGAGCGCACGTCGTGCTGCCAGGCGGGACGCGCACCCGGCCCCATCTTGAAGCTCGACTGCTTGCCTCCCAAACGCCAGATCACCTCTCCGGTGCGAGCGCTGACGTTGTAGGCCGCCCAGGTGTTGCGCGAATCGACGAGCATCGTGTTGCCGTGCCTGGAGACCGCATTGATGTGGAAGAAATCCCATGGCGAGATTGGGGTGCCACCCGACTTGACAGGCATGTAGGAATCGGCGAGCTTGACATGGTCGAGCGCGTGCCATTCGAAGCGCACCAACCCGGTGCGCAGATCGATTTCCTGGAACAGCGTGTCGGCGACAGCCCCGTTTACGGGCCCGCCGTAGCGCCTGAGGTCGCAGCGAACAGCGTCGTAGACCGTGAACAGAGCGGTGCCCTGAGGCGTGATTTCAAACGCGTGCAGGTCGGGTTGGTAGCCGTTGCCGGCGCGCACGATCTGGATGTCCTTGTAGGAGTTGTTGGCGATCACGATTCCGGCTTCGTGACGACCGCCGTAGACAAGTGGGTCCTCCCACCACGTCAGCACTGGCTGGCCGTCGTACCGCTGCACGCGTAGGTCGGCCGCCCTGGCGCCGCGCGGCACGGGCTTGAACCAGATCAGCTGGCCGGAGCTGTCGAGGATCATCGGCCCGTACTGACCCGGCCCGGCGTAGGGAGCGAGGAAGAGGTCCCCGGGCGCGTGCGAGCCGGCGTCGGTGCTCACCGTCACGGTGGGTGGCAGTAGTTCGGGGCGCGAGACGAAATGCTGGAGTTCGCTTGGCTTCGGCGGTGGCGGCGGTGGTGGCGGCGTCTCAAGCGAACGGCTGACGGCGTCGACCTCGGCCACGGCGAAATGCCAGGCAAAGGGGGTCGCGCGCCCACCCATACGCAGCACTGCATGCACCGTGACCGTCTCTCCTTGGGTGAAGGATTTGCGCGGCAGGAAGCTCGCCCCGTCCCCTTGGGAGTAGGCGGATAGCCGCCCGGGATGTGGACCACTACGTGAGCCGACGACCGCGACGCCGGCGATATCGGCTGCGGGTACGCCGAGGAAGCTGATCTGCGCGCGGTAGGAAGCATCGAGTGTGTCTGGCGCGGGCGAGACGGTGACGGCCCCTCCGGCAAGCGCCGCGGAAGTGTTCAGGGTCGCGGGCTGGCACGGAGG
Source organism: uncultured Solirubrobacterales bacterium (assembly GCA_963776985.1). GTDB lineage: Bacteria > Actinomycetota > Thermoleophilia > Solirubrobacterales > Solirubrobacteraceae > Palsa-744. Next base: position 25,913 of record CAVZOV010000004.1, read on the forward strand.
TGGCGAGCTGGCGTCGGCATGCGGGGAGATGACGATGACGAGCACAGCAACGACCGCGAGGACGACGAACGCGCCCGTCCAGCGGGCTCTGGCGGTGGGATGCAAGCGCGAGAGGATACGCGGGCGCGGGCCCGCACGCGAAGGGAGCACAAAGGCCTGGTGTCGGGGCACCACCACCATCCTCGCGGGCGCATGCGAGAGCCCTTAGGATGGGCGAATGCAGCCAGGTGACACCTCAGCACGCGTGGAGAGCATCCTCGACGCCGCCGAGCAGGCCGCGCGAGGCTTGCGCGACACAGCGGAGGAGCGGGCAGCAGAGCGCATCGCGGAGGCCGATCGCGCCGCCGCCAACCGCGTGGGCGCCGCCGAGGAGGAGGCGCAAGAGATCCTCGCGCAGGCTCGAACGCAAGCCGAGCAGGCTCACGAGGAGGCGCGCACGCAGGCTGAGCGGATGCTCGCCGACGCTCGCAAGCAGGTCGAGCAGACCCTCGCCGGCGCACGGGAGCAGGTTGAGCAAACCCTCGCCGAGGGCGAGCGCCAAGACGCGGTGCGACAAGCAGAGGCGCAAGAGCAGGCAAACGAGCTGCGCGCGAAGGCCCAGGCCGACGCGCGTGAGATCGTCAGCGAGGCGCGCACGACCGCACACGAAGTGTTGCGCGACGGCAGCGAGGTCTCGCAAAACCTGAGCGACCTGTCCACCTCGCTGCGCAACAACGCCGAGCGACTGCTGAGCGACGTACGCCTCACCCACGGCAGCATGACCGCAAGGCTGGACCAGGCTGCACCCGGCGGCACCCCCCGGGGGACATCCGCCGCTGAGAGGAGCCGAGGCGAAGCTCTCCCCCGCGCACGCCGCTCGAGGAGCCACGATTCGGACACCGATCTGGACGTGCCGGAGTTCATTCCGCGAGGGTGAGGCTGGAGTGATCCGCGGACTGCCGCAGGAGACCGCTTGCGTGCTGCAGCGCATGTGGTGAATCGACACAGAATTGGCATTGACTGGCCACAAACTGACGTGTTACGACGCATTCCGCCGGTTAGATTGGGTGCATGCTGGAGCTGGGCAGGAGCCAGAAGGGTGCCATCGCCGAGACGGAGATCGCCGCCGCCGCGACTCGCCTTCAGCTGCAGGTCCTCCGCCCGGTGGCCGAGGGCGGCCGATACGACATCGTGATCGACCTGGGAGCCCGCTTGCTGCGCGTCCAATGCAAGTGGGCATCGCGCATCGGCGACATCCTGAACATCCGCTGCGCAACGAGCCGACATACACCGCGCGGGTACGTCACAACCACCTACTCCGCCGATGAAGTCGATGCGATCGCTGCTTACTCATCGGACACCGACAAGTGCTACTTGATCCCCATCGGCAGGGTTGAAGGCATGGCGGCTGTCAGCCTCCGCTTGGCGCGGACCCGAAACAACCAAGCCGCAAACGTCCGCTGGGCCCGCGACTATGAGTTCGAGACCTCGCTGCGCCAGCATTGGCGCGTCAGAGGAGCACGGCTCCTCGTTGTCGGTGCGTACGGATCTCAAGCGCGTGAGGCGATAAGATAGGCAGCCTGGGGGCTATAGCTCAGCTGGGAGAGCGCTAGCGTGGCACGCTAGAGGTCGTCGGTTCGAGCCCGACTAGCTCCATTGACGATTGTCTGCGCAGACTGGGCGCGGTCGGCGTGCGGCGATGTCACTTGACGCCTGGTGCTTTGGGTGGGTGTCGCGCAAAGTTGCTGTGGGCGATGGGTGAAGCGCTGGCGGGATGGCAGCGGTGCTCGTAGAGATCGGGTTCTGCGGGTCTGGTGGAGGGTCCGTGCGGCCCGGATGTCGTTTTAGGCCGTCTGGGCGGCTAGGTGGTGTTTGTGGAGCTTCATTAGGTTGTGGGTCGCGGTGATCAGCCGCCATTCTGAGCGTGCGGCGGATCTGCCTCGTCGCTGGAACTGGTTGATGCGCCGGTTGTGCTTGGTTTGAGCGAACACGGGCTCGACCATCGCCTTGCGTCTTCGGTAAAACCCGCCGCCGTGCTCGCCAGCGAGGACGGTGCGCATGAAGGCGTAGCGCCCGCCATTCCAGCCGCGACGCGGCGTGTCGCGCTTGCCGGCGTCGGGCGGGATCAAGACCTGGGTGCCCATGTTCACGACCTCGTCGATCTGCTGCTCATGCCAATAGCCGGTGTCCGCGACGGCGACCCCTGGCGTCTCGCTCACACCGATCTGCGCTAGCTCGCGGCGGGTGGCCTTGACCATCGGCTCGAGCTGACCGAAGTCTGGTGAGGTGAGCGTAACCTCGGCCGCCAAGACGATCTGATGCTCGTTCACGGCGGCCTGCACGTTGTAACCCTGCGTGTAGCTGCGCGGCGTCTTCACGTTGCGTGAATCGAGATCGGTCACGTTGATCTTCCCCGGCGGCACGTCGGGCGCCACATATGGGTTCGGGCGCGCTCCGAACCGCCGGCCGTCCTTCGTCACCGCAGTCGCGCGATGATGCTCATAAGCGTCGTTGGCTTCGCGCTCGACACGTAGGTTCTCCTGAAGACGCTGCTCTGCTTGCAGCAGCCGCTCTACTCGCGAGCGTGGAATCGGCTGAGCCGCTAGCCGCCGGTGCTCCTCGAGCTGGTGGCGTGCCTCGCGTACCCACCCCTTACGGCCCTGGACGCGGGCGACGATCACCTCGCGATCAAGCACGAACTCCACACCCCGCGATTGCTCGTCAGCCACCTCCACCTTCGCGTCTTGCCTGCCCGTGCGCTCGCGCGCGAGCTTCTCCTTGACTTCGCGCAGAGCAGCACGTCGCCCCTCACGGGTTCGCAAATGCTCGGGCAGCTCATCGCCGCGCTCCTCGCCGTAGAGCTCATCCTCGGCGGCATCGATGTCGCCCGCCTCCTTCAGGATCTCGCGGGCGAGCTGCTCGTACTCCAGGTTTGAGTGATGCGACGCGTTTGCGTGAACCTTCGTGCCGTCGATCGCGATCATCCCGACCTTCACGAGTCCCGACTCCCGACAGAGCCCCAGCACCTCGCTGAACAGGCCCGCGAGGGCCGCCTCGTGGCGCACACGAAACCGCGCGATCGTCGCATGGTCCGGCGTCTGCTGAGCCGCGATCACCCGGTAGGCGACATCCTCCACACAGCGACGCTCGATTCCCCTTGAGGATCGCTCACCACGCGCGTACGCATACAAAAGTAGCGCCACCATCATCGAAGGCTCGAACGCCGCGCGGCCCCACCCATCCTGACGGTAAGACCCATAGAACGCGTTCAGATCCATCTCCTCGACCGACGCCAACACGAACCACGCCAAATGACCCTCCGGCAACCAATCCCACGGGTCCGGCGGCATCAAAAACACCTGCTCACGATCACACTCAAGAAAGTTCTGGGGCATACCCAGAAGTGCCTTAACCACGTCGGACAGACCCGAGGTTTACGCGACACCCACTTGGCAATGCGGGCGTCGAGCGTTACGAACATGAGTCCCGTCATCTCGGCGAGCGCGACGTACGTCGCGTCGTAGATGGAGAGGTTGCGTCGCAGATCCCAGGCGCATGCGGCCAAGAGGTCGTATGGCCAGAAATCGACCGCGAGTTACAGCAGGGATCCGATCTACCAAGCCAACTTTCGCACCCTCCACGCAGTGGCGCCCACGGCCGACCGCACCTTGAAGCCGTGCCACCGCGAGGCTCGCGCGTCAGCGACGTGATTGGGGCGTCCGTTGGCGGGGTGAGACCGTTTCAAGGACTTCGCAACACCGACCGATAGGGCTTGCATGCAGGCGGTATGCGGCTCGTGACTGCGCCAACGGTGATCAACGCTCTGAAAGCGGCGCTGGACGCGGCTCCTGATGACGACGCAATCCGTCGCCATCTCGCGGATCTCTTGGTGGCCGAGGGGCGCGCAGCGGAGGCCCTCGGCTACTACGAGGAATCCCTTCGTACGCACTCGGACGACACCGATCTGCGCCGAGCCGCGGCGTTGGCCGCTCGGCTGTGTGGCCGTGCGGAGGATGCGGAGTCTCACGAGCGCGCAGCAGGTGGATCGATAGACACAGGCAACATCCAAGGTGCGTTGGCGCTCGCCGACGGCGTTGTAGATTCCACCGACGCGCGGCGCGACGGCATTCCTGCAGCTCACTCTTGCTGATGTCGGCGGCCTTGATCACGTTAAGGCGCGGCTCAGCGCTGCCTTTCTGGCGCCGGCTGCAGATCCCGGCTTGAGCGCCTACTACGGCAAGTCGTTGCGCGGCGGTTTGCTCCTCTACGGGCCGCCTGGATGCGGCAAGACCTACACGGCGCGCGCGCTGGCCGGCGAGTTGGGTGCACGCTTTCACCCCGTCGGAGTCAACGACGTCCTTGACATGTGGCTCGGTGAGAGCGAGCGGAAGCTTCATGAGCTATTCGAGGCTGCACGTGATGCTGCTCCAGCGCTGCTGTTTCTCGATGAGGTAGATGCGCTTGGGCGCAAGCGGAGCCAGATCCCTGGCGCTGGCCGGAACGCCGTGAGCCAGCTCCTGACCGAGCTCGACGGCGTAAGCACAGACAACGAGGGTCTGTTCGTCCTCGCCGCGACCAACCACCCATGGGACGTCGACATGGCTCTGCGTCGTCCGGGGAGGCTTGATCGGATGGTGTTCGTGCCACCTCCGGATGCACGTGAGCGCGCCAAGGTATTGGCGCTTCACCTGCGCACGCGGCCGACACGGAATCTCGACCTACTGGAGGTCGCGGCGGGACTCAACGGCTTCAGCGGCGCGGATCTTGCCCACCTCTGCGAAGGCGCTGCAGAGATCGCGATGGCGGAGGCTATGCGCACGGGCGACCGACGACCGATCAGCCAAGATCATCTTGTCGCCGCTGCCCGCGAGACGAGACCGAGCACGCAGCCGTGGTTCGACATCGCGCAGAACGTCGCGCGCTTTGCCGGGCCCGGCGGCGAGTACGACGAAATGCTGGCGCACATGCGGCATCTGGACATGCTCTGAGGACGTGTCGCCCAGCGGGGCACCAGCGCGCATGCAACCAGCAGAAAGTCCCAGGCAGAATCCCTTCCGAGTGGCGAGGCAGGCGAACGCTCTGCAGTCGATGGGGCGACCTCATGCGGCTCTTGCGCTGTTGGCGAGCGCCGTTCGCGAAGTGCCCGAGAACGCATATCTGCATCGCGCGATATCGAAGGCACTCTCCCAGCTCGACCGATTCGATGACGCCATTGTCTCGGCCGAGCTGGCGATCAAGCACAAGCCCGACGGCTGGCTAATGCATACGGCTCTCGCACTTGCGTACATAAACGCCTACCGACATCGTGATGCGGTCACGCCGGCACTCGCCGCCGTCCGACTGGAACCCAACGCGTCGTATCCGCACGCTTGGGCCGGTGAGGCACTGCGCGGAGCCGGGATGCTCGCCGATGCGCTCGAGAGAGCAGAGTCGGCCTCGAAGATCGCGCCTGAGCGCCACCGCCCTTTGATGGGCCGCGTTCTATTCAGTCTGCAGCGATGGCGGGAATCAGAGCGGGAATGCGAACGCTCGTACCGACAGTACCCCGAAGACGCCTACGTCGTGTATGTACACGGCCTCGCCCTCTTGGCTCAGGGGCGCGCGGACGAGGCCGCTGCTTTGCAGCGCGGCGTCCTGACGCGACAGCCCTCGAACCTACTCTCGCGCCTCCTCTTGGAGCGGATACACGGCATTGAGCCGACCGCCTATCTAGACAATCCTGCACTCGTACTCGACCTCGAAGGGGAGCTTCACAGGGAGCGCATTTCCATCCTCAGGGTCGAGGCAGAGCAGCGGGAACCTGACGGTCCCTACGCTCCGGGCAGACTGGTCCCACCTCCCATCGGGCGATAAACGCTCGATCCGAGCAGGTCACCGATCGGGCCGACGCACACAGCTGGCGCCGCCATCAGCGCATGGTTTGCGCGCCGAGCAGTTTCGCCCATTTCTTGCCCGTGCGCGAACCCCACACGAGCCGGCGGGTGTCGAACCAGGGGTCCGCATCGCTTGGCATCCTCGGCCGGTGAACGAATCTAGGCACCCGCGTTACCGCGACAACGAGGACTCTCGCTTCTACAAGACAGCCAGCCTCTCGCCGGAGGACACCTGGCAGGCTCTCAGCGACGAACTGGGGCGTGTTCTCATGGACGCCCAAAGAGCGTTCTGGCGAGGCCGGCTGGAGATGGATGCTGAGCGCGTTCGCTGGTGGCATGGGGCGATCTTCGCCCGCCACTTCCCGCACGATGGCGGGCGCTTCCGTCGAGAGCGCGCGTTCTTCGGTGTCGTGACGGATCGAGGCGGGATGAGCCAGATCGAGGGCACTGAACCCGACTCCTTGCTCCGTGATCTCGCTGAGGTGTGCGCCGCGTTCAACAGCGGCACTGCTCAGCTCGATCGCCGCGACACCGGGATCGCTGAGCAGACACGAGTCGTCGCCGCTCTCTACGCAGGCATCCTCCGGGTGCATCCCTTTGCTGACGGGAACCACCGCACCGCGTTCGTGGCGCTCTCGACCGCACTGTGGTCGCTGGGACTCCCCGCTGTCGAATTCGCGGATGACCAAGACCTGACCGGCCACGACAGCGCCGTAGCGCCGGCGCTCATCTCACGCGACGGCGACATCGACCCGTTCGCACGGCTGCTTGCCGCTCGAATCGAACACGCGAGAAACCCCGCGACGTGAGGTACCCTCAAGGCATGGAGAACGGCTCGCGCTCATCGAACGGGAAGCGCGATGTCGCGCAGATCGCCCGCGCGGACGGACTCGTAGACGCAACACCAGAGTCAATCCGCGAATTGGCCGACAGCGCGATGCTGCTCTCCCAGGGCGCACACCGCGCGATCGAGATGAAGCGCGAAGCCGACAGCGCGCCCGTCGACATGCCGGCCACGACGGCGGCCGGCCAAGACTGACGCAGACCCTGGAAGGGGCCGCACAAGGCTTCGTCAGCCGATTCCGACCGCTGGCGCTGCCATCACGGCATGGTTTGCGCACAGCCAAGTTTCGCCCATAGACGATCGTCTGCACGCAGTGGACCGAACTCTGCTCTGGCGGAAGCCGTCGTAGCTGCAGCTCTGCGAATCCGCCCCGCCTGACGGCGTCGTATGCTCTGCTCGTGCCTCGGCGCTTGCGGGTCTTCATCAGCTCGACAATGGAGGACCTGGCTAACGAGCGCGACGCTGTGTGCCGCAAGCTCGAAGAGTTCAATTTCGAGCCCGTCAACGCGGAGAACTTGATGCCCGACGGCACCAACTCCTGGCAGCGCATCCAGCGGGAGCTAGCCGAAAGCGACCTCATGGTGCTCATCCTTGGCGAAAGCTATGGCTGGATTCCGACATCCGGACCCCATGCGGACGCTGGCAAGGCAGTGACCGAGCTTGAGTTTCTCGAGGCGCAGCAACTTGGACTCCCGGTGATGCCTTTTGTTAAGCGCATCAAGCACCCCGGCAGCACAGCGGACTTCGCGCGCCGCGAGGAGTTGCGCCGACATATAGAGGATTGGGATGGCGGTCTGTTCCGGGCGAACTTCGACTTGGCCCATGACTTGGCGGATCATGTAGCTCGAGCGCTCGTTGAGTTCCTCGGAGGGCATTATCTGCGCGAAGCCGCAGGCACGGACCGCGCGAGCCGGACGGATTTTGTGACCACGCGGCCGGCCGGGAATGCACCGCCGCTGCCTTCAGCACTGGTGGAGGCCGTGCGCGCCCGGAGCGCGGTGGTGCTCATTGGTTCTGGCGTGTCCCTTGAGGCCGGCTTGCCCTCAGCCGATCTCTTCGTCGCCGCCATGCGACAACGCATTGAGCAGCACGATCCAACCTACCGGCCAGCAGCGTCAGGTTCGTTGTTCTTTTCGGTAGCTGCCGACCTGGAGGCGCTCCTTGGGCCTAATGAGCTTCGCCGAGTGGTCGGAGAACTGGTCACACCTAAGTACTTCGCAGGTACCACGGACTCGCATCGGAGAGTAATTGAGCTTTTCGACGTGGTGATCACAACCAACTACGACGACCTGCTCGAGCGCGCCGTAGACCGGGATCTCACTGTGGTGTCCGACGACGCCACGTTGGTTGACCTTGCCGAGCACCCTGCCATCATCAAGCTGCATGGTTCCCTAAACCGGCCTGAGAGCCTGGTACTTACCGAGGGTGAGCTGGCAGGCGTGGCATCAGGGCATCCGCGGGTGCGCGAGGCGCTGGTCAGAGAGTTGAGATGTCGCCCATTGATCGCTGTGGGCAGTTCGCTACGCGACCCAAGCTTGGTTGCCGTACTCGAGGCCGCGCGCCCTGACCTACGAGGCTGGGTTGTGGCTGACCGGATACCCCTAGCGGATCGAGCGCGCATCCAACGCTGGAATCTCGACCCACTCCAAGGCGATGCGCATGCCTTCTTCGCCGCTCTACTCCAGGCTGTGCACGGAGCCTCGACCGACGGTGTCGACCGACGGTGAAGACTCGAGTAACGATTATGGCGCGGCGTGAAGCGACATCCGCCCGCCGGGGAGCCGCGTGCAGTGGTTCGCATTGACTTCGGTTGGCTCCACCATTTTTGACGAAGGCCGAACCGGCCCGGTCGCCGAGAAGGAGCCAGGGTCTTCGGCGTCTCCTGGCATCATCGAGCAACTCGTAGATAGAGGCCGGTGCCGGCCGTGTACGTCGAATTGGCACGATCGGGTCGTGACAGACGTAGCTGCCGAGCCTCTGGCTAGCGGATGCGTTCGAGCGCACGTCCGATCGCCGTGGTGCCGAACTCGACGGCATCGACTGGCAGGCGCTCGTTCTCGGCGTGGATCAGCTGCATGAAGGGCAGATCTGCCGGCAGTTGCATCGGCAGGAACCCGTACGTCTGAATCCCGAGCCGGGAGAAGAAGCGCGCATCGGTAATGCCGGGGAGCAGCATCGGTATTGCCTTGGCCTGAGGGTCGAGCTCCGCCAGCACCCCGGCGAGCAAGTCGAACAGCCCCAAGTCGGGCTCAGCCGCGACGGGGTCGTGGCGCAGGATCTCGAACTCCATCTCCACGCCCGTCAGCGCGCGCAACTCGGCGAACAGCTGCTCTGGAGCGAACCCCGGCAGCAGACGGCCGTCAAGCGTCAGCGAGATCGCATCCGGGATCACGTTGACCTTCTCCCCACCGCCCACGATCGTCGCGCTGACGGTGTTGTGCAGCAGCGGATCGAATACCCGCCCGCGCTCGCCCATGACATCGAGCAGGCGATCGGTGAGGCGCGGCATGAGCAGGCCTTTGAGCGGCAGCACGAGCGCCGGCGGCATCTCAGCTGCGATCGTCTCGATCATCGAGCGCGCGACCGTCGTCACATGTACCGGCAACCGGTGACGGTCGAGCCGCTCCAGCAGCCTGCCGAGCCGGCCCATTGCCCCGTCGCGGATCGGCATCGAGCCGTGCCCGGCCGGGCCACGCAGGATCGCGCGCGACCAGCAGACCTGCTTCTCAGCGACCATGATCGGATAGAAGCGACGTCCGGCGACATCCATCGTGAACCCGCCGAACTCGCCGATCGCATAACGCACGCCCGCAAACAGCTCCGGGTGCTCACGTACGAGGAATTCGGCGCCGAGGTCGCTGCCGGCCTCCTCGTCGGCCATCAGGCACAGGATCACATCGCCCGGCGGCGGCGTTCCACTTGCCTTCGCGCGCATGAACGCGGCGAGCATCATCGCCACGCCGCCCTTCATGTCCAGCGCGCCGCGACCCCACACGTAGCCGTCGTGCAACTCGCCGGCAAACGGCTCATGCCGCCATTGACCGCGCGCCGCCACAACATCGACGTGGCCCTGCAGCAGCAGTGGAGCGCACTCGCCACGACCGGCCAGCCGCGCAATGAGGTTCGGACGCTCAGCCTCACTCGCGACGATGCACACCTCACAGCCGAGACCCTCCAGCAGTCCCCTGATCCAGTCGATGCACTCACGCTCATTGCCCGGAGGGTTGCTCGTGTCGAAGCGCAGCAGTCGCTGGAGGAGCTCGACGGGGCGATCCTGAATGGCGTCCAGATCCACGCCAACACAGTCTCCCCCATTGCAGCGGTCACCGTCAGGGCGGGTTTGCGTTATCCAGACCGACGTTTGCCTGTGCCGGGCGCCTGGAGCGTCAAAACACTCACGACGCGGCCTATCTCGTCCTCGCTGAGGAACTTGGTACGCAGCTTTGGACGCTTGACGGGGCGCTCGGCCAGGATGCCGCCTCACGTGGCTTGCCTGTGCAGCTCATCCATACGAGATGACGCCTGTCATGCGTTGTCGTCAAGCAATATCTGCCCACCGGCCACCCTTGCAAAGCGGTTCGCGTTGACTTCGGCTGGCTCCATAAAGTCCGTGCAAATTGATGATCGCCGCAAAGAATCCGCCGATGATCTATCGCGTCTCGCGCGAGGTTTCGGTGAATCGCTTCGTGCGTGTGATGCTTGGCGAACTCGGCCTGCTCTTCGAGGCGCTGACTATGACCGCGACACTCCAGCTGAGGAGCAGCATCGGCGACTAGGTCTGCTTTACGCGGGCGAGACTTTCCCTCAGCGCGACCATCAGGTCAGACACGGGGTCGGGCTCAGGCTCGATGTGGGGCATCTCAACTTTGCCGGTGCGCCGCTTTGCCCTGATGATCTTCATGAGCCGGCTGCGATGGCAGTCTTCATAGCGCGCCGGATCGAAGTTGCGGGTCATCGCGTCGATGATCTCAACGGCCTGATCGACCTCGCCCCGACGAGACACATTGGCGCGACCTGAGGGGACAGCCGGGATCGACGCTGGGTCGCGAATTTCATCCGCAAACAGCATGGTTGTGAGGGAGAGCAGGCCATCGCGCTCGCGAACGGCCACGAGGTACTCCTTGGAGCGCAGCACGACGCGGCCGATCGCCACCTGCCCGGCATTGGACATGGCGTCGCGCAGCAGCCTGTAGGCACGGATCACGCCCTCGGATTCTGAGTCTGCCAGCAGAAAGTAGGGATGGTTGAAGTGCGCGGGGTCGATCGCGTCCAGCTCGACGAACTGCTCGATCTCGATCGTGCGGGTGCGTTCGGGGGCCACGGCGGCCAGCTCCTTGTCTGAGAGGACCACCTGTTTGCCGTCGAGCTCATAGCCGTGTCCGATCTGCTCCCAGGGGACCTCTTTCTTGTCTTTCTCGCATATCCGCCTGATCTCGATCCGCTCGCCCGTCTGCTCGTCGATCTCGTGGAAGTGGATGTCACGGTCGCGTACCGCACTGACCATCCTGACCGGTACGGCGACCAGGCCGAAGCTGAGCGTGCCCGACCAAAGACCGCGGGCCATCAGCCCTTCGCCCCCGTCGTCTTCTGGGCATGAGCGGAGGGACGCTTCCTGCGGGCCTTGAAGGACCGTTTGCGCGGGTGATCGTCGATGCTGCGCTGCAGCGCGACGAGCAGATCCTGGGATGGCTTTGGCGACTCGCGTGGAGGTGGTTCGATCTCCTTGCCCGCAGCCTTGAGCTTGATCAGCTCGAGCACGCTGGCGCGGTAGCGGTCCTTATGCTCGCCGGGATCCCAAACCTCTGCGAGCGTGTCAATCAGTCGCTCTGCCATCTCGATCTCCTGCTTGGTCGGCACGCGGCGTAGCGCCGGGGCGTCGATATCGGTGCTGTCGATGACCTCCTCGGCGAAGCGCATCGTGTACAGCTCGAGCGCGTTGCTGCGGGATCCAAGCGCCACGAGACGCTCGCGGGTGCGCATCGCAAAGCGCCCGACCCCCACCTTGTCGCTGCGCTCGAGCGCTGCCAGCAGGACACGATAGGCACGCTCGCCGCCGGGCTGCGCGCCGAGTATGTAGGGGCGGTCGTAGTAGACCGGGTCGATCTGCGCAGCCTCAATGAAGTGCTCGATCTCGATGACCTTCGGGCGGGAGCCGCGGGCGGCGGCGATCTCCTCATCCTCGAGCACGACCCGCTGGCCGCGGCTTGTCTCATACGCCTTGGCGATTCGCTCGGCGGGGACCTCGCGGCCGGACTCGCTGCCGACACGGCGGTGCACTATCCGGCAACCGTCGCTGAGGCGCACCTCGCGGAAATGCACCGCGTGATCCTCGACAGCGGAGAACAGCTTCACCGGGATGCAGACGCTGCCGAACGCAACAGTCCCATTCCAAATCGAGCGGGGCGCCACCGCTCAGCTCCTGAGCGCAGGCAGTTGCTGGCGCAGCGAGCCGACCTGAGCGAAGAGATCCCCGTGCTCGTCTAGTCGAGCCAGCACTTGGCGGGTGTCGAAGGTGAGCAGCCCTGGGTCGCGGGCGTCCCGGCAGGCCGCGACCTCGGTCCAGGAGACGGGAGTGGAGACGGTGGGATGGTCCCTGGCGCGCAGCGAGTAAACCGAGACGGTCGTCTTGTGCGGGTCGTTCTGGCTCCAATCGATCAGCACCCTGCCCTTGCGCTCGGCCTTCGCCATCGCCGAGACGACGAGCTTGGGCCTGCGGCGCTGCAGGAGATCGGCGACCGCGTGCGCAAAGGGCTTGGTCTGCTCGTACGTAACCTCCTCTTCGTTGAGGGGCACGTATACCTGCAGACCCTTGGACCCCGAAGTCTTCGCGAACGATGCCACGCTCAGCTGCTCGAACATCTCGTGCAACTCGAGCGCGACATCGCAGCATTCCACGATGCTCGCCGGCGGCCCGGGGTCTAGGTCGAACGCGAGCGTCGTAGGACGCTCAAGCATGCCGGCGAGGGAGAGCGAGGGGTGCAGCTCGATATCGGCGAGGTTCGCGAGCCATACGAGCGTCGGGAGATCCTGGCAAAGGGTGTAGTGGATCTCGCGTTTGCTGTGCTCACTCCAGATCACCGTCGTCTGTACCCAGTCGGGGCGATGCGCGGGTGACTGCTTCTCATAGAAGTACTTTCCCTCAACGCCGTTGGGGTAACGCTTGAGCGTCAACGGACGGTCAAATAGATGAGCCAGTAGCACCGGTGCCACCTGAGCGTAGTAGCCAATCAGATCAGCCTTCGTGAAACCGCTGCTCGGATAGAGAACCTTGTTGAGGTTCGTGAGCTTCAGCGTGCGGCCGTCCGCCTCGACCTCCACCCCGCCCCGCACACGACGCCCGCTTTCTAGCAGCGACTTCACCTCCGTGGTCTCGGCGGCTGGGGTGAAGGCGGGAATCTCCTCGGGTGCGACTGGTCGCTCGCGCACAACCTCAGTGGCGGGCTTGTCTTCGCGCAGTCCCTTGTAGGAAGGGTGTCTGAGAGTGCCGGCGCGGGTCCACTCGGTGAACTCAACCTCACACACCAGCTTCGGCTCCACGAAATGAGCGCCCTTTGGTGGCTGGGGACCGGTGAAGGGCGAGTCTTTGTGGGCGAGCGGCTCGAGCAGACCCGCGAGGCGCTCGAGCTCCTCCGCGTCGAAGCCGGTGCCGAGCTTGCCCGCATAGCGAAGTGAGCCATCCTCATAGACGCCGAGATGTAGCGCGCCGATACGCTCGGCGCGCGAGCCCTTCCCCTCCGTCCAGCCGCCGATCACAAACTCCTGGCGCTGCACGTTCTTGATCTTCAGCCAGCTGCCGCCGCGCCCGCCCGGTGTGTAGGGCGAATCCAGGCGCTTGGCTACGATTCCCTCGAGACCCTGCTCCTTGCTTGCCCTCAGGAACGCCGTCCCATCCCCGGCTCGATACTCGGGAGTGCGCCAGTGCTCCCCGTCTAGGTCCAGTGCCTGCAGTCGGACACGGCGCTCGGTGTAGGGGAGGTCCATGAGGCTATGCCCCTCCAGCCACAACAGGTCGAACAGCACGTACGTCACGGGCCGGGTTTGCGCGCGACGATGTATTGCCGTCTTGCCGCGCAGGTGCATCCGAGACTGCAACGTTTGAAAGCTCGGGCGCCCCTGCTCGTCGAAGGCGACAATCTCACCGTCGAGGATCGCCTCGTGTGAGCCGAGCGCACGGTTCAACGTCCGCAGCTCCGGATAGGCCGTGGTCACGTCGTTGCCGTTACGGCTGATGAAGCCGATGCGGCCGGGCTGAGAGTGCGCGATCGCGCGCACGCCGTCCCACTTCACCTCGAATGCCCACTTGGACTCGTCGGCCGGGAGCGTCGAGAGCCTTGCGAGCATCGGCTGGATGAACTCGGGCATCTCCTGCGCGCTGGGATCCACTGGCGCGTCCATACGGTGGATCATCCAGTCCTTGTCCGTCTTTCCGGCGTGAAACAGCGCATAGCGGCCCTGGAGTTGCTCGCCGTGAAAGACGACGATGACCTCGCCCGGCTTCCACTTCTCGCACTCATAGGTCCCCTGATCCCAGATCGTGACTTGCCCGGCGCCGTAGTTGCCGGCGGGAATAGTGCCGTGGAAGTCGATGTAGCCGAGGGGGTGATCCTCGACGTGCACGGCCTTGCGGTTGTGCTTGGGGTCCTTGGGGATGCCGTTGGGGATCGCCCAGGAGGCGAGCGCTCCATCGTGCTCCAGTCGCAGATCCCAGTGCAGACGGCGGGCGTGATGCTCGTGCACCACAAAGCGCGCACCGGCTCCCACCGCCCTTTCGGGCGCGGGCTCGGGAGTCCGGTCGAAGCTGCGCTTGCGACGGTACTCACCGAGCCTCCCCGTCGCCTGCTTTGTGGCGCCCATACACCATATGAGATACCCAGATCTGCCCCCAGGCTAAGCCTCAGCAGCTGCGCCGCGGCTGAGGGCCAAACGTCTCTGCGCGTGAGCATGTCGCCGGAGCAATCGTGGTATGACTACCGTCGTTGCGCCTACATGGGCTCTTCGAGCGCGCCCTCGATCCACCTCGCACAACCTTGGCCGTTCTCTTTGTCAAAGGTATGGATCAGGGACCTCAGCCATGATCGTGTGTGTGATCTGATCGAGGACGGGTTGAATGCCTCCCGTCTTCAGCTCCTCAGCCACGACGTCCCATGGTCGCGTCTCGTGCTCAACGGAGATGTGTATGTTGACCTCGCCACGTATCACGCCAGTACCGGCTGCCTTTACGCCAAGGCCAGGCACGCGCCGTGGTTGACGCCTCATTATGCCGAGTGCACGCTGCGCGCTAATGGCGCGAAAGCTCGTTACGCCAGGGGCAAGCGCTCGTAGCTCAGCGTCATGGCGTTCGAACAAAGCGTTGATGTACTCGTCCTGAGCACGCTTCATTCCGCGTCCCCCGAACCAAGACAGAAGATGCCACCCGATGGAGAGATCTTCGTCGAGATCGTCCATGAACGCGTCTACACGTTCACGTAGCCCAAAGTCAACCAGGAAGACGTAGACCAGATCACGAACGCGTTCTGAAGCTCCGATCGCCTTGTACGCGCCGAGTGGTATGCAATCCTCGGGATCAAGGTCGACGACGCGACGAGCCTCTCGAAATAGGGTGCTTGCCACCTTGACGTTGATCGGCAGCTCGACTCCATTGCTTCTCACGCCAAAGTCGCGGTTCTCGCCAGCCTCGTGATAATCGGCGATCTCGAAACCATGCCGACTTAGCGGCGTGAGGTGATCGTCACCGAACACACGCTCTGCGATCGTGCCAACGACGAGGTTCTCAAACGCGGCGTTTCGTCTCTCGCGAGGCGACCCCAGACATGGCTCGTGCGGAGCGAGAAACGCTGCTTGCCGGATTGTGCTTGCTACCTCCCAGCCATAGCCGATGCCAAGGCGGTCTAGCGTCTCACAAAGACGTTGTGCGGGAAGGTTGACCAGTTCTCCGAGTTCCACGACGCAAGCCTGCTAGGCAGCCTCGAAGAGGCTGCCTATGGAGTTTGGCGTCGGGGCAGCCTTGTCTTGGCACTCAAGCACTTTGTGCACGCAAAGTGCAACGGCTTCGGCTAGGCGCGGCGGTACCGCGTTGCCAATCTGGCGATATTGAGCGACCCGCGGCCCCGCAAAGAGCCAGTCTGGCGGGAAAGTCTGTAGGGCTGCAGCCTCTTGCACTGTGATACGGCGCAGCCGATCGGGGGCGCGCTTGAGCGGCGGCCTTCCGTCTTGCAGTCGCCGATGGTAGTCGACGACCCATGGTTCAGCGCAGTGCTCAAGCTCTTCTTGATCGAGGATCGGTGTCGCATTGCCGCCCATTGACGCGGGCAACGTCTTGGCAGGGCCATCCAGCGTCAGCGGCCGACCCGAGCCGTTGAAGAGCAGGCTTCCCCGATGGGCAGTCGGCCGCATGACAGGCTTGCTGGCGGGAACCACGCGAGCAGAGCAACTAGCGTCATTTCCCGGCTCACCGAAGGGGGGGATGCGCTCGAGCGCAGAGCGCACGCTCGGCGGACAGTCAGCTGTCGTGGCAACCGGTCGCTCTGGGGCAGCTCCACGAATGCCGATCAAGAACATACGCTCGCGTGACTGTGGCACGGCGAAGTCCTGGGCGTTCAGCATAAACAAAGAGCGCTCATAGCCAAGCACAGTGGCGCGTTCCAGTAGACGCTCGCGCGTCGCGGCCCAGCGGTCGCTCACGGCAAGCGCCTTAACGTTCTCCATTACAAACGCACGCGGGCGCAGACGCGCGACGATGTCGAGGAAGTGGTCAACGTGTCGGGAGCGCGGGTCCTCTGGGTCCATACGTCCGATGACCGAGAACCCCTGGCAGGGCGGGCCGCCGATCACAAGCGTTGGCTGCATGGTCGACGGCGGCTCGACTCTGAGCACGTCGCCGCAGACAGCGTGCGGCTCCAGATTAGCGTTGTAGGTTTCGACCGCGAAGGGATCGTTGTCGATCGCCCAACGAATGCAGAACCCAGCGCTGGAAAAGCCGAGATCGAGCCCGCCGGCGCCGCTGTAGAGCGAGATGGCGCTGTAGGTAGGCGGCGTCATGGCAGCCAGCATTGTTCCGGCAGCCCCGGACGCCCTAAAGTCGAGCGCAAGGCTTTGCCTGTCGCGCAAACCGCGCAAACATATGTTCGAAGCTACCCCATCGCTCGGACATATGTCTGCAATCAGCCTAGTGCCCCAGAGAGAGATACCTACCCGCCGCAGTGGCAAAGCTGTTCGCATTGACTTTGACTAGCTCTACTGTGACCTTGTACGGCCAGCCCGAACAGGAGCTGGCGGCACACGGCGTTTGGGGCTTCAGGACGCAAACGAAGTAATGTTTCCCATTATGGGCATCAAGCAGCCGGCAGCAGCTTTCGTGGTGGTACTTGAACTGAGCAGGGGCTGGCTTCGGCTCGTGCCGCGCTGCGACTTCGACGGCGCGGCGGCGCGTTGAGGCGCGCGCTCACCGCGGCCGTGCTCGCGACGGCGTTAGCCGGCGTGCTCAGCGCGTCCGCGGCGGCGGCGACCTGCACCGATAACTTCATCGGGCCCAACGAAGGTCAGTGGTCCGACGCGGGGAACTGGTCCGCCGGCATCCCGGGCTCCTCGACGGTGGCCTGCTGGCCCAGCGACATCACGGTTCTGATCTCAAGTCCCGCAAACGCTTACGGTGCCAATCCCGGCTCGATCCAGGGCGGGGGGCTCACGATCGGCGCCGAGGACGCGATCTACTTTCTGAACCCGGCGGGTGTGTCCACGCTCAGCGGGACGCTGACTCAGAAGGAACTCGGCTACATGCGCGGGCCGCAGACCCTTGAACTCAGTGGTCCGATGGAATGGTCGAGCGGACAGATCGCCGAAAAAATCGCCGTCGTCCAGGGCGCCGGAAGCAGCCTAGCGATCCCACCAGGCACGCAGCCTTATCTTGACCAGGGCAGCTCCATCCTCACCGGTAGCCCGGTGACGATCAGTAACTCCGACTTCCTCACCGCCGGCACTTCGTTGACCACGACAAGCACGATCACCCTTGCCAACGGGCTCGACCTCTACACCGGAGGCGGCGACAACGGCACCTTCACGGCCGCCGGCATCGGTCCCAACGCTGCTGCTAACTATGGGTTCGGCGCTGACAGCCTGATACTCACCGGCGGCACGACGACGGTGGCGAGCGGCAGCACGCTCGAAAGCGGACCACTCAGCTTGCAGGGGGGCGTCTTGCAAGACGACGGCACGGTGGGCGAGTCGACGTTCTCGGAAGAGATCACACTCGCGCCGACGACGCTCACGGGCGGCACTCTGAGCGGGACCGGAACGGTCGCCGGCCCGCTGACGAACAGCGGCGGCACAGTCGCACCCGGCGACGCACCCGGGCGCCTGACAGTCGCCGGCAACTACACGCAAGAAGCCGGCGGCACGCTCGGGATCAACATCGCGGGCACCACGCCCGGCACAGAATTCGACCAGTTGCTCGTTGGGGGCAGCGCGACGCTGGGCGGCATGCTGTCGCTCGCGGACGAAGGCGGCTTCGCGCCGGCGTTCGGCGACACATTCAAGATCCTCAGCGGCGCCTCCTCACGCACAGGGACATTCGCGACCGTCGCCGGCCCGAGCGCGGGCCTTTATGGAGTCGAATACAACCCCGACGGCGCGACCCTGACCTCGAATGCTCTGCCAGTTACCAAAACGGCTGTCCCGAGCGGCGGCGGTTCTTCCACCACAACTTCGACCAGCGTCCCCTCCGGCTCGACCGGCGTCGCCTCCACCCCCGAGGAAATCGAAAAACTACGGCTAGGCTGCACTAACGCACAGTTGGTCCTCAACGATGTCTACACCCACGGGAGCCACGTGCTGCTTAGCGGCAGCGCCGCCTCGAGTCTCGTGGGCAAGAAGGTAAAGATCCTCTTCGGCGCCGCGAACAAGCAAGTCGCCAGCGCCACCGTCGAGGCGAACGGCCAGTTCACGACCACAGCGCCACTGCCCCCGGCGAAGATCCGTGATAGCGACAGCGCCCGCTACATCGCCGAGATCGGCAAGCTGCGCTCGCTGCGCCTCAAGCTCACGAGGCGCCTGCTGCTCGAAGCACCCATGGCCAGCGGCACGACAGTCACGCTCGCAGGCCAGGTGACGCTCCCGCTTACCAAGCCGATCGCGCCGGTCATAGTGGAACAGCAGCTCGAATGTGGCAAGACGACGATCGTCAAGACCTTCACGCCACCCGCCAGTGGCCACTACCACATCACCCTCACCGTTCCGGCCAACGCCAGGGCCGGGATCTTCAGGCTCACCAGCAAGGTCGCCGCGAACGAGCATTCCGTGAAGCATGGCTTCGCCACCTTCAGCCTGCCGCTGCCGGTGACGCTGGGCTGAGGGGCGCTCGACCCGCGAGGGTTCTGAGGCTTAGCCGATGACCGACTTATCGTGCTGCCTGGAAACCACCCAGCATGATCTGCCGGTCGCTATAGGATGGCCGCGATGCCGAGCCCGAACCGCTCCATCCCAAAAGCGACCGTCATCCCCGTCCTGATCTATCCAGACGTGCGCGCGGCGGTCGACTGGTTGGGCGCGGCATTTGGCTTCGTCGAGCGTGTCCAGATCGGCGAGGACCACCGCGCGCAGCTGAGCTTTGGCGATGGCGCGGTGATCCTTGGCGATGTGCGTCATGACCGTCGCCCGCCACGATCTGGCGAGGTCACGCATTCGGTGATGGTACGCGTGGACGACGCGTGTGCACACTGTGAACGCGCTCGCACACACGGTGCTCGCATCATTGAGAAGCCGACCGACTTCGAGTACGGCGAGCGGCAGTACACAGCCGAGGACCTGGCCGGCCACCAGTGGACGTTCTCGCAGACCCTGGCCGACGTTGCCCCCGAGGACTGGGGCGGCATATCAGTCACCCCTGGCTAAGAACGATAGTTCTCGCCAACTATCGACGAGACTACGCTGCCTTTTCTCGACGCGGAACCTCGGGCCTGCCCGATAGCGGCTCGCCCGTCTCGAGCAGCGTCTTCAGGCTCGCGAGGATCAGGGGCCAGCCCTTGTTGATGCTCTCGAGCATCGCGCTCCCCGGGTCGAAGTCCTCGTGGAGGACGGTCAGCTTGACCCCACGGCCGCTCGGCTCGATGTCAAAGCTCACCTTCGATCGGCGCTCGGCGGCGACCTTCTCGAAATACTCGTCGCTGAACCCGACCACCTTCGCGAACTCCGGCGTGACCGTCTGCCAGGTGTAGGCCAAGCGGGTGTGGGGCTCTGACTCGAGCACGACCTGAGCGGGATCGGCGATCGTGACGCCGCCGTACTCCCAGGTCATCGGCGAGCCGGCCTTCCAATCCGAAACGAAGCTCGCCCCCCAGTAGCGTTGCGTGAACGCTGGGTCGGTCAGCGCCTGCCAAAGTTGTTCAGGCGTAGTCTTGATGTAGGTCGTGTAGACGAACTCGGGCTTCTGCATTTGGGTGTCCTCCAGTGCTCGCTTGAGGTCCGTGAGCGCGCTCACGCGCTCACGGTCGTATCGATCGATCCAGCGCTCGCCGATGGCATTGATCGGCTCGGCATTTAGGTAGTGCAGCTTCTCTCGGCCCCGCCAAACGGTGGTCACCAAGTTGGCGGCCTCCAGCACCGCCAGGTGCTTGCTGACCGACTGCCTGGCCATATCGAGCTGGCTGGACAGATCCCGCAGGCTCTGTCCGTTCTCGGCATTCAAGCTGTCCAACAGCCGGCGGCGACCAGGATCGGCCAGTGCCTTGAAAATCTCGTCCATCTGCCATCCTCGCAACGCTGATACGCAGCCATTTAGCTGCCTATCCAGTATATGCAGCTTGCCGGCTGCATGTCAAGGCCCGCTTCTAGTCGTAGTACCGTTTGAAGAGGCCAGGTCATAGACGCGGAGGGAAGGAGCCGATGCACGCGCCACCGCTGTTCCGAGACAGACCTAGACCGCTGCAGATACTCCTTGGGGGCGTTGTGCCGTTCGCTTTCGGTGCGGTGCTGGGAATCCTCGTCGGAGTGTCCGCCGCCGCCTACTGGACGCTGTCCGTGCTTGCCGGACTTGGCGCGATCCTAGCCGGCTTCGAGCACCGGGACGGATGGGGCGGAGCGGATCGTGGCCTTGTCGGCGGTGCCCTCTTCGGAGCCGGCATATTGATCGCCCACGCGATCGCAGGCACGCACGCGAAGGTCTCATTCGGGAGCTTCCCGCCGCTACTTATCGTGATCGACGCGATCGCCGGGATGTTGTTGGGCGCCCTTGGCGGTCGTCTCGGCAAAACGCTGTGGCCGGCGCGCGATGGATCGCTCCTGGATTAGCGCGAAGCGTCCTCATTGCACGAGAAGAGGCCGTTCAAATGAAGCTGCTTCGGGAATAACCAAGCCCGCTTCGGTTTGAAACCACTGCTCGAGCAGTGAGCAGTACATCGCCCGATAGTCCGAGGTTCTGATCAGATTTTCGTTTTCATCCAGCGTGGTGAGCCCTGGGAACTCGCCCACCATTTTCCCTGCGGCCCGAGTGCCGACCAGGAACGCCACGCCGCCGGCCCCATGATCGGTGCCCGAGCCGTTTTCCTTGGGGCGGCGGCCGAACTCCGACCACAGCTGCACAAGCACACGCTGGTCCAGCCCACGGGCTTCGAGATCGCGCTGGAAGGCCACGAGCGCGGGGATTGTCTGTTCGAGGTTGCTTGTTAGCGTCGCCATCTCATTGGAGTGCGTGTCGTAGGAGCCGGCGGCGTTGATCGAGACGCATTTGATCGGCATCCCGGTGTGCAGCATCGCCGCGAGCACCGCCAGGCGTTCGGCGAATTCGCCAGCCGGATAGGTGACCGAGGAGCTGTCCCCCGTTTCCTTCTCCGACTTGACGAAGTTGGCCATCTCCTCGAGCACCAGGTTCGTGTCGTAGGAGGCTCCCCTCGCCTCGGCGTAGGCGGGCGAAGGCGCCGCCAGTGTGCCCAACGTGCCATACGTATCGAGCGCGGCCGCCATCACTGGTTCGCTGAGACCGTATGCCCACATCGTGTAATCGGCGGGCGAGGAAACGGCGGCGACCGGCATCGTCGTGGTGGCCAGGGCTGGCGCGAGCGAATAGTCGAGCGACAGGCCCTGCAAGGGGTTGTCGGGTTCGCCGACGATGTCCAGATAGCGGCCCATCCAACCGGTGCGCGCGTTGGCGTCGAGTTGGCCCACCTCCCAGTAGTGGCGAGAGGTGAAGTGGCTCTCTTCTGAGGGCTCGTAGCCGATTGCGGGGAAGACCGTGACCTTGCCCTCTTCGTGCAATTCGGCAAGCCCCGTGGCGGCGGGATGCCACATCAGCGTGTCGTCCTCGGTGAACACCTTGCCGGCCCCTTCGACGAGGCCCAACGTCGGGCGCAATTCGCGGTACCTAGCTTCCCCGACAGGCGCCAGCACCGAAAGCGCGTCCCAGCCGCCTTCCATGAAGACCGACACAAGCACCGGCTGGTCGGGGTTCGCGGCCGCCGTTGCCTGGGCGATCCCCTCTTCGAAGTGGCGCGGGCTGAGCATCGAGGCGCCGTATATCGACAGGGCCGCGCCGGCGGAGCGCAGCAGGAACGTGCGCCTGTCAAGCCCGGTGCCGGCCGGCAGCGGCATTCCCGGCTCGATCCTCGGCAGCCCCTTCCCGGCGACGGCGGCGCCCCGTCGCAGTAGCTGCGAGCGGGTGAAGTCGTTACACGAGCAGCTCTTTGGCACGGTCAGCTCACCTGCATATCGGGGGAGGTGGCGATCAGCATTCGCAATGCGTTCTGGCGCATCGCGCGGTAAGGACTCTGCTCCCAGTCGGCCAGCGGTTCCTGCAAGCAGGACTGGGCGAAAGCGGCGATACATTGCTCAGATTCGGCCGACAACACCGGGTTCGCCCAGTAGGCGAGCGCGCTTTCCAGTGCGGCGTCCGCAGTCTCGGTCGCGCTGTATTCGGGCTGACCTTCCGGCGGCCACGGGTTCGGGTAGGTCTTGGCCGTCACGTAGCTTGCCATTTCCCAGCGCGCCCTGGAAGTCGATGTATCCAGCCAGCGCGTGAAGTCCCAGCCAGACACATTGGGTGGGTAGAACAGCTGCTGACCGGCATTTGCCGATATCCATACCCATGCGGTCGTATCGATCGGACGGGAGATGGAGCGCAGCAGACCGGCGTTGTAGACGACCGGCGGGGTAACCATCTCCGCGCCTTCGTAGAAGTCGGGGTGCCGCAGGATCGCCTCCACAACCGCACGGATGCTGTGTTCCGAGCTGTTGTACAGGCCCTGCAGCGACGCAAGCGTGGCTTCCGATGGCGTGCTGGGGATGAAATAACCCCACAGCTTGGTGACGAAGAACGAGGCGTGCAGCGGATGGCTCACGCACAAACGCACGGCGTCTTCGTAGTTCCAGTTACCGGTCTGCCCGAACACGGTCTTTTCACCCGCGTCGTGATAGGTGGGATCGAAGCGAAAGTTGTGGCTCCCGAGTTCTTCTGACCAATCGCTGCGCCAACCAGTGAGTGCGCGGGCCATTTCGCGCACGTCGTCCTCGGTGTAGGCGCCGCGATCGGCGCCTAGCGAGAACAGCTCCATCATCTCGCGCGCGTAGTTCTCGTTCGGGTCCCACTTGTTGTTGGACGTGCCGTTGAGGAACAGCAGCATCGCCGGATTGACTGTTACCGCGAGGAACAAGTCGTCGAAGCTGCCGAGCGCCATCGAGCGAAGCAGCTCATTCTGTTCGAGCATCAACGCCGAATTGTTGACCTGCTCATTGGAGGTGGCAAACCAATCGTGCAAGACGAAAGTCATGCGCTCGACCAGCTGCTGGTCGGAGCGAACCATGCGATCCAACCACCAGCAGTGGTCCTCGCCCCACGCTTTGGTCGGTTCGAGCGGTTTGCCGTCTTCGTCGCAGGGTTCAGGGCCGGTGAGCGTCGCGGGCCCAGAGGGACGGGTCAGGCTGAGGACGACATCTTCAAGGGGCTGGCCGACAAGCGCCTGCGTCTGTCCGGGTGTCGGCCCGAAGCCCGCTCGCCACAGCAGCCGGCGCGCCTCCTCGAGGGTGACGGGCGGAGAGCCAACCGAGGGAGGAGGACTGGAGGAGGGAGACGGCGGAGAGGCCGACGCAACCGGCAACGCAACCCCGAGCGTGCCATGCAGCTTGGCTGCGACTCGCCGGGCGAGGGGCTTGCGTCGTTTGCGCCCGGGCTTGTGATGCTTACGACGCTTTGTCTCGTGCTTCTCCCGCTCCTTCGCCAGCTTGCGCTGCTCGTCGCGAGCGACACGCGAGCCGACTCTCTCCCCCACACGCGTCTTGCTCGTCACAGAACTCTCCGCCCTCGACGAGCCGGCGATGTCTTCGAGCATGGACGAGCGTGGCCGCGATCGAACACCGAAAGCACATCGACTCACAGCAGGCCGATACCGCGCCAGGCGGCGCGAACCTCGACGGATGTCCTACGCGCGCACCGGTCGCGCACCGGTCAATCCGGCGGTAGCAACGCTGAGCATGCTGTCAGGCTGTCGGCATGACAGACGAACAACCACCGCTGATCCTCGCCGACGCGCTCGCCTGGCGGGCGTGGCTGGCCGAGCACCACGAGCAGTCAAAAGAAGTGTGGCTGTGCCTCGCCAAGAAGGGCACAACCGAGCCGACCAGCCTCACCTACGACGAGGCGCTCGAGGAGGCGCTATGTCACGGATGGATCGACGGTCAGGTCCGGCGCCTTGACGAGCGAACCTACCGTCAGCGCTTCACCCCACGACGCGCCCGTAGCGCATGGTCCAAGCGCAATGTCGGCATCGTGGAGCGACTGATGGACGAAGGTCGGCTCCAGCCGGCCGGAATCGCCGCGATCGAGCTGGCAAAGGCCGACGGCCGCTGGGAGGCGGCCTATTCAGGCCAAGCCGCGATGGCTGTCCCGGCCGACCTCAAGGCTGCGTTGGCGGCCGAGCCCACAGCGCAAGCCATGTTCGAGATTCTCAGCAGCCAGAATCGCTACGCCGTTCTGCTACGGATCCACAACGCCAAGCGCTCCGAAACCCGAGCCAAGCGAATCGCACAATTCGTTGCCATGCTGACGCGTGGGGAGACGCCTCATCCGCAGAAGCGGACGCTTCCCCGACAGTAGCCAGTGGAGTGCGAGCGCTCGGCACGCGCTATGCCGATCCCTCTAAGGTGCGCACATGGACTACACCCCCCCACAACAAATTCTCGAGCGCTACGCCTCCGTCCTGGTCGGCTTCGCCCTTGGCAGCGGCACTGGCGTAAAGCCCGGTGAGATCGTGCGCGTGGTCGCGCCCGAGAGCGCAAAGCCACTGTACGCAGAGCTACAGAAGGCGGTTTGGCGCGCCGGCGGTCACGCGATCGGTGCCTATCAGCCAGACGACGATCACGTGCTCAACCTCTCGCGTGACTTCTACGAGCTGGCCAGCCCCGCCCAGCTCGACTACTTCCCGGCCCGCTACACCCGTGGCATGGTCGATGAGATGGATCATCAGGTGTCGGTGATCGCCGCCGCCGATCCGCACGCGCTGGACTCGGTCGATCCGGCGAAGATCATGCGTCGCGGCGAGGCGATGCGACCGCTGCTCGACTGGCGCGGGGAGAAGGAGAACGCCGGACAGTTCACATGGACGCTCGGGCTCTACGGTACGCCCGCGATGGCCGCCGAGGCCGGGATGACAGTCGAGGAGTACTGGGATCAGATCGTGCACGCCTGCTTCCTGGACGAGGAGGATCCGATCGCGCGCTGGCACGAGGTCGGACGGCAGCTTGACGAAACCCGCGAGCGCCTCGATGCGCTCGACATCGAGCGGTTGCACGTCGAGGGTGAGGATGTCGATCTGTGGATCGCGCTTGGAGAGAAGCGGCGCTGGCTCGGTGGGCGGGGGCGCAACATCCCGAGCTTCGAGATATTCACCAGTCCCGACTGGCGCGGCACAGAGGGCTGGATCTACTGCAACCAACCGCTCTACCGCTATGGCAACCTCGTGAAGGGCGTTCGGCTCGAGTTCGCCGAGGGACGCGTGGTCCGGGCGAGCGCCGAGCAGAACGAGCGTGTGCTCACCGAGATGATCGCCACACCCGGGGCCGACCGAGTGGGCGAGTTCTCGCTGACCGACCGGCGCTTCTCGCGCATCTCACGCTTCATGGCGCAAACGCTCTACGACGAGAACGTCGGCGGCGCTTACGGCAACACCCACATCGCGGTCGGGCGCGCCTACCAGGACGCCTACACAGGCGATCCCAGCGAGCTTTCGCCGGAGCAGTGGGAACAGCTTGGCTTCAACAACTCGAGCGTGCACACCGATGTGGTGTCCACCACCGACCGTCTCGTCACAGCTCAGTTGCGAGGCGGCGACGAGCGCGTGATCTATCGCGACGGCGAGTTCCAGCTCGACTGATACCCCGCTCACGCCGCCAGTGCGCGAGGCATCGATGTAGCTCAGTGACGACACTCGCGCCGGCGAGACCGCAGGCGCGAGCCCACCTCGGTGATAGCGCCTACGCGACCTTGCACCGAGAGTACGACCCCTCCCCCAAAACAAATCCTCATAAAGTCGGTTAAAATTATCGAGATTGTGATCTACTGTGCTTCCCGTCGGTCGGGACCGCCCCGCTGGCGAGCACCAACCCCCTCACGAAACCCCGAAAGGAAGCAGATCATGCCCCAGATCCACTCCCCAAACACGCGGCGTCGCACGGCGCGACGATGGCGCCACGCACTCGTCGCCGTCGCGACGATCCTTGCCGCCGGCGTCCCGATAGCAGCAACCGGCACGAGCGCCGCTGAGGCCACGACGCCCACAGCCCCGCCTCCGGTGTCGATCCTCACCTCGAGCGGCAACATCGGGCACGGTGACATCTTCGTCTCCCCGTTCGGCGACGCCAGCACGTATGCCAACGGTCCGGAGATCCTCGACAGTCAGGGCAACGTCGTGTGGTTCCAACCAGTTCCCGCGGGTGAGGAGGCGAGCGACTTCCGCACCCAGAGCTACCTCGGCCAACCGGTGCTCACCTGGTGGCAGGGCACGGGGCTCGGCGGCCTATCCAGCGGCACCGACTACATCTACAACGACCACTACCAGCAGATCGCCACGGTCAACGCCGGCAACGGGCTCAGCGCCGACGGGCACGAGTTTCTGATCACGCCCTGGAACACGGCGCTGATCCTCTCCTACACCACGGCGACGGCAAACCTCACGTCGATCGGTGGACCCGCCGACCAGACGGTGATCGACGGCGTCGTGCAGGAGATCGATATCGCAACCGGCCAGGTGCTCTTCCAATGGAATAGCGCCGACCACGTCCCATACAGCCAGAGCGAGCAGCCACTGCCGGCCTCAGCGAGCACGCCGTGGGATTGGTTTCACATCAACGCGGTCAAGCTGGACTCCGACGGCAACCTGCTGATCGACGCCCGCGACACGTGGACCACCTACAAGGTGAGCCTCGCCACCGGCAACATCGTTTGGCAACTCGGCGGCAAGGACAGCAGCTTCACCCTCCAGGCCGCTCCGGGACAAACGCTCGACAGCGCGAATGAGATATTCACCTGGCAGCATGACCCTGAGCCGATCGGTCACGACGAGTACACGTTCTTCGACAACGAGTCCTCAGGCACGCCGCTGCTCCCCTACAGCCGCGCAATCACAGTGAAGCTCGACCCGTGGAGCAAGGTCGCCACGCTTGTGTCCTCCGATAACCAGCCCGAGGGACTGTCGGCGGCCTCGCAGGGCAACGCACAAACGACCGGCGAGGGGAATCTGTTCGTCGGCTGGGGCATTCTTCCGTACTTCTCGGAGTTCAACCCATCCGGCCAACTCATCTTCAACGCCGAGTTTCCGGCGGGAGTGAACACCTACCGCGCCTACCTGCTGCCATGGAACCCACCCGGCTCCGGCGGCGGCGGGCAGGGCCCCGGCAAAGGCCAGGGACCTGGTGGCAAAGGCCCGCAGGGCCCGGGCAAAGGTCAGCAGGGACCTGGTGGCAAAGGCGACAAAGGCAAAGGCCGGCACGGTCACGGTAGAGGCGGACGTGGCGATCGTTAGCGTGATGCAGCGCTAGCCACATCGTTGCCTCATGCGCGGCGGCGGGGACCTCTTTTTTCCCGTCGCCGCGCTTTCCCCTCAAGCCTGCGCGCTTGCCCACGGATCCCCGCGACATCGTCATCGCAGCCGTCAGCTCCGGACTTGCGGCGCCAGGCCCACCGGCTCGGGTATCGTGGCCCGCCTGTCCGAACACGCCTAGAGATCGCCATCGACGATGGCAAGGGAGGATCGATGAGCCAGCCTCGACCAGTCAAGTCCGAGCATCATCTCGCCAAGGTGCTGCACCCGACCCCGCACGCGCTCAAGCAGGCTATGGGCGAGGTCGACGGGTTCAACGCCAAGCTCGCGGTGCTCATCACCAGGTTGGTCGGCACGATGTGGTGCGCCTACCTGTTCACGGCGATCGCGCTGATCGGTCTGGGACCCGCACTGAAACCGGGAGGCGAGGGAATCATCGCGTGGATCGCGCAAACGTTCCTACAGCTCGTGCTGCTGTCGGTCATCATGGTCGGGCAGAACGTGCAGAGCCTCGCCGCCGACGCGCGCGCCGAAAACACGTTCGCCGATGTCCAGATGATTCTCGACCGTCTCGATGTCCATACACAGGGCGGCCTGAAGTCGATCCTCGACCGGTTGGACGAAGTCGCGCCGGATGTGGGCGATGCTAAGCTCCCGCGCGATCTGTAGCGGTATGCACCATCAGGGCAAAGTCACCTCGCTGTCGTGGATCCCCTCCGAGGCGGTCGAGGGGAGTATGCGCATCCCCTTCGATGCGGGCATGGCCCAATTCGCGCGGAGCTGAGCGGCTTCGTGCGAGTGCATCTCTGCGGTGTGCGGGGTTCGACGCCCGCACCGGGTGCTGACTTTCTCCGCTATGGCGGACACACATCGTGTGTCGCGCTCGCTCACAACGATGCGTCCGCGCCGACCCTGATCCTCGACGCGGGCACCGGGATCCGATCGGTGACAGGACTGCTCGGCGGGCAGCCATTCAGGGGCACGATCCTGCTGAGCCATCTGCACTGGGACCACGTGCAGGGACTGCCGTTTTTCACCGCGGGCGACAACCACGAGGCGCGCGCGACTCTGTTGCTACCCGTGCAAGAGGATGGCCAGAACGCCGAGGTGGTGTTGGAGCGCGCGATGTCCCCGCCACACTTCCCGATGACGCCTAGTCAGATGCGCGGTGTGTGGACGTTTGCCACGGCGAGCCCCGGCGAGTGGGAGAGCGAGGGCTTCCAGGTTCTCGCGCGCGAGATCCCGCACAAGGGCGGCACGACTTTCGGGTATCGCATAAGCGACGGGCACTCGACGCTCACCTACATGCCCGATCACTGCCCCACCTCGCTCGGATCGGGACCGGACGGTTGCGGCGAATATCACCCCGCGGCACTCGAGCTTGCCCACCAAACCGACATACTCATACACGACGCGCAACTGCTCACCCCCGAGGAGCTGGCCGCCGAAGCTCGCTTTGGGCACGCTGCCGCGGACTACGCCGCGGCGCTGGGACGGCGGGCGAGCGCACGACGAGTGCTGTTGTTTCACCACCGGCCCGACCGCACCGACGCGGCGCTCGATGAGCTTGCGCGCCGCTTCGACGCGGCGACGGTCGCGCCCGCCGCCCAGGATGCGGTGCTTGAGTTGTGA
Source organism: uncultured Solirubrobacterales bacterium (assembly GCA_963776985.1). Lineage (GTDB taxonomy): Bacteria > Actinomycetota > Thermoleophilia > Solirubrobacterales > Solirubrobacteraceae > Palsa-744. The sequence continues at coordinate 55,255 of CAVZOV010000004.1, forward strand.
GCGACGAGCGGGCAACAGCGACGACGAGCGGCGCACCCGACGCCGTCGTCGTCGGCTCGGGCCCGAACGGCTTGGCGGCCGCGCTGACACTCGCCCGCGCGGGGCTTGCTGTCGAGGTGTATGAGGGCTCAGAGACGCTCGGCGGGGGCTGTCGCAGCCAGCAGCTGACGCTGCCCGGATTTATCCACGACGTGTGCTCGGCGGTTCACCCGCTGCTCGCCGCCTCGCCTTTCTTTGCGGGAGCCGCACTGAAGGACGTGGCGCTCGAGACGCCCAGGGTCGCTTTTGCCCATCCACTGGACGGTGGCCGCGCCGCGCACGTGGTGGCGTCCGTCGCGGACACGGCTCAGACGCTCGGACCCGATGCGAAGGCCTACCGTCGCATGTTTGGGCCGCTGACAGACGACGCCGCGAAGATCGTGCCCTCCGTGTTGGGACCGCTGCTTGCGCCTCCCCCACACCCACTTGCGATGGCTCGCTTTGGGCTGCCCGGGCTGTTGCCAGCCGCGACACTCTCGCGCCGCTTCGATACCGAGCCGGCCAGAGCGCTGTTTGCCGGACTTGGCGCACATTCGATGCGACCGCTGAGCGCCCCCGGCACGGGTGCGTTTGGGCTGCTGTTGGGCGTGCTCGCCCACGCTTACGGATGGCCGGTCCTAAGGGGCGGCAGTGCGCGCGTGGTGGACGCGCTGAGCAGCGCGCTTGTGGCACACGGCGCACGGTTGCACACCGGACACTGGATCGAGAGCTTCGAGGGGCTGCCTCGCTCGCGGGTGACGCTGCTCGACGTCGCTCCCCGACAGTTGCGGAAGCTGGGAGGCGAGCGACTGCCCGTGCGCTACCGTCGCGCGCTTGGGCGCTTTCGCTACGGGCCGGGCGTGTTCAAGATGGACTGGGCACTCGACGGGCCGGTGCCTTGGGCGGCTGAGGTGTGCCGCGCCACGCCGACGGTCCACGTCGGCGGTAGCTTCGAGGAGATCGCGCGCAGCGAGGCCGAGGTGAACTCGGGGCGCCACAGCGAGCATCCGTTCTGCATCGCGGTGCAACCGTGCGTCGTGGACCCCACACGCGCACCGCGGGGACAGCACACCTTCTATGCCTACTGCCATGTGCCATCGGGCTCCGAGCGCGACATGAGCGAGCGGATCGAGGCGCAAATCGAACGCTTCGCTCCCGGCTTTCGCGAACGCATCCTGGCCCGGCGCGCCACCACGGTGGCCGAAACCGAGCGCCACAACCCCAACTATGTGGGCGGCGACATCAACGCGGGCGCGGCGACGCTACGCCAGACGATCTTCCGTCCCACCGTCAGCGCACGCCCCTACCGCACTCCTCTGGATGGCGTGTACCTGTGCTCGTCCTCGACGCCTCCCGGCGGTGGCGTGCACGGCATGTGCGGGCAGGGTGCGGCCCGCGCCGCGCTAGGCGATCTGGGGTTGTAGCTCCAACCGAGCCTGGTCTCCCGGGCGAACGGTCCGGTGTGCGGCCTCGTGCTCGAGCAGCCACACCTTGCGCTCGAGTCCACCGCCGTAGCCGGTGAGGCTGCCGTCGGCGCCGATCACACGGTGGCAGGGGACGACGATCGCGATCGGGTTGCGCCCGTTGGCAAGGCCGACGGCGCGCGAGGCTTTCGGGTTGCCAACCCAGCGCGCAAGCTCGCCGTAGCTGATCGTCTCGCCATGGGGAATCTCACACAGGCTCGCCCACACGCGCCGCTGGAAGTCGGTCCCATGCATGTCCATCGCTAGGTCGAAGTCGAGCCGCTCACCGGCGAAATACGCGCTGAGCTGCTCCACGACATGCGCGAGTGCCGCATCGTCGCGCTTGGAGTCCGCGGGCATTTTCGGTAGGTGGCGCTGCTTGTGCATGTGCACGCCGGTGAGCACTCCACCGACAGCGGTGATTGTGAGCGGGCCGATCGGACTGTCCATCAGCGTGGTGGTGGTTGTGGGCGATGTCGTGCTTGTTGGTGTCACGCTGCCTCCTTCTCCAGTGCTGCTAGCGGCACTGGTTCGACGGTTTCGCCGCTGGACGGCGGCGGCCAATGGTTGATCGGATGGGGTGTGACCGACCACAGGTACTGGACCGCGTAGGCTCGCCACGGTCGCCAACGCTCGGCGCGTACGGTGAGCGCGACCGGCGCGGCGGGCAGACCGAGTGCTTCGGCCGCGCGGCGCACCCCAAGGTCCGCAACGGGGAAGGCGTCGGGATCGCCCAGCGCACGCATCGCGACCACTCCGATCGTCCACGGTCCGAAGCCGGGTAGCTCCGAGAGCACCGCGAGAGCTTCCGCACGGTCGCAGCCGGGATCGAGCGAGAGGCACTGCGAGCGCAGAGCCTCCACGAGCGCAGCCAACGTGCGCTTGCGAGTGGCGGGCATCGCCAACCGCACCTCGGCGAGCGCCTCGGGGGCTGGGAAGAGATGCGTGAGCCCACCGCGCGTGTCGCTCACGACTTCACCATGCTGGGCCACGATGCGGGCGGCGTGCGTGCGTGCGGCGACGGTCGATACCTGCTGTCCGAGCACCGCCCGCACAGCCATCTCCGGCCCATCGACACAGCGCGGCACCCGGCGCCCGGTGGCGCTTGCCACGACCGGGCCGAGCGCGGGGTCCTCACGGAGCAGCTCGTCGATCGCGACGGGGTCCGCATCGAGGTCGAGCAGCCAGCGGCAGCGCGCGATCGCGGTCGTGAGGTCGCGCAGATCGGACAGCATCGCCCGGCAAGCGACATGATCGGCGGCGGGCGTCAGCTCGACGATGCCGGGACCGTGCGGCAAGCGCAACGTGCGCCGGTAGGCGCCGTCGCGGACCTCCTCGACGCCGGGCACGGCGGTGGCGGCGAGATGGCCGAACAGGTTGTCGGGACACAGTGGCTTGCGGAACGGGAGCCGCAACAGGATCGCGCCCGGCGCGCCCGTGCCGGAGTGCGAGATCTCCTCGGCGAGACGACCTCGGGGAGAGTGCTTGCCAGCATCCCGTCGCCTGCTCGCGCGGCGTCGCAACTCCGTGGGCGCGGTCGCGAACACGGTGCGGATCGTGTCGTTGAACTGACGGACGCTCGAGAAGCCGGCGGCGAACGCGACCTCCGCCATCGACAGAGCGCTCGTCTCGATCAGCACGCGTGCGGTTTGCGCGCGTTGGGCACGAGCGATCGCGATCGGGCCGGCTCCAAGCTCGGCGCTCAACATCCGCTGCAGTTGGCGCACGCTGTAGCCGACGCGCGAGGCGAGACCAGGCACACCCTCGCGATCCACGACGCCATCGCCGATCAGGCGCATCGTCCGCGCGACGACATCCGCGCGCCCGTCCCACTCCGGAGAGCCGGGTGCCGCGTCGGGACGGCAGCGCTTGCAGGCGCGAAAACCGGCCTGCTGAGCCGCGGCGGCGGAGGGATAGAAGCGCACGTTCTCGCGCTTGGGCGTCATTGCGGGACAGCTCGGCCGGCAGTAGATGCCGGTGGAGGTGACGGCGGTGAAGAACCACCCGTCAAAGCGCGGGTCGCGCGATTGGGCGGCTTGGTAGCAACGCTCGAAGTCCTCGATCACACTTTCCAGTCTGACCTATGCACCGGCAAAAATCTGGCGGTATTACGACATGATGGTAAGGCGCGAATCGCACACGGGCGGCGAGAGGTTGCGCGCAGGAAGCCCCGGCCGGGCTTCCTAAAGGTCGGTCAACCGCTCTCAGCGCTGCGCGCCGGCACCTCGCCCCACAGCTGCTCCAGGCGATAGAACTCGCGCGTGGCGGGCGTGAAGATGTGGACGACCACGTCGAGATAGTCCATCAGGATCCAGTCGGCCCTTGGGAGCCCCTCGACTCTACGCGGGATCAGGTCGTGCTCGTGCTTTAGACCCTCGAGAATGCCGTCGTGGATGGCCTTGGTTTGGCGCTCGGTGTTGCCGGTGAAGATCGCAAACCAGTCGGTGTAGCCGAGCACTCCGCGTAGGTCCAGCTCGACCGGCTCGCCGGCCTTCTTGTCGTCGGCGTAGCGGCAGATCTCGGCGAGCAGCTGCTCGGAGTTCACGACGCGGCTCCGTGGGCGCGCGATGCGGGCTGGCGACCGTATAGCTCGTGCTCGGCGATGTAGGCGGCGACCTCGGCGCCCACCAGCTCCTCGATCGGCTCACCGGCGGTCAGGCGGCGACGCACCAGCGAGGAGGAGACGTCCAGTCGCGGCATGCCCACGAAGGCGACGTACGCGTCAGCGTCCAGCGGGGCAAGCGCACTGAGAACCTCGCTGCGACTCGTGTCTTCGCGCTCGGCAACAGCTAGGCGCGCGAGCCCAAAGATTTCGCGCGGCTCGCGCCAGGAAGCGAGTGTGCAAGCCATGTCGGCGCCGAGAATCAGAGTCAGCTCCGCGCTGGGATGGGTGGCATGGATATCTCGCAGCGTATCGACTGTGTAGGACGGCCCGGGTCGCTCCAGCTCGAGCGTGCATACCCCGAGACGCTTCTGTCCGCGCACGGCCAGCCGGCACATCGCAAGGCGATGCTCCGCACCCGGGTCCCACCTGGCGGGCTTGTGCGGCGGGACGAGCACCGGCGTGAGCAATACCCGCCCAAGGTCCAGCTCGTGCGCGGCTGCTCGCGCGAGCGCGAGGTGGCCAACGTGGGGCGGGTTGAACATGCCACCGAGGATGCCGATGCGCTCGACTGCCCGCCACGCCGGCTCGGTGCTCTCATGCTCGGCAGTACGACGCATCGGCTCGGTGTCCTCACCGTCGGCTTGCGTCACGCCATCACGCGCGGACGTGGCCGCTGCCCTCGACCAGATACTTGAACGTGCACAGCTCGCGCAAGCCGATCGGGCCGCGCGCGTGGAGCTTTTGTGTGGAGTTGCCGATCTCCGCGCCCATCCCGAACTCGCCCCCGTCGGTGAAGCGCGTGGAGGCGTTGACATACACGCAGGCGGCGTCCACGCCGAGCTGGAAGGCGCGCGCGCTCGCAGCGTCTTTGGTGACGATCGCCTCGGAGTGACCCGAGCCATGGCGGGCGATGTGCTCGATTGCCTGCTCGGTCGAATCGACGACGGCGAGGGCGAGCATCATCGCGAGGTACTCGGTGTCCCAGTCCTGCTCGGTGGCCGGCTCGACCGAATGTCGGATGGCCTGCGCAAGTTCGTGCTTGTCTTCCCCTTCAAGTTTCGCGGCAAGCCGCTCGGCACAATCGAGCGTCGCCTCGTCGCCGCGCACCGTAACGGCGGCCTCGGTGAGCGTGACCAGCAAGGGGTTGAGAACTGTCGCGATGGCCAGCCGATGCACGAGCACCGTCTCGACCGCATTGCACACGCCGGGACGCTGCGTCTTGGCGTTGAGCACTATCGGCACCGCCACCTGCGCGTCGGCGGACGCGTCGAGGTAGATGTGACAGTTGCCGGACGCGGCGTAGATGACCGGCACGGTCGCAACCGCCTTCAGCGCGGCCTTCAGGCCATCGCCACCGCGCGGCACGATCAGGTCGACGACGTCGGTTTGCGTGGCCAGCTCGGCCAGCTCCTCACGGCCGCCGCCCGCCACGTGCCCTACGCAACCATCGGGTAGCCCGGCGCCGACGGCTGCCTCGGAGGCAATCCCGGCAAGCACCGCGTTCGAATGCTCGGCGATCGAGGAGCCACGCAGCACAATCGCATTGCCCGACTTCAAGCACAGCACGGTCGCGTCGATCGTGACGTTGGGACGCGCCTCGTAGACGACGGCGATGACACCGAGCGGCACACGCACCTTGCGCACATCAAGGCCGTTGGGCAGGCGCTGGCCGTCGATGACCTCCCCCACAGGGTCGCCCAGCGCGGCGACCGCCTCAACGGCGCGCGCGATCCCCTCGATGCGCTGCTCGTCGAGGCGCAGACGGTCGAGCAGCGCATCGCCGATATCAGACTCGTGCCCAGCCGCCAGGTCGCGCTCGTTGGCGCTGAGGATCTCCGCTGTGCGCTCTCGCAGAGCAGCCGCGATTGCTGCCAGGGCCGCGTTCTTGGTGGCAGTGTCGGTGCGCGCGAGAACCCTCGAGGCCTCGCGCGCTCGAGCGCACACCTCCGCTACAGATGAGACGGCGATTGCCATTCAGCTAAGGGTACGACAGCATCGCGGCGCAGCGCTATCCAGATCGGCCAGGCGGAGATAGCCTCGGTCTATGCGTATAGTCCCTTTTTATCGGATGTGCAATAGTAACTACACTATGTAGCGACTATCGTGAATCGACCAAAAAGAGCATCACACCCCACATACCGCCTTACGCCAACACCACGCAATCAGCACCACGTAGTCGCTACGCCAACACCATGTAGTCGCGGTGCACAGCCTCCTCGGTGGCACGCGGCAGCACCTCCTGGATCGCCTTGGACTTCATGCCCACAACACGCCGCAGCTCATCCGCCGAATAGCTGCAGATGCCCTTCGCCAGCACCCGCTCACCCACCGGCGTCGCGGAGCCGCCATCGCGCTCGGCGATCTCAACCGCATCGCCCGCACTGAAAGAGCCGAGCACCTCAATAATCCCGACCGGGAGCAGGCTCGTGCCATCCTCGCGCAAAGCCCGTGCCGCCCCCGCGTCGACCACGAGCGTGCCGTGACTGGGCTTGGCGTAGCGCAGCCACAGCTTGAAGGACGAGTGGCGGGCGACGCGCGGCGGGAAGTTGGTGCCCTCCACCCGCCCGGCGAGTACCGCATCGAGCGCGCCCTCGCGCACGCCGTTGCAGATCACGGCGCGAATGCCTGCCGCGGTGGCCATGTCGGCGGCGACCACCTTCGAGCGCATCCCGCCGGAGCCGAGCGGCGAGGTGGTATGGCCGACCTCGATGTCATCAAGCGCCTCGAAGTCGGTGACCTCGCTGACGATGCGCGCGTCGGGACTCAGCCGCGGATCAGCCGTATACAGACCGTCGATGTCGGTGAGCAGCACGAGCAGATCGGCGGAGATCAGGATCGCGACCTGGGCGGCGAGAAAGTCGTTGTCGCCGAAGGAAATCTCATCGGTGGCGGTGGTGTCGTTCTCATTGATGACGGGCACGACGCGCCAGTCGAGCAGCTTGCGAAGCGTTTGGCGCGCGTTCAAATAATGGGTGCGCGCGCTCATGTCCATGAATGTGAGCAGTAGCTGCGCACTGACCAACTCGCGCTCGCGCAGCAGTTCGTCATAGGCCCGATAGAGCTTGCCCTGACCGACCGCACTGGCGGCCTGCAGCTCCTCGACCGCACCGGGACGCGCGGGCAGGCCCATGATCCGCACCCCACGCGCGATCGCGCCAGAGGAGACGATCGCGACTTCCTTGCCCTCGCTGTGCAGCGAGGCGACGGTGTCGCAGATGCGCGCGAGTACATCGGTGCGCAGCTCGCCATTCCCATCGGCGACGATGCTCGACCCGAGCTTTATGACGGCGCGCTTCATCGAGGGCAGCCTAGATGGTGAGCCTGCGACTCGCATGCGTGCCTTGCCCTTTTTTTGGGCTGAGCGAGCCCGGGCGACGGGACGCCGGCGCAGCGGGAGCTGAATCTCGCAGGCGACCGCGACGGGCGGCCGCTACAGCGCCGGCTCGTCGGGGTCCAGCTCAAACGCGACTCCCGCGATCTCGAGGTCGTCTCCGGCCTGGAATCCCTCCGCCTCCAGCGCACGCAGCACGCCGATCTTGCGCAGACGACCCTCAAGGTAGGCCATCGCGTCCTCGTTGTCGATGTCGTAGCGTGCAAGCAGCCGCTCAACGCCGCGACCCCTGACGGCGAACGAACCGGGCGCGACGCACTCGACCACGAAACCGGTGGAGGCAGCAGGCCGGAACACCATGTGCTCGGCGAGCACCACCTCGCCTTCATCCGAAGGCACACTACCCACCACGAAGCGCTCACCCCCGACGCTCGCGACCGCGGAGCCTTCGACCTCGGCACTTGTCGCCGCAACGCCATGACCACGCCCGGCACCAGTTACAGCACCGCGATCGGAGCGCGCGGACGGCTGCTCCACCTCGGGCACGAGTCGCAACAGCTCGCCGGACAGCTCGCGCAGTCCCACTCCGGTTGCACTGGAGGTGGCAATCACGGGCACATCGGGACCAAGGCGCTCCGACCACTGCGTGATCGCTTCGGCCACACGCTCTGGGGACACGAGGTCTGCCTTCGAAAGCGCGAGCACGCGCGGAAGACGCGCTAGCCGCTCGTCGTGCGCGGCCAGCTCGTGCTCGATCGTGGCGTGATTGGCGACCGCGCTGGCCGGATGGGCTGGGTCCGAATCCCCTGACAGCTCGGGCGCGATGTCGAGCACGTGCACGAGCAACCTCGTGCGCTCGACGTGGGCAAGGAAATCATGGCCCAAGCCGGCTCCCTCGCTCGCCCCCTCGATCAGGCCGGGAATGTCGGCGATAACGAGCTGGCGCTCCTCAGATTCGAGCACTCCGAGGACCGGAGAGAGTGTCGTGAAGGGGTAACTGGCGACCTTTGGGGCGGCTCGCGTGAGCCGGCCCAGCAGCGAGGACTTGCCGGCGTTTGGCAATCCGACCAGACCCACGTCGGCCAGAAGCTTGAGCTGGAGCTGCAGCCAGCCTTCCTCACCCGGGAGCCCCCGCTCGGCAAAGCGCGGCGCCTGGCGCGTGGGCGTTGCGAAACGCTTGTTGCCTCTCCCCCCGGAGCCGCCCTTGGCGACCACGGCCTGTTGGCCTGCGGCGAGCAGATCCCAGCGACGACCGGCGACATCGCCCTCGACACCTTCGACCACCGTGCCCGGCGGAACCCGCACGACCAGCGTGTCCCCGTCAGCACCGTGGCGCAACGACCCCTCGCCATGCCCGCCGCGACCAGCGCGGTAATGGGGCTTGCGCCTGAAGCTCTGCAGATCGCGCAACGAGTCGTCGCACACGATCACAACTTCACCCCCACGCCCCCCATCGCCTCCATCGGGGCCACCGCGCGGCACGTGCGCTTCGCGACGAAAGCCAGCGGAGCCCTCACCGCCGGCCCCGGCGCGGACTTCGATTCTTGCGCGGTCGTAGAGCACGTGAGCATCGTGACAGCAGCGCGCGATCGACGCGGGCTGTCGCATCAGCCCGTGCCGGCGCCACAGCTGGGCTTACGCATCGACCCCATCTCGATCATCGTCTCGCCACAGCATGATGTCGACGTCGATGGTCACATCGCTGTCTGCGGCCCACTTGACTACATCAGGCGAGAACACGACGGCTGGCGTCTGAGCCGAGGTAGGTTCCACCGCACAAGTAAGGATCGTTTCGAGCCCCAACTCTTCGCAAACTTGCCTCAACTTTCCGCCGCTCGGCGCCATTCGTGCGAGCACCTCATCGAGCATGGTGTCGATCTCTACGGTATCTCTCGGCCCAACCGTTGTCCGCCATCTATCACGTCGCCGACAGCCCTTGTCACCAACGATTGGATCCCCGACACGATGACTGGAAATTGGTTCAATCCCAAGTCTTGCCGTCACGTCGGCGCGGTCAAACGATCCACCAATGATTGTCAGGGGTACCCCATAAAGCTTTGGCGCAAACTTGCCGGACACAACGACTACGACTTGGTACTTAGGGCGCATCATCGTTACACATTAGGTACGATCGAACCATTACCACTCAAAAGACGTAGCGTAGCCTCCGCAGACGGCGCGTCTCCCACCAGGTAGCCTATTTGCCCAGGGACAGAATAAGCACAACGATCACGACCCATGCAGCAATCACCCACGGCGTCGAGGGCAACTTCGCTGGTCGCCTAGTCGCCCGGATCGTGCCCGCTCTGGCGCCATAGACAAGCACACCCGCAAGAACAGTCACGACGAAAACTGCAAGTATCACACGCAGAGTCATCAAAGACCACCATTGATTTCGTTAATAGCCCTTGCAGGGAAATCATAAACTTCTTTAATAATTGCGGGTACATTTACGCTCACCCCGAAAGTCTCAGTAGGTCCGACGTGAAGCTCGGCGCCAAACCCAGCAGCAATTCCCACATTACCGCCACTAATCTGTTCACCGCAGCTATCGCTACCGGTAAACCCATCGGCGAAGCCTCCGATAACGAACGCACCGCTGCCACCCGCCTGGGCAAACGGGCCATATAGCTGTGAAATATTGTTAGCATTGGACACCTGCACCGACGGACCAACATCCACTGCGCCAGTTCCACCACCAACGGTCGGGCCACCACCTGCCGTCACTCCGGCTTCGCCACTAGAGCTGACGACAGCGCACATTTGTCCCTGATACCCAACAACCTCCCCGATAAGACCACCGACATGAAGACAAGCACCGACAGTAGTCAGACCATTCGGATCAGAGAAGTTTAGAGAATTCCCCATCGCATAATCGTAAGGTGTGCGCGTAATGCCGACATCTGGGTCGATAGTAAGGAATTGTGCTGTGACGGGATCATATGTACGTTTCCTAAGGTACACCAGTCCAGTGTCACCGCTGGTGTATTGGGCGTCGTAGCCGAGCGAAGTGGTTGCGGTGCCTTCGCACGAGGGGGTTCCGTAGGCGCCGTAGGTGCACTTGCCTTCGACCGTGCCGCTGCTCCCGGTAAGCAGTCGTGTCGAGCCGGCTTGGTCGTGGTGTAGATACAGCGCTTTTTCCGCACTGTTGATTTGCTCGACCGCCATTGTCGACCACACCATAAATGAAGCTTCAGCGTGTCGCCAGACCGTCTACGAAGCCAGATGTCGAAGCGCAACGACCAACATTGCGATCATCACTATTGCAAGTGAGGTCGCCGCAGCCGGATGTACTGCCCACCACGGAACGCTGCGAGGATAATCATGCCTTAGCTGAGAGGGTCGCTTAGGTGTCTCGACGACCTCTATTGGAAGGCCCAGGCTCTCCCGTAGGTGTTCCAGTTGCCGACCATCCCACACGTCGCGATTCAAGCCGACTTCCGTGTCTCCTGACTCGTTCAAAAGCAACCATAGTCGTGACTGCCTGGCGGGCGCGTGTCTCCAGATGAGGTCAACATGGACAACGCGCCCCTGGCTACCTTCCGTCAGCGTTACACGATCGCGAAGAGGACCAGAAACGATGAGTCGACCGCCACATAGCGTCAACCTCATTCGCTGCCGAGACAATTGCATCCAAATGGCTAGCCCAAACGCTACCGTAACAGCCATACCGAAGACAGCAACGCGAGTAAAGCCATGAAATCGGAGAGAGTAAAACAAGCTGGCGAGGCCCCAGCCAACTGCACCAACGATCTTAGCCCTGCTCCGCGGCAGGCTCTGGCACGGACGTATCACTAGCGGTTGAGGGCCTTGTCCTGCGGGCCCCTGACCACTATCGTCGTCACTCATTAGCCACAGCCAAAGGCTGATTCAGCATAGGCTCCCCCATATGCGATCGCCGACAAAAGCCAACTGTATATCTTGGCATAGGCTCCCAGCTCCGACTCTCCGAGAGCGCCATCAAGGATGCCACTCCCAACGCCGGTACCGAGCCCCAACCCGTCATAGACCGCTGGAAGAGGCGACTGAGCGCCCGTCGCGGCCAAATATCCATCCGCAGCAGTCGCCGCCGAACCAGCAGCCAGGGCAACAGCTCCGACTCCTCCGCACGCCACCTCGCCTATTACTGTCGGCGCCGCTCCTGCAGCACAGCCCACTGCCGCAACTGACGCGCCGAGCGCGACACCACCTGCGACACGGGAAATGCTTTTAGCGATTTCAGTGGCCGACGGTGTGCCGGGTATCCCAAAGATCAACCCGCTCGGATCCGCGAGGTTGACAGGGTCATCGCCTGCATAATTGTACGGCGTTCCCGTGATGGACTTGAGTGGGTCGAGACTCAGAAACTCTGCTGTCACTGGGTCGTAGACACGAGCCCGCAGATAGATGAGCCCCGTATCGCTGCTGGTGTATTGGCCATCGTAGCCGAGCGGAGTGGTTGCGGTGCCTTCGCACGAGGTGGTTCCGTAGGCGCCGTAGCTGCACTTGCCTTCGACTGTACCGGCGCTACCTGTGAGTAGCCGCGTTGAGCCGGCTTGGTCGTGGTGTAGATACAGCGCTTTTTCCGCGCTGTTGATTTGCTCGACAGTCAATGCGGACTGACCGTACACACATACGAACCTAACGCGAGTGCCCCGCCCCGGCATCCGAAGACCTTTCCATCTGGCCACTCGCAACTTTCTCATCCGGCCTGTGTAGTCCGCGTTTCTCGGCAAATTCATCGAACCGCCTCGGGGTCATTACGGGTATCCCGCGAATCTTGACGCCATACCACTCTGACAATGCCGCCGCGATTCTCACCTGGGCATGTATGAACAGCGCGACGTAGACTGCGACCACCGTAGCTGATGCGAAGCCGAGGACATCATCTACTGTACCGGTGCCGATCAGAAGTCCTGCAGCAACTGCAAACACGGGCGACACAATGCCAAAGGTGACAATTTTCCTGCCGCGGCGTAGCTCCTCAGCAGCATTCTTGCCGATTCGCGGGTACCAAGTGGCCTCGAAGTCCGGCTTTGTCATCATCCACAACCACTCGCTGTGGAGCCTTCTGGCGTGTTGGGTGAAGCCAAGGCGCCGGCTACATCGCCGAGAGAACCTATGCCGCTCGCCGTGAGACCGATCGCCGTCGTCCCTGCGGCAGTTGTTCCGGTGACGGCCCCGAACGCAACAGCGCCAGCGCCTCCGGTGGCAACGATTCCCACCCCAGCGCCCACACATGCGATGCCGCTTCCGCCAGCGCATTCCTTGGCATCCGCCCCTGCTCCCACGGCGCCGGCCACCACAGAGATCCCACCTAGTACGCCCCCTGCCACGGCGCCGCCGCCTATAACGACCTCTCCAACGCCAGTTCCTAGTGCGATGCCTCCGGCGACGACGCCCACGACGCACCACGCGCTGCACCGGCCCGTGGGGTCGGCGAAGGTGAGTGGGTTGTCGCCGACGTAGCTGTAGGGTTCGCCGGTAATCGCAACCCACGGGTCGCGGGTAAGGGACTGTGCGGTGGCTGGATCGTAGGTGCGTGCTCGCATGTAGATGAGTCCGGTGTCTGGGCTGGTGTATTGGGCGTCATACCCGAGCGGGGTGGTAGCTGTGCCTGTGCGCCCTTCGGTCGCACCGTAGGGTCCGTAGGTGTAGGCGCCGGTGACTTCGCCTTTTTCGCCGGTGATAAGCCGGGTTGAGCCTGCTTGATCGTGATGCAGGTATGTCACGGTTCCGGTGGTGTTGTTGATTTGCTCGATTGGGAGCCCGCCGGGGCCGTACATCAATGCAGTCGCCAAATTATCGGCCATCAGTCAGAATGTCAGTTCGCGATCGTCCGAGGCGACCCCATCCCCGAGGGTAACCTGTAGGTCTAGGATGGACCCCTGGTCATCGACTCGTGCCCTACCTGATGACTCCTTCTGGGCCAGCCCACCAGGCTGTGCGATGCGAACAGAAAATATGTCGCTTTCCGCGTCGTATGACCACTGAAACGCACCATGAGCCCGAGTAGGCGGAAACGACACATTCTCTAGCTGCTGCCGGCAATCAGGAATCTCGAACCCGACGGGCTCCCCCGTGTCTGTGACACTGAGTAGACAATCAAAAGTGGGTCTTTTGACGCTTCGCTCGCCAGAAAACCATACATAAAGAGTTCCTTGGCGAATCATGTACCTCGGTCTATAGACGTTAAGTGCGTGAGCACGCCCCGCCTCCGTGAGTTCGAGCCAGCACACCTCGCCGAGATTCGGCATCCGTCCGAGGGCACCCCATTCCTCCTCGATCCGCTTGGTCGTCTCCGCCGGTCCCAAGCCCCACGAGGAAATATACAGAATGCCCTCATCGTCTTTGGCGACGTTACCCACGATCGCGTAACCAGCGTCCATGAGTTCACGGATGATCCCCGTCGTCACCTGCATGACCTCTACTTCGCTTGTCGATCCGCCGAGATGCCGACGTACGACCGAGGCCATCTCGCTGAGCTGAAGAATGTCTTCGAGACCCCTGTCCAACAGCTCGTTACGTGCTACATCACTCATTCCTTTACGTGGATCCTGTATTCGTTGCCATTGATATCAATCGTCGGGCCGCCCGTCTTCGACGTTTCTCGTATTCCCACACGGGTTCCATCGGACAGCTCGACTTCCTGCCCAGGATACGAGCTGCCGGTCGGCTTGCCACCACTGCTCAGCTCGTCGTATATCTGCTGCAGCTCCTCCGGGCTATCAACCACATAGACTCCAGGACTGTTACCAGGCTCAAGGCCAGCGAGCGCATCCTCGATCGCCGTGGAGCCCTCCTCTCCAGCGAGCCCCCCGGCACCCTCTGCCAGCCCTCCTATACCGCTGGCGTCAAGCGTCCCCACCACGGCACCCTCAAGGCCGTGGGCCACAGACGCGAAGTACCCGCACCCGTTTTCGTAGGATTCGATCTCTTCTTCGTAGTATTTGACTGGGTTCAGTTTTTCAGCGACTTCACCGGGCGACGGTATGCCGAGGTTGAGCCAGTTCCCGAGCCCCGACGGGTCAGCCTCATTGAGCGGGTTGTCGCCCGCGTAGTAGTAGGGTGCGCCCGTGGTCGCCTCCAGCGGGTCGACGCTGAGGAACTGTGCGGTGGCGGGGTCGTAAACGCGTGCTCTGAGGTAGATGAGTCCGGTGTCTGTGCTTGTGTATTGGGCGTCATAACCAAGAGGCGTGGTCACTGTGCCTGTGTGACCCGTTTGGTTGCCGTAGGCGTCGAACGTGTAGGACCCTTCGACGGTGCCTGTGCTTCCGGTGATCAGCCGTGTCGAGCCGGCTTGATCGTGGTGCAAGTACTGCACGGTTCCGGTGGTGTTGTTGATTTGCTCGATAATCTTTTCCCCGCCACGACCCCGCGCCCGGATGCAAGTTGACCCCGGTGTGTGCAGGGCTTTCCGGCACTCCGACCCCCGACGCAAGCGCCAGCCGGCGGCTTGAAGGCCCCGGCGCGATTCTGAGCCCCCGCGGCAGTTCGGCGTCGGGCGGTTTCGGCGGCTGAGAGAAGATGCCGGATGGCGGGCGCGTTCCAGATCGGCGAGCATCAACGCGGACGATAGACCCCGCGGCGGCGCTCGCAACGGTGGCTGGACCAACGGGCGAGAAGGGCTCTCAGCGTGGGCCGGTAGGTGGTGGGATGCCGAGCTGCTTGCAGATCGCGCGGGCGAGTTGCCAGGTGATCTCGCGGTGGCGCGGGATGGCCGTGGAGCGCTCGGGGTCAAACCCCCAATAGCTGTGGCGTCCGCCCTCGCGCAGCGGCCTGGCGCCGTGCTCGCGCAGGTGGCGCTCCAGGTCGCGGCGCTTCACGCCGCGATCGTCAGCTCGATCGGCTCGCTGTCGCTGGCGGGCTCACTCAGGGCGTGCTCGCCGAAGCGCAACTCCAAGATGCCGTGCAGCGCGTCGATCACGTTCTCACGCGCCTCCGCGCGGGTGTGGCCCTGGCTGTGCGCGCCGGGAACCTCCGGGATCGACGCGACGATCCAGCCATCGCCGCCGTCCTCATAGACGATCGTCAAACGCAGCGATTCGCTCATCCCTGACACGGTAGCCCAGGCGCCCGCCAGACGCCACTCCTTCGTGCCAGCTCGCGCGTCACCGCCAGCACGCGCTCGCAGCTCACCGACCGCGCTCAAGGCGCTCCCGCGGCGCCGCTTTCGCTGCGCTCCGCGTCGCCGCACACAGTTGCACCCAACGGTGCGCGGCCCATCCTCAGCGCCGCCGCTGGCGTTCTCCCGCCGCGCCTGTCGGGCCTCGAAAAGTCTGCACACAGACTAGGTGTCCTGCCTAGGGAGGTTGTGAGCGGTTGGTGTCCGGGCCGCTCCTGAGGCTTTGTGTCCTGCCAGGGATCTAAAGCAAAGGAGGGCCCGGATGGGTCAGCACGTTAGGGGCAAGCTCGGACCTGCGGGTCGGGTCGCGTTGGTGCGTTTGATGCTGGAGGAAAGCTGCTCGGAGAGAGCGGCGGCTGCGCGGTTGGCTGTTGCGCCCGCCACCGCGCATCATTGGAAGCGCCGGTTTCTTGAGGCGGGTGTTCAGGAGCGCACCGATGGACGCTGGGCGCTTGATCGCTCCAGTCGTCCCCACCGTTCACCGAACCGCACCCCGGAGGACGTCGAGCGGCGTGTTTGCGAGGAGCGCAGACGCACGGGTTGGGGCCACGTCTGATCGCCGGGGAGACCGGCGTCGCTCATTCGACGGTTCACGCGATCTTGCGTCGCCACGGCATCTCACGAGCGCCGAGAGCACCGCGCGAGGAGGCTCGCCGCTATGAGTGGCCGTGTCCTGGGGACCTGCTGCACATGGACATCAAGCGCTATCCCAGATTCCGCCGGCCAGGTCACGGGATAACCGGTGATCGCCGCCGATCAAGCAAAGACTGGGCAAGACGGCTCGGACACGACTACTTCCACGCGATCGTCGACGATCATTCCCGGCTGGTCTACGGCGAGCTGCTAGCTGATGAGAAGGCGCCGACCGTGACCAGTTTCACCGAACGCGCACTCGCATGGTTTCAAACGCAAGGGATCGCTCCCCGACGGCTGATGACCGACGGCGCGTGGGCATACAGGAGAAACAAAACCCTCCGGTCGCTGCTAGAAGCGCACGCGATTGTGCACATCGTGACGCCGCCGTACACGCCGCAGTGGAACGGCAAGGTCGAGCGTTTCCACCAGACAATGGAGCGCGAGTGGGCCAAGGGCGTGCGCTACAAGAACAGCACCGCCCGCAACCGAGCCCTGCCACACTGGCTCGACTACCACAACACGCGCAGGCCCCACTCAGCACTCAAAGGCAACCCACCAACCAACCGCGCTCACAACCTACCCGGGCAGGACAACTAGATGCTCTGTGAGTGTGTGCACGGCAATCGCTGTGTCGTGAAGGTGCGTTCGGTAATTGCGTTGTAGTCGACGTTTCCCCACGTGGGGAAACGTCGGGTCTGGTGTTCAGGCTGGCCCTGGTGGCGATGGACGTGACCCTCATATGCACTGGCCCTGCGCTTGGCGTGGGTGCTCTTGTCCTGATCTGTCCGTCTGTTGCTGCCGGTCCCAGCCTGGCCTCCGCTGGTGGCCTGATCAGAAGCCTGTCCGCCCCGTTTTGTGGGGCGTGACTCATCACAGTCTTGCCCTTTGCGGTTCCTATTGCCCAGGCCGAGTACCGACAGACAAACCCCCAGGAACAGGAGGTCGTATTTCATGCTGGCAGACCAGGCCGACCATGTGCTCGGCATCGACACGCACCGCGACTCGCATAGCGCGGCGATCCTCGCCGCGGACACGGCGGTCGTTGAAGGACAGATCACCGTCGCCGCCAATGAGCGCGGCTATCGACGGCTCTTGCGCTTCGCGCGTGAGAGCGCCCCAGGCCGCAGAGCCTGGGCAGTCGAGGGAACGGGCAGCTATGGCGCGGGACTGACCGTCTTTCTTCAGCGAGAGGGCGAGCTGGTGCTCGAGGTCGATCGTCCTCGCCGCCCCGCGCGCCGCGACCGCGCCAAGTCCGATCAGCTCGACGCGATCCGTGCAGCCCGCGAAGCGCTCACACGCGAGCATCTCGCGCGGCCCCGCCAGCGCGGCGAGCGCGAGGCGCTGCGCGTTCTCTTGGCTACGCGCGATAGCGCGGTGCGCTCCAAGCGAGCGGCGATCACGCTGATGAAGGGGCTGCTCGTCTCAGCAGCACCGACGCTGCGTGAAGGGCTGCGCTCTCTGTCTACGAGCGAGCAGCTCGCGCGCTGTGCGCGTCTGCGCGTCAGCTCTACGCAAGACCGCGAACAGCGCGCCACGACGATCGCTATACGCGCGAGCGCCCGCCGAGCACTCGCGCTGCAAGAGGAAGCGCTCGAACTCGAAACAGAGATTAAGCCTATCGTCACAGATCTCGCACCCGGGCTACTAGCCGAGATGGGCGTTGGCGCGATCGTCGCGGCGCAGATCCTCTGCGCCTACTCCCACCACGGCCGGATTCGCTCCGAGGCAGCCTTCGCCTCACTCGCGGGCGTCGCGCCGATCCCGGCGTCCTCGGGACAAACCATGCGTCACCGCCTGAACCGCTCAGGCGACCGTCAGCTCAACCGAGCGCTCCACACGATCGTGCTCTGCCGCATGCGCGATGACCCCCAAACACGCGCCTATACAGCCCGACGAACCGCCGAAGGACGCAGCACCCGCGAAATCAAGCGATGCCTCAAGCGCTACACCGCACGCCACCTCTACCGGCTACTCCAAGCCACACCGCCAAAACTCGCAAATAGCGTGACTTGACAAACATAGAAGCATCGGGACCGTGCGGACCCTTGACAGGGCCAACTCGTTGGATGCTTCTATGTTGTCAAGGGTGTTTTTGCGAGTTGGTTGTAGAGGTGGCGTGAGAGGTGTCGCTTGAGTGATCGCATGGCCTCTCGTTTGGTCTTTCCTTCGGTGATCTTGCGTTGCATGTAGGCGCGGCTTTGGGGGTGGTGGACTGAGCGGGAGAGCGCGATCGTGTAGATAGCTGCGTTGACTTGGCGGTCTCCGCCGCGGCTGAGACGATGCCTGACGGTCTTGCCGGAGGACGCGGGTTGTGGGGCGGTACCGTTGGCGCGCGCGAACGCTGCCTCGCTCGTGAAACGTGATGGGTTGAACGCCAAGAGCCGGCCAGCACAAATAGGTCCGACGCCAGGCTCCTCCAGTAGCGCCGGCGCGAGGCTGCTGACCATCTCCTCGATCTGGCGAGTGTAGCTCTCGGCTTCTGCGTTGAGTGCTCGAGCACGGTTCGCGATGTCGCGAAGCACCTGCAGGGTCAAGTTCTCCTGCTGGCTTGCGGTTGGACGAGTGCGCATCCCGGTGAGGCGGTTCGCGAGCGCCGCGCCGTTGCGGGCCTGGCCGATCCGTTCCCGCAACGCGTATGGTGCGCTGACCTGCAGTGCTTGCAGCTGGTTGTAGAGGCGGGAGCGCTCGCTGACGATGGAGCGGTAGCCCGCCAACAGCATTTGTAGTGCCAAACGCTTCCGGATCCTCTAGGTGTCGAGAGTCCTCGCCGTGAGGACTTTCTTGGCGGCCAGCAGAGCGTCGATGCGATCAGACTTGCCACCCGGCGCTCACGTCGTTGAGGGCGTTGACATCGAACGCTTCGACTCCTCGGCCTCAGGAATTCGCACAGTCCACGCAGCTGCCGGCACCTCGATCGACAGAACGTCTCAGAGATTTCTCGCACGACGGAGGTTCACGATGAGCAGTCGAATCAAGATCACGCTTCCCGAGCAGGTCGCGAGGCACTGGACGAGCTGGCCGCGGCGGAGGGCGAGCCGGTCGCGCGTGTCACCGCGCGGCTGGTCCGCGAGCGTCTTTCCCGGCCACCAGCGGCGACCGCGTGTGCTGTCATTCGAGAGCCGGCGCGGCCGCGTGGCTTGAGCATATGGCGGCAGCGAGAGTGGCGCCAGCGGATGTGGGGCGCGATCGTCGCGCTGTATGGCCGCTATCCGACGAGCTGAAAGGGCTTCAGCAGGGCTGGTGGAAGGACACGTCGCAGGTCGAGACGCTGTGCGCGCTGGTCGTGTGGCGCGACACGCTCGACGACGCCGGCGGCGACCCGCGCGAGGAGCTGGACTTCCAGCTCAACGTCGCGAGTTCGGCCGCAGGCTCAGCCAGCAAGGCGGCGGCGTCACGAAGGCATGGATGCCGGCGCACCCGGCCGAGTGGGTCTGAAAGGCGCGTTGCAGCCAGCGCAGCAATCCCCGGCCAGCCTGGCCGGGGAGCACGGTTAGGGCACCTAACCGTATAGCTTGCTCTGACCGGTGCCGGGCGTTTCGTCACCGTTGGTGCGTGCTTGCTGTGGGCGTTGCGGCACCTTCGCGCTGGGGTGCCGCGGACGCCTTGAACAGCAGCGGCGAGGGGGGTGAGGGCCTTCTGTGGGGCTCAGGCTGCGCTCTGGCCGTCGTGGCGGTGGAGGTCTTGCTGCTCGTCTTTGGCTTCGGTGTCGAGGGTCTTGCGCAGCTCCTCGGCGTCCTCATCTGCTGCGCCCGGCGCCGAGCTGGCCGGGCGCAGGATCGCGGCGTCGGGGCGGTGGCGGCGTGGCTGGTTTGAGGAGCCTGGGTGCGTGGCGGCGTGGACCGCGGCGAGCGTCCGCAGCGAGACTTGGGTGTAGACCTGGGTGCTGGTGATGTTGGCGTGGCCGAGCATCTGCTGGATGTAGCGGATGTCCGCGCCGCCTTCGAGCATCACCGTCGCCATCGTGTGCCGGAAGATGTGACACGCGCCAGGCTTGCCGACCCCCGAGCGGCGCACGTAGTCGCGCATCAGATAGGTCAGCGTCCCCCAGGCTGAACGCCACGCCGTCAACGGTCAGGAACAGCGTCCCGTCGTCGGGCTCGATCGCGAGCTTCGGCCGCGCGTCTTGCAGGTATCGCGCGCACCACGCCGCCGCACGCGCGCCGGTCGGGATCATGCGGTCCTTGCGGCCCTTGCCCTGGCGCACCGTCAGCGTTTAGCGCTCCACGTAAGCTCAAAGATCGACAGGTTCCAAGCTACGCGGCGGATGCCGGTCGCGTAAAGCAGCTCCATCATCGCCCGGTCGCGGAGCCCGAGCGGGTCGGACAGGTCCGGGAGCGCCAGCACCCGCTCGGCCTCCTCGGCGCTCAGCACGCCGCGGGGTAGACGCTGCTCATGGTGCGCGGCAGCTCGATCTCAGACGCGGGGTTGTAGAGGATGCGGTTCGTCCGCACCAGCCAGCGAAAGAACACCTCGGACCGGGATCAGCCGCTGCTCCTGGGTGCGAAACGACAACGGCTGCCCGTTCGCCTTGCGCATGTAGAACACCGCACGCTGATAGGCATCGAGCATCGGCTTGGTCACTTCGCACGGCCGCGTCACGCCGCGCTCGATCAACCAGTCCGCGAGCAGCGCGAGCGCGGTGCGCTAGTTCTTCAGCGACGTGGCCGCGTAGCCGCGGATCGCCAGGTGCTCGCAGAACTCCACGACCATCACCGGGAAGCCCTGGCCGTCCTCGACATCGCCGGAGATCGCCCAGTGGTGTGTGCTGGCCGCGGCGCCCCATCTCAGCCCGCCGCGACTGCTTTCAGCGCGGCCCGACCACGCCCCGACCGGCCCCCGACCGGGGGGCGACCGCCCCCCGACCGATCCCCTTTTCGACCCCGACCGATTCTCCTCGACCCCCGACCGATCGCGGTCATAGTCATGCGCGTCGAGCTGGTCGGGGTCGATCAGGCCGGGTAGTCGCGCCTGCGCTCTCCTGCTGGCCGTCCCACGCCAGCTCGTAGACGTGCGCGCCGTGCTGGCCGCGCTGGCACCACAGAAGCTCAAGCGAGGCGAGGCGACCAGGTGGACCTTGAGCTGGGTATCGCCCCAGCCGAGCGCTTGACGCAGCTCGCGGCGAGTGAAGCGAACACGCTCCCGCGTCGTGCCCTGCTCGACGGCCACGCGCTCGACATGCGCCTCGATCAGCGACAGCAGCCGGCGGGTGCGGGCAGCAGCTCATCGAGCGAACGCCCCAGGACCGCGTGCGCAAGCTGGTTAGCGACAGAATGTCCTCGCGCGTGGCCTCGATGTAGGTCAGCACGCCACCGTCCGCCGTGCTCGCCGTCAGTCGTGGCCGCTGATGCTGGTGAAGCAGCGCCACCGCGCGGATCAGCGTCAGGTACTTCATGTGATCGCGGCGGGTGCGCGTGCGCGCATCGGAGAACGTCAGCGCCCGCGCGTAGGGGTTGACGACCGCCAGCGGTTCAAGGAGACGCTGTGCGTCCTGGTGGAGCTTCACGACGCCCTGGCGCTCGTTCTCGGCGAGCAGCCCGTCCAGTGTCTCGCGCTCGCGCTGGCGCTCGTGGATCGCCCTGGTCTGCTCGCGCTCCTCATCCACCGACAGCACGACGCAGCGATTCAGCAGCTCCTCGTCCACGTCGATCGTCGTAGTTGTCAGGAAGATCGCGACCGGGCCGCGCACCGTGTAGGTGTGAGTCACAAGCCGCCCGGTCTGACCATCCTTGCCGGTCGAGGCGATCCGCAGCTCACCCTCCGACTGCAACAGCTTGAGCGCGTAGGCCGCGCGCTCCGCGCCCTCCTCCTCAGCGACCGCCAACACCTTGTGCTGCAAATCAGACTCGCCCATGTAGAAAAGGCTCTGGCCCGTCATCGCACTGAACGACACCCGCTCCTCCTCGGGCACCATCGACAGCACCGCCTCCTGCAACGCAGACTTCCCCGCCGCCGACGTGGACTGCACGATCACCGCCAACGGCCGATCCAGCTTGCGCGATACCGCCGCCAGATAGCCGATCAGACAGTTGCTCTGCTCACCGACCATCCCGACCCGCTCGAAGTCAGCCACGATCCGCTCCACCAGGCCGGGGTCTTTCAACAGGCCCAGCGCCCGCTCGCGCTCGGGCTCTGAAAGCTGGACCTCGGGCTCCCTCGGTGCCTGCGCCTCCTGGACCGCGCGCTCCGCGTGCTCCTCACACGTCAACAACACACGGCCCAGGTCACGCGCGACCAGCTCCTCAGCGACCCCCAGCTCCTCAGCGGCCTGGCGCGCGAACACACCCCGCGCCCGCGCCGAATACAGGTCAAGCGAATCGACGTGAAAGACCTCACCACGCCGCGAGTGAGTCCTGGCGACCAGGACATTCACCCTCAGCAGCTCAAAGCTGCTCGCCTTCCCCAGCCCACGGATGCGCCAACGACGATCCTCAATCTCCACCCGCAGCTCCCCCTCGCATCCAGCCTCACCACCGGCGCAGCGCCGGCGGGCGCGGCACCGGCGAGGACGGCGGCGACGATGAGGGCGCGGCGGCTTTGGCGGCTGAGGAAGGATCACCTGCTCGCGCTCGGTGTCGCAGTGCTGCTCGAGCTGCGCTCGAGCGCCGCCTGCTCGGGCTCAACAGGCGCCGGGCGCGCGGCCGGCTCGCCCGCGCGATCCACACCGCCTCGCGCAAGAGCTGCGCGAGCGCTCCCGCTGGCTCCTCGACCTGCGTGGCGAAGCTGTTGGCGTCCTGGCCCGCCGGGAACACCACCCGGAAGCACTCGACGCCCTCGGCGCCGAGACGATCCGCGAGCGCCGCAGCGCCACGGTCGCCCGCGTCGTCACGATCAAACGCGATCAACACCCGCTGCACGCCCGCCTCGGTGAGCGCCTTGTGCAGCTCGTCGGTGAACCCGTCCGCGCCGAACGCGCGTGACGTGCCGTAGTCCGTGGCGCCAGAAGTGAGCGCGTCAATCAGCGACTCACACACGATCATCTCCCACCCGCGGCAGCGAGGGCCTTCGCGTTGAACACGCCCCGGCGCGGGCCGGGCAAATAGAGATGGCGCGAGGAGCCCCGATGGTTCAGGTCATCGCGCAGCTTGCGCCCATAGATCTGCACGACCTCGCCGTTCACATCACTCACCGGGATCACCAACGACCCCGACAAATGCTCATGCCCGGTCGCGCGGAACACGCCCAGCTCTTGCAGCTTGCCGCGCAACTCCGCGCCCGGTTGCGGTTCTTCGCCGGCAGCCGGTAGCCAGCGTGCGATTCGCATAACCCAGCCAGGCCGAGCTAGCCGAGCGCGTCGGCGGCTCAGACGCCGCCAGATCAGCAGCATAGCACGCCCGATCACACCTCCTCGACGTGGCCGTCCGCCTCGCGCAAGCGCTCAACGTCTCCCTCGACTACCTAGCGATCGACAACACCCACGCCGGCCCCTACGCATCGCCGACCACGGCCTCGCCGAACGCCTCAGCCAACTCGCAGAGCTAGACGACGACGACCGCCAAAGCCTCCTGCACACGCTCGACGCGCTGCTCACACGCAAGCGCCTCCACGCTCTCGCCGCCGCCGACAACGGACGCTAAAACCAGAACAACCCAGCCCCGCGCCGATCAGCTCACCAGACGACGACCGACGCCTCGGAGAGGCCTCTCCCGTTGCTGAGCCCGGCTTCTGAAGACGCTCGTAGGACAACCCGCTAGCGACGCCTGCTTCGAGCGAGATTGAATGCAAACGCCGCCAACAGCAAGGCGAGCCAAATACACAACATTATGACGCCCGCCGCACCGCCCAATGACCATGCCCACATCCTCCGCACGATGGCTCCGCGTTAACTAGGAACGCGGCCAGCCCCACGCCTATTCCAACGACTATCTGAAAATAGGCACCAGTCGACGAGTCCGCCTATTCACCACTCCGTGCCGGCGCGTGGCAGTGTGCGTAGCCGAGCGGAGTGGTTGCGGTGCCTTCGCACGAGGTGGTTCCGTAGGCGCCGTAGCTGCACTTGCCTTCGACTGTACCGGCGCTACCTGTGAGTAGCCGCGTTGAGCCGGCTTGGTCGTGGTGTAGATACAGCGCTTTTTCCGCGCTGTTGATTTGCTCGACCGGGATCCCACCGGGACCGTAGATATAGCTGTTCGTGCCGTCGCCCAGGATCAGCGGGAGGCCTTCGGCCATGTCCCATGCCAAGTGGGTTGTCGTACCGGAGATCGTCTGCGAGGTACGCAGTCCTTCGCCGTTGTAGGCATAGCTGTCTTCGATCTTCGGCACGGATTCTTTTTCGGGACGTTCGACCGAAACAAGGTCGCCGGCCTGATCGTAGCCGTAAGCGGTTGTGGGCCCCGTTTCGGGCGTTCTTTTCGTGCGATCACCCCTTTCGTCGTACGAGTACGTCACGCCGGTGCCTTTTTCCAGCTCATCGCCTTCATTATAGGTGCTGGTGACAGAACCCTCGGTCGTCGGGTTATTGTCGCCGTCGTATTTGTATTCAGTGCTTCCGTATTTCGTGACACGATTATTTTCGTCGTATGTGGCTTCCGTGACTTCTGCCCCGGGCAGACCTTTGGCGGTGGTCTTCTTGACCTGACCATCATTATCGCGCGTGTACACAAGTGACGCCAGGACTTCGGAGCCCTTGTCCATCTTGACTTCGGTCATCTGGTCAGCGTCGTTGTACGTATACTTATCTTCGTCTTTCGTTTCACTCGGGAAGACCATCGCCTTCAAGTCAGAATCTTCGTTGTAGGTGAATTTAGTCACGTGCGTGAGCCAGTCGGTGGACTTTTCCAGGCGTCCGTCTTTGTCGAAGGTACGCGTCACGGTCTTTTTGTTGGGATATGCGATGCCGGTCTGCTCGTTGCCAATGTTGTATTCGTATTTGGCGACTTCTTTGTTTCCGTTTTCGGTTTCGGCCAGCCGGTCCAACTGGTCGTATACGTATTTCGTCGTGCCGGTTCCATCGGTCATCTTCGTGCGGTCGCCGTCCTTGTCGTATTCGTATTTGATCGTGGCCGGTTTGCCTGTGGAGTAGCTGACTTCGGTTAGCCTATTGGCAGGATCATAGATGTACGTCGTCGTATGGCTTTCCGGATCGGTAATTTTGACGAGACTCCCCGCTCCATCATATTCCTTGAGAGTTTTCTTCCCGAGCGCGTTGACTTCTTCGGTCACCTCCTCAACTGCGTTTCGCACATATTTCGTTTTATGTTTATTGCCGTTTGTCTGACCGACCACCTGACCCTCGCCATCGTATTCGGTTTCAGTGACAGTTTTATTTGGCTCTTCGACCTTCGTCGGCTGATTGTCACCGTTGTAGGTGTACTTGGTTTTGTCTTTGTTGCCGTCGGTGACCGTTTCTACGTTGTTATCGCCGTCGTATTTGTATTCAGTCGTGTGGCCGAGAGGGTCAGTGATCTTTAGAGGAAGACCCTCAGCATTTCTTTCGAATTTCGTCTTAAACGATTCCGGTTTCCCGCCGGCTATGTTCCCGCGCGGACTGACTTCAGCGGTGACTTGAGAATCTTCGTTGTATTCCCAGGTACGCTTGTTTCCTTCGGGGTCCGTTTCGGCAGTACGATCCCCCTTCGAGTCGTATTCGTATTTCCACACGTTTTCAAGTGGATTGGTCACGCTTTCCAGTTCGCCGTGAGCCGTGTATTTATACTTCGTGACCTGAGTTTTGCTTTCCGGCGCGGGCCGTTCCACGACTTCAGGGTTACCGTGGCTTTCGCGTTTTATCGTGGTCGTCTCCCCCTTTGGCGTAGTTTCTGTTTCCACGTCGTGGGTCGAGTCGTATGTCCATTTTGTTTCATCGCTGTCGGGATCGACCATGCTGGTACGGTCGTTGGCACTGTCGTAACCGTATTTGGTCGTGTGTCCATTGCCGTCAGTTACGCTCGTGACGTAACCACCCGCATTATACGTAAAGGATTCGGTTGTGGCGCTTGCCGTCCCATAGCCACGAGTAATCGACGAGGGCTCATCGTTACTCGTGAAATACTCATTCGTAACGCTTCCTGTCGTTTCGTTGGTGATCTTTGTGTGGAAAGGTTCGTATTCAAACTCTAGCTTGCGCCCTGCGGGGTCTTCCTGTTTTGTGACTTGACTCGAGCCGTTGTATTCGTTGATCGTTTTCCCGCCTCGACCATCGACCATTTCGGTCATGCGATGCGAGCCGTCGTATTTGAACTGCCAGCGCAAGCCCGTTTCCCCTGGTTGCGTGACGCTCTTGAGGTTCCCGCTTTCGTACGTATATTTGACCACATGTTTCATCGGATCTTCCGCACTTTCGACCAAACCTTCGCCGTTATAGGTCAGTTTGATCGTGCGGCTAACCGGGTCAGTGATCGTCGTCAGCTGGCCGCTCCCGTTGTAGGTGAGCGTGGTGGCGTTGCCGTCGCGATCGGTCACGCTTTCAAGACGCCCGCTACTGCCAGCAAACTTGTACTTGATCTGGTCGGCAAGCAACAGCGTATACCCTGCCCCTTCCGTACCACTTAGAGTCTCCTGGGTCCACACTGGGGCTTTGAATGCCCCGCCGCTTTCTTCGGCAAACGGCACGGTGCTTCCGTTCGCCTGGTGGAGGGTGGTCGTTTTCGTTTCTTTATTGACTACGAGATAGTCGCTAAACGAGCTCGTCCAGCCATAGCCGAACACACCTTTGACTCCTTCAGCGGCCGCCTGCGAATTGTATGTGCGCGTCAGGTCCAGCCCCACACCGCGTCCACCGATCGAGAAATCTGTCGCGGTCTCGGTGTAATTGCCTGTAGCGCAGCTCACGGGATCGCCGCATTTTGCGTTGGGCTGTGCGTACGAACGAC
This sequence comes from uncultured Solirubrobacterales bacterium, assembly GCA_963776985.1. Classification (GTDB taxonomy): domain Bacteria; phylum Actinomycetota; class Thermoleophilia; order Solirubrobacterales; family Solirubrobacteraceae; genus Palsa-744. Next base: position 82,220 of record CAVZOV010000004.1, read on the forward strand.
CTTCTGGACCAAACGTGGTTGAAGCTTCCGCGGCCACGGGGAACCGTATTTCGAGTTTGCCTGTTAGTGCTTGGATTGTCCCATTGTTCTCAAAGTTGACCGCAACTTTGCCGGTCCCTTCCCCGGAAGTCTTCTCAAACTCACCGTTATTGATAAACAATGCCGAGCCACCACCACCAGCGACCCTGAAGAGTACTGTACCCCATTCCGAGTTTGCCTTGAACGTACCTGAGTTAGTTATACTTGCACCTTTTTCCATTTCGATAAGCCCAGCCGACATCGTGAGTATTCCATTGTTGATCAGCGGGCGTTCGATAAGATAATCATAGCCAGGTTCGATCATTGTCGACGCAGCCGAGCCAAGTACCGTAGCGCCCGACCCCGACATAGTACCGCCTTCCCACACAAAGGAGTCGGTAACTTCAAGCGTGCCCGAACCGGATATATTTGCGTTGCTGCTCGTAACAGTAAGGTGTTCTACCGTGGTGGTGCCACTCGCGACACCAAGCGTCCCTGTTTCGACACTGATCTGGGCCACTGTAGGCGTACCAGTGAAGCTGATAGTAGCCCCTGCGATAATATTTGTCGAACCCAAGAATTTCCCGCCAGCAAACGCAAATGAACCTCCCCTGAAATTAATCTTTTTACCTTCGGCTGCGCGCCATTCATTGCTTCCGCTTGACGATCCGCCATCGTTGAAAGTCAAAATCCCCGATTCGGCCCTTACTGCGCCGCTGTTTTCGAAGTTAACCGATACTTTACCTTCACCTTCACCTGCTGTCTTCTCAAATGTTCCACTGTTGACAAATGAGGCAGTGCCGCCACCACTACTAACTCTAAACAGGACCGTACCCCATTCTGAGTTTGCCTTGAACGTACCCGAGTTAGTTATAGCCGCGCCCTTTTCCATTTCGATAAGCCCAGACGCCATCGTGACAGTCCCGTCATTTACCAAGGCGTGTTCGTCGATATAGTCATAATCATTTCCAACTGTCCCAGATGCACCCGACTCCACAACCAGCGAGCCAGAGCCGGACAAGGTCCCACCGTTTAGAGCCAATGAACTCGATACATTCAACGTTCCAGCACCGGAGAGAGTTCCCCCTTCCAGTTTTAGAGAGTTAGCATTAGAGGCTTCCAGGATGCTCTCGATTTCGAGAGAGCCACCATATAGGTCGAGCGTACCTTTAACTTCTAGGACGTCCACCTGATTGGTCCCTCCATATACATTGACCGTCTTTTCCGCACCAACGCACGCGACATCTGTAGAGGTGGGCACTTTCCCCGTCGACCAATCTCCGGCCGTCGCCCATTCTCCTTCGCTTGGCCCCGTCCACGAATCCGTGCAGAGCGGTTCAGCCGAAGCGCTCGCCGCGCCCAACACCATGACCGCGGCGATGGAGGCTACCAGTGCCACGAGGCTCCCCATCCCCAGACCACCGGCACGACTACGAACACGTAGCCCCCACCGAGCTTCCGCCTGCTTTCTGCCGAACCGCGTCCAGCGCATTGTGCCCTCCTCCTCGTGTTCGCCGTGTACGAATCGCTGAGAATTGAATCAGATCGAGTATCCGGATGTCGGGGATGCGTCCGGTTCTGGACGATTGTTCGACTGAACGGTCATTGGAAAGAGCGTCTGACCGCAGCTAGGCAGGCGCCAGCGCCTATCTTCGGCACCCTCAGATAGATCGGCGTGGCCACCACGCTCACGCCCTAACGAGCACGGCTGCGCGATGCGTCCGCGTGGTGCTCTACGCACCCTTCCGATCGCCACGTGTGGACATCAAAACGATCCCGATCCCGGCGTGCAGCACAGCCAGGATGACATCGGAGGGCAGCCGAACAACGGCTGCTTACTCGCAGGCCACAATCACGGAACCGCGAGCGCCCTCTAGCAGCAGGGCGTCGCAGTGGCCCAAAAAACTACCCGTCGGCGCCAACGACGTTCACGACCCTGCCGCGGCGGCCGGTCGTGAACTGCACGGTACCGGCGGCGCGCGCGTAGAGCGTGTCGTCCTTGCCGATACCGACGCCCGTGCCGGGCTTGAAGCGGGTGCCGCGCTGGCGCACGATAATCTCCCCGCCGGTGACGGTTTGGCCGGCGAAGGTCTTCACGCCGAGTCGCTGGGCGTTGGAGTCGCGACCGTTGCGGCTGGACCCGAGCCCCTTCTTATGCGCCATCTGCTGTCTCCTTCGGCTTCGCGGCGGCCGGCTTGGCGGCAGCCTTCGCCGCCTCGGGCTCCGAGACGGTCGGCTTCGCGGTCGCCTTGGCGGTCGATGTCTTGGCGGCACCACCCATCGAGATGTCAGTGACCTCGATCCGCGTCAGCTCCTGGCGGTGGCCGGTGCGACGCTTGTAGCCACGCTTGGGCTTGAACTTGAACACGCGCAGCTTCTCGCCGCGCTCGTGCGCCACGATCTTCGCCGTGACCTTGACCTTCTTCAGGCTGTCGCTATCGAACACGGCATCCTCGGAGCGGTAGAGGATCGGCTCGAGCGCGACGCTTGAGCCCTCATCGGCAGCAAGGCGCTCCACGAGCAGGGTTTGACCCCGCTCGACGCGGTACTGCTTGCCGCCTGTCTTGACGATCGCGTACATGTCTACTCCGAGGTTGCCTGGGCCTTTGCAGCCGAACGGCGCCGTCCGCCTCTGCGGCCGCGGCGCCGAGGCTTGGATTGTACCCCGTCCTGGTCCTCCTCGCCCTGCGCCTCCTGCAAGCCGTCGTCCTGGGGCTCGACGGCGGCGGGCGGCTTGACCGGCTCGACCGGCTTGGGGGTGCGCCGGCGCGGACGTTTGGGCGCCGCGCGCGGAACCGGCTTGATCGGCTCGCCCGACTCGTCGAGCAGCAGCGCCGAGGCGGCGGTGCGCCCGACGTTCTCGATGCGCACCATGCGCTTCTCCCCGACATTGCGGGCAGCGCCAGCGATCGAGATGATGTAGCCGTCGAGCTTGGCGACCGCGTCGTCCACGTCGTACATGTGCGGCTCGACGATGTCCACCAGCACCTCATCGCCCTCGCGGAACGGCAGCGCGCGTTCTTCGACCTCCTCGCGCGTGCCCTGAAAGGTGATCGCGAAGTGGTCGAGCACCAGGCCTTCGGAGCCCTCGAAGTGAAACGAGCGCCCGGTTTGCGCCTCCAGGGCGTGCAGCACGCGCGATCCCTGACCCGTGAACTGGGCGGTGACACGCGGGTTGATCTGCACGAGGAACGCCTCCGCGTCGGGATGCTCGACGACAAGGTCGCGCAGCCTGCGCTCGAATTCGATCGCGATCGTCTCCTCCGAGCGGATCACGCCCTCTCCCTCGCAGGTGGGGCAGGGGCGACTCATGATCTCGCGCACGCCCTCGGTCACGTTCTGGCGGGTCATCTCGACAAGTCCGAGTCGCGATAGCTCGGCGGTGAACGTCTTCGTGCGGTCCTCATCGAGGGACTTGCGCAGGGTCTTCATCACAGCGTCGCGGTTGCGCGCGCGCGCCATGTCGATGAAGTCGATCACGATGATCCCGCCGATGTCCCTGAGACGCAGCTGGTTTACGACCTCCTCCGCCGCCTCCAGGTTGGTCTTGGTGATCGTGTCCTCGAGGCCCGCGCCCTTGCCACGCCCGATGAAGCTGCCGGAGTTGACGTCGATGACGGTCAGCGCCTCGGCGTAGTCGATCATCAGATAGCCACCGCTGGGAAGGTCCACGCGGCGCGACATCACCCCGTCGATCGCCTCGGTCACTTTGTAGGCGTCGAGCAACGGCTCCGGTCCCTCCCATAGCTCGACACGCTCGACCAGCTCGGGAGCGGTGCGCGCGAAGAACGAGACGAGCCGGCGGTGCTGCTGCTCGTCGTCGACGATCGCACGCTCGAAGTGCTCGGAGAAGATGTCGCGCACCACCCTCACCGACAGGTCGGCCTCCTGGAAGACCATCTCAGGCGCCTGCGTGTCCTGCACGCGCTTCATCAGCACCTCGTGCAGCTTGTGCAGGTAGAGCAGCTCGCGCTCGAAGTCCTCCCGCTGCGCACCGTGTGCGGCTGTGCGCACGATGACTCCGCCCTCGCCGATCTCGAGCTTGGCGGTCTGGCGGCGCAGGCGCTCGCGCTCTTTGTCCTCAAGGCGCCGCGACACTCCGACTCCCTCGCCGGTGGGCGCGTACACCATGTAGCGCCCGGCGATCGTCAGCTCCATCGACAGGCGCGCGCCCTTGGTCTTCAACGGGTCCTTGACGACCTGCACCACGATCTCCTGACCCGGTTTGAGCAGGTCGGCGATCTTGCGCCCGCCTCCGCGCCCGCCGCGCTTGGGTGCCTCCACGCCGGGCAGCACGATCTCATCGACGTGCAAAAACCCGTTCTTCTCGAGGCCGATGTCGACAAACGCGGCCTCCAACCCGGGCAGCACGTTGTCGACCTTGCCCTTGTAGATGTTGCCGACGATGGAGCGCCCTCCGCGGCGCTCGATGTACAGCTCAGCTATGCGATAGCCGGCTCCCGGGCGGGCGCCGGTGCGCTTGCGGGAGCGCCCGGCGGGACGTGAGGCGCCGGGCGTTCCGGCCGCCTCCAAAAGCGCCACGCGCGTCTCCGCGCGATCGACGCTGACAAGCACTTGCTTTCTCAATTTGATCCAGTCTTTCGATATCTGTAATGGGCAGGAGCCCCTGGGCCCGTGTATTCGGGACCCGTGGGCCGGCGGCCGCCTCCCGTGCGGGCCGGCGCTGGACCTCTACGGTCTGCGGCGCGGCCTGGGCTGGTTGGGGGGAGGTTTCGGCGTCGTACATTTCGATTGCTAGCGGATAACGCGGCCCTTAAGCGCCTGGGAGGCGCGTGCCTGGAGATAGATCGATTGCAGTAGACCCAACGCCAGAAGTGTCGTTATGACCGACGATCCGCCATAGCTCATGAGCGGCAGCGTGACCCCGGTGATGGGCATTATCCCAACTGCCATCCCGACGTTCACGAAGACCTGAAACATCAGCATAGCCACGATCCCGGCGGCGAGCAGCGTACCGAAGAGGTCCTTGGACATCGTCAGGATGCGCAACGTGCGCCATATCAACAGCGCATACAGCGACAGGACGAGCGCCGCGCCGACGAAACCGTACTGCTCGCCGACCGCGGCGAAGATGAAATCGGTGTCGTCCTCGGGCACATAGTTACCGTTGATCTGCGTTGAGTTCACGCCTCGGCCCGTCTTTTGACCGGAGCCGATAGCAACCTTCGACTGCTCCTGCTGGTACCCCTGCTTTTGCGGATTGCTCGACGGGTGCAGAAAGGCCGTCAAACGTTCCTCCTCGAAGGTTTTGAGCACGTGCACTCCGGCTGCCGGGGCGACCACAAGCACGAACGCTCCCGACACCACCACGAGCACCACGATCGCCGCCAGCTGCCGCCAGGTGGTGCCAGCCACGAACAGCAGCATGAACGCGATCGCCATATACACCAACCCTGAGCCGAGGTCGGGCTGGGCGATCACGAACATCGCCGGCACCAGCGCCGCCAGCAACACCCGGGCGGTCGTGTCCAGCTCGCGCAGGCGCCGTGAGCGCCCGACGACGAACGCCGACAGCGCGATGATCAAGAGCACCTTGCCAAGCTCGGACGCCTGGAAGGAGAACAGCGGGAATTCGATCGCTCGCTGTGCGCCGAGGGCCGACTTGTGGCCGAGCGCGAGCACCGCGAGGATGCTGAGCAGCAGCGCGCCGTAGATCGGATACATCAGGTGGCGCAAGCGCGCGTAGTCCATGCGCGAGAGCGCAACCATCATCGCGAACCCCACGAAGAGGTAGATCGCTTGGCGCTCGATGTAGTAGTGCGGCTGGCCCGGCACGAATTTGGCTGTGACGATGCGCAGCGTGAGGATCGAGCAGATCCCAAGACCGATCGTTGCGAGCGTAAGCAGCGGGTCGAGCGGTAGGCGCAGCGAGCCGCTCGACGCCACGGGCACCGGCTCGCTTGGCTGGATTGGACTGAGCGAAGACGCGGACACGCCGGCGCTCACTGATCCGGGTTGGTGCCGGTGGTCAACATCAGCGGCTTGTGGAACCACTGGGAGGCAATCAGACGTGCCGCGGGGGCCGCCGCTTCGTCGCCGAAGCCGCCCTGTTCGACGGTGACCGCGATCACGATCGGATGCTTGGGATCGGGCAGGTAGCACATGTACCAGGCCTGTTCGACCTGTCCTGTGCGTTCGGCCGTGCCGGTCTTGCCGTACACGGGGTGTTCGGCTTGATTCCAGCCCGACCACACGTCAGCCGAAGTGCCACCAGACTCGAAGGTCGCGTCGTGAATGCCTTCCATCACGTCATTCAGATCGGTATCGTTGAGATGCACATGGCCGATCGGGGGGGCCGGTAGCTCCTGCACGAGTCCGCCGCTTGAGTTGTCGATCTGGACGCCCAGGTGAGGACGCACGACGGTACCGACGCCGCCATTCGTGTAGGCGCTGGCGAGCGTCGAGTAGGCGACGGCCATCTGTAGCGGCGAGGTCAGCAGTTCGCCCTGGCCGACGGCAAGGTGCATGTTGTCGCCGACGGTCCAAGGACCAAGTTCGGCGACGATGTGACAGACGCTCGCGGCGTTCTTGGGGTGGCTGTGTTCGCAGCCTTCCTGCAGCTTGTTCTGCCCTTCGCGCCACTTGGCGTCCGGTACGGTCCCTTCGATCTCGTTCGGCAAATCCACATGTGTTTCTTTGCCGATGCCAAGCTCCTTGGCCATGTTTTGGATCACGTCGCCATGTTCGTTGGCGTACTCGCCGACCGTGAAGAAATATGTGTCGGAGGAAACCTTGAGCGCGTCGACCAGCGGCAACGCACCGTAGTCGGTTTTGCCCGAGTTGCAGAACTGCTCAGCGCCGGCGGTGATGCACGAACCGCCGCCCAGCGCCTCTTCAGAATTGATTACACCAGCTTCAAGCGCGCCCATCGCGGTGATCGGCTTGAACGTCGAGCCTGTCGGATACTGACCTTCCACGGCCCGATTGAGCAGCGGCGCGGGAGGGTCGGGCCCTTCGCTTTCGCCGCTGCCGTTGAGCCGGTCGAATTCGGCCTGAGTCATCGGTTTGGCAAAGCGGTTGGGGTCATAACCAGGATAGGAGCCGATGCCGTAGATTTCGCCGTTGAGCGGATTCATCGCCACGAACGCCGCCCCCGATCCGGGGTTGCCTTTGCCCTGGGCAAGCGACACGCCGTAGCGCAATGCCCGTTCGCCCACCTGCTCGAGCCCCAGGTTGATCGACAGCTTCAGGTCGTGCCCAGCCTTGGGCGGCGTTTCCGAGAGCCTCGTCGGTTCGGGCTGACCTTCGGAATTGACCTGCACGCGCTTGACTCCGGGCGTGCCGCGCAAATAGCGGTCGTAGTAGTACTCAAGGCCAGACTGGCCGACGACCGTGCCCTGCGGAACACCCTTAAAGGCCGGCAGTTCGAGCTCTTCTTTGTTGACTTGACCGACGTGGCCAAGCGTCTGGGAGGCCAGTTCGCCGAAGCGATTGTCGCTGATCGCGACCTCCTGCTGTTTGACTCCGGGGAAGTCGTTGTGGCGCTCCCCCAGCACGGTGAGGGCGGCTGGACCGGCATCGGTCTTGATCGTGACCGGTGCGTATGGGAGCTGTGTGATGCCTGCGATCACGCGTTCGTAGATCAAGCGGGGACTGAGGCCGATTACCGGCGCAAGGCGCTGGAACAGCCCGCGAATCTCGACAGCCGAGGACGGCAGCGGTGGAATCGCAACGGCCCGCAGCCGGTCTGCTCGGGCAAGCGCGTGAAGCTCGGCCAGCTGCGCGGCGCTGGCGTGTCGATGCCCGCGTCTGCCCTTGCTCTCATACGCGTTCAGATCGTTCTCATATGCCTTCAGCCGTTCGCCGGCGACCACGAATTCCTTGGCGGCTTCGGCCAGATGTTCCTGGTAGACGCGGGCCTGTTCCTTGACCGATGCGGGCAATGCGCTCGGCAGGATTTGAACCGCGTTGCTGACCTGGCTGGTAACCAGCGGCTGGCCTTCGCTGTCGAGGATCTCTCCGCGCGGGGCCGCTGTCGGCAATTCGCGCTGGTCGTTGGCCTGGGCCTGCTGGACGTACTGTTCGCCTGTCAGCACCTGCAGGTACCACAGGCGGAAGAAGATGATGCCGAACATCACAAGCGCCACGCTGCCGATGATCGCGACGCGCAGCGCCAGCTGCGGTGATGAAGACCCACCCACCCCACCGCGCGGCTCGCTCGGGCGCAAACGCTCGACGCTGCTCATCTGGGTACCTCCGCCGCCACTCGGACCGGCGTAGCTTCCGCCAAGAGCGAGATGAGCAACGTGCTCACCGGTCCGCTCTCCTGGAGCGCGATAGCGGGCTGAGGCCGCCGGTCGTGTAGGCGCGACGGCGACGGCGACGCGGATCGTCCGGTAGCGCCCCCACCAGGCAGCGACGCACCAGCGCCCAGAAGGGGAGCGCAACAGCCGTGTCCACAAGCACCCCGACGACGATCTCGCGCAACAGCTCGAGGCTCACAGGCGCGTCGACGCCGAGCAGGAACTCGACGATTGAATAACCAACGGTTGCCGCCGTCGCGGCGGCCGCGCCGACGAACAGCGGCGTGAGCGCTGCTTGCGGGTCGCGCAGCTCGCGCAGGCGACCCGCCCAGTAGCCGACGATCGTGAACACAAGCGACGTGACGCCGAGCGTTTGCATCAAGGCAAGGTCGATAAGTAGCCCGACGCAGAAGCCGCTGACGGCGCCCATCGTTGAGCCGCACAGTAGCCCGACGAACGCGACCAGCAGCGGTGAGAGGTCGATGCTGACACCGAACACCGGCACCTCCGAGACGACGCTGATCTGCACGAAGACGACCACGACCGAGAGCAGCGCCACACGCCACACAAGCGAGCCCGGCAACCACGCCGACCCGGCCTGGGCTGCTCCGGAGCGAGCGCGCTGAGAGTAGCCGACGCGCGCGCTCATCCGCCTGCACCGGTCGAAGCGAGCTGTTCGCCATTCTGGGCTTCTTCTTCGCTACCCGTCGGGTGCGCCGGGCTGAGATTGGCCGCGACGCTATTCAACGCTGCCGCGCGTGAGCCAGCGGAGAAGGTCAAGACCTGCACGAATTCGAGATTGTGCAGATCGGCCAGTGGGCTCACCTGCACCGAAGTGAAGCCGCCCTGTTCGTTGACCGAGGTGACCTGGCCGAGCGGGATGCCCTTCGGATACAGCGACACGCCATGACTTGCGACGGTACCGGAGGTCACAACGTAGTCGCCCGGCAGCGGGTCCGCACTGGAGGCCGGATAGAGATACTGCATCAGCAGTTTTCCGGGCGCACCGACTTCCGGTTGCACCATGCCGATCGTGCCGGTGGCACTGATCTTTGCGGTCACTTCGACTGCGCTGTCGGTGATCAGGCTCACCTGGGCGGCGTCGGGAACGACCTCCGTGACCTTGCCGATCAGCGCTTCGCCACTGACGACCGGGTCGTTGACGCGCACACCGGAGGAGGAGCCCTTGTCGATCGTGATGATCGAATACCAGATGTTCGGCGATTGGTAGGTGACGCTCGCGGTGACTGGCGTGTAGTCGGCGATGCTCAGCTCGTGGTCGAGATGGTCGATCTTCAGCAGTTCCCGGTAGGAGTGTTCGTTGACCTGGTTGGCCGTGTACTCGGCGCGCAGCTTGTCGAGCTGCTTGCGCAGTTCGGCGTTCTGACTCTTGGCTTTGAGGGTGCTGCCGAACCAGCCGAACAGGTTGCGCACGGGCTTCAGCGCCTTGTTGGCGCCATCCTGGATCGGCGAGACCACCGTCAGGAAATCGCGCTGCACCGAGTGCAGGCCACCGCTCGGGGCCTCCCCGAAGTAGGCGGTCAGCAGTATCAGGGAGAGCACGACGAGCAGTGCGAGCACCGCGCGCCGACGCCGGACCGTCTTGTCATACACCAGTAGCGACCTTCCGAAGACGTCATCGAACAGAGTACCCCCGGACAGAGCGAGCAGCGACAGGCACTGTGAACACACTTGCTTCGCCGCATAGAGCGGTGCAGCCAGACGCCACGCTCATCGACGACGGCGACTGCGCGAGTTGCGGTTGGAACGGTGGATCGCCTCGAACTCCTCGAGCGAGCGTCCCGACCCGACCGCCACGCACGTCAGCGGAGACTCCGCCAGGTGCGCGGGCATCTGTGTCTCCTCACGCAAGCGTTGATCGAGTCCCTGTAGGAGCGCACCGCCCCCGGCAAGCATGATCCCACGATCCATGATGTCCGAGGCTAGCTCGGGCGGGGTGCGGTCGAGTGTCTCCTTGACCGCCTCGATGATCTGCGAAAGCGGCTCCTCGAGCGCTTGGCGGATCTCCTCGCTGGTGAGCACGACCGTCTTGGGCAGGCCCGCCACCATGTCGCGCCCGCGAATCTCGGCCTGCAGCTCCTCCTCCATCGCGCAGGCGGAGCCAATCTCGAGCTTCAGCTCCTCGGCCGTTTGCTGGCCGATCAGGAGCTTGTACTCCTTCTTGGCGTAGTTGATGATCGCCTCATCCATCTCATCGCCGCCGACGCGGATCGACTCCGAGACGACGATGCCGCCGAGCGAGATGACCGCTACCTCAGAGGTGCCGCCGCCGATGTCCACCACCATCGAGCCGGTGGGCTCGCCGACAGGCAGGCCGGCACCGATCGCCGCCGCCATCGGCTCCTCGATCAAATATGCGGTGCGCGCGCCAGCGGACAGGCAGGCCTCCTCGACGGCGCGCTTCTCCACGCCAGTCACGCCCGAGGGCACGCATACGACCACGCGCGGGTGCGCCCAGCGGTTCTGATGAACCTTTTGGATGAAGTGGCGCAACATCTCCTCAGTCACGTCGAAGTCGGCGATGACACCGTCCTTCAAGGGGCGGATCGCCTGGATCGTGCCGGGCGTGCGACCGAGCATCCGCTTGGCCTCGATGCCGACGGCGTGCACCTCGCCTGTGCGCGAATCGATCGCGACGACGCTCGGCTCGGAGAGCACGATGCCGCGCCCGCGCACATACACGAGCGTGTTGGCGGTTCCGAGATCGACCGCCATGTCGCGGCCGCCGAATCCGGTTAGGTACGTGAGGAAGCTCATAGATAGGGTGCAAGCACGCTCTGCTTCGGCTGTGCCTAACCGGTCATCCGGCAGCCGGTGGCCGGCGCGTGCTTCGCGGGGAGTCTAGCGGACCCCACCGCCTGCTCCGCAAGTTTGACAGCGCATTTGCAGGCACAATTCGTCGCGGTGGAACTCCAGCGGGGACCTGCAAGAGAAAGGATTACAAGCACGTTCTCAGTGGCGATCGCGAGCATGCTCCATCAATAGGTTCGGGCACATGTCGAGCAACGTCGCAAGCGGCAACCCGACGACGTTCTCATAGTCGCCCCGAATCGCCCGCACCAGCGCGGCGCCGATCCCCTGGATCGCATAGCCGCCAGCCCGCCCGCGCCACTCACCACTCGCCACGTACCAATCGATCGAGTCCTCGCCCAGCTCGCGAAAATCGACCTCGGTGCGTGCCAGCGCGACCCGCTCCCCCGCCGCCGAGAGCAACGCCAAACCGCTGAGCACCGTGTGGGTAGCGCCGGATAGCGCACGCAGGGTGGCGCGCGCCTCGCGCTCGTCGACGGGCTTGCCATAGATGCGCCCGTCGAGCGCGACCAGCGTGTCGCAGCCGAGCACGATCTCGCTCGCATCGCCGGATGGGCGCGCCGTGTCAGCCGCGGGCGGCGACGCACATGCGGCACGGGCCTTGCGCAGCGCGTTCTGCACCGCCACCTCCCCGGGCTCGCCCTGCTCTATCTCAGCGACATGGGTGGGGCGCAGCTGGAACACCACATCCAGGCGCTCCAAGACCGCCCGCCGCTGCGGCGAGGCGGAGGCGAGTACGAGCGTGGGGCAGGACCCCATCGTCAGCTCCCGGGCGGGAGGGCCCACGGCGGAACTGACATGGCTTGCATTCTCGCAACCGCCTCCTGCTGGGCGCCGGCTACCCCGCTCAGCCGGCGAGGTCGGGAAAGAACAGGGCCGCCTCGCGCGCGGCGGACTCGGGCGAGTCGGAGCCGTGCACCATGTTCTGGCCCATCTCGATCGCGAAGTCGCCGCGGATCGATCCGGGGGCGGCCTCCAGCGGGTTGGTTGCGCCGATCGCCTGCCTTGCGGCCTTGACTGCCTCGGTTCCCTCGAGCACCATCGCGACGATCGGCCCGGAGGTGATGAACGCGACAAGCTCGCCAAAGAATGGCTTCTCGGCATGCTCGGCGTAGTGGCGCTCGGCCAGCTCCACCGACACGGTCATGTGGCGCAGCGCGACGATGCGCAGTCCCTTGCGCTCGAAGCGAGCGATGATCTCACCCGTGAGCGAGCGGGCGAAGGCGTCGGGCTTGACGAGGATCAGCGTACGGTCCATGTGGTCCTTTGGTTCGGATTGTGAATGTTGGCTTGAGCTAGCCGCTCGAGCGCGGGCGAGCAGCGCGACGCGTGGGCTCGCCGCTCGTCGGTGCAAGCTCGGTGGGATCTACCTCGGAGTCCGCTGACGCCGTCGACTTAGGCGCCCTGACGGCCGCGCGTTCGGCCGCACGCACGCGTGCCTGGGATACCTGCTCGGACTCAAGCGAATCGGTTTGGATGTCCACCTCGGTGCTCGCGCGACTCCGCGCCGAGGAGCCCGAGGCCGCGGCACCCTCCGAGCCACCGCTGGATGCGCGCTCGCGACGCGCTGTGCGGCGCGCGGGCTTGGCCGTCGTCACCTCCGCCTCGCAATAGGGGCAGATCGTCCAGGCGCGGTCCAGCGGACGCGAGCAGCTTGCGCAGCGCTCCTTAAGCTTGCGCAGACAGCTCGGACAGCGCAGGAAGTCGCGCTCGACCCGGTAGTCACAGTGTGGACACAGGCCATAATCGAGGTCGTGGAGCCGCGCTTCGGCCGCCTGCAGCTCCAGTTCGCGCTCGCGCACGTCCTCCAGATACTCGGGCGGGCGCAGGATCATGTAGACGATCGTGCCGACGAACGGGAACAGCGACGCGGCCGTTGCGCAACCGACGAGCATTGGATCGGCGATCCGCCGGCGCGCGTCGGCGTAGGTCCAGTAGAGCAGCGAGAAATACAGCACGACCGCGAACAGGATCAACAAGTCGATGACGAGGCTCAAGCTTTTGCTTTCGATTCCGAAGTAGGCGATTGGTGGTGGCATCGATGTCCCTATACGGCTCCGCTTGGGGTTTTCCCTGCAAGCACGCGTGAAACGGGGCGTTTCGATCCTCGATGGCGCATCGGGCGGACGAGTTTAGAGGCTATCGAGCCGAAAATGGGCAACCACACCCACCGGGGGCGTGTTGTTGGGACTTGCAAGCCTCACAAGAACAGCCGCCCAAAGCCGTAGCCGGCCGCGAAAAACACGAGGATTACGAGCGCCACGATCAACGCCACGGCGCCGATCATGGCCAGCACCGAGGGGCCATCGTCGTTCATGCCCCTCCCCTCCGCTCGACGTCGCGTGCCTCTCCTTCGCGATCCTCGCCGAGCAGCTCCCCGACGAGATACACAGAGCCCGTGGCGAGCACCGCAGCGCCATCGCCGTGCTCGCTCGCCCAGCGGCGTGCTTGCTCAAGCGCCCTCGCCGGCTGAGGCTCGCACAGCGAGCGCTCGAAACCGAGCTGGCGCGCAAGCGACTGGAGCGCCGCGGGCGACAGCGCGCGCGGACTCGGCGGAGCGGTGAACCAGGCTCGCTCGCACAACGGCAGTAGCGCCGCCAGCATTCCCGCCGCGTCCTTGTCCTCCAGCACGCCGAGCACTAGCGCAAGCGGACGACCTGCGAGCAGCTCCGGCAGCGACTCCACCAGCGCCGCGACGGCCGGCGTGTTGTGCGCGCCGTCGAGCACGGTCAGCGGCTCGTGTGCCACGACCTGCATACGGCCACGTACGAACGTGCGCGCGGCGGCTTGACGCACGTGCCGCTCGTCCAGCTCGATGCCAGCCTGGGTGAGATACTCCCCAGCCGCAAGGCGCGCGAGCGCGAAGTTCTCACGCTGGAAAGCTCCCTGGGCGCCCACCGTCAACTCGGTGGGCGCGGGCCGCGCGGACAGCGATCGCGCGCCGCGCTCGACAACCACCTCGCGGGCCACCTGCAGAACCTCCGGTTGTAGTCGCGAGCCAAGCGCCAGCACCGATCCCTCGCCGAGCACCGCCAGCTTCTCGGTGGCGATATCGCGCAGGGTCGGCCCGAGCCAGCGCGTGTGCTCGAGGCCCACGTTGGTGAGCACCGCAACCTTGGAGTCGATCACGTTGGTCGCGTCATAGCGGCCACCAAGCCCCGCCTCGACGACCACGACCTGCGCGTCGCGCCGCGAAAGCTCCCAGAAGGCAGCCGCCGTGAGCAGCTCGAACTGGGTGACATGGTCGTCCTCGGCGAGTGTGCGGTTGACCCGCTCGGCCGCCCATGCCGCCCGCGCGATCGCAGCCGCAAGCGCGTGTGTCTCGATGTCCGCTCCGGCGATGCGCACCCGTTCGGCATAGGACACGAGGTGCGGGGAGAGGTAGCAGCCGCAGCGCAGGCCATGAAGATCGAGGATCGCGGCGATCATTCGCGTCGTGGAGGTCTTGCCGTTGGTGCCGACGACGTGGATCGTGTCGAAGCTGCGCTCGGGCGAGCCGAGCACGGTCATCATGCGTCGCATCCGATCAAGTCCGAAGCGCATCCCGAACAGCTCCAGCGAGCGCAGGTGACGCTCGGCGTGCTCGGGACTCCAGGAACCGCTCATAGCGCCGCCAGCTCCGCCCGCAAGCGCTCCAGGCGCTCGCGCTCGCCTTCGATCACCGCGGCCGGAGCCTTCTCGACGAACCCCGGACGCTCGAGCTTGCCTTCGACGCGCTCGATCTCCGCGAGCAGCTTCTGCGCGGCACTCTCACGTCGCCTCTCTGCGGCGCCAAGATCGATCCCATCTCCCGACAACACATCGACCGTGCCCCCCGGGATCGGGATCGACGCGACCGGCGTATCGCTACCCTCGACAGCCGCGGACAGATCCAGTCGCGCAAGTCGAGCGAGCAGCGGCGCCGTCTCCTCATAGCCCTCGGCGCTGAGGCGCACGGGAATCGTCAAGCCGGCGCGGGCACCCACCGAATCGCGCCAGCCGCGCAGAAGGGTGACCGCCTCGATCGTGCGCTCGAGCACCTCCTCGGCCTCAAGATCGAGCGCCTCGCCTCCATTGATGAGGCCTGCATCGCTGGGGTATCGGGCACCCGCGAGCAGGTCGCCGCCATCGTCGAGATAGCCCCACAACTCCTCGGTGACGAACGGGATCAGCGGGTGGGCGACCGCTACCGTCTCGCGCAGCACATACAGCAATGTTGCGCCCAGCGCCTCACGATCCTCCTGCCGCGCGGAGGACTCGGCCGCCGCGCTGGGGTCCTGCTCGGCGAGGTCGGGCAAGCGATGCTTGACCATCTCCACATACCAGTCGCACAGCTCCCCGTATACGAAGTCGTAGATGCCGAGCGCCGCGTGAGAGAAGTCATAGCTCTCGATCCGTGCCGCCGTGTCAGCCTCGATGCGCACCAGACGCGAGAGAATCCAGCGATCCTCCACGGTGCGCGGCAGCTGCGCCGGCTCGACCGCGGCGGCCCGTGCCTCGCCAAGACTCGCACTTATGCGTGTCAGCGCGAAGCGGGTGGCGTTGAACAGCTTGTTGGCTAGCGCCTGTCCCTGCTGCACCTTCTCCGCCGAGTAGCGCACGTCTTGGGTGCTCGACATCGCGAGCAAGCCGAAGCGCACCGCGTCGGCCCCATGACGCTCGATCTCATCCAGCGGATCGATGCCGGTGCCAAGCGACTTCGACATGCGCCGCCCGTCGGGCGCCTGGATGACCGAGTGGATGTATACGTCGGAGAACGGCACTTGCCCCGTCAGCTCGATGCCCATCATGATCATTCGCGCCACCCACAGGAACAGAATGTCCCTCGCGGTGGAGAGCACGTTGGTCGGATAGAACGCTCTCAGCTCGGGGGTCTGCTCGGGCCAGCCGAGCGTCGCAAACGGCCATAGGGCCGAGGAGAACCACGTGTCCAGCACGTCCTCCTCCTGGCGCAGGTGACCACCGCACTCCCCGCAGCCCTCGGGCGCGCTGAGCGCCACATTGACGTGTCCACAGGTTTCGCAGTAGTACACCGGCAGGCGATGACCCCACCACAGCTGGCGGGAGATGCACCACGGTCGGATGTTCTCCATCCAGTCGAGGTACACGCGCCGGTGGTTATCGGGGACGATCCGCACGCGTCCCTCGCGCACCGCCGCTATGGCGGGGGCCGCCAGCTCCTCCATCGACATGAACCACTGCAGGGAGATGAGCGGCTCGATGCGCTCGCCAGAACGGTGGGAGTAGGGCACCTCGTGCTCGTAGTCCTCGCGCGCCACGATCCGCCCTTCGCGCTCTAGCTCGGCAACCACCACCTCGCGTGCCTCCATCACTGTCAAACCCGCGAAGCGCTCGCCGGCCTCGGCGGTCATGCGACCGTCCTCGCCGATCACCGATACCTGATCGAGGTCGTGGCGAATGCCGATCTCGAAATCGTTGGGATCGTGCGCCGGCGTGACCTTCAGCTGGCCTGTGCCGAAGTCCATCTTCACGTAGTCGTCGGCGACGATCGGCAGGTGCCGGCCGACGAGCGGGAGGATCGCGATGCGCCCGACGATGTCGCGGTAGCGCTCGTCCTCGGGATGCACGGCCACGGCGGTGTCGCCAAGCAACGTCTCCGGACGCACGGTGGCGATCGTGACGCTGCCGCCACCCTGCAGGTCGTAGCGAATCGAGTACAGCGTGTCCGTCTCGTGGCGCTCCTCGACCTCGAGGTCTGAGATCGCCGAGCGGGTGCCGGGGTCCCAGTTGACGATGTAGCGGTCGCGGTAGATCCAACCCTTCTCGTACAGACTCACGAATACCTCGGCGACCGCACGCGCGTAGGCGTCGTCGAGCGTGAAGCGCTCTTCGGAGTAGTCGCAGGACGCCCCCAGCCGCTTGAACTGCTCGACGATCGTGTGGCCATAGTGCTCGCGCCACTCCCACACACGCGCCACGAACGCCTCACGGCCGATCTCCTGACGACTCCTACCCTCGGCACGTAGCGCCTTCTCGACCTGAGCCTGGGTCGCGATCCCGGCATGATCTGTGCCGAGAATCCACTTTGTGCGAGTCGGCGGCGACTTGGCGCCCGACTTCATCCGGTGATAGCGAATCAGGGTGTCCTGCACCGAGCCGTTGAGCGCGTGGCCCATGTGCAGCGAGCCGGTCACGTTCGGCGGCGGGATCGCGATCGAGTAGTTCTCGCTCGCTTCGCCCTCGGGCTCGGGATGAAACAAACCGGAGTCGAGCCAGCGCTGCAGGATCCGCGGCTCGACCTCGCCAGGCTCAAACCGGGTGCGATCTTCAAGCTCTTTGATGCGCTCGCTCATGGAGCGTGAGTGTACGCAGCGAGGCTGTTGCTACTGCGCGAGACCGCCAAAGAACGCGAACGGGCCCGCGGGGGCGTTGACCGCGATCCACGCGTCCCAGGCTGCGCCCTCGACGTCGAGGCTCGTACCCTGTGGCGCCTCGGCGCGCAAGCGCTCGGCGAGCGTGTGGGCTTCGTCCTCGTCCTCTGTGCCGAGCGTGAGATGGCGCCAGTGGCGCTGCACCGGTATTCCCTCGCCCGCGAGACGCTCCGCGAATTCGCGTGCCTCGCGATGCGTGGGCAGCGTTACGCGCACTTCCCACCCCGGGCGGCCTCTCCGCTCCGATTCTTCTGTCTCCTCCTGCTCCAAGCGCTCGTGCTCAGCGGCGTGCTCGGCGGGAGTGCCGGGCAGTGGCAGCGCCGCATCCTCCCAGCGGTCCTCCTCCGAGTGCCAGCGGGACGAGCTTAGCTTTGCCGCGATGTTCTTTTCCGAGAGGATCGCCTCGACCGCAGCCCGCGCCCGCGCCGCCTCCTCGCTCGAGTCGGCATACAGGAACACATGCCCACCCTCGTGACTGACGGCGACATGCTCGGGACTGGGCGCACCCCCCGCGCCGTTACGCTCGTGCGCCTCCAGAGCCGACAGCAATTCGTGCGCCTGCTCGTGGGGCACCTCGACCGCTATGCGGAAGTCGTCATGCACTGCTCAGCGCTGTGTGGGCTCGGCCATGGAGGTTGTGGATGCTAGGCGATGCAGGACGCGCTGGTCGGCCGCTACGCCGACTCCTCGCGCAACGTGCGCTCGGCGGGTTCCTCGGGCGCGGCTTCGGTTACGAGCGTGGGCGTTGTGCCTTTCTCGACCGTGTCCCTCGTCACGACGCACTTCTTCACGTCGCGGCGAGAGGGCAGCTCAAACTGGACCTCGAGCAGGATCTCCTCGATGATCGAGCGCAAGCCGCGCGCGCCCGTTTCGCGCTCCAAGCCCTTCTCGGCGACCGCCTGCAGCGAGTCCTCGGCGAACACCAGCTCGATACCGTCGAAGGAAAAGAAGCGCTGGAACTGCTTAACCAGCGCGTTGCGCGGCTCGGTCAAGATCGAGACGAGATCCTCACAGGTGAGCTGGTGCACGGCCGACATCACGGGCAAGCGCCCGATGAACTCGGGGATCAGGCCGTACTCGATCAAGTCCTCCGGCAGGCAGTGCTCGAAGATCTCGCCGGTGTCGCGCTCCAGCTTGCTTTCGATAGCCGAGGCGAAGCCGATGCCGTTGTGGCCGATGCGCCGCTCGATCACCTTGTCGAGGTGCGCGAACGCCCCTCCGCAGATGAACAGGACGTTGGTTGTGTCGATCGTGAGGAACTCCTGGTGGGGATGCTTGCGCCCCCCCTGCGGGGGCACCGACGCCTGGGTGCCCTCCAGGATCTTCAGCAGCGCCTGTTGCACGCCCTCACCCGACACATCGCGTGTAATCGACGGGTTGTCGGCCTTGCGCGCGATCTTGTCGACCTCGTCGATGTAGATGATGCCCGTCTCGGCCTTCTTGACGTCGTAGTCGGCGGCCTGGATCAGCTTCAGCAGGATGTTCTCGACGTCCTCGCCGACATAGCCAGCCTCGGTGAGCGCCGTGGCATCGGCGATCGCGAACGGCACGTTGAGGATGCGCGCGAGCGTTTGCGCAAGCAGCGTCTTGCCACACCCGGTGGGTCCGAGCAAGAGGATGTTGGACTTCTGCAGCTCGATGTCCGAGTCTCCGGACTGCATCATCTGCACGCGCTTGTAGTGGTTGTAAACCGCCACGGAGAGGGTGCGCTTGGATGCGTCTTGGCCGACGACGTACTCGTCGAGCACGTCGTAGATGGCGCGCGGCTTGGGCAGGTTTTCCAGGTCGAACGCGGGCGGTGCCGCCAGCTCCTCGTCGATGATCTCGTTGCAGAGATCGATGCACTCGTCGCAGATGTATACGCCGGGGCCGGCGATCAGCTTCTTGACCTGCCGCTGGGACTTGCCGCAGAAGCTGCACAGGAGTTGCTCGTTTGAATCGGTTGGTCTTGCCATAGTTCGTTAGTTCTCTCTGTCCGATTCGCCAAAGACGGTCGCTGGGCAAGCGAGACAAGGACGCAGCGAGCGAAATTGTGCTCAAGCGCATGAGTTGGCCGATTGGAGATCTCGTCGATCTCCAATCGGTAGGACGCAGCCTCGGGCAGCTCAGCAGCCGTCTTTAGTGTTCGGAGATCACTCGGTCGATAATGCCGTACTCCTTGGCCTCCTCCGAACTCATGAAGTAGTCGCGCTCGGTGTCGTGGCTGACCTCCTCGAGCTTCTTGCCGGTGTGCTTGGCGATGATCTCGTCAAGGCGTTTGCGCACGTCGATGATCTCCTTGGCGTGAATCTCGATGTCGGTCGCCTGACCCTGGAAGCTAGAGGAGACCTGGTGGATCAGGATCTTCGCGTTGGGCAGCGCCATGCGCTTGCCCGCGGCGCCTCCAGCGAGTAGCAGCGCGCCCATCGACATCGCGATGCCGACGCATATCGTTTGCACGTCGGGCTTGATGAACTGCATCGTGTCGTAGATCGCAAGACCGGCATACACTGAGCCGCCCGGCGAGTTGATGTACACCGAGACATCCTTCGTTGGGTCCTCGGACTCCAGGTGCAGCAGCTGGGCAACGATCAGGTTGGCGATCTGGTCGTCCACGGGGGTCCCCAAGAAGATGATCCGCTCGTTGAGCAAGCGGCTGTAGATGTCGAACGCTCGCTCGCCTCGCGAGGTCTGCTCGACCACCATCGGTACAAGTGGGCTCATGATCCTCGCTTCAGTTTCGCTTCACGGGCCGGATTCCTTCAGAACATTCTCGCTCAGGGCACTTCAAGGCTAGCGGTCCGGTGTCCACAGTCTCGCCGCCGCGGGCTCGGCGGCGGCCTCATCCCCCTCGGACGCGGGTGTCCACAGCTTCTCGCGCGCCTGCGCCTGCTCGATCGGGATCGGCTTGGCTTGCGCGGCGATCAGCTCGACCGCCTGGCGCGCGGCGAGATCCTCGCGAATGTCCTCCAGGCGCCCTGACTCGCGCAGCTCCTCGCGCAGCTTCTCGGGCTCCATGCCCTCGCGCTCAGCCGTGGGCGCCAGGACCTCGAGCAGGTCATCGTCGCTGGGAACGATCTGCTCGGCCGCGACGACCGCGGCAATCACCGCTTCGCGTCTCAGCGATTGCGCGGCCTCGGGTGCAAGCTCGGCGATCAGATCCTCCTCCTCGCGCCCGGTGATCTTCAGATAGGCCTCGCGCGTTATGCCGCGATGGGAGAGCGAGTGCAACATCCGGTCCCACATCTCCCGAGCCTTCGCGCGCACGAGCGTGTCGGGCGTCTCGATCTGAGCGCCGGCGACCACAGCGTCGAGCGCGGCCTCGCGAAACTCGGCCTCTACGCGCTTGGTGTCGGCCTCGCCAAGACGCGTGCGTATGTCCTCGGTCAGCTCTTCCACCGAGTCGAAGCCCATGTCCACCGCGAAGTCCTCGTCGACCTCGGGTAGCTGCCTGTGCTTGACCTCCTTGACGGTCACCTCGAAGGAGGCGCCCCTGCCGGCCAGCTCCGGGTTTGCGTAGTCGCCGGGGAAGGACAGCTCAATTGTGCGCGTCTCCCCCGCGCTTGCGCCTTCGAGACCCTCCTCGAAGCCCGGAATCAGGTTGCCGGAGCCCAGCTCGATCAGTTGGTCGCGTCCCTCACCACCCTTGAAGGGCTCGCCGTCGATCGAGCCCTCGTAATCGACCACCACGAAGCCACCGCTTGCCGCCGGCTGCTCGACGGTGTCCAGGCGAGCGAGGCGCTCGCGCAACCCGTCGATCTCGCGTTGCAGCTCCTGCTCGTCGATCGCGACCTCGCGACGACCGACCTCAAGGCCCTTGTAGTCGCCGAGCGTCGCCGCTGGCAGCACCCCTATTTCGATCGAGAACTCAAGCGCCGCGCCGTGCTCCGGGAGGTCGGCGAGATCCAACTGCGGATCGCCAACGGGGACGATGCCGGCCGTCTCGATCGCGTCGGCATACCAGTTTCCGAGCGTGTCGCGGACAGCTTCCTCGAGCACCACCTCGCGGCCCATCTTTTGGATCACCAGGGGTGCCGGTACCTTGCCGCGGCGAAAGCCGGGCAGTCTCATTTCGCGCCCGAGCTGGCGAGCCTTGCGCTCCAGCCGCGCTTCGATCTCGCCTGGCGGCACCTGTACCTGGACGCGCACCCGTGACTCGGGCAGCTCTGTGACGGTGGTGATCAGCGCAGTCGACATGGCTGCCACGATACCGTGCCGCCCCATGCCCACACCCCCTGGCCGCATAGCTCAGCTTGAGAGATGGTTGTGGACCGGCCCGGTCGGCCATTTGATCGGCGGCTCGCTTGACTTCGCCCAAGCGCTGACCCATTACGTGCGGGCGCGGCGAGTGAACCGCGACTCCCGTTGAGGAGCTACGGTGGCCGCGCGGCCTCCCCTCCGCGCGGCCGGGCTCCGCGAACCTCGCTACACCGCGACGGTTGTGCTGTCGAAGGCGAGCGCCTTGCCTCGCGGCACAACCAGTACTGGGGAGGTTGCGATCTCGATCAGGTTCTCGCTGGCGGCGCTGAGCGAGACACGTCCCTCCTGGGCCTCGGGGCGCGAACCGACCACCAGCAGGTCAGAGCTCTGCTCGCCCGGAGCGCCCAGCTCGGCGCCGAGTGAACGGGCGAGCGCAGCGGCGGTGCTCTGAGCACTACCGTCGCCGACGACCCCTACCTTGTGTATCTGCGGGGTCTCGCTCTGGGCGAACCCGGCGGGCGCGATCGCTACCGCGAAGCTGCCGCCGTTCAGCAGCCGCGCGGCAGAGTTGCCGACGGCGATGTGACCCTTCGCGGTGTGGGAGTCCGAGCAGAACACGATCGCGTCGGCCTCGATCTTGGCGGCAAGCGTGCTCAGGCCCTGCGGTGTGGAGCGGTCGGTGACGACGTAGCGGGATGCGTCGCTGTCGCCCAGCAACTCTGCACCGCGCACGAGCAGCTCTTCGGCCTCGTGCTGGGCGAGGATCTCACGGCTGGTCTCAGCTTCGGAAGCGTGACGCACGTAGGCGAGCGAGACATCCGCGCCCGCACTTGCGAACAGCCGGCCGAGGGCAACGGCGTCGTCCTCGTTGTTTGTTCCGTCGTAGGAGATGATGATGTTGGCGGACATGTTGGCTCTTTTCTCTTGTGTCTTTCGCCGGGCTCCCGCAGGATCGCCGGGCTCCTGTTGCGATTGAGGAAGATCGCCTTGCGTCACGATCCGGATTGGGCTTCGATCACAGGTTGGCACTCTCCTGCCATCAGCACCAGTGAAATTCATAATCTGAGCTATAAGGACAGCTAATGCTCAATGTCGCTCGCCTGAAGGTGCTGGTCGAGGTCGCCGCACGCGGCTCGTTCTCGGGCGCGGCCGATGCGCTTTCATACACCCAGTCGGCGGTCTCCCAACAGATCGCCACGCTCGAGGCCGAAACCGGCATGACGCTGCTCGAGCGTCATGCTCGCGGCGTACGGGTGACACCGGCTGGGAGTGCGTTGGTCGAGCACGCCGAAGGCATTCTCGCCCGCCTGGAGGCCGCCGAGGCGGAGCTTTCAGCGATTGCCGGATTGCGCGCGGGCAGGCTGCGGATGGCGTCGTTTCCAACGGCCGGCGCGACGCTGATGCCGCTCGCGATAGCGACTTTCCGCTCTGACTATCCGGACATCGAGTTGACGCTCGCCGAGGGCGAGCCGGAGGAAATCGCGCCCCGACTACGAGCTGGCGAGTTCGATCTGGCGCTGCTGTTCGAGTTCGACGAGCCCGACACGGATGTCGAGGACCTGAACCGCGTGGAGCTGCTGCAAGACCCCATGTATCTCGCACTGCCACGCGAGCATCCGCTGGCGGTGAAGGAAGGGTTGCGCCTGGAGGAGCTGCACGGCGAGGCTTGGGTACAAACCTCGCGCTCCAGTCCGTGCGCGCGTCACGTGGTGCGATCCTGCCACGCGGCCGGTTTCGAGCCGAACGTGTCGTTTGAAAGCGACGACTATCAAACTGTTCAGGGACTCGTGGCGGCCGGCGTCGGCGTCGCGCTGATCCCCGAGCTTGCGTTGTCAATCGTGCGCGAGGACATCGTCATCCGCGCGCTCTCGCCGCGACCGCCGGTGCGCCAAGTGATCGCCGCGGCGCCGAGCGACGCCCGCTTGAGTCCAGCCACGCCCGCCATGCTCGCGATCCTCTCCCAGGCGGCTGAGCGCTACGACTCCCAGGGAAAGCGCACGACTCCAAGCGTTTGAACCTCGGGCTGAAGCTCCACGCCAAAACGCTCAATCACGCGCCGGCGGCCCTCGTCCATCAGCGCCAGCACATCCGCGGTCGTGGCGCTGCCCATGTTCTCGACAAAGTTGGCGTGCTTGGGCGCAAAGCGCGCTCCGCCGACGCTCAGCCCGTTGCAGCCAGCCTCGGCCAGCAACAGCCCGGCAGTACGACCTTGCGCGCGCGGATCCCCCTCGGGGTTCTTGAACGTGGAGCCAAATGTCTTGATCCCCTGCGGCTGCGCTTCATGACGTTGGGTGCGCATCCGTGCGAGCGTCGCCTTAACCGTGTCGACGTCTGCCGGAGCGAGCATAAACGAAGCGCGCGCCACCACCTCCCCGCCGGTCAGATCGGAACGGCGATAGCCGAACCCCAGCTGAGCCGGTGTGCGGCGGTCGATGCCGTCGGCGCTGACGACATCCACCCACTCCAGGGTGTCGGCCAGCTGACCACCGTAGGCGTTCGCGTTCATCCGCACCGCACCACCCACGCTGCCGGGGATGTTGACGGCGAATTCGATCCCCGACAGCCCCGCCTGGGCCGCGCGGGCGGCAACCGAAGGCAGCCGAGCACCGCCGCCGCAAACGATGCGCGTGCCCTCGTGCTGGATCAGCGCCAGCTTGCGGTCAAGCTTGAGCACCAGACCGGCGACGCCCTGGTCGGCGATCAGCAGGTTCGAGCCCGACCCCACCACCTGTACGGGAGCCTCTATCGCGCGCGCCCAGACGAGCAGCTCGCGCAACTGAGCATTGCTTGCGGCACGCGCGAAATACTCGGCGCTCCCGCCGGTACGAATCGTCGCCATACGCGCGAGCGGGAAATCGCGCTGCACGATCGACGGCGCGGTCCTTGGCGTGTCCCTAGACACCGCTGCCATCCACCAGGCATCGCGCAAGCGCGTCGACGTTTCCGGCACCCATCGCAACGCACAGATCACCGGCCCCGAGCAACACGCCGAGCACCGCTTGCGCGGCCTCGAATGTCGGTAGCCAAAATACGGGCCGTCCACCCGCCCGCTCGCTGGCGGCGCGCGCAACCTGCAGGCCACTCACACCGGGATGGTCCTCGGCGCGCTCACGCGCCGGGTACACCTCAAGTACAGCGACCGCATCCGCACGCGCCAGGGCCGCGCCGAACTCGCGTGCGAACATCGCCGTGCGCGAGTACAGGTGCGGCTGGAACACCGCGACCAGTCGTTGCGGCTGGAGCGTGCGCGCCGCGCTCAGCGTGGCTGCCACCTCGCTGGGATGGTGGGCGTAGTCGTCGATTACGACCGCACCGCGAGCGGTTTGCCCGACTCGTTGAAAGCGCCGCGCCGCTCCCCCAAAGCCCGCAAGACTTGCGACCGCGGCCCGCTCTCCCACACCGGCCAGCCGCGCTGCCTCCAGAGCGCCAGTGGCGTTGAGCGCATTGTGGGCGCCAGCCACCATCAGCTCGACCTCGTGCCCGCGCCACGTGAAGCACGAGCTGCCCTCGCGCATTTGCGGCTCGGCGGCGTCATAGAACACCGCGGGACCCACACGCAGCGCACGCAACTCCGGTCGGTCCCAAATCACCGCCCGCGGTGCACCGGCCAGGAACTCGCGGAACGCCTCGCGCAGCTCGGACAGCGAGGAGAACGTCGCATGGTGATCAAGCTCGACGTTCGTCAGCACGGCGATCTCGACGTGCAGGCTGAGCATCGAGCGGTCGGACTCGTCGGCCTCCACGACCAGCCATTCGGGGTGGTCGCCCGCCGGGCGCGCGGGTGCCCAGTGCGAGTTCTCGAGCCCCGCTCCAACCGCGCTGCCAATCAGCCAGCTTGGATCCAGTCCCTGCTCGCGCAGCACATGCACGATCATTGAGGAGGTCGTCGTCTTACCGTGTGCTCCGGCGACCGCGATCGTTGGGCGCAGCGCCGTCAGCTCCGCCAGCAACTCGGCGCGGGGGCGCTCGAGCAGACCACGCTCGCGCGCGGCGACACGCTCGGGATTCTCCGCCGGAACGGCGCTCGAGTAGACGATCTCGACATCCTGCCCGCTTGGCACATTGGCGGCCTCGTGTCCAATACGCGCCTGCAGCACGTCCTCCTCGCACAGGCGCCGCAAGTAGGGACTAGGTGCCCGGTCAGAGCCGGTCACACTCGCGCCCAAGGCGTGGGCCGCACGTGCATAGCCGCTCATGCCGGCCCCGCCCACGCCGATGAAGTGAAGGCGACGTCCCGCCCACGATTGCCCACTCATCGCTTGGCGGCCTCCAGCAGCTCGGCGGCGATCGCCTGCGCCGCGTCGGGGCGCGCAAGAGCACGCGAGGCACTGGCCATCGCGGCGAGCCTTGCGGGGTTGGCGAGCAGCTCTCCTGCCTCGCGTGCGAGTCGTGTGGCGCTCAGCTGCGCGTCCTCGATCGCGATCGCCGCGCCCGCCTGGCACATCCAACGCGCATTGGTGCTCTGGTGATCGGCGGCGGCGTGCGGGTAGGGCACGAGGATGGCGGGCAGTCCGTGGGCGGCGAGCTCGAACACAGACCCGCCGGCTCGCGCCACCGCCAGGTCGCTCGCCGCCAGCGCCTGCCCGAACTCCTCCAGGTCGAGATAATCGCGCAGGTCGTATCCGTCTGGCAACTGACGCGAGGACAGCTCGGGGTAGTCGCGCCGCCCGCACACATGCAGGACGTGAAATGCGCCGGAGGAGAAAGCCTCGATCGCCGCCCGGTTGATCGTGCGCGCCCCGAGCGAGCCGCCGAAGACAAGTACGCACAGCTCCCGCTCGCCGATCGCGAAGTGCCGACGCGCCGCTAGGCGGTCAGCCCGGAGAGTTGGGATCGGGCGTCCGGTAATGCGATAGCGGGATCCCGTGCGACCCTCGATCGGAAACGCTAGGCAGACGCGTCGCGCGAACGGAGCCAGCGCACGATTGGTCAAGCCCAGATGACTGTCGGCCTCGCTCAGCACGAGCGCAATGCGGCGTGTGAGCGCCGCCACGCCGACCGGGCCGGCCACATAGCCACCGCCACCCAACAGCGCGTCGGGGGCAAGTTCGGCAAGCAGCGCGCGCGAGCGCACCAGCGCTCTGCCTGATAGCGCAAGCGCTCGGGCCGCACGCAGCGGGCTGCCACGATCCAAACCTTCCACGGAAATAGTTCGCAGCGGGTAGCCGGCCGCGGGCACAAGCTCGGCCTCGGCGCGCTGCCCGCCGATGAACGTCACCTCGGCGCCCTCAGCGCGCAGCGCGTCGGCTACCGCGAGCGCCGGCACCACGTGCCCGGCCGTTCCCCCCGCGGCTATCGCGATCCTCGTTTTCACCGCCCCATCGTGCCGGTTCGCGCGGCGACGCGTCGACCTCGCGCCGCACGGCACCCCCGCCAGAGCGGGCGGGCGACTCAGTGCCAGCGCGCGAGATCGCGCGCGAGCGCCTGGAGCGCGCGGGCGTCACGGCGCGCACGTGCGCGGACCCGCCGGCGGCGACGTTCAGCAACAGGCCCATCGCCGCGAGTGTCACGATCAGGCTGCTCGACCCGTATGACACCAGCGGCAGCGGCACTCCCGTGAGCGGCGCCAGACCGAGCACGGCGAAGGTATTGAGGATCGCCTGGGAGACGATCAGAGATGTCATGCCGACGGCGATCAGCGCGCTGTGGAGGCTGCGGGCCGCCTTGGCCACCCGCAGGCCGGCATAGGCGATCATGCCGTAGAGGAACAACAGCGCGAAGATCCCCACCACGCCCAGCTCCTCGCCGATAACCGCGAGGATGAAATCCGTTTGCGCCTCGGGCAGATAGAAGATCTTCTGCACCGACTGTCCCGGGCCGACGCCGAACAGCCCACCCGAGCCGATCGCGATCTGTCCCTGCACGGCCTGAAAGCCGGTGCTCGACGCGTGCGCCCACGGGTCGATAAACGACGTCAGGCGACTGCGCACGTACGGAAGCACGATCGCGCACAATGCGACCGCACCCAGTGTCGAGCCCGCGACGATCGCGAGGTTGCGCGAGGGAATGCCGGCCGCTACGAGCAGCGCGCACGTCGTAAACGCGATGATCATCGCCGTGCCGATATCGGGTTGGCTGATCACGAACAGACACGCAAGCCCGACGACGGCGAGCAACGGGTTGCAGAGGTCGCGCAGATCGTGCACGCGTCCGGGCCGGTGTGCGAGCAACGTCGCGCCGTATAGGACGAGCGCGATCTTCAAAAGCTCAGACGGCTGGAATTGAAGCGGGCCGGCGCCGATCCAGCGGCGCGCGCCGTTGACGCTGACGCCGACATGCGGGATGTGCACCGCGAGCACCAGCACCAGCGACACGACGAGCAGCGGCGCGACCAGTCCCTGCACGCGAGCGATGCCGTCGCGCGCGAGCACTCGCATCACCACCAGTCCGAGTGCTCCGTAGACGACGAACTTCACAAGCTCACCCGTGCCGCTGCCATTACCTTCCAGCACGCTGCTCGCCGAGGAGGAGCTGTAGACCATGACAGCGCCGAACGCGAGCAGACACAGGGTCGCCGTCAGCAGCAGGTTGTACTCGAGCGGCTGCGCGCGCACGGCGGAGGCACGCTTACCACGAGCCGCGCCGCTCTTGCGCGACTGGTCGGCCTCGGCGACTTTGGTGGCCCGGTTGGTGGCCCGTACTTTCGTGGCCCGCGCGGATGCTGACATCAGGGCTCACTTCGACGCGCGGCCGCGGAAGCCTCCATGCAGGTGCTCTGAGGCACAGGCGACGCACGCCCCGCAACTACCTATGGCCGCGAAACCAACTCCCGGAAGCGCTCTCCGCGGTCTTCGAAGTCGGCAAATTGATCGAAGCTGGCGCACGCCGGTGAGAGCAGGACCACCTCGCCGGCCTGTGCGAAATCGCGCGCCTCGCCGATTGCGCGCTCCAGCTCGCCACAGGCGAACACCGCCACGTCCACCCCGCTCAGGGCGTCCGCGATCCGTGGCGCGTCCTCGCCGATCAAATACACCGCCCGGCAGCGCGTCGCGACCGCTTCGCGCAACGCCGAGAAGTCCTGTCCCTTGCCCTGCCCGCCGAGAATCAGATGGGTCGATCCGGGCGCGAACGCATCGAGCGCGACGAGCGTACTCGCGACGTTTGTGGCCTTGGAATCGTTGACGAACAGCACACCCTCGCTGCTTGCGAACTCCTCCAAGCGATGAGGCACGCCCGCGAAATCGCGCAGCGCCGCTCGCACGCTTGCGGGATCGAGCCCGCGCGCCAAACACGCGGCGGCCGCGGCCATCGCGTTCTCAACGTTGTGGCGCCCGCGCAGGGACAGCTCGCTCGTTGGCAGCAGCGGCGCCCCCCGCCAGAGCAGGCTTCCGCTCTGCGCCGAGAGCTGCGCGTGTGGGCCTTCGCCGAAGTTCACGCGCCGTGCCGCACCGGGCAGACCCTCGGGCTGGAAATCCACGGGCACGACCGCCACGTCCTCGCGGCTCTGACACGCGAATATCTCTAGCTTCGCCGCTAGATAGGCCTCGAGCGTGCCGTGACGGTCGAGGTGATCGGGGGCTACGTTCAGCAGCACCGCGGCCTGCGGAGCGAACTCGAGCGCGTCCTCCAGCTGAAAGGAGGACACCTCGCACACGATCGTCGCGTGCTCGTCAACCTGGCCGATGAACCCGCTGAGCGCTGCGCCAACGTTGCCGGCCACAACCGCCGGCAGACCCGCTC
Source organism: uncultured Solirubrobacterales bacterium (assembly GCA_963776985.1). Taxonomy (GTDB): domain Bacteria; phylum Actinomycetota; class Thermoleophilia; order Solirubrobacterales; family Solirubrobacteraceae; genus Palsa-744. Next base: position 111,564 of record CAVZOV010000004.1, read on the forward strand.
GGCGATGGATGTGGCCGATCAGCTCGACGGTGGTCGTCTTGCCGTTCGTGCCGGTGACCGCGATGAATTCGTTTGGGAGCATCCGCCACGCCAGCTCGAGCTCGCCGAGTACGCACATACCGCGCGAGCGCGCCTGCACGATCACGGGAGCCTCGGCGGGCACGCCGGGGCTCTTCACAACGGTTCGCACCCGCTCGGATAGCGCGACTCCCGGCTCGCCCACATGAAGCTCGACGCCGGCCCGCGAAAGCTCCTCCAGGCCGGTCGGAGTGCCGTCGTCCACACCGAGTACCTCCTCCCCCCTAGCTCGCAGCGCGAGCGCGGCGGCCATTCCCGAGCGGGCAAGACCCACGACCAGATATGGACCGGGCGGAAGATCGGGCCTGGACTTCACCGTGCGGCCAATCCGCCCGGGCCAGGGGAGCGCACGACCGTAACGCCGCGAGCGCCCACGCCGCGAGCACCCATCAACCGAGGCTCTGCCGGTAGAGCGTGAAGCCGATCGCACAGCAGATCGCCGCGACGATCCAGAAGCGCAGGATGATCTTCGTCTCAGACCAGCCCTGCAGCTCGAAGTGGTGGTGTATCGGCGCCATCAGGAAAACACGCTTGCGGGTCATCTGGAAGGAGATCACCTGGATCGCGACCGATAGCGCCTCGATCACGAAGATGCCGCCGATCAGAATCAACAACACCTCGGTCTTGGTCATCACCGCGAGACCCGCGATCGCGCCGCCGATGCCGAGCGAGCCTGTATCGCCCATAAAGATCGTTGCCGGGAATGCGTTGAACCACAGAAAACCAATACACGCGCCGACGAGCACGCCCGCAAGCATCGCCAGATCGGAGTCTTCGGCGATGAACGTGATACCGACGTAGGTGAGCAGCACGATTGCTCCGCAGCCGGCCGCGAGGCCATCAAGGCCGTCGGTGAGATTGACCGCATTGGTCGTGCCGGCGACGACGAGATAAATGAGCACCGGATAGAAGACCCCAAGGTCGATCTGGTAGTCGACGAAGCGCAGTCGCAGCGTGCTCGCCAGGTGAGCCTCGTGGCTGGCGATGAACCACAGTCCGAGCGAGATCGCGATCGTGATGATCAGCTTCGTGCGTCCCCGCAGGCCGAGCGAGCGGCGCTTGATGAGCTTGACGTAGTCGTCGGCAAAGCCGAGTAGCGCGCAGGCGATCGCCGTGCAGAACACGCCCACCGAACGCCATTCGAAGTTGGTCAGGATCAGGTAGGGGATCGCGACAGCGAAAAAGATGATGATCCCGCCCATCGTCGGCGTACCAGCCTTCTCGTGATGCCCCTGGGGCCCGTCCTCGCGGATGTGCTGGCCGAACTCGCGGTTGCGCAGGAACGCGATGAACTTCGGGCTCAAGAAGATGCAGATCAGCAGAGCGGCGGTGCCGCCGATCAGGATTCGGCCCATCAGCCGACCAGCGCGCCAAGCGCTTCGCGAGCAACGGCGACATCGTCAAAGGGGAGCTTCACGCCGTCGGCGAACTCCTGTCCCTGCTCGTGACCCTTGCCGGCGATCACGAGCACATCTCCCGGCTCGGCGAGGCCGACGGCAAGCTCGATGGCCGCGCGCCTGTCGATCTCGACCGCGATCGGCGACCCCCCCGATGGACGCGGCACCTCGCTGGCGCCCGCCATGATGTCCGCAACGATTGCCTGCGGGTCCTCCGAGCGGGGGTTGTCTGAGGTCACCACCAGCACATTGGCCAGGCGAGCACCGATCTCGCCCATCAGCGGTCGCTTGCCACGGTCGCGGTCACCGCCGGCGCCGAACACGCAGATCACGCGCCCGCGACCCACTTCGCGGGCGGTGCTCAGCACGTTGTGAAGCGAGTCGGGCGTGTGGGCATAGTCGACGAGCACCGCGAAATCCTGACCTGCCTCGACAACCTCCAAGCGTCCCGGCACCCGCACCCCGCGCTCGAGTGCCGCTACGAGCGTGTCCAGGTTGGCTCCGAGCGCGTGCATTGACGCGAGCGCGGCGAGAGCGTTAGAAACGTTGAAGCGACCAGGCAGCGGGAGGCGCAACGTACGCTCGCCGGCGGGCGTACGCAGCCGCAGCCCCGAGCCCGCGAGGTCGATCTGGAGATCGTATGCGCGATAGTCGGCGTCGGTGTCGATCGCGAAGGTGACCGCATCGCCAAGTTCGGCGGCGAGTCGCCGCCCGTATGGATCGTCGAGATTCACGACCTTGATCGCTGACGTGGCGACAGGCGAGCGTGTGTTGGGCTGCTCAGCACTCACATCCTTGGCTGGCTCGGTGCCGACGGCGGGAGATGCAAACAGCAGTCGCTTGGCCTGGAAGTAGTCCTCCATCGTGTCGTGGAAGTCGAGATGGTCCTGGGTGAGGTTGGTGAAGACGGCCGCCGCGAAGTGCACCCCGTCGGTACGCCCAAGCGAAAGCGCATGGGATGAGACCTCCATCGCGCACCAGCGCTCGCCACCGTCGAGCATGGCGCGAAAGTCTGCTTGCAGGTCGAGCGCCTCGGGGGTTGTGCGCGCGGCGGGACGGTGTGCGCCGGCGACCACCGACTCCACGGTCCCCAACAGACCACACCGTTCGCCACCTGCTTGCGCCAGTGCGCGCAGGAGATGGGCGGTGGTCGTCTTTCCATTCGTGCCGGTCACGCCGATGACGCGCAACTCGCGACTCGGCTCACAATAGAAGCGGGCCGCCAGCGGGCCCATCGCCGCACGCGAGGAGTCGACCAGCAGCTCAGGCACACCGAGCCCGAGCGATCGCTCCACCACGAGCGCGACCGCGCCGGCGGCGAGCGCCGCCTTGGCGAAGTCATGGCCATCGAAGCGGAACCCCGAAACACAGAAGAACAACGTGCCGGGCCTAACCTTACGGCTGTCGTAGGCGAGGCCGGCGATCTCGACCGAGCCGGAACTCGGCGAGACGGAGCGCAGACCGGGAATCTCAGCATCGGTCAACTCGTCCAACCTCATGGCTTTGCGCCCAGTCGATTGCAAGGGGGGAGAGTCTAGGGCTCACGCCAGCGGGGCCGGCGCGATCGCGGAAGTTGAGCCCCCACCCGCGCACAACAGCGTCGATCAGCGGTCAAGAACACGCCGATCGCGCCTACCCGGGCGGAATATTGAGATATGGCAGCGCGAATTCCATAATCTGGCCGAACGCCGGAGCGGCCACCACACCGCCGTAAATCGAGTCGTTCTGCGGTTCGTTGACGATCACCGCACACAGTAGCTTCGGATCCGACGCTGGCGCGAACCCCACGAACGAGGCGACATAGGCCGTTTTCGAATATTCGCCGGTCGCAGAATCGATCTTGCTGGCGGTACCGGTCTTGCCCGCCAGTTTGTAGCCAGGTACCGAAACCTCGCTCGCGGTTCCCCCGGGCGCGAGCACGCCCGTGAGCATTTCGCGCACCGCGGCGGCCGTGCTCGATGAGATCACGCGACGGCCCGCTGGCTCGGAGACCGCGTGCCCGCCGATCTGGGCGAGGATGTGTGGTTGGCGCAGAATTCCGCCGTTGGCGACCGCCGAGTAGAGGGCGGCCATTTGGATCGGCGTGACCAGCTCGCCTTGGCCAATTGGCAGGTTGCCCATCGAGGAGCCCGAATAGCTGCTCAGCGGCAGCGTGGCTCCGCTTTCCTCACCCGGCAGTTCGACATCAGTCGGAGCGCCGAAGCCGAAGCGATGCACCCACGAGTTGAACTTTTCGCGACCCAGGAGGCTCGCGATCTTGATCGCGCCAACGTTGCTCGACTGGGCAAGTATCTGCGCCGTGCTGAGCGACTCGGTTTCGTGTTCGGTGTCGTCGTGGATCGTGCGCCCGCCCAGTTCGATCTGGTCGGGTATTTCAAAGCCGGTCGTAGGCGTGATCAGCCCTTCCTGCAGCGCCCCGGAGACGGCGACGGCCTTGAACGTGGAGCCGGGTTCGTAGTTGAAGCTGACCGCGAGGTTTTGAAACGGTTCTTCTGGCTTTGGCCCAGGATCGTTGCTGTTGACAAGCGGCCAGCTGGCCATCGCGAGGATCGCACCCGTGCGCGGGTCCATCACGATCGCGGTGGAGTTCTTGGGATGGAATACCCGGCCGACGGCAGAGAGCACATCTTCGGCGCGCTGCTGGATGTTCACGTCAAGCGTCAGCCCGATCGAGGAGCCGGAGCGCTCATGGCTCGCTTCGGCGATGGCGATCGGCTGGCCGATCGCGTCGCTGACGACGCGGCGCTTGCCAGCGTGTCCTTCTAGCAGCGAGTTGCGCGAGTATTCGAGACCTGTAAGGCCCTTGCCTTCGGTGCCCATGAAACCGAGCACCTGAGCCGCGAGGGTGCCGCGCGGATACACGCGCCGCATGACCGCTGTGCCCTGCACACCGGGGATCTTCAGCGCGAGCACCTTGCGAGCGCTCCTATAGGGCAGTGCGGTGGCGAGGACTACGAAACCGGTGTGCTCGCTGAGCTTCGTCAGCACCTGGGCCTGGGTGAGACCGAGCAGCGGCCCCAGCCGTTGAGCCGTTTCGAGCGGATGCTTGATGAGATAGGGATCGACCGACAGTTCTTGCGCCGGTTCTGAGATCGCCAGCGCAACGCCGTTGCGATCGGTGATCGTGCCGCGCTGCGCGGGCACGGTTTCGTAGGTCACCTGTTGGGTTTGGGCGGCTCGGCGCAAGGTGCCGCTATGCGGCCCACCGAGATACAGCGCGCGGGCGCCAGCGAGTCCGAGCAGAACCACAAAGCCCGCGAACAGGAACCCCACACGCCGCTGTACGACCGCCATCGGCTAGCCCCGTGGACCGGCCTGAGTGCCACCGGCGGAAGCGCTTGCGCCAACCGCCGAAGCACCGGGTTCGCTGGTGGGAGTCGCCGCTGAGACGCCCTGTGTCTGTTCGCTGCCACCAGAGGGAGGCGCTTCGTCGGTGGCGGACGGAGTGGCGGCGGTCGGACTCGCGACCGAGGAGGACGTGCTCGATTCAGTGTTCGCCGCCGAGGACTGTTCGCTCGATCCGCCGGTGGTGTCGCTGCCGTCGGAGGAGCCACCGACCCCTTCGGTCGAGTCTGCCGTTTCGCTCGTCGTGGCCGTTGCCGGCGACGCGGTGGAACTCACGACAGCTTCGCCGCCGCTCGCTTCACCCGAGCCGGGCTGACCCCCGGCGGCCGTCTGAGCAGCACTCGCGAGCACACTCGCCGCGCGCGGTATGTCAGCGGCGCTGGCCGCGACGAAATGAACCGTGCCGGGGGGCGCAAACGTCATGCCGGCCGCCGCCGCCAGCGGCGCGATCCGACTTTCTGCCGAATACACGGAGTTTTCGATGCCGAGTTCGGCGTTTTCGCGTTGCAGCAGAACCTGGCGTTGCAGTGTGTGTCCGATACCGGTGTTGAGCTTGAGCACGACGAGCTGCATCGCGACCACCCCGATCAGCGCGAACGCGAGCAGTCCGATCCAAGCGCGCCCGAGGATCAGCCGGTCGAGCAGGCTGCTCGCGGAGACCCGCTCGAGCGCGCCCGCCGTACGCAGCGCGATACCGGGATTGCGCACGGGTTCTGCCGCCACGCGTCTACGAGCCGGTCCGGAAACCCGTCGGGGGCCGGGCACCGCGCGGCGACGATGAGCCGGTGCGCGGTAGTCGAACTCTCTGGAAGCATTGGCGGCGGGCGGGGTCATGCGTGACCTCCTGGTTGTGGTGAGCTGGGCGCAAGCTTGGTGGCGGCCCGCAAGCGCGCCGAGGAGGCACGCGGATTGCTCGCCTTCTCGCCCGCCGAGGGCACAATCGCGCCGCGCGTAAGCAGCGCCGCCTCGGGCACGCGGCCACACCCGCAAACCGGCAGATCCGGCGGACAGATGCAACCCCGAGCGCGGTCGAGCAGGAAGTGCTTGACACGCCTGTCCTCGAGTGAGTGAAAGGAGATGGCGGCCAGCACGCCTCCGTCGCCCAGCACCTCCCACGCGAGCGGCAATGCTTCCTCGAGCTGACCAAGCTCGTCGTTTACGGCGATGCGCAACGCTTGAAATGTGCGCTTAGCGGGGTGACCGGAGCCGAATCTGGCCGGCGCGGGAACCGCCGCGCCGATGACCTCCACGAGCGCCAGCGTCGTATCGATCGGAGCCTGCGCACGACGCCGCACGATCGCTCGCGCGATCGCCGAGGCGTGTCGCTCCTCGCCAAACTCGCGCAGGATGCCCGCGAGACGACGCTCGTCCCAGTCGGCCACGATCTCGCGCGCACTAAGCTCGGAGCGCGGGTCCATGCGCATATCGAGTGGTGCGTCGTATGAATAGGAGAAGCCGCGCTCGCGCGTGTCGATTTGCATCGATGACATTCCCAGATCGAGGTAGGCGATGTCAGCCCGCAGCCCTTCTTCCGTGAGCATCCGCAGCGCCTCGGCATAACCGCCGCGCACGAAGCGAGTCGCGCACGGGAAGTCGTCGGCCAGCTCGACGAAGCGCTGCTCGGCCAGGGGATCGCGGTCGATTGCGATCAGCGTGCCGTCGGACCCGAGGCGCTCCGCGACCAGGCGCGCATGTCCCCCACCGCCGAACGTGCAGTCGATCGCGGTTTGCCCAGGGTGCGGGTCGAGCAACTCGAGCAGCTCCTCGGCGAGCACCGGAATGTGAACGGCGGTCATGTCAAGCAGGATGGTCAACGCGCGCGGTTATCTCCGCGACGCTGCCGAGCAGCGCCGGTCGGTGGTCTATCCAGGCGCCGCGATCCCAAAGCTCCAGGCGGTCGCCGGCACCCACGACGACGACCTCCTTGCTCAACTTCGCGTGCTCGCCGAGGAAGCCGGGCACCATGATCCGCCCGGCGGCGTCTAGATCGGAGTCGTGAGAGCTGCCGTAGAAGAAGCGCTCAAGCTCGGTCAGTCGCGAGGACAGCGGCGGCAACTCCGCGAGCGAGCGTTCGGTGTAGCGCTCGTAGTCCTCAGGACGCCACACGCCGACGTAGGGCTTGAGGTCGACGGGCATCGCCAGCACCACGCCCTCGGAGAGCGTCGCCCGGTAGCGAGCCGGAACGGTGAGCCGGTTCTTGGCGTCGAGCGTGTGGTCGAAGGTGCCGCGGAAGGCCACTGTGGTAGCTCCAATCAAGTAGATCGAGCCGGAGTGGAGGAGTGGGAGGAGCCCCTCCACCCCGGCTCGCTAACGCGAACTTACCCCACTTCCCCCCACAACGCAACCCTAATTGCACATTTTCTCCCACAATGCACGCCTAAACCCCCAAAAACACACAATAATGCCTGCATAGCACCGTGTTTTGGCGGTGGAAGGCATGCGTCTCCACGCACGCCGGAGCTGCACGCAAACGTGCAGAGCCCGCGCGTGTAACGTTCGTCGCAAGAGCCTGACCAGAGTCCGCCGGAGAAAGGAACGCGTTGTCCACCGTCACGATCCGTCCGCAAAGCTGTCCCAGCCCCCTCGCCAAACACAGGCTCGCCACCAAGCCCGCCATAACTGGCGGACGTCTGCTCGTGCGCCTGGCTATCGCGCCGATACTGCTCGCGGCGACGATCGCGCTCGCCGCCTGCGGGTCCTCCGATTCCTCTCCCAACGCCAACCCGGCGACAGTGACACCGGCCTCCGCGCCGCTATATGCAACCGTCGCGATCAAGCCAAATGGGGGCACCAACGGCGTGGCGTACGTGGCGGCGAGGAAGCTATCGCACCTCGCCGAACCCTACGGCAGCATCGCGCAAGCGCTCCTGAGCAGCGAAGGCGACCACCTTGAATACAAGCGCGACATCGAGTCGTGGGTCGGTAACACAGCGGGCGTGTTCATCTCCTCTCTGAGCACGGGCGGGCTGCCGCAGAGCACAAGCTCAGCGCGGACGTTGCTTGAAAGCGTGCTGGCGGGCAACCTTTCCTCGCTCGGCACGAGCGAGTTCGCCTCCAAAGGTGAGCAGGGCGCGATCGTGCTCGCAACCTCCAACCTCTCCGAAGCCCGCTCGTTCCTCTCCAAACGAGCGCAGGAACAGGGAGCCCACACGATCAGCTACAGGGGCGTGTCCTTCCAGGTGTCCCCCGGCGGAGCCGCCGAGGGCATCGTCAAGACCTTCGCCGTGCTCGGCAGCGAATCGGGGCTGAAGAGCGCGATAGACACCTCCCTTGGCGGAGCTTCGATCGTAACGGCGCCCAACTACGCGACGCCGCCGACGGATGCGATCGCAAGTGCCTATGTGCAGCCCGAAACGCTGCTGAAGTCGGTTCACGGCTCGAGCGGTGCGCTGGGACAGGGCGTCGCACTCCTTGGCCAGGTGTTCGCGGGCGCACAAACGGCGTCCGTTTCGGTTACGCCCACATCCAACTCGATCTCGGTGGAAGGCGAAGTGCACTCGGCGAGTGGTGCTACGCCGCTATTTGGCCAGGAAAGCGCGAAGGCGCTTGGCGAGATGCCGGGGGGAGCATGGCTGGCCGCCGGTGTGGAAAACATCGGCGCGGACCTGCCGCGCGCGTTTGGGTTGCTGCACGGCGTCGCTTCGCTTGGCACCGCAACGTTGTTCTCCTCGCTCGGAGGCCCGAGCATCGAAAAACTGTTCGCCGGGCTGAGCGCGTCGAGCGCGAAACTTCAACAGACCTTCTCCAGCTGGGCCGGGTCCGGGGGAATGTTCGTGAGCGGCACGGGACTGTTCAACCTCGAAGCCGCGCTCGTGATCAACTCCAACAACCCGAGTGGCTCAGACGCGGCCGTCGGCACACTCGCCGACACGATGCGCAAATCCGGTGCGATCGTGGAAAACACTTCGATCGCAGGCACCGACAAGGCCGTGAGCGTCAAGCTACAGGGCTTTCCCTCGGTCATATTCGTCGCCAGCGGCCAGGACAAGTTCATAGTCGGCCTGGGACAGGGGTCCGTTGAGGGTGCGCTGAGTCCGTCGAGCACACTCTCGACCGCCTCCTCCTACGCGTCGGCCAGCTCGGCGCTTGGCGGCGGCATCGAACCGAGCCTCATCGTCGAATTCCCGACAATGCTCGGCTTCCTCGAAGGGCTCGGCCTGACGCAGGAGCCGGGGATATCGAACCTCGTGCCCCACTTGAAGTCACTCGGCACGCTCACGGCGGGCTCGATCACCCACTCGGGAGTGCAGCGGTTCCGGCTGGTGCTTGGTCTCGCCTGACGGGCAGGTTCTCGGTCTCGATGACAACCCGGCAGGGGCGCTTGCTCAGCAGGTAGGTGGCGGTCGGCCCGATCCGCTGCTCGCCCACCGGCGCGTGGATCGTCGACCAATAGATCACGTCCGCATCGACTCGCTTGGCCTCTTCGACCAGCGCCGCCCCCGGGTTGCGGGTACGAATCAAGCCAGTGCGCACCTTGATGTTCGAGCGGCGGGCCTTGATGCGCGCGCTCTCCAGCGCCGCACGACCCTCGGCCTCCTCGGCTTCCAGGCCGGCCTCGAGCGAGAGCTGGCTTGGAACCGGCAGCACGAACACCGCATACACCACACCCTCTTCGCCGATCAACTTCGCAGCACTCGACAGCGCGCTGGCGCTTACATCCCCCCCGAAGATCGGCACGAGCGCGGTGCGATAGCCGAGCGCCTCGAAATCTGGCGGACGCTCGGGACGCTCGATGCGATACGTCGTGCGCAAATCGAGTCCTTGGCGGCGACGATAGATCACGTAGCCGAGCATGCCGAGGATCATCCACGGGATGCCGACGACACGCGCCTCCGGATGGGTGATCACGACCACTGCCCACACGGTCGCGGTTCCGATGCAGCCGACCACCGCCGTCATCGGGATCGAGGCACCGCGGATGTTCACGTTCCACGGCAGCCGGTAGGGTCGCTCGCGATCAGGCTCCTTGACACGCAACGCGATCACCGCGATGTGGGCGATCGTGAACGACAGCAGCGCACCAAAGGAATAGAGATTGCCCAGCACGTTCGTGTTGCCGTAGAGGACCAGCACGCTGGCTAGGCCGGAGAAGAAGACGATCGTGAACCACGGAGTGCGGAAGCGCGTGTGCAGTCGCGCGAAGATGGTCGGCAGTTGGCGATGTTCGGCCAGCGACCAAGACAGGCGTGAAATCCCGATCATGCCAGCGTTAGTGGCGATGAACAGAATCGTGGCGGCCAGCAGTCCGACGTAGTACTTGGCGAGCGTCAACACCGTGCCGTGCAGTCCCAGCCGCGAGACGATCCCGAGTACCGGGTCATTCTCGTAGCGTCCGCCGAGCGCCGTGGCGTATCCGGATTTGCTGAAGTGTTCGCCGAGGGCCGCGCTGTAGCCGACACCGTGATGCACGACTGGCAGCGCTGACAGCGCGATCATCGAGATGCCGAGATACACCCCGAGCACCGCCAGTACCACGAGGTTCACGGCCTTGGGCACCTGCCGGCCCGGATCGCGCGCCTCCTCGGCCATGTTGGCGACCGTCTCGATGCCGGTGTAGGCAAGCATCGCAAGCGATAGCGCGAAGATCAGTTCGTGCCAGGTCGGCACCTTGCCGAGGTGGACCTGGTGGATGAGCAGCGAGGGGTCGAACACCAGCACGGCGCCGATCGCCACGAGCAGAATCTGTGTCGAGAGAATCGATGATCGCAAGGACGAAGTTGAGCTTCGCCGACTCCCCCAAGCCGCGGATGTTCAAGCCGGCAAGCACGACCACGACGACCAGCCCGCCGAAGATGTCCCCCGGGTTGTGGTTCAGCCCACCCAGCCCGGGGAACGCGCTCAGGTAGTGCGGCACGAAGAATGCGGAGATCGCGATCGTGAGGATGTAGTCGAGACTCAGCGCCCAGCCGGCGAAGAACGAGACAAGCTCGTTGAAGGCGTGGCGCGCAAACGACGAGGACCCGCCGGCCTCGGGGAACATGGAGGCACCCTCGGCGTAGGTCTTCGCGGTGAGCGCGAACAGACCGCCCGCGAACACGAACACAAGCGGCGTGAGCCCGAGCGCGTGGGCCGCCACAAGCCCGAGTGCGTAATAGATCGAGGAGCCGACGTTGCCATATGCGGTGGCGAACAGGCCGGGAACCCCAACCGACCTGCGCAGCCCTCGTTCGCTTAGACGTGCCATCTAGGGGCAGCGTATAGAGCCGGCCCGCCGCACACACGCCATGAGGAGCCCCAGTGTTCGCATCGCCGGAATGCAATATCGCGTGCAGACACGGCACTGGAGCAGGAGGCCGGCATATGATCCCGACGTCTTGGTGCCGATAAGGGCCCCAAGCCCCAAATCAACTCCCCACGGAATCTTCAGTCATGGAAAAGACACGTCGCGGCAACTACAACTCCGGCGAGGACTTCGTCCTCGAATATGGCGACCTTCGCTTCACGTTCAACGAACGCGACTTCGGCGAACGTTGCGAGCAGGCGGCCCTCAAGCTTGGCTTCGTAGGCGGGCGCCTCGGCGAGGACGAGCTGGAGGACCTCGTCAACCTCGCCGTCAATGGCGACATCCAGGACCCCGCCTCGGCGCTCGGCGAGCACGTCAACGACTGCTGGCCGGAACTGGTGGGACCGGCCGAGCGCTCGCTCGTGCACTGGCTACGCCGCCTCGTGTTCCGCGGCGCGTGGCTCGATCAGCGCGTCAACGAGGGTGAGTTGACGTTTCTGTTCATGGAGGAGACGGGCAGCTTCGTCTACGTGCAGCACGACGGTATCGGCGAGCCGATCGAACTCGCCCCCGAGCCATCCTGGGGCCGCGTCGCCTATCGGGGCTAGCGGGCCGCACGGCGGCCCACCGCAGACTCCGGCTCTCGACTCTATGCTTCGGCCGCCGTGGCGCGAGCGTGCAGGATCGCCTCAGCGCCATCCTCGCCTACGAGCAGCTCAGCCTTGAGCGTGCCACTACTCACCAGCTCGAGTGCCGGCAGCCGCCCGGTGCTGGTGCGAGCCACGTCGAGCGCAATCACGGTGCTCTCGCCGCCAAACGGGCGCGCGGCGGTCGCGATCACTGTAAGCGAACCGCCGTCGGTCAGGTTGCGTGCGGCAGCAAGCGCCTTGTGAGCGATGTGGGGTTGCAGTCCGTCGAGACTGTCGATCGCCACGACGACGTCGCTGCCACGCGCCGCGACGCGCTTGGCGGCGTCGAGCACCGTCTCAAGCGCGCGTCCCCGAGTCTCAGCCGAGGCGGCAAAGGTCAGTGTCGCCTCGGGCGCAACCGGCCCCTGCCGCCACCCGGCAATCTCCTCCGGGCGCACACCGACGAGCACGAGCTTCAGCTCGATTCCCTCCCGACCCGCGAGCGCGCCCACGATCAGCCGCAATGTCTCCGTCTTGCCGGAGTGCGCGGCGCCCACGATGCTTGCCCGCGAGCCACGGCCGAGCGGAGTGAGCCACTCGATTGCCTTGAGTGTCGGATCCTCTGAATCAAACGCGAACCGCTCGCTCGGATACGAAGCGGGCAGGTCGTCGTAGTGCGTTGCCTCCGCGCCGGAGTCGGCCCGCTCGCCGTTGATCGTCTCAACGCGAATCAGCGACGGGTAACGCTCGGAGCGCCTGGGCGCGCGAACTGGACCGCTCACGGTATCTCCGGAGACAAGCTCGCAGCGACGCACCTGCGCCGCGGAGATGTAGACATCGGCGTCGGAGGGCTCGGGCGGATCGACGCGCAGGAACGCGGAGCCGTTGCCAAGCACCTCCACCACACCCGAAGTCGGAGACCCCGACTCGACTGACTTCTCGCGCTCGTCGCGACCGCGGGCTCCCTCTGTCTTCTCACCGCGACGCGAAGCAGGAGTGGAGTCCTGCTCGGTCTCCTCCTGCTCGGCTTCCTTGGCCTTAGCCGCACCGGAGCTGCGACGCGAGCGGGTCGAGCGCGAACGGCGTGAACTCGCTCGCCGGCCCGTCGTCTCCTCGGCCGACTCCTCGGCGCCATCGCGGCCACTCGGCTCGGCGGCTTCGACAGGGGCGTCGCCGTTTGCTTCCTGTGGGGCTTTTTCGCCGAGGATCGCATCGATCAAGTCGGCCTTGCGCAAGCGCCTGAAGCCCTCGAGCCCGATCTGGTCGGCGATCACGTGAAGGTCGGCAAGCGGACTTGCCTGCAGCTCGGAGCGGTCGAGCACTGTCATCTGGTCTTCTCCTTAGTTGATACGGGCGGTTGGCGTCCAGCCGCGTTGGACAGCGGCCGGCACCCATTTGCACAGAACACCCTAGCCTGCTCCCCCGTTGGGGGGAACCTCGGCGAGGTGCGTGTCGTGTCGCAGTTCCTCGGCGAGCGCCAGATCCCTGCTCGGCACGAACTCTCTGGCGAGCGCGGCCTGCACCGTCAGATAGTCCGCAGCGGCGGCCACATCGTGCACGCGAAACATGTGCGCTCCGGCATCCACCCCGTGGGCGAGCGAGGCAAGCGTACCCGCCAGGCGCTCGCGTGGCGCCCGCCCGGTGAGGGCGCCGATGAAGTCCTTGCGCGAAATCGCCATCAACAGTGGGTAGCCCAGCGCGTGAAGGCTCGACACGTTTGCAAGTAGCTCGACCGTTTGGGCCGGTGTCTTTGCAAAATCCGGCCCAGGATCGACGAGTATCCGCTCGCGAGGGATGCCCGCCGACAGAGCGAGCGCGGTGCGTTCCTCAAGGAAATCCAGCACCTCGAGCACGATGTCCCCATATAGATCGGGATCCTGCATCCGCTGCTTGGGCGCTGCACGCGTGTGCATCACGACCAGTGCGGCACCGCTTCGCGCGCACACTTCGGCCATCTCTGGGTCGCGCAACCCGCTGACATCGTTGACGATCGACGCGCCCGCCGCGATCGCGGCACGTGCAACCGCCGGCTTGTAGGTATCGACCGACACGATCGTGTCGAACTCGACAAGCACCCGCTCGATCAGCGGCACGACCCGTTCGATCTCCTCTTCGACACCCACCGGAGGGCGGTTGGTGCTCGCGGACTCTCCGCCGATGTCGAGGATGTCCGCACCCGCGCGCAGCTGCTCGGCTGCCAGGCGCACACGCTGCTCGACGGTCTGCAAGCGCCCGCCGTCGCTGAACGAGTCGGGCGAGGCGTTGACGACGCCCATCAGCCACGACCGCTCGCCGAGCTCGAGCAAATGTTCGCCGGCGATCAGACGACGCGGGACCACGGTCCTGCTCACCTTGGCGCAGGCTCGGCATCGGCGAGGAGAATCCCCTCCAGACGAGCCTCCTCCAGGAAGCCCTCGACCTCGGCCGCCACGCGCTGCTCACTCCAGCCAAGCTCCCGCCCCAGCAGCGCGGCCACACGCTCGACGTGCGGTGCGCCACTGCCACTGTCCCCCAGCAACTCGCGCGCCGCGAGCAACCCGAGGCGGGTGCGCCGCAACAGCACGTCGCCGACGCTGCGTGCCTGCTCGAGACGGGCGGCGATCGCGACCTCGGCCATCGCGTCGGGCAGTCCCGGCACGATCGGCTCGGCAAGCTCCGGGCGCTCGGCGATCAAAGCGAGCACCTCGTGCGCCCCGTAGCCGTAACGAGCGGCAAGCGCCGCCCGTACAGGCTCGGGCACTCCGGCAAGCCGCGGCAGCTCATCTACGCCAACCGCCTGTCCGAGCGGTATCTCGGCGGTGCGACAGGGAGCGTCGCGCGCTTCGCGCTCGACCAGGCGATCGACTGCCATCTTTGCCATTCGCCGCCACGTGGTGAGCTTGCCGCCGGTGATCGTGATCATGCCGCTGGAGGTCTCATACAGCTCGGCCTTGCGCGAGATGTCGACCGATTTCTTGGTGTCGCCGGTCGATATCAGCGGCCGCACCCCGGCGTAGGCGCCTGTCAGATCGCCACGCGCAAGGTCGGTCGCGAAGAACTCGTTGACGGCCGCCAGCAGATAATCGACGTCCTCTCCGGAAGGAGACACGTGCGCAAGCGAACCTTCGTAGTCGTTGTCGGTCGTACCGACGAGCGTCCGTCCCAACCATGGCAGCGCGAAGATCGAGCGACCAGATCCCGCGGGTACGATCGCACCACCGACCAGTGGCAGATCCTCGTGGCGCAACGTCACATGGGTGCCCCTGCTCGGCCGGATCAGCGGCACTTCAGCCTTCTCGTGCTGGCCGATCTCAGATCGGTCTTGCGGACGCAGCTCGTCGGCCCATACCCCCGTTGCGTTGATTACGTTCGCGGCTCGCACGTCGAACAGTTCACCGCTCTCCTCGTCTCGCACCCGCGCGCCACCGCTGTGCCCCTCGCGTTCGAGCAGCGCGGTGGCGTGGATGCGGTTGGCGCACACAGCGCCGAAACGCTCGGCCTCACCGAGCACGGTGAGCACCAGGCGGGCATCGTCTGTCTGGCAGTCGTAAAATAGATAGCCGCTGCTGGGCGCACGGCCAGCAAGCGCAGGCAACAGCTCGAGCACGTCCTCGCCGGAAATGACACGGTGACGCTCGGGACTCCAGGACTCCCCCTCTTCAAGCGCTGGCGCCAGCGCACGCGTGGGCGGCTCGCTCGCCGTCGGCTCGGAGCGGCCGCGACGGGAGCGGCGGCTGCGCAGACGCTCGCCTGCCGACCTGCGGTCGGTGACCGACATCACGTCGTAGAGGTTCAGCCCGACCCCCATCAACCGGTCTGGACGGGAGCCATCGAAAGCGGGCACGACGAGCGGCAACGGACGCACGAGGTGCGGGGCGAGCGCAACCATCAGCTGGCGCTCCAGCAACGCCTCCCGCACCAGCCCCAGGTCGAATTGCTGCAGGTAGCGCAGCCCTCCGTGCACAAGCTTGCTGGAGCGACTGGAAGTGCCCGACGCGTAGTCGGCGCGCTCGACGAGCGCGACGCTGTAGCCGCGACTCGATGCATCCAAAGCAACGCCAGCGCCGGTTATCCCGCCGCCGACGACGAGCAGATCGAATTCGTTCTCCGACAGCGCCGCGACGGCGTCTTCGCGTGAGATCACCGACCCAGTGTTCCAGAGGACGCGGAAGTTCAGCCGCGATGGCTGTGCTTCTTGTGCTTCTTGCGCTTCTTGTGCTTGGCCTGCGAGCCAACGGGCCCCACCAGGTGGCCGGCGCCGGAGGCCAGGAACCTAACGACTGCGGGACTCGCAATACGCGTGTACACGCCCGAATAACCCGGCTGGGCGCAGCCGTTGCCGAAGTCGACCAGACCGACGAGCACGTAGTCCCCTGGCGGGCGCGCTGGGCTGTCTCTGTCTACGACGAGCGGCCCACCGCTATCGCCATAGCAGGTATCCACGTGGGATTTGCCGCCGCCCGCGCAGATCATGCTCGAGGTGATCGGCTGTTCGATGACTGAATACTGTTCTTCGCAGAGCGATTCGGAGACGAGCGGCATTTGCACGGCTCGCAAGTCCGTGGGATAGCTGGGCGTGTGACCGGGCGCCGAGTTGGTGTCTCCCCAGCCGCTGGCCGTAGCGGTGATCGCCGGACTAACGTTGGGATTGCCGTAAGCGAGCGCTGCGCCCGGGTCAAGCGGCAGCGGCGCGATCGTGTTGGCGCCGTTGATGCCCGGCGCCACAGAACCCGACCACAGCGGCCGCGCGAGCGTCAACAGGGCCACATCGTCGTTGCTGCTGACGGGGTTGTAGCTCGAATCGAACGTGCTCGACTGCACGGGATCGCGCACACTCCCCGCGCTCGGGTCGGACAGTGAGGTGGAGCCGGCGAGAACCGCAATTTCGCCCGGACCGCCGGAGTTGCCGACGACGCAGTGGGCGGCCGTCACGACATGCGTTGCGTCAATGATCACCCCGCCGCAGAAGAAGCCCGCCGCCGGCGAGCCCGCCTGCGTGTCGTACAGCGCAACCTGGAAGGGGAAGTTCGCAATCGAGGCGTCAGCTCCGCCGACGATGCTTGCTTTGGCGAGTGGTGCGGGCAGATGGGCCGCGACGCGCGCCGGGGCGAGCCCGCGATCGATCCGGGACGGCTCGCTGCTTCCGCTAGCAGGAAGAGCCGCCCCGGCGATCGACGCGACGCATACCAGCACGCCAATGACCGGCATGAACCGCGATTGACCCGAAGCTGCGCGGCGAAATGAAATACCAGACCCCTCAGATGACTACGTTTCCTCTCCTCAGTTGAGTGTAAGATACGATGTACACCATTAGCAATGCGTCCTTTGTCTGCATCGCGTACCTATTTGGCACGTAGGGGGTTGTGCGCACCAAAACCGCACGACGGCAGGCGTAGAAACCCGCGGACGGGCATAGGACGAGCGGACGGGCATAGGACGAGCGGACGGGCATAGGACGAGCGGACGGGCATAGGACGAGCGGACGGGCGCAGAACGAGCGGACGGCGCAGAACGAGTCGCCGGTACAGGGCAGCCGACTGGCGGCCCTCGGAGCGCGTCTCAGTACGCTTGTGTCAGAGCGTCGAAAGCTCGGCTGTGATCTCGCTCACAGCCGACTTCGCATCGCCGAAGAGCATCGAAGTCTTCGGGTCGAAGTACAGCTCGTTCTCGATGCCGGCAAAGCCAGGGTTCATCGAGCGCTTGATCACGATCACCGAGCGAGAGTCCGACACTTCGAGGATCGGCATCCCGTAGATCGGCGAGGAGGGCGTGTTCTTGGCCGCCGGGTTGGTGACGTCGTTGGCGCCGATCACCAGCGACACATCGGTGCGCTGGAACTCAGGGTTGGCGTCGTCCATCTCCTTGAGCTGGTCATACGGCACGTCGGCCTCGGCAAGCAGCACGTTCATGTGCCCGGGCATCCGCCCGGCCACCGGATGGATCGCATAGCTGACCTCCACCCCACGCGACTCCAGCTCCTTGGTCAGCTCGCGCACGGCGTGCTGGGCCTGAGCGACGGCCATGCCGTAGCCGGGCACGACAACCACGCGGTTGGCATAGGCCAGCTGGATCGCCGCGTCAGCGGCGCTGGTGGAGCGCACCGTGCCCTGGTGCTCGCCAGCGCCTTCTGCGCCCTCGACGACACCCCCGCCACCGAACCCTCCTGCGACGATCGAGGGGATCGAGCGGTTCATCGCGGTCGCCATCAGGTTCGTGAGAATCGAGCCCGAGGCGCCCACGATCATGCCCGCCACGATCAGGGCTGGATTGTTCAGCGCCATGCCAGTGGCGGCGGCAGAGAGACCCGTGAAAGCGTTCAGCAGCGAGATCACGACCGGCATGTCGGCACCACCGATCGGCAATACCACGGCGTTGCCGAGTAGCGCCGCGACAACCAGCATCCCGACGAACAGCACTTCGGAGTGCGCTCCAGCGACCAGGTCGATACCCGCCGCCAGCGCCAGGATCAACAGCACCAGGTTGACGATCTGCTGCGCCGAGCCGAGCGAGATCGGGCGTCCTGGAAGGATTTCCTGGAGCTTGCCGAAGGCGATGTTCGAACCCCAGAAGGAAATCGAGCCGACGATCGCCGCAAACACGGAGAAGATCGCCACGTAGGTGGGCGGCCCCCCGACATGCACGACCGCGCGTTCCAAGAACACGCCACTGGTGAACGACCGTTCGACCGCGTGCGAGCCGTAGGTAGAGCCATGGTTGCGGAACTCGACCCACGCGATGATCGCCACCGCACCGCCGCCCACCCCGTTGAACAGGGCCACCATCTGCGGCATCGCGGTCATCTTCACCTGGCGAGCAGCCGGCACGCCGACGGCCACGCCCAGCGCGATCCCCAGCGCGATCAGGCCCCAGTTGCCCTCTCCCGGGTTGAGCAGCGTCGCGACGACCGCAATCCCCATGCCAACGGCGGCGATGCGATTGCCTCGCACGGCTGTCGTCGGTCCGGAGAGGCCACGCAGACCCTGGATGAACAGCGCGAAGGCGACGATGTAGAGGACGTAGATGAAGCTTTCGCTCTGCACGAATGCGGTGGCGAGAGGCAGGCTCGTCATGACCCCGCCTTTCCGTCAGCGCCGGGCTTCGCCTCGCCGGCGGAGTCCTCCTCGGAGGCCTTGGGCTTCGGGCGTGACTTGAACATGTCGAGCATCCTGTCGGTGACGAGAAAGCCGCCGACGATGTTGATCGTGCCGAAGGCGACCGCGATCACGAGCAGCGCCTTGCTGAAAGAGTCCAGTTCGGCAAGCCCGAACAGCAGCAGCCCGCCGAGCAGCACGATTCCGTGGATCGCATTGGTGCCGCTCATCAGCGGCGTGTGCAGCGTGTTGGGCACCTTGGAGATCACGACGAAACCGATGAAGCCCGCGAGCACGAGGATCGCGAGGTTCGTCGTCAATACGCTTGCCAGCATCACCCCTCCTCACCGCCCTTCCCACCGTCTCCGACGGCGGGACCATTGGTAGTTGTGGAAGCGTCCTCCACGGCCGCCTTGGCGCCGGGGTTCACGATCTCCCCGTCGCGCACGATGCAGGCACCGGCGACGATCTCGTCCTCGAAGTCGAGCTTCAGCTCGACCTCACCCTCGCTGCCGCTCTCCTTGGCAGCAATGAGCAGGTCAAGCAGCGCGAGCACGTTGCGGGCGAACAGTTGCGAGGAGTGCTCGGCCATGCTCGCCGGCAGGTTCAAGGGCGAGACGATCTTCACGTCATGCTTGACGACGGTTTGGCCTGGCTCGGTCAGCTCACAGTTACCGCCGGACTCCCCCGCCAGATCGACGATCACCGAGCCCGGCTTCATGCCCTGCACCGCCTCGGCCGTGACCAACTTGGGAGCCGGGCGGCCTGGCACCAGCGCGGTCGTGATGACGACGTCAAAGCCCTTGATCGCGTCGGTTAGCGCCTGCTGCTGCTGTGCGCGCTCCTGCTCTGTCAGCTCGCGTGCGTAGCCGCCCTCGCCGCTTGCCTGCAGGCCCAGGTCGAGCCACTGAGCGCCGAGCGACTGCACCTGCTCTGCCACCTCGGGGCGCACGTCATACCCGGTGGTGCGCGCGCCCAGGCGCTTTGCCGTTGCGAGCGCCTGCAGACCGGCGACACCCGCACCGAGCACGAGCACCTTGGCGGGCGGGATCGTGCCGGCCGCGGTCATCAGCATCGGATAGAAACGCCCCATGTTCTCTGCGCCCAGCAGCGCGGCCTTATACCCGGCGATGTTGCTTTGCGAGGAGAGCGCATCCATCGACTGGGCACGTGAGATGCGCGGGATCGACTCCATCGCGAAGGCGGTGGCTTTGGCGCTGGCGAGCGCACGAGTCGTTTGTGGACTGCTCAGGGGCGCGAGGAAACCGATCAGGATCGAGCCCGCGGCGAGCCGCCCGATCTCCGCCTCGCTGGGCGGGGAGATCTTGACGACCACCTCGGACTGCCACACCTCGCCGGCATCGGAGGTCATCCGCGCGCCCGCCTCGACGAACGCATCGTCGGGCAGCAAGGCGTCTGCGCCCGCGCCATTCTCGACCAGGACGTCGATGCCCTTGGCCTTCAGCTTGCCTACGACCTCCGGCACGAGCGCAACTCTGTGCTCGCCCTCGGCGATCTCCTTCGGAACACCTACCCGCATGAAGGCCGGGAAAGTATCCGATCTGCCCGACACCGCGCAGTGCGACTGCTCACACGAGGCCCACGGGCCACTATCGCGACCGTCCGGCAACGGCTCCCCGCACCGCTCGCGGACAGGCGTCGCGACGGACCATCTGCCAGACTCGGGGGTCGTGACGGTCAACTTGACGCGCATCTACACCAAGGGCGGAGACGGCGGCGAAACCCATCTGGGCGACATGAGTCGCGTGTCCAAGCTGCACCCGCGCGTGGAGGCATATGGCACGGTGGACGAGCTCAACGCGACGCTCGGCGTGGCGCTGCTCGCGCCCGGCTTGCCGGCGAGCTTCGCGGGGTGGCTGGAGCGCGTGCAGAACGACCTGCTCGATGTCGGTGCCGACCTGTCCGTGCCCGCCCCTGCCGAGGGAGCGCCCGATGCGACACGCAAGGGCCACGTGCGCCTGCGCGTCACCGCCGAGTATGCGCGCTGGCTCGAGGAGGTATGCGACGAGGTCAACGCGAAGCTCGAGCCGCTGCGCTCGTTCGTGATCCCCGGCGGCACTCACGCGGCAGCGCAGCTGCACGTCTGTCGCACCGTGTGCCGTCGCGCCGAGCGCCGTGCGATCGCGATCGGCAACGAGTGCAATCCCGAGGCGATCCGCTACCTCAACCGGCTCTCGGACATGCTGTTCATCCTCAGCCGCGCCGCGAATGAGAGAGCGGAGGCGCTATGGGCTCCGGGCGCGCACGAGGCCGAGCCGGTCGAGCCCGCTGACGGCTGAGGACGCCGCCGATCGGCCCGCGCGGGCCAACCCGGCGCAGCGCCGCGAGCGCGAGCGCGGCCCACATCGTGGCGAGCAGATAGCCGCCGAGCACGTCGCTCGGCATGTGCCACGCCAAGATCAGCAGCGAGCAGCCGACCGCGCAGCACGAGCACCGCCCCGACGATCGCGACGATCCGTCGTCGCGCGGGCGGAGCGACGAACAGCGCACACCACACGAGCGCGACGATCGCCGTCGCGTGCCCGCTCGGCCATGAGGCACTCGTTATGTACATCGGCGCCGACCTGCGCGTGGACGTGGGCGAGCAGCGGCTTGAGCAGCTCGGCGCTGAGCGGCGCGAGCACCGGACACGAGCGCGACGGCGAGCGCCACACGCGGCCGCGCACGTGAGAACGCGATCGCCAGCAGCACGAGCGCCCACACGCGAAAGAACGCCGGTGTCAGAGCAGATCAAGCAGCGAGTTTCGCGGGCGCTTCGACGAACGGGCGGTCCAGGCGCGTGAAGTCGTACAGAACCAGCGCGTCGCGCTCGTGCGTGATCGGCACCAGATCGCGGCGAGCACCCACGTGAGCGCAAGCCCAACGACGCACAGCCCGGCGAGCAGCAACGCCGCGCGCACACCGTGGCGCTCGCGCGACGGTCATGCTGTGAGACCGCGGACATACCCTTTCAGGGTAGGCGACCGTCGATTACAGCGGCGGCGCTGCTCAGCGTGACACGGGCGATCGGAAACGGCTTACCCGCAAGCGCGGTGAGCGCCTGCGCGGTGACCCACACCGGCGATCTGCGTGCTCGTGCGCGAGTAGCGCACACTGCCGTTGGGCGCAACCAGGCTCTCGAGGTAGCCGAGCGGCGAGCGGCTGCCGGCGTGTTTGAAGGCGCTCACATTCACTCCGGCCGCGTCCAGGCCCTGCACCGCCCACGCGGTCGATTGGGCGTTGGATTCGCCACCCGGCTGTTGCGGGAAGCCGCCGTCTGGATTCTGCGCGCGGCGCAGATAGGCAACCGCCCGCGCCACCACCACGCTCCCGCGCTGCCCGCTCGCGTCGATGATGCCCTGCAGCGCCGCGGCGGTGTCATCGACGTCCTCGCCCGCCGCCGCGCCCGGCGAAACCGAAGCCGCCGTCGGGGTCCTGCTGGGCCACCAGCCAGCGTCCGGCGGCGTTCACGATCTGGTTGTCCGCCGAGCTGCCGGCGACACGCAGCGCGAAGACCGCAAACGCCGTGATGTTGACGAGATGGCCGAACGAGCCGTCGCTGGAGCGTTCGCGCAGCAGTCCTGCCACCAGGTTCGTGCCCGGGAAATCCGATGCGGGCAGACCGCACGCGTGCAGGGCGAGGATCGTGCGCTCGTCGTCGCCTGCGCCTTCGAGCGTCGAGGCTTCGCCGCGCAGCGCGTCAAGCACCGAGTGACCGTCGCGCGTGAGCCTCGAGCGGGTCGCGCCCGGCCGCCGCCAGCCCGATCGCGGCCCACGCGGAGTAGAGCTCGCTACTGCGCTGTCCGGGCGCGCCGCCAAAGCCGCCATCGCTGTTCTGCGCGTGCGCGAGAAACGAGATCTCCGGCGAGACGCTCGCGGCCCGCGCTCCACTCGCCCTTGCTGTCGCGCCCAAAGAGCCAAGTGCCGCGATGCTCGAGATGGCGATTACCGCCAGCGCAAGCGCGGCTGTCCCGGCCGAGCGGCCGACGGACGGGCCTGTGGGCTGGGAGGCAACCGGCTGGGTGGGCTCCCAGCGAACGTCCATACGCGCGCGCATCCGCCCCAGCAGGCGCGCCAGCTCGGGGCCGAACGCAAACCCGAACAGGAAGCTGGCGAGCGTGTCGGTGATGTCGAACGGCAGCCCCTGGCCGGCGATTAGCAGGAACGCGGCCGGCGTGTGGACGGCACCAAGCGTCCACGTGTACACGTTCATGATCTCCTTGGCCACCAGCGCCATCGTGGCGCACGCGAGCGCCAATCCAGTGCGACCCATGCGCCTGCCGCTCAGGCGGCCGAGCAGCGCGCCCGCGAGGCCCACAAGGCCCCAGGCGGCCATCTGCCACGGCGTGTAGGGACCCTGACCGAGCATCATGTTCGAAACCAGCATCCCGATCGCGCCGACCGTGAAGCCGGGCAGCGGGCCGAGCGCGTAGCCGACGATGAGCGCGATCGCTGTGATCGGCTTGACGTCGGGCAGCGCCACGAACGCGTCGCGCCCGAGCGCCGCCACGGCGGCGAGCGTGGCCACGACCGCAACCATGCGGGCGGAGGGGCGCGAGCGCTCATACGTCAGCCACCCGGCGAGCAGCACGCCGAGCACGATCGCAAAGGAGGCGAGCGGCCAACTCACGTGTGCGCCTCCCCTGCGGCGTGGATCAACAGTTCGGGTGTTTTTTGGGATTTTCTGTTCGTGCCCTGCCGGGAGCCACCTGCCCGGTGGGAGTCCTCCCCTTTATGAGGCTCGGCACCGTCAGGCGGCGATCCGACCTCCCCGGTAGCGGCACCGAGCAATAGCTCCGCGCCGTCCTCCGGGCGCAGCGCACCGCCCGCCCCGCCGAGAATGCGGGCTGTCTCGGTCGCGAAGTACCACCCGCCCGCGAGCAGATCGGCCGCCGGCCCGTCGGCGATCACGCGACCGTCGGCGAGCAGGATCGCCCGCTGCGCGCAGCTCGCCGCGAACTCGGGGTCGTGTGTGGCGACGATCACCGCCTGACCGTCGCTCGCGCGGCGATGCAGCTCCTCCGCCAGATGCGCCTTCGCTTCACGGTCCATGCCACGCGTGGGCTCGTCCAACGCGACCACGGCGGGAAGCTCGCCGCCGTCGGCGACGATTGCCAGAGCGAGGCGCTGGCGCTCGCCACCGGAGAGGTCGCGTGGGTTGCGCTCAGCCAGCCCGTCCAGGCCCGCTCGCCGTAGCGCCTCGGACGACAGCTCGTCACACACGCGCTCGTGCAGGAAGTAGTCGTTCGGATTCTGCAGCAGCAGCGCCACCCTGCCGGCCCGCTCGATCTTCCCGCGTGTCGGGGCCACCAGGGCGGCCGCGTGGCGCAAGAGCGTGGACTTGCCGGCGCCGTTGCGGCCCATCAGAGCGACGCGCTCCCCCGGCGCGATCTCGAGGTCTACGCCGCGCAGAATCGCCGGGCCGCGTGGGATCTCACACCACACGCCGCGCAGCACGAGTGCGGAGGGAGCAACGCCCTCTCCCCTGCCTCGTCTCGCAAGCAGTGTGCGGACACCCGGGCGACGTGCGGATGCACCGTCTAGATGCGCATCCGGGTCGCCATTTCCCCGCGCGTCGGCGTGGCTCGCCGGTGGCGCAGCGTGCGGATCCGGCTCGGGGGGCAGCAGGCCCTCGCTACGCAGGGCGGCACGCGCCTGCTTGACGCCAACCGGTGGGGGACCGAGACCGGCCAGCGAGAACAGCTTCGCGCCGGGGGTTTGCAGCGAAGGCTCACGCTCCGCCGCGAAGCGCAGGAACGAGCTTGGCGAACCATCGTGGACGACCTCCCCATCATCGAGTGCGATCACCCTGTCGGCAGCCGAGAGACAGCGCTCCAAGCGATGCTCCGAGAGCAGAATGGTGGTGTCCCACTCCTGGTTGAGCCGGCGCAGCAGTCCGATCAACTCGTCGCCGGCAACCGGGTCGAGCTGCGAGGTTGGCTCATCGAGCAGCACGACGCGTGGACGACCCACAAGCGCCGCGCCCAGCGCCACGCGCTGCTTCTCCCCGCCGGAGAGATCGTGCGTGGAGCGCTCGAGCAGATGGTCGATGCCGAGCGCGAGCGAGACCTCCTCGACGGCGCGCGCAACGGCGGTGGCGCCATGCCCGCGACTCTCCATCGCAAGGGCCAGCTCCGCGCGCACCGAACTCATCACGAGCTGAGTCTCGGAGTCGCCCTGTAGCACGCCGACATGGGCGCCGAGCTGGGCGGGCGGGTGCTCGCGCGTGTCCATGCCGGCGACGCTGACGCTGCCGGCGAACGTGCCACCGTGGAAGTGCGGCACCAGCCCACAGGCGGCGCGAATCAGCGTCGACTTGCCCTGCCCGGAGCGACCCGCGAGCAGGCACAACTCACCCTGCTCGATCCGCACGCTGATCTCGCGCAGGGCGGGCTGGGACCGCTCGGGGTAGCGGTATGTGACCCGCGAGAACTCCAGCGCCGATCTCAAAGCTCGATCCCCCTACGGTCGAGCAGCGGCAGCAGGACGGCCGCCGGCAACGCCGCGCACAGCACGAAGGTCGCACCGGACACGGGCATGTTCAGCAGCGGGTAGGCATGGAACGGGGCCGCCCCCACCAGCCAGCCGAGCAGCGCTAGCGCGAGCACGGCAGCGGCGGAGGCGGCGAACGCGCGGTCGTGGCGGGAGAACGGCCGGCGCGGCGTCCGGCCGCCGCGCGGAGTGCCCATCGCGAAACCGCGCAGCTCGAGCGTCGCGGCCACGTCCATCGAGCGATCCAGCGAGGAGCCGACGATCGCGCTCAGCAGGCGGACACGTGCACGTGTCCCCTTGGCGGCGCCGCCAGGACGCGTGCGCTGCGCCTCGGCCAGGCGCTGGGAGTCGGCCGACAGCACGCCGATCATGCGCGTTGCCAGCGAAGCGGTCAACGCCGAGCGAAACGAGTGCCGACGAAACACCGCCAGCAGCTCGTCCGGGTCGATCGCGAGGCTCGCGAGCGTTGTGACGAGCATCAGCAGGCCGACCTTCAACGCAATCACGGCGCCATAGACGAGCGCCTCAACCGTCAGGTCGCCCTGTCCGAACGGCCCGAGGTCACCGAGACGTGCGAACACCGTGAGACCTTCGTGGTAGACGAGCACATTGACGAGCACGATCGGGATCGCCACGATCAGCACGGTGCGCAGGGTGCGCGCCAGCTCGTGTCCGAGCCCAGCGCCGGCGCCCGCGCCGAGCACACCAAGGAGCAACGCGCCCAACACGAGCGGGCTTTCGCTCAATAGCGTCGCGGCGATCAGCGCACCGGCCCACACGCTCGCCACCGTGGCGCGCGTGGCGTGAAGCGGGCTCGCGCGGCGACGGTAGAAGAGCGTGGCACCCATTGCCATTGCTCTAGCTCCGAGGGCTCACGGTTGCGCCGTCGGCAGCGGTTGCGCTGTCCCTGAGGGTTCGAGCGCAAGCGCGAAACGGTTGCGCAGCTCGCTTTCGCTGAGTGCGTCAGCCGCCAGATTCACCCCAGCCGCGTTCGTGCCGGTGATAAGCCACACGGGCGCCTGTTCGTCGTAGCGCGTGGCCGCGACCAGCCCCGCGCCCGCGCCAAGTGTGCGTATGGCGCGCCCAGCCTCGTCGAGCAACGTGAGTGCGCCACCGTCCGCCGAGAAGCGTGCATACACGCCGCTGTAGCGCGGTCCGGCGGCGACATCGTGCACGCTGAGAGAGTCGCCAAGCGCAGAGTAGGGGCCAACCACCACCCGCAGGGTCAGCTGCACTTCTTCACTGGACACGGCCGCGAGCGCGACCGGCACACCGAGCGCGGTCAGGCGCTTGCGCACCGTGGCGCACGCGGCACCTGAGGGTTCGGAGCATTCCTCGCGCAGCGGATAGCGCTTGCCTTCGATCCCGTTCAAAAACGGCTCGGGATAGGAACCGACGACCGCCGGCACGCTGTCGGTTTGGCCCCAGTTGTGCAAATCCCACCAGATGCGCTCGCCCGCGCCGACGTTCGTCTCGGCCGCCCCCTTCGGTGCCTCAACGCCGTTGACGTAATAGAACCAATCGACCGGTTCTCCGGCCTGCGTACCGCCGGAATGTCCATCGATGCTCTGCACGAAACCGCCGCCGTAACGGGTCTTGACGTCGTAATTGCGCTGCAACAAGCTCATTACCGTCTGCTGGCCCTCGACATGCGGCGAGCTGGAGGAGCCCAACACGTGCGCACCGAAGCCTTCGCTCACGGCAAGCCTGACCCCACCCGGCGTCGGCCCCGGGCCGAGACCACAACCGCAGAAGAGCAGCACCGTTAGCAGTGCGCAACCGAACGTCGCGGCAAACGCACGTGGTCGGAGTGCGCGCGCGATCCACACACGCACTCCGACGACACGGGCCAGGTCGCTACTTGACATAAAACACGACGTGGCTTATCCCCGAGACGAGCCCGGTTGCCTGGCCGGCGTCGTTTATAGCCTCGATGTCATACACGTAGCGACCCTTTGGTAGCGACGCCGGCAGCAGATAGCTGAACGACTCGCTGCCGCCTACCGAGAAGAAACGCGTGACTCCACAGCGATCGCGCACGAACGTCTCGGTGATGCCGTTGAACGCGAAGCATCGCTTGCCGGTGCGACGCTGGAGGCTGATGCGCACCTCGCGCAACGTGCCCCCCGCCGGTACCTTTATGAGCCCACTGAGGATGCGCGGGCCTTTGCGACGCGGGTACACGTGGCCGGCCTTCACGCCTCCGGCGAGGACCGTGTTGGGCATTGATACCGGGGGAATGATCGGCGGGGGACAGGACAGCGGTAGAGCGGACACTACGAGATCCGAATCCGCGCACGCGCGGAGAATCGGCTGCGTTGTGCCACAGGTTCCATCGTTGCCGTTATGGACACAGATCGTGAATGTGTCCGAGGCGACCGAGTCGGGGGCATGCGCCTGAAGCGTGTATAGGCCAGGCGCTTGAAAGGAGACGTCCGCAACTCCGTCGGCTGCCGGCGCAAACGTCTGAGCGCCATCGGAGAGCAGGTCTCCTTCCGGAAGGGAACTCTCTGGGAGCGCCGTTTCGGTGCTCAATGCGCCGAGCGTCACCTCAACCTGTTGACCGACGTTGGCCGTGACTCCAGCGGGAACGACGGTCAGGAAGTTCTCGGGCGACGTCGCGCTCTGACACATCGGACCGACCGCGTAGCACTGCGGGAACAGCACGATGTGCTGTCCGCTTGCGATCGATTCAGAGCAGATTCCCTGTTCGCTGTATTTGCCTTCAAGCCAGAAAGCCCAATAGATGCCGGGCGGTTCCTTGGAGCTGAATTCCGGCAGGTCGAGGCCCTCCAGTCCCTGAAGTTCGATCCCCCCAGACTGATTCTTGACCTTCCAATCGCCGCCGGTGGCGTCATAGATCGCACCGCCCGCGCTCGTTCCTTCGCATGTGCCGCCACCTTCGACGGCAATCGGAGTCGTGTTGGTGGTGACCTGTGTCTGCGGAAGCAGAGTTTCGCCACCGAGACCCTGGATGCGGACGGTGACGGTGGCGGGGTTGCCTGCAGCCGCAGCTGAGGAGACGGTCCCCGCCAGTGGGACCAACGCAGCGATGACGATGGCGTTGAACGCCACACGGATACGACGAGATGCGAGCATGAGCCACCCCTTTCCACGAGGGCTTGTGGGCTTGTGGTCGGAGGCAGGTCTCCTGGCTCCCGGGCCCACCCCCCGCGCCTTCCCGACCCGCCGAGCGGCGAATCAGTGGCTGCGCTCTCGCGCCGCGATTGGCATCCCCGGTCACAGTGGCGGGTCCGCGCCGGATTCTCACCGGCTTCCCTTCGCCACCGACCGTTATTGACGCAACAATCCTACAGACTGGCGAGGTCGGCGTCGAGGCTCGTGAGTGCCGCGCGCTGTCCATCCTCGAGAACCGGGCGCTCGGCGATCAGGCGACGCGCATGGTCGAGGTCCTCCGCGCGGCCAAACGTGAGTGCGGCGAGCACGCGCCCGTCCTTCAGGTACCAGGTGGTGAACTCGCCATCGTCATAGGACCCGCGCACGATCTCCTCATCCCACTCATACGCGGGACCGACGTATTCAAGCTCGCCCCAATTGCCGAGCACCGAGTAGAAGTAGGGCACGACCTCGTGCGGCACATCGCGGCCAAGCATGTTCAGCGCGGCTGTCTTGCCGTGATTGAAGGCAACGTCCCAATGCTCAATACGCACATGGCCGTCGTGGACGGGCGAGTCGTACTCGGCGATGTCGCCTGCCGCGAACACGCCGGCGGCGGAAGTCTCAAGACGTGAGGAGCACAGCACTCCCCCGCGCTGCCCGACCTGGAGACCCGCGCGCTGCGCAAGGGCAACATCGGGGGTCACACCCGCGCCGACGACGACCGCTTCGGCGGGAAGGTTGAGCCCTTTGCTGGTCACGACTTTGCCCACGCGCCCAGTGCCCTCGAAGCGCTCCAGCTCATCAGAGCTATGCACCTCGATTCCATGCGCTTCGAGCAACTCCTGAAAGAAGCGCCCGGCCCGCTTGCCAAAGCCGCGCTCGAGCGTAGCCTCCTCCTGCATCACAATCGTCGCTTGCTTGCCCAT
The DNA here is from genome assembly GCA_963776985.1 of uncultured Solirubrobacterales bacterium. Taxonomy (GTDB): domain Bacteria; phylum Actinomycetota; class Thermoleophilia; order Solirubrobacterales; family Solirubrobacteraceae; genus Palsa-744. Next base: position 140,844 of record CAVZOV010000004.1, read on the forward strand.
CAGCGTCAGCGACGCGGCCACCTCGCAACCGATGTAGGAGCCGCCGATCAACACGACCCGCTCGGCATCGGCGACGCCCTCGCGGATCGTGTCGGCGTTGCCGAGCGTGCGCAGGTAGTGGATCTGCTCCAGGTCGCAGCCGGGCACGTTCAACCGGCGCACGTTCGCGCCGGTGGCCAGCAGCGCCTTGTCGAACCCGACCTCTTCCTTGTTTGAGAGCTTCACGGTGCGCTCACCCACGTCCAGTGCTGTGACGCTCGTGCGCGTAAGTAGCTCCACACGCTGCTCGGCCCACCACTCGCTGGGTCGGAACAGGGGCTCCTCGCGAGTCTCCTCACCGCGCAGGTAGCCCTTGGAGCACTCCGGACGGTTGTAGGGCGGGTCTGGCTCACGCCCGACGAGCAGGATCTCCCCATCGGCGCCGGACTCGCGCAACCAGCGCGCACAGTTGGCGGAGGCCAGGCCGCCCCCGATCAGCAGATAGTCGACCTCGCGCGTGGCCATCGCGCCACCTTAGAGCACGCGGCGAGCTTCGACCGGTCGCCACGTGTGGTGCGATCCTAGGTGTGTCCTCAGACTCACAATCCGGGAGGATGGCGCACCGACCAGTGTGCCCAGGTCGGTATGTAGGGCAGTATGCGCCAGCGGGGACCGTCTTCGTCGCGGTTGGGACCGACATCGGTGCCGTTGTGGGAAGTGTCCAAACGCAAACCCGCGATCGTTACGAACACGTGGGGGGTCGGCGCGTCGGCCGCGTAGATCGTCACCCAGCGGCCCGGCCCGGGTTCACCCCAGTCCACGTAGTCCTGGGCGAGCGGGTTCTCGCGCAGTATTTCCGCAAGCGGACGCACGCCCGAGCGATACAGCACGTAGTTGAGCGTGCTGGAACAGTCCTCGCTGCTCGCCCCCAAAGGGTCGGGATGGCCAGTTGGGCCGTAGGGCAAATCCTGCAGCTCGTTGCCCGCCATCAGCATCGCCTGCACAACCGGCGGCACGCCGGTTGGGATCAGCGCGACGTGGCCGTCGGTGGGCGACAGACGCGCGCGTTCGCCTTCGATGTACTCCACAGGAGCGGTGCTGCCGGTGACACTCGCGCCGGAGGACACAACGGGGGCGGGTTCGCCGGAGCCTCGATACAACGCCGCCCAGTGTTCAACCTCATCGACGTACCATTCTGCGTGGTTGTAGGCAAAGATCGCCTTGCGGTAGTCGTGGGGGGCGCCGGAGGCGCGCAGGTAGTCGGCGGCGCCAAAGATCGCGTCAGCCGGATTCCAGCGATCCGGCTGCCCGCCGCCGACGGCCACGCCGTACTCGCTCCAGGTCGAGGCGAGAAACTGCATCGGCCCACCGGCGCCAGCCGAGTTGACGGCTCCCTCGCGCGTGCACGACGGCGCGGGGTCGCGGCCGTGGTCGCACTCGACCTTGCCGATGCCCGCCAGGATCGCCCAATCCAGGCGGTAGCGTGCCGCCGCACGTTGGTAGAGCTGAAGGTATAGCGACGGGATTTCGTGCTCGGCCAGCGCCGAGACACCCTCGGTTGCGACACTCGAACCGGGCGCACCGCTCGAAATGCTCAAGGCGATGCCCATCACAGACGCGGCGATGAGCAAAGCAAGCACAAGCGTGCCGATCGCGAGCAGGACCCCGACCCGCGCGACGAGGCGCAAGCCCTTGGCGCGTGGGCGCCTCCTCGCCGCCGGCGGGGAGAGCGAGAGCGAGCCGGCGCTCACTCCTCTGGCTCCCAGCCCAGCTGGCGCTTGCGCCGCGCGGCGACAGCGCGTGCGTCGTCCATCACGCGCGAGCGCGGTCGAGCGAACTGGGGCTGCGCTTCGCTCGCCTGGCCGCCCGCGGGCATACCGGCGTCGGCACCGCTCGCCCGGTTGTTCTGGACGAGCCGCCCGCTTGCCATCGCACCGGACATCAGCTCACCAACCTCGACCTCGGGATCGAGCATCCCCACGGCGAGCATTTGGTGGCGAATCAGTTTGCGTTCGACACGCTGTTCGCGTTTCTCGAGTTTGGCCGCGCGGCGCGTGTCGCCGCTCGCGAGCGCCTCCTTGCGCTCGCGCCGCACACGTTCCAACCGTCCGTCCGCCGGCGTCCCCGCGCCCTGCGCGGACCCGCGCGCTCCTGCCAGTGCACCGGCAAGACCCGCAAGCTGGTCGGTACCGGAGGCGCTCTCTCGGCCTCCGTATCGGTGGTGAGCAGGACCACGTTCGTGGCCAGAGGACGCCACGTCGGAGCCCTGCTTCTTGCGCGACCGCCCGCCCCGTTCGCCTGCCTGCCCGGGCGAGGAGTGGCCGGAGAGATGCTCCGCAGAATGCGCAGCGACATCGTCCCGCGGCATGTGGGCAACCTTGCCGCGCTCGTCGTGGTCTGGCCGACGCGAGCCGTCTTCATCATGGCCGCCCTGCTGTCCGTCCCCGCCATTGTCGCCACTGCCATCGGTCACCTCAGCCTGCGGGGATCCGCCCGCAGGGGACTGCTTGGCCGGCAACCTCGGAAGCGGCGTGCGCGCCGGCGACCTATACATGGGCGGCGGCTTTACCTCGGGCGCGGGCGCGGAGGATCTCTCCTTGATGGTGCGGCGCATGTGCAGCAGCGTGCGCGGCGTCTCAAACCTCTGGCCCACGCGATGGGCGATCGAGCGCGGGCCTCCCGCCGGCTTGCCCGATCCGCCGCTTGCCGCGGCACCGAGCAGCTGGTCGCGCTTGAGAAACACGCTCCACCAGAACGCCGATATCAACAGCCACTGCGCCCACCAGCCCAGGAGCGTCAGGCCCAGCAGCAGCTTCATCATCATCAGCACGATGCCAAGCAGAAACGAATAGGTGAGCTTTGCGATCGCCGCCCCCATCAGCTTCATCGCCCATGAGCGGAAGGCCGAGCGGCCCGCTTCGCCAAGGGCAGGGGCTAGTACCGCGGCCGGCGCGAGCAGCAAAAAGAAGAGCCCCATCAGCGCCGCGCACAGCAGTCGCAACGCGAGGAAACCCAGCAGCAACAACATGCCCAGCGCGCCGACCCAGATGAACAGCAGCCCCAACAGCCGCGAGCCGGTGCCCTTCTCGGTGCGAAATTCCGCCTGAGGCGCCGTCGGCCCGCGGCATTTGTCGGCCGATTCGCCGCCGCCGCACAGCACGCTCAGCAGCGTGCCTTCGTCTTTCGCCGAGTTGCGCTGCGGTTCGTTGGCGGGCAATGCGAGAAACAGCTCGCCGTTGCTTTGCGCTTCGCGCAAGAGCGCCGCGCTCGCCGCGAGCGTGCGATCTCCCGCGCTCGCGTCGGCGTCGCACGGGCCTTTACAGCCGCTCTTCTTTTCCTCAGTCTTGGCAATCGTCAGAGCCGTGGCGCGCAACGAGCCCTCGAGCCGCGCGCCGCTGTCACACCAGTCGACGTCGCCGAACTCCATGTAACACCAGGGCGTGCTCACAACGCTTGAGAAGACCGTCTGCATGCTCTGCGCGAGCGTGCGCTCGGGATCGCTGGGGCTGCCGCTGGCGACGACCGCCATCGTGCCGAGGCCGGCCTGGTTTGCCCATTGCTCGACCGCTCCGACGCTGCCCGCCGGATCGGCGATCGCCCAGAGCCCGCACACCATCATCGCCACCGTCGCCATCGCCTCTCCGAGCGAGTCGGAGACCTGGCGTCGAATCAATCCGCGATACACAACCATCGCCGAGGCGATTGCCAGCACGATCGCGAGCCACGGGTCGGTGAAAGTCAAACGTGCGCTGTGCAACGCCGCGGTTACCTCGCTCAGCAATGAATTGCTGAGCAGGTTCAGCGAGTAGCACCACTCGAACATCACCACCAGCGCGTGCGTGGCCGACACCAGCGCCATCCAGCCGAACTGGGCGAAGTTCTCAAGCGTGACGGAGACGTCGTTCCCCAACTTGCTGACGCCCGTGTCGATGTTTACGTCAAACGCGTAGTTGTTCGTGGGGTCGGGCGCCGCCACGAAATCCGCGGTCTGGCAGCTGCGCTGCTCCTCAGCCGACAGCTCGCCCGGAGTACGGCACAACGGGCTTCCCAGACCGTTTTGCGCAAGCGAGTCGCCCCCGCTGGCCGGCGCGGACGCCGAGGCTTCTTCGTTTCGCGGTTCGCCGAGCGTGAGCGGCGGGAGGCTTGGGGCGCGTGCGGGCGATTGGGTGGGCCGGGCTGACTGAGTCGGCCGGGTCGAGCCGGCCGAGCGAGCCGGAGAGAATCGCTGTGCGCACACTGGCGAGGCGAACACGAGGCACACGACCAGCGCCACCGGGCTCGCCAGCGATGCCACCCGCGCGCGTGTCACTGCCGCGTGATTTGCTCGGCGGGCATGTGCTTCGCGCGATCGCCGGCGGGAGGGTCCGCCGCTCCCGGGGTGGTGGAGAAAGCACGCAGCAACGAGGGGGCGACGACCTCCACCTGGATCGCCTCCACGCGCCCGCGATGGTCGCGTAGCAGGCAGCGACCCGCCTGCATTTCAAGCAGCCGCTCGCGCGCGCGGCGGTCCTCGGGGTCGAGGCCGAGCAACGTCAGCGCGCGTGCCGCCTCGACCTCCGAGCGCATCCCGAACACGAACGTCGCGCCGAGCAGGTTCTCAAGCGACTCGCGCTCGCCCACGAGCGCGTCGGTGACCAGCTGCGTGCTCACGATCGGCACCGCCAGCTCCGAGCGCCCCATGCGCTGCAGCGAGGCGAGCAACGTGCGTCCGACCGGATCGCCGAGCAGCCGCCAGCCCTCGTCGAATGAGAATGCTAAAATGCTAACCCAGATGTCAAACAGCCTGCGACTCGACGCTTACGTTCGCGTATCCCAGGTCCGCGGCCGTAGCGGACCGAGCTTCATCTCCCCCGAGGTCCAGCGCAAGCAGATCGAGAATTGGGCGAAAGCCCACGGGCACACGCTCACCTGGCACGAGCCCGAGCTCGACGTCTCCGGCGGCAACATGAGCCGTCCCGTCTTCGATCAGATCTTGGAGCGGATCAGAAGCGGGCAGAGCGACGGCGTGATCGTCGCCAAGCTCGATCGCTTTGCCCGCACCCTCGTGGGCGCGCTGAGCACGCTCGAAGAGTTCCAGCGCCACGACGCCGTGCTCGTGAGCGTCGCCGAGAACCTAGACCTCTCCACCTCGGTGGGCAAGGCGTTCCTGCGCATCCTGCTCGTGTTCGCCGAGCTCGAGCGCGACCGCATCAGCGAGAACTGGGGGACGGCCACGAACAACGCGATTGCCCGCGGCGTCCATATCGCCAAGTTCACGCCGTTCGGCTACGACAAGGACGCCGACAAACGGCTGGTGCCAAACGCCGACGCCAAGGCGGTACGCGAGGTCTTCCTGATGCGCGCAGCGCACAAGACCCGAACCGCGATCGCGCGCAGGCTGGACGAGCTTGCCCCTCGCCCGAACGGGGGCCGCTGGGTCACCTCGAGCGTCGAGCGCATGATCAAAAACCGCGTCTACATGGGCGAGGCCTACCGCGGCGAGGCCGTCAATCCGAACGCCCACGAGGCAATCGTGAGCTTCGCCGAGTGGCAGGCGGCAAACCTAGCGCCTGTGCGCGCGTCTCACCGAGGCAAGAAGCCGAACCTACTTGGTGGCATCGTCCGCTGCGCCGCCTGCCGGTATGTGCTGGCACCGCAGGTCTGGGGTGCGCAACGACCGAAACCGACGCTGGTCTACCGCTGCCGCGAGGTACACAGCGCCGGCGCCTGTCCCGCACCAGCGACTATTTCCAGGGAGGCCGTGGAGCGCCACGTAGAGGACATTTGGCGCGAGCAAATGGCAGACCAAGCGCTTTCTATCAAGCAGGACTCCCAAGCGCTCCAGGCCGCCACTACCGAGCTCGAAGCGGCAGAAGACGAGCTGCGGGCGTTCGCGTCGGACCTCACGGCCCGGCGTCTGCTCGGAAGCGGCTACCACGAGGCGCTCGAGGCACGGGCGTCGGCCGTCAACAGCGCGCAGATAAAGCTGCAGCAAGTCAGTGGTCCCGCGCTAGACGCAGGCGTGGTCGCTCGCTACGACGAGCTGCCGACCGAGGACCGCAAGCGCATCCTCGGTAGCTCGATCGACGCGGTGTTTGTCAAGCGCAGCGACGCGCGGATGCCTGTCGAGCAGCGCGTCACGATCCTTTGGCGCGGCGAAGGGCCAGACGATCTGCCCCGCAGGGGCAGAGACAACGGCCCTATTCGCCCCTACGCACCCTAGCGGCACGAGCACGACGCCCGGCTGACGCTCGGCGGTGATGCGAGCGAACGTGTCGAGCGCCGCGCGCGCCGCGGCGGGCGGTATCGGAGAGACGGTTGGCATCTTGGCCGTACTTGCCATCCCCTCCCATTCCGACACCCACGCCCCAGCGGGACAAGTCCTGGCACTGGGCGTGGCACGTGCTCATCGGCTGGTAAAGCCGACGAGCACGTGAGCTATCCGCTTTCCTAGCCGATCGGGATAGTCTCGTCATCGAACACTGCGCTTACCTCCAAGTGGCCACCGAGCGCCTTGACATAACTCTCGAGCGTTGAGAGCTTGACATCATCGCCACGCTCGAGCTGAGATACATTGGACTGAGACACCTCGAGGCGCTTGGCGACCTTGGCCTGACTGGCACCGCGATGCTTGCGCAGCTCAGCCAAGCGCAACTCCGCCCGCATCGCCTCGCGGACTCCTTGGATATGTGGCTCGTCGTCTGGCTTGACGGCCCTACGGCGAGCGTCGCTCCACTTGGTCGTCTTCATCATATTGCTCCAAATATTCATCGTAGAGGGCATCAGCGGTAGGGATGTTCTGCTTGTACCACCGTTGCCATTGACCGGTCTTGTCGCCTCCAATCAGGAGGATCGCTTCGCGGTTGGGATCAAATGCAAAGAGGACGCGGATGTTGCCGCCAATCGAGCGCAACTCCTTCATATTGTGGTGGCGACTGCCCTTGATCCGGTCCACAAACGGCCGGCCGAGCGCAGGCCCGCGTGCCTCCAGCTCATCTATAGCGGCGGTGATCTGCCTGCGCTCGACCTCGCCGAGTGCGAGATACCACTCGGATGCTTGGTCGGTCAGGTTGATCTCCCACACAGCCATAATATAAGCCATAACTTATAAGAAGTCAAGCCTTATAGTCGAGTTCGTCCTCGTATTCGCCTGTCCAGCTCTCGGGGTCTGTCTGGCCGGGTTGCATGAGGTTGTCTTGGATCGCGTATTGCTCTCTCGCGAGCTGTGGGATGTCCTCGAGGCTGAGCACTCGTATACGGTCGGCTGTCCTTGTTGCATCGACGGCGCGCTGTACAGCGCGTGCTGGCCCGAGGGCCGCGAGGTAGTAGACCGTGTTGACGTGACGAGCCCTGGCCCAGCCGCGGCAGATCGCGGCGAGCCTCGATGCCGACTTGGTCGACAGCTCGACCTCTACTGGTATGACCAGGCCGGCTGTGCAGCTCAAGACGAGGTCGGGGCGGTGCAGTATCGCGCGAGACGCGACTTGGCCGACTCGGGCTGAGGCGAGCAGCTCCTCGCGCTCGCTCTCGATCGCTCTGAGCTCTCGCTCGCTGATCAAGTCCCAGTCAGGCATCGCCTCGCCGAGCTCCACAGCGGTATGCGCAACCTGCCAGGCGTGCTCGAAACTGCCTGGCCGTATGTTGCACGCTCGGAGATGGGAGATGCCTTGCCAGCGCAACCCTGCGGGCGTCGCGGTATACATGCCGGGGCGCCCGTAGAGAACGGCGTGATGCTCAAGCAGCCCGTCCCGCGTCAATGACCTGAGGCGTTGGTAGGCGGCGCTGCGGCTCATCATGAATTCGCGCGTCACGTGCTCGGCACCGGCGCCACCCAGACGGCCGATCCAATACACGATTTCTGAATCCCTGTCGGTCTGCATTACACGAGCCTCCCTGCGCCTAGATTCCGATATCCATGCCTAATCCGTCTAACCGCAGCGAACGGGACACGAAAAACGTCCCGAAACGAAACACCAGAGTCACGCACGCGCTTGGAAGGACCCCAACACCGCACCCCCTTTGGTGCTGCAGTTCTCGTCCCGGCGACCAAAATTCGCGGACGACCGTCGACGCCGAAAGCACTATCGCGCCGACAAACAACCTGACACCCTGACCACCGCCATCATGTTGCTACGACGATGGCAGGCAATACCAACCCCGCCTCACCCCTCAACAAGGGCTCATCTGGTCGGGTTTTGACCGTCGTGGACCATCCCAATAACCTTCCATTAATCACATGCTCACGCGGTCCGCGACGGTCAAAACCCGAACCAGCCCGAAAGGGCTGGAGGGTTCATCCGCTCCAGCGGATTCCCAATCCGGGACGCAGTCCCGGCACGAATCCACACAACGCAGACGCAACACGAGGGCGACTGCGACTACGAGAGTCCTCTACGCCGTATCGACAGTGGCGTTTGCGCCATCCACCTGAAATGCCTTGGCGCAGAGCCGCGCATCCTCCTTGGCAACAAACAAACACAACACCCACTGCGACACCATCCTGCCGGCGCGGTCGCCCCATACGGCGCGGCGCGACATAGGCGTGATGACCGGTGACGGGGGCGCTATGCGGATCGTTCAGCGAATCTTGTCTCCCGAAAAAAGGGGGCCTCGAACGGAGATTGGCGCAGCTGTGGCGAACAGGGTGATCTTCACATCGGACCGCCTGTATTTGCCCGTCCAGGTCGCATACGATCGCTCCGGGGAGGCCGCTATCTTTAGTCTTGGAGCTGGATCTGCTGTGTACGCTAAAGCAGCTTGTCGAAGCTGAAGATCTTCAAGCGGTCGCGCTCGCGCGACATCAGGTGCATCGCGAACATCGCGATCAGGCGCACAATCTGCTGACCGACCCGCTCGGCCTGCGTGTATTCGCCGCGCGGCGTACCGGGCTCGGGTCCGGGCAGGTCGCGGATCGGGATGTAGGTGACCTGACGGTCGCCGACCGGCGCGAGCTTCACCTCCGGATCGGCGAAGCCAAGCTGAGTCAACCCGGAGCGCGCATACACCTCAAGTGCCTTGCCGACCTGCTCCTCGGCGCCGCCGGCGTCGCACAGCGCGCGCACGACCTCAGAACAGGTCGGATCGCCGCAGCGACGCATCACGCGATCCACGGCGCTCACGACCGCCGTCTCCCACGCGGGATCGGCGCGGGAGGGCAGCAGGTCGCGCAAAAACGACACCGTGACGTCCTGGCGCAGGTGCTCGGGCGCGACTCGCAGCGGGTCGAGCATTCCCCGCAGCGCCGGGTCGGGGCGCAACGCGATCGTCTCGACGTGCGGAGCCACATCCTCCAGCAGGTGGAAGCGATGGTCGCCCTTGGGATCGCAGTCGATCACGCGGGCGCCCTGCAGGAACGCCTCCCACTTGAGCTTCTGCGCGAGCGTGGTCTTGCCCGAACCGAGCGCGCCCACGCTCAGGATCGCGGTGTTGCCATCGCGATCGGAGCCCTCGCGCAGGTTGAAGCGCACGGGCTGGCGCGAGCCGGTGAGCGTGTGGCCCAGGTAGAAGCCGGCGCGCGAGCCGACAGCGTGCGTGGCGGTTGGCATCGTCGCCGCCACCTGTTGAGTGGTGAGCGTGTCGTCGTAGCCGACGACACGCGTGCGCTGACCGGGCAGGTGTTGCAGGAACAGCTCCAGCTGGTCGCCGAGCGGACGGTGCAGGCGGACCTCGCCGTATGCGCGCCGGCACATCTCAACGCGCTCGGAAAGCTCCTGCTCGCTGCCGGCGCCGATCGCGACCGCCAGGGTCGCGCGCAGCAGCGGCGGGCGACTCGCGGCCTGCAGGTAGCCGAGCAGGTCGCGCGCTTCCTGGGTGCGCTGATAGCCGAGGTCTGAGATTCCCTGCTCGCCGTCGGACTCCGCACGCGCGATCTGATCGGCATCCTGAACGCGCCGGCGCGCGATCCGCAGCGCCAGCTCGTTGGGTAGGAAGCGCGCGTTCAGCGACAGATCGACCGCGAACGGCAAGCTTTCGACCGGCGCGAACATCAGCTCCACGCGCGCGCCCGGGAACGTGGCGCGCTCTGGCAGCGCACCCAGAACGAGCTGTGCCTGCCAGCTCACGCCAAGCTCGGACTCGACGCGCAGAGCGCGCGGGCGATGCTCCACATAGCCGTCCATCCAGCGCAGCACGTCGCCCTCCAGCGGCGCGAGCACAGCCTCGCCGTTGCGCTCGAACGCGAGCGCTCGCGGCTCGTGCAGCCCGTCGAGCAGCGGCTCGCCGAGCCCGCGACAGAATGCGCGGCGCACGAGCCACTGCAGCTCGACCCCACGCGCCGGGCGCACCGCGAGGAAATCGCCGAGGCGAGCATGCACCTGGTCGGCGCGCACACGAGCGCGCTCGAGATCCTCCGCTCCGAGCAAGCGCCGGTCGCGCATCGATAGTGCTCGACCGATCGCGCGCAGCCACTCGCGTGGGTGCTGCTCGGCCGTCTTTGAAACGTAGGAGGCGATGTCGCGCTCGGGCTCGCGCAGGCTGATGAGGAAGAACACGGCGGGCCGCGCCGCGGCGATCCCATCCAGACGCTCGGCCTGCTCGCTCGCATAGACGCGACAGGCACGCGGGTGAGCGTGCGCGCCGGCACTGAGCTGGCGGCACTGCTCAACGTACCCCTCGACGTTCCAGCGCCGTGCGACGCGCACGATCTGCACATCCGCTTCAAGCGCCTGCAGCGCCGCGAGCAGCGACAGCAGGCGGGCGTGCTTACCCTCCGCCGGCAACCACTCATAGGACTCACTCGACACCGCGAACGCCGCCCACGCATCGTCGAGGCTCGCGCCGAACACGAGATTGCCGTAGACGAAGGAGATCGGATCCTTCACGAGCCGCCCCGCACCTCGAGCCGGGCGTCGGCGGCCAGCGCGATCACCTGCCCGTGCGCGGGCGCGCGCCTACCCACCAGCGCCTCGAGCGTCATCCGTGGGCGGCCGAACATGCCGCCGATCACACCCTCGCCATACTCGGCACGCGTGTGCGCCACGCTTATGCGCACCGCGCCGGCACCCGTGTAGCGCAGCCGTCGCAGGCGTGCGTCGGAGCCGTCGGGGAGCACGAGCAGCTCGCCGGGGCGCCAGCGAGAGCCCGGCGCGGAGCACCGCCGCAGCTCGGCGAGATGCCGGGGAGCGACACCGTAGCGCAGGAGCGCGCGTGCCGCGAGGTGAAACGGGCGGCCCTCGACGCGGATCATGCCGAGCAGCGCGGCGCCGCCCGCGGGAATCGCGAGGTCGCGCGAATACCAGGGCAGCGCCCGCGCCAGCGAGCCCAGCAACGGCAGTTTCGCGCAGAGCAGCGCCGCCGCGAGCAGCGCCAGGAAATACACGAGCCCGCGCAGCGGCACGCCGCTCGGGTTCAGGCGCAGCCGGTCGACGCGATAGATCCGCCGCTCCAGGTCGAACACGGTTCTGTAGGAGACGATCTCCACCGTTCGCTCCGATCGTTCGACTGCCGTGCGCGAACACGCTCAGGAAGAGGACCCGAACAGCGTGGTTACGGTGTCCTGCAGGACATTCACGCCCGTCTTGCTGGCGAGCAGCACCGCGACGAAGCCGACCGCGAAGATGCCGGCGGCCTCCTTGAAGTCGCGTCTGAAGGCAAGCACGATCGAGGCGATCGCGAAGCCGAGCCCGATCAGGCTCATCGCGATCTTGCGGCCCGTTTCGCCGGCCTTCGTGGCCGCCGATTCCAGCGAGCCAGTTGTTTCGGTCGTGGTAATCAGCGCCTGGATTGCGTGGATCGTGTGCATGAGATCTCCTTTGTTTGGGTCGATTTGCGGTGCATCGCGGCAACTAGCTATCGGGGTTGACTTGGATCGCCGATATCTCCCAGCGCCCCGCGTCGGAGACGACGCCGAGCTCGTAGGCGAGCGTGTATTGCGCGCCACGCTCATCGCGCGCGCGAACCACGGCAAGCACCGAGCGGCCGGCGAGCGACCAGTCAAGGCTCTGCACCGACTCCAGCGCGAGCGCGATCGGTGGCGACGACACGCGTGCGGTGGCGCTGAGATCGGCGGCCAGCTCCGATTCGGAGCCGCTGAGGTAATTGCGAAGCGCACGCGTCACGACGGTGGCCAGCGCCGGTTCTTCGACTTCGCGCAGGTGTTCGGGCAAGGCCGCCGGCGCGGAGGTGGGCGCACCGACAAGCGCCGGATAGCCGGCGAGCGCCAACCCGCCACCAGCCTCGCGCGCGACCGCGACAGTCAGGTAGAGCAGTCCCGCCGTGTCGGTTTGCGCGGCGACGGTGTAGAGGTGCTCGCCGGGCGCGATGGCGCGTGCCTGCACGATTTCCGTCCACTGCACCTGCTGCTCGCCACTCTGCGGGGGCTGCAGGCCGGCTTCGGTTTCCATCGAGGAGCCGACAAACGGCGCGAGTGCCAGTCGGCGCGCTTCGGGGTCCTGCGAGCTCCAGCTCAGGTAGCGACGCGCGAACAGCGACGCGAACCATTCGGCGCCGCGATCCAGCACGGCCGAGCCTGGCAACACCGAGCGCGCGATCGTCGGTCGCGGCGGGTCGATCGCGAAGCGCAAGCTCGCAAGCAGCCCGGCCACGGCGAGCCCACGCAAAAGATAGGACGGCAGTTCGCGCGTGAGACGTATGCGCCACATCGGGTGCGCGCGTACGAGGACGGCGGGGTGAGAGGGCGGGCTCGTCATCGGGCTAGCGTTCGAAGCCGAACTCGCGGTCGACTTGGGCCTCGGGCGTGGGCGGCGACTCCTCGGCGGGCCACTTGGCCACGTCGGCAATCGCTGTCGGAAGCGCCAAGATGCTGGCGCGCCGCGACGAACGAGCCGCTCGAGCACCGTCCGCCGGCGCCGCCACAGGTTGTCTGTCCGGGGAGCGGTGCACGGATACGGTCGATGCGGAGGCGCTCGCCACGGATATTTTGGATTTGGGCACGTTCGAGCCGGTCACAACGGAGCGCAGCGGTCGAGCCGGGGTGCGACGCACCGGAGCCCGAGCCGGCGCGGAACGATGCGAGATTTCGAGCCCCACAAGCGCGGCCGCGCTGGCCGCGACGACGCACAGCAGGCCAAGAGCGAGCGCTCTTCCCGGGCGGCCGCTGTGGGAACGCGCGGTGAATACGTTGCGCGGCTCGCGTACGTGCGCATCGGGCACCGCAGCGGAGTGGCTGGAGTATCCGGCGTCGATATGCCCAAAGCCGCCAGCCGGGTCTTGCGATTCCTGATCCGCACTGTCCTGCTCGCCGCCGCGCATGTCCGGTCCGACCAGGTAGTCGTCCTCGTCGTACACGCGATACACCGCACGCGGTGCTCTGTGCCAGAGCTTCATGCGCGCTGCCCCGCGCGGTGGTGGGCGAGCACGCATGCGGCCGGGAGCGATGACGGGGAAGCATCTGCCTCCCGGCCGCCGGCGTGCGGATGGGAAGCGCCGCGCGATCGTCTCGGCAACCGATCGGCGGTGTCCCAGGGGACACAACTATGTGGGGGGCGATTTATGTTCATAGCCATGTCCCTGCTCTCTAATCCGACGGGCTCGAGTGAGCGGGACAGGCGATCTCGCCGGAGAGCAGGCACGCGAGTCGCCGACGTGCACGCTGAGCGACCTTGCGGTACTTCTCAGCCGACCAGCCATGCGCGCGGCAGAACTCGGCGCAGCCCGCCTGACCCGCGAGCTGGCTTGCGAGCACGAGCCGCTGGTCGCGGGAAAGCTGGTGGGAGACTTCGCGAATCCGCTGCAACTCGTGGCGCAACATCGCCAACCGCTCGACGTCGGCACGCGCGTCGGGAATTTCGATCCCGACGTCCTCGCAGCCCGCAAGCGGCATCGCTCTGGCGATTGCCGCCTCGATCGGGCTGCGCCCGCTGAGCGCACGACGGCGGTCGTACACGCGCGAGAGCAAGCGCTGCTCCAACGCGTTTGCGATATGGGCGCGACTGGAGAACGCCTCGCCGCCCTCAGCGCGCATCAGCAGCTCGAGCGTCGCCTGGCTGTAACAGTCTTCGAGATCCTCGCGCGTGAGGCGTCGGCGATGAACCGCGAGCAGCATCTCCCGGCGCGAGCGCGATACGAGCGCGACCGCCTGCACGCCGTCGAGAACACCGCGATGCAAGGGTCCAGCGGCAGGCGTACGGCAAGCTTCGACCGCTTTGGGGCTCTCTTGTCGGGTAGACACGTAAGCATGTCGGTGACCGTGGCCCCCACACCCCCCTCCAAATTTGCGCGCACGTGGCTGAACGCGCTCGACCGCTTCCAGCAGCGCAGCCCGCGGCTCGGCTTCGTGGTCGCCGTGTTCAAGCGCTACAGCGAGCAGGAAGGCTCGCAAATGGGCGCGCTGATCGCCTACTACGGGTTCTTCTCACTGTTCCCGTTGCTGCTGGTGTTCGTCACCGTGCTCGGCTTCGTGCTCGAAGGCGACCGCAGCACTCAGGAAAGCGTGCTGCACTCCACGCTCAGCCAATTCCCGATCGTCGGCACGCAGTTGGAGCACAACGTCCACTCGCTGAAAGGCAGCGTGCCGGCACTGGCGATCGGGCTGCTCGGAGCAACCTGGGCCGGCCTGGGCATAACCGGCGCCACCCAGAACGCGTTCAACAAGGTGTGGGAAATCCCGCAGGCGCACCGGCTCGGTTTTTTCGCGTGGCGCGTGCGCGGGCTCGGGCTGCTCGCGGTGTTCGGGCTGCTGAGCATCGTCTCGGCGGTCGCCGCCGGATACGCGACGGCGCAAACCACCGGCTTCTCCTCGGTGCTCGACGGCGTGCTCGTGGCGCTCGCGGCAAACCTGCTGCTGTTCTTCGCCGCCTTTCGACTGCTCACCTCAGAGGAGGTGCACACGCACGATCTGATCCCCGGCGCGATCCTTGCAGCCGTGCTGTGGCAGGCGCTCGAGCACGTCGGCGGCCTCTACGTCGGCCACGTCGTGCGTCACGCCAAGGAGACCTCGGGCCTGTTCGCGTTCGTGCTCGGCCTGCTCGCCTGGCTGTATCTCGGCGGTCAGGTGACGGTGCTGGCCGCTGAGACAAACGTGGTGCGCGCTCGGCGCCTGTGGCCGCGCAAGCTTTTCTAGGCCAGCCCAGCAACAACCTCACTCTGTCGACGCAGCCGTGTCGCGAAGGCTCGCGAGCACCTCGCGACGGCCGCTTCGGGGCACTGCACACAAGCCCTTGAAGATCACGTCGAACGTGCCTATACTAACTATAAATTCGTAAGCTCATATGGAGCGTATACCGATGGCACCGACCACACCACCCTCACCCCCAATATCCAAGCAACCGGATAGCCAGCCAAAGCCTGTGCTGCGACTAATCCCGCTCGACGACACGGTCGTGTTCCCGAGCATGGGCATCACGCTCACCGTGGACGTCGGCGAGGACGAGCGTGTCGTGCTCGTGCCGCGCCACGAGAACGAGTTCCTCGAGGTCGGCACAATCGCCGAAGTCTCAGAGCAGCTGCGCCTGCCCGGCGGCGGCCATGCCGTCGCACTCTCCGGCGAGCACCGCGCGCTGATCGGCGCCGCCCAAACCGGCCCCGAAGGCGAGTTGCGCGTCGAGGTAGACGAGCGCCCCGACGAGGTGCCCGTGGACAAGCGCACACGCGAGCTGGAGCGCGAATACCGCGCCGTGGTCGAGGAGATCCTCGAGCTACGCGGCGACGACGGACGCATCGCGGCGTTCCTGCGCGCGATCGTGGAGCCCGGCCCGCTGGCCGACTCCGCCGGCTATTCCCCCAATCTGACCTATGAGCAGAAGGTCGAGTTGTTGCGCACGCTTGGCGTGACCGATCGCCTGGAGCTGGCGGTCAAGCTGCAACGCGACAGCCTTGCCGAGCTGCAGGTGCGCAAGCGCATCCGCGAGGACGTGCAGGAGGGCGCGGACAAGCAGCAGCGCGAGTACTTCCTGCGCAAGCAGATGGAGTCGATCCGCAAGGAGCTGGGCGAGGACGAGGGCTCGATTGTCGAGGAGTACCGCGCCAAGATCGAGGCCGCCGAGATGCCCGAGGAGGTACAGGAGCAGGCCCTGAAGGAGCTGGGCCGCCTGGAGCGCATGGGCGAGCAAACCGGTGAGTCCTCGATGATTCGCACTTACCTGGACTGGCTGATCGCCGTGCCCTGGAGCAAGCGCTCCGAGGAGCACCTCGATCCGGTGGCCGCGCGCGAAGTGCTCGATGCCGACCACGAGGGCCTGGAGGACGTCAAGGACCGCATCACCGAGTATCTGGCCGTGCGCAAGCTGCGCTCCGAGCGCGGCATCGAGGCCGACCCCAAGTCCGGCGCGATCCTCACCCTGATCGGGCCTCCCGGCACCGGCAAGACCTCTATCGGCGAGTCGATCGCCCGCGCCACCGGACGCGAGTTCGTGCGCATGTCGCTCGGCGGCGTGCGTGACGAGGCCGAGATCCGCGGACACCGGCGCACCTACATCGGCGCGCTACCGGGACGCCTTGTGCGCGCACTACGGGACGCCGGCACGATGAACCCCGTGATCCTGCTGGACGAGGTCGACAAGGTCGGCGCCGACTGGCGCGGAGACCCCTCGGCCGCGCTCTTGGAGGTGCTCGACCCGGCGCAGAACCACTCCTTCCGCGACCACTACCTGGACGTGGAGCTGGACCTCAGCCAGGTGATGTTCATCGCTACCGCCAACGTTGCCGACACGATCCCCGGACCGCTGCTCGACCGCATGGAGGTGATCCGCTTCGACGGCTACACCTCCGAGGAGAAGCTCGCGATCGCCAAGGGCTACCTGTGGCCGCGCCAGCGCGACCGCAACGGCCTGCGCGAGGAGGAGGTGAGCGTCTCTGATGAGGTGCTGCGCACGATCATCGCCGAGTACACCCGCGAGGCGGGCGTGCGCAACCTCGAGCGCGAGCTGGGCACAGTGCTGCGCAAGACCGCCACACGCGTTGCCTCCGGCGGGGTGGAGCCCCCTGTAGAGATCGACCTGGACGTCGTGCGCGACGCGCTCGGACGCCAGAAGTTCTTCCAGGAGTCCGCCGCGCGCACCGCCACGCCCGGCGTGGCCACAGGTCTTGCCGTCACTGGCACCGGTGGCGACGTGCTGTTCGTCGAGGCGACCGCGATGAAGGGCGGCGGCTCCGGCGGCAACGGCCTCGTGCTCACCGGCCAGCTCGGCGACGTGATGAAGGAGTCTGCAAGGATCGCGCTGTCCTACGTGCGCGGTCACGCCGAGGAGCTGGGCATCGAGGAGTCGGCGTTCGAGAACCGTGAGTTCCACGTGCACGTGCCCGCGGGAGCGATCCCCAAGGACGGCCCCAGTGCTGGCGTGACGATGGTCACGGCGCTTGCCTCGCTGCTCTCCGAGCGCCCCGTCAAGCACACGGTCGGGATGACCGGCGAGGTCACGCTGCAGGGCCGCGTGCTGCCGATCGGCGGGCTCAAGCAGAAGGTGCTCGCCGCCCACGCCGCCGGGCTCACGGACGTGATCCTGCCAGAGCGCAACCGTGGTGATCTCGACGACATCCCCGAGGAGGTTCGCGAGCAGATGAACTTCCACCCGGTGATGAGCGTGCAGGAAGTGCTCGACCTGGCGCTGGAGCCGGCACCGAAGGTCGCACAGGTTTCCTAGCGGAGCCCTTCGATGTCGCCCGCACGCAGCTCACGCCGATGCCAGCCAGTGCCCTTGGAGGTCCGCCAGGCGGCGGACCTCCTGGAGCGCCGCTGGCAGTTGTCGATCATTTACGCCGCACTGACGGGAGCGCTCCGCTTCAACGAATTCGCCGAGGCGGTCGCCGGCATCTCCCCGCGGATGCTCTCCGAGCGCCTGCGCGACCTGGAGGCAGCGGGGTTGATCGAGCGCACCGTGCTGCCGACGAGCCCACCCACCGTCGAGTACCGCCTCACCCCGCACGGGCGCAGGCTGGCGCCCGTGATCGAAGCGATGCGTACCTACGCCGAGGGCATCGGCTGAGTTTGCGCTGCGGCGCGAGCGCCGGCCGTCTGCTCCTGACAGCCGGCGGCATCCAGCGCGACTCCAACCAACGCCCCGCCCTCACACTCCTCGGCAAGCACCACCCTACGGGGGTTGCGAACGCCCAGCGAGCCCGCGATCCCTCCCGCCGCCACCAGCGCCGCGGCGATCGCGAGCCCCAGATGGAAGCTGTGCAGCGACGCTTCGTCAGCCGCGGTCGCGATCGCGCGTGCCTGCGCCGGTGGCAGCCCGCTCGTGTCGGGCCGGCCGAGCGGCAGCTTGCGCGCTTCGGCCACCACCGCCTGCGCGCGCGGGCCGAGCGGGCGCGCGGCGAGATTCGCGTTCAGGCCCGACACGAAGGACGCGGCGACAGCGGCACCGACGGCCGCCGTGCCGAGCAGGCCGGCGACACGCGCCACCGCGTTGTTCACACCCGAGGCGATCCCCGCCTGCCCACTCTCGACCCCCGCAAGCACCGCCGCCGTCAGCGGCGCGACCGTCATCGACAGGCCGAGCGCGAACACGAGCAGCGCCGGTAGCACCTCCGTGACGTAGTCCACGTTTATTCCGACGCGCTGGAACAGCAACAGCCCGCACGCCGCGACAAGCGGCCCGGCGCCCATGAACAGGCGCGGGCCGAAGCGATCGGATAGCGCCCCGAAGCGCTTGGACAGAAGGAACATCACAACGGTTACGGGCAGCGTCGCGAAACCGCTCTGCAATGGGGTGTAGCCGCCGATCTGCTGCAAAAACAACACCAGGAAGAAGAACAACACCGCCAGGCCCGCATACATCGCGAGCGTCTCGACATTACCCGCCGAGAAATTTCGCTTGCGGAACAGGCCGAGCGGCAACATCGGATCGCGCGTGCGGCGCTCGTGCGCGAGAAACCACACGAGCAACACCGCGCCGGCCACGAGCGGCAGCCACACAGCCGGGCTGCCCCAGCCCAAGCGCGGCTGCTCGATCAGCGCGAACACGGGCCCGGCGAGACCGAGCGCACATAGCAGCGCGCCCGACACGTCGATCCGCCGGGCACCCGTCCGGCGACGCTCGGACCGGGGGATCACGGCGAGGATCAAGGCAACACACACGATCACGAAGGGCACGTTCACGAGGAAGATCAAGCGCCACGAGCCAACCCGCAGAAGCTCGCCGCCCACCAGCGGGCCGAGCACCGCGGCGATCCCACCCCAGGCCGTCCAACTACCGATCGCGGGGCCACGCTCTGACTCTGAGAAGGTGGCGACGATCACCGCCAGCGCACTGGGCGTGAGCAGAGCACTGGCCACGCCCTGAAGCGCGCGCGCGGCAATCAGCGCGCCGATCGAAGGCGCCAGCGCGCAAAGCAGCGACGCCGCTCCGAAGCCAGCCACACCGAGCGCAAAGATGCGCCGCTCGCCATACAGGTCGCCGAGCGAGCCGCCGATCAGGATCAGCGAGCCGAGCGTCAACAGATAAGCGTTGACCACCCACTGCTGAGCCGCGAGTCCGCCGCCGAGGTCGCGCTGGATGGTGGGCAGCGCGACATTCACGATCGTGCCATCCAGCAGCGCGATACCCGAGCCGAGGATGCACGCAAACAGCGTAAGCCGCTTTACCTGGGCGCTGTCGCGCGGGGCCATCGATTCACGGTAGCCCGCGCGACGCCGGCCCGCGTTCAGGCGGTGGCGAGAGCGTAGGCCGTCTTGCCTTCGCGCTCGGTCTTCGCGACCGCCCCCTCCACCACGAGCCGGCGCACGTTGCCGTTGATGTTCGCCGTGCTCATCGCGGTCACCACCGCAAGCTCGCCGACCGTGTGCGAACCGTGGTCGAGCGCCGCGAGGATCGCCTCCCGCGCGGCGCCTCGCGGCGCACGAGCGGGCTTGACGCTCGCCTCGGACGCAGCCTCTGCGGCAACCTTTCGGGGCCTACCGACACGCGCCTGCCTGGGCTTCGCAGGCGCGGCCTTAGCCTGCCTGGGCTTCGCGGGCGCCGTGCTCCGCGGCGTGTCAGGCACGATCTTGGGGGTTGCCCGCGCGGGGGTCGCCGCGCCAGTAGCGACCAGTGCGTCCGCGGCCACGAGCAGCTGCTCGTACTCCGCCAGCCGTAGACGCAGCTCACCCAGGCGCTCGTCAATTTCATCGCAAATCGTGCTCAACAGGTCAGCAGCCATACATGTCCCTCCAGGGTCAAAATGTTCTCGGGAAAAGCATTCTCGCAGCGAGCCCCCGCTCGGGCGTGCAAGCCCAGCAGTGGCGCGCTCGCCCTCAGTCGCGAGCAGCCCCGGCCGAGCGCAGAGACACAACTTTGGCGAGCAAGCCGGCGCGCCCGCGAATCGACTGAACTGTCGCGGTGAGCGTGTCGATGTCATACGCGCCGTGGTGGCGGCGCCCGTTGATAAAGAACGTGGGCGTGCCCGACACCCCGCTCGCATCCGCGCTGGCCACGTCCTCAGCAACTCGAGGCGCATGGTCGTGATGGCGCAGCTCATCCCAAAAACGCTCCACGTCGAGTTTGAGTTGCTGCGCGTAGGCGCGCAGCTCCGGAGGCGTCAGTGGGTCCTGGTGGGCCAACAGCGCGTCGTATATCTCCCAGAACTTGCCCTGCGCCGCGGCCGCCTCGGCCGCTTCGGCGCTGAGCTGCGCGCTGCTGTGAACGTCGTTCAGCGGGAGGTGGCGCCACACGTAGCGCAGATCGTCACCGAAGGACGCCAACAGCTCACGCACGACAGACTCCGCCTGCCCACAATATGAGCACTCGAAGTCGCCATACTCAACCAGCGTGACGAGCGCGTCCTCAGCGCCGCGAACGTGATCGCGCAGCGGATCGACATCGTCGGAGAGATCGAGAATGTCAGCTGCGGTCCCGACGATCTGACGCGCCCTTACCCGACCGGGCAGTCGTCTGACCGTGGCGAATACACACCATGCCAGCAGCGGCGCCAAGATCGCCGAGGCGAGCACGCCAAGCTTTGCCTCCTCCAGGCGCTCGCCGCCGAACGCGAGGCTCGATATCAGCAGCGACACCGTGAAGCCAATGCCGGCCACCGCTCCGCCGCCGGCGAGTATCGGCCAACTCAGCGTGGGACGCACACCGTGCAAACGGGGCCGCGAAGCAACCCAAGACGCGCCGAAGATGCCGAGCGGCTTGCCGAGCACATAGCCGAGCGCGATCCCGAGCGTTATCGGCGAGGAGACCGCGTCGCCGAGCAGCCCGCCCGTCAGGTGAATACCGGCGTTGGCGAGCGCGAACAGTGGCACGATCACATAGCTCGTCCAGGGGTGCAGTCCATATTGGAGTCGCTCATTCGGGGAGATTGCGCCAAGCACGCCCAACTGGGCCGAGCGCGCCAACTCCGGCGTCGGCTGCTCGCGGAAGGAACGGGTTAGGGCGGTGGCGCGCTCCAGGTCCTCGCGCGAGGGCGGGTAGGCGCTCGTCACCAGCCCGATCGCAAGGCCCGTAATCACAGGATCGATGCCCGACTCGAACATCGCGACCCACAGCGCCACGCCGACAAGCACCGAGAGCTGTCGCCGCCAGGTGGGCAGGTAGCGGAGCCCGATCAGAAGCGTAAACAGGCCGACCGCGATCGCCAGCGCTAGCAACGACACGTGTGTTGTGTAGGCGATCGCGATCACCATCAGTGCACCGAGGTCGTCGACAACCGCCAGCGTCAGCAGGAACACGCGCAGCCGGGTGGCGGCTTGCGGGGTCAGCAGCGCCAAGGCCCCGAGAGCAAACGCTGTGTCGGTTGACATCGCGGCACCCCAACCGTGCTCGCCGGGACCGCCAGCGTTGAACGCCAGGTATATGGCGATCGGCACCGTCATCCCGCCGAGCGCCGCAACAACCGGGATCGCAAGGCGACGGCGCTCGCGCAACTCGCCCATATCAAGCTCGCGCTTGGCCTCCAAGCCGACGACGAGGAAGAAGAAGGTCATCAACCCCTCATTCACCCAGTGGCGCAGGTCGGCTTCGATGCCGCCGCTGCCGATCGCGATCGACAGCTTGGTGCTCCACAGCGATTCGTAGCTTGCCGACCACGGCGAGTTCGCCCACAGCAGCGCCGCCAGCACCGCGCCCAGCAGCACGATCGCACCGCCGGTCTCGGTGCCGAGGAAGTCGCGCACCGGCGCGCCCAGGTTCCTTGCCCAGGCCGTGCGGGCGCTATAGGTGCTGGCTTGCGCTTCTGCCATCGCCCAGGATTATCACGACGCGCCCGTTTGCCCGACTCGTGCGGGCCGAGCGTAGGACCGAGAAGCTCTGCCCGCAGGGTGGATGTCAGCCATCCCAGCTAACTTGACTGGCGAGAGGACCTACGAAAACGGAGGACAAAGATGGCCGACACGCCAACGCTCTACGTTTGTCACGGCGACGATCGCGGACCACGGATGCATCCCTGTCGCCGCGTGCAGGAGGCACTCCGCGCCGCCGGCATCGAATACGAGAAAAACGTCGCCGCTCACGGCAGCCCGATCCCGTTCCTGCGCAAGGGCTCTCGCGAGGAGCTACGCGGCGAGACGGGCACCACGAAGCTGCCGACGCTCAAGCTGCCCGACGGTACGGTTATTACGCATTCGCGCGCTATCCGCGCTTGGATCGGGGAGCAGGGATAGAGTTAATCGGGGCGGCGGGATTTGAACCCACGATCTCTCGGCCCCAAACCGAGCGCGATACCAAGCTTCGCCACGCCCCGAGCGTGAACCCAGAGTCTACCGCCACCATGTGCATCAACGGTCGGTTGAGTCTGCCACTGAATCGTGGCACATCGTCGCACACGGCGCGTACAGCTGTCTGCAACATTTGGCCACGCGCACCCCTACTGCTAGCCTCCGCGCCGCCATGGCCGACATCCAACCACTGCGCGCCCTGCACTACGACCAATCGCTGGTCGGCTCGCTGGCCGACGTGACGGCCCCGCCGTACGACGTGATCGACGCGACCCAACGCGAGCAGCTGCTCCAGCGCTCGCCGTTCAATGTCGTCGCCGTAGACCTCCCTAAAGGCGAGCCCAATCCATACGCCACCGCCGGCGAGCTGTGGGAGACGTGGCAGCTGCAAGGCGCGATCGTGCGCGACCCCGAGCCTTCGCTGTGGCCGTACACCCAGACCTATACCGGCCCGGACGGGCAGACGCGCACCCGCAGCGGCTTCTTCTGCCGCGTGCGTATCGAGGGGTATGGCCCGGGGCGAGTGCGTCCCCACGAGCGCACGCATCCGGGCCCGAAGGAGGACCGGCTGCGCCTGATGAGAGCGACACGCGCGAACCTCTCCCCCATCTTCTCCCTCTTCTCCGACCCGACGAAAGCAGCCTGGAATGCACTAGAGCCAGCCACTCAGGACACGCCCTGGGGCGAGGTGAGCGACAGGGACGGCACGATCCACAGGCTGTGGCGCGTGACCGACCCGCAGGCGATCGCCGCCGTGCAGAGCGCAACGCGCGAGGTGGAGCTGCTGATCGCCGACGGCCACCATCGCTATGAGACGGCGGACACCTACGCGCGGGAGATCGGCGGGGATGGCGAGCACCGCTACATGCTGATGTGCCTGGTCGCGCTGGAGGACCCCGGGCTCACAGTGTTCCCGACGCATCGCGTGGTGCGCGGCCTCGATCGCGCACGCCAGGAGGCGTTGAGAGAAACACTTCGTCGCGACTTCGAGATTGCCGAAGTGCCACTGGAGCAGCTCGCTCCAGAGCCCGGCGGCGGCCCGCTACAGCTCGGCTATATCGACGCCCATCACCAGCAGCCGTATCGCCTGACACTGAAGGACCAGGCGATCGCCGATGCGGCCCTGCCGGGCTTCTCAGAGGCATATCGTAGCCTTGACACTGGGGTGCTCGAGGCGCTGCTTCTCAAGGGCGCGCTTGGTCTATCCGACGATGACATCTCCCACTTCAACGGCCTGTTCTACGCGCGCAGCACCGAGGAGGCCGTGCAGATGGTGCGCTCGGGCGAGTATGACGCGGCGTTCCTGATGCGCCCCACGCCGGTCGAGCAGGTGCGCGATGTTGCGGCCAGCGGCGAGAACATGCCGCCTAAGTCGACGTTCTTCTACCCGAAGCTACTGACGGGGCTTCTGTTAACCCCCTTTCGTAGTGCAATGCCATCGATACCATGGAAGGAGAGGGTGCTGTGACAACCCGATCGGAAGGTGTTGCAGTGATGAAGGCCAGCGTAAGGCGCAAGGATTCGGCGTTCAAACACACCGTGCAGGTGCGCGATCATGAGTTGATCGTGGACGAGCCGCTGGAGTCCGGCGGCGACGACGATGGACCGGACCCGCAGGAGTTGCTGGCGGTCAGCCTCGCGTCGTGTACCGCGATCACGATGGAGATGTACGCGGCACGCAAGGGTTGGGACATCGGCAAAGTGGAGGTGGACGTGCAATACACACCGGCTGAGCGTGGCTGTCCGACCAAGTTCGACGTGGTGTTGCGCTTGCCCGAGGAGCTGCCCGAGGAGCAGGTCGAGCGTCTGCAGGTGATCGCCGCGAAGTGTCCGGTGCACCGCACGCTCGACGGCGAGGTCATGTTCCAGGAGCGTGTTGAGCGCACCCATGTCGTAGTTTGAGCGTGTCGCTCGCACGCAGGCTCGGCGGTCTGCTGTTGGATGTCGAGTCGCACTCGGAGCCACAGGCCGACGAGCAGGTGCCGGCGGCCGTACTCGTGCCGCTTTACGAAACCGGCGACGGCGAGCTGCACGTCGTGCTGACCAAGCGGCGTGCCGACTTGCGCCGCCACGCCGGGGAGATTTCCTTTCCGGGCGGGCGACGCGACCCCGAGGACGCGACGCTGGCGGACACCGCGCTGCGCGAGGCCGAAGAGGAGATCGGGCTCGCGCGGGCACACGTGAGCTTGGTGGGCGCGCTGGAGCGCACCTCCACGTTTGCGACCAATTACGCGATTCACCCGTTTGTGGGGGTGATCGACGGTCAGCGGACATGGCGTGCGTCGGCACGCGAGGTCGAGCAGGTGATCGAGCCCTCGTTGCGCGAGGTCCACGCGGGACGCACCCGCACGCAGATCGAACGCCGTGGGTTTCAGTTCGAAACGGATGCGTATGTGTTCGACGGCCAGCTCGTGTGGGGCGCCACCGCACGCATCCTTGAGGACCTACTGGCGAGGGTCGGGCCGCTGCTCAACTCCCGCCCTGTTCGGTAGTGCGGCCCTCCAAGAGCACGCCCAGCGCCGAGCGCGCCTGCGCCAGCCACACGTCGATGTCGAGTGGATCGGCGGTGAGGATCGCCACGGGGATCAGGTTGCGGGCTGCTGTTTCCGACACGATCCGCTCGCCCTCCGCGAGTATGTCGGCGGCCACGATGGAGCCGCCGGCCTCATAGAGAAAGCCACGTAGCGTGGTGTCGATCGCGCTGCACACGAATCGCTCCAAACGCGGCCCATGCAGGGCGCTCACGAGTCCATCCCCGCCATCGAGGTCCGCGAAAAGCCAGCAGGCGATCGTGACGTGCTCGAGCGCTCCGCGCAGCGTGGCGAGCCGATCGGGAGTACCGATGAAGCACTCCGCGCCGATCGCCTCGATCTCTCCGCGTCGCCCGGGGTCTGCCGCGACGATGCGCACTGCGTGTCCTTCTACGAGAAGCGTCTCAGCGAAACGCAGCCCCCTGCTTGCACCCTCCACGATCAAGACTCGCGCCACGCGCCAATCCTAGGAGAACAGTGGGCGCCGCGGCCGGTGGGGACCGCGGCGCCCTGTCGAGGAGACCGGCATAGTCGATCGCACGATGAGGCATGCGCGGGGCGCCGCGGGAGAGGTTGGGTAACGACGCCCTGGTGGACCCCTATGTGCGATCTTGCTCAGTCACTCACGCTCTTGCGTTTGTTCGTCTTGCGTTGTTTGTCACCTTTCGGTGGAGAGCCGTCCCCTCCACCGTCTTGTCAACAAGAGAACAGAACGTATGTAAACACATATGCGGGGATATGTCAAGCCCGGTTTCTTTGTCTCGTTTGCGGCGGCGACGGACACCGTGTCGCCACGCCATAGTCGGCCCTCCCAGGCGTCCTTTAGGCCCGGTGGACCGGCTGTCCCAGCCCTCCACCGACCGTGCTCCAATACCATCCGGCCGATGCCCGAGCAAGCTCCTCCAAACAACGACGTGGTGACGATGGAGAAGATCGTGGCGCTGTGCAAGCGCCGCGGCTTCATCTTCCCCTCCTCGGAGATCTACGGAGGGGTGGGTTCGACTTACGACTTCGGCCACTACGGGGTGCTCTTGAAGGGCAACGTCAAGAACGAGTGGTGGCGCGCGATGGTGGGCCAGCGCGACGACATCGTGGCGCTTGACTCGGCGATCCTGCAGCACCCACGCGTGTGGGAGGCCTCGGGCCACCTCGCCGGCTTCACCGACCCACTCGTGGACTGCAAGACCTGCGGGCAGCGCTTTCGGGCCGACCACCTGTCCGATCTGCCGTGCGGGCGCAAGCCCTCCAAGCATCCTGGCGAAACCGACGAGTGCGAGCTGACCGAGGCGCGCGACTTCAACCTGATGTTCGAGACGACGATCGGCCCGGTGAAGGAGTCGGGCTCGGTCGCCTACCTGCGCCCGGAGACCGCGCAGGGGATCTTCATCAACTTCAAGAACGTGCTGCAGTTCTCGCGCAAGAAGCCTCCCTTCGGGATCGCGCAGGTGGGCAAGTCGTTTCGCAACGAGATCACGCCCGGCAACTTCATCTTCCGCACGCGCGAGTTCGAGCAGATGGAGATGGAG
Organism: uncultured Solirubrobacterales bacterium; assembly: GCA_963776985.1. Classification (GTDB taxonomy): domain Bacteria; phylum Actinomycetota; class Thermoleophilia; order Solirubrobacterales; family Solirubrobacteraceae; genus Palsa-744. Next base: position 167,390 of record CAVZOV010000004.1, read on the forward strand.
TTCTTCGTGCCGCCGGCCGAGGCGCAGAAGTGGTTCGAGCACTGGCTCGCCGAGCGGATGAGCTGGTACACCATGCTCGGCCTGCGCCCCGACCACCTGCGCCTGCGCGCGCACGATCCCGACGAGCTCTCGCACTACTCCTCGGGCACAAGCGACGTGGAGTACCTGTTCCCGTCCACCGACTCCGTCGGCGGAGCCCGCTGGTCGGAGCTGGAGGGGATCGCCAACCGCGGCGACTTCGACCTCAAACAGCACGCCGAGTTCTCAGGCGAGAAGCTCGAGTACTTCGATCCGCAAAGCGGCGAGCGCTACGTACCCCACGTGATCGAGCCGGCCGCGGGCGCCGACAGAGCGACACTCGCGTTCCTCGTAGATGCCTACGACGAGGAAATCGTGCAGAGCGCAAGCGCCGAGGAGGGATCGGCAGATAAGGGCGGCAAGCCGCCGGAAACCCGCACCGTGCTGCGCCTGCACCCGCGCCTGGCGCCCGTGAAGGTGGCTGTGATGCCGCTCGTCAAGAAGGACGGCCAGCCGGAGCTTGCGCGTGAGGTCTACGAGGACCTGCGCGAACGCATGCAAAGCGAGTACGACGAGGGCGGCTCGATCGGCAAGCGCTACCGCCGCCAGGACGAGATTGGCACCCCGTGGGGCGTGACGATCGACCACCAGTCGATCGACGACGGGACCGTTACGCTGCGAGACCGCGACTCGCTGGCCCAAGATCGCATCAAAATCGAGGAGCTCCCCGGCGAGCTTGAAAAACGCCTGGCGGCGCCATGGCAAACACCAAAGTTGAACGCATAAGGAGAGAGATGGACTTCGACCTGACCGACGAGCAAGAGCTGATTCGCAGCACCGCGCGCGAGTTCACCGACAAGGAGATCGTGGAGCAGGCGAAGCAGAACGCGCGCAACCACCATTTCGACCTGGAGATCGTGAAGAAGATCGCCGACCAGGGCTATTTGGGCGCGATCGTGCCACGCGAGTACGGGGGCGCGGGCCTCGATTACATCTCCTACGGGCTCGTGGTTGAGGAGATCGGCAGGGGCTGCTCGTCAGTGCGCACCGTGATCTCGGTGCAAACCTCGCTCGTGTGCAGCGCGATCCTCAAGTGGGGCGCCGAGGAGCAGAAGCAGCACTATCTGCCGAAGCTGTGCTCGGGCGAGTGGCTTGGCTGCTTCGGGTTGACCGAGCCCGACACCGGCTCGGACGCCGCGAAACAGCGTACGCGCGCGAAGAAGACCGACAAAGGGTGGTTGATCAACGGCGCGAAGATGTGGATCTCGATGGGCAACTACGCGAAGGTGGCACTGATCTTCGCCCAGACCGATCCCGAGTTGGGCCACAGGGGGCTGGCGTGCTTCATGGTCGACACCGATCAGCCCGGCTATCAGGCGAGCACGATCGAGCACAAGATGGGGTTGCACGCCTCCGACACCGCCTCGATCGCCCTGGAAGACGTGGAGGTGTCAGACGATCAGATGCTCGGCGAGATCGGCGACGGCTTCAAGGTGGCGATGTCCTCGCTCGACTCCGGGCGCTACTCGGTGGCGGCCGGCTGCGTGGGCATCTGCCAGGGGTGTGTGGAGGAGTCGGTGAAATACGCCAAGGAGCGCGAGCAGTTCGGTAAACCGATCGCGAGTTTCCAGCTCGTGCAGGCGATGATCGCCGACATGGTGCTGAAGACCGACGCCTCGCGCATGCTCGTGTATCGCGCGGGCTTCCTCAAGGACAAGGGTCGCCCGAACACCCTGGAGACCTCAGTCGCCAAGCTGCACGCCACCGAGGCGGCGGTGGAGTGCTCCAACACGGCGATCCAGGTGCACGGCGGCGCGGGCTACGTGGACGACCATCCGGTCGAGCGCTATTTCCGCGACGTGCGCGTGACGACGCTCTACGAGGGCACCTCCCAGATCCAGAAGCTGATCATCGGCCGCGCAATGACGGGGATCAACGCGCTCGTGCCTTCCTGAACGGTCCTACCGCGAAAGGCCGATTGCGGATTTGGGGGATTTGCGGGTCGTTCCCGCAGTGTGATCCCGCCCGATAGTCAACACCTGTCCCGCTTCGCCCCGAGGGTCGGATGAGGGAGTGTGGCAAGAAAAGACGAACAACCTACAGACACCGCGCGTGAGCGCACAGCAAAGACGGTGAAGATGGCTTGGGCGGAACTGCCGCCCGATCATAGACAGCTGCTGGAGGAGGTCGGCGCCTCGCAGTGGACGGTTGTCGAGGAAACCCTCGGAGTGCCAGTTCACAGGCTTCTGCGGTCGGGTGGACACCGTGGGCTCGGCGAGCAGGCCCGTGGACGACTCGAGCCCGCGCTCGCCGCTTGGGTTCCAGACCTGCGCATCGTCGTGTTCAACGCTCGACATCCGGCACTCGCCGAGCTGGGAGAGCAGTCCTTCGAACAGCTCGTCGCCCGCACGGCCTGGCACGAGTGGGGCCACGCGCTGAGCATCGCCCGCTGCACAACGGAAGACATCGCCAACGGCGCCAGGCTACTCGAACTGTCTCCGACAATCGTCCGCAATTCCATCCGAGAAGCCGGCTATCGTCCTTATGAGTACACGCATGAGCTGGTTGCCGACGTCTACTCGATACTGATCGCGCGCCGCCAGCAAAAGGAATCGGGGAGACCAACATGGCTGAACAAAGAGATATACGACCTAGTCAAGAGGGTGACCGAATGGCCAGACTGAGACCTCCTGTGGGGTACCGACTGCCACCGAATCGGTCCGTGGAGGACATTCTCGAGGGGTACGCCGCGCTGCTTCGCAGCGAGGGCATAGACCCGACGTGGCGCGGATTCGACGAGCAGGGACAGCAAGACCACAAGCAGTAATCTCTCGCAGCTATGAGCAGTGTGGCGGCAAAGACGATCGGGGTGGTGGGCGCCGGGACTATGGGCGCCGGAATAGCGCAGCTTGCCTGCCGAAGTGGGGCTCGTACGCTGCTGCACGATCCGTTTCCTGAAGCGCTGGCGCGCGGCATCCAGAGCGTCCGCTCAGGGCTCGCCAAGGAAGCCGAAAAGGGCAAGCGCACAGCCGAGCAAGCGGAGGCGGCAACCGCATGCCTTGAGCCGGCCGACGAACTAGACGCACTTGCCACCTGCGAGCTTGTGATCGAGGCGGCGCCAGAGCGGCTAGAGGTCAAGCACGAGCTGTACGGCCGTCTGTCGCAGATCGTGAGCGCACAGTGCGTGCTCGCGAGCAACACGTCCTCGCTGCCAATCACGGCCGTGGGCGCCGGCGCAACCCATCCCGAGCGCGTCGTGGGGATGCACTTCTTCAACCCGGCCCCGCTCATGCGCCTGCTGGAGGTCATCGCCGGCGTGCTTTCCGACGAGCGGGCACTGGCCATCGCGGACGCCACGGGCGCGGCAATGGGTAAGGACACGATCCGCGCCGCGGACGTGCCGGGGTTCATCGTGAACCGCTGCAACCGTCCGTTTGGCCTGGAGGCTCTGCGCCTCTTGCAGGAGCGAGTCGCGGATGTGCCCACGATCGACCGCATCGTGCGCGTTGGCGGCGGCTTTCGCATGGGCCCGTTCGAGCTGAGCGACCTTGTGGGCGTGGACACTGGTTTCGATGTGTCCAAGAGCTTCTACGAGCTGAGCTTCGGCGAGCCGCGCTGGCGCCCTTCGCCGATCCAGGCACGCCAGGTTGCGGCCGGCCTGCACGGCCGCAAGACGGGCCGGGGCTACTACGACTACTCCGGTGAGGGACCCCATCGGCCCGCCGACCCCGACCGGCCCGCACCCAGCACCGACGCGATCGTTACCGGCAGTGGTCCAGTGGCGGACGCGCTGCGCGCGCTTGCTCCCGGCAAGACCGGACCTGAGATCGCCGTGAGCGGGCTCGGGGGAACCGTGGACGGCGAGCCGTTCTACGCGCTCGCGCCACTCACACTCGTGGAGGCGACCGGCGAAGCGGGCGAGCAGGTGTTCGCGGGGCTCGGCCTGCACACCGCCCGTGTTCAGGGGGCACCCGGCGGCGTGCTGCCGCGAATCGTATGTCAGCTCGTCAACGAGTGTGCGTTCGCACTCGGCGAAGGCGTGGCTTCATCCGAGGACATCGACAAGGGCATGGTGCTCGGCCTCAGCCACCCGCGCGGGCCGTTCGCCTGGGGCGAGCAGATCGGCTTCGATTACGTGCTCGCGCAGCTCGAACAGCTGTGCGAGCACTACCGGGAGGAGCGCTACCGCCCTGCCCCGGCGCTACGCGATCTCGCGGACCAATCCGGCTGAGCAATCACAAGCGCGGCTGACTGCGCGGATCTCAGGAGGCCGCGTCGACAGTCGGAGTCGGTGCTGCCCACTGAGCCTCGGCCAAATCCCCGACCGGCATTCCCTCGGGGGTGGGTACCTCAGGCGTGTCGCGTAGATACCACTCTGCGTCCAGTGCAGCCTGGCAGCCTGAGCCGGCTGCCGTGATCGCCTGCCGATAGGTGTGATCCACAAGGTCGCCCGCGGCAAAGACGCCGGGCCTGTTGGTACGCGTAGAACGACCCTCAACCTTCACATATCCGTTCTCGTCAAGCTCGATCTGACCCTCGAGGAGGGAGGACTGAGGCTCATGTCCGACGGCGATGAACGCACCGGTGATCGGTATCTCGCGCGGCTCGCCGGTGACCGTATTGACGAGCTTGGCGACGCCCAGCGCACCGTTCTCGCCCGGCTCGAAGCGCTCGACGGCGTAGGGGGTCAGCAACTCGATGTTTGCCTGCTCGCGGGCTCGCTCCAGCATGATCTTCGAAGCGCGAAACTCATCGCGGCGATGCACGACAGTGACCTTACTGGCGAACTTCGACAGGAAGATCGCCTCCTCCATCGCGGAGTCCCCACCGCCGACGATCACCGTGTGGGCATCCTTGAAGAACGCGGCGTCGCAGGTGGCGCAGTAGGAGACGCCGCGGCCGCTCAGCTCATCCTCGCCGGGCACGCCGAGCTTCTTGTGCTCGGCTCCCATCGCGAGAATCACGGTGCGAGCCTGGTGCTCGGTGTCGCCGACCCAGACGCTGTGCACTCCACCTGGCTCATTGGCAAGCTCCACGCGCTCGACCTGATCGGTCTCCAGCTTCGCACCGAAGCGCTCAGCCTGATCACGTAGCTTGACCATCAGGTCAGGGCCCATGATGCCCTCGGGAAAGCCTGGGTAGTTCTCGACATCGGTCGTCTGCTGCAGCAAGCCGCCCCATGCGAACCCCTCGACGACCAGCGGCGAGAGATTGGCACGCGAGGTGTACAGCGCCGCGGTGTATCCCGCAGGCCCGCTGCCGATGATGATCGTGTTCTCGACCTCCGCCATCTCGCTGACTCCCGTCTTGCTCACTTTTCTCGCCCGCTCGTCCGGGCGAGCGGGCCCTATCACTCCAAGGTAGCCAATATCGGCCGCCTCGTGTGTATCCGGTCAGTCTGGCTTCAACCAGTCCCAGCGCGCTTTACTTTGTATAGTATAGCGCGTTTACTAGACGTGCAGCGGGCCGGCGGCTTCGATTCCCTTTGGCGCTACGACCGCTGGAGCGGCTTGCTCGACCCTCCAGCGAGCCACGGTGCGGCGCAACTGGAAGTAGGCGATCGCGCCCGGAAGCGTCGGCAGCCAGAATGAGATCGCGCGGTAGGAGAGCACCGCCAGCACCGCCAGGTTGAATTCGACGCCGAATGCCGCGAACGCGCCGATCATCCCGCCCTCCACGCCTCCCAACCCACCGGGCAGCGGCAGCAGGTTGCCCACCATCCCAACGAAATAACACATCAAGATCACCGTGAACGGAGGGGCGGCGCCGAACGCGTGAAAGCACGCCCACAACACACAGATGTCAAACCCCCACCAGGCCGGCGCCCCCAGCAGTCCCGGATCGCGCGAGCGGATTAGCTCGATCGCGGTGCGCACACCGCTGGCCGCCATCGCGGGCACCGTCGCCGCGCGCGCCACCCAATGCTCCAGGCGACCCGCGCCGGCCGCCCACCGCGCCAGACGCCGCTCGATATCGCCTGGCAGCAGCGCCATCGCGCCCCCCACCGCGAACAGGATCGCCGCGATCGCAGCCGGCACGATCGTAATCGCAAACGAGCCTTCCCCTGGGAACAGGCCGGTTCCCAGCCCGATGCCGTCGAGCAGCACCGCACCGGCGTAGATCACGTACAGCAAAACCATGAAGGCCACCATCCTGCATGCGACCAGTCGCGGTTCCATCCCTGAGCGGCGCAATGCCCAGGCCGTGAGCGCGATACCGCCCGCGCCCGCGGCAGCGAACAGACGCGTGGCGGCCAATCCCGCCATCGTGATCTGATAGCTCTCGGGCCAGCCGATCGGACTGTGCCGCCCACGCACGAACACAGCGCGAAACAGCACCACGTAGCCCCCAAACGAGCAGATCTCGAGGAACACGCCGATCAAGATCCACCACGTGTCGCCACGCTCGATGCGATGGGCGGTGCTGCTCAGGCCGGCCAGCTTGGGCAGCACGAAATAGAGGAACGCCACCGCCGAGAGCACGAACAGGCCAAAGGCGATCGCGCTGCGCCGCGTGACCGGCACGCGCGGCATCTGCTCCTCGGCGCCACCGCCGTCGGGCACGATGTGAGCCCGCGCCACCGCGATGTCCCCTTGCGCCGTCTCCACGCCCCGTTGGGCGTCCGCGTCCCCTTGCTTGGCCTCGCCGTGCTCGCGCGCGAATGGACCTGCCGAACTCATCTCATCTCCTCGCAGGCTCATATTGCATCATGTGCCCTGGCCTCGATCGCCGCAACCGTCGCCCCGAAACGCCGCAGCGCGGGAGCGGCCTGTGGACCCAACCGACGCACGGTCGTGGTGAGCACGGCCCCAGCGATCAGGTCGACCACATAGTGCTCACCGAGATACACCAGCGCGAACCCGAGCGTGGCGGTGTAGCTCCAGCCAACGGCACCTGCGACCGGCCCAGTCTCTGAGAGCAGCTGAGCGGCCATCATCGAAGTAGCGAAGTGAAGCGAGGGCATCGCGGCCAATGGGTTGCCTCCCAGCACACTGTAAAGCGGACCCCAGCCGTCTTTCCAAAAGAACTCCCCATACTCGACCATCATTCGTCTGACGGCGACCTCATCAGGGGTCCCGTTGGACGCCCCAGACACGTGCGACGGGCCATCGAAATGCCCCTCGTGCCCTTCATGCGCGGCCGCGTACCAGGGTGGAGCGGTCGGCAGGATCCAATAGATCATCGCGCCGATGTCGAACACGGCATAGGTCATCACCGCGGCACGGTCGAAACGCCCGCGACGGCGCAACATGATGTATACGAGGGTGCCGTGGGGCATCAGAAACCAAAGCCAGTGCGCCCACACGAGCACACGATCGCCGAGTCGCCATTGGCCACGAGCAAGGCGTCGCTGCAAGCGCACTGTGGGTAGCTCACCGAGACCAATCACACGGTCCGCCTCGATCGGATAGTCGATCAGCACTCGATCCTGCTGTTCGCTCTCGTTGTCGTGGGGCGCCTTGTATGCGGCCAGGTAGGCCCACATCTGCAGCGTGCATACCGCCACATCACGAGTGCGCGAGCGGCGTACCGCGACACATAGTCCGAGCGGAGCGGCAAACGCGACCGTCTGCGCCACGATCGGCGGCGTAGAGAGGCGCTTGCGCACGAGCGGAGCGATCACGCCCGCGGCTACCAAGCCCCAGGCGGCTGTCCTGATGGCCCTCGACCCCCGCACGGGACCGGGAGTATATGGCGCTAAGCGGCGACTCCCGGGTCGATGCGACAGGATGCGGCACCTTCCCCGACAAGGCCGCGTCGCACAACGACTCCTACCGGGCCCCGCGCCTATGCGGCAGTTCCCTCAGCCACACGCCTGCGCATGTGCTTCTCAGCCTCGGCGACGAGCGCCCCGACGACATGGCTGGCCGGGTCGGCCTCTGGATGCCACTGCACACCGAGCACGAAACTGCGATCCGACATCTCGATCGCCTCCGGAAGATCGTCCATCGAGGAGTTGCCGCTCACACGCAGTCCCTCTCCCAGCCGGTCGACGCCCTGATGGTGATGGGACTTGGTCGCATGGTGGGTCTCCCCCGCCGCGCCCGCCGCAAGCGTTCCGTCGATCAGATCGACATCGTGGTCGGCGCCGTCGAAGGTGCCGGGCACCCGCAGATGTTCGTGATGGCCAAAACGTTCAGGCAAATGCTGAAGCAGCGTCCCCCCGTAGGCCACGTTGATCAGTTGCATCCCGCGACAGATCCCCAGCACGGGCAGATCGCGCTCGATCGCGGCGCGAACGAGCGCGATCTCGAAGCGGTCGCGCTCGGGGACCGTGTCGAGCGTCTCGGGATGGGCCTGTTCGCCGTAGCTGGACGGATCGATGTCGGCGCCGCCAGCAAGCACCAGCCCATCGAGCAGGTCGAGCACTTCGCCGGGATCTTCGAGCAACAGCTCGTCGGGTGGCAGCATCACGACAAGCGCGCCGGCCTGCTGCACGGCCTGCACGTAGCTGCGCGAGAGCAGCACGGCCTGCTGGTCCCACATGCCCCAGCGGGCACGCTCCAGGGCGGTGCAAATGCCGATTACGGGCCTGCTCATCACCACACACCATAAACTCCCGCGGCAATGCAGCTCGACACAGTCAACATGACGCTCATCGACGGCGCGGCGAAGATCGAACTGAACCGCCCGCAAGCGCTCAACGCGTGGAACAAGCAGCTCGGGGAAGACCTGCTCGCCGCGCTCACTCGCGCAAGCGAGGACGACGCGGTGCGCGCCGTATGTATCGTCGGCTCTGGACGCGCATTCTCCTCCGGAGCCGACCTGCGGGATATCAGCGGGGATGACCTAACGCCCGAGGGACGGCCCAACGTCTACGGAGTGCTGACCGAGCGCTACCACCCGATCATGCACGCGATCCGCGAGATGGGAAAGCCGGTCGTGGCGGCCGTCAACGGTCCGGCGGTGGGCATCGGCTGCTCGCTCGCGCTGTGTTGCGATCTCGTCGTGGCCGCCGAGAGTGCCTACTTTCTGCTGGCGTTCGTCAACATCGGCCTGGTACCCGACGGAGGCTCCTCGCTGTTCGTGCCCACGCGCGTCGGCATGGCACGGGCAGCAGAGATGGCGATGCTCGGCGAGCGGGTAACGGCGGCGCAGGCGCTCGACTGGGGACTTGCCAACCGAGTGTTCGCCGATGCGGACTTCGCCACGGAGAGCGAGGCGTTGGTCGCGCGACTCGCGCATGGCCCGACGCGGTCCTATGCGGCAGCCAAGCATCTGCTCAACGAGCAGCTGTACGCGAACATGGCCGAGCAGTTGGAGCTTGAGGCCACGTTGCAACAGCAAATGGCCGGCACCGATGATTTCGTGGAGGGCGTCAGCGCCTTCCTGACCAAGCGCCCAGCGCACTTTCAGGGACATTGAGACGCCGATGCGACGGTACTCCACGCCCAATGCAGCTCACGCTCGATGCGTGCCCAAAAGCGCGTCGGCGCAGGCTTTTGCGACCGGGCACGCGCGTTCCGCCCGGTCGTGAATAGAATCTTGCCCGCTTTGATCCACCTGCTCTCCATACCCCTCGCGTTCTTCACCCCCGAGTCGGGCGGGTCGTCGAACGCCAACCAGATCGACAACCTCTACAAGATCACGCTGTGGGTGGCGCTCGTGATCTTCGTGATCGTCGAGGGCACCCTCTGCTACGTGCTCTACCGCTACCGCGCACGCAAGGGCGCCGTAGCCAACCAGACCCACGGAAATACGCGTCTCGAGATCGGTTGGACTCTCGCCGCCGCGGTGATCCTGCTGATACTTGCCGTGATCACGTTCGTGAAGCTCTCCTCGATCCAGGATCCGGTCAACTCCAGCCCCGAAGGCGAACATCTGGTGAGCGACACCTCCCACCTGTACGCGAGTGACGAACAGAAGCTTCCGCCCGACGGTAAGTCCCTGGAAATCGACGTAATCGGCCGACAGTTCGTGTGGCAGTTCGTCTACCCGGGCGAGAACGAACCGGATGGGCTCGGCGCTCCGTACTCTTACGAGGAACTGGTAGTGCCGACGAAAACCACCGTCACTCTCAACATCGTCTCCTCTGACGTGGTCCACTCCTGGTGGATCCCCCAGCTCGGCGGCAAGTTCCAGGCGGTGCCCGGCTACCACAACTACACGTGGTTCAAGATCGAAAAGCCCGGCGTGTTCCGCGGCCAATGCGCGCTTCTCTGCGGGCGCGGCCACGCGCGCATGATCGCCACTGTGAAGGCCGTTCCGCCGCCGCAATTCGAAGCGTGGGTGGCCTACCAGAAGAAGCAGATCGCCGAAGCCAACGCCGCCGCGGCGGACGCTCGCACCAAGCTCAACCACGAAGTCGGCGCCGGACAGGTCGAGAACCCGTGACCCGCGCTCGCCCGACAAGCCCCCACCGAATCTCCGACTCCGGACATTAGGAGCCCACCCAGATGGCCACCTACGCAGCCCCAGTCCCCCAGATCGTCGCGCACGAGGCAAAAAAGGAACCGACCGGTTGGATGAGCTGGGTCACGACCACCGATCACAAGCGGATCGGGATCATGTACATGGTCACGACGTTCGTGTTCTTCCTGCTGGGGGGCGTCGAGGCGCTGATGATGCGTCTGCAGCTGGGGGTGCCGGAAAACACGCTGATCGCACCGCAGACCTACAACCAGCTGTTCACGATGCACGGCACCACGATGATCTTCCTGTTCGTCGTGCCGATGATGGCCGGTTTGGCCAACTACTTCGTGCCGCTGATGGTGGGTGCGCGAGACATGGCCTTCCCGCGCCTAAACGCGCTCTCCTACTGGCTGCTGTTGGCCGGCGGCATCGTCTTCTACGCCTCGGTCTTCTGGACTCCACCGGAATCGGGCTGGACAAGCTACGTGCCGCTGTCGAGCATCACCTACTCCCCCGGAGGCGGCCAGGACGCGTGGATCTACCTAATCCACATCACCGGCCTCTCCTCGATCCTCGGCGCGATCAACTTCTACGTGACGATTGCCAACATGCGCGCGAAGGGTATGAGCTGGGGGCGGCTGCCACTGTTCATCTGGGCGATCCTGACCTACTCGATCCTGATCATCTTCGCGATGCCGGTGATCGCCGGAGCGGTCACGATGCTGTTGACCGACCGCCACTTCGGCACGCACTTCTTCGACCCCGCCAACGGCGGCTCGGCGATCCTCTGGCAGGACCTGTTCTGGTTCTTCGGACATCCCGAGGTCTACATCATGGTGTTGCCTGGATTCGGGCTGGTCTCAGAGATCCTGCCCGTGTTCGCGCGCAAGCCGATCTTCGGCTACAAGGCAATCGCGGCATCCACTGTGACGATCGCGTTCCTCGGCTTTTTGGTGTGGGTGCATCACATGTTTACCGCGCCGATTCCCGAGGCGATCATCATCTTCGCGATGCTCAGCTCGTGCTTGATCGCGATTCCCACGGGCGTGAAGATCTTCGGCTGGTTGGCGACCCTGTGGGGTGGCACGATCGAATTCAAGACGCCGCTGCTGTTCTGCGTGGGCTTCATCGCGCTGTTCACGATCGGCGGGATATCCGGCGTGTTCCTCGCCGTGTTCCCCGTCGACTGGCAGCTGAACGAAAGCTACTTCGTGGTGGCCCACATCCACTTCGTGCTGATGGGCGGCGCCGTGTTCACCGTGTTTGCGGCGATCTACTACTGGTTCCCGAAGATCACCGGGCGAATGCTGAGCGAGACGCTGGGCAAATGGAGCTTCTGGGTGATGTTCGTCGGATTCCTGATGACGTTCATGATCCAGCACGTGCTCGGCCTTGACGGGATGCCGAGGCGCGTGTACGAGTACAGCAACACCGGCAATCTCGCCCTCTACAACCTGATCTCAACGATCGGCTCGTTCATCCTGGGCGGCGGCGTGCTGCTCACGGTCATCAACGTCATGCGCAGCCTCAAACACGGCGCCGTGGCCGGCCCAGACCCGTGGAAGGCCAACACGCTCGAGTGGTTCACCAGCTCGCCCCCACCCGTCAACAACTTCGATGTGGTCCCAACCGTGCGCTCGCACGAACCGATGAAGGACATCCGCCGCGAGATCGAGCAGCGCACCTCGGGGGCACCCGCGCCGGGAGGCGCCACGGTGCCGGCGGGCGCCACCCAGATCGGCTTGTAGCGTGTCCGCGGTCTCGCGCACGTAGACTCACCGCGATGGACGGCTCCCCGACATCGCTCTCGGCGACTGAAGCGCTCCAATCCAGTCGCCACGCACCTCTGCCTATCGGCCTCGCTCCACGGACGCGGCAACTGCTGTCCGACTACACCGAGCTGACCAAGCCCAAGGTGCAGTCGCTGCTGCTGCTCACGACGATCACCACGATGCTCGTGGCCGGCAGCCCATCTGTGGCGCTGATCGCACTCACCTGCCTCGGGGGCTACCTGTCGGCAGGTGGCGCGGGCGCTGTCAACCACTGGTTTGACCGCGACATCGACGCGAGCATGGCGCGCACCGCCAACCGTCCGGTGCCGTCCGGGCGTGTTTCCCCAGGGGCGGCGCTCACCTTCGGCTGCGTGCTGGCGGCGCTGTCCTTCCTGGAGCTGTCGCTGACGGTCAACGTGCTCGCCGCAAGTCTCTCGTTCGCCGGGTTCCTTGGCTATGTGCTCGTGTACACAATGTGGCTGAAGCGACGCACGCCCCAGAACATCGTGATCGGCGGCGCGGCCGGCGCGATCCCACCGCTGGTCGGCTGGGCCGCGGTGACCGGATCGGTGAGCGGCGTCGCTGTGCTGTTGTTCTTCATCGTGTTCTTTTGGACCCCGCCGCATTTCTGGGCCCTCTCGCTGCTGATGAAGGACGAGTATGCGAAGGTCGGGGTGCCGATGCTCCCGGTGGTGCGCGGCGAGGCCGAGACACGCCGGCAGATACTGCTCTACTCGGTGCTCCTGTACGCGGTCACTCAGCTCCCGTTCTGCGCGGGAGGGTTCGGCCCGATCTACCTGGTCGCGTCGCTGCTACTCGGGTTCGGATTCATCGCGGGCGCGGTAAGGCTCTACCGTCGTGCCGACCGGCGCAGCGCGCTGCAGCTGTACTTGTTCTCGCTCGCCTACCTCGCGCTGCTGTTCTGCGCGATGGTCGTCGACGCAAAGTTGTAATCTTCACGTCGTCATGGACCGTCGTCTAGCCCAGAAGAACATCCGCGCCGGGATAATCGTCGCCGGGATCTGCATGTTCATGTTCGGCCTCACGTTCATCGTGGCCGCGCTGTATCTCTCATGAGCCCACTTGACCCCGAGGTCCCGCCGACCGGCGAGGAGGTACACCTCCCCGGACCGACGATCCTGCCGCTGCTCGTCGCCGTGGGCATAACCCTCGCGGTGATCGGCATCACGATCAGCAAGATCCTGCTGGTGGGCGGCGTAATCATCACGGTGGTCGCGGTCGTGCGCTGGATCAAAGACACGCGTCGCGAAGTCGACGAGCTACCGCTCGACCATCACTGATCGCACCTAGAACAAGGTGGTGAGGCGCCGCGCGCAGGTGGGTGGGATTCCCAATCCACGCGCGGCCCCAATGAAAAGGCGGCACTCGCTTCCCCGAGGCGAGCGCACGAGCCTTCCCTCTCTCACCCCACGGCTGCGCTCGCCGGAACGGGGCAGACAGCCCCCTCGTCGGTCCAGCAGCGCACGACGTCGCGCACGGAGAGTATCCCCATTGTCTCTCCACGCTCGACGACGATCAGGTGGCGAAAGCCGCCGCGAACCATCGCGGTTGCGGCTTCCTCCAAAGACCAGCTCGGCTCGGCATACACTACGTCCCGCGTCAGGTGGTCGGCGACCAGCTCGACGTCCGGGCTCTCGCCCGCGCCGATCGAGCTGAGCACGTCGCGCTCGGTGAGAATCCCGGGTCCGCTTGCGTCGGGGTCGATCACAACAGCCGCGCCCACGTGGCGCTCTGACATCAGCCGTGCAGCGTCGCGCAGCGTGTGACCTGGACCCACTGCCAGGACCATCGGACTCATTCCGTCTCGTACGTGCATCGCGCCTCGCCTCCCGTGATCGGAACTGCTTGCAACGATTGCCTCAATGTATTGCGCTGAGGACCATCCGTCAAGTACCCGCCCGAACCGCGCCTATGCACGCGTGCCGTGTGCCCGCTCTACGCCGATCTCATTCACGCGCCATCCGTCCGTCCTGCGCACGGTGTTGGGTTCCCCTCGCGCAGCCGCGAGCACACCTCGCGCTACTCCCTCCCAGGACCAGCGCTCGCGCGCCACTGACACGAGTGCGGCTCGGGTCTGCTGCTTAAGCTCACGATCCGCCGCCAGCCATGCACTCACACGCTCGGCAATAGCCGGCACGGCGTTGTCGTCGAGCGCAAACGACAACCAAGCCGAGGCTTGCCGCGGCAGCTTCGCCGCGAGGATCTCGCTCACCTCCACAAGACCCGAGTGGGCGGCACTCACGGGCAGCACACCGCAGGCAGCCGCCTCCGCGGCGACCATCCCAAAGGACTCCGGGAAGGCACTGGGCACCACCAGCGCCTCGCACGCCGGCAGCACCTCCGCCAGCTCCTCGTGGTCGAGGCGGCCGACGAATTCGATCCTTTCCGCGAGCCCATGCGCCGCATCGAGGTAGCGCTCGCGCTCGCTCCCGTGCAGCCCCCGCAGAAACGCGAGCACGTGGGCCCGCACGACGCTTTCGACCCGCTCCAGCTCCCCCTGCCCCAGCAGGCGACACAGCTCTTCCAGCGACTCGCGCCAGCTGCCAAAGCCGACCACCAACAGCTTCGCGCGAGGTCGGCGCTCGAGCACCAGCGGCCACGCCGCGATCGGCAGGTCAATGCCCTTGCCGGGGATCAGCTTGCCCACAAACGCCACCGTTTCGCCCGCCGGCCAGCTCACCGGCGCGCCCCGTGAGAAGGCCGGTCGGACGCTCTCCGCATCGGACGTGGCGCGCGGCGCGAACTGCTCCACGTCCACACCGGGCGGACCGAGACGCGTGCGCTGCTCAATCGACGCCCCGCATGCCCCACCCAGTGTCGCCCACAGGCTCTTGGCGGTGTAACGGGAGCCGACGAGCACGGTCCGGGCACTCGCGAGCCCCTCGCGCGCATAGGGCAGAAAACGCTCGCGATTGGGCTTGAGCGTGTACTCCAGCGCGCTCCCGTGGATCTTCACGGCGTACGGCGTCTTGTCGCCCAGTGCTCGTGCCAGGATCGTCGGGCCCATCATGACGTGGTTGGCGAGCGCGATGTCCGGACACACGCGCTCGACGACCTCGCTCACCGCGGCCACATTGGCATCGAGGTATGCCGCCACCTCCGCTTCGGTGCACTCGGCGAAGGTCTTCGCCTCAAGACCCTCGTAGGGGTCGAGCACATATACGGGCAGCAGCCCACCGAGGTCGGGCCGATAGACGGTGCACAGCGAGGCGTCCTGCGCTCGAGGTCCAGCAAGCGCGCGCACGCACAGCTCCCCGTCGTCCCAGTCTCCGGCGGCACCAACGAACGGCAGACGCTCGGGATGGCGCTCTTGGCAGAACAGGTGCACCTCGTGCCCGAGCCGCGCCAACGCTCTCGATAGGCACGCGTTGTAAATGTTGGAGCCCGTGCCGGCCAGCAGATAGCCGTGGAAAATCAGGACACGCATCCTCCGTCAGCCTATCCTTCCGACTCAGGCCGTCATCGCCCACCAGCCTATTCCAGGACTCGCTTCGCTAGAGTGCCGGGCGTGAGCACGAGTCAACGCTATCGTCTGCGTACTCCTTCCAGCGGCCGCGAAGTCGTGATCGAGGCGCAACCCGACCAGGTGTATCTCGATCGCGAATCGGGCGAGCCGATGGAGATCGTCGGCAAGCTACTCCCGCTCGCCCCCAGCAAGTCGCGCCTGCCGTGGTCGGTGGAGAACCTGCGGTTCTGCCCGTGGTGCGAGCAGCCCGCCCAGAAGGACCTGAACGACTGCCCCACCTGCACGCGCCGGATGGGTCCGCTCGGCACGTGAGCAGGGGTCCACATCGGACTCGTATCCTCGCGCTCGCTGCAAGCGCCCTGCTTGCCCTCTCCGGCCTCGCCCTGAATTCGTGCGGCGGCAGCAACGTGTCCGACGCCGTTCCGAAGAGCACGCCTGAAATCACTCCGCCGAGCAGCACCTCGGCGGAAAAAGGCACGACCGAAACGACCTCGACGTCGACCACCGCCACGACCTCCACCGCCGGAGAAAAAACCTCATCCGGCTCGACCACAGGCGGCAGCGAAACCGGCGGCGAAAGCTCCTCGGGGTCGGGCGCGGCCGAAAGCGGCGCGGCGGGCGGCACGTCCGCCGGTGGCGAAGCCCCCAAAGAAACGGCAAGCGAAAAACCCGCATCTGAAAAAACCGCGGAAAAACCCGCTAGCAGCGTCGGCTCCAGCGGCGGCGCCAGCGCCCCATAGGCGGCACCGCGGCCAACCCCGCGCACACCCGCGGCGAGCCCCCGCCACGCCCAGCTGACCAGGGCTCCGACCTAGGGCGTTGAGATCAGCGTCGCGCTGTAGGTGAGCCGCGCCGTCTGGTACAGGCAGTAGTACTGCGCGCTGGAGCCGAGCGACGCCTGCGCGGTCTGGGTACCGGTGGTCGCACATTGACCCTTCGGCCGACTCGCCCGCCAGGAGGTGCCCTTGCCGAAATTGAGCGCCAGCACCGGCGCCCACGAGGGCACTGTGAGTGCGACCACGTCGCCCTTCTTCACCGCCAGTGTTGTGGCTAGGGGAAACTGAGCGGTCTTGCCGAAATACTTTTCAAGCGGCACAATCGGGCTCTGCGCGATCAGCTTGTAGGTCAGTTTGGGGCTCTTCTGGGGGCGCAGTATCGCGATCCCCGCCGAGGCGGGACCACCCTCGTTTGCGTTGAAATACTTGATCTGCGTCGCGTTGGGCTTGCCGAGCGTGACGGTCCAGGCGACGACCGTGCCTTCGCGCGGCGCTGCCACCAGATTGTTGTTGGCTTCGACCTTGACCTGGAATCCGGTGGTGCGACTGACGGCCAGACACGACGGGGTCGGGCAGCTGGGCGTGCTGGGCGGTGTCGTTTCCGGGATCACGCCGACTTCGCTGAGCGTTGCGAGCGAGCCCGCCGGGAGCACGAGAGCCAGACCGCAGGCAATCAAAACCACTGTGGGGAGACGTTTCATAGCGACCAATCAACAGGAACACATGGATGGGGACGATGTAGCGGTTCGACGCGCAACCCGCTATTCCCCCTTTTTCGGAGCGAGTTCGATCGCCGCCGCGGCCGTGGCGATGTCGCCGGGATCGCCCGGAGCCGGCACCCATGGCAGGCGCAGCGGATCACCCTCGTAGCGGGGAATCACGTGCACGTGGAAGTGGAAGACGGTTTGCCATGCCGCGGCGCCGCACGAGTTGATGAGGTTGATCCCGTCCGCGCCGAGGCGCTCCTTCATGCGAATCGCAAGGCGCCGCGCCGCGACCGCGACGGCCTCCAGCTCCTCGGGATCGATGCTTAGCAGGTCCGCGGTGTGAGCGCGCGGTATCACCAGCGCGTGGCCGCGCGTGGCTGGACTGATGTCCATGAAGGCGATCGTGCGCTCGTCTTCGTCGACGATGCTCGCCGGTAGCTCACCCGCGACGATCTTGCAGAAGATGCAGTCCGGCTCGTCCATCCCGCGCAATCCTAGCCGCCCAACCCCCGGTGGGTTGCGCTGCCCGAGAAGCCTCCGCCGGCCTCGGCGCGAGGTGGGACGCGCTCAACCGGCTCGAGCCCGCGGCTTGCGGTGGCGCGCGAAGACGACCGCCTGCTCGCGCGTGGTCACCTCGCCCGCGTATTGCGCACGAGCGAGATCGGCCAGCAACTCCCCGATGCGCGGCCCAACCGCGATGCCCAGCTCCGCCGCCAGCTCGTCGCCGCGTACAAGCGGCGCGGGCGGGCCGTCGTTGCGCCAGCGCAGCGCATCGCCCAGCATTGCTCGTGCGAGAGCCATATGCGCCTCGATCGCCTCCGTCGCTTTCGCTCCACGCGTGGCCAGCCGGTCGCATACCGACAGCAGCGTCACGTCCACCCCGACCGGGTCGCAACGGCGCAAGTAGTCGAATACGGTCGTGCGCGCGAGCGGCTGTGGCTCGTGCACGAGAAAGCCGAGCGCCAGGTGATGGCGCACGAGCGCCGCCACGTGCTCGCGCAAGCGCACGCTCGCGCGCAAGCGGCCGAGCACGTCACGGGCGAGGTCGGCCCCAAGCGTGTCGTGGCCGATGAATGTTACGCGCCGGTCCCACACCCGCACGGCGCGCGTCGCCGGCTTGGCGGCGTCGTGCAACAGGGCGCCCCAGCGCAGCGCCTCCCCGCGCGTCATCTCGTCCGCGAGCGGTTCAGCCAGCACAGCGAGCACCTGCGCGCGGTGCTCCCCCAGCATCTCGGCGATACCGAACCCCGCTCCCTCGCTCTCCTCGCGCCGCGATGGGACATCCACCGCATGGCCAGCGCCGCCCGTCGTCAGCTCGACCGCCCGCTCCAGCACCTCAAGCGTGTGGCCATATACGTTGCGGTGGTGATAGCGGCTCTGCTGCACCCCCCGCATCGCCCCCAGCTCGGGCAGCACCACGGCCGCGGCGCCAACCTCATCCAGCATCTCGATACCTCCCAACACGCGATCTGAGGCGACGATCCGCCGCAACTCAACGAACACCCGCTCCGGGGAGACCTCGACGAGTCGCTCCACCTGCATCCGCGCCGCGAGGAGCGCG
Source organism: uncultured Solirubrobacterales bacterium (assembly GCA_963776985.1). Taxonomy (GTDB): domain Bacteria; phylum Actinomycetota; class Thermoleophilia; order Solirubrobacterales; family Solirubrobacteraceae; genus Palsa-744. The sequence continues at coordinate 186,064 of CAVZOV010000004.1, forward strand.
TCGGCGTCAGGTGTCAGGTCAAGCTCGACCGCGACCCGCACCAAGCGCAACACCCGCAGCGGATCGTCCTGGAAAGCAGCAGGGCCGGCGAGCCGCAGACGCCGGGCACGCAAATCGGCAAGACCGCCGAGCGGGTCGAGCGGCTCCCCGCCCCGGAGCGGCTCGGCGACGGCGTTGACGGTGAAGTCCCGCAGCGCCAGGTCCTCCTGTAGCGACCCGCCCCGCAAGCGCTCGATGTCCACCTGCCAGGAGCCCTCGCGACCCACGACGCGCCAAGTCCCGAAACGCTCAGATAGCGCGAAGCACGCGGCCCCGTCGCCACCCGTCCCGCGCACCGCCCGCGCTATCGCTCGCGCCGCCTGCTCCGGGTCGCCGTCGAGCACGACGTCGAGATCGCCGACCGGCCGGCCGAGCGTGAGGTCGCGCACCGCTCCGCCCACCAGCCACGCCGGCCGATCCGCCAGCGCGGAGCGCACCAGCCGCAACGCGTCGGCGCTCGTCAAGACCGGCCGTCGCGATGGTAGACGCGCGGTACTCGCGCGGTCAGCCCACAGGTGACCTCGTAGTTGATCGTTCCGATCCGGCGCGCAACCTCCTCGGCGAAGATGCGCTGCTCCCCGCGCACCCCGATCAACACCGCCTCGCTCCCAGCCAGCGCGTCCGCATCCGCATCCTCGCCGAGATCGACGGTAAGGTTGTCCATGCTTACGGTGCCCACAATCGGACGGCGTTCGCCCGCGATGAGTACCTCAGCGTTGTTCGACAACGCCCGGCGCCAGCCGTCACCGTAGCCGATCGGGAGCACTCCGAGCACCGTGTCGCGCTCGGCCACGAAGCGCCGTCCATAACCGGCGCTCTGCCCCGGCGCGCAGCCCTTCGCCTCGGCCACGTAGGAAGTCAGCTCGAGCGCCGGATCGAGCCGCTGCGCGAGCGGGTCGATCCCAAACGGGTCCATCCCATACACCGCGATGCCACAGCGCACCATGTCGAAATGGGCACGCTTCTCGCGTAGGGTCGCGGCGCTGTTGGCAGCGTGCACGACAACCTCCGGATGAGCCGCCTTGACCTTTCCGGCCCACTCCGCGAACGTGTCCAGCTGGCGCTCGAAAAACGGATCGTGCTCGTCGTCGGCGGTCGCGAAGTGCGTCATAACACCCGCCAACTGGACACCTGGGGTGGTGATCGCCGCATTTACCACCCGCGATGCCTGCTCGGGGTCGCGCGTGCCGAGGCGCCCCATACCGCTGTCGAGCTTGACGTGCACGCGCCCGCCATCGGCCTCGGCGACCGCGCGCACTGCCTGCTCGCTCCACACCACAACATCCGCGCTGGCCTCCAGCGCTTCGTGCAACTCGACCGCGCTGAGCGCACCCATCACGAGCAGCCGCTCCTGCACGAAGCCGCTCCGCCGCAACTCGACCGCCTCGCGTGCGCCCGCCACCGCCAGCCAGCTCGCGCCGGCGTCGAGCGCGGCGCGAGCGCTCGCGGCGGCACCGTGGCCATAGCCGTCGGCCTTGACCACCACACACAGCTCACACTCCTGCGCCAGCTCAGCGCGCAGGCGCGCGCAGTTGCGCTCGATTGCCGCCAGATTCACGCGGGCGAGCGCGCGACGAGGGCTCACGGACGCCTCGCCGCCGGCAGCGCGGCAATCACGTCGCCGGCGATCACGCCCTCCGCGGCGCCGAGCCGGAGCGCCGCCTCGCGCCCAGCCCGCACGTGCAAATACACGCCGGCGGCGGCAGCTTCGAAAGCATCCAGGTTCTGCGACAGCAGCGCCGCGATCGTGCCGCTCAACACGTCGCCGGTACCTGCGGTCGCGAGCGCCGGGCTGTTTCCCGGGCTGATCGCGACGCGCCCGGCCGGCTCGGCAACCAACGTGTCGTCGCCCTTCAGCACGACCACGGCGCCGGATTGCTCGGCGGCGGCACGGGCACTCGACAGGCGCTCGCGCTGCACCGACTCGCTGTCGCTGCCAAGCAAGCGCGCAAGCTCGCCCGCGTGCGGCGTGAGCACCGTCGGCGCCTGCCTGCGAGCGAGATCGGACAGATGGCCCGCATGGGCGTTCAGCCCGTCCGCGTCGAGCACCATCGCGACCGGCGTCACGCCTGCCAGCTCGCGCGCGAAGCAAGCGCTGGTCTGCTCGCGGCCTAGCCCCGGACCAAGCACAAGCGCCCCTGCGCGCTGGAGTGCCTCAAGCGTCGCGGAGAGCCCTTCTGGAACGAGCGCGCCACGCTCGTCGGGCAGTCCGCGCGTCATCGTCTCCACCAGCTGCACATCGAGTATTCCGAGGAGCGACTCCGGCACGCACGCCGTCACGTACCCGGCGCCCGCGCGCATCGCCGCAAGCGAGGCCATCGCCGGAGCGCCAGTCAGTCCTCGCGAGCCGCCAACCACGACGACGTGGCCGCTCGTAAACTTGGTCGAGCTTGCCCCCCGGCGCGGCAGCACACCGAGCACCCGCTCGCCGATCAAGCCGATGTCGGCGCGTGATGGCGCGCCGCGCGGAACGCCAATCTCGATCGTGCATGTATCCCCAACACAACCCTTGCCGGGATGTATCCAAAGGCCGGGCTTGCCCGCATGGAAGCTAACGGTCTTCTGCGCTTCAGCGGCGACGCCCGCGACGATCCCGGTGGACGCATCGACGCCACTTGGCACATCGACGCTGAGCACGAGACCGGGTGCGGCGTTCAACGCCTCGATCGCCTCCGCCACGGCGCCGTGCGGAGAGCCCGCGAAGCCGGTGCCGAGCAGGGCGTCGACAAGTATTTCGGCCCGTTCGATCGCCCGCCGCGCGGCCGGCTCGCCGAAGCGCAACGGCGGCTCGCCGGGCAGGCGCTCCAGGTTGGCGCGCGCGTCGGGAGAAAGATCGTCCGCAGGCGCGAGACAAACGACACTCACCTCGCGCGCCCCCTCGCGCAACAACCGCGCCACGACCAGCCCGTCGCCGCCGTTGTTGCCCTTGCCACATACAACGGTCACCGCACCATCGGGCCAGAGATCCTCAAGCGCGCGCACGACCCCCTCCCCGGCGCGCTCCATCAGCTCCAGCGAGGGTATCCCCTGCTCCTCAATCGCCCAGCGGTCCACAGCCCGCATCTCGGGCGCGCTGAGCAGCGGCTCGCACCAGTCGGGAAGGGCGCTCATCCAGGCGATACTAAGGGTCCGTTAGCAAAGACCGCAGCGCAGGAGTGCAGGACGGTGGATGCTGGCCGATCCCGGACGATCGGTCGCCGCACATGAGCGGAGGCGTATTACCGATCGGAGATCGGCCAGCACGTCGAGCATCGTGGGTGGCGGCTGGCGTCGCCAGACGCACGACGACTACTCGACGGTGACCGTCTTTGCCAGGTTGCGAGGCTGATCGACGTTCAGTTCGCGCCGCCTGGCTATCTCATACGCGAGCATCTGCAGTGGGATGACCGCGAGTATCGGCTGCAGCATCCAGTCGATTGCTGGAATCGGGATCGCCACATCCACCTGGCTCGCGAGCAGATCGTTGCCGGCGGTCACGATCGCGATCGTGTGGGCGCCGCGCGCGCGCACCTCTTGCATGTTGGACACCATCTTCTCGCGCACGGGCGAGTCGGTCGCCACACACACCACGGGCGTTGAGTCCTCGAGCAGCGCAATGGGGCCGTGCTTCATCTCCCCCGCCGCATACGCGTCGGTGGCGATGTAGGAGATCTCCTTGAGCTTCAGAGCGCCCTCGAGTGCGACGGGCAGGCCGACGTGACGGCCAAGGTAGAGGAAGAACTCCTTTTGCCAGTGCTCGTCGGCCACTTGACTGATCGGCGCGGCAGCCTCTGCGAGTACCTCTTCGATGCAGTGCGGCAGACGCTTTAGCTCGCCGACCAGCTCACTCAGCCGCTCGGGCTCAAGCGTGCCACGCAACTCCGCCAAGCGCAACCCGAGCAGGTAGACGACCGCGACCTGACACACAAACGTCTTCGTCGCGGCAACCCCAATCTCAAGGCCCGCGCGTGTAAACAGGACACCGTCGGCCTCACGCACGATCTGCGAGCCCATCACGTTCGTGATCGCAAGCACGGTCGCGCCACGCTCGCGCGCCTTGCGCATCGCCGCCAGCGTGTCCGCCGTCTCCCCTGACTGGGAGATTCCGACGACGAGGTCGCCCGGGCCGACGACCGGGTTGCGGTAGCGGTACTCGGAGGCGATGTCCATTTCCACGGGCAATCGCGCCCACTCCTCGATCGCATATCGGCCCACAAGGCCGGCGTGGTAGGAGGTGCCGCAGGCCAGCACCACCACGCGCTTGACATCAGCGAGTATCGCCTCGTCCAGCGCGCCCACCTCGTCGAGGCTCACCCCATCGCCGCGCGCCACACGGTCGGCGATCGTCTCGGCAACGGCGTCGGCCTGTTCGTGGATCTCCTTGAGCATGAAGGTCTCATAGCCGCCCTTCTCGGCGGTCGCCTCGTCCCAGTCGATCTGCTCGAGCCCACGATGCACGGGCGCACCGGCGGCGGTGAGGATCGTGACCCCATCGGGACGCAGCACCACGATCTCACCGTTCTCGATGTACTGGATGGAGCGTGTTTGGGCGAGAAACGCCGGCACCGCCGAGGCGATGAACTGCTCCCCCTCGCCACGCCCCACAACCAGCGGGCACTCCTTACGGGCCCCGACCAGCGTGTCGGGCTCCTCCAGGCTCATCGCCACGAACGCGAAGTGGCCCTCCAGCTCGCCGAACGCCGCTCGCACCGCAGCCGCGAGATCGCCGTCATAGTGGGAGGCGATCAGGTGGGCGATCGCCTCCGCGTCGGTCTCCGAGGTGAATACGCACCCGTCAGCGGCGAGGCGCTCCTTGAGTGCCATGTAGTTCTCCACGATGCCGTTCACCACGACGTGCAGCCGGTCCTCGGAGTCGTAGTGGGGATGGGCGTTCTCCTCGCTGACACGCCCGTGCGTGGCCCAGCGCGTATGCGCAATACCGGTCGTGGCGGGCTTCTCGGCGAGCGCCACCGGCGCACCGGCTGCCTGCACGCTGCTGAGGCCGTCGAGCTTCGCTTGCAATGCGCTCAGGTTGCCGACCGAGCGCACAGCCTCAATGCGATCCTCGACGATCAGCGAGATACCGGCGCTGTCATAGCCACGGTACTCGAGCTTGAGCAACCCGGCAAGCAAAAGCTCGCGGGCCGGGCGCCTACCTACGTAGCCGACGATGCCGCACACGCAGCCGACGATACCAGCGCCCAATCGACCCGACCAGGCGTCTGGGCGAATGTTCTAGCGCAGATGCAGCATCTCGCGCCCGTGCTCGTGCTCGTGGTGAACCGCGTAGCCGACCGCGCGGATTCTCCGTGCTAGCTCAGCTCGCGCTCCACCAGCGCCACCAGGCGCGAGCAGGCGGCGTCCGCCTCCTCGTCGGTGGGCGCCTCGACCATCACCCTCACCAGCGGCTCGGTGCCGCTGGGACGTACCAGCACGCGCCCGCGCCCGGAGAGCGCCTCGTCCTCGCTGCGCACCGCCGCGAGGACGGAGTCGGCGCTCGCCAGCGCGCCACGGTCGCGCACGCGCACGTTGACGAGTCGCTGGGGCAGCTTGCGCATCGCGTCGCGCTCGGCGAGGTCGCGACCGGCGAGCGCCTCCAGCGTGAGCAGAGCGGAGGCGATGCCATCACCGGTGCTGTTGAAGCCCATGTCGATGATGTGCCCGGACTGCTCGCCTCCGAGCGTCCAGCCCTTGCGGCGAAGCTCCTCCAGTACATAGCGGTCGCCGACGCTTGTGGACGCCACCTCGATGCCGGCTTCGCGCATCGCGGCGTGAAAGCCATAGTTGGTCATCACCGTCACGACCACGCCACCTCCCGGCAACCGTTCGCGCTCGCGCAGGTGCAGGGCGGCAAGCGCGATCAGCTCGTCGCCATCGACGACGGTGCCGGAACGATCCACCGCGAGCACGCGATCGCCGTCGCCGTCGAAAGCGAGGCCGAGCGCGTGTCCCCCCTCGAGCACTCGCTCGCCAAGCGTGGCAACGTGGGTGGAGCCGCATCCCGCGTTGATGTTGCGCCCGTCGGGCGTCGCGGCGAGCACCGTGACGCTGGCGCCGAGGCGCCTGAATATCTCGGGAGCGACCTTGTAGGTGGCTCCGTTGGCGCAGTCGATCAACAGGTCGAGCCCATTGAGGCGCAGGTCGGCAAAGCGCTGCTCCAGCTCGCGCAGGTAGTCCTCGTGCGTGCCGCGCAGCTCGCGCACACGCCCGATCGGCCGCGACGCCGCACTGTCGGCAGCGCCCGGGATGCTGCCGGCGGCGCCATCGCTCGCCGCCAACGCCTCTTCGATTACGAGCTCTGCCTCGTCGGTGAGCTTGTAGCCGTCGGCGGCAAAGAACTTCACGCCGTTGTCCCGGTAGGGGTTGTGCGAGGCGGAGATCACGACCGCCAGGTCAAACCCGTAGCGCTTGATGAGCAGGGGCGCCGCGGGTGTCGGCAGCACCCCGCCGAGCAGCGCTTCTCCGCCGGCGGCGCTCACGCCGGCGGCGAGCGCCGCCTGCAGCATCTCTCCCGACTCGCGCGTGTCGCGCACGATCAGCACGCGCGGGCTGGCTGCCTGGGTGTTGAGCGTCGCCGCCTTGCCAAGCCCCAGTACAAGCTCGGCGCTCAGCAGCTCGCCCGCGACTCCGCGGACGCCGTCGGTCCCAAACAGCCTGGCCATCGCGGCGATTTAGCGCTTTGAGAACTGCGGGCGCTTGCGGGCCTTCTTCAGGCCCGCCTTCTTGCGCTCCTTGGCGCGCGAGTCGCGCGTCAGGAAACCGCGGCGCTTGAGCTCCCCGCGCAGATTCGGGTCGGCCTCGAGCAGCGCGCGAGAAATGCCATGGCGCAGCGCACCGGCTTGCGCGGAGATGCCGCCGCCCTGCAAGCGAGCGACGACGTCCATGCGCTCCTGATAGCCAACCGTCTCAAGCGGCTGGCGAATGTTGCGCTGAAGGGTGATACGGGGAAAGTGCTCGTCCAGAGCGCGCCCGTTGACCAGATAGGCACCGGTGCCCGGTCTGAGGATGACCCTCGCGATTGCCGTCTTGCGCTTGCCAGTCGCGTTGTAGCGGGCCCCGGCGGCAAGATCGATCGCGGCGGTGGAGATCGGCTCTGAGAGCTGTGCACTGTCGCTCTCCTCATCCGTCTGGGGCTCCTCGTCCTCCTCGATCGCATATGGATCGGCTGGCTGGTCGGGCGCGAGCGGATCGACCCCCTCGGGCACGATGTCCACTTCCAGGTGCGCCCCCGGCACGCTCGGCTTGACGCGCGGAGCTGGCTCCTCTTCCTCCTCCTCGACATCCTCTGTCTCTGCGGCCTCCGCAACGGAGGGCTGCTCGGCGGCCAGTTGCTCGGCCTGCTGCTCCTCAGCATCCGCCGCCTGAGCGACCAGCTTCTCGGCCACAATCTCCTCGGCCACGATCTCGGCCACAACCTCCTCGACAACAATCTCCTCAGCCACGATCTCCTCGACGGCGATCTCCTCGACGGCGGGCGTCTCAGGGGTGTCGGCAATTTGCTCGGGGGCAGCGCTGTCCTCTGGCGTCTCGGCGACCGGCTCGGTGGGCTCAGCCTGGTCCTCGGGCTGCTCTGTAGGCTCGTCAGCCATCAGGCCTCGACTTCCATCGGTTGCGGTTTCTGGGCGATGTGGGGGTGCTCGGGGCCAGCGTAGACCTTGAGCTTCGTTATCTGCTTACGCGCCAAGCGGTTGCGCGGCATCATGCCCTTCACGGCCAGCCGCACGACCTCCTCGGGACGGCGGTCGATCATCTCCTCGAAGGTGCGCGAGCGCAGCCCGCCCGGATAGCCGGAGTGGCGGTAGTAGCGCTTGTCCTGGCGCTTTTTGCCGCTGACGGAAACCTTCTCGGCGTTGACGACCACGACGAAGTCACCTGTGTCCACGTGCGGCGTGTACTCGGGCTTGCGCTTGCCGCGCAGGGCGTCGGCGATCTGCGTGGCTAGACGCCCGAGCGTCTTGCCGTTCGCGTCGACGACGAGCCAGTTGCGCTCGCGATCGGTTGACTTGGCTACGTAGGTCTTCATGGCGTGAAAAAGGCCGCGCGAACTCGGCGCGCGGCGCGACGGCGAATGATAGGCGATGTTGAGCAGATTCGCAGACCGGACAGTCCCAAGGCCTGCCTGGTGGGTGGATAGGGGTGGCTGGCACGGACGCACCGACCGCAGTGTGCTGCGCACACAAGGGAGGGAGGACACAGCCAGACGCCCCGAGGCGCCCATCAGGGCTACTCCCACTCTATGGTTCCGGGGGGCTTGCTGGTGATGTCCAGCACGACCCGGTTTACCTCGCGCAGCTCATTGATCATGCGCGAGGCGATCGTCTCGAGAAGGTCGTATGGGAGGCGTGCCCAGTCGGCGGTCATCGCGTCGTCGCTGGTGACTGCGCGAATGACCACCACGTACCCATAGGTGCGCTCGTCGCCCTGCACCCCGACGGTGCGCACATCGGGGAGTACGCAGAAGGACTGCCACAGCTCGCGGTAGAGCCCGGCCTTGCGGATCTCCTCTTGCAAGATGTGGTCGGCCTCGCGCAGCACGTCCAGGCGCTCCTTGGTGGCCTCACCGCCGACAACCCTGATCGCAAGACCGGGACCCGGAAACGGCTGGCGCCAGACGAGTCGCTCGGGTAGCCCCAGCTCGGCGCCGACGGCGCGCACCTCGTCCTTGAACAGTGCGCGCAGCGGCTCGACAAGCTCGAACTGCATGTCATCTGGCAGGCCGCCGACGTTGTGATGGGACTTGATCGTCGCGGCACCGGTGCCGCCCCCCGACTCGATCACGTCGGAATAGAGCGTGCCCTGCACGAGATAGCGCGCCGGGCTCGATGCGGAAATCTTCGACGCCTCCTCCTCGAACACCCGGATGAACTCGGCGCCGATGGCCTTGCGCTTGGCCTCTGGCTCAGTGACTCCTTTGAGCTTGTCGAGGAAGCGCCGCTCGGCGTCCACGGCGACAAGCGGCACCTTGAAGGTGTCGCGGAACGCACTTATCACCTGCTCGCCCTCGTCCTTGCGCATCAGGCCGTGGTCGACAAACACGCACGTGAGCTGGTCGCCGATCGCGCGGTGCACCAGCAGCGCGGCGACCGAGGAGTCGACCCCGCCGGAGAGACCGCAAATGACGCGTCCGCTACCGACCTGCTTGCGAATGCGAGCGATCTGGTCTTCGGCTATCGAAGCGGCAGACCAGGTGCGCTCGCAACCACACACGTCGGTGAGAAAGCGCGTGAGGATCTCCTGACCGTAAGGTGTGTGGACAACCTCGGGGTGGAACTGGATGCCGTAGATGCCGTGCGCGGAGTCCTCGACGGCGGCGACCGGCGAGCCGGTCGAGGAGGCGAGCGCAAGGAAGCCGGCCGGTGGCTCGAACACGGTGTCGCGATGGGACATCCAGCAGGTCTGCTCCCTTGGCATTCCCGCGAGCAGCACGCCTGGCTCTGTGACGGTCAGCTCTGAGCGGCCGAACTCGCCGACCTCGGCCTGCTCGACGCGCCCGCCAAGCTCGTGCACGAGCAGCTGCATGCCATAGCAAATGCCGAGCACCGGCACACCGAGGTTGAGCAGCTCGCGGTCCAGGTGCGGGGCGCCCGGGGCATACACGGACGCCGGACCCCCCGAGAGAATGATCCCGCGCGGTTTGCGCTTGGCCACCTCCTCCAGCCCGACGTGATGAGGGAGCAGCTCGCTGAACACCCCACAGTCGCGGATACGGCGCGCGATCAGCTGGGAGTACTGGCCGCCGTAGTCGAGGACCACCACCTCCTCCCGAGCTGCCCCCACCCCATCCGACGCTGCAGTGGGCGTCGCAGGGGTCGTGACAGCGGCGTCAGTCATTAACCAGTTCGGCTGCCTTGCCGTTTGAGCCCATGCCGACGGACTGGTCGCGCTGGAGCTGCTTGCCCTCAGTTTGCAGCGAGGGCGCGATGACAACCTCGGCACGGTTGAACTCGGCAAGGTCCTTGTGACCGCAGGTGGCCATCGAGGTGCGCAGGCCGCCGAACAGGTTGAAGGTGCCATCGTTCTCGCGCGCGGGACCGACGAGGATCTCCTCCAGGGTGCCGTTGCGCGTGGTCGCCACACGTGCGCCGCGCGGGAGCGTCGGGTGGAATGTGGCCATACCCCAGTGAAAGCCCCGTCCAGGCGCTTCATGTGCGCGAGCAAGCGGCGAGCCGATCATGACCGCGTCGGCACCGAGTGCGATCGCCTTGGAGACGTCGCCGCCATTGCGCATACCGCCATCGGCGATCACCTGGCAGTACTCGCCGGTCTCGAGCATGTGCGTGGAACGCGCGTGGGCGACGTCGGCGATGGCGGTGGCCTGCGGCACGCCGATGCCGAGCACGCCACGGGTGGTACACGCGGCGCCCGGTCCCACACCGACGAGCACGCCGGCGGCGCCCGTGCGCATCAGGTGCAGACCTGTCTGATAGGAGGCACAGCCGCCGACCACCACGGGAACGTCAAGCGAGGGGATGAACTCCTTGAGGTTGAGTGGCTCAGACACGGTGGAGACGTGTTCGCCAGACACCACCGTGCCCTGGATGACGAGCACGTCCAGGCCAGCCTCCAGCGCCAGCTCGTGATACTCGAGCACACGCTGCGGGGTCAGCGACGCCGCGACCACGACCTTGTGCTCCTTGATCTCGCGGATTCGCTGGGCGATCAGCTCGGGCTTGACTGGCGTCGCGTAGATCTCCTGCATCTCGCGCGTGGCAATCTCCTTGGGCAGCGCGGCAATCCGCTCCAACTGCTCGTCGGCATCCTCGTAGCGTGTGAAGATCCCCTCGAGGTTGAGCACCGCCAGGCCTCCGAGCCCGCCGACTATCGCGGCCGTCTCAGGCGAGACGACACCGTCCATCGCGGAGGCCATCATCGGCAGCTCGAACTGGTAAGGACCGAGCTTCCAGGAGATGTCGATGTCGTCAGGATCGCGCGTGCGCCTGGAGGGCACAATCGCGATGTCGTCAAAGCCGTAAGCGCGGCGGCCCTGCTTGCCGCGTCCAATCTCTACTTCCATCTGGGAATCCTTACACTCGAGGCGGACGAGCATAGCAATGCCCTGGGGGCCCTTGGGTATGCTCGACTGAGATGAGCAACGGCAATCTCCCCAGCTATGAGCCGCGAGCAATCGAGGCTCGCCGCCAGGCGGCGTGGCGCGCGCGAAACGCCTTCAGGACGCCCGAGGCGAGCGGCGAGAAACCACACAAGTACATCAAGCCGTCGGCGCCGTTTACCTCCGGGAACATCCACATTGGGCATGTGCGCAGCTATTCGATAGGCGACGCCTATGCGCGCTTCTGCCGAGCGCGCGGTGAGGACGTGCTGTTTGCCTTCGGCTTTGACTCCTTCGGCCTGCCGGCCGAGCTTGGCGCGATCGCCGGCAAAGAGTCGCCCAGCGCGTGGGTACAGCGTTGCGCGGAGCACATGGTCGGGCAGCTGCGCCAGCTCGGGTTCTCCTTCGATTGGGAGCGCACGTTCATGAGTTCGGACGCGATCATGTACCGCTGGTCGCAGTGGTTGTTTCTGACACTGGTGGACGCCGGACTTGTGTATCGCGGCACGGGCAGCGTGGACTGGTGCGATACCTGCCAGACCGTGCTTGCGACGATCCAGGTCGAGGACGGGAGCTGCTGGCGCTGCCACAACCCCGTGCGGCTCATCGAGCGTCCCCAGTGGTACCTGCGGATCAGCAAGTACGTACCGGAGAACGACCGGCGCCTGCACGAGCTGGCGGCGAGCGGGATATGGGACGAGAACGCACTTGCCTCTCAGCGCTTCGTGCTCGGCCGCGTTGACGGCGTCGAGCTTGAGCTGACCCAGCCGTCCCGGCCGGGTGCCCCCGAGAAGGGCGAGCCGTTGACCGTGTTCACCCCCCACCCCGACGCGCTTGAGCTGGCGCGATTCGTGGCCGTTTCGCCAAGACACCCGCGTGTGGAGGAGTGGGCGCGAGATGAGGTTTTGGCTCAGCGCCTTGAGGAGCTGCGGGCGGTGGGTCTGGAGCGAAGTGCGCGCGAGGCGCAAACAATGCCCCTCGTGGATACCGGTCGCCTGGTGGCCTCCCCGACCGGCGGGGAGCCGCTGCCGGTGATCGTGACCCCAACTGTGGACGGCCGCTTCGGGCCGACCGCCGTGCTCGGCATTCCCGAGCGTGACCGCACCGACGCGGTTATCGCCGAGCGGCTGTTCGGCGCGCCGCAGGAGTCTCCCGCGGAGCCACCCACCCCCACCACCAGCATCTCCAATGTGCCCACACGCGAGGCTGTGCGCTACCGGGCGAACGACTTCACGATCTCCCGGCAGCGCTCGTGGGGTACGCCGATCCCAATCGTTTACTGCGAGCGCTGCGGCACCGTGCCGCTGGGGCGCGAGCAGCTGCCGGTGCTGCTGCCGCTCGACGTGAAGCCGACCGGCACCGGCAACCCGCTGGCCGAGCGCGAGGACTTCGTACAGACCACCTGCCCGACATGCGGTGGGAGCGCGCGACGCGAGACAGATACGCTCGATTGTCACTTCGACGCGCTGTGGTTGTGGGTGCCGGTGTGTGTGCCGCCGAGCGAGCGCGAGCAGACGCTCGAGCACATCCTGGCGCTGGAGGATCTGCGCACATGGTTGCCCTCCGAGCGGGTCGTGGCGGGCTCGGACAGCGGCAACTTCGTGTTCGATCAGCGAACGGTGACGAAGGCACTGCGCGATATCGGCCCACTGGAGTTTCTGGCTGATGGCGAGCCGTTCGCGGGCTGCCTGTTCCACGAGATGGTGATCAGAGACGGACGCAAGATGAGCAAGCACCTGGGCAACGTGGTCGACCCGGACGAGCTGGTCGAGCAATACGGGGCCGACACGGTGCGCATGGCGGTGCTGTACGCGGCTCGTGCGCAGCGCTCGCTGAACTGGAGCGATGGCGACGTCAAGCGCTGTCACCGCTTTTTGCGCCAGCTTTGGGACTACTCGCAAGCACGCTTCGCACTTGACCCGGCAGGGGTCGAGCAGGGCGCCACGAATGGAGCCTCGGCCGACGACGCGCAGTCCGCCGCAATGGGCGCCGACAAGACCGAGCACCTGCGCAAACGCCTGGAGCAATGGTGCGAGACAGCCGTGGAGAAGATCACCGAGGACGCACTCGAGCTTGAGATGCACAGCGCGGTTCGCAACGTGATGCGCCTTTTCGACCGCATCCGCGACTACGAGAAGCGTGTGATCGCAAAGCGCGGGCGGCTGTGTGCAGAGGACCACGAGGCACTGCTCGCGGCGCTGCAAATGCTTGCCCGCGTGCTGATGCCGTTCGCTCCTCACATCGCCGAGGAGCTGTTGATCGCCGTGGCGGCGCCCGGTGAGGAGATCGACGCGTCGTGGCCACGGGGGGAGCTTGTGCCACGATGACGTGTACAAGCCGAAGTCAACCAACCCAACGCAGAAGGGGTGAGATCCGATGAGCACCGCTACAGGGCACGCAGACCTGAACGAGACGACTCGCTCGTGCGTGACCGAACTGGTGTGCCAGAGATGCGATGTCAAACGCCCGATAACCGACACGGAGGCCTTTTGCCCCACGTGCGGCAAGTGCCTCGACGTCGCCTATGACTACGAGCTGGCAAAGACTCGCTTGCGCGAGCTGCCGATGAACGAGCGTCCCCACAACATCTGGCGGCTGTCTGAGCTGCTGCCGATCCGCTCAGCGCATGCTCAGGCCGAAGTGGGCCAGGTGTCGGGTATGACGCCGCTGATCCCGGCAAACAGGCTCGGCGGCCGGCTGGGATTGCGAAAACTGTATTTGAAGGACGACAGCACGCAGCGACCAAGCCTCTCTTACAAGGACAGGGTTGTCTCCAGCGCGATCGCTCGTGCCCTGGAGCTGGGAAAGACCGAGATCGGGTGCGTGTCTACAGGCAACGTCGGTACGGCCGTGGCTTCGCTGGCGGCCAAGGCTGGGCTCACCCCCTATGTGTTCTATCCCAACCGCTTGGAGCAGACCAAGGCGCGTGTTTGCCGCGCGCTGGGCGCGCGGGTTTGCCAGGTCGCCGGCAACTATGACGAAGCCAACCGCGAGTGCCGCAAGGTGGCGGCCGCCAGCGGGCTTGAGTTCGCGAACATAACCTTGCGACCCTTCTACGCCGAGGGCGCCAAGACGACCGTTTTTGAGATCGTTGAGCAGCTCGGCTGGAGGGCTCCAGATCACATCGTCTCGGCTACCGCGGGGGGAACGCTTTCCTCACGGTTGCACAAGGGACTGGTCGAGTTGGAGACAGTCGGGCTGGCCCAGACGAGCGCCACGAAGATGCACATCGCCCAGCCGGATGGATGCTCGCCGATCGCCGACGCGATCGTCTCCGGTGAGCCCGAGATCCAGCCACGCAAGCCGACGACGATCGCGCACTCACTGGCGATCGGGTCTCCTGGGGATGGCTACTTGGTGATCGATGCCGTTCTCTCGCGCAAAGGCAGCGCGGGAACGGCCAGCGACGACGAGATATTCGCCGGGATCGACCTGCTCGCCGAAACCGAGGGGATCCTCACCGAGCCGGCTGGTGGCACGACAATCGCGGTGTTGAAGAAGCTCGCCGAGTCGGGCGAGCTAGATCCCGATGCCACCGTCGTGGCGATCATCACCGGCAACGGATTGAAGACGCTCGACGAGCATCCCGACAAGCCTTGGCCTTCGATGGTGGAATGCGGGGTGGATTCGATGCTTGCGGTGCTCAGCGACTTCCAGGAGGAGCAGGCCGGCGCCGCCGGTCAGCCGCTGCCGGCTTAGGACTCACTAGTCGCAAGTCTTGGCATCGTTTGCCGATGTCCCGTTCACACGGGGGTATCGGCGGTCTTGATGTTCTCCTTAGCGGCCCGCGGCGGCCGCGTCGACAATTACCTGCGCTTGCTCTCTTGCGACTCGTCCGGCCGGGATCGACTCGTCGCCGACTTGCAGCCGGCTCAGCGCGTCGCGCTTTTCCTTGCCTGTGATCAGCCACAGCAATGCTCTTGCGCGGTTCAGCACCGGGTAGGTGACGGTCATGCGCGGCAGGCCCATGTACAAGCCCGTGAGCGCTACGTCGCGATCGTGCACGTCCAGTACCGGGTCGCCCGGCACGAGCGAGGCCGTATGTCCGTCGGCGCCGATCCCCAGGTGGATCAGGTCGAAGCGCTCGGGCAGCGCGCTTGCATAGCGAACCGCTGCCTCGTCCAGGTTGGCGGCCGTGACCGGCATCGGGTGCAGTTGGCTGAAAGCCGCCTCCGGCAGGTTGTCCCACAGGAGCGTGAGGTTGCGATTGGGGTCGCCGTCCGGTGCGATGCGCTCGTCGACTTGGTAGATCGCCGATTGGCCCCACGGGAAGTCTTTGCTGCGAGCCAGCTCGGCGAACATCTGGCCCGGGGTGTGACCGCCGCTTACCGCCAGCGTGAACATGCGGCGAGCCGCGATTGCGGCGTTGGCGTGCTCGATCACGATCTCGGCGGCGCGTGTTGCCACCGCGATGTCGCTGGGCAGAACCTCGATCGGTATTGGCTCGGCATTCATGTGGACGATGTGTGGACGATTTTTATGTGAATCATGCTCGAGCAGGTGGGGATCAAACCAGGCGGCGCCTATGCGCTGCGCTGCGAACGGTAGCGGCGGATGAGTGTGTTGGTGGAGCTGTCGTGTTCGAGCGGGGGCTCCTGCTCGCTTTCAAGCTCGGGCGCGATGCGCTTAGCGAGCGCCTTGCCCAGCTCAACACCCCATTGGTCGAAGGAGTCGATGCCCCAAATGGTGCCCTGCGTGAACACGCTGTGCTCATACAACGCCACAAGCGCTCCGAGCGTGTGTGGAGTCAGCTGCTCGGCGAGCAGCACGTTGGTGGGCCGATTGCCCGGCATCACGCGGTGCGGCACGATGCTCTCGGCTACCCCTTCGGCGCGCAGCTGGTCCTCGGTCTTGCCGAAGGCGAGCGCCTGCGCTTGGGCGAACACGTTTGACATCAGCAGGTCGTGGTGGTTGCCCAGCGGATCGAGTGAGCGGGCGAAGCCGATCAGGTCACACGGGATCAACTTGGTGCCCTGGTGGATGAGCTGGTAGAAAGAGTGTTGTCCGTTGGTGCCGGGCTCACCCCAGTAGATCGCACCGGTGTCGTAGCTGACCGGACGCCCATCGAGCCTCACATGCTTGCCGTTTGACTCCATCGCGAGCTGCTGGAGGTAGGCGGGGAAGCGCGCCAGGTATTGCGAGTAGGGCATCACTCCAATGGTTTGGGCGCCGAAGAAATTCGAGTACCACACCGCGAGCAGCCCCAGCAGCACGGGCAGGTTGCGCTCGTACGGAGCGTTGCGAAAGTGCTCGTCCATCGCGTGAAAGCCGGCGAGCATCTCGCCGAAGCGCTCGGATCCGATCGCGAGCATCGTTGAGAGGCCGATGGCGGAGTCCATCGAGTAGCGCCCGCCGACCCAGTCCCAGAAGCCGAACATGTTGGCTGTGTCGATGCCGAACTCGGTGACCGCCGCGGCGTTGGTGGAGACGGCGACGAAGTGCTTGGCGATGGCGGCCTCGTCGCCGAGCGCCGCGAGCGACCAGTCGCGCGCGGAGCGGGCGTTGGTCATCGTCTCCAGGGTGGTGAACGTCTTGGAGCAGACGACGAACAATGTTTGCTCGGGGTCAAGATCGCGGGCGGCCTCGACGAAGTCGGTGGAGTCGACATTGGAGACGAAGCGGAAGGCGATGTCGCGGCGGCTGTAGTGGCGCAGCGCCTCATAGGCCATGACGGGACCAAGATCGGAGCCACCGATGCCAATGTTGACGACGCTCGTGATCGGCTTGCCAGTGTGTCCGCGCCACTCCCCGGAGCGGACTCGCTCGCTGAACGCTGCCATACGGTCGAGCACGTCGTGCACCTCGCGCACGACGTCGACGCCGTCGAGCAGCAACGAGGCGCTACGCGGCATACGCAGGGCAACGTGCAGGACTGAGCGATCCTCGGAGACGTTGATGCGCTCGCCAGCGAACATGGCGGCGGTGCGCTCGGCAAGTCCGGACTGATTGGCAAGCTCGACGAGCAGGGCGATCGTCTCGCTGGTGATGCGGTTCTTCGAATAGTCGAGGTAAAGGCCGGAGCCTTCGGCGACGAGATGCTCGCCACGAGCCGAATCGGCCTCGAACAGCTCGCGCAGGGACCGCTCCCCGATCTCGCGGTGGTGACGAGCCAGCTCGATCCACGCGGGGCGCTCGATTAGCGAGAGGCTCGGATTTGGGGTCGTGCTCACGTTGTTAGGTCGCGGTGTGGAAGTCTCCTACCGCGCACTCGCGAGCGACGGCACGATGTGTACACCGATGGGATATCTGACGACGCACTCGCTCAGCATATGGGAGCTTACGCCTAGGCGGGCGGGCCAGCCCATAGAAAAGCCCCGCCGGGGCGGGGCTTTTCCTTAGCAGGTCGATAAGCCGGATCCTGTCGTGAGCAACCATCCATCTGAGCGGCCTACCTGGATCTTGGCGGGCAACCTGCAAGCGATCCGCTCTGGCCTTGCATCGGGAGGGGTTTGCCCAGCCGTCGCGTCACCGCGACGCTGGTGCGCTCTTACCGCACCATTTCACCCTTGCCGGCCCGCCGTTCACGTGGGACGGCGGACTTAGGCGGTTTGTTTCTGTGGCACTTTCCCGCGGGTTTCCCCGGGTCGATAGCTCGACCACCCTGCCCTGTGATGTCCGGACTTTCCTCGAAGACATGTCGCCTCCGCGGCTGCTTAACCTGCTCTGTCACCGTAGCGCGTGCGGGACGCCACGTGAAGGCTTGCACTAAGAGAGTCGCGACCCGCAGCCAAGACAGGTGCCCGTGGGGGCAACGCCGCCATGCTCGGGGGAGCGCGCGGCCATCGGGCTCGCGCAGACTGGACATGTGACGGTGCCGCGCACGGCAAGGCCCTCCCATGCGCTGACGATGAGATCGTCCAGCGTCAGCCTGCCGTGCGCGTCCGCCGTCCCCGCGAATAGCGCGCCGTCCAGCCGACGGCGCGCGTCGCGCTCGAAGCCCTCGTCAAGGGCCGGGGATCGCTCGAGCAGAAGAGTCACTACATACTCCTGAGCAAGCCCACGACGCGTCCGAGCACCTTGACCTCCTTGGTGCGAATCGGCTCCATCGTCTCGTTCTCGGGCTGTAGGCGGATGTGGTCTGGTTCGCGGAAGTAGCGCTTGACGGTCGCCTCCTCACCGAGCAGCGCAACGACGATGTCACCCTGCTGGGCGGTCTCCTGCTGATGGACGACAACAAGATCGTCTTCAACGATGCCGGCGTTCTTCATCGATTCGCCGCGTATGCGCAGTAGATAGTCGCCGTCCGCGCCGCCGGCAAGCGTGGGCACGGGCACGTACTCCTCGACGTTCTCTTCAGCCAGGATCGGCTGACCGGCGGCCACCGACCCGAGCAGCGGGAGACTGTCGGGACGAACGATGTTGCGCACGCCCTCCACCGCACTGCCGACAGCCCGATCGAACAGCTCGATCGCGCGCGGCTTGGAGGGATCACGTCGCAAGAGGCCGATCTTCTCGAGGTTGGCCAGGTGGGCGTGGACCGTCGAGGAAGACGCCAAGCCCACCGCCTTGCCGATGTCGCGCACCGTTGGCGGGTAGCCATACTTGGCCGAGTATTTGCGAATGAAGTCGAAAATCTCCTGCTGACGCTTGGTCAGATCCATGTGGGCGCGGCTCCCCTGTCGAGTGGAATGGGACATGAAACGAACATGTGTTCGTACAGTAGCGCGACCCCTGGACGGAATCAAGTGTGGCCGCTGTGCAAGTACCCAGACGGCTATACTCGCCCGCTCTGCGCTCGTGGCGGAATTGGTAGACGCGCAAGGTTGAGGGCCTTGTGGACCGAATGGTCCGTGGTGGTTCAAGTCCACTCGAGCGCATGGAGGCCGAGTATTGCTATCTGGACTCAAGCTACGGTCGCGAACTCCCGCTCGACCTCGCCATCCACCGTGCGCTGGAAGCAGACAAGCAGCTCCTCGTCCAGCACAGCGGCAATCCGCTGCAATATCGGCAACTGCGGATGTGCATGCCCTTCTCAAGTCGAGACACGGCGCTGTGAGAAGTCTCCGCCGCTTTGGCAACCTCCTCAGCCCGCTCGACGGCGAGAGTCGAGGCCGGCGCACCGGCAAACGGGGATGTCAGACGACGTGGCACTCACCACGTCGATACGACTGTTTCGCGACGTAATCGCGATTGCGAGCCACACTCCTCCCATGAGTCCATTGCTCGAAGACGCTCAACGAGTTCACGACGTAGCCGGCCTATCCGACCGAATGATCGCTGCTGCGACTGGAGCGAAGCCGAGCACCGTACGTGGCTGGCTTGCCGGCCGCAATGAGCCGACCGACGCACGCGCCGAACGACTGATCGAGGCTCCAAGGACTCTGACCCTGAGGTGTTGGTTTGGTGGAGGAGGACCTCAGCTGGGCTGCACGTTTGTCGAGGGGGCGTTCCTCTCCTTCGTGATGCGATGGAGCACCAACGCCGCCATGACGGTGATCACGATGAGGTCTGCCGCCATCTGACCTACCTCGAGGAGCCGCGTGCTGTCAGTGCTCGGGCTTATTCCGCTCGCTCCACCGGTCAGCATTCCGGTGGCTACATATATTGCGCCCACGTGCGTGAGCTGTTGGCTCCAACGGTGGCTGCCGCCAAGGGTGTAGTAGACGTACGCGAACTGAGTGATCAGTGCGATGACTGTCAATACCAGGAGGGCGGCGATCCACTTCGGGTGAACCCGCTCGTCTCGGGAAAGCTTGTCACACTTGCACGCCAGATAGGCGAACAGGACGACAGTCCCGACGACAAACACTGCGGCCCACACTGGCGAGCTGCTTTGTTCCAAGCCAAGCAGCGAAAAGGGTATTGGCACGCCCCCCACCGAGAGATGGGTCACACCAAACGCTTCGACGTGTGCACCGGCCCGCTGGACCGTCCAGAACTGGGCCCAGAACAGAACGAGCAATATGACCGCGAGCCAGAAGAACCATGGCGCCAGAAGGTTGGGGTCCGGCTCGCTATCGGCGGTGGCCTGGCGCTTCGTACCGCGATTTGCGCGTCCCACGCACGCTTGTTCGGCGGTAACGCGCCCGGTCCTTCCGGAAATATCGCTTTAGGGGTGATTGGCGTTCCTGGAATGCCTGCGGTCGGCAGGCGAGATACGGGCTGGCGCTCGCGCCTTGCCCATCAGAGCTTCGTCCATGTGGTATGGCGGCACCGGGAGCGGATGAACATCCGGCCAGCTAGCGGGGTCGCCCATCGGCAAGGAACTCGCGGAGATGTGCCACAAGCTTCACCGGCTGGTCCTCGGAGATGAGCGTGTAGGAGTCGGCGATCTCCACCAGACGCCCCTGTGGCAGCAACTTGGCAAGGCGAGAACCATGCTCGATCGGCATCAAGCGGTCTTCGGCGGCCCACACGACCAGCGCGGGCCGCTCGAAACCACGAAGTGCCTCCACGGCCGCCAGCAGCTCACGCCGGCCGCGCGCCGCGCTGAGCACGTACTTGCGCAGGTCGCGGCGAACATCGCGCTGTGAACACACCGGCCCGAACCAGCGGTCCATCACCTCGCGTGGAACCGGCTGCTTGCTCAAGTGACCGTAGGTCGCGGGGAGTCGGCGCAGGCGGTCGAAGCGAAACGGCATCACCGCCGCGAAGATGCCACCGGGCACACGCGCAATGTATGGCAACAGCTTCGCCGCACCATTCGGTGGGACGTTGTCAAACGCCTCGCACGAGCACAGCACGAGCCGCGCGATTCGCTCGTCGCGGCCGCCGCCGATCAACAGCTGCGGCCCGCCCCAGTCGCTCATCGCAAGGGTGATCTCACGCAGGTCCAGGCGCTCGATGAACTCGCCGAGGATCTCCGTTACTCCACCCATCGACAGGTCCGCGTCAGGGCGCATCGGATGGCGATGACCGCCGAGCGGCAACGTCGGCAGCACGCAGCGGTAGTCGGAGCGCAAATCCTGCACGACCTTGCGCCACAGCGAGCCATCCATCATCAGCCCATGCACAAACACGATTGTGGGTCCGCTTCCGCCGGTGTCCTCGTAGTCGATTGTCCCCGCCGAGAGTTCCAGTTCAGGCATGAGCTTCTCCTCTAGATAGATCGCTCCATACAGCGTAGCTATCCTTGACGGCAGGCGCAACGAGGACACGCGCACAAAGCGACGGAGGAGCCAGATGAGCACGAACACCAAGGAGCGCATCGTCGATGCCGGCGCCACGCTGTTCCGCCGCCAGGGCTACGCGGCCACCGGCGTCAAACAAATCGTCACCGAGGCCGAGGCGCCCTTCTCCTCGCTCTACCACTTCTTTCCCGACGGCAAGGACGAGCTTGCGACGGAGATCATCCGCTCCTCCGGCCACATGTTCCAGCAACTCGTGGAGTATGTCTTCGACTCCTCCCCCGACGTGCTTAGCGGCGTCGAAAGCTGCTTCGCCGGCGCAGCGGAGACACTGCGCCAAACCGGCTATGCCGATGCCTGCCCGATCGCCACCGTCGCCCTCGAAGTCGCGAGCACCAATGAACCGCTGCGCGAAGCCACAGCCGAGGTATTCGAGAGCTGGATCAAATCTGCCACCGATCGCTTCCTGGCGGCCGGCATCCCCGAGAAAACCGCGCGCGAGCTTGCAATCGGCCTGATCGGTGCACTCGAGGGCGCGTTCCTGCTCAGCCGTGCCACACGTAGCACCGAGCCGATGGACATCGCGGGCGCAACCAGCGTCGCCGCCGTCAGGGCCGCTCTCGCGCAACTCTCCTAAAGCAGGCCGAGACCACTCGCCAAGCGGCCCGACCCGCTCAGCTGGGCTGAGGCACGATCCGGATATACGGCTTGGGCGTCTTCCAGCCGTCCGGGTAGGTCTCCTTGGCCTCCTCGTCGGACACCGACCCGGCGATGATGACGTCCTCGCCCGGCTGCCAGTTGACCGGCGTGGCGACCTTGTGGCCGGCTGTCAGCTGCAGGGAATCGATTACGCGCAGCACCTCGTCGAAGTTGCGCCCGGTGGTCATCGGGTAGATGAGGATCAGCTTGATCTTCTTGTCGGGGCCAATCACGAACACGTTGCGAACCGTTTGGTTGTCGGCCGGCGTGCGCGTGTCGGAGTCTCCGGAGGCGCTGGCGGGCAGCATCCCGTACAGCTTGGACACGTTGAAGTCGCTGTCGCCGATGATTGGGTAGTTCGGCGCGTATCCCTGCGTCTCCTCGATGTCGTGCGCCCACTGATCGTGCTTGGCGGACTGGTCGACCGACAGCCCGATGATCTTCACGCCGCGACGGTCGAACTCGGGCTTGATCTTGGCCATGTAGCCAAGCTCGGTGGTGCAAACCGGGGTGAAGTCCTTCGGGTGGGAGAACAGCACCGCCCACGAGCCGTCGATCCAGTCATGGAAGTGGATCGGGCCCTCGCTGGTGTTCGCCTCGAAGTCGGGGGCAACGTCGCCAAGCTGCAAGCTCATAGTCGTTCCTATCTGTGTGTGGTTCGGGTTCGAGATAGCCACGATCATCGTAGCCGCCGAGTATTTCCTACTAAGTTTATAGACTTTATGTGGTTATCACGGCTCCGCAACTCACATAAGCCAGGTGCGCCCAGGCCGAGCCGCCCAATAGTCCACCAACCGAACCCGGCCGGGAGATAGCTCGGGACCGCTCGAACGCGGCGCAACTCGTGCGACGTTCGAGGGTCCCGGCGCGCGCCCCTCAAGGGGGGTGAGGGAACACGCTAGCCAAACCGTACACCTCCGGCGATTTTTAGTATTTGGTCA
Organism: uncultured Solirubrobacterales bacterium; assembly: GCA_963776985.1. Taxonomy (GTDB): domain Bacteria; phylum Actinomycetota; class Thermoleophilia; order Solirubrobacterales; family Solirubrobacteraceae; genus Palsa-744. The sequence goes on from CAVZOV010000004.1 coordinate 208,839, forward strand.
TATCCCGGCACGCGGACAAATGGGAGCAACGCGCTAGAAGCCGACGAGCGTACGCGGACATCCCGACGCGCCGGGCGCGCTCACACCAGACGCACTCCCCAGCGCGTGCTCAGTGACTGCCCCGGATCGAGTCGCACGAGACCATCGCCGCTCTGAAACGCGTTGGGCGCACAGGTCATCGGCTCGACCGCGAGGCCTCTTCGCCTACGCGACGGCGCGAGCGTGTCGCCGGTGTAGACCTCCAGGAACGGGTGGTGCTCGTCCACCCACAGCTCCACCCGCTCGCCCGTCGGCCTGAAGAGCTTGGCGACCGCGCGCCCCCGCTCGTCGCGCAGGAGATCGGTGAACGCGCCGTCGATGCGGATGTCTCCCAGGCGCCGCGCGACGCAGAAGTCAAGCTCGCCGCCGTCCACCGCCTCGCGACCACTCGGCAGCTGACGCTGCTCGTCGGTGAGCAGGCGCGTACGAGCCGGCAGCTCCAGTGAGCAGTCGTCGATCGGCCCCTCGCCTGGAGACAGGTAGGGATGCTGTCCGGCACCGTAGGGACACGCGTGCTCGCCGACGTTGACAGCGGTCGTCCGCACCGTGAGCCCCTCCTCGCTCAGCTCGTAGGCAACCGAGACGTCCAGCGAGAACGGGTAGCCCGGCTGGGGACGCAGCGGCGTGCCGAGCACCACACGACTCGGCTCCAGCTCAAGCGCGCGCCACGAGCGCCAGCGCAAGAAACCGTGAATCGCGTTGTGCTTGGCTGGCTCGCTGAGCGCCACCTCATAGTCGATGCCCTCGAAGCGATAGCGCCCGTCGGCAAGGCGGTTGGGCCACGGGATCAGCGGCGTGCCGTGGGCGCCGTCGCACATGTCCTGCACCGGATAGGACTCGAGCACGGGCACGCCCCCCACCGAATACTCGCGCACACCGCCGCCAACCTCAACGATCGTGGCGCGCTGCTCGCCAAAAACGATCTCGAACTGTTCGCCCGATGGCGCTGTCGTCATCGACGACTCGGTTCGTGCGAATACGCTTGCGCCACCCATTCATATTGACCTATATGGAAGGCCATGGCGCATGCGCCATGGCCCCGGGCCGCACATGTGCGGCCCGGCGGGTCGGTACATGTACCGACCCGAACAGCATGTCGATTGGGTTTCTCTCAGTGGCCGGGCAACACCTGCGTGCCCTCGATCCGCACAGCCTGCAATTCATCCGGGTCGATGCCCAGCAGGCTCAGGATCGTCGGGGCGATCTGCGTCGTCTCGACTGGGCCTCCGACGGTCGCCGGAGTGAGCGCGCTCGGCGCGTACACAACCAGCGGCACGTCGCGATCCTGCGGGTCGGCGCCTCCGTGCTCGGCGATCTTGCTCTCTTTGCCGGTGTACACGACCCCGTGCTGCACCACGCCCCACACATCGGGATGGCGCGGGTCCCAGGTGGGTACACCGAAGTAGGCCGCCGCAGCGGCGCCCGCATACACCTTTTGCAGGCCCGAGGAGGCAAGCGTGCGCGGCTCGCCTTCGATCGTGTTGCCGGTCGCCGAGTGCGACATCAGGTAGTTGGCCGCGAACTGAGCCGCTTCTTCGGAGCGGTCCGACAGCCACATCTGGATCGCGTCGTCGTCGGTGGCGGCCGCGACCAAGGCCGGGGCGCCCGGGTGAAGCGCCGTCCAGGCGGCGTCCATGCTTTCGATGATCGGCCCGTCGGGGATGCGCGTGAGCGCTTCGGGGTCGGTCGGCGACTGGCCATGCTTGGCCGAGAGCACGATCGCCGTGCTGTTCGCGAGTCCCTGACTGTCGATTTCGCCGACCAACGCGCTGACCTGCGTGTTGATGTATTCAAATGCGCGCTGCAGCAGCGGTCCAGGGGTCGTGCCGCCCGCCAGGTAGCCGCCGGTAAGCCCGTCGGAGCTGGGGAGCTTCTCGGCGGTGGACACCGTTTGGAAGTTCATCCCGAAGATGCCCGGCACACCCACCTTCTCGCTGCGGCTGTGGTTGTAGCCGTCGATCTCGTTGAGCACCGCCTGCACCTTGTAGGAGTCGTACTGCTCGGTGGCGGCGTTGTCGCTCGTCCATTCCTCGCCCGCCGGATAGCCAGCGGGTTCGCTTGCGATCTCGGGTGTGAACAGGTCCTCGATGCCCTTGCCGGACGGTCCGTCGAGGATCGAATAGGAGGGGTGCTTGTCCACCCATGCCGTGCGCATGCCGTGTTCGCGAATGACTTCGAAGATCGTGTTGACCTTTAGGTATTCGTTGGGATACACCGGCTTGCACGTGATCGGGTTGACCGGCAGCAGCGCCGGGTTGATCAGCGTCTGCGGCGATTCGGTCATCTGCAGGATGTTTTCCGGCAGCCCCGCCAGTCCCTCGCCGGCATCGAGCGCGAGCGGGTTCTCATCGATCGATTCGTCCAGGTTCACGACCGTGCCCGTCGGCTCGCCGGGGGTGCATTTGGTCGTGCCGGCCGGCAGCAGGTCGTAGTTGTAGGTGTCGTCGTAGTAGATACCGGTGACGCGCGGATCGCCGCCGGTTGCCTGCGCGACCATGCCCGGGAAGGAGTCGGATGGGATCGGCGTTTGTGCGCCGGTGTACTGCACGCCCCTGCCGGCGAGCTTCGCGAGCGTCGAGGTGGGGTGGGTGGAGACATACCATTCGAGGTCTGACTGGTGCATGCCGTCCACCGACAGCAGCAGCACGTGCTGGATCGACTGAGGACGATGGCCGCCCTGACCACCGCCCGTGCCACCACCGTTGCCAGAGCCTCCGTGACGACGGTGACGCCACGAGCCGCCGTTGTCGTGGTGGCGCCCCGCGTGAGCGCCCTGCTGCCCCTCGCCCGAGCGCCCGCCGCGATCGAACCTCGACCTGGCCGAGGCGGGCCCGACCGGCAGCGTCAGCGCCACGACACCAATCGCCGCGACAAGAACAGTGATACCCAGTCTGAGACGTCCACGCATCGCATGCCTCCTTGAGTTCGGCTCCGTTGCGAGGACTTATATGGACGCTTCGCCACGGCGATGTTGCCCTGCGGTTACAGGGTTGGGCGAATCCGGTTACCGACCGCCTTCTATAGTCGAAGGCAAGCGACCACAGGAGGTGAGCACCCGAGGTGCTGCGCAGGCACATCGAGAAGCTCACCAGCGGACAGGCCGCCGAGCGCCTACTGGCGGTGGGGCGCACGACCTTCAGGGCGTTCGAGGTCCCCAACTACCGCCGCTACATTTCCGGTCAGGCGATCTCGCTGTGCGGCACGTGGATGCAGATGGCGGCCCAGTCTTGGCTGGTGCTGACGCTCACCGGCTCGGCGACGGCGCTCGGCCTGATCGTGGCGTTGCAGACGCTCCCGATCCTGCTGCTCGGCCCTTACGGCGGTGTGATCGCCGATCGTGTGGACAAGCGCCGCACGATGATCTTCCTGCAGGGCATGATGGGTATCCAGGCGCTGATACTCGGCGTGCTCACAATCACCGGCGAGGTGCGCGTGTGGCAAATTGGGGTGCTCGCGATGCTGCTCGGCGTCAACAACGCCTTCGAGAATCCCGCGCGGCAGTCGTTCATGCTCGAGATGGTCGGGCCCGAGCACCTGCGCAACGCGGTCAGCCTCAACTCGGTGCTCGTCAACGTGGCGCGCACAATCGGGCCGGCTGTCGCCGGACTGTTGATCGCGACTGTCGGTGAGGGCGTGTGCTTCCTGGCCAATGCCGCCAGCTTCGTCGCGGTGATCGCCTCGCTGGCAACACTCGACCTGCAGGCAATCCACCCAAGCCCGCCGTCCGGGCGCGAGCCGGGACAGCTACGCGAGGGACTGCGCTACATACGAGGCAACCGCGAGCTGGCGATCCCGCTGCTGATGATGGCGCTCGTGGGCACATTCGCTTACGAGTTTCAGGTGACGCTGCCGGTGATGGCTCGCCAGGGGCTGCACGTGGGTGCGGCCGGCTACGGCTTCATGACCGCCGCGATGGGCGCCGGCGCAGTGGTTGGAGGTTTGCTTGTCGCCGCTGTCGGACGCACCGGACTGCGACCCCTCGTGGTCTCCGCGGGCGCATTCGGGGCCGTCATCATGCTTGCGGCGCTAGCCCCCACCCTGCCGATCGAGTTGGCGGCGCTGGCGCTCGTGGGCTGGGCGAGCATCTCCTTCATGGCCACCGGCAACTCGACGCTGCAGCTCGGTGCTGCGCCTTCGATGCGTGGTCGCGTGATGTCGCTGTGGTTCGTGGCCTTCCAGGGCTCCACCCCGATCGGCGGACCGCTGGTCGGCTGGGTGATGGCGTGGGCGGGCGCCCGCGCGGGCCTTGGGGTGGGCGCCATCACCTGCCTGCTCGTGGGACTCGTGGGATTGATGGCGTTGCGCGGGATGGCACCGTCCGCGCGCGGCGACAGCACCCCGCGACCCGCCGAGTCTTGACGCTCAAACGACCGCTCCCATACGCACGCCGAACGATGCGAAACGGCGCAGCAAGCGCCACTGCTCAGGAGCGACCCTCGCCCAGGAAGTCGATCAGCAGCTCGTTGACGCGCTCGGGCGCGTCGTGCTGCACCCAGTGCGTGGCGTCGGGAATGCGCTCCATGCGCAGGTTCGGCACCCACTCGCTCGCCGGTTCGGCAAGCTCCGAGCCGAGGTGCCGATCGAGCATTCCCCAGATCACCATCGTCGGCGCAGGGATCGGCTTTATTGCCGCCAGCGTCTTGCGCGGCGAGCGCCGCAATGCGGCGCGGTAGTAGTTGATCATGCCCGTGAGCGCCCCCGGCTGCGACCAGGCCTCGACGTAGCGTTCGAGGTCCTCATCGGTGAACGCCTTTTTGGAGTCTGAGCGCAGCGAGCGCTTGGCGAAGGAATAGTCGTCGCGTGCGAGCAGGTGCTCGGGCAGGCGCGGTATCTGGAAGAAGAACATGTACCAGCTCTTGCGCAGCTGCTTCAACGTCCTCAAGCCCTCCAGCATGCGCGCGGTGTGCGGCACGTTGAGGATCGCCAGGCGCTTGACCACATCGGGATGGAGCGTCGCCACGGCATAGCCGACGGCGGCGCCCCAGTCGTGACCGACGACGTACGCGTCCTGCTCGCCGAAGCTACGGATCAGCCCGGCGATGTCGCCCGCAAGCAGAGACGCGTCATACGCGCGCCAGCCCTGCGGCTTATCTGAGAGGTCATAGCCACGCATGTCGGGCGCGACCACGTGGTAGCCGGCCTGTGCGAGCGGGCCAATCTGATGGCGCCAGGAATACCAGAACTCCGGAAAGCCATGGAGCAGGACGACCAGCGGACCCTCGCCGGCCTCGACGTAGTGCAAGCGCACGCCTCCGCCCACATCCGTGTCACCGTGCTTCAGCTGTGCCTCGACCGTGCCCATCGCGCCATGGTAGACCTCGCTGTCCGCATCCGATGTCACCTTGTAATGCGTGCCCACGATTGGGGAGGATTTTTGTTCGCTACAGGCGCAATAGTCGGCTTGATCGTCGGCGTCCTCGTGGGCGCCGCGGTGGCAATGGCGCTCGCTCGCTCTGCCCGCGAGCGCTTGCGCGAGGAGCTACGGGGCATCTCGGCCGAGAGCCGCGAGCGGATGCGCGACGAAATGGCGGCGATATCGGCCGACGTGCTCAAGCAGACCGGCGACTCGCTCGCACAGCGACTTGCCGACCAGCGCCGCGCTGAGGAGGAGCGCTCCGCTGGGGAGATGGCCAAGCGCGCGGAGGAGATCAAGGGTCTGGTTGGGCCGGTCAGCGAGAAGCTCGGTCGCGTCGAGAATGAGATTGGCCGTCTGGAGCGCGAGCGCAAGCAGGCGCAGGGGGAACTGGCGAACATGGTACGCCAGCTGCACGAGGGCGTCGGCGGCCTGCGTCAGGAGACCGGCAACCTCGTCTCCGCGCTAAAGCGTCCCAGCACGCGCGGGTCGTGGGGTGAGATCCAGTTGCGCAACGTGATCGAGATGGCCGGCATGATCGAGCACTGCGACTTCCTGGAGCAGAGCACGATCCAATCTGAGGATGGCCCGCTACGGCCCGACGTGCTGGTCAAGCTGCCGGGCGGCAAGGTGATCGTGGTCGACTCGAAGGTGCCGCTGGACGCATACCTGGCCCACCTGGAGGCCCAAACCGACGATCAGCGCGCGGTGCAGATGGCGCGCCACGCCAGGCAGACGCGCGAGCACATCACAAAGCTCGCCTCCAAGGGCTATCAGCGCCAGTTCGACGCGACGCCCGACCTGGTCGTGATGTTTGTGCCCTCCGACGGCATCTACCAAGCCGCCCTGGCCGAGGACCCCGCGCTGATCGAGTACGGCGTGCACCAGCAGGTGCTGATGGCCACCCCCACCACGCTGATCGGGCTGTTGCGAGCCGTGCATTACGGCTGGCGCCAGGAGCTGATCGCAGAGTCCGCGCGCGAGATAGCGGAGTCGGCGCGCGAGCTGCATCGCCGGATCGCACGCTTTGTGGACCCGCTCGCCAAGGTGGGCCGCCAGCTCGGCTCCGCGGTCGGCGCCTACAACGAAGCAGTCGGCTCCTTCGACAGCCGCGTGATGCCCCAGCTGCGCCGTATCGAGGAAGCGGGCGCGAAGTCCGAGCGAGAGCTGGGCGCGCCCGCGATCGTCGAGTCGAGCCCACGACCGCTCGCCGCGCACTCTTCCGAGGAGCCTGCGCTGCCCGCGCCGCTCAACGACGAGCCCGCACCGAGACGGGAGCAACGCTCGCAGGCAAACGGCTCGACTCAGCTGCCCCCATCCGCCGGGAGCCAGCACCCAGCAGATTGACGCCCCGGCGGCGGCTCAGCGCCACGACGATCGCAAGCGCACATGCCACCGGCACCGTCGCCGGCAGCTCGCTCACCGCGAAGAACAGGAAGTCGAACGCGAGTGCGAGCAGCATCGCGATCAGCGCACCCGTGTCTTGCCACCTGCGACCGCCCGCAGTGGCGAGCAGGCCGCCGAGTACCCCGGCGACGAACAGATCCCCATAGCCCATCGCGGCCGAGCCGAACAACTCCGCCTGCAGTTGCGGCAAGCCGCCCGCTGGGTGCGCCGCATTGAGCGCGTTGTTGGGCGCCTGCAGCAGATCCGATATGACCAACGCCGCGTCGGCACAGGCCATCGCGACGATTCCCAATGCCAGCCAGCGCGCGGGCGTGACCCCGCCGATCAACGTACCGAGCGCGACACAACTGAGCGCGCTCAGCGCGAGCGCCGCACCCTCCCCGGCAAGCCCGCCGCGATCGGCCCACGCGAGCGCAAACAGCGGCGCCACGAACAGTGCCAGCACCGGCCTTGAGCCGCGCATCAGCCAACCGAGCGCGAGTGCGGATCCGAGCGGCACTCCGACCAGCGCGACGTAGGTGAGCGCATCGGCGCTTGCCTGTTCCGCGACCCGGCCGATGGCCACGAACCCGATCACCGACAGCGGCGGTAGGAGTGCCCACGCGCGACTGTGCATGCGCCCCAGCCACATCGGCGACCATGCGCGCGGCAGCGCCACGACCGCCCCCTGGCAAACCGACAGCAGGGCGATCGAAATCCAAAAGGGGAGCATTACGGTCAAAATAGACGCCGATGACTCCCGACCGCGTGTATCGCCGCCGTCGCACCGGCGCGGGAGTGCTTGCGATCGTGCTGCTCGCCGCGCTGATATCCGCGCTCGGCGCCCACACCAGCTCGAGCAAGCCGCATGCCGCATCGACCAAGCGCCACCGCACAGCACCGGCGCCAACCCCGGCACAGCGCGCCACCGCCGCGGTGCGGGCCGAAGAAGCGGCAATCGACTCGGTGCTCGCCTACACGCCGGCGATCACGAGCGGCGGCTCGCAAGGCAACAAGGTGGCGCTCACCTTCGACGACGGACCGGGCCCCTACACGCAGCGGCTCGTGGCCACGTTGGACAGGCTGCACGTGCGCGCAACCTTCTTCGCGATCGGCGAGCAGGAGCAGTACTTCTCGCCCGGCACCATCGCCGAGATCGACTCCGGCGACGTGGTTGGCGATCACACCGAGACACACCCGATGATGGCGAGCCTCTCCCCACACGAACAGTACGAAGAGCTGTTCGAGCAGATGACCCGTATCGAGGCGATCGGCGGCAAACGCCCGCGCCTGTTCCGCCCTCCCTACGGCTCGTTCGACGCGACCACGTTCAGAGAGCTGCACCATCTGCGATTGCTGATGGTGCTGTGGTCGGTGGACACCTCCGACTACACGCTCCCCGGCGTCAGCGCGATCGTGCACACTGCGCTCGCGGGCGCCAAGCCGGGCGCGATCATCCTCCTACACGATGGCGGCGGCAACCGCTCGGAGACGATCGCGGCCCTGCCGGCGATCGTGATGGGGTTGCGCAAGCGTGGACTGCAGCCGGTGACGGTGCCCCAGCTGCTGGAGAGCGACCCGCCGCCGCACGGGCTACCGCTGCCGACCAATCTCAGCGGCGACTGAGCTATCGGCCGAGCGCGGCCAAGCGCACGTTCAAGCTACGGGCTCGCAGCGCGCGCAGCCTCAATGCGCCAGCTGCACCGTCTTGACGACGAGCAGCACCATTGCCACCAGCAGATAGCCGCGCAACATGAGCATGCCCGCCTTGCGCCCGGGCGACCACACCGGGCGCTCCAACAGCGCCAGCGGCGGCATCGTCCAAGTGCTGCGCTCCACGACCGACTCCTCCTCTTCTGAAGCCATCGCCGGCTGTGTCAAGCGCCGGCGCAGCGTGTAGGCGCCGGCAAGCAGTAGCGCCGCCGCGGTGCCGATGCTGAGGTACTCGAACAGACGCGTCACGTCGATACTGGGGAACATCGTGCTCGCCATCAGGATCAGCGACAGCTCGACCAGCACGGCGATAATCACGCTGGCGATCGCGTTCAGCCAGGGTGGGTTCGACCATGGGCCGAGCACCTCGCGGTCGTTGCACAGCAGCAGCAAGAACACTGTCGCGCTCGGCAACAGCACACCCGCGAGCGCCTGCACCGAGGTTGTGATGAGTCCGAGCGGAGCGCCCGGGATCAGCACGATGCCCGCAGCGAAAGCGACCATCAAAGTGAAGCTGGCATAGAACACCTTGGCGTCGCGAATGCCACGGTTGAGCGAGTGGCGCTGCCCGAATACGTCGCCGAACGCGTAGGAGGTGGACAGCGTCACGGCCGCCGCACCGATTAGCGACGCGTTGAGCAGGATGATCGCGAAAAACGTGCCCGCCGTCGAGCCGAGCGTGCGACCAAGCTCGGTGGCGACCGTGCCCGCGTCGTTGAAGTGACCCGCGTAGGGCGTTCCGCCGAACGCGAATGCGGTCACCGAGATCAGGGCGCCCGCGCCCAGCACGACCACGAACGCACCGATCACGGTGTCGGTGCGCTCGTAGTTGATCCAGCGCGGCGTGATGCGCTTGTCGATGATGTTCGACTGCTGGAAGAACAGCTGCCACGGCGCCACGGTGGTGCCGACGATCGCGATGATCAGCAGCACCGCGGTCGAGCTGACGCCGCCCTTGATGCTCGGCGAGAACGTGTCATGGGCAACCGTGCCGAGATCGGGATGGGCCAGCACGAGCAGCGGGATCACGAGAAAATTGGCAACCACGAACACATACATGAACCGCTCCCAGCTGCGGAAGCTTCCTGTGGATGTGATCGCCACCAGTGTCAGCGCGGCGGCGGGCACCGCGATGTACTTGCTGACACCGAAGTACTCGAGCGCAAGGCTCACGCCGATGAACTCGGTGACGATCGTGAGGAAGTTGAGGATGAACAGGTCGCCCACCGAGAACCAGCCCCAGAAGCGCCCGAAGCGCTCGTTGATGAGGCGCGCGTGACCGACTCCAGTGACAGCGCCCAAGCGGATCACCATCTCCTGGTTGACGATCAGCACCGGGATCAGCAGCACCAGCGTCCACAGCAACGTCGTGCCGAAGTTTTGCCCTGCCTGCGCGTAGGTGGACACTCCGCCGGCGTCGTTGTCGCCGACCATCACGATCAGGCCGGGGCCCATAATCGCCAGGAGCGCCAAGAGCTTGGCGCGCACGCCACGTCTGGCGCCCGTGTCGTGCAGCTTGATCGTGCCGAGCGCGCCGCGAATATCGCCGATATGGGCCTCGTCCAGGACCGGCGGCACGCCATCTGGGCGCGGCGGAGCCGACGGCGCGCTCAGCGTCGTCTCCTCGGTTGTGTCAGGGCGCTCAGACATACGGCCCGGACTCTAGTCGCGGGCGAGTCCGAAGCATCTGCCCGGACGAGACTTCAGTCGCGCGCGAGGCCGAAGCGGCGCCGCCAACCGGCCGGGAGGGTTAGCTCCAGCACGTCGTCGACCGTGACCACCCCGACCAGGTGCTGATCCTCATCGACCACAGGCAGCATCACGAGGTTGTAGTCGGTCATCGTGCGTGCCACCTCGGGCAGGTCGGCGTCGGTGTGCACAGACTCGGTCTCCTGCTCGGCGACGTCCGACAAGGGCGTGTGCGGGTCGCTGCGCAGGAGCGTCACGACCGCCACCGAGCCCGAGAGCTTGCCGTCGTCGTCATGTAGATAAACGGTGGTGAGGGTGGTCGGCGCGATCTCGCTTGAGCGCACGCGTCCCAGCGCCGCCTCCACTGGCTCCTCCGCGGCGAGCACGATGCAATCGGGGCTCATCAGGCCGCCGGCCGTCTCGGGGTTGTAGCCGAGCAGGCTCTCAATCTGGTGCTCCTGTGTTGGCGGCAACAGCGCGAGGATTCTGGAACGGCGGTCCTGCTCGATCTCCACGATCAGATCGGCCGCGTCATCCGGGGCCATGCGCGCGATCACGGCCGCGACCTGCTCGTCGGGACGCTCGCGGATGAACTCGAGCTGATGGTGCTCGTCAAGCTCCTCGAAGACGTCGGCCTCAAGCTCCCGGTCCTGGCCGACGGCCTTGATGATCTCCTCACCCTCCTCGTGCGAAGCCGCCTCCACCAGGTCGGCGATCTCCGCCGGGTGCAGGTTGGCGAGCTTGCGGTGGGAGAAGCGCAAGCGCGCGGTGGGAACGTGGTCGACGAACGGCTCGAGCGTCGACCAGTCGAGAAACGCCTGATCGCCGATCCAACTCTTCAGCGGCCGCGGCAAGCGCCGGCGCAAACGCGCGCGCCTCGCGTTGTCGACGCCGACCACTCGCCACCAGCCCTCGATGCAGGCCAGCTCGATCTCATGCGCTGTGACCAGCACTGGTGGATCTGCCTCAACGTCTACAAGCGTGCGCCCAAGCACGTCCTGGCCAAGCAGCACCTCCCCCACGCGCCGCTCGAAGCGCTTGAGCGAGAGTTTTTCTCCCGACAAGCGCACCGCGCCGGGTTGCAACTCGGCGACGCGCGCGATCGGCACGAACAGCTCGCGTCCGCCGATGCGCGCCTTCAGGCCGGTCACGGGCGGATAGCCACCGTCGGCGAGCCGCACGATCAGATCCTCCACGCGCCCGAGCCTCTCCCCCGCCCTGTCGAGCAATGGGCTGCGCAGGACTGTCGAGAGGTGCATCGCCGGCTGTGACAAAGCGTCCATACGTTAATGCTCCACCCGGACCATACCGAGCCCGGGGTCTACTCGCAAAGCAGTGCCGCGCCGATCGCCCCACCGAGATCGCCGAGACTGGCGAGCCGCAGCGTCGGCGGCTGCTCGTCTTTGAACAGGTGCGGCTTCATCGCCACCAGGATTCGCTCCAGCATCGGCTCACCGAAGCGAGTGCCGAGGCCGCCGCCGAGCAGCACAAGCTCCACGTCGAGCAGGTTCACCGCCGAGGCGATGCCACTGCCGAGTGCCGTCACCGCACGCTCGATCAAGCGCTGCGCGAGCTTATCCTCGTGCTTGAGAGCATGGGCCCAAACGCCGCTTGAGAGCGTCTCGCGTTCGCGTTCGCGCATGATCTCGAACAGGTCGGTGTGGTGGCCTTTCTCGACCATGCGCTTTGCCTTGACTTCCATCGCCCGGCGTCCCGCATAGGCCTCCATGCAGCCGCGCCGGCCGCACGTGCAGCGCGCGCCCCCCTGCTTGACGACCATGTGGCCAATCTCCCCCGCGTCGCCGCGACCGTGCCACAGCTTCCCGTCGAGCGCCACGCCACCGCCGATGCCCGTACCCCAGAAGACGCCCAGCAGCGATTTCGCACCGCGACCGGCGCCGAGCAGCAGCTCCGCGTTGGCGGCCACCGACACGTCGTTGCCGAGCTTCACGCTCGGCCCAAGCCGCTCGGACAGCAGCGCCGCCAGCGGCACGCGTTGCTCCCATTCCGGCAAGTTTCCCGCGCGCGCGAGCGTGCCGGCCGCCGTATCGACCTCACCCGGCACACCGGCGCCGATGTCGTCCAGATGCGCGACGTCGAGCTGTGCTGCGACTGCCGCGTCGGACATGCAGGCGACGAGCGCGTCGATCACCGCGGACGGGCCCCCCTCGTGCGGCGTCAGTCTGCGCGCCTGCCCGAGCACGGCGTGATCCTCGCCACTCATCACGACGGTCTGGATCTTCGTCCCCCCCAGGTCGATTCCGCCGTACGTGGCCATAGGCTCGGACTTTACCCGCCCTTAGGGCGTTTCTTCTCCCGCTCTTACGCCACGACCCCAAGATCAGAGGTGCCGATGACCGAACGCACAGGAAGTCCCTGGCTCAACTACCTGCTGGGCCTTCTGTGTGTCGGCGCGATCGTCGTCGCCATTTTGCTCGTCGGACCGGCCTCCGGGAGCACGACCGCCGTGACGCGCACGGCCAAGGTCGCCGAAGGCGTCGTCCAGTCCACCGTGTCGGGCAGCGGCAATCTGCAGCCCGCCAGCCAGCTCAACCTTGGCTTCAAGACCAGCGGCACGGTCACCAACATCGACGTGACTCAGGGCGAGTACGTGACTGAGGGCAAGCTGATCGCCGAACTGAACCCGCAGAGCGTCGAAGTGACGCTCGAACAGGCCAAGGCGGCGCTGCTCTCGGCCGAAGCGAATCTCGCCAAGGAGGAAGAAACCGACGGCGAAAGCTCCACCGGCTCGGGCAGCTCGGGAGCCGGTGGCGGTACGAACGCGGCGGCAGCATCGGTTCACCCGATCAACTCCGAAAAGCAACCAGAGCCGACCACGACCACCGCGCCAAGCACGACTGCCGCGGAACCGACCCACACGACCACTACACCGAATACAGCACCCGCGGAAACACCCCACACCACTACCTCAAAGACCACAGCGCCTCAGAGCAAGCGGGAGGAATCACAGTCCAGCGGCTCGTCCTCCAAAGAAAGCGAGGACTCCGACTCCTCGGCCAAAGCCACGATCAGCACCGCCACGCGCGAAGCGAACCTGGCCTCTGCCAGGGCCGCCGTCAGGAGTGACCAGTTGACGGTGCAGAGCGCCGAGGAGGCTGTCGGCGACACCAAGCTGTACGCGCCGCAGAGCGGCACGATCGTCTCGCTCTCCGGGCAGGTCGGAGAAGTCGTGTCCGCCAGCGGCACCACCAAGGCTTCCAGCAGCAGCTCCTCCAGCTCCTCAGGATCGGACAGCTCCGCCGCCGGAAACTCAGCGGCGAGCGGCCGCTCGGCCGCGGACGCCTCGTCTTCCTCGTCTTCCGGCTCGGGCTCTTCGGATTCGTCCAGCTCCGCCTTCGCGGTGCTCAGCGACCTCTCCTCGATGCAGCTCGTGGTGGCGCTGAGCGAATCGGAAATCGGCAACGTCAAGGTTGGCCAAATTGCCACGGTGACCGTCGAAGCACTCGAAGGCCGCAAGCTGGCTGCTCACGTCAGCGAAGTGGCCACGCTCGCCACCAGCAGCAGCGGGGTCGTCAGCTACGACGTCACCTTCACGCTCGACCAGATGGAAGCAGGGCTGAAGCCCGGCATGAGCGCGACCGCCGAAGTCGTCGTCAAGCAGGCCGAAGGGGTGAACGTGCCAACCACCGCCATCACAGCCGATTCGGTGACAGTGGTGCGGGGCGGCAAGGACGTGCGCCAGCGCGTCGTCACGGGCTTGGCTGGCAACACCTCCACAATCGTCCTCAGCGGTCTGAAGATGGGCGAAACCGTGGTGCTGCCGGCGGCCACCAGCACAAGCTCCAGCACGAGCCTCACCTCGCGACTGAGCCGCCTCGCCGGTGGCGGCGGCCTCGGCGGTGGGGCCGCCGGTGGCGGTGGGTTTGCCGGCGGAGGCGGAGGTGGGGCCGCGTTCTTCAGAGGCGGCGGCTGATGCACCGCCCCCAGCGCTCGCGCAACAGCGGCGAGACGCGCACACCGCGCGTGCGTCCACTGGTTGAGCGAGCGCCGCCAGCGGGCGGCGCGACCCATGGACGTGCACCGGTCATCCGGGTACACGATGTCTCAAAGACCTTCGACCTCGGACAGATCCACGTGCATGCCCTGCGCAAAGTCTCGCTGCGGATCGACACGGGCGACATGGTGGGGATCATGGGCAGCTCGGGCAGCGGCAAGAGCACGCTGATGAACATCCTCGGCTGCCTGGACATTCCCACGAGCGGGCGCTATGAGATCGACGGCGTCGACGTCAGCCATATGGACGAGGACGACCTCGCCGACCTGCGCAACCGCAAGATCGGCTTCGTCTTCCAGAGCTTCAATCTCGTGCCGCGCACGAGCGCCATCGACAACGTCGAGCTGCCGCTCGCCTACGCCGGGCTGAACCGTGCTGAGCGCCGCCGTCGCGCTGAGGCGGCACTCACGGCGATGGGCATGGCCAACCGCCTGCACCACCAACCCTCCGAGCTGTCCGGCGGCCAGCAGCAGCGCGTCGCCGTCGCGCGAGCGATCGTCACCAACCCCTCGCTGATCCTGGCCGACGAGCCGACCGGCAACCTCGACTCACACTCCACCGAGGACGTGTTGCGCATCTTCACCCATCTCAACGAAGAAGGCCGCACCGTTGTCCTGATCACCCACGAGCCTGACGTCGCCGACCAGACCAAGCGCGTGATTCGCTTGAGCGACGGCGAGATCGTCGAGGACAACCGTCTGCTGGGCGTACGCGACGCGCCGCCGGTGCTGCACGCGCAGAAGTCGGCCCACCACCACGCGGCGGGTGCGGGCCTCGGGGAGGCAGGACCATGATCGGGACGATCCACCCTCATTCCCCCTGCACCAGCAGGCTACTCGCGGAGGCAGGACGATGATCGGCCCGGGGACGCTACGCATAGCTTGGAGCGGTATCACCACGAACAAGCTGCGCTCAGGGCTGACGATCCTCGGCATGACGATCGGCGTCGCCTCGGTGATCGTGCTGATCGCGGTCGGCAACGGCTCCTCCAAAGCCGTGGAGTCGCGCATCCAGAGCTTGGGCACCAATGTGCTGATCGTGATGCCCGGCGGTGGTGGCTTTCGCCTGGGCGCACGTGCAAGCAGCGCGAGCGGCGTGTCGCTCACCAAGCAGGACGCGCAAGCGCTTGAGAGCCCGAGCCTCGCGCCCGACGTGCAGAGCGCCTCTCCGGTGGTCGACGCCGACTCGGTGAAACTCGTCTACGGCAGCTCCAGCTACGAACCGTCATCGTTTGTGGGCACCACACCCTCCTACCTCACCGCCCACAGCTACAAAATCGCCGAAGGCGCCTCCTTCACCGAAGCGGACGTCAAAGAACACAAGCGCGTCGCGGTCATCGGTCAGACGGTCGTGGAAGAACTCTTCTCCGGGCAGAGCGCCGTCGGACAGAACATCAAGGTCAACGGCAGCAACTTCGAAGTCGTCGGGGTGCTCGCCAAAAAGGGCACCAGCGGCGTCACCAACGAGGATGATGTTGTGATGGCCCCGATCACGACGGTCCAGAACACCCTCACCGGCGCCGGCCCGATCGACTCGATCACCGTACAGGCAAAGTCGGAGTCCTCGCTGAACGCGGCCGAAGCCGAGGTCTCGACGATCATCGAGGAACGCCACAAAATCAAGGACACCGCCGAACCCGGCTTCAACGTGCTCAACCAGGGTTCGCTGCTTGAAACCTCAAGCTCCACGAGCAGCGTGTTCACGACACTGCTGGGCGAGGTGGCCGCGATCTCGCTGCTCGTTGGTGGCATCGGCGTGATGAACATCATGCTCGTGAGCGTCACCGAGCGCACGCGCGAGATCGGCATCCGCAAGGCGATCGGCGCTCGCCGCAGCGACATCCTCACCCAGTTCCTATGCGAGGCCGTGCTGGTGTCGCTGATCGGCGGCCTCACGGGCGTGCTCGTGGGTGTGCTCGGCAGCCAGTTCGAAATCGCGGGCGTGCACCCGGAAATAGCGACGTACTCGATCTTCCTGGCCTTCGCTGCCGCCGCCCTTTCCGGCCTGTTCTTCGGTACCTACCCGGCCGCGCGTGCCGCCTCCCTGCGACCGATCGAAGCGCTGCGTTTTGAGTGAGCCAACTTCCCCACAAGAGGAGTCCGCCATGCCCCCCGAGCAAGCCACCATCGAACAGCAGGAGGAGTGGCTGGACGAGCCACCGGAGTCGGAGCTGCCGCCCAGGCCCCGCCGCCGACTGCTGAGGGTGGGTGGGAATCCCATTCAACTGGCGTTGATGGGTGTGCTGCTGATCGCCTGTGGCTTCATCGGCGGCGTGCTCGTCGAGAAGGGCGAAGGCTCCTCCAGCTCATCCAGCAGCGGTGCGGCTGGCCTCGCCTCGCGCTTTGCCGCCCTGCGAGGGGCGGCTTCGGGCACCGGCGCTCGCGCCGGATCAAGCTCCGCGGCCGGCGGCCTCCTCGGCGGGTCCTCAGGTGGGGCCGGCGGCTTCACTCGCCCGACAGCCGGCACCGTGGCCTATCTGGACGGGAGCACGCTGTATGTGACCAACGCTGAAGGCAACACCGTGAAGGTCAAGACCTCGGCGGGCACGACCGTCAACAAGACCGTGAAGTCCTCGGTGAAAGGCATCCACCCCGGCGAAACGGTCACCGTAACCGGCGAAACCGGCTCGGGTGGCTCGATCAGCGCCGAATCGATCAACGTCGGCTCAGGCGGCGGCGGGCTCGCCGCGCTGTTCGGAGGCTCCGGAGGGCGCACAGGCTCCGGCGGTGGCGCGCGCGGAGGCAGTGGTGGAAGTGGCGAACCCGCGCTGTTCGGCAACTAGCTATGCAAGAGTGAGAAGCGATCATCGACAAAGGAGCTTCATGCCCGACGCAAAAACCAGCAGACGCACAACCGCGACTGCCGCCCTACTAATCCTGCTGCTGGCCTGCATCGGACTGGCGGCGTGTGGAGGCTCCTCGAGCACCACATCCTCTCCTACTAACGCGGCGTCCACCGGCACCGCTTCGACCGGCTCTTCTACGACCGGGACGTCTTCGAGCGGAACGTCCTCGACCGGAGCGAATGCTCCCTCGCCTGCAGGTGGACGCGGCTCGGCACGCTTCGCCGCGGTCCGCGAATGCCTGCAGAAGAACGGCATCACGCTTCCGCGGCGAACACCTGGCAGCGGTCGAGCTGGCGCGACGGGAGGCTTCCCCGGAGGCGGGGCCGGGGCCGGCGCGCCGCAACTGCCCAAGGGCGTGACGCGCGCCCAGTACGAAGCCGCTCTGAAGAAGTGCGGCGGCCCCAGCAGCAGCTTCGGGCGGGGCAATCGCTTCGCACAGAACCCCGCGTTCAAGACGGCGCTGGTCAAGTATGCGGAATGCCTGCGTCAAAACGGCGTGAACATATCCGCCCCGAACACGTCGGGCAACGGCCCTGTGTTTGACACGAAGGGCATCGACACGACAAGCCCGCAGTTCAAGACAGCCACGACGAAGTGCCGCGCGACGCTGTTGAGTGCGTTCAAGAGCCTGCGTGGAAGCCATGGGCCCAACGGCGCCGGCGGAGCACCCACTGGCGGTAGCAGCAGCACGGGCTGAGCCGCGACGCGGCAACCTTGGAGGGGGCGGCGGCGCCAGCGTTGCGTCGTCGCCCCACATGACGCACTCACAACCCGTCGCGGTCTGGGTGCACCGCGACGGACACACGCACCGCGACGATTGCGATCCCGGCCCGTGGAGCTTGCTAGGGCAACACGGTGGTGCCAAGCCCGCGATTGCCGGGCGCTGTCTGCTTGTCGCGAATCGCCGAGGCGCTGGGCTTGCGGGACAGCTTCGGTAGCTGCAAGCCGCCGACCTGCTCGACCAGTCGCTGCCACTCGGTCGTGTTCAACACAAGATTGGTGGAGGCAGAGATGCTCTTGCCGAGCGCGGCCGCGCTCGCGGCGTGCGCCCCACCAAGATGCCCACCCGCGGCCTTGCTGGCCGACCTGCCGCGCTCACTGCCGGCAAGCTCGATCTCGATGTAGGTGGAGTAGCCCGGTGCAGCGATCGTGCTCGGCGCGTCCGGATACTTCATCAGGCTGACGATCCGCCGCGGCGCGAACTGGCTTGGGATCGTGAGCAGCGTACGGATCGTGATGTCGGTGATCGTGCCGGCTCCCTGGTGGCCGGCGATCGGAATCCCGTTGATGTCCGCGATTGCGACTGTGCCGGCAGCCGGAAAGGTTGTCGTTGGGCCCTTTGCAGTGTGGACGGTGCGCCCGCAACGCAGCTCGCCGACGGTTGGCTTCAGCCCGCTGCGCGAGAGGAACACGAGCAGCGCGAGCGACCGGCGGCCGACCTTGCCGGCCGTGACCTGCTCGCGATCGCACACGCCCAGCTTGATGTCCGGATCGGCGAGCACGGCGCTCTGCAGTTCAGCCTTCGAGAGCAAAAACGCGTCGCCGGCGGTGGCGCCCGCGAGCACAGGCCCGTCCTTGGCCCCCTGCGGGTGCAGCGCGATCTGCAGCTGCTTCCAGTTGGCGAGGATCGGCTGCGGATCGACCGCGCTCTGCGCGCCGGCCGGACGAATCGCAAAGCGCAAGCTCGCATCGGGTTCTTCGGCATTTGAGCCCAAGTGGCCGAGCACTGTTCCCTGAGCCACCACCGAGCCGCGTACCAACCTCATCCAGCCGGGCGCGGTTGCTTTGCGTCGAGCCGCACTGGCCCTCGCGCGAGCGGCCGCGACCGCGTCGGGATTGCCGGGGTGCGCATACACGCGCACCTTCCCAGCGGGCGCCTGCCCTTCGGGCTGGGTGTACGCGGAGGCGCCGCTCGACGCCGCCCCGCTATTCGCGGAGCCTGCCGCGGCGGAGCCAGATGAGGCGGAGCCAGCCTGTCCGGATGGCGTCGCGGCGCCCCTCTTCGGCTTGGCGACATGCAGTGTCAGCGGGGGCTGGCTGCCCGCGCTCGCGGCCTGAGTCGGTTTCGGGTCGCCACCCGCTTCGGCTTCGGTGAGCGCGCCCTTTGCGACCTGCACGTGCGCTGGCTTGGGCAGGCGGTAGGAGGGGGCGATGCTGCCGAGACCGGCATAGGTGAACACGTCGCCGTAGGTGTCGCGCAGCACCAGATAGCGCCCGAGCTTGCGAGATACGCCCAGCCCGACCACGCGACCATCCTCAACCGCCACGACCGGCGCGGCGCGACGCGCGAGCAGCTCTGAGAGCTGGGACGGCGGCGCTGGCGCGTTCAGCGCTCGTTCGGCGCGGGCCCCGCTCACGACCGGGGAGGGAGCCGGTGTGGAGCCGGGCAGCGCCGACGTCGCCGCCGAGGCCGTGGCGGCGCTGGCGGCAGGTGGCGGCACCGCCGTGGCGCCGGCGGTCGCACTCGAGGAACCGCCAATCGCACTGGATGCCGCACCGGGCGCGGGAGCCGCGCCGCCGCCGGGAACGATCGAGTTGGCGACCAGCTGGGCGCCCGCCACCGGCATGCTGCCCTCTGTCAAACCCGTCAGCGTGGCGATCACCGACGGCGGATAGCTGGCGAACAGGCGCGCGCGCAGCAGCACCGATTCGACATACGCTTCGGAGTGGTTGTAGGCGAGGATCGCGCCGCGTAGGTTGGTGGAGGCGCCGGCCGCGTGCAGGTAGCGCGCGGCGGCGAAGATCGCGTCGACCGGGTTGTAAGGATCGGCGTAGCCGGCGTTGACGGCATCGACGCCGTACTGCAACCAGGTTTCCGGCATGAACTGCATCCATCCGATCGCGCCCGCAGTGGACACGGACATGTCCGTGCCGAAGTTCGTCTCGACTTCGTTGATCGCGGCAAGCACCTGCCACGGCACTCCATACTGGACCGCCGCGGCCTGGTAGATGGGCAGCAGGAACAGCGGTATGCGGTAGAAGTCGAGCGCCTGCGTCGATGCCGCCGATTCGGCGATCAGCGCCGCGAGCGCGCTCGATTGCGCGGCCGCGAGCTGCGGTGGCGGAGCGATGTTGCCCGAGCCGTTGGCGGCGGGCGTCGTCGGCGTCGCGGCCGGCGTCGTCGCGGCCGGCGCGTTCGCTTCGCTCTTGGTCGTCTGCTGCGTTCGCTGAACGACCACCTTCGGGGCGTTCGCGGGCTGAGGCGCGGCGTCGGTGGTGGTCGGAGCGCTCGCGGGGGCGGTCGTGGTGGGCGCGCTCGTGGTGGTCGTGCTCGTTGCCGGCGCTCCGCTCGCCGGCGCCGTCGTGGTGGGCGTGCTCGTCGTCGTGGCCGGCGTCGTGGTCGTGCCCGTCGGGGCAGTGCTGGTCGTCGTGGTCTGCGCCGGTGCTTCGGGCGCGGGCGTGGTCGATGTCCCCGAAGGCGGCGTCGAGCCGCTCTGCGGTTCGGCCGCCAGGGCCCCACCCACGAGCGGACCGCCCAGTCCGACGGCCGTCAGGCCACCGCCCGCGAGCGCTGAGACGAACGCGCGGCGCACCCAGAAACGTGCGCCGTTCACCCCTGACATGCTCGGCCCCTGCTCATCGTTTTTCGGTCCCGTGGTCGCGGTAGAGCAGGACGCCGCACCAGGCGGGCGCCCCCTTGACCCTATTCATATCGGCAGGGAACCACACCTTGGTAAAGGATTCGTAATCGGAGCCGTAACTGGGGGGTGAAATCGTGTCCAGGCGCATGTGGGTTCTCTTGGAGCGTCTCCCAAGGGATCGGCACGCCAACCGCCCACCTTGAAAGAGGTCCATAGCGGCAGAGCGGCTGCACTGTATAGATGGGCGAGGCGTCAGCCCCAAACTTGGCCGAATTGGCCGCGTTCGCGCACGCTCGCTTGCAAAAGCCGGTACGCTTGACCCCATGGAAGCCATCTTCTCGTTCCTGCAGGTGATCATCGCGATCGTGGTGATTCTGCTCGTGCTGATGCACTCCGGCAAGGATTCGGGCCTCTCGGGCGCATTTGGCGTCGGCAGCGGTCAGGGCCGGCTCGGCGGCGGCTCGATGGTCGAGCGCAACCTCAACCGCTGGACTGTCTTCTTCGCGATCCTTTTCGCGTTGAACACGATCCTCCTGCTTAAGAAACCCTGGTAGAGGACGTGCGCGCCGGCAAGCGGCGCGCACGAGCGACGGAGAAGCTGCTCAAGAAGCTCTGGTAGAAGCGTCTTCCAGCGCCTTCAGGCGATCGAGAATCGCAAGCGCCTCGGCCCGCAGGGTTGCGTTGACGGCCTCGAAATCCTCGCTCGAGAGCTTGCCGGTACGGTAGTCCAGCTCGGTGTCGCGAATCTCGCGGTACTTGGCCTCGCGCGCCACTTCCAGCTCCTCGCGCGCGGGAGCGTCGGCCTCCCTCGGCTCGCCAACCCGTTGGCCTGCGGCGTTCCCGTCCTGCTCACCATTGGCGCCGCGCCGATCGAGCTGCCCCCCGGCGGGCACGCTCCTGTGGTCGCGCTCGGCAAGCAGCGGGCGGCTCACCACCGCGATCACCGCCGCCAGCAGGAGCAGCGTGAGCAGGGCGACCGCGACGCTCAAGCGCGCGCCAAGCCCTCGGCTGTGCGTGTGCGCGCCAACACGCGAACGCGACGACGCACCACGCTCGGCGCGGGCCACAGCGCGATCAAGCCCCCGCCTGCGACGATCAGCCCGCCGATCCAGATCCACATCACAAGCGGCGAGACGATCAAGTGGAATTCGGCGGGCGGCGGCGCCTTCAGGTATTCGCGCTCCATCACCGCGAGCGCGATCATGCCCTCGTCAGGACGCACCAGCGGGATCGTTTTGTTGCCGATTTCGACGATCCGCTTGAGGCGAGGAGTGTCGATCGCGGGCGCGATCGCGCTCCAAACATCGCGCGTAACGCCAGCGTTCATGCTTACCTGGCTGACCGGCTGGCCGCCGATCAGATGGCCCACCGAGCCCTGCGACGGTTCGCCGGAGTCATAGAAGTCCTCCGCGGGCGTCAGCGTCGCCACGTACTTGCCGTGCTTGCTCACGTTCAGTATCGCGCCGATGCTCATCGTGGAGCCGGTGTGGGCCGGATCGTAGCGGGGTGTGATCGCGGCGGTGGGGCGCACGTAGCGCACCGTGTAGGCGCCGACTTTGGTCGACTGGCCCGGCGAGAGGCTCAGCTCGGAGGCGTGCTGGAAGGACGAGGAGGCGGCGATGCCCACGAACAGCACCGCGATGCCGACATGCACGATGTAGCCGCCGTAGCGCCTGCGGTTGCGCGTCACGAGCGCAAGTAGCGCAAGCGGCGCCGGTTCACCCGCGACCGCGCGGCGCGCGCGTGTGCCACGGAAGTACTCCTGGCCGATGCTCCCGAGCACGAACGCCGCGCAGCAGAACATGGCAAGCGCCAATGGTTTGCCGGCGGCAATGCCGGTGACGAGCAGTGTCACGAGCACGATCAGCGCAAAGGACACCGGCAGGACGAAGTTGCGACGCGCGTTGGCGAGCGTCGCCTTGCGCCAGGCAATCACCGGTCCGATGCCGCTGAGCAGCACGAGGATCAGCGCTAGTGGCACCGTGTAGCGGTCAAACCAGGGCGGGCCGACCGATGCCTCGTGGCCCGTCAGCGCCTCGGAGATGAGCGGGAAGTAGGTGCCCCAGAAGATCACGAAGCACAGGCCCACGAGCACGATGTTGTTGGCGAGGAAGATCGACTCGCGCGAGAGCAGCGAGTCGAGGCGATGCTCGCTGCGCAGCATCTCCCGGCGCGAAGTCACGAGGTATATGGAGCTGAGGATCAGCACTCCGATCAAGATCACGAACGGCACTCCCAGCGTCTGCCCGCCAAACGCGTGAATCGAGCTGAGAACTCCGCTGCGCACCAGGAACGTACCCATGATCGCGAGCGTCCCGGTGGCAAGCACGAGCGACACGTTCCACACCTTCAGCATCCCGCGCTTCTCCTGGATCATCAGCGAGTGGATGAACGCAGTCCCCGTCAGCCACGGCATCAAAGAGGCGTTCTCGACCGCGTCCCAGCCCCAATACCCGCCCCAGCCCAGCTCCGAGTAGGACCAGCGCGCACCGAGCATGATGCCGACGCCGAGGAACAGCCAGGCGGCGAGCGAGAAACGACGAATCGACTTGATCCACTCCGCATCCACTTTGCGCGCAAGCAGCGCACCCATACCAAACGCGAGCGGCACGATGCACAGCGTGTAGCCCGAGTACAGCATCGGCGGGTGAATCATCATGCTCGGGTGGCGCAGCAGCGGGTCCAGCCCCTGCCCTTCGACCGGAGCGGGACTCGTCGTTTTGAAGGGGTTCGCGTAGAACACCATCAGCGAGATGAAGAAGCCGCCGAAGCCGAGCAGGATCGCCGTCGCGTAGGCGCTCACGTCGCGCATCCGCTTGCGCGTGAGGAACAGCACAAGCGTGGACCACAGCGACAGCAGCCACGCCCACAACAGCAGCGAGCCTTCCTGGGAAGACCACACCGCCGCGGCCCTGTAGAAGGTTGGCGTCGTCACGCTCGATGTGTCGGCCACCGTGTTGAAGGCGAAGTCGTTGCGCAGAAACGCGACCTCGAGCACCGCAAACGCGACCGTCAGGATGCCGGCCAGCGCGTACACGGAGCGGCGACCGGACTCTGACCACGCGGCGCGCCCGGTCCTGACCCCGTACAGCGACGCGCCGATGCCGTACACGCACACCGCGAGCGCGAGCAGCAGAGCGCTGCTCCCAAGCGGGGCCATCAGAGCGCCCAGCTCGACGGTCGCGACCCAGGCTCAGCCTTCACGTCGGCCTCGCCCATCAGTACGTCTTGGTTTTGCTCGGTGCCACGGTGTACTTGGATGGGCACTTCGTGATCAGCGAGTTGCGTTCGCCGACGTAGCGATCGCCCTGCTTCTCGACGGTCACGATCACCTCGCGCCCTTCGCGGAACGGGTCGGGCACGGTACCGGTGTAGCTGAGCGGCACCGATGTTTCGCCGGCCCTGTCCTGCACGCTGAAGTAGAGCGTCTGTCCTTCGTGGCGCACCGACCCGGCCTTCACGGTGCCCGTCAGCTGGTAGCTGCGGCCCGCCACGGCTTCGTGCACCAGCTGGCTCGGCGTAACGGTGGGGCTCGCGGCGCTGAAGCTGGTGTAGATCAGGGCGCTCGCGAGCAACACGGCCGCACTCAGCGCCACCACCAGCCGCACCCTTCGCTTGCGTGCGGGATTCATCGACCGCCGATTATCTCAGAACCGCGCGCGGCTGCGCCGCATCGACGCCAGTTTGGCCAAGCGAGCCAGGAAATATCGGCCGAGCAGCGAAACCTTTGGACGTAAGAATTGTCATAGAAGGCAGAGACCTATGCGAACCAGCCTGCTCCATCCAATCGCCACCCGGCGCCACCACAAGGCTCCGCCGGCCGCCCCCGACATCGCAGTGCGACGAGCGCGCGACGCCGGCGGCCCGATCGACGAGGCGTGCTATCCGTGCTCGTGCGGCTGCTTCTTCATCGCACCGGTCTCCACCAGCGTCGCGTGTCCGCACTGCGGGCGCACGCAGGCCTGGTAGCCGCCGGATCGCATCTCCCTCACGGCGTGACGCAGATGGCGATGGCGGTGTGTATTGCTTGGCCGCGGTCGGTGAGTGTCCAGGCGTTGGGCTCGCCCTTGGCCTGTCCCTGCCCACGGTTCTCGATCAGCCCACTGTCGCGTAGGCGGCCGAGTAGTCGTGACATTTGACCCTCGTCGGCTACGCCGGAGCTGTCGGCGATATGGCGGTTGGACGCACCGGGATCGTCGGCGATCGTGGCTAGCACGCGTGCTGTGCGGTAGGTGAAGCGGATCGGCAGGCCCTTGAACGGATCGCCTCCCGGGCGTCGAGGGCTGTCTGGTCCAACCTTGGGCGCCGGACGCTTCAGCTCGGCGCGAGCGGCGGCCGCACCAAGGTAGGGGTGGACGATCATGGCCATCAGGGGAGCGGTCAGCTCGACCAGCGGGCCTGGAGCGTCTGTGCCGGGTGCTCTCCCGCTCTTCGCATCCACCAACACGAGACTGGGACCGCCGGCATTGGCGCTGTCCTGCAGGGGCAGGCGGGCATGGATCACCGACAGTGCGCCACCCACAATGCCCTGGGCGGTCAATGGTGGAGGCTCGCTACCTGAGCGCGATTCCTGGCGCCCTTCGTCCACGACCCGGGCAAGCGTGTCGAGCACCTCGTTGCGGCGCTCCCGCACAAGCGGACCTGCTCGCAGAGACTCCACCACGCACAGACGGGCAAGATCCGGTTCGGCGTCCAACTGCTCCAAGAGCAACATGAGGGCCCCGCGCACGCGCGCACGCCAAGACCCCTCCTCCCGGTAAGCGGGCAACAGAATCTGCGTGAGTCGCCGGATCGCTTGATCGAACGCGGCCAAGAGGCATGCTTCGCGGTCGGGGAACAGTTCGTAGAACGTGCGCCGCGACACACCCGCCTGCTCACAGATCCGCCCTACCGTTGCGGCCTCAAGACCATTCTCGCCTATCACTTCGCCGATCGCGAGCAACAGGCGTCGGCGCTGCATCTCCGACATTTCGCCACCCTGACGCACCGACAACGATGGTTTTGACCTGCGAGCGTTTAGACGAGCAGTCATCTCATTTCTTCTTCGCTTTATGGCCTATGCTCGATTTCTTGTGCTTCTTCCTCTTGGGCTTGCTCTTCGCACAGCCCGTGACACTTACGGGTGTGTTTTGGTGCAGAACCGCTCCGTTTTGACCGGTGAACGCGGTCGGCATCTTCAGCCCACCCTTGACCTTGCAGAGATTCGTGTTCGCGGCGAGTGCTGAATATTTGCCTTGCGGTAGGTTCAGTTCGAAGCCTCCTATCGGGACATCTGGTATTTCCTTGAACGTGCTGCTCGTGATCCCCGCTTTGCTGATGAACGTGTCGCCAATGAGGTCTACTGTGACGTTGTCGCCCTGTAGGACGACGATCAGGTTCGGGAATTCTTCCCCAGCATGACTCACGAAATACGCAGGGCCTTCAACCGGAACAGGCAACTCCGGCGTTATCGCCCGCGCGTGCCCAACAACCGACGCAGCGGGACACAAAGCCGGGTTCGCTTCGAACGTCTTGGCGGGACACGCCTTTTGCAGCGTGGTGAGGCGGGACGGTAGTTGCCTCGGCAGGTCCACCTTCACGCTACGAATATTCGATTGGCTCGTAGACTGATTGAACCCAAGATCCCCCACCGGATACACGATCTTCGCCGTCAAACTCGCTCCATTAGCCCTCGATGTCTTACCCGACGTGGATACTTTGAAGTTTGGTTGGAACTTCAATGCTTGGCAGGACCCGACTTGGAAGTGACTGCTTATGGGTGCAGTCGCGTTTTCGTTGCTGTATGCGGTCCCGGAGAAACTCATCGGTGCGCAGCTAGTAGGGTTGAACATGAAGTTGGGGCGGTCGATCACGGCATCGATTGTGCGTAGATCTGCCGGTATGCCGTCCAGGACCAGTGGTAGTTGCCCTGTCGTGATCGTCAACTGGGACGTGTGCGGGTCCACTTCGATCTTTGCTCTGACGATCACGGTCCCCAGGTTGAACGGGCCCGCGACGACGGGTACCACTATCGAGAGCCCGAACGGAGCACCATCGTATGGTCCGGTCAAATAGATCGGCGCCGGCGGGCCACCCGCTTGAGGAACCTCAAACGGGTATGGTCCCGGCCCCGCCGTAGCGACGGTGTGTCCTATCTGCGATGCTGGTTGGCAGGTGCCTTGTGCGGCTTGTGGTTCTTGACATAGCGGGACTTGTGAGATCATGCCGAGCAGTCCCTCTGGCGTCTTGAACTGCAATCTTTCGATGCGCTGCTGACCATCGCCGCGCTGCAATAGCATCGTGAAGCCCGTATAACCACCAGCCTGATCGGTCGTAGAACCCGCAATCAACGACGGCGTGAACGGCATCGGGTTCGCACACGCGCCGCCATTTGGTCCTGCAGTGATTTGGAATGCTTTGTTTTCAGAGAAGTCCGGCGCGAACGGCGTATTCCACGGCGTGAAGTCCGCAGCGCTTTCGAACACCCCACAGGACGTCGGCGTAGCCAACGCTGCCTGTGCACCACCGCTGAACGACAACTTGAAGTGAGTAAACGGCAGCTCCGGCGTTTCTTCAAACGTAGTGGTCAACTGTCCCGTCACAGGATCGAGATGCACATTCCCAACGAGCTTGACATTTATCCCTTCACCTGAAGCAGTGACGAGTAGTTCTAGATTCGGTGGATCTTTTTCAAGGATATAAACATTGCCCCTCAGGCTGTCTGCCAGCAATGGTGATTCGATTTCGTCTTCGCCGACCTTCGACGCCGCGGGACATGTGGCGGGGTCTTCCGTTCCAGGCCCTTCAGTACCCAAGGCCTCATCCGCCGCGGGACACGCAACCAGTCCCGTTGCTTGACCGGGATTGATCACTACACCCTTCGGCAACACGACAGTCGTGTTCTTGATGTCCGCGGTCGACAGTTGACCCGTCGTCACCAGCCCCTCCAGATTATCTTCGGGAACATTTACTTCGGCGGTCAATCCTGCCGGTGTGTCGCTGTAGCTGGTGTCGGGCGCGATCGCAATCTGCGGATCGAAACGGCCGAGCAAATCACAACCGGACATTCCGATCGGGCTACCCTCATCGTCGAGCGGCACCGTGCTGTTCTGCGCGAAGGCTTTTTCATCCTGGTAGGTGCCGAGCGCTTCGATACCGAACTCCAGCGATCCCGAGCACGACGTTGGCAGAGTCATCAAGGGTATCGCCGGTACACCGGCAGAACATCCGCTACCGCAACCGATTCCGACTCGACGTGCATTGTGGCTTTCTTCGGCGGGCACGCCCCAGATCGTGGTGGCGTTGTAGACGATTTGGCGCTGGGTGATGTTGTTGACGTGCACGGTGATGCCGTCATCCCCACCGGTACGAACACCGATATCCAGCAGCGTAATGACCCCACTGAGTCTGAACGCGAACTGTGCAGCCACACCCGGAGGCGGCACCATGTTATAGACCCCCTGCTCATCGGTAACCTCTTCTTGACCGAATCCTATGGTTATCAGGTCTTCGCCGACCATCGTGGACGCCGGGCAGTCGGGATTACCTTCCGTACCAGCTTCGAACTGTGCGATCGTGCATCGCGGGACGGCCTGCGTATCGCCGACCAGGCCCGGTGGCAGGTTTACGTGCAGATTACGTATTTCGCCACCAGCTGGTTCTTTGCCACTGTCGTTGAACCAGAACGCCGTCGTGAACTCGTAAGGGTGCGAGCCCGCCTGCGTATCGATCGTGCCATCAGCGTTGGAGGACCACGCTTCGAAACCAGCGAAACCAAACCCGGCAGCTTCAGAGCCGATTTTCACCGGCATCGAGCGCGTCGTCGCGCCGACGGCACCACCACCGGACACCGTCACACGATTCACACTAGTACCTTCAGCGCCTTCAGCGACCTTCACCGGGATGGAGATGGGAAGAGCCTCACCCAGCAATTCCCCAGGACCAATACTATAAGGATTAGCCTCACCCATATGAACTTCACCGATATTGCACGTGACCACCGTCGTGCCCGAGCAAACATATGAAACCCCGGGGCCGATAAAGGCCTCGTTCGCGATTGCCGTGACACCGGGCGGCAGCACGTCTACAACCGTCTCACCCGCACTGCTCGCACCACCAACGTTGTATGGGTATATGAACAGCTTAGCCTCGCCACCGGGATGGAGGATCGTCGGATCGAAGCGCGTATTGACCTGCCAACCGGCGTCCGGAGCAGCAGCCCAGACTACAGCCGGCAACACTATAAGCATCACTACGGCGAGACAGCAGGCGAACAGAAGCTTCACGGAAATCCGCATCGGGCGTGACATGTACTCGATCAAAATGTCTGCTCGGGTCGACGGTATGATTTGAATCTTCATTATTTCTTCCTCCCGCCGCTGATGGAATGCCTTGCCTTCCCGCCGATAACCTTCCTACTACTTGCCTTTTTGCCTTTTGCCTTCTTAGCGCACTTACCGTGCTTCTTGACAGTGCCCTTCTTGCACTTCACAGACTTTGCCTTTGTCTTTGTCTTTGGTTTCGTTACGACCGTTAGTGATTGTGGCGTGAAGTTTCCGACGCCGTTGAAGGTGACGCTAGCGGGTGTCGCAAAGATCGGCGGCGCAGCAGGCGTACCCTGACAGCCCGTCCCCGAACACGCCGGCGGCGTCAACGGCTCGACACCACCAACACGCACGTCATACACAGCATTGTCGGGCTTCTGCCCATCCTGGACAAGCAGGTCGCGCGAGGCGATAAACACATCATCGCCGCTCGCACTAGCGTCAATCAGATAGGAACCGGTCGTACCGGTGCCACTGGACAGCAGCGAAATACACCCCTGCTGTCTAGCGCAGCCTCCTGTATCGTCCTTCTCCCACTCGTACACGTCTTGCAATCCATTTGTGTCCCGCGCGACGAGACGTTCACCACTGTTGAAGAACACCCGATCGCCATCTTCAGAGATCCACCGCGTCTGAAACGCACCAAGGCCGTTATCCAGCAAATAGCTCGCACTTGGCACATTGCCGGCCGGTGGTTCACCACTCGGATTGCACGACGCACAGAAGATATGCCCCGAACCGCTCGAATCGTACACGTACACCTCACTACACCCACCAGGACTACCCCTTTGACCCCCGATCGGTTCATAGCATTCCGATCCCATGTTTTCATAGCCAGTGAGGCTCTGGTAAGAGACAAAAACGAGGCTCCCGCTCGCACTGACCTCCGCCGTGCCGCCAGGATTGGCCCAGTCGGTCTGATCTTGTTCTGAGAGCACCGCTATGAACCTGGTTTCCCCATCATGACTCATATAGAGGTTGCAGTCAACTGGTTCGAAACGTTCACAACTGGGCTCTGGGTTTGCGCCGGTGGCGAGCGCGGCGCTAGCGACGAAATACACGTATTCCCCATTTTCGCTCGTGCCCAACACTCCGAGCACGTTCCCACTTTCGCCTTCCTTAGCGGTCAGATCGCTGAGCTTGCACGTCAATTTCCCGGCTTCTTCGACCATCCTGCACTCATACAGTTCCAGCGCCCCACCGGTCGCATTGCTGGTCAACTGTTCTTCGCTAGTAAAGAACAATCTCGACCCGTCCGCACTAGCTGTCCACAGCCTACCGCCACCGCTACCGGGACCGCCCTGACCAGCATCCAACTGCACCGTCTCTCCACTGGCCATGTCGCGCAAATACAAGAATCCTTCACTCGTCCAGACGACACGCGAACCATCCGTCGAGATCCAATTGAGGCTCGGATGCCCATTTTTTACCGTCGGCGAGGTGGACGTACCGGCCAACTGCCCTTCAGGCAACACACCGACAGGACTCACTACGCCGCCGGTACTCACCTCATACAAACGACCGGACTCCTCCACCAGATCGCTGGAACCATCCGGTGACTCTCCCACAAACGTACCAGGCAACGCCCGATAACCCGGAACACCAGTCTGCCACACATAAAACCCTGTTTCTTCTTTACCTACTTCTGGATTCCCCGGACCCCCAGACACAAGCGGTTCCCCAGAGCCCACTATCCCAACCTCGAGCCCGTCGGATAGCATAGTAAAAAACGCCGATGTGGCTGCTCGCGGTTGCACGTTTACCTGGGTCCAACCACCCCCCGGTGAACGCGTAGCCAACTGCTGATTACTGTTTTGACCATTACCACCTGCTGTCGGTGTGCTCTGATACGCGACACTGTCACCATCAGGCGAAGCACGATAAACCTCCGGGTTCGCCGCCGCAGGGCCTTCTGCCTCCGGCCACCCTTCCAACTGGACAACATTTGCTTCATAATTATCGACCGGGGTCACCAGTTCGTACACACGACCGTCGGGCAAACCACCCACCACCAACGGGTACGTCCTAAACGACGAACCAGCACCTACCTGACTCGCACCGCCCTCTTCGTGCGCTACCACACGGAAATAATAGAGAGTGTCAGCTCCCAGTCCACTGACCTGCGTGTGCACATTCACGGTCGAGTGACCATGTTCCAATTCCACGCTCGGTGTCACAGACCCATAAGCTTCACTCGTACCATATTCGAAGGAATATTCGACCGCACGACCACCCGGATCTATTTCAGCAGCAAACGTCGCACTACCAGGACCAACATCGGAGAAAGACTCGCCACCAACAATCAAGGGCGAGAGCGTCGTGAAACTCTCGACTTCTTCCTTCTGATTCACACCACTCGCGTCACCAACACGGACCCTATAGTCGTACGTCGTATCCGGTGACAGTCCTGAAATTTCAGCGCTAACAGGCACAATGCCCGTGCCAGCACCGGGGTTAGATCCGCAGGGTACAGTCTGCGTGTACGAGGCTTCGACCCCGTATTCAAACTCGCATGTGGTTACCTGTTCACCATCCGGATTCACTACGGCGTGAAGTACTGCACTCGTTTCCGAAACAGAAGACGCTGGTTCAGCCGTCACATCAGGCAAGGTAATTTCATCGAAGTAGAGCAGCTCGTTTGCAACGGGTTCTGTCACATACACAGCGTTGTCGTTCGTGGCCGCGAGACTCTCAAAAGCCCCGTTCCAACCGCTCTGAAAATCTTTGGCGCCGAAGCTTGCCAACGGCACACTCGACAATTCGCCCTGCAGATTATATTCCGAGATCTGCCCGCCGGACCCAGGTTCAGCAACTAGCATCTCTTCGGCAGAAGGCTCGACCCCAAGTCCCAGAGCACCTCGGCCAACCTGAGAGGGCGGTTCACGTCGTCCATTGGCATAGCCCCAGCCGAATTCGGGGCTCCCAGCACTTGAAAGGATCTTCGTTGGACCACTTTGGCCCAGGATCTCGTACAGATAACCGTCTGCATCAACAGCCAAACTAGACTTCGGCGTCCCTATTCCGGCTAGCTTCGGCGTCCCTATTCCGGCTAGATGGATTTGCTTTAGGTAATCACCAGCGCCACTAAACTCCGAAATAAAATCTTCTGCTCCATTTAGCGCACCGCCTGGACCTTCCCCCCGGTCTTCGGCGACCCATACGTTCCCACTCGGATCGACCGTCACGGCGAACGGTCGAAAGAACGGAGTAGCAGACCCGGGACATGTACCAGGCGAACCGCAACGACCTTCCAACTGACCCTCATATTCTCCGGTAGCACTGAACTTGTCGACCACGTTGTTGGCGCTGTCCAGCACATACACATCCCCCTTGGAGGGATCACCCAGGCTGCTCGAGCTGTCGACCGCCAACCCCGCGAGCCCCTGTTCGCCAGGCGTGAACTGGCCTTGCGGTGGCACCGCGCCTTTCGTAAACGTCGTACCTTCCACTTCATAGGTACCCGTACCGTTGAACTGCCCCAGATAAGCGCCCGTCGAGCTGAAACGCTCCACCCGCCGATTGCCCCTGTCGGCGACATACACATCGCCCGCGCCCTCGCTGCCCAGTTCTGTCGAGTCGTTCACCGCGACCGCCACCGGACCTTCGAACTGGCCAGCACCGCTGCCTTTTTCACCGATTGAACCGCTCAACACGTGCGTCTTCAGCGCCAACGCGGGAGCACCCGCGAGCGCAAGCCCACAAACGATCGAGCACAGCAAAACAACAGCGGACACCAGCCTACGAACGCTCAAAGACACAACTACCCCTCCTCAAGAGACCCGGACAGAACCAGACCCGCCAGTCCCCCAACATCAGGAGAGCCCGGGCAATACAAGATCGCCCTGGACACACGGTCCACGGCGATCAAAGAACAAAAAACTGAAAGCGCGCCTAGAGCACGCGAGAAACCAAGCCGAGCGTTCAGCCCGGCGAAGCGGCGGGACCGACCAGGACTTAGCTGGTGAGCAGCCCGGCCGAGAGAGAGAGAGAGAGAGAGAGACGCGTCAGCGACGCTGACGCGTCCTATAACGGACCCGCCAAGACCACACGGACTCTCAACAACGCTATTCCCCAAAGAAAACACGCGAAAAACAACCCTCTCTCAAAAAACGACCCGGTCCCTCTCCCAAGGGCCCTGCCAAACCGGTTAGCGTCAGACCACAGGGGCCAAACCCAACCCGACCTTATGTTGACCCGCACACCCCATGGCACACAGGCATAGGCTACTTATACACGAACCTGCCGCAGTTGTCAACTGTCGCCCGGGAACTGGCGTGGACCGAGCAGTCTGGAGGGGCGCTACTTGATGTGCATCCCGCTGATCGCGCGGGAGATGAGACTGGCATACGCTCAAGACGCAACCGCAGCGAGGACGTAGGCGCCCATGCCGGGGATTGTGAAGCGCAGCTGGCCGTCCTCGACGGTCAGAGTCCCCTGCTTGAGCAGGTCGTCGCGTACGCTGGAGACTTGCTTGGTCGTGCGCCCCAGCTCGTCGGCAACCATACGGCCGCTCACTTGCTCCCCGGCGGCCGCGACCGTCGCGACGGCGGCGAGGTAGCGCTTCTGCGTCGGGCTCGCGGCGCTCCAGCGAGCGGCGTAAAGGCCACGTTCAAGCTCCCGCTGTGCGCGTGGCAGGGCCGCCTGAGCTGCAGCGCTGTCGATCCGCCGCTTGCCCGCGGATGTCCGCCAGGCGTGGTGCCCATAGAGCTGCACCGCGTAGGGGTAGCCGCCGGACGCACCGGCCAGCAACTCGGCTGCCGCCTCGTCCATCGGGCGCCCCGCCGCCTGAGCGGGCGCCCGCAGCGCCTGCACCGTGTCCTGCCGGCCCAGCAGACCGAGCTCATGCCAAGCGCCGCGCTCCAAGTAGGTCACGGAATGCTCCGGGGATCGCATCAGCGGCAGCCCGGCGAAGACGACGACCAGCGGCCAGCGCTCACCTGTGCCCTCCTGCAGCAGGGCCGCGAGTGCGGCAAGCTCGGCACGGGCCGCAAGATGCGCCTCATCCAGCGTCAGCACAATGCCGCTGTCGCGAGTGCTCGCGAGCTCCACGAGCGCCGTGAGCACTCCC
Organism: uncultured Solirubrobacterales bacterium; assembly: GCA_963776985.1. Lineage (GTDB taxonomy): Bacteria > Actinomycetota > Thermoleophilia > Solirubrobacterales > Solirubrobacteraceae > Palsa-744. The sequence goes on from CAVZOV010000004.1 coordinate 242,831, forward strand.
CGGAGGGAGGAGGCGGCTTGCTCCTGTGCGCCGGAGGCACGTGCGAACTGAACCTCGCCGCCAACGCCCGGCAACCCAGCATGCACAGTCACCGACTCCGCCCGCAACGCCCGCTTGCGGCGGGGCCGCTCGATCAGCTCATACGCGCGGCCGATAGCCTCGATGAGGTCGGGCGTGAACACCGTACGCGGGCGCAACTCCACGTGCACTCGCGGCCACCCGAACCGCGAACCCGCGATCGCGGCCGCTTCTGAGAGCAAGACGGTCTTCCCTACCCCGCGCGCGCCGGCGAGAAGCACCGGTCTCGGCATACGTCCGTCGACCGCGGCTACCTCAATCGCGTCTATGAGATCCTCGAGCACCTCCTCGCGACCCGCCAGCTCGGCGGGCACCTCGTTGAAGCCAGGACGATACGGGTTCTCGACTCGGGCCAGAAGCAGCAGACTAGCAGCATCTAGGATGACTAGCGGTGTCTAGCCGGACTAACCATGTATAGCCAGCTGGGCGTCGGACAGCGGCCACGCGCAAGCCGAGGGTGCCCTCGTCGCGTGAGCAACGCGGCGGCACAGCCCGCGTCGCCCAAAAGCCAGTCCCAGAACTACTTGATGTGCATCCCGCTGATCGCGCGGGAGATGACCAGTTGCTGGATCTCCGCGGTGCCCTCGAAGATGTCGTAGATCTTCGCGTCACGGTGCCAGCGCTCTACCGGGAACTCGCGCGTGTAGCCGTTGCCGCCGAGGATCTGGATCGCGCGCTCGGTGACCCAAACGGCGACCTCGCCGGACTTGAGCTTTGACATCGAGCCCTCGGCGTTTTCGAAGGGGACCTGGTTGCGACCCATCCACGAGGCACGCCACACGAGCAGGCGGGCGGCGTCGATCTCCATCTTCATGCGTGCGAGCGTGAACGCGATCGACTGGTTCTCGATGATCTTCTTGCCGAACTGCTCGCGCTCCTTGGCGTACTCGAGCGAGTACTCGTACGCCGCGCGGGCGATGCCGAGCGCCTGCGAGCCGACCGTCGGGCGCGATGCCTCGAACGTGGCCATCGAGGCGTTGGACTTGTTCTTCTTGCCCTCCTTGGCGCGCGCGACGCGTTCGTCAAGCTTCTCCTTGCCGCCGAGCACGTAGTTCTCGGGGATGCGACAGTCATCCAGATAGACATCGGCGGTGTGCGAGGCGCGCAGACCGTGCTTTGAAACCTTGGCGCCTTCGGAGATGCCCTTGGCTTCGCTCATCGGCACCACGAACGCGGCATGCCCACGCGAGTTCAGCGAGCGGTCGACGGTGGCGATCACGACATGCACGTCGGAGATGCCGCCGTTGGTGGCCCACGCCTTCTGGCCGTTGAGCACCCACTCTTTGGTTGCCTCGTCAAACTTGGCGGTGGTGCGCACCGCGCTCACGTCCGAGCCGGCGTTCGGCTCAGAGGAGCAGAAGGCGGCAACCTTGATGTCCTCGGGGGTGCCGAAGCAGCGCGGGATCCACTCGCCGATCTGCTCGCCGGTGCCCTGGCCGAAGATCGCGGCGACGGCGAGCGAAGTGCCCATGATCGCCATGCCCATGCCGGCGTCGCCCCAGAACAACTCCTCGTTGACGATCGGCAGCGTCAGACCGGTCGGGTCGGCGAAAAACTGGGCCAGGCCCTCGAAGCCGTAGAGCCCGATCTTGGCGGCCTCTTCGATGATCGGCCATGGGGTCTTCTCCTTCTCGTCCCACTCGTGCGCGGCCGGTCGCATCACGTCGGCGGCGAAACCGTGCACCCAGTCGCGGATGTCCTTCTGGTCCTGCGTCAGCGCCATCGAGAACGTGGCATCTTTGTTCGCGGCGCTCGTGATCGCCTCCACAGCCGCCTCGGCGGCGTCGGTTGCCTCTGCGGCGGTTACGTCTGTTGCTGACATGGAACGAAGGCTCCTTTTGCTGGCTCGGTGACGTCGTTGTGCGACTGTGGCTGTCTGCCCCGGCTTCAGTGCTGGGATTGCGGCTGTCCGACCTCAGAGCCGGACCCGGACACGGACGAACGGACCCGCCGCCGGTCCGAGAATCCTAGCAAACGGTAAACGGTTGTCAAATACAAGATTGAACACCGTTTACATTCACGATATAGTCGTTTGCGATGGCGAGCGCGCCCAGCACCAGCGAATCGACCTCTCCCGGTCGCGCATCGCGCCGTCGCGCGCGCGAACGCGAGATCATCGCCGCCACCCGCCTGCTGTTCGACGAACGCGGGTTGCAGGACGCGCCGATAGAGAGCATCGCCCGCGCCGTCGGCATCAACAAGGCGCTCATCTACCGCCACTTCTCCTCCAAGGAGGAGTTGTACGTGCTCACGCTCTCAAGCTACCTCGCCGACCTGGCCAAGCGCCTTGACGACGTGCCCACTGAGCTTGACCCCGCCGCACGCCTGGAGGAGGGTTGGTGGCGCTACACCGGCTTCTGCCTCGAGCACCCGGCCTTCTTGGATTGCGGGCTGTCGCTGATGCGCCGCTCCGCCGAGGAGCTTCGCGAGGCGATCTCAGACGCCGTCTGGATCCGTCTCGGCCAGAGCATGGCGGCATGTCTGAGCAAGCTCTCGCAGATCTTGGCCGAAGGTGCCGATCGGGGCGTGTTCACGGTCGAGGACCCCGACTTCACCGCCAACCAGCTCTACGCACAAACGCTCGGCACGATGCACCTCGCGCGCATCGGCGTCGGCGTGCGCGCCGCTGCCAGCGGTATCCCCGAGCCGTTCCCAATCGAACCCGCGCGCGTCCAGAGAGCGTGCATCGACGCCGTGCTGGCATCGGTCGGCGCCCGCCGCGCGAACTGAACGCGCGCTACCGGGTCTCCCAGGCTTCCTCTTCGCGCGTCAGCGCCAGGACGTCCTTTGGTAGCTTGCCGGCCGCCACGTCGGCAACGGTCACGTGCTCCAAGACCTTGCGCAAGTTGGCGCGCAGCGCGATCCAAACCTGCTGCAGCGATTCGGCCGAGCCGACGTACTCGATCTCCTCCGGACGCTGTCCGCGTATCCCCACGAGCGGACCGTCCACGGCGCGGATCACCTGCGCGAGGTTCACCTCGTCGGCGGGACGCGCAAGCCAGTAGCCGCCATCCGGCCCGCGCTGGCTGCGCACGATCCCGGAGCTGCGCAGCTGCGTGAGGATGTTCTCCAGGAACGACAGCGGTATCCCTTGCGCCTGAGCCACTTCGTCCACCTTGCGCGGCGAGTCCTGACTACCCGCTGCCAGCTCCACGGCGGCCCGCACGGCGTAGTCGGCCTTGGCTGTCACGTGCATCGCTGCGCATTCTGTCCTAAATGGGCCTGTGGAGGCTTCGCGCTCCCCGCACCGAGCACAAACCGCGATGTCCACCGCATCGCCGTGGACTTTGTGGCAGGCTCTCCGACCGTGCGGGACGCCGTCATTTGCGAACCCTTGAGGACCGCTGTGGGCGGTTTCGGCGGTGTGCTGCGCGACGTGCCGCCCGAGGAGCTGGCCGCCACCGTGATCCGGGAGTTGCTCCAGCGCACGGGGCTGCCTCCACTGGAGATCGAGGATGTCATTCTCGGGCAGGGCTATCCGGGTGGAGAGGCGCCGGCCATCGGCCGCGTGGCCGCACTCGACGCCGGCCTGCCGATCGAGGTGCCGGGGTTGCAGCTCGACCGCCGCTGCGGCGCCGGGCTGCAGGCAGTCCTGCTCGGTTGCATGGAGGTACAGACAGGCGCCGCGGATCTCGTGCTCGCCGGTGGCGTGGAGAGCATGAGTGGAGCCGAGTTCTATGCGAAGGGCCTGCGCTGGGGCATCAAGGGTGGCGGCACGATGCTGGAGGATCGGCTGGCGCGCCCGCGGGTGACGGCCGGAGGCATCAACCACCCGGTGCCGGGCGGCATGATCGAAACGGCGGAGAACCTGCGCCGGCAGTACAGCATCTCGCGCTCCGAGCAGGACGAACTGGCGCTGCGCTCTCACCGCCTGGCGGTCGCCGCCCAGCAGAGCGGCACGTTCGCCGAGGAGATCGTCCCCGTGACCGTAAAGACACGCAAGGAGGAGCGCGTCGTAGACCGCGACGAGCACCCGCGCGCGGACACGACGCTCGAACGGCTTGGTGCCCTGCGGCCGTTGATGGGGCGCACCGACCCTGAGGCGACCGTCACCGCCGGCAACGCGAGCGGCCAGAACGACGCGGCGGCGGTGTGCATCGTCACCCACCCCGAGAAGGCTGCCGAGCTAGGCCTGCGGCCGTTCGCGCGGCTCGTCTCGTGGGCGGTGGCTGGTGTGGCGCCGGCGAGCATGGGCATCGGCCCCGTACCCTCGACCCGGCGGGCGCTAGAGCGAGCCGGGCTGGGCATGGACGACATGGACCTGATCGAGCTGAACGAGGCGTTTGCGGCACAAACGCTTGCGGTCCTGCGCGAGTGGAACCTGCCCGACGGCTTGGAGCGCGTCAACGTGCACGGCTCGGGCATCTCACTCGGCCACCCGATTGGAGCGACGGGCGGGCGAATCCTCGCCACGCTGCTGCGCGAGTTGCGCCGTCGCGATGGGCGCTACGGCCTTGAGAGCATGTGCATCGGTGGCGGTCAGGGGATGACCGCCATCTTTGAGAACGTGGAAGCTGCGGGGGCGTAGGCACGGCGGTTGCTAGCGGCCCGCCTCCCACGCGCACGCCGTGGCACGATCGAGCAGTAGCCGCCGCTCGCGCGCATTGTCCGTGAGCGAGGCGGCGCGTTGCAGTTCGCTCTGTGCCTCCTCGAAGCGACCGAGGCGGGCAAGCAGATCGCCCCGCACGCTCGGTAGTAGGTGATACGCCTTGAGCGACGGCTCCTCGACGAGCGTGTCGAGGAGTTCGAGACCGGCGGCCGGACCGAACGCACTCGCAATCGCCACCGCGCGATTCAGCTCGATAACAGGAGATGGAGCAACCTGGGCGAGCGCCTCGTAGAGAGCCGCTACGCGCATCCAGTCGGTGTCCCGCGGGGTCGCCGCACGAGCATGGCAAGCGGCAATCGCCGCCTGAAGCGCATAGGGTCCGAGCGTGCCGCCAAGCTCCTCGGCGCGCGCGAGCGCGGCAAGGCCGCGTGCGATCAGCAGGCGATCCCAACGCGTGCGGTCCTGTTCGAGCAACAGCACCGGCTCGCCGCGCGCGCCGACACGTGCCTTCAGGCGCGAGGCCTGGATCTCCATCAACGCCACCAGCCCGTGCACCTCGGACTCTTGCGGCGACAGCTCCGCGAGGATGCGCCCGAGTCGCAGCGCCTCCTCGCATAGATCGGCGCGAACCCAATCCTCGCCGGCGCTCGCCGAATAGCCCTCGTTGAAAATCAGGTAGACGACCTCGAGCACCGATTGCAGTCGCGGCCCGAGATCCCTGGTATCGCCGAGATCCCTGGTATCGGGTAGTGCAAACGGAACCCGAGCCTCGGTCAATGTTCGCTTGGCCCGGACGATCCGCTGGGCGATGGTCGACTCAGAGGCGAGGAAGGCACGCGCGATCTCGCCGGTGCTGAGACCGCCCAACAGACGCAGGGTGAGTGCCACGCGTGCCTCGGCGGAGAGCACGGGGTGGCAGCACATGAGCATCAGGCGAAGAAGGTCGTCGCCGACCTCCTCCTCGATCGATCGTTCCAGCTCCGCCTCGACAGCGTCGCCGCTGACCTCAAGCTCGCGGGCCAGTTCCTCGTGCTTGTGTTCCAGCCGCGTGCCGCGGCGCAGAAGGTCGATCGCGCGGTGCTTGGCGGTGGCCATGAGCCAGGCGCCGGGATTATCCGGAACGCCCGACTCTGGCCACTGCTCGAGGGCAATCACAAGAGCGTCCTGGGCCAGTTCCTCGGCGACGCCGACGTCGCGCACGATCCGTGTAAGGCCCGCGATCAGGGCCGCCGACTCGATCCGCCAGACGGCCTCAATCGCGCGATACTCGCGCGTGCTGCTCCCCTGCACCGCAGCGCCCCTACCGCGCGGCCTCCTGTACCTCCGGCGGGAAGTCGGACATCTCATAGACCTGACGAACCTCGATCACGTCGCCATCGGCCGCCGGGCAGCGCGTGGCCCACTCGACTGCCTCCTCCTTCGATTTCGCTTGGATCAGCCAGTAGCCGCCGATCATCTCCTTCGCCTCTGTGAAAGGCCCATCGGTGACGGTGGCCCCGGAACCGGAGAACGCAACCCGCGCTCCCTTGGACGGGGGCTGCAAGCCGTCCAGGCTGAGCAATACGCCCGCCTTGGCCAACTCCGCGTTGTACTTGCTCATCGCGGACACAGCCTCCGGGTCCGGCGTCCAGTCGACTTCGTCGGGAATGTTGGGGATCATGATCATCATGAAGCGCATCGTCGTGACTCCTTTTGGTGGCTTACGTCCGGGTGCGCCGGTCGTCTTGGACAGGTTCGCACCTCTGCTTCATATAGACGTCGAACTGGCCACCTCGAAATCGACACGACATACGCAGCGGGCCCGCAGGCGAGCGGACGGCACTCAGCGGCCGGCGGCCACCCGCAGCAGCATGCTCAGGTTCTCCGTCGTGAGCGTCACCGCGCGGGCCGCCGGAGACAGGCCCGCGTGGCGCGGCAGTCGCACGCGCAGGGCGCCCGGCAGCGATGTGAAGCGCAACGGCGGGTCGAGCACGAGCGCCTCGCCGTCGAGGCCAATCTCCACGGGACCGCCCGAGCGGACCTCGAACTCCGGCGCGGACCACGAGAACAGGCCGGGATAGCGCCCCGCTTGGCCGACCAGCTCGAGTGCAACGAGCTTGGACACGTTGGTGCCGCGCACGCGGGCGGCCACAATGCCGAGCATGCCCGTGTCGATCTGCTCGCGTGTGCCGGCGCCGGACAGATGCGTTAGCTCATATGGATTGTTCGACACCAGCACCAGCGGAGCGTCGTCGCAATCAGTCCCGTTCGGGACGGTGAACTCGAGGTCTATCGGCTCGGCGTCGGGACCAAGCAGGTCCGGCAGCATCCGCGTCCAAGTCTCAAGCTTGGCGTCGCGATAGGCATCGGACTGGACGACCTTCGCATAGACGCCGAGCGAGGCATTGTTGACGAACACACGGTCGTTCACGCACGCTAGGTCGATACGCCGCTCCACCCCGTCTGTGAACGCGTCCAGCGCACCCACGACATCGTCGCGATCGAGGCCCAGGTCAAGCGCGAAGTGGTTCCGCGTTCCTGCCGGGATGCAGACATGGGCAATGTCACGCCGCGCGGCGACCGTCGCCACAAGCGCCTGCGACCCGTCACCTCCGGCCATCCCGATAATCCGCGCCCCTCGCGCGATGGCACTCTCGGCAAGATCCAGCAAATCATCGCCCGGGCGCAGGACGATCGGCTCGATGTCTCGCCGCCGTGCCTCCGCGGCGAGGTTGAGACGCTCGGCCTTGCCGTCGCCCGACTTCAAATTGATGATCAGCGCCGCCGAGCTGGCGGCACCCACCGGCACAGCCACGGTAGCCGCCCTTCTGACCGCCACCTCCCCCGTTCGCTCCAGTGCGTAGCGCGCGGCCAATCCAAATAGCGCGAGCAACAGCAACAGTCCAAGCAAGACCAGCAGCCCCTGCCAATGAGTCACCAGCACTACGACCAGGCCGGCAACGGCGAGGATCACGGCCACTGCGCCAAGGGCACGCAGCGCGCCCCGCTCCGTCAACGCAAACCAGACACTGGCGTTCGCGACCAGCACGAGCACAACCCCAAGCACAGCGATCGGGATGTCCCCAGCCAGCGCGACCGCAGCGACCACAACCATGGCGAACGGCACCGCGAGCGCCACAATCGCGGCAAAACGCCGCCGCAACCGGTGTCGTGCGGCCGAGCCTGTCTTGGGAGTAGCCGGGGTTGAGCGCACCGTGATCCATGTTCTCAGAGCCCGGACGGCGTGTCGGGCACGTGGCTTGGCGTACCCGATCGGCGCATAGCCGGCACGACAATCCGGCGCTACCGGTTTCGCGTAAGAGCGACTGTCCGTCGTGGCTTGCCGCGATGGCGGCAGCACCTACTTCCGTGCCCACGGCGTTCTGCCGCAACGCCAGATCACTCAAGCGGCGGACGGGCCTCGAACCCGCGACCTCGAGCTTGGGAAGCTCGCGCTCTACCAACTGAGCTACCACCGCGCTGCAGCCAGATATTACGCCGCTCGCGCCCGATCGGCGGTCAACGGCCCACCGGTGCACCCCCACCCCACCTCCGCGCACTAGGCTTGCAACCGATGGCAGGCAAACGGCCATACATACCGATCGTGGTCGGCGTGCTTGGCGCCGCGCTGGTGGGGCTGCTCGTGTATGGGATCGCGACCCAGGCACCGAGCCGCTCGCTTGACGAAGCGCTCAGGCAGGGCACCCACCCGCGGGCCCCGTCGGCGGACCAGATGCTGCCACGGCTGTCGGGGGGCGGCAGCACATCGCTGGCCGCCTACAGGGGCAAGGTCGTGGTGCTGAACTTCTGGGCGTCCTGGTGCGAACCGTGCCAGGAAGAGGCGCCGAAGCTCGAGCGTGCCCAGCGGCAGCTGCAGCGCCACGACGGGACGGTGCTCGGCGTGACCTATCTCGACGTCACCCCCGATTCGCTGAGCTTCGTCAAGCGCTACCACCTCACCTACCCGAACCTGCGCGACACCAGCGGCGAATTCACGCACTCCTACGGCACCGATCAGCTCCCCGAGAGCTTTGTGATCGACCGCGACGGGCATGTCGTGGCGATCTCGCGCGGGGAGATCGACGAAGCCTTTCTGAACCGCGCCGTGTCGCTGGCAGAGCGCTCGTGAGAGAGCCCGCCACCCGCGATGCGGAGGTTGCGCGATGAGCGCGACCCGTCGCACCATGACGGCCGTCGTGGCGCTCGCGCTCTCCGCCATGCTCCCAAGCGCACAAGCAGGTGCGGCCACACCGCGCACGAACACGGCCGCACCGCACACGACGACAGCCACACCGCGCACGACGCTGCTCGCGATCGAACATCAGGTGATGTGCGTGACCTGCAAGATCCCGTTGAACGTGGCCGAATCGCCACAGTCAACGCGTGAGCGGGTCTATATACGCGGGCTGATCGCCGAAGGCCAAACCGAAGCCCAGATCAAGAATTCGCTCGTGGCGCAGTACGGGCCGTCGGTGTTGGATCTACCGGGCACCAAAGGCTTCGACCTGGCCGCGTATCTCGTGCCGGCCGCTGTCGTGCTCGCGCTGCTCGCCCTGCTCGTGCTGCTGCTGCCCTCCTGGCGCCGCCACGCGCGCACGCGGGCAAGCACCGGTGTGGATGTGCCAAAGCTGAGCGCGGACGACGCGGCGCGCCTGGACGCCGACCTCGAACGCTTCGATTGAATCCGACTTCGATCGGCTCACACGCTCGCCCCTAGCGCGGCACCCTGCAACCCCTACCGCCCGCCGGGCGATCTGAGGCGCCCTTACATCTCCGCCGGCGCTTCCACACCGAGCAGATCGAGCGCCCGCGCGATCGTGCACTGCGACGCGACGCACAACGCGAGCCTGCGGGATTCGAGCGCCGATTGGCCGCCGTCCGATCCGCCCGCGCCGAGCACACGACAATCGCGGTAGAACGCGGTGAACTGCTGTGCCAGCTCCAGCCCGTAGGCGGCGATACGATGCGGCGCGCGACGCCCCGCCGCCTCCCGTACCTCGCCCGGGAAGGCGAGCAGCTTGTTGACGAGCGCACGCTCGGCTGGGTGCAGCCCTTCAGAGCGCTCGCCGTTAGGGCCCTCGGAGCCATCGCCGGTGGAGCCATCGCCGGTGGAGCCATCGCCGAGCGACGCGTGGAAGTTCTCGCCGGCGCTTGCCAACGCCAGCTCCACCTGCTCGGCACCGGCCTTGGCAAGCATCGAGGCGATACGCGCATGTGCGTATTGCACGTAATACACGGGGTTCTCGCTCGACTGCTCACGCGCGAGATCGAGGTCGAGGTCGATCGTGGTGTCGTGCGAACGTGAGAGCAGAAACCAGCGCGCAGCATCAACGCCAATCTCGCGCAGCAGATCTTCGAGCGTGACGAACTCGCCGGCGCGCTTGGACATCTGGGCGCGCTCGCCGCGGCGCACTAGGTGGACCAGCTGCATGATCAGCATCTCGACGTGCTCGGGATCGCCGCCGAGCGCCTCGTATGCTGCCTTCATGCGGCTCACGTAGCCGTGGTGGTCGGCGCCCCACACGTCGATCTGACGATCAAAGCCGCGCTCGCGCTTGTCCTGGTGGTAGGCGATGTCCGAGGCGAAGTAGGTGTGCTCCCCGCTGGAGCGCACCAGCACACGGTCCTTGTCGTCCCCGTACTCGGTCGTGCGCAGCCACAGCGCGCCCTCGCTGCGATAGGTGTGCCCGTGGCGCTCGAGGATCGACAGCGTGTGCGCCACCGGGCTCGGGGTCCCCTCGTGCAGGGCGCTCTCATAGCTCCACGAGTCGAACTCGACGCGAAACTCGCTCAGCGACCTGGCGATCCGCGTCATCATCACCGCGACCGCCGCGCGCCCCAGCTCGGCCGACTCCATCGCCGAGGCGTCGGCCAGCTCAGCCGCGAGATCGCCGACGTAGTCGCCGTGATAGCCGTCCTCGGGCACCTCTTCGCCACGTGCGAGCGCACGCACCGACTCGCCGAGCTTGCGCACCTGCGAGCCGGCGTCGTTTACGTAGAACTCGCGCTCCACGGTGTGTCCGTGGAAGGCGAGCGCTCGCGCCAGCGCATCGCCGTAGGCCGCGTTGCGGGCATGACCGACGTGCATCGGCCCGGTCGGATTGGCCGAGACGAACTCGACCACGATCCGCTCCGCAACCGCGGCTCCGCCTCGACCGAAACCCTCACCCGCGGCAAGCACCGCGGCAAGCGCTTCGCAATGCCAGATGTCCGCGAGAAACAGGTTGAGAAAGCCCGGGCCGGCCACCTCGAAGCGCTCGAGGCGCTCGCCGAGGCGCCGCGCCAGCGCATCCCCCAGCCGCCCGGCCAGCTCGCGCGGTGCGATGCCCGCCGCCGGCGCGAGCAGCAACGCGGCGTTGGTGGAGTAGTCGCCGAAGTCCGCTCGCGGCGGGCGCTCCAGCGCGATCGCTTGGCGCGCGCCAGCGCCGCCGGCAAGCTCTCCGGCGAGCGCCAGCACGGTCTCGCGCAAGCCTGTCTCGGTGGCAATCGGGTTCACCGACGATGATCTTATGCGCAGCCAACCGAGGCGAGCGGGGCGCCACCCGCCAACACACCGGAAACTCCCAGCGCCGCCTGGCCGAGCGGCTCCTTTCGAGCAGGCCGGACGCCGTCCCCGAAACTCCCAGCGCCGCTTGCCCGAACGGCTCCTTTCAAGCGGGCCGGACACCGTCCCCCGCACGGGTTGCGATACTAGCCGTGTGAACGACGAGAACCAAGGCGCAGAGCGCCACATAAACATTCATCTCTCCCCCGAGATCATGGGGGGCGTGTACGCGAACTTCGCGAACGTCAGCCACTCCGATTACGAGTTCACGGTCACCTTCGCGAGGGTCGACCACGAGGTCGAGTCAGAGGAGGTGCCCGGCGTGGTCGTCTCGCGCGTGAATCTCTCGCCGCGTTTCATGCGCGAGCTGATCGACGCGATGGAGGACAACTACTCGAAGTGGCGCACTCGCGAGGGCATCAAGAACCTGCCCGAGTACGGCGGCGACGAGGCGGGAAACGCGGACGACTAGTGCCGCGCACCTGCCCCGGCGGGGAGTGCGCGATCCTCGTTTTCCGTGTGTATGCGCGCGCTGCCAGGAGAGCGCGATGCCCCGCATGAGGGTCGACGGTCGATGAAGGTCGCTGTCGTCTCGGACATCCACTCAAACCGGCAGGCATTCGAAGCCGTGCTGGAGGCGGTCGCCGACAGCGACGCCTCCGAGTTGTGGTGCCTGGGCGATCTGGTCGGCTACGGCGCCGACCCGGACGCGTGCGTTGAGCTTGCGCGACGTCATACCGCCGTGTGCCTCGCGGGCAACCATGACATGGCGGTCGCCGGCGAGTTGCCGCTTGACGATTTCTCGCGCGGCGCGAGCCTCGCGGCGCAATGGACGCGCGAGGTGATCGCGCCCGCCAACCTCGCGTTCCTGGAGGGTCTGCGCCCTGAGGGACAGGAGGGTGCACTCGGCCTCTACCACGCGAGCCCGCGAGACCCGAAGTGGGAGTATGTGCTCTCCGCACTGCTCGCCGAGCTGTGCCTCGACGCCCAGCCTCACCGCGTTTGCTTGATCGGCCACTCGCACGTGGCGCTGTCGTTCGTGCGCCACGAGGGTGAATCGGCGACGGGCGAACCACGCCGTGAGGGCACCGAGCTTGACGTGTCCAGCGGCGAATGGCTGCTCAATCCGGGGAGCGTCGGCCAACCGCGCGACGGCGACCCCCGCGCCGCCTGGTTGCTGCTCGACCTGGACAACCACTCGGTGTCCTACCGGCGCACTCGCTATGACGTTGCCGGGGCCGCCGCCGCGATCAGGGCGGCACGCCTGCCAAACTCACTCGCCGAGCGCCTGGAGTACGGTCAATGAACTTGCGAACACTGATACGCCTCACGGTGGTGGCCCTGCTGGGCGCCGCCACAGCCCTGCTGGTTTCCTGCGGTAGCACCGGCAAGGGCCTGATCCCAGCCACCAAGGCCGGCCCCCTGCAGGAAGACTTCGAAGCCGTCGCGCAGGCCGCCTCGGCCGGCAACGGCGATTGCACCGCCACCGAAAAGGCGCTCGGCAAGACCGAGCAGGACTTCCTTGCGCTACCGGTAACGGTTGACGCGGGATTGCACAAACTGCTCGAAGAAGGCATCGAAAATCTGCGCAAGCGGGCCTTGTCGATGTGCATCCAGCCGACCGGCGGCGCGACCGGAACGACCAGCACCACCACGAGCACAACACCGCCGGCAAACAGGACGAGCACCACGGAAACCCCCACCACTCCGACGACCACGCCAACCACGCCGAGCACCACACCGACGGGCGCCCAAACCACGCCGACCTCGCCGAGCACGAGCGGGGGCACCGAAGCGGGCGGGGAAGCCGGCGGCGAACACGGCACCGGGGCCGGCGCGGAAGCCGGCGCTGGCGCTGGCGCCGGGGCCGGACAGGAAAACGGCGGATCGAACGTCGGCGGAGCGAGTCCCGGAGGCGGCCAGTGAGCGAGCCCGAGATCGCTGGGCGCTACCAGCTGAGCGGCAGGCTCGGCTTCGGTGGCATGTCCCAGGTGCACCTTGCTTTCGACAAGCGCCTGGAGCGCCGCGTCGCTGTCAAGCTGCTCGCCGAGCATCTGGCCGAGGATCCGACATTCGTGTCGCGCTTCCAACGCGAGGCGCAAGCCGCCGCACGGCTGATCCACCCCAACATCGTGCAGGTGTTCGACTCCGGCCAGGACGAGCGCACCGGGCAGTACTTCATCGTGATGGAGTACATCGAGGGACAGTCCTGCGCGGAGATCCTGCGCGACGACGGTTGGATCGAGGTGGATGAGGCGGTCGCGATCATCGAACAGGCGTGCGAGGGATTGCACTACGCCCATCGCCACGGCGTGGTGCACCGCGACGTCAAGCCGGGCAACCTCCTGCGATCGCGCGACGGTGAGGTCAAGCTCGCCGATTTCGGCATCGCCAAGGCCACCGAGCAGTCGAGCATCACCCAGGTCGGCTCGGTACTCGGCACCGCCGCCTACCTGGCGCCCGAGCAGGCCCGCGGCGAGGAGGCGGGGCCGCGCGCCGACCTGTATGCGCTCGGCGTGGTCACCTACCAGCTGATCTCCGGCCGACTGCCCTACGAGGCCGCCTCGCTCACCGAGCTGGCACTCAAACAGCAGCAGGAAGAGCCGTCGATGCTCGACACGCTCGTTGCGGCCGTCACGCCCGAGCTGGCCGAGGCGGTGGCGATCGCGCTCACGCTCGACCCGCGCGACCGCTACTCAAGCGCACGCGAAATGGGACGCGCGATCGGCGACGGAGCGCTCGGCATCGCCCCGGCTCAGCACCACGCAAGCCCGCGCGGCGCCTCACACGCCACGGAGGCGACAAGCGTGCTTGCTGGCACCACGCGCGTGCAGGAGGGCTCGGGACGGGGCAGCGGCGCGGTCGTACCACGCCAGCCGCGTAGGGGCCCGGCGCGTGCCGCCGAGCCCGCTCCGGTCGCCGCGGCGCAAGCTCGATCGGGAGCGCGCCGCGGTGGTCTGCGCCGCCTCGCGCTGGCGGTGCTGCTACTGCTTGCGCTCGGCGGCATAATCGCGGCGGTCGTCGTGCTCACCGCACCGGCCCCCACCAAGATCACGCTGCAAAGGGTCGTCTATGAAGACGCTCAGGAATCCGCCGAAGCGCTCAAACAGCTCGTTCAGAACAACTCGCAGTAGCGTGTTTTTGTAGGCGAAAGGCCCGCGTACGCGGGCCTTTCGGTGTAAGAACTGCCGCCCTTACAGGCGGGACAACCGTCACTGGCCTCGCATCCTAGCGGCCACCGCAGACAATTGTCCGTCGAGGATCGCCTGGCGCAAGTCGCCCATCAGCCGCGCGAGGAACGCGAGGTTGTGTTCGGTCAGCAAGCGCATCCCGCTCAACTCACGTGCACGTGCCAGGTAGGAGAGGTAGGCACGCGAGAGCCCGTGCGTGCATGCGTAGCAGGCGCAATCCTCGCTCAGTGGCTGCTCGCTCTCGCGCCACACGCTTTTCGTAAGGTCCACCCGCCAGCGACTCGCGGGGTCGTGCACGAGCGCGGTGCCGTGGCGCCCGAGCCGCGTCGGCATCGCGCAGTCGAATGTGTCGATGCCAAGCTCCACACCACGAATCAGATCGTCCACCTCGCCGATGCCGAGCAGATGGCGTGGCAAGCGCTCGCGCTCACCGCCTAGCTCGGCGAGCGCATAGCCGACGACCTCATACATCTGTGCCTTCTCGGCACCAAGCGAGCCACCGATGGCGACGCCGTCGCAGCCGCTGTCGGCGACAACGCGCGCGGAGGCACGGCGCATGTCCTCATAAACGCCCCCCTGCACGATCCCGTACACGAGCTGCTCGGCCGGTCCGTGCTCGGCGTGCCAAGCCAGACAGCGCCCAAGCCACCGATGGGTGCGCTCGGTGGAGCGCTCGGTGTAGGCGCGATCGACATGGAAGGGTGTGCACTCATCGAACACCAGCGCGAGATCTGAGTGAAGCGCGGCCTGCACCGCCATCGAGTCCTCGGGTGAGATGAAGCGCTCGCGACCGTCCACATAGGAGCGAAAGCGCACGCCCCGCTCCTCGATCGAGAGGATCGCGCCCTCGCGCCGCTGCGCCTCACCCTGGCCCGCACGAGCGCCCCGCGACTTGATCTCATCCGCGACCGTGCCGTGACCCATCGAGAACACCTGAAAGCCACCGGAGTCGGTGATTATCGGCCCCTCCCAGCCCATGAAGCGATGCAGGCCGTCAAAGCGCTCGATCAACTCCGGACCCGGGCTGAGCATCAGGTGGAAGGTGTTGCCGAGCACCATGTCGTAGCCGAGCGCATGCACCTCGGCAGGCAGCAGGCCCTTAACGGTCGCCTTCGTCGCGAGCGGCACGAACGCCGGTGTGCGAACATCGCCGTGCGCGGTATGCAGCCGTCCAGCACGGGCACCTGTGGCGCCGTCGCGCGCTTCGATCGTGAGGGCCACCACGCGGCATCCTAGAAGCCACAGACCATGCTTGCCTCGCTCATAAACGTCGGCCACCTTGTAGAAACGTTCGGCTACCCACTGCTGTTCCTGGTCGTGATGGCCGAGTCAAGCGGCGTCCCGATTCCCGGCGAGACCGGTCTGATCGCCGCGGGTGTGCTGGCCAGCCAAGGCAAGCTGCAGATCGAGTTCGTGATCCCAATCGCCGCCGCCGCCGCGATCATCGGCGACAACATCGGCTATCAGATCGGCCGCAAGGGCGGACGCTGGCTGCTGGAACGCCCGGGGCGCTTCGAGCGCCAGCGCCGACAGGTACTGATCACCGGCGAACCGTTCTTCGAGCGCCACGGACCGAAGGCTGTGTTCTTCGGGCGCTTCATACTCGGGCTGCGCGTGTGGGCGTCCTGGCTAGCGGGTGCCACACACATGCGCTGGCGCTCATTCTTCCTGTGGAACGCGCTCGGCGGCATCTGCTGGGCGACCGCGATCGGCCTACTCGCCTACTTTCTCGGCAACGCCGCCGGCAATGCCGTCGAAGCGTTCGGCCTATACGGGATCGCGGCCGTGATTCTCGCCGCGATCGTCTTCTTTGTCGCCCACCGCCGCGGGCGGCTGTAGCTCAGCTGCCGCAGCAACCGGGGGTGATGCGGTCCCACATATCGGCGAGCGCCTGCAGCTCGTGCTCTGAGAAGTGGGAGAGGAAGTGCTCCTGCACGACCGCGCGATGTGTGCCGCGCGCGGCGCAGAGGCGCTCGCGCCCGCGGTCGGTGAGACACGCGTAGGCGCCGCGCGCGTCGTGTTCGCAACTGCAGCGCCCGATCAGCTGCTCGCGCTCCAGGCGATCCACCAGGCGCGTGAGGCCGCTGCGCGAAAGTTGTGCCTGCTCGGCGAGGTCGCACATCCGCATGCGACCGGCGGGCGCGTCCATCAGATGCTGGAGCACCTCATAGGAGCTGAGCGGCAGCCCGTGCTCTCGCTCCAAGCGACCCTCCAGGCGCTTGGCAAGCGACGCGTGCGCGCGCAGCAAGCCCCGCCACGCACGTAGCTCAGCGTCGCTGAGGCCATCCTGCGCCCCGAGGCTTGACTCCTCCCCCGCGGGGAGCTTCAGGACTGTCGCTGTGGCTGTTGCGGTGGACATGACGGCACTCTGCACTAGCTGCGTGCTGAGACGAACATAGCAGCGTCACACACGAGAATCCCTGTCAACCGTGCCGGCGAGGGCGTTCCCGCTAGCGGCGCGTGGCCCTCCAGGCCCACCACATCATCAGTGGCTGCAGCGGCAGGCGCGCATACAGCGCCCAGCGCGGGATCTTGCGGAAGCTCTCCGGCTCGCGCGCCATGTGCAGGTTCGCTGGGAACACCGCGGCCAGCAGCGCGATCAACCCGAGCCCGGCCGCGCGGCGGGTCCATGGCAGCAGCACGCCCAGACCGCCCGCGATCTCGGCCACGCCGCTGATCGCCACGAGGCTGCCCGCGCGGTTCTTCATGCTGGGCGGCACGATCGCCTCATACGCGCGCGGCATCGCGAAGTGGTTTACGCCGGCACCGACGAACGCGAGTCCGAGCAGCAGGCGCGAGCGCCGCCCACCGCGAGCATCCTCGGCCAGCGGCGGAAGCGTGTCGGCGATCGGGGCTTGGGTATTGGTGTCCATCGTGTCTGCCTCTCTGGCGGGTCAAGCTACAACCCACCGTCTGTTGCGGTATTCAGCGCTCGATCAGCGATCGGCCCGTCATTTGGGATGGTTGTTCGATCCCGAGCAGATCGAGCACGGTTGGCGCCACATCGGCGAGAATACCGTCGCGTTCGCGCAATCGCACTCCGGGCGCGGTCACGACGAGCGGCACCGGGTTGAGCGAGTGGGCCGTGTTGGGACTGCCGTCTGGCTCGAGCATGTGATCGGCGTTGCCGTGGTCGGCGGTCACCACGCAAACCCCGCCACTCTCGCGCACGACGTCGAGCACCTCGCCAAGACACTCATCCACCGTCTCGATTGCCGCGACGGCGGCCGGGATCACGCCGGTGTGGCCAACCATGTCAGCGTTGGCGAAGTTGATCACGCCAAAGCGAAGCCCGCCCGCCTGTCGCTCCTCGCGCCACGCCTCCACGAACGCGTCGGCGGCCTCGCGTGCGCTCATCTGTGGCTTGTGGTCGTAGGTGGGCACGTCGCGCGGTGATTGCACCAGCTCGCGTCGCTCGCCCTTGCAGGGGGCCTCCTCGCCGCCGTTGAAGAAGTAGGTGACGTGCGGGTACTTCTCGGTCTCGGCCACGTGCAGTTGCTTGGCGCCGCTCGCCGCGATCACGCGCGAGAGCGTGATCTCTGGATGCTGGGGGGCGAACGCGACCGGGTAGGGCCAGCCCTCCTCGTACTCGGTGAGCGTCGCCAGGCGACTCACCGGCGGTGCCCCGCCGCGGCCCTCCCAGCCCGGCAGCTCCGCAGCCTCCGACCGCGACTCGGCTTCGGCTCCGCCGGCGTGCGCGGCCCCGTGCCCCGTGCCCTCGCCAAAGCCGGGCTCGGCCAGGGCCCTGACCAGCTCGCGCATCCTGTCCGGGCGGAAGTTGAAGCACAGCACGCTGTCGCCGGTTCGAATGCGAGCCTCGGCGCCGACGAGCGTCGGCTCGACGAACTCGTCCGTCTCCCCGCGCTCATACGCGTCGCGCACGGCCTGCTCACCGCTCGCGGCAGGAACCGATCCCGCCCGCCCGCGACCGTGCACGAGCATGTCGTAGGCGCGCTGCGTGCGCTCCCAGCGGCGGTCGCGGTCCATCGCCCAGTAGCGCCCCACGACCGACCCGACGCGCACGCCTGGCGTGCGGTCAAGCTCAGCGAGGTAGCCGGCTCCCGCGTGGGGCAACGTGTCGCGACCGTCGGTGAACGCGTGCAGCACCAGGTCGGCCGATGGCGCGATCTCCTCCGCCAGCGCGATCAGGGCGCGCAAATGATCCAGCGAGGAGTGCACGCCGCCGTCGGACACGAGACCGAGCAGGTGCACGCGTGATGGCGCTCCGCGCGCTGTCGAGGAGGGAACGACCCCAAATCCATCATCCCCATCGCCAAGCTCGCCACTCGCGCCCGCGCTCTCGCCACCGGCGAGCGCAGCGCGCAGCACCGGGTTCGCCGCGAGCGACCCGTCGGCGATCGCCTCGCCGATGCGCACCAGGTCCTGCTTGACGACGGCACCCGCGCCGAGGTTGAGGTGGCCGACCTCGGAGTTGCCCATCTGGCCTTCGGGCAGACCGACGGCGGTACCGCAGGCGGTGAGCGTCGTGTGCGGGTAGGTGGCCCAGAGTTCCTCGAAGATGGGCGTGTCGGCGAGCGACACGGCGTTGCCGGGGCCTGGCTCGGCAAGGCCCCACCCGTCGAGCACGATCAGACACACGCACGGCACCCGCGCCGTTTGCGAGCCGCCGGGCGCGCTCATGCCTGAGCGGCGCTCACGATCGCCGCAAACGACTCTGCCTGCAGCGACGCGCCGCCGACGAGCGCTCCGTCCACGTCTGGCAGTCCGAGCAGCTCGGCCGCGTTCTCCGGCTTGACCGAGCCGCCATAGAGAATTCGCACCTGCTCGGCGACCTCCGGGGCGCGCCCGGCGACCAGCGCGCGCACGAACGCGATTGCCTCCTGCGCCTGCTCGGGCGTGGCCACGCGGCCGGTGCCGATCGCCCAGATCGGCTCGTAGGCGATCGTGATCTGAGCGAGTTGCTCTTCCTCCACGCCAGCGAGGTTCTCACCGACCTGGTGGCGCAGCTTGCGCTCGGTGTCGCCCGCGTCGCGCTCTGACTCGGTCTCCCCCACGCACAGGATCGGCCGCAGTCCGGCGGCGAGCGCTGCCGGCAGCTTCAGCGCGAGCGCCTTGTCGGTCTCGCCGAACAGCTCGCGCCGCTCTGAGTGGCCAAGCACCACGCCGGCGACGTCCAGCTCTGAGAGCATCGGCGCTGAGATCTCCCCGGTGAAGGCTCCCTCGGGCTCATGGTGCATGTTTTGCGCATACACCTCCACACGCGATCCGCGTGCGCTGTCCACCATCGCGCGCAGGTCGGTATAGGGAACGCAGATCGCGATGTCCACGCCACTGGTCGATGACACACGCGGGAGCAGCGCCTGGATGTACTCCTCGGCCTGCGCCTCGGTCTTGTACATCTTCCAGTTGCCCGCGATCAGCGGAGTGCGCTCGGTGGCCATCAAGCGATCCCGGCGCCCTCGAGCGCCTGAACGCCGGGCAGCACACGACCCTCGACCAGCTCGAGCGTGGCGCCACCGCCGGTCGAGAGGTGATCGACCGTGTCCTCCAGGCCGAAGTCGGCCAGCGCCGCGGCCGAGTCGCCGCCGCCGACGACCGTCACACCGGACGCACGGGCGACGGCCTGGGCAATCGCGCGCGTGCCCTGTGCGAACGGCTCGTACTCGAAGGCACCCATCGGGCCGTTCCAGAAGACGGTGCCCGCCCGCGCTATCTCGGTGCTGTAGCGCTCCACCGTAGCCGGTCCGATGTCGAGCCCCATCCAACCCGCCGGCACCTCGACCCCGTCCAGCACACTGTGCTCGGCATCGTCGGCGAGACGGTCGCCGATCACCAGGTCGTTTGGCACCAGCAGGCGTGCGTGGCCGGGCTGCGGCGAGTGTGTGTCGCTGGCCTGCGCAAGCAGTCTGCGGGCATGCTCGGTGTCCTCCTCGCCGCACAGCGACTCGCCAACCGTATGGCCCTGCGCGCACAGGAACGGGAAGCACATCGCGCCACCGATCATCACCACGTCGGCCAGCTGCAGGAAGCGGTCGATCACGCCGATCTTGTCCGCCACCTTCGCTCCACCGATGATCGCCACAAGCGGTGAGGCAGGATGCTCGAGGATCGCGGTGAGGGTGCTGACCTCGCGTTCGAGCAGGCGACCAGCCGCGCATGGCAGCAGATGCGCGACCCCGGCAGTACTCGCATGCGCGCGGTGTGCGGCGCCGAATGCATCATTGACATAAGCGTCGGCGAGCGCGGCCAGGGCGCGGGCAAGCTCGGGGTCGTTGGCGGTCTCGCCGGCCACGAAGCGCACGTTCTCGAGCACCAGTATCTCGCCGTCCTTCAGCTGCTCGGCGAGAGCGCTCGTGCGCGGTCCGACGACTTCGGGAGCGAGCACGATGTGCGCACCCGTCAGCTCGCGCAGGCGCTCCACCACCGGCGCCAGCGACAGGTCGGCCTCGGGCCTGCCCTCGGGCCGACCCAGATGGGAGACGAGCACGAGCCTCGCTCCGCGCGCCCGCAGCTCTTCGATCGTCGGCAACGCCTGCACGATGCGCGTGTCGTCGGCGATCGCGGTCCTGCCCTCGGCGTCGGTGCTGGTCGGCACGTTGAGGTCGACGCGCACGAGCACGCGCCGCCCGCTCACGTCGAGTTGGTCGATGCTCCTCATCGTTGTACCCCCATCGTCCTAATGGTTCCCGTTTCTTTAGTCGCACTCACCGGCGAGGCGATGCGTGCCGCCGTCTGCGCGGTGCTCTTCGCCCTGCCCGCCACACCGGCGGGCAGGCGAGCGGGCATCCTCATAGGACCCTCTGCACGAGGTCCACGATCCGGTTGGAGTAGCCCCACTCGTTGTCATACCAAGCGACCACCTTTAGCATCGTGCCGTCAATCGTCGCCGTCAGCCGCGAATCGACGATCGAGGAGAAGGGCGAGCTGACGATGTCGCCCGAGACGATCGGATCTTCGGTGTAGGCCATGATGCCCTCCAGCGGCCCGCTCTCAGTTGCAGCCTCCAGAGCGGCGTTAACCTCCTGCACGCTCGTCTCGCGCGCGCACTCGACCGTCAGGTCCACGACTGAGCCGGTCGGCACGGGCGCGCGCACGGCAAAGCCGTGCAGCTTGCCCTGCAGCTGCGGCACGACCAGTCCGATCGCCTTGGCGGCGCCGGTCGAGGCGGGGATCAGGTTGATCGCGGCCGCGCGCGCGCGGCGCAGGTCTTTGTGGGGCAGATCCTGCAGGCGCTGGTCGGCGGTGTAGGCGTGGATCGTGGTCATCAGCCCATGCTTGATGCCGATCGTGTCAACCAGCACCTTGGCGACCGGGGCCAGACAGTTGGTCGTGCAGGAGGCATTGGAGATGACCTCGTGCTTGTCGCGGTCGTATGCCTCCTCGAAGTTGACGCCGAGTACGACTGTCACGTCGGGATCGGTGGCGGGCGCGGAGATCACGACCTTCTTGGCGCCGCCGGCAAGGTGCTTGGCGGCGCTGGCACGGTCGGTGAACAGCCCGGTGGACTCGATCACGACGTCCACGCCGAGATCGCCCCATGGCAGGGCGCCGGGGTCGCGCTCGGCGAACACTCGCAGCTCGCGTCCGTCGACGAGGATCGTGTGCTCGTCGCCCATCTCGACCTTGCCCGGATAGGGGCCGAGGATCGAGTCGTACTTGAGCAGGTGCGCCAGTGTGCGGCAGTCGGTCAGGTCGTTGACGGCGACCCACTCGATCTCCTGCACATCCCCCCGAGCCATTGCGGCGCGGAATACGTTCCGGCCAATACGGCCGAATCCGTTGATTCCCACGCGTACGGGCATTCACAGCCTCCTATAGGAAAATGTCGAAAAATGAACGATGCCGGGCCTCGGAAAGCGTCGATCCGATGCCCGGCGTATGCCGAAAAGGCTATCAACGCCTCTTTACGGCGTGTTTATGACTCGCGCGAGAGCTTGTCGATGTCGCGGTGGGCGACGGCGACGGTCAGCTCCTCGCGATCGCGGTAGCGCGCCGCAAGATGCTCGGCGATCGCGACGGAGCGATGGTGGCCGCCGGTGCAGCCGATCGCGATCACGAGATGAGCCTTGCCCTCGGTGACGTACTCGGGCAGCAGGAAGTCCAGCAGCGCGTGCAGGCGATCGTAGAATTCGTCCAGGCGCCCGTCGCGCGCGATGTACTCGACGACGCGCGCGTCGTGGCCGGTGAGGTCGCGCAGCTCGTGCTCGTAGTGGGGGTTGGGCAGGAAGCGCACGTCGAAGGCGAGATCCTCCTCGCGCGGGGGGCCGTGCTTGAAGCCGAAGCTCATGAACGTGAGCGCGAGCTGGCCGACATTCTGGCGGGGCAGCATCTCATCGGCGATGCGGGTACGCAGCGTCGCGGCCGACATGCCGGTCGTGTCGATCACCAGGTCGGCGCGCGAGCGCAGCGGCTCCAGCAGCGCTCGCTCGGAGGCAACGCCGGCGGCGACGCTGCCGGTCGGCGCGAGCGGATGGCGACGGCGCGTCTCCTTGTAGCGGGTTGAGAGCGTCTGTTCGGCGGCTTCGAGGAACAGCACGTGGTGGGTGATGCCGAGCGCCTGCAGGTCGTCCACGACCGCCGTCAGCGCCTCGAAATACACACCGCCGCGCACGTCTGAGACGACCGCCGCGCGCTCGACCTTGGAGCCCTCGTGCACGAACAGCTCGACCAGAGAGCGGATCATCTCTGGTGGCAGGTTGTCCACGCAGAAGTAGCCGGCGTCCTCGAACACGTTCATCGCGGTGGACTTGCCGGCTCCGGAGAAGCCGGTGATGACGACAAGATCCTGTAGACGCGACTCCACGGTCGGTTCATTTTCTCTCAGAACAGGCACGGGCACGATTGCGGCCATCTACTACCCATTGTGCCCAGTCCCACGGACGAACGCGACAGTTCTTGCTCGCCGGCGAGCGTTCACCCCGCTCTGTGCAGCAAAGCGTGGATGTCGCGGGCTGTCTTCGCAGGCAGCCCCGGTACCGACTGCAGCTCCTCGCGCGAAGCGGCGAGGATCGCCTCGGGCGAGCCGAAGTGGGCGATCAGCGCGCGCTTGCGCGCCGGGCCGATGCCGGGCAGCCCATCGAGCAGGGACCCCTTCATCGCGCTGTCGCGGCTGCTGCGATGGTGGGTGATGGCGAGGATGTCGCGGGCTGTCTTCGCAGGCAGCCCCGGTACCGACTGCAGCTCCTCGCGCGAAGCGGCGAGGATCGCCTCGGGCGAGCCGAAGTGGGCGATCAGCGCGCGCTTGCGCGCCGGGCCGATGCCGGGCAGCCCATCGAGCAGGGACCCCTTCATCGCGCTGTCGCGGCTGCTGCGATGGTGGGTGATGGCGAAGCGGTGTGCCTCGTCGCGAACCCGCTGCAGCAGCTGCAGCTCGGGCGTGGAGTGGTCGAGCACCAGCGGCGCTGAGGCGCCCGGCACGAACACCTCCTCGATGCGCTTGGCGAGCGAGACGACCGCCACGCCGCGCTCCAGGAAGCCCTGCAGCACCGACACGCCGGCCGCGAGCTGGCCCTTGCCACCATCGATCACGACGATGTTGGGCAGCGCCGCGAAGCTCGCGTCGTAGCTCGGGTCGTGCGGTGAGAAGTCGGCCTGATGCTGCCACTGGGCATAGCGCCGCGATAGAACCTCGGCCATCGAGGCGTAGTCGTCGGGGCGGGCGGGATCTTTAATCGTGCGAATCTTAAAGCGCCGGTAGTCGGACTTCTTCGGCGCGCCGGCCTCGAATACGACCATCGAGGCGACCGTGTGGGTGCCGCCAAGATTTGAGATGTCAAAGCACTCGATCCGCACCGGCACCGCGTCGAGGGCGAGCGCGAGCTGTAGTCCTTCGAGCGCCTGCGCGCGTTGCTGGTGGCGACGCTCGTCGCGCAGGCGCTCCTGGTCGAGCGCGAGCAGGGCATTGCGCTCGGCCAGCTCCAGGATGCGGTGCTTGTCGCCGCGCTCGGAGGCACGCAGCTCCACCGGTCCGCCGCGTCGGCGCGAGAGTGCTTCGGCCAGCACCGGCCGATTGGCCAGCTCGCGCTGCACCACCAGCAGCGCCGGGATCTGCGTGGGCCCGCCGTAGTACTGCAGCAGGAACTCTTCGGCGACCTCGGCGACGTCGCGCTCGGTCTCGTTGGCGAGATAGAAGGAGTGGCGGTCGGAGAGCACGCCGTCGCGCACCTGGAAGACCTGCGCGTTGGCGTCGCGCGCGTCGACGGCGACCGCGACGGCGTCGAACGTGCCGATCGTGCTCTTGGCCACGCGCTGGCGTTCCATCAGCGAGCGCACCGCGCGCAGGCGGTTGCGCTCGAGCGTGGCCTGCTCGTAGTCGAGCGCGGCCGAGGCGCCGTGCATCCGCTCCTCCAGGTCGCGCTCGATCGCGCTGAAGCGTCCGGAGAGGAAGTCGATCACGCCGTCGATGCCGTGGCGGTAGTCCTCCCTGCTGACGTACCCGACGCACGGCGCCTCGCAACGCTTGATGTAGTAGTCCAGGCACGGGCTGCCGCTGCGCCGCCCGGGCTCGGGGCCGGTGCAGGAGCGATACATGAACACCTTGGCGAGCACCTCGAGCGTCGAGCGCACCCGCTTGGCGCTGGAGTAGGGACCGAAGTAGGCGCGCCCGGGGCGGTGGCGCTCACGCGTGAAGTACACCCTTGGATAGGGCTCGTCGAGCGAGATCGCGATGAACGGGTAGGACTTATCGTCGCGCAGGCGGATGTTGAAGCGCGGGCGGTACTGCTTGATGAAGCCCTGCTCGGCAAGCAGCGCCTCGGCCTCGCTTGACACGACGACGCACTCGATTGCATCGACGGTCGCGACCATCTCGGCGTGCCCGGGACTCGACGGAACCTGAGCCTTTGAGAAGTGTGAGGCGACGCGCTTACGGATCGACTTCGCCTTGCCGACATAAATAACGCGTCCTTTGGCGTCGCGAAACAGGTAGACGCCGGGCTTCTCGGGCAATGCGCGCCGTTGCGCCAGGAGGTTCGCTCGTCGCTGCTCGGCGCTGTCAATCCCGTGCTGCTCGGGATCGCTGTCCCATCGCTGGTCGGCGTCGCTCAATACGTGCGGGAGTAGCGGTAGACGGCGAGCAGCGTGTACACCACGATGCCAACCAACACAAACCAGGCGAGCTCGCCGAAGCCGGTCTGCCACATGCGCACGCGCGCGGCGGCGAGCACGTAGCCGACGGCGGCCGCGCCGTAGAGCAGCGCACGGTGACGGTCGCCCAGCCCGTCGAGGCTGATGTGGTGTTCCCGATAGAGCCGGTAGGCGAAGAAGGCTAGCCCTGCGGCGAACACCACCCACAGCACCGCCGCGAACGCCGAAGCGGCGCGGCCTCCCCCGGGCAGGAACTCGACAGCGGCGGCGATCAGGGCGACAATCGCGACGTTGCGCGCAATCCTCAAACGGTCCATAACGTCACTCTAATCACGGGCTGTCCAGTGTAGAGACACCCCTCGGCGAGCAAAAACTCGCAACGTCCGGATTCATGCTTGGGCGTTATCTGACGTTTCCACAACTACGCGTGTTTTGCGCTACACTGGGTAGGCCCATTCGGTCCTAGTGACCGGAACGAGGGTTGGTTGGCAGGCACCGGGGTACTCGTCATTCAGGTCAGAGAGCCCCGGTGCCTGTTTTTTAACTGACCGGCATTAACTGCCCGGCGACGCGGCGCTCAATCGGCAAGCGCGCCAGCGACGCTCGCATGCCGACCAGGGCTCAGTCAACGAGTGTGCCGAGACGCTCGTAGGCCGCCTCGACCGCTCGCTTGGCTGCCGTGTGGCGAGCCTCGGACTTGGCGGCCTCGTACTTCGTGGCCCACGCCGCCGGATCCGCCAGCTCGTCTTCGAGCGCCTGCAGCGCCGCCTCGGCCGCTTCGACCGCCTGCTCGGCCTTGGTCTGCTCGCGCACGCGATTCTTCGACGGTCCGGCCGGCTTGCGCGTGGCCTTCTTCGCCTCGGTGCCGGCAGCGACGGGCTTGCCATTGCCGTGAGCTGGTGCCTCGGGGGCCTCGCGCGTCCCGCCACTCGGGTGGGACGCTGCATTCCTGCCGGCTCCACCGGCCCTGTGCCCCCCGGCCCCGCTCCCGCCGGTGCTCTCGCCCAGGGCCAGCCGCTCTTCGCGCACCCGCACATACTCGGGCCAACCGCCGAGGAAGCTGCGCAGGGAGCCGTCTTCGATCGCGACCGTGCGGGTACCCACGGCGTCGAGCAACGCACGGTCGTGAGAGACGAGTAGCAGCGCACCCTCGAATGAGCTGAGCGCGTCCTCCAGCGCCTCGCGGCTCTCGATGTCGAGATGGTTGGTGGGCTCGTCGAGGATCAGAACGTTCGGAGGGTTGGGGGTGCCGTTCATCAGAATCGCCAGCGACAGCCGGCGACGCTCGCCGCCGGAGAGCCCTTCCAGTGGCTTGTCGGCGTCCTCCCCTGAGAACAGGAAGCGGCCGAGCAGCGCGCGCGCCTTGCCTGGTGTGAGTCCGGTCGCGCGCGCCGCTGCCTCGACCACGCTCTGCCCCGGTGGTCCGCCGGCGCCCAGCTCCTCCGCATGCTGGGAGAGGTAGCCAACCGTGACGTTGTGCCCGGTGGAGAGCTTGCCCGCGCCGAGCGCTCGCCGACCGGCAAGCGTCTCGATCAGCGTCGTCTTGCCGGCCCCGTTGGGACCCACCAAGGAGACGTGCTCGCCACGCTCCAGCCACAGCTCGCCATGGTCGAGCAGGACAAGCGGCCCGCCGCCATCGCCGGCGCCCTCGATCTGAACGCGACCGTCGAGCAGCTCGAAAATCACCCGGCCGCTGCGCTCAGGCGCCTTGAAGTTGAACTCGAGCGTCGCCGCGTCGCGTGGATCGCGTTGGATGCGCTCGATCTTGGAAAGCTGCTTGACGCGCGACTGCGCCTGGCGCGCCTTGGTGGCCTTCGCGCGGAAGCGCTCCACGAAGCGCTCCATGCGCGCGATCTCGGCCTGTTGCTTGTCGATCGCCCTGCCGAGCGCGATCTCCCGCGCGGCCTGCTCGCGCCGCCACGCGTGCCAGCTGCCAGCGAAGAAGCGCGAGCGCGTCGGCGGAGCACCATAAAGCTCGAGCACCGCCGTGCCGACGGCCTCCAGGAACCAGCGGTCGTGGGCGACAAGCATCACGGCGGCGTCGAGATCGACAAGCGTGCGCTCCAGCCACTCCAGCGACTCGATGTCGAGATGATTGGTGGGCTCGTCGAGCAGCAGCACGTCGGCACTGGTGGCGAGCGCACGCGCGAGCGAGGCGCGCGTGAGCTGGCCGCCGGAGAACGTGTCGAGGCCGCGATCGAGATCGGCGCTGGAGAAGCCGAGCCCGTGGGTCATCACGGTGGCGCGGTCGCGCCACAGGTAGCCGCCATAGGACTCAAGGCGAGCCTGGGCGCGCGCGTAGCGGTCGAGCAGCGCCTCCCCGCTCGCGCCCTGAGTCATTTCGTCCTCGAGCTTGGCAAGCTCGCGCTCGACCGCCAGCTCCTCCACGCACCCCGAGAGCACGTAGTCGCGCAGTGAGGAGCCGCGTTCTCTGGGCGGGCGCTGGTCGTGCAGCGCGATGCGCACGCCCTTGGCGATGCTCAGCTCGCCACGGTCGATGCGCTCCTCGCCCGCGATCATGCGCAGCAGCGTGGTCTTGCCGGCGCCATTGCGCCCGGCGATCGTGAGCCGTTCACGGCGCTCCAGCTTGAACGACACGCCCCCGAGCAGGGGCTTGCCGGCAATGTCCTTATGCAGGTCGGAGGCGATCAGTAGGGCCACGTCGAGGATGGTAGGGACCTGCTGATATAAGATCTGCGCTCGCATGCGCCGACTGCTCGCCACCCTGGCCACATCCGCTCTGTTGCTGCTCGTGCTCGCCCCCGCGGCGCTCGCGTACAACGACGGACGCGGGTTCTATGGGGCGACCAACGACAAGGTGATCACCAAAGCCGGGTTCATCTTGATCATCTTCTTCCCGACGTTCGTGCTGTTGATGAGCCTGCTGCAGTGGCGCCTGGACAAGCGCAAAGAGGCGCGCAAAGCTGCCCACAAAGCGCAGCTCGGCGACGCGCGCTGGCGCGGCGGTTGGTAGAGCAAGACCCAGTCCGCTACGAGCGCCATGGCGCGGCTGCCGTGGTGAGTATCGACCGCCCAGAGCGGCGCAATGCCGTGGATGGGCCGACAGCCGAGGCACTGCACGAGGCGCTGCTGCGCTTCGAGGGCGAAGAGGATGCGCGCGCAATGGTGCTCACCGGTGCCGGTGGCGTGGCGTTCTGCGCCGGGGCTGACCTGAAGGCGATCGACACCTTCGGCGGGCGACTGATGGCGCCGGAGGGCCCGATGGGGTTTACGCGTCTCACGCCCTCCAAGCCGACGATCGCCGCGATCTCCGGGTTCGCCCTCGCCGGTGGCCTCGAGCTGGCGTTGTGGTGCGATTTGCGAATCGCCACCGAGGGCTCGAAGCTCGGCTATCCCGAGCGCCGCTGGGGGGTGCCGCTGATCGACGGCGGCACGCAGCGACTGCCACGCATCGTGGGCCTCGGCCGTGCGCTCGACCTGATCCTCACGGGCCGCATCATCGACGCCAGCGAGGCGCACGCGATGGGGATGCTGACCGAGGTCGTCGCCGAGGGCGCTCATCTGCAGCGGGCGATCGAGCTTGCCAACAATCTCGCGCGCTTTCCCCAGAGCACGATGCTCGCCGACCGTCGTGCCGCGATCGAGGGGCTTGGGATGACGCTCCAGGAGGGTCTGGCGCTGGAGTCCCAGGCCGGGCCCGAGACGTATCTCGATGCCGTCAACGGCGCGCGGCGCTTCGCCTCCGGCGAGGGTCGCGCCGGCGCCGGCGCCGGCGCGTAGCGAGTCCAGGGCTTATCCTCGACCTATCGACCGCGAGGAGAGCACATGGCTTATTTCGTGACGGGAGCAACCGGCTTCATCGGCCGCCGCCTGGTGGAGCGGCTGCTGCAGCGCAAAGGCAAGATCAACATCCTCGTGCGCGAAGACTCGCTCGGCCGCCTCGACGAGCTGATCGAGCACTGGGAACACTCATCGGAGGCGACCGTCAGCAGACGCGTGCACCCGGTGATCGGCGACCTGCGCGAGCAGCTACTCGGACTCACCGACGAGCAGGTGGCGGAGCTGCAGGGCACGGTCGATCACTTCTTCCACCTCGCCGCCGTGTATGACATGACCGCGCCGGTCGAGCTGGACATGGCGGTCAACGTGGGCGGCACCAACCACGCCATCGAACTGGCGGGAGCGCTCGGGGTGGGACACCTGCACCACGTCTCCTCAATCGCGGTGGCAGGCGCCTACAGGGGCGAGTTCGGCGAGGACTTCTTCGACGAGGGCCAGCGGCTGCCCTCGCCCTATCACGCGACCAAGTTCGAGGCTGAGCGAGCGGTGCGCGAGCAGGTGCACGTGCCCTGGCGCGTGTACCGGCCGGGGATCGTGGTGGGTGACTCGAAGACCGGCGAGATGGACAAGATCGACGGCCCCTACTACTTCTTCAAGGCGATCCAGCGGATGCGCCAGTTCGTGCCGCAGTGGATGCCGCTGGTGGGGCTGGATCTCGGCAGGACGAACATCGTGCCGGTCGATTGGGTGGCGGGCGCACTCGACCACATCGCCCACCGCCCGCACCTGGACGGCAGGGCTTTCCACCTGACCTACCCGGGCGGGCAGCGTGTGGATGAGGCGATGAACGACATCGCGGCGGCCGCGCATGCGCCGCGCTTCGCGGTGAGTATCGACAAACGCGTGCTGGGCGCCGTGCCGAGCGCGCCGCTGTCGCTGCTGATGAAGCTGCCGCCGCTGCGCCAGGCGCGCCGCCTGACGCTGCGCGAGCTGGGCATCCCCAGGGAGGTGCTCGAGCACGTCGAGCTGGTGCCGACGTTCAACACGCGCAACGCCGAGCGGGCGCTGGCTAGCTCGGAGCTTGAGCACCCACCGGCGCTGCGCGAGTACGCGGTGCAGCTGTGGGACTACTGGGAGCGCGAAATGGACCCGAGCATCACGCGCGGGCGCACCCTGGGCGAGGCGGTGCGCGACAAGCGCGTGCTGATCACCGGCGCCTCATCCGGCATCGGCCGGGCGACGGCCGTGAAGGTTGCCGCCGCCGGCGGCATTCCCCTGCTTGTGGCTCGCAACGTCGAGAAGCTCGAGGAGGTTCGCGCGGAAATCGTCGCCACCGGCGGGCTTGCTTATGTGTATGCCGCAGACATCTCCGACATGGACGAGGTCGACCGGCTGATCCAGCGCGTCAAAGACGATCATCGCAACGTGGACATGCTCGTCAATAACGCCGGGCGTTCGATCCGGCGCTCGATCTCCTTGAGCTACGAGCGCTTTCACGACTTCGAACGCACGATGCAGCTCAACTACTTCGGGGCCGTGAAGCTGATCATCGGGCTGCTCCCGCAGATGCGGGCGCGTGGCTTCGGGCACATCGTGAACATCTCCTCGATCGGCGTGCAGACCAATCCTCCTCGCTTCTCGGCCTATGTCGCATCGAAGGCCGCGCTCGATGCCTTCACGCGCGTTGTTGCCTCCGAGGTGATCGGCGACGGCGTGACCTTCACCACGATTCACATGCCGCTCGTGCGCACACCGATGATCGCTCCCACGAAACTCTACGACGCGTTTCCCACGATCACTCCCGAGCAGGCCGCGGACATGATCTGCGAGGCGCTGCGCACTCGTCCCAAGCACATGGGGACATCACTCGGTACGTTCGGCGAGGTCCTCTATGCACTGTCGCCCAGCACCGTCGATCGCATCCTGCACCTCGCCTACCGCGTGTTCCCCGACTCGGCCGCCTCGCGCGGCGAGAAGGGGACCGACGAGCGGGCGTCGCTCGAGCAGCTTGCGATGGCGAACCTGATGCGCGGCGTTCATTGGTAGGAGGACAGTGGCGCATGCGCCACTGTCCCGACCGGCGCATGCGCCGGTCGGCCGAGCCGTGCATGCACGGCTCGGAACGGAGTCGCACATGTGCGACTCCGCCAGTCAGCGCATGCGCTGACTGGGCCCAAAGAAGCTAAGACATGTGTCGAGGGCACTCAACTAGGCCAGACATGCCCCTAGAAGGCTCAACGAGGCCGAACATGCGCCGAGCACCAGCAAATAGGATTGACCGGTGACGGCCAACAACCCCGCGATCGAAGTACACGACCTGCACAAGCGCTATGGCGAGTTCGAGGCCGTACGGGGTATCGACATTGAGGTACAGCGCGGCGAGGTCTTCGGCCTGCTCGGGCCCAACGGCGCCGGCAAGACGACGACAGTTGAGATCTTGGAGGGCTACCGCGCGCGCAGCGCAGGCGAAGTCTCGGTGCTCGGCCACGATCCCGCCGCACGCGAGCTTGCATTGCGCAAGCGCATCGGGATCGTCTTGCAGAGCAGCGGCATCTACAGCCACCTGACACCGCGCGAGGCGCTGCGCCACTGGGCCAGCTTCTATGCGCACCCGCGCGAGGTCGAGGAGGTGCTGAACCTAATGGGCTTGCAGGAGAAGGCCGACGTGCGTACACGCAAGCTTTCCGGCGGGCAGCTGCGCCGGCTCGACTTCGCCTTGGCGCTCGTCGGCGATCCCGAGCTGATCTTCCTCGACGAGCCAACCACCGGCTTCGATCCCCAGGCACGGCGTGCCGCCTGGGAGACGATTCGCTCGCTACGCTCGCTTGGCAAGACGATCCTGCTGACAACCCATTACCTGGACGAGGCTCAGGCGCTGGCCGATCGCGTGGCGATCGTCAAGGACGGGCGTGTGCTGGCGATCGGCCCGCCACGCGAGCTTGGAGTGGGTGCGGCGCACTACACCGTCGCCTACCGCGACGCCTCCGGCGAGCTTGTGGAGGTGCAGACCGACGATCCGACGCGCACCCTGCACGAGCTGCACCTCCGATGCCCTGGCGCGCGGGGAGCGTCTGGACGAGCTGAACGTGGGGCGTCCCAGCCTGGAGGACGTGTACCTGGAGCTGACCGCCGATGCTTGACCTCGACCTGAGTTCGCGACAGATGTACGCAAAGACGCGATGCCCCGCGCGCGCACGCGGGGCATCGCCAAATGCGACACCAATCCCCCATGTCTGACGCCGTCGCCCTCACCTGGCGCCAGTACCGGCTGGAGCGGCACATGTTCTGGCGCAACCCGAGCGCCGCCTTCTTCAACTTCGCCCTGCCGCTGCTGTTTCTTCTCGCCGGGGGCGTCATCTTGCACGGCAAACAGCACGACCTCAACCTGTTGGTCCCCGCGATCGCCGGCATGAGCGTGATGTCCACGACCTTCACCGCGCTCGCCTACAACATCGTGTTTCTGCGTGAGCGGGGCGTGCTCAAGCGCATCCGCGGCACGCCGCTGCCGACGATCTCCTACTTCGGTGGAGTGGCGGCCAACGCTGTCACGAACACGGCTATGCAGATCGCGATCGTCACGGTCGCCGGCAAGCTGTTCTTCGGGATCGGCTGGCCCCTGGAGTGGCTCGAGCTGGTCGTGTTCGTGGTGGCTGGGGTCATCTG
Source organism: uncultured Solirubrobacterales bacterium (assembly GCA_963776985.1). Classification (GTDB taxonomy): domain Bacteria; phylum Actinomycetota; class Thermoleophilia; order Solirubrobacterales; family Solirubrobacteraceae; genus Palsa-744. The sequence goes on from CAVZOV010000004.1 coordinate 275,622, forward strand.
CTTTGCCGCCCTTGGCGTGGCCTTTGCCCATGTGATCCCAAACTTTGAGTCGACAGCGGCCTATGTCAACGCGATCTTCCTGCCCGTGGTGTTTGTCTCGTTCTACGTGTTCGACAGCAAAAGCGCGCCGGCGTTTGTGCGCAACATCGCCGAAGCGCTGCCGCTGAAGCCGCTGATCGACGGTCTTTCCGGCGCGATGGTGACCGGTAAGGGGCTCGGCGATAACCTCTCCGCGCTCGCTGTGATCGCGCTTTGGGGCTTGTTCGGTGTTTACTTCGCGGTGCGCGGTTTCTCCTGGGAGCAGTCGCGCGACTAAGCGTGACCCGATGCGGCCCTGTCGAGCCCGACGTATTCGTCCAAGGCCGACCAGCACAGCCCGCCACTATTCTGGTGCGGACTCCAAATCAACCGCCGGAGGCAATGCAATGAAGCAGCTCGCCGAGGACGTCTACATGCTGAAGGGCTTTCCGCCGAACGCGATCAACGTGTACGTCGCCGGCGAGGTATTGATCGACTCGGCCACGCGCCAAGCCGAGAAGCGCATCTTCAAGCAGATCGCCGGGCGGAAGCTGACCGCGCACGCCCTCACGCACGTACATCCCGACCATCAGGGTTGCAGCCATGTCGTGTGCGAGCGGCTTGGCATCCCACTTTGGGTGGGGCAGGACGACGTGCCGGCGATGGAGACCGCGGGCAGCGTCGTCGGCGCGAAGGCACCCGCATGGCTCAAGCGCGTACAGGAACGCTATTGGGTCGGTCCTCCCCATCCCGTCTCTCGCGCGCTGCGCGAGGGCGACGAGGTGGCCGGGTTCGTCGTGCTCGACACTCCTGGACATACGCGCGGTGAGGTGTCCTTCTGGCGCGAGTCCGACCGCGTGCTGATCCTTGGCGACGTGCTCAACAACATGAACCTGATGACCGGCATACCCGGACTGCACGAGCCGCCCGCGCTGTTCAACGTCGACCCCGTGCGCAACCGAGCCTCGATTCGCAGGGTCGCTGCGCTGCGTCCCGCGCTCGCGCTCTTCGGTCATGGTGCGCCGTTGCGCGATCCCGACAAGCTCGCGGATTTCGCGGCGCAACTACCGGCCTGAGCGACACAACCGCGCGGGTGACCCGCAACAACCTCGGGCGCGCCGGCGACCAGCGCGGGAAGGGCCACGCGAATACGATCCCCGCGATGAGCGACAGCATCTTCATCGCCGAGGGCAACACCTTCTCACCGACCGAGCACGCGCGCGGCCCGTGGGACCCGCGCGCGCTGCACGGCGGCGCCCCGGCGGCTCTGATCGCCGCGGCATTCGAGCGCATGCAGCCTGGCGCGGAGCTGGCGCTGGCTCGTCTGTCCTTCGAGTTCCTGCGCCCAGTGCCGATGGCGCCGCTGACGCTGAGCACGCGCATCACACGGCCGGGGCGGCGCGTGCAGGCCCTCGAGGCGGAGTTGAGCGCCGACGGCGTGACCGTGTGTCGCGCCAGCGCACTGCGACTCGTGTCGGTGCCCGAGGAGTTGCCTGAGCTGGCGTTGGAGCAGGTCGAGGCGGCGCGCCCCCGCGCGATCGCGCCGGCGTCCGACGGCGAGCAGGTCCACTTCGCGCTAGACGACGTCGAGCGCAAGAGCTTCGCCGCCACCGCAATGGAGATGCGCTTCCTGCGCGGACGGCCGCTGGTCGGCGGCTTGCCCGAGCATGACACGCCACACAAGCGCGAGCTGCCCGAGCCCGAGACAACGGACGAGCCTGAGCTGTCCGAGAGCGAGATGACAGGCGAGCAGTCCTCACAGCAGACCGCGGCCGGTCATGTGCCCAGCGGCGCGGCGACGGTTTGGATGCGTTTGCGCTATCCGCTGTTGCCTGAGGAGCCGCTGACCCCGCTCGCGCGTGTCATCGCCACCTCGGACTTCGGCAACGGAGTCGCGACGGTGCTGCCGTTCGATCGGTACCTGTTCATCAACGCCGACCTAACGATCTCGCTTGACCGCCGACCCCAGGGCGAGTGGGTCGCACTGGATGCCCGCACGCTGCTACATCCCGGCGGGGTCGGCTGGGCCGAGAGCGTCATCCACGACGAGCACGGGCCAGTCGGTCGAGCAACGCAGGCGCTTGTGGTGCAGCGACGCTAGCGCCGCACGCCATAGCGGCATCGCATCGCGCGACGATCGCAGCGAAGCTGGCGCCTGACACAGAAGCGTTTCACTCGGTGGCCGGCCCGCTCGACGGCGAGGCGATCTCGAACTCGGGCAGGTTGTTGCCCTCTTCCAGCTCGACAAGCTCGCCCTCACGCTCCTGCAGGTAGGCGCGCAGCGCCTTCTCCAGACCCTTGCCGCGACGGAAGCCCTCGAACATCTCGTGCACCGGCAGCTCCGGATCGTCGAGGCGGCTGACGATGCCCTTCAGCTCCTCATAGCCCTGCTCGAAAGTGATCTGCTCGCGGGAGCGCGCGCCGTCCGGCCGACCGGGGCTGTCGGGCTCGGGCTGCGCATCGCGGGCGCCCTCCGGCCGCGGCTCTGCCCTGCCGACACGCAGCTCCTCCTCGTCGGTCGGCTCGAACATGATCGCCTGTGGCTGTGCGACGTCGCTCATAGGTGCTCCCCTCGTGTGATATCGGTGATCGTGGCGGTGGCCTCGCCGTCAGCGAAGCTCATAGCGAGCATGTCATCGGGTCGTAGCTGAGCCACGCTTTCGACGGGCCGGCCGTCGGAGCCAGTGGCCATCACCCAACCGCGACGGCGAAAGTCCTTCGCGTCGAGCACCGCGCTGAGCGCCGCCACGCGTTCGCCGTTGCGCGCGAGCAGGCGCTCACAGGCTGGGCCGAGCCGGCTCCTGTCGCGCTCGACCGCCTGGCGCTGTGTGACCACGCGGCGGCGCAGCTCGCGGATCGCTTCGGCCGAGCGACGATCGAGCGCCGCGATCAGATCCAAGCGCTTGCGTGTCACCCGCGTGCGAGAACTGTGGAGCATCTCACCCATGCGCTCCACCATCGCCCGCGGGCGCTCGAACACACGCACCAGCGCAACGCGATGGCGGTCGAACTCCTGGAGCAGATCGGCCGCGGAGCAGGCGATGGCAAGCTCGGCCGCCTTCGCCGGCACGGGCGCGTAGGCAGCCGCCACGTGATCGCAGTTGGGGCGATCCTTGGTGTGGCCGATACTCGTTATGACGGGCACAGCGCAGGCGAAGACAGCCCGGCACAGGCGCTCGTCGTCGAAGGCGAGCAGGTCGGCCGTGGAACCTCCACCGCGCGCGAGAACGATCGTGTCCACGCCATCGACGGCCTGCAGGCGTCCGAGCGCGTCGATCACCGAACCGACCGCATGCACCCCCTGCACCGAGGCCGCGCAGAAGACGATGTCCTGCGGCGGGAAGCGCCTGCGCAGAGCTTGGATGACATCGATGTTGGCGTCATTACGCGCCGCGATCAAACCGACGCGGCGCGGGAACGCGGGTAGCGGCTTGCGCCTGTCGGGGTCGCACAACCCATCGACCCGCAGCCGCTTGAGGGTCTCGGCGCGACGGCGCAGCAGCTCGCCGTCGCCGGTCGGGCGGACTCGATCGAGCACGAGGCTGGTGGAGCCGCGAGGCGCGTAGAAGCCCACGCGTTCGTAGTGGGCTTGCACGAGATCGCCCTGAGCGGGAAGCGGTGAGCATCGCCCGACGCGTCCCTTCCAAATGCATGCGTCGAGACTCGCCGACTCGTCGGCGAGCGTGAGATACACGTGCCCGGAGGAGCGGTGCACACTGATCTGCGTGACCTCGCCCTCGATCCAACCATCGCCGAGCCCTCGCATTGCCGCCCCGATCCGAGCCGCGACCTGCCCAACTGGCAATGCACTCTCGGTTTGCGTGTCGATCGCCTGAGCCACGGCCCCTGAACGTTAAACGCAGCACCGGCGCGAAGCCGGTGACTCAAAACCTATTTCAAGCCGAGTTTGCGGGGAACGGGTCGGCGAGCGAAGCGAGCACATGGTCGGGGTCGGCGGCCCGCAGTTCCTCGACGTTGTAGCGCCCGCTGGCGACCCCAACGGAAACCGCGCCCACACCCTCAGCGGCGGCGATATCGAGCGGCGTGTCACCCACGACGAAAACCTCACGCAGGTCGAGCGCGCGACGGAGCAGTTGCTCCCCGCGATTGAGCGCTGCACGCGTGAGCGCGACCCGATCCTCGGAGTCCGAGCCGTAGCCGCCGAACAGAAAGAAGTGGTTGAGCTGCGCGCGCCCAAGCTTGGCGTGGGCCGCCGCTTCCAGGCCTCCGGTTGTTAGCCCCAGCGCGATGCCCTCCTCTGTCAACTCCTTGAGCAGCTCGCGCACGCCGTCGAGCACGCGGTAGTCCTCGGAGGACGCAACGAAGTCCGGCAGCACGGCCTGATAGCTGGCCATCAACCGCATCAGCTCGGCGCCGGTTGGTTCGCGCTCCATCACCTCTTTGAAGGTGGCGCGACCAATGGCCGGGTCGGTCATTCCCGCCGTGGAGTGTTCGGCGATATCAACCTTCTTATCGAACAGCCGCTCAAACGCCCATGCCCAACTGCGCGCACCGGCCCCGCCAGTGTCGATCAGGGTGCCGTCGATGTCAAACAGGATCAGGTTTGCCCGGCTCACCAGCGCATTGTCCTACACAACCGCACTGAAAAGACGTTCGACGCGGCCCCCCTGGGTATCCCCACGCAGCCACAACAAGAATCCACCCAGTAGTTGTGTGCGCAAGCATCTGTTATATAGTTGCCACAGCAACCATTCACCCCGACCCGCGCCGAGCAGAGCTGTCGCGCCGGGCCTTCATCGAGAACACGACAACGCAAAGGAGCCCCAATGTCCGACACCGCTACCGCCACATCCCCTGCCGCCACCGCGCCCCTACCCACAGGCACGTGGAAGGTTGATCCGATCCACTCGAGCGTGGAGTTCCACGTCAAGCATCTCGGCATCGCGACCGTCAAGGGTCAGTTCAAAGCGTTCGAGGGCACGCTCGAGATCGGCGACAGCGGCGCCCGCGCCTACGGGACCGTTGAGGTGGCGAGCGTTGACACCCGCGAGCCCCAGCGCGACGATCACCTGCGCTCCGCGGACTTCTTCGAGGTGGAGACGTTTCCGCAGATCACCTTCGAGTCCACCGCGATCCGCCCGACAGGCGAGGACGAGTTTGAGATCGACGCCAATCTCACGATCCACGGTGTCACCAACAGCGTCACCCTGAAGGCTGTCTTCGAGGGTGCCGAGACCGACCCCCAGGGCAACGACCGCGTCGGGGTGTCAGCAACCACCCAGATCAGCCGCGGGGACTATGGGATGAAGTTCAACGCCGCGCTTGGCTCGGGGAATGTAGTGGTCAGCGACAAGGTGAAGATCCTTGTGGATGTGTCGGCGGTGAAGGCCGCGTAGGCGCCACACGGCGGCCGGTGTGACCGAGTTGGAGCCTGCTCGGCAATAAGCTGGGCAGGCTCTGCGGACAGCGGTCGGAGCTGCTTCAGCGAACGAAGACGCCGTCCAGCGCCTCGTCAACCGCGGCAAGGGCCTGGGCGTCGAGCGTCACACCGGAAGCCGACGCGTTTGCACGCACCTGCTCGGGCCTGCTGGCACCCACGATCGCAGACGCCACGTTTGACTGGCGCAGAACCCACGCGAGCGCGAGCTGCGCCATCGTCAAACCGGCACCGTCGGCCACCGGTCGCAGGCGCTCGACGGCTTCGAGGACTGGGTCCTGCATGAAGCGATCCATGAAGCCACTCATGCTGTCGCTGCTCGCTCGCGAGTCGGCGGGCGGCTGCTCGCCGGGGCGATACTTGCCCGTGAGCACGCCCTGGCCGAGTGGGGACCACACGATCTGGGAGATATTCTCGCGCTCGCACAGCGGAATCACCTCCGCCTCGGGTGCGCGCCACAGCATCGAGTACTGCGGCTGGCTCGATACCCATCGCGCTACGCCGGGCAACGCGAGCGACTCTTCGATCTTCTCGACCGGCCACTCGCTGAAGCCGATGTGGCGGGCCTTGCCCGCAGCCACCACTTCGGTGAGCGCTCCCATCGTCTCCTCCAAGGGAGTGTCATCGTCGTAGCGGTGACACTGGTAGAGATCCACGTAGTCGGTGCGCAAACGCTCGAGCGAAGCGTCGATCTGCTTGTGGATCTGCGCGGCGGAGAGCCCCCGGTCGGTCGGAGACATCTGGAAGTAGACCTTTGTGGCAAGTACATAGGAGGCGCGGTCATATCCCGACAGCGCCTCCCCGAGCAGCGACTCTGCGGCGCCCTGCCCGTAGACGTTGGCGGTGTCGATGAAGTTGATGCCCTCCTCAAACGCAGCGCGGACGCAGGCCTCTGCCTGCTCGCGCTCAACCCCACCAGAGTAGGTCAGCCACGAGCCGAGGCTGATCTCAGAAACCTCGAGTCCGCTTGAGCCGAGCTTGCGATAGTTCACGAAACGCAGATTACCCGGTCGTGCGAGGTTCAAGCGGCGACGAGCACGCCCGCCATGTCCTCGGCACTGCGGGTTTCGACGATCTCCGGAAACGTGACGGTCAGACGACCGTCACGCTCAAGCAGGTAGCGAGGATTAAAGATTGTCAAGCCGACGATGCGATGTGTCCCGGGTGCGTAGTGGATGGCATGCCCCTCTGGCGTATCCTCAGCCTCTGCGGGCTCTGGACTATCGACGCTCAGAAAAAGGATGTCGTTCTCGGAGTCGTAATCAGCGCGGTGAAAAACCACCGGACCAATCCTCAAGCTGACGGCTTCCATAGCGGCGGATCCTTTCGATATCCGTATGCGGTGATTACGCGCGCAGGCTTCTGCTCATAGCTTACGACGACGAGCAGCCACACGGTCGGTCCCAAGCCCATGGAGAAGTAGCGCAAGCGACCCGGGCGCGGATCCGATTCAACGTAGTCGGGAGCCTCAACAGTGCGTATGACAGCGGCTTGATATGTCTCCATCTCAGGATGGATGCACAGGATCTTCTCGATCCAGATGCGCACGAGCAGCACGACATGCCTGCCTTCGCGATCGACTACCTGAGCAGCAATCTCTTGTCTTTGCTCCATGCCCGTTTAGGATGCACACGACTTGGGACGGTACTCGGCGCGGCGCGACTTTTTCTACGCTACCGTCGCCGGCCCGAGGCGAAACTCTGCACGGGCGGGGCGACGGCGCGCATGTCCGCACCCATCTCGGTGCCGTCCTGCTGCTCGGCGGCCTCCCCGCTACCGTCGGCTCCCGGCAAGCGGGCGATCCGCCCCGAAGCGCCCACCCCCGCGGCCTCGTCCTCCTCCGGGGCGAGAAATCGCTCGAGCGCCGCCAGCTCGCTCACGAGCACATTCAGCACACCCGACCGCGCGCGCTCCAACCGGCCACGTGCCAGCAGCAGCGGCTCGGCGCGGGCGAGCGCGCGGTGACGCTCATACACGGCGCCGGGCACGATCAGGTTGACAACACCCCACTCGTCCTCGAACAGCAGGAACATTGTTCCCTTGGCCGTGCCCGGTCGCTGCCGCGCGATAACCATGCCGGCCACCGCCACCGAGCAGCCGTGCAGAAGGCCAGCCAGTTGGGCGCTGGTTGCCAGCACGACCGGGTCGGCGCCGCTCGGGACGGCCAGACGCGGACGCAGTACCGCCATCGCGTGGTCGTTGATCGTCACTCCGCTGGTGGCATAGTCGGCGAGCACTCGCTGCCAGCGGTCGAGTGGGCGCAGACGGGGTGCTTCGGACAGCTCGATCGGCAAGGCGAGCTGCACTGCACCTGCGACAGCCTCCCCCACAGCGGCGATCCCAAGCTGCCACAGGGCTTGCCGTCTGTTTTCCGCAAGGCTGTCGCACGCGCCGGCCCAGGCCAATTGCTCGAGCGTGGCACGACGCGTCGCCGCTCGTGCGGCGAGGTCGCCCAGGTCGCGGAACGGACCGCCGCGTTCACGCTCGGCGACAAGCTCGCACACCTCATCGGCGACGGCGCCTTTGATGTAGCCCAAGCCGATGCGCACCCCCAGCCCAACGGTCGCCGCGTCCTTGCTTATCGGAGACTGCTCGCCCGATGCGCCTTGTCCTTGATCGGAATCGAGCTTCTCCACCGTGCACTGCACCTGCGAGGCGTTCACGTCGAGCCCCAACACCACTATTCCCCGCCGCTGAGCCTCGTGCACGAGACTGTCAGGGGCATAGAAGCCCATCGGCTGCTCGTTCAGCAGCGCGCACAGAAACTCGGGCCCGTAGTGCACGCGCAACCATGTGGACTGGTAGGCGAGCAGTCCGAAGGCGGCCGCGTGTGCCTTGGGGAAGCCGAAGCCGGCGAAGCCCGCCACCATCTCCCACACGCGCCGCGCCGTCTGCTCCTCGGCGCCCACGTGTCGCATGGCGCCGGCGATGAAGCTCTCTCGATGGCGCTGCATCGCCTCCTCTGAACGCTTGCGGCTCATCGCGCGGCGCAGTCCTTCGGCCTCACCCGGCGAGAAGCCCGCAAACGTCTCCGCCACCTGCATCACCTGGTCCTGGAAGATGATCGTGCCGAGCGTGCTCTCAAGCACCGGCTCGAGCGATGGATGCACATAGGGGACCTGGTAATCGGGGTTCTCGCGTAGGCGATCGCGCCGCTCTATGTATGGGTTGATCGCCCCACCCTGAATCGGTCCGGGACGCACGATCGCCACCTGTACGCAGAGATCCTCGAGATTCTCCGGTCGCGTGCGGCGCAGCGATTGCATCTGCGCGCGGCTCTCGATCTGGAACACCCCAACCGTGTCGGCCGCGCGGATCGCTTTGAACGTGCCGGGATCATCGAACGGTATGCGCGACAGGTCCACGCGCTCGCCGCGCGCGCTCGCGATCTCCTCGACGCAGCGTTCCACCGCCGAGAGCATCCCGAGCCCGAGCAGGTCTATCTTCAAAAAACCGGCGTCCGCGCAGGAGTCCTTGTCCCACTGCACCATCTGCCTGCCCTCCATCGCCGATGGCACCACCGGGCAGCAGTCGATCAGGGGTCTCGTGGACACCACCATCCCGCCTGAGTGCTGTGATAGGTGGCGGGGCAGTCGATATGCCTCCCCCACCAGTCGCGCAAGCCAGCGCCAGCGTGTGGAGCGCGCCTCGGCGGCAACGTCGCGCTCCACATCGTCCCTGTGGTCGGCCGCGCGCGCTATCCGCTCGATCTCCCCGGCAGGCAATCCGAGCACCTTGCCCAACTCGCGGATCGCCCCACGTGCTCGGAACGTCGGGAAGGCGGCCACCAACGCGGCACGGTCTCGTCCATAGCGCTCGTGCACACGCGGGATCAGGATCCCGCGGATGTCGCGTGGGAAGTCCAGATCGATGTCTGGCAACCCGCGCAGATCCTCGTGCAGGAAGCGCCCGAGCAGCAGCCCGTTTTCGATCGGGTCGATATGGGAGAGGCCAGTCAGGTAGCACACGATCGAGGACACTGAGGAGCCTCGACCGCGCCCAGGGGCCAAGAGTGCGCGTGCCGCGTCTCGTCCCCGCACCTGCGCCGCCACTTCGCGCGCCAGCTCGAGCATGTCGTGGTGCAACAGGAAGAACCCCGCCAGGTTGAGTCGCTCGATCACGCGCAGCTCCTCCTCCAGGCGTGCCTCGGCTTCCGCGCGCAGGGCATTTCCCCCGTAGCTATCTTCAAGGCGCGCCCAGCACAGCTCGGCCAATCGCCGGGGAGCACTCTCATCCTCGGAGCCGGGGTAGCGGTAGCCGAGATCTGTGGTCAAATCGAAGCGCAGCCGCTCGGCCAGGCACAACGTCTCGTGGACCGCCTCGGGATGGTCGGCGAAGCGGGCAACCATCGCCTGCGGGCCGCTCATCGCGTGGGTGTGGTTGCCGCGTCGCTGCGGCTCTGAGGCATCGAGTGTCATGTGGTGGCGCAGCGCCACGAAAGCGTCCTGCAGCTCGACGCGCGAGCGCGCATGGGCGTGCACGTTGCCCGTGGCTACACACTTCACCCCCAGCCGCCGCGCAAGCATCTCAAGTGCCCGGTTGCGCGCCCGGTCGTGGCGGGCGTAGGGACGCTGCAGCTCTACTCGCAGCCCCCGCGGTCCGAACGCGTCGAGCAGGAGCCGTGCCGTGGGCTCCTCGCGTATGCCGTGCTCGGCGCAACCGGTCAGGCACACGAGCCCCTCAGCGTGGTCGAGCACCTTCCGCAAAGACACCGACGGCTCGGAGCGCTCGCGACCCGCGCCTTCGCGCGTACCGGCATGTGCGTGTGTGAGTATCCGGCACAGGTTTCCCCAACCGCGTGTGTCGCTCACGAGCAGCGTCAGGTGCGCGATGCGTGCCTCACCACCCCCACCGCGGCCACCCCGCGCCTCCTCCGGAGCGCTCCAGGGCGCCCGGCCTTCCACGATCACGTCCACCTCCGCGCCGTGGATCGCCCGCACACCCGTATCCCGCGAGGATTGGGCAAGCTCCATCGAGCCCGACACTGAGTTGTGGTCGGTGAGCGCCAGGGCGCTGTGTCCAAGCTCGGCCGCGCGGTGGGCGAGCTCGTGGGGTAGCGACACCCCGTCCAGAAACGAGTAGGCCGAATGGCAGTGCAGCTCCACGTATGGCGGCGTGCCGGACGGGGCGAATGTCATCGGCGAATCCTGGCTTCCTCACGAGCCCTGGGTGAACCAACTGCTCGCACACAGGTCGTGGAACACGATCAGATTGCGACCGTGCGTGCTCACCAGCTCCCAGTAGCGGCGGCGCAAGGGCTGCTCGGTCCACCAGCGGTCCTCCACCAGCCACGACTCGCGCACAGCTTCCACCCGCTCGCCATCAACCTCCCACGGAGTGCCGCCACGCGAGCGGACTCGGGCGGCACGGGGCAGATTCAGGGCACGAGGACGACTCGTCCCAGCCGGCGATCGAGACGGAGCCGGAACCCGCGAAAGGCCGATACTCCGAGTAGCCCTCATCCTGGAAGAGGCGTGAGTACCACGCGACGCTCGGGCACGCGTGACTGCGGATCGACGCACACGGCGCGCAGCGCGGCGTCCGCTCCCGCCACCGTGCGCATCTGCTTGACCGCCTCCTCCAGGCGCTCCTGCCGCGCCTGAGCGCTCTGCTCGAGCAGCGTGTGTTGCTCGCCGGCAGCGGGACCGAAGCGCTCAACGCCCAGGCGCAACGACTCGGCGGGCGCCGGCAACAGCGGCAGGCGCAGCGACAACGCCAGGCTCACACGCCTGGCGTCGCTGAGCGCCTGGCGAAATACGACTCGCTCGCGCCAAGTTCCCCCGCCCACGAGCCGCGCCGAGAGCACGACCGAGCGCAGCGTCCTGCCGCGGCGCTCGGGACGCGCGAGCAGCCGGTCGACGAGCACCCCGAGCACACGCCGCAACATCTCCCCGCTAGCGGCATCCCCCACGTCCATGTGCTCCTCAAGCGTCTCCTCGACGCCGCGCGGCACGAGCGGCCCGTCTTCACCGCTCGCCAGACGATGGGCGAGGATGCCCGGCTCGCCGAAGCGATCGGCGAGCGCGTCACGCGAGGCGGAGCGGGCCGTTTCCTGGCCAGAGCCGACGGGCGCCAGTTCGCGCAGTTCCCCAAGCGTACGCACGCCGAGGCGCTTCAGCGGCTCCACCAGCGCCGCTGTCTGCTCGCGAAAGCTCAGCAGCTCGACGGGGCGAGTGGCGAGATAGCGGTGTGCCCCCCGTGCGTCTATGACCTTTGCGCGCCGAGCGCTCGCCTCGAGCGCCGCGGCCAGCGCACAGAAGCGCGTTGGGCCCACACCGATCTTCACGGGTCGGTCAAGCGCACGGCGCGCAAGCGCGATTGTGTTTGCATCCGAGCCGTGCATCCCACGCAACCCGCTTGCGTCGAAGTAGGCAAGTCCCTCGCGCGCCGGCTCGACCGTGGCACCGATGCCCTCAAGCGCACACACAACCCCCTCCCACGTTTCGGCCACCGCAAGCGGATCGGCCGCCACCAATTCAAGCTCCGGGCAGCGTGCGAGCGCCTCCCCCAGGGCCATGCCGGCGCTCACCCCAAGCGCCTCAGCGGACCCCGAAGCCTCTCCCACGCGTAGCTCTGCCCCTGCCATCGGGGCGAGCGCGAGCGCCCTGCCCGCCAAAGCGCTCGCTCCGCCGGCGGCGACCGCTAGCGCGAAGCGGGGGATGTGGACGCACACGACCATAGGCGAACGTATGTTCGCATACGATCAGGCCGTCGCAACAGACAGTTGGCTCAGTCCATACCCAAGGGGCCGCTGGCCGACCCGCTGAGGAACTGCCGCACGAAGGGGTTCTCCGAGGAGAACATCCGCTCGGCGTCGCCGGCCTCCACGATCCGCCCGCGCCAGAGCAGCGCGATGTACTCGCCAATCTGGCGTGCAGAGGCGATGTTGTGGGTCACAACGATGTAGGTGCCGCGGTGGATCTCGTGCATCTCCTGGATCAGTTCGCACAGCAATGCGGTACGCACCGGATCGAGGCCCGAGTCGGGCTCGTCGAAGATCACGATGTCCGGTTCGGTCACGAGCGCGCGCGCGAAGCCGGCGCGCTTGCGCATTCCGCCTGAGAGCTGCGAGGGAGCGTCGTCCATCGCCTCGGCGAGGCCCACGTCGGCCAAGCGCTGGCGCACCCGCTCGCCGATCTGACCCTCGGACATGTCTGTGTGCTGGCGCAGCGGGAACGCGACGTTGTCGAACACCGACATTGAACCAAACAGAGCGCCGTCTTGGAACAGCACGCCGATCTTGCGGCGTAGCTCCAGCAGCTTGGGCATCGTCAGCGTGGGAACCGAGTTGCCGAGCACCTGGATGTCACCCGAGTCGGGGAACATCAGGCCGATCAGATGCTTGATGAGCACGCTCTTGCCGGTGCCGGAAGGACCGAGCACGACAGTGATCGTGTCGTCGGGGATCGCGACGTTGAGCCCGTTGAGCACGGGAATGCCGGCCAGGCGCTTGACCACGTCCACGCAGCGGATCGACCACTCCCGGTCGGTCGACTCGCCCGCCAGGTCGAGGTGGCCGCCGGTCGAGTGGTACTGGAACTCCTCGACGTCCTCCTGCACCCCCACGGACGCGTCAAGGCCGGCCGCCCCCTCGCTGCCCACTTCGTCCCCGTGAACTCCCTCGACACCCTCCACAGACACAGATACTAGTGATCGCGGAAGACCCGATCAACCACGACCGGCGATTGTCGTCGCGCCCGGACGGCACATACATCGGTACCAGTTCATACATATCACCCTTGACAAGCGAGGGCGGTTGAGTCTACGATCCCGCCAGGGAGGTAGGCGACATGTTTCACAGCAGGCACTCCGATGCCGAGTCGGAGCCGGTGCAGGACTCATCCGCGAGCACGGCGACCACCGTAGTTAGCGCTCCCCGCCGCGATCCGCGCAGGCGGATACTCGGCGCGATGATCGAGACGGTGGCGCAACGTGGATACGATCGCACCACCGTCAGCCGTGTGCTCGCAAGCTCAGGCGTGCAGGAGGCGGTGTTCAGCGAGCACTTCCGCGACAAGCACGATTGCTTCTGTGAGGCTGTGGACGACTTGATCGGACGCGCTGAGCTTGCGGCACTCGAGTGCTTCCAGCGCGATGCCCCCTGGCACGAGCGGGTGCGTGGCGGCCTGGAGAGCCTACTGTGGGGGCTTGCCCGCGATCCGGCGGCGGCGCGGGTGGTGCTCGTCGAGATGCTGAGCGCGGGACCGGACGCACGCGAGCGCCAACGCTCCACGCTCGCGCTGTTCGCGTCGCTGATCGAGCAGGGACGCAAGGAGTCTCCCGACGGCGAGCACCTACCCGAGCAAACCTCGGAAGCAATCGTCGGCGGAATCGCCTCGATCCTGCATCGCCGCGCACTACAGGGGAACACCGCCGAACTCCCCGACCTGCACGCTGACCTCACCTACTTTGCGCTGCTCCCCTACCTGGACCACGAGCGCGCGATGGCCGTCGCCGGCCTGAGCTAGCCCTGAGCACTCGCCTCCCGACCGCGCGGGGATTTTCCGCAGGCGGAGGGAGACACCAGCCGTCAGGGAGCCCTGAGCGCTCTACGGCGTGGCGTGCGGGAACTGGCTGGTTTGGCCGTTGAACGTGAACGGCCCTTGCTGCACACATGCCGGGGCGGCAACGGAGTTGGAGGCGCTTTCCGGCGCGTTGACGATGTGGTATTCGATCAGCTGTTCGATGATGCTCTGTGTGATCGTGCCGAGCGCCGGCCCGCTCGCCGAGGGAGCTGAGTTGGCACACGAGGCGCTGCTGAACACCTGTAGGCCACTGGCGAGCGTGCGGAAAGCACCAGGCTGCGGGTAGGCGTTACCGCGGTTGGTGCCGATCCGCTGCGGGTACACCGACAGGCCTTCGGGCTCGAGCACGTTCATAGCCTTCAGGAGATGCTGCTGAGGGCCGCCGGGAATGTTCGTGTTTTTCCCGTGCGTCTGGGTGGAGGCGGCCGCGTTGGCGAACAGCCCCTGCAGCTCTGGCACGTACTCGCTGAGGTACTGGAAGAAGGGGTTGAAGTTGTGCAGCGCTGTACTCGTCGCCCCGACCAGCGGTACGAATAGGTCGAATATCTTTTTGGTCTGTGGCAACCCCTTCTTGCCGGCCTGTGTGAAGGGTCCTAGCGATGTCAGCAGCGAGTTGAACGGCGGCGTGAACGGCTCGAGCGATTTCAACAGCGAAGTCAGCTGTTCCTGGGCGGGACGGAACTGGTTGAGGAACGGTTCGGTGTTGACCGCGAAAGCGTCGACGCTGCGCAGTGCCGTCTGCGAGTTGCGCTCGAACGCGGGCGCCAAGCGGATGAATTCGGCCCACCCCTGGCTTCCTTCGGCGAGGCCGTGGGTCGCGGCCTCGCCCTCTTCGAGGACGCCGCGGTATTGACCCTCGCGTGCCGTCAGGGCGTCGAAGACCACGCCGGTGTTGTGGATACTCGCCCGCAGCGCGCCTTCCTGTGAGGCGAGTATCCCGACCAGCTTGTTGGAGTCTTCAATGAACGGCTGGGTCTCGGCGAAACCAGCATTGATCTGTTCGCCGCGACCGCCGATGCCTTCCGCCTGCGACTGCATCCACTGCTGGAACGCCGCGCGCGTTTCGGGGGTGAAGGTCGAGAGGATGTCATCGAGCGTGACGGACGGTTCCACGTGCGCGAGCGGCAGCTGTCCGTTGTCCGGTAGCGGCGCCGCCGGGACCTTTGGCGGCAACAGCTGCACGTAGGTCTCGCCCAGCAGTGTCTTTTCGCGCAGCGTCACGCGCGCGTTGGAGGCGATCGGCGCGTATTTGCTGGCGAGTTCGACCGTCGCGTGGGTGAGCCCGTCCTTGTTGTGTTCGAGGCTGATGACGTGGCCGACGTTGACGCCACTGATGCGCACGTCTGACTGTTCGGCGAGCGCGAGTGTGCGCGCGAACTCGATCGTGAAGCGGTAGCCCTTCGGCTTCAGTGGCACCGGGCCGCCAAAGGACTCCCATAGGAACAGCAGCAGTCCGAAGCAGCTGAGCGCGAACAGGACGATCACAAGGATGTTGGCGAGTGTGGGGGCGCGCTTTTGCACTAGCGACCTCCCTCTGCCGCAGTCGCCAGACGCGCGAACGCACTGTGCTTGGAACCGAGCAAGTTCATCGTGAAGCCCTTTTTCGACGCTGCCCGAGCGCGAGTCGCGGCGGCCTTCGCGGTGCTCGCTGTACCGGCCGCCTTGACCAGGCCGAGTGCCTGGCATTCGGCCCCGGACGGTGGGTTGAAGAGAGCGACGAGTAGCTTCACCGTCGGGTTGATTTCCGAGACGCCCTGCAGGATCGGTAGCACTTCACAGTTCAGATAGACGAGCGTGCGCCCGATCGGCCCATGAGCGTCTGCCGTACTGACCACGCTGTTGAGGTCGTGGCTGGCCCAGTTGAGGAAGAACAGGAAGCCGCCCTGCTTGGGACTGGGGTTGTAGGCGAGCTCGTTGAACAATTCGTTGAAGACCGAGAAGCCGCTCTGCAGCTTGGGGAAGGCTTCGCCGAGTTCCTTGATCGACGGTCCGAGCTGCTGGATGACCGGCGTCACTTCACGCGCGAACGGCCTGATCTCATTCTTAATGATCGGCGTCGTTTCCAGGAAGGACTTGCGCGCCGCTTCCTGGGCGGGGCCGAGCACCTTCGCGAATGGTTCGAGCGCGTGCAGCGTCGATCCCGTCACACTGGCGGTCGTCGCGAGCTTGACGGCGGCCCTGTTGGCCTTGGCCAGGGCACCGGGGAACAGCTGCAGGGTGCGCTGAACACTCTTATTTTGTTCTGCGAACACTTGGAAGACGGCGTTGGAGGACTGGATCAGCTGTGCGAATTCGGTGTCCTTGTTGCCGAGCGCGCTTAGGATCAGCTGGAAGTTGTGGATGCCGCGTTCGATGTTCTTGTGGCGCAGGTGCAGTTCCTTGGTTATCTCGTTGGTCAAGCGCGAAATCGGATCGAAGCGCTTGAACGTCGCCGAGAGGTTCGCCGAGTTGCCCTTCAGGCCGATGCCGGCGCCGTCGATCAGCTCCTGCAGGTATTCGCGCGTTTCCGCGTCGAGCGAGGAGAGGAACTCCTCGAAGTTGACGTCCGGCGCCGTCTGGGAAAGCGGGACCGTGTAGCCACCCGGCACGCGTCCGGAACGCGGCGTGCCGGGGTCGACCTCGACCGTCATATCCTTCAACTGCGTCTTGGGGCGCAGCAGCATCGTCGCATCGCGGTAGATGTAGGCGGCGTACTTGGGTGTGATGTTCATCGTCACGAGCGCGTCGCCTTCGTGCAGATCGACGCTCGCGATTTCGCCGATCTTGGCACCCGCGATCGTGACCGACTGCCCCTGGCCCGGGGTGATCGCCTGTCCGGTCTGGAACTCGCCCTTCAACGTGAAGTAGCTCTTGCCGACCACCGGCACCCAGCTCGGCAGCGACAGACGCTCGTTGGAGAGGATGTAGCCGCCAACGAACAGGGCGATCAGGACCATCGCCACGATCGAGATGAAAGCGGTGCGATAGCGCTCGATCTGGCCGAGCAAGCCGCGCTCGCCATGGTGCTCCTCGCTCGTCACGATCCGCTCCCTTCATGACCAACGGGCCCGTGAGCCGGTCTAGGAGCAAGCGAGACAAGGACGCAGGGAGCGTGGCGTGCTTGGCACGCGAGCGACCGAGGACGCAGTATCGCGCGGCTCATCGACCGGCTCACGATCCGCTCCCGTCGGCTGGGCCTTCTGAGAGAGGACCGTTGAAGTTGGGGACCGCCTGTGTGTAGCACGGCACCAGCGGCTTGTAGGGGGGCTCGGTTGCCGGGAAGGCCGGTCGTGTGCCGAGCGGGGCTTGGGAAGTGTGGGCGAGCACGGGTAGACCGGTGGCGGTGGTCACGCCGACGACCTTGGCTGGCGCCGACTTGAGCGTTTGGCTACCGGTGCTGATCATGAAGCGAGTGAGCGGGCCGTTGCCGTCGAAGCTCTGCCCAAGACCGGCGAGGCCGGCCATCGCGTACCAGAACTCCTTGTAGCTTTCCACGCCAGAAGTGCTCGCTCCGTCCTGCAGCTTGACGTTGCCGGACGGGAAGAATACGTTGCTCAGGCACTTGGAGAACAGGTCGGTTTCTTTGAGGAACGCCGGCTGCGGCACGACCAGGCTCGCAAGCGTCGGGGCCGCCGCTTGCAGGCCCTTGGCGAAGCCGCCGAGTTCTTGGGGTCCGAGTAGCGCCTTGACCTGTTCGATCCAAGGGAAGCCGGCGGCAATTGTGGACCCGGTCTGTTCGGTGCTGTGCGCGAGCTCAAGCGAGAATTTCCTGATCGTAGGCGAGGCGGCGTTGAAATTGGTAAACGCACGCGCGCCGTTGTGCAGAGCCCCGGGCAACTGGGCGAAAGTGGCGCTCAGACTCCTGGACTGAGCGGCGAGTGAGCCGAGGAACGTGTTGAAGTTGCCGATCAGTTCGCCGAGCTGCTGCTCGTGCACGTTGAGCTGTGAGCTGAATTTTTCGGTGCCGGCGATCAGTTTGGAGATGTCGTGTTCTTCCACGCCACCGAGCGCCTGGGTGGCGATCGCCCCGTTCTTCAGAGCTTCCGGGCTGTCGATGTAGAGCTGTTTGAGCGCCTGCGCGGCGTTCAGGTTGCGTACGACCGGGCTCTGTTCGGCGTTCTCGGCGGCGGTCGGCTCGCGTGTCAGCGCGGAGCCGAATTCGATCAGCAGCGTTTGCAGGTTGGCGCGCGTGTCGGTCGTGAGCGCGTCGAGAACCTGGTCGAGCTGGACCGGGTCCGATGTTTGACTGACGGGGATCGTGGCGCCGGAGGAGAGCGTCCGCGCGGAGGGCGTGCCGGGCTGCAGTTCGACGAACCAGTTGCCTTCGAGCAAGATGCGCGCGCGGATCTTCAGCGTCGCGTCGGCATGGATCGGCAGACCGTCTTTGGAGATTTCCATGCTCACGACCCCGGTATTGCCCACTCGTTTGACAGAGCTGACCGTGCCGACGTTGACGCCGGCGATGCGCACGGGCGATTTGGGGGCGATGTTGACGGCCGTGTTGAACGCCGCGTTGAGGCGGAAGCCGTGCTCGTCGGGAATGCGCTTGGTGAAGCCGAAATAGACGACGATCGCCGTGATGACGATCACGACAAGCCCGAAGCGCACGGGGTTTGACCTCTGCAGCTCGACGACGGGCAGCTCGTCGTAGCGTTTCCACCAGCGCGTGCGACTCATTTTCCGCTCGCTTTCGAACTCTTCAGGCCGAGCGCTTCGAGCACCTGCGGCGAGTATTTTTCGCCGAAGAGGTTTTCTTCGCGCGTAGTTTTTTCGGTGCTTGAGGTGCCTACGCCGCCGGGCACGTTGCCGATCGTCGTCTTGCCCTCGGTATAGGGCTCGTTGCCGGCTTCGCATTCCAGCGGCTGACCGGGCCCCCCGACGATCGGATAGGGGTTGAAGTGCAGATGGTTATTTTCGACCTGCGGGCCGCTGTGAATCACGGAGGGTCCATTCGCCGGCGCCGCAGAGGGCAGGCCCTCATTGTTGGGTCCGTTCGGCGACAGGATCGGTGTGGCGCGCGCGACGGTACCGACGCCGATGCTCTGCGAGAGCACGCTCGCCACGTTGCGGAACGTGAGCGTCAAGTAGTTGCACTTGGTCTGCACCGGAGCAAGTCCGGCGAGCAGCGGGTTGCCAAGGCTGAGCGTGTGCGTGATGCTTTCGATGCCGGTGATCACGATCGGGTTCTTGGCAAACGCGGCGAACGCCTGCGAGGCTTCCGCGACCTCACTGTTGAGCGCAGTCGCGGCGCGTACGTTGACGGTGCCAACTTCGAAGGCATGCCCGAGCGGCGCCGCGAGGGTGCGCAGGATCTTCGCGCTGGGACGGAACAGGTGCATGAACTCCGTGGCTTTTTCGATGAACGGGGCCTCGAACGGGAGCGAGTGGGTCGCCTGGCGCAGTGCCGGCGGCGCGCCCTTGAGCGCCTCTTCAAAGGACGGCGCGACGCTTGCGAAGGCCGTGAAGAATGTGTCGAGATTGCTGTAGAAGTCGGCCTGATCCTGGGCGGCCGGCGCCGTTTCTTTGGCCGCGCGATCGAAGGCAACGAACAATTGACCGAAGCCCGTTTGCGGCGAGGCGAGGTTGTGCAGCACGGGGATCGCGTTGACAACCAGCGGACGCAGCGCCACGATTGTTTCGTTGATGCCGATGCCGCGTCCGGCCAGGCCGTTGCCGAAGGCCGTCAGGTTGACCTGGCTGGCGTTGCGCGTCTTTTTATCAAACATGTCGAAGAGCTGGGAGATTTCGACCGGTTCGCTCGTCTGCGAGACGGGGATCGTGGCTCCTTCTTTGAGCGTCTGCGAGGAGTGGCCCTTGATCAGCGAGAGATACTTCAGCCCGACCGCGGAGACGGACTGCACGATCGCATGTGTGTTGGCCGGTAGCGGCCCGACGTTCTTTTCGAGTTTCATGGAGACGATCGCCGTCACACGCCCGGTCTTCGGATTTTCATAGGGATGCAGCGAGCTGACAATGCCGACGAGCGTGCCCCCGATCCGCACCTGGTTGCCCTTCTGCAGGCCTGAGGCCTCGGGCAGTTGCACGTTGAGGTTGTAGGTGGGCGTGAACGGCAGCCCGTTGTTGGCGTTGTAGGAGAGGAATACGGCGACGATCACGATCAATGTCGTGACCGCGCCGATCAGCAGTGGGCTGCCCGCCAGGGAGTTTGAGCGACGGCGATTCATCAGGGCGTCTCCGTCGGGTCGCAGTCAAGCGTGCCGTTGTCGGTGAAGGGCGAGGAGCCGTCGGCCGCCGGTTGGGTGCCGGAGCCGGGGCAGCGACGCAGCTGACCGGTCTTCAAGCCCTGCAACACCTGCGCCGGGTTGGCGGGTTTGAGTGTGTTGTTGGCGCCGAGTTCGAAGTCGGGGAACATCCCGGCGACGCGTGCATAGTGGCCGTTGGCGTCGTAGTAGCCGGTGGCCTGACCGAAGTCGCGAGCAAGTCCTTGGAAGTCGGGGCTGTAGGGCCCGAACAGGGCGGTCACTGGCAGCGATTCTTCGGCCGCGCGCACGCCGTCGGGCGAGGCAGTGGTGAGCCCCTGCGCGACTCCTGGCAGCGCGAGCGCGACTTCGGTGAGGTCATTGCTCGAACCGGGCTTGCTGATCGCTTCGCCAAGGTCGGTGACGACCGGTGTGGCGCTGTTGACGAGCGGGCGCAGCTTGGCGAAGAATGGGGCCAGCTGCTTAGTGTTCGTCTTAGCCACGTCGACCAGCTTCGTGATGTCGGCGAGCGTGCCCGGCAGTTCTTCGAAGGTGCGGTTGCCGGTTCTGAAGAAGCCGGGCAGCGCCTTCAGACCAGAGGCGACGTTGGTCTGCTGAGAAGCGAGCGCGCCGAACGCCGTGTTTGCGTGGCTTATCAGTTCGGTCAGCTGCCCGCTGCGGTCGGCCAGCGTGGTCGTCGCCTTGGCTGTTTCGATCAGGAAGTTCGTGAACGTCGGCTGTTCGCGCCCCAGCTCGGCGATCACGTGGTCGAGCGCCGCCAGCGCGGGCGGGAAGTAGATCGTGTCCTGCTGCAGAGCGGCGCCTGCGCCGGAGTACTGTTCGGCGAAGCCTTTGATCAGCTGTTGCAGGCCCTTACGCGTGTCGGCGTTGAAAATGTGGAAGAACTGGTCGAGGTCGGTCACGCTATGGCTGGCGGTGACCGGCAACGTGGCTCCAGACGGCAGCGCAGGGCGATTGTTGGGACCGGGCAGGAGCGCGACGTAGCGGTTGGCGAC
The DNA here is from genome assembly GCA_963776985.1 of uncultured Solirubrobacterales bacterium. Lineage (GTDB taxonomy): Bacteria > Actinomycetota > Thermoleophilia > Solirubrobacterales > Solirubrobacteraceae > Palsa-744. Next base: position 296,758 of record CAVZOV010000004.1, read on the forward strand.
ACTCGAAAGCGAGGGCACCCTGATTTCGCTGGTGCTGCCTTCGTGCAATGGCACGAGCGAAGAGTCCACGTGGATCGTGATGCGCACTCGGTAGTTGGGCAGCAGCACGATGTTCTTGACCGAGCCGACCGGCACCCCACCTACCTGCACCTGATCGCCGCGCACGAGCCCGTAGGCTTCCGCGTAGACCAGCTGGTAGGTGGCGCCTCCGCTGCCACCGAGAACGAGCACGAGCAGCAGGACGACGACGATGGCGAGCGCCCCGAACGCGGCGATGCGCGTTGTGTTTGCTCGCCGCGGGGACGACGCCGCAGGGGGCGGCGGCGCGGAGGGCGGCGGCGGAGATGCCGGCGGGCGCGGTGGAACTGTGGTGGCCATCTCGCTAGTTACCTTCCGTCCCAGCCGCCGTGACAGCACCTGAGTCGGGGATCGCCGCGGAGGAGGGCTTGGAGCTGACGGTCGGATCGGGGACCTCGCCAAGGCGCGCGACGAGCGCGAGCCACTGCGCGGGCGAGAGCCCTGAGCCTGCAAGCGACGCGGCGCGTGCCGCGCTGCCGCCGCCGGAGGGCGCGTAGGCGAGGTGAATCAGACCGGCGTAGCCCGGCAGCGAGGCACTGGCGGGTAGCCCCGGAAGTGGCGTCGAGCTGACGATTTCGAGCGGCTTCATCGCGCCTTGCAAACCGCGCAGCTTACGCACGGCGGCACGGATCGAAGTGGATTCCCCGCCGGCGAGCAAGGAAATGCCATTGACCGCCGATATGTCGACCTCAGCGCTAACGGCTCCCAGCGAGGAGGCGCTCACAGCGGTCGCGGACGAGCGCGGACAACTGCGCGAGGAGACGGTCGGCCGCAGGCCCGACGCCGAGAGGAAGGCGAGCGCGGCGAGCACGCGCCGGTCCACCTGGCCATCCTCGATCAAGCGCCGCTCGCAGGAGGCGATGCGGATTTCGCGATCGCGCGGGAGCTGCTGCTCCAGCTGCGTCTTTGACTCGAGTAGCGCCTGGCCGGGGGTGGGCGAAATCTTCGCGAATGGATCGCTGCCCCTCACTCGCAGCACAGAGGAACTCTGCAGCTTGACCCAACTGTCGAGGATCGGCTTGGGATCGATCAGCGGCGCGCCGATGCCGGCTGGGCGGATTTGGAAGACGATGTGCGGTTCGCTGCCCGGGCCGACGTGTCCAAGGACGGTGCCCGCGATCACCTGCACGCCGACACGCAGCGAATGCAGATAGACATTCTCAGAGCCGGCCCTGAACATGCTTGTGGCGCCGGTTGCGGCCGGTGTGGGTGCGCTCACGCCGGGAGCGGTGTCTGTCGCCCCGGCCGTGTGCGCGCCACCCGAGCCGGCCGCTTCGAGCACCGGATAGAGCGTCGCGAGCGTGCCTAGCTCAGAGTAGGTGTAGGTGTTGCCATAAGCGTCTAGGAGCGAGATGCTGAGCCCCAGCGGTCCGCTCTGCTCGATGCTCACGATGCGCCCGTCCTGCGAGGCGATCACGGGAACGCCGGCCTGCGAGTAGATCGTCGTGCCGGCAACCGTATGCGGGAAAGACGCTTCGACGGTGGGGAACACATCGCTGTAGTGCGAGGCCGCATACACCGGGAAGCGTCCTTCGGTCAGGCCGGTAACCGCTCCGAGCAGCTGCGGCGGGGTGCCGCCGAGCAGCTGAGCGCGCAGCATCACCGAATTGACGTACGCCTGCGAGTGGTTGTAGGAGAACACCGCCGCGCGAATGTCGCTGTCGCCGCCGGCGCTCTTCAGGTAGCGGGCGGCGGCGAAGATCGCGTCGGCCGGGTTGTAGGGGTCCTCGAAGCCGCTGTCGTTGACGTCGACTCCGTACTGCTGCCACTCGCTCGGCAGGAACTGCATCCAGCCCTCGGCGCCGGCACTGGAGACGTTCAGGTCACGGCCATAGTCCGTCTCGACTTCGTTGATCGCGGCAAGCACCTGCCACGGGATGCCGTAGGCGGCTCCGGCTGCCTGGTAGATGGGCAGCAAAAACGGCGGGATGCTGAAGCTGTCGATGAAAAAGCTCGGCACGCCCGAGAATGAGGAGGCGCTCAGCGTCGCCGGCAACGGCGGTGTGATCGCCGAGGGCGATACCGCCTTCGCGCCCGCCGGCGCCGCTGGCGAGCCGGAAACCGCCGAACTCGCGTGCGTAGGCACCACAGTGCGCGGCTGGGAGTGCTGTGTGCGTACTTCGGGCGCCACAGGCGGTGCGGGCACGGTCGTGGTGGTGGGCACGGTCGTCGTGGTGGTCGGGGCCGGGGTTGGGTTGGGATTTGGGGTCGTGCCAGTGGTCGTTGGCGGCGGAGCCGGTTCGGATGGGGCCGGTTCGGCCGGGGGGGCCGGCACAGTCGTCGTGCCGGTCGTGCCGCTTTCGGCCGTCGCCGGTTCGGCGCTGCCGACAGTCGCACTCGCGTCGGCCGCACCCGCGAACGTCAGCGCAAGCAGCGCCACCAGTAGCGGGGAAAGTGCGGTCGTGAGAAGTCGTCGGGTCATCGCCATCAGTTGCCCAGCAGGTAGTTGAGGAGCATGCCGCCGGCTTGCGAGCTTTCTTCGCCAGGCGTGTAGTAGGTGGTGCCGGCCGCCGCGCCGCCCACCGGCTGGGCGCTTGACGTCGAGGATGAGCCGATCGACTGGGTGCTCGCGGCACCCGTTTCACCGGCGATCGAGCCTGGATAGCGCGCGATTGCCTGGGCCGGGGTCATGCCTTTCAACACGGCGAGCGTGCGCTGCATGACGAGGCCAGTCGAGTTGGCGCTCGCGGCCGATGCCGTGGCGCTCGACGCGCTGCCTTTGATGAATTTCCCGGTCGAGCAGCCGGGCGCGACCGTGACGGAGTAGGCGAGACAGCTACCCGCCACGATTTCCGCGCGCAAGAAGTGCCCGAGCGCGTCGTAACCGTTCTCGTCGCCCGTGCCCAGGTAGATGAAGTCGAGCAGGCGCTCCAAGCCGCCGGTGGAGCGTAGGCTCGTCAGCAGGCCCGAGAAGTTGCCGGCGAACGGGTTGGCTTCCTTGCCGAGCGCCTTGGCTAGCGGCAGCAGCGGCTCGACCGCCTTCAGCGCCGGACCGGTAGCCCTACCTGTGCTGCCAAAAGACTTGAAGAACGTGCTCGAAGCGGTTGAGAACGGGCCGATGTTCTTGAACAGCTTGTTGATGCCGGGGGCCGCTACGCCGAGGTCTCTGAGTGCCGGGGTCGTCTGTTCGGCGAAGCGCTGCAGCCGTTCGACGGCCGGCCCAAGTTGTTCGAGGAAGGCAGGGAAATCGGCCAGGTTCTGGGCGAGCGCGCCGCGCTGGTTGGCCGCAGCTCGGGCGACCTTGCCGCTTTCGTTGATGAAGCTCACAAGCCGATGACGGTCGGCCGCGAGCGGCGCGACAGCGCGATCGCCTTCTTCGGCAAGATTGGTCAGGACCTTGTTCTCGCTGGCGAGGACCGATAGCAGTTTTTCGAGTTCCTGCAGAGCCGGGTTGGCACGCCGGAGGACGGCATTGAGGTCGGCGCCGCGCCCGGCCAAGCCGGCGCCAAACTCGTTGAGGATGATCGTGAAGCGCTGGCGCTCGGGCAGGCGGGTGACATCGCCGAGCAGGTCCACTTCGACTGGACTGTGGGTTTTAGTCACTGGCAGCAGCACCTGGCCGGCGCCTTCCTGTCCGGCCGGAATCGTTTTCAAGAACGGCGGCGCCGGCGTGCCTTCCACGCGCTGCTGCGTCGGCAGGCAGTCCACGTACTTCTCGCCGATGAGCGCCTGTGGGCGGATTTCGCAGCTCGCGTCGGTGCGAAAATTTTGGAAGCTCGGGTCGGTGATATCGAGCACTACCGCGGCCTGAGCGTGAGGCGTGGGCGTGACCGACCCGACGGTGCCGACATCCACCCCGTCGACCTTGACGTTCTCGCCGCTGGTGAGGTTGTTGGCATCGTCGAAGATCGCGCGGATCGTGTAGCTCCCGCTCGACCCGCCCGCGGAGGTAGCGAGCAGCACGACCGCCACAAGTGCGATCGCACAACCAGCAACCGCCACCGCGGCCATGCCCCTCCTGAACCCCTGGCTCTTCGTCCTCAACCCGACCCTACCTCTGTGTTCGATAACGAGTACAGGGCGGCCCATCCTACGGGCCGCCCCGGCTCGCTGCAGCTCGCCATCAACCACGCCACGATGCGGCGCGCCAATTTCGATCTGTTTCAGTCGATTTCGTCTAAGTCCTGCCGGTGGCCGCTCTCGGCGAGAGCGGCCACCGCGATGCGCATGTGGCTACCTCCGTCGCAACCCTATTTCTTGGGGCACGGCGCCTTCACGTTGACCGTAACGGTTTCGCCGCTGTAGAACTTCAGTTCGGCCTTGACGGGGAAGCCGCCCTTCGGGCACTTCTTGGGAAGCGTGCCGTAAGACACCAGCTTTTTGCCCTGCTTGATGGCCGCGCCCACCTTGACCTTGATGAATTCAACCGACCCATAGGGCGCTTCGGGCACGGTGATCACGAGCGGGACTTCCGCGGAGAGCACCGGGCCGAACGCGCCAGATCCGTTGGTGAACTTGCCGCTGGAGAGGAGTTCGATCGAGGCCGGGCTGCGGCCTTCGGCGAAGAACGCGAGACCCCCACCGGGCTCGAAGAACGGCTGCACGGTCAGCGACTCATGTACACGCGTACCACCGAAGGCGACGACGCCTTCCGCGCGACCCTGCGGGCCGGCGACCGACTTCTTCGGGCACTTCTGCACTTCGTGGCTTTCCAGAGTCGCCATTGGGCACCCAGTAAAGCCTTTCGTGTCAAGCTTCGAGCCGGCTGGCGTATAGAAGGTCACGCCGACCAATGGCGACGGAAAGCCGCCGTATTCGGTGCCGCTGATATGGAATTCGGTTTCGACGTCCGTACCGGCGCCCAGGATGTTTCCAGTGCCCGGGTACGTCGCTCCGCCATTGGAACTCGGATTGACGGGGATCGGAACGGCGGTGACCTTGAGCGTGACGTTCGGCGCCGCCCCCGCGGCTGCCGGCAGGCTAAGGGCCGCTGCGGCAAGACCGAGCAGGGCCAAACGGGTAGATGCTCTACGCATCAGTTTCTCTCCTCTGTTGATGTGTGCGCCTACGACCCGGGTAGCTCCGGATCCATGACGGTCCGGCGACATCGAGTCCCCTAACGTCTCAGCGGTCGGGGAGCTTTGGCGATTTGCCCGCAAGGTTAGCCGTAACGGCCGACAGGTTCAACTAGGTGGCGTCGGTGGCAGCCGCGAATTCGAGCTGCTCGCCGCTGTAGAGCACGCTCACGGGCTCCACGATCACCTGGCGCGGACCGACCTCCACGGCGCCCGCCACGAGCGCCTGCAAGCCCAGCGCCCGAGCGGCAGCAACGACCCACTCGCCGGCGCCGGCCTCGCAATACACGGCGTAGCCCGAGCCCATGTTGAACGTTGAGTACGCGCTGTGTGCGTCGAGTTCGGTCTGGGCAACCAGAAACTCCAGCACCTCGGGCACCGGTGGCAGCTCGCGGATGCGATAGCTCAGGGGCTTCGCCGGGCGCATCAGCTTCAAGAGGCCGTGGCCCGTTATGTGACTCAGATAGGAGATACGCGCCTCCGATTCCAACAGCGCCCGCACCAGTGACACGTACATCACGGAGGGGTCGAGCAGCGCCTCGCCGAGCGTGCGCCCGCTCGACAGCGCCGTCGAATATCCGTCGGGCAGGCGCTCCGCTACCAGGCGCGCGAGCGAGGCGCCGTTGGCGTGCAGCCCACTCGATGCGACGAGCACGATCTCATCGCCCGCCCGCAGCTCCTCGCCGAGGATCGCGGCGCGTCCGGCAGGCAGCGCACCGACCGCCGCGCCGGCGAGCTCGATGTCGCCCTCGGCGACGAGCCCCGACAGCGACGGCGACTCGCCCCCGCCCCACACACAGCCCGCGTCCACGCAGGCGCGCTGCCAGCCCTCAAGCAACGCGGAGGCCCGCCCCGCCTCGGCGTACCACTCTGAGGAGCCGGTGGCGAAGTAGGCGTTTGCGACCAATGGCAGGGCGCCCACGCAGCAAAGATCATTGAGAATCGCGGCAACCGTGTCGTAGGCGACCTCGGCGAAACGGTCGATCCCCTGGCGCTCCAGCACGTGGCGGGCGACGATCGACTTCGTGCCAAGCCCCTCCATGACGAACGCGAGCGTGCTGCCGGCGAACTCGAACACGAACGCGGGCTCTCCGCGCGAAGCATCAATGGCACGCCCCCCGCGGGCCTCGAGCAACGGAGATGTCGCAAGCGCGCGGGCGATCGCCTGGCGCTTGCCCTCGTCGAGCGCGTCGTAGTCCACGCCCGCCGCCTTGTAATCGGCCGATTGCTCGCTCATCGGCGATGATCCTATTCCCACTGCCGAGGAGGAAAGCGATGGACTTCCAAGCGAGCGAGCGCTGCATCCAGTTTCAAGAGCGCCTGCAGGCGTTCATGGACGAGCACATATATCCCGCCGAGCCCGTGTACGAGCGCCAAATGCGCGAGTCCGGCGACCCGCACCACCAGCCGGCCGTCATGGAGGAATTGAAGGTGCGAGCGCGCAAGGCGGGCCTGTGGAACATGTTCCTGCCCGACGCCGACCACGGCGCGGGGCTGTCGAACAGCGACTACGCCCCGCTCGCGGAGATCCTTGGGCGCAGCCACATCGCCTCGGAGGCGTGCAACTGCTCGGCGCCGGACACGGGCAACATGGAGGTGCTCCACCAATTCGCCACACCAGCGCAAAAGGAGCAGTGGCTTAAGCCTCTACTTGAGGGTGAGATTCGCTCCAGTTTCGCGATGACCGAGCCCGACGTGGCATCCTCGGACGCCACCAACATCGCCCTGCGCATCGAGCGCGACGGCGATACCCAATCGGGCACCCCCCATGGCGGGGGGCAGGCAGGCGCCTACGTGCTCAACGGGCGCAAGTGGTGGATCTCCGGGGCACTTCACCCCCACTGTCAGATCATGATCGTGATGGGCAAGACCAATCCGGACGGCCCACGCCACCGCCAGCAGAGCCAGATACTCGTGCCGATCGACACACCTGGCGTGGAGATCGTGCGGGGGCTGCCCGTGTTCGGCTATCAGGACCAGGAGGGTCACGCCGAAATCACTTTCACCGATGTGAGGGTGCCTGCCGAGAACCTGATCGCGGGCGAGGGTGACGGCTTCATGATCGCCCAGGCGCGACTGGGGCCCGGACGCATCCACCACTGCATGCGCTCGATCGGCGCGGCCGAGCGGGCGCTGGAGGCGATGTGCAGGCGCGCGGTGTCGCGCACCACATTCGGTCAACCGGTCGCCGCGCGCGCCAACGTGCAGGACTGGATCGCCGAGGCGCGCATCGAGATCGAGATGGCACGCCTGCTCACGCTCAAGGCGGCATGGCTGATGGACACGGTCGGCAACCGCCACGCGCGCACCGAGATCGCAGCGATCAAGGTGGCCGCGCCGAACATCGCGCTGAAGGTGATCGATCGCGCCATCCAGGTGCATGGCGGCGGCGGCGTATCGGACGACTTCACGCTCGCGTGGGCGTACGCCCATCTGCGCACGCTGCGCCTCGCCGACGGGCCCGACGAGGTGCACAAGCTCTCGATAGCGCGACGCGAGCTTGCGCCGTACATGCCCACCGAGACTGGCTGACGGCAATCCCGCGCGATTAGGACGGAACCGGCGAATCCGCGCCCGACCGGCGCCGGGCTGTACCCGCCGCCGAAGTCCCCCTAGCCACCGCGAGCGAGGCGCAAGCTGTAGAGCACGGCGGCGACTGACGTAGCGAGATTGAGGCTCGACACGCCGTCGCGCATCGGTAGGCGCAGGCGCGCGCTGGCGCGCTCCAGCAGCCGCTCGCTGAGACCGTCGCGCTCGGTGCCGAACGCGAGCAGGGCACGCGGCGGAACGCGCTCGGGGCGCAAATCCTCGCCGTCGGGGTCCAGCGCCAGCAGCGGCCGGTCACTGTCGGGCAGCGCCTCGATGCGCGCAACCGGCAGCGCGAAGTGCAGGCCGGCCGAGCCGCGTACCGCCACCGGGTCCCACGGGTCCTGGCGACCCGTGGTCAGCACACCCGCCGCTCCAGCGGCCGCGGCGACCCGCACGACGGCGCCGAGGTTGCCGAAGTGGCGCGGATCCTCCAGCAGCACGAGCGGCGCGCTCTGCGGTGCAGCGAGCAGAGCAAGCGGATCGCTGCGCACACGAGCAGCGATGCTCACGACACCGGTGTGTGGAACGTAGGGGCCCAGGCGCTTGAAGGCCTCGACCGGGAGCACCACCGAGAGCGTTTGTATGCGCTCGACCAGGTCCGGGGCCAGGCCACGCGCCAGGCGCTCCAGCTCAGCGGGGTCCACGCACGCCACCATCTCAACCGAGGCGCCGAACCTGAGCGCGTGCTTGAGCGCGTGGAAGCCCTGCAGCACCACCAGGCTCTCGTCGCGACGAGCCTCGTGGAAGCGTCGCACGACGGCGGGAGTGTCGAGGCTGGGCGCGCCGATGCTCACAATCCGAGTGTATGTGGGCCGCCGGTTCCCTGTGGCCGCGCGACTTCCCCCGCCACGGTAACGTTATTTTGAGCACAGGCGACATGGCCGAGATGGAGTCGGACCCGCCCCGGGAACGAACAGCAAATCCAAAAATGTCCTCAACCAGCCACTCCACGCACAGCTCCGACGCCAAAGGCGCCGACGGCCTCGGACTCTCGGGCGACCTGCTCGCGTGCGTATCCGCACTGGCCAACGGTCGCGTCAGCTCGGCCCAGCTGGTCGAGCAGGCGCTCGCCCGCATCGACGCGACCCAACCCACGCTCAACGCGTTTCGCATCGTGCGCGGCGAAGCCGCCCGCGCGGAGGCCGCCGAGGCTGACCGGCGGATCGCGGCCGGCGAGCGCCTGCCCCTACTCGGGGTGCCAATCGCGATCAAGGACGACGTGGACCTTGCCGAGCACCCAACATCCTTCGGCTGCCCCGGCCCCTTCGCGATCAAGCGCGAGGATTGCGAGATGGTGCGCCGCCTGCGCGCCGCCGGAGCGGTAATCGTCGGTAAGACCAACACGCCCGAGATCGGGCTATACCCCTTCACCGAGGGCTCGGCCTTCGGTGCGACCCGCAACCCGTGGAGCCTCGAGCACACCCCCGGCGGGTCGAGCGGGGGTTCAGCCGCGGCGGTCGCCGCCGGCATCGTCCCCGCCGGCGTCGGATCCGACGGAGCCGGCTCGGTGCGCATTCCCGCCGCCTGGTGCAACCTCGTCGGCGTCAAGCCCCAGCGCGGGCGCATCTCCACGTGGCCGGATCGAGAGTCCTTCAACGGTCTCACCTGCATCGGCCCGCTGACTCGGACCGTCGCCGACGCCGCACTCATGCTCGACGTGCTCAGCGGCAACCATCCCGATGACCTCCACGCTCCACCCCCGCCTTCAGAGCCCTTTGCGCAGGCGATCGCGCGTGATCCGCGCCCGTTACGAATCGCGCTCTCCTTGCGCCATGCCTTCAGCGGGGCGCCGGTGCGTCTGCACGCAGAGATAGACGCCGGTGTGCGACGGATCGGTAGGGCACTAGCCGAGCTTGGACACACCGTCACCGAGCACCACCCGCACTATGGCCCGATCGGGGTCACGCTCGTCGCTCGTGGTGAGTCGGGCGTGCACGAGTGGGTCAAGCGCGTGCCCGACCGTTCGCTCCTGGACGAGCGCACCCGCTCGACCGCACGCATCGGCGGTGTGCTGTCGCGGACGGTCCTGCCGCTCGCCCGGCGCGTAGAGCGGCGCCTGCAGCACCGAGTCGGCTCGACATTCGCCGAGTTCGACGTGCTTCTCACCCCCACGAGCGCATCCGCGCCGCTGGCAGTTGGCAGAACCGACGGGCTCTCGAGTTGGGCCACACAGCAGGTCATTGCCGGCTCCTGTCCCTATGCGTGGCCATGGAACGTGCTCGGCTGGCCCGGTGTCAGCGTGCCCGCCGGCTTCACCGACGAGGGACTGCCCTTCGGAGCGCAGCTGCTCGGGCCCGCCAACAGCGAGACGACACTGCTCTCACTCGCGGCGCAGCTGGAGCGGGTCGAGCGCTGGCACGAGCGCACGCCAACGATGGCGTTCGCCTGAGCCGGTAGCACAAACGGCGAGTTCTCGACGCCGCAAGTCCCCGCAGGCACCGCCGGCTTGCAAGCGTGCCGCTCAGCGCCCGAGCGTGCGCACGACCTCGCGCGCCCGCCCACGCATGCCGCCGACCAGCTCGCGTACGGTGGAGATACCGGCGCGCAGCTCGGCGTCGCCGACCTCGACCGGCAGCATCGAGTCCTGTAGCTCCACGAGCGCGGCGTCCGCCCTACTCGCAGCCTCTACAGCCGCGTCGATCAGTTCCTTCGCGCCGCTCCCCGGAGCAACGGCCGGGGCCGACTCAAACGCGCGGCCGGGCAGCTCCGAGCGAGCCGCAAACTCGCCGTGCGTGCGCTTGGCGCGACCGTAGGCGAGCTGCACCGGCCTGAACAGCTCGGCCTCGAGCACATCGGCGGCGTGTTCGTCCAAATGCTCATACGCCTCCCCCAGGAGCGCGAGCGCGGAGTCCAGCTCGTCGGCCGCCACCGCCAGTACTTCCAACACCTGCTGTCTTGCCTCCGCGGCCGTGTAGGTCATTGAGTGGAGACTAGTGGCTGCGTCGTACATAGCGCGCATCTGGCCGCTACACTCAAGCAGGGATGTTGGGGCGCTTGGCGATCTTGCTGGTAGTACTCGCCTTCGGGCTGGCGCCCGCGAGCGCGCTCGCCACCTCCCCCCAGGACGCATCCTCCACGCACACCGCGCTCGTCGCCGCCTACAAGACGCTGCACTCCGTCGTGGACAGCTGGCCAACGCTTGAAGCGAGCATGCACGACCTCGACAACAGGTTTGCCGGCGAATGCCCGAACGTAGGCGCCGGTGCCCCCCAGAACGAACCCGAGCAACGGATGAGCTACGAGGTGGCCGGAGCGCTGTGGGCGACCGCCTATCACACGGACGCCAAGTATGTCAATGCGTTCATCAAGACCGTGAGCCCGCTGCACTGGAGCAACCCGTCGATCGCGCGCAGTGCCCACAAGTTCATCCGGGGACTGCGCGAAATGATGGCACTGCAGGTGCCAAACCTCTGCGCGAACGTGCGCTCGTGGACAGCCACCGGCTACCAAACAATCCCGGCGAGCACGCTGCAGTTCGACACGCATGTGGAAGACATCAACGTGGAAGTGCCCTCCCCCCACCTACTCGCCGCCTATGTGGCGCCTGCCGACAAGGGCCTATACGCGAAGGTCGAACAGCTCGTGCGCCGCTTCGAAGAACTCGAATTCACAACCGGGCAGAAGCAGTGGGATTCGCTGCTCGAAACGCTTGGGTTGCAGCAGTAGCGCGGCTCGCCACCGGCAGCGCGTCGAGTCCACCGGCGACGACGATCAAACTCGATTGACACGCCGCCACCGACAATCCGCCGCCTTTGGCGGCGCCATCGCTCCCTAATCTCCCAGCTCAACGACAAGCGGTATCCCGGTGTCAAACCAGTGGTGGTGCAGCTCCTTGATCTTCGCGCGTGTAGGGAACCCGCGCAGGTGAAGGTCGCACTCGCCGTAGTCGAACAGGTTGACCGTCTCACATAGCGCCTCTCGAGCTTGCTCAAGCTCCGCGGGCTCCTTCAGCTCTCGTGCCACGCCTGCAAATGTGCCGCCGCGGATTCGCAGGTGCACATTCGGGTTCGCCCGGATGTTCCAGACCCAGGACGCTACGGCTGACGGGCGGCTCATCGCCAGCTCGGGCGGCCGTAGCTGCACGATGTAGGCCTTGTTGCCTCTGCGGCTGACGCGGATGCACTTGCGCCGCGTCTTGCCGGTCTTGCGCCCGGTCGTTGTGATGACACCGTATCCGGAGGGCGGTCGTACCTCGAAGAATGGAAGCATCAGTGCGCTGAGGATACGGCCGTCCCTGGCCGAGCGAATCAGGCGCGCGTGCTTCGCCGCGTGCTTTGCGGAGGCGTCGCGCACGCTCGCCTCGTGCGCCGTATCTTCCTCGTGCTGGTGTGTCGTGTGGGTGCTGGTCGCTTCGGTCATCTCAGCCTCGCCTCCCGGTGGGTGCCGCCTGGGGAGAACAACGCGATCCGCGATCCCCGATGAGTTATACATCGTCTAATACAATGTATAATACACTTTGTAGCCATGAATATCCAGCGAATACCCAGCACCACCCGTGATACCCACCGCACCAGACTGCTCCAGGCGGCACGGATTCTGTTGCGCGAACGCGAGTACGCCAACATCACAGCGCGCGACCTCGTCGCCGCCTCCAACACCAACCTTGGGTCGATCGGCTACCACTTCGGCTCAAAGGAAGCCCTGCTCAACGAGGCGATCGGACTCGCCCTGGAGGACTGGGCCGAGGCGATTGGCAACGCCATCCGTAGCGAGGATCGGGCAGGACTGCCCGCACTGATGGCAAGCTCCCTGCGCGTCGTCCTCGACGAGTACGACTCGATCCGCCCCTACTATCTCGCCTTCATCGAGGCGCTTGCCCGCAGCGCGCGCTCACCAAAGCTGCGTGAGCAACTCGCCGCGCACTACAACCGCCAGCGCGACCGAGTAGCCGGTTGGATCGCCGAATCACTTGCAGGCACACTCGAACACGACGAGGCCCGCCACCTCGCTTCGCTTTTGATCGGCACCGCCGACGGCATGCTGATCCAATCATTTATCAACACCGAGGACACCCCCAGCAGCGACGAGCTGGCGACCGCCACCGCCAAAGCATTTACCGTCGCGAGCAGACGATGACCCCCGAACCGGGATACCCGCGACACCACGCTCGGCGAAGCGCCCAAACGCAACGTCCGCCCTCCCCCTCGCGCGCGCTCATGCTGGTTTCCGATAGCGCCCGCGAGAGCGCGTCGCGTCGGCTGGCCCGAGCCTACACCGCCGGGCGCATCGACGGCGGCGAACTCGAGCGGCGCATCGAGAGCGCGGTGTCGGCTCGCACGCGCGCGGACCTCGACGCGCTGACCCATGATCTGCCCCGCCGGCACGGGCGTTTAGTGCCGGTGTGGCAGCTGCCAATCTTCCCGCTCGTCCTACTGGTGCACATAACTCGTACTCGTATAAGAAGACTCAGACATCGACGTCTCGGGCACTGAGAGGATCGTCAGGGCGTGGACTCCTGAATCTTCCCCGACACGTCCGATCGCACCGTCACGGCCGGGTTGCGCAACGTCCGAAAAAGTGGACCCTAAAAGAAGAAGACCAAATCGTCGAGCCGGGTTGAGGCTTTGCGACAAGCGTTGGTAGACGCTATGCGAGAGCGAGCTTGAGGTCTGCTGGACTGGCCTTCGCGGGCAGCTCCAGTCGAAGCTCGCCGTGAGCCTCGTCGAGAAGCCTGCGGATATCGATCAGAGTCAGGCCGACGAGATCCCCGTTCTCGTCGAAGCTGACGGCGTGCCCTTCGGGCGTCTCGTCGAAGTCGACGGCGCGGGCAGGATCGCCCTGGGCGAGATAGAGCACGTCCGCATCATGGTCATAGCGAACACGGTCGAACTTGTATGGGCCGATATGGACTGTCATGGCTTGCTTCTCCTTGGGAATGCTGTCCGTACGCTCCCAACGGAGTCCTCGTCAAAGGCTACTACGACCTTGAGCCACCGACTTGGGCCCGCATCCCGCAGGTAGAACCAGTCCTGGCCGGGCCGCGGCCGCTCGATCAGATCCGTAGGCGCCTCGACTGCCCGCAGCACCCCGGCGCGGAACGGCGCCATGTAAGGGTGGCCGTCGATGATGTGCTGCCACCGTTCCTCAGCTAGGCGGACGGTGCGCCCAAGGGGATCGATCATCTCGTCCATAGTCGCGATTCTTCATGGTGGCGCGGATGTCATGAGATCAAGCGGCTCCTCGGTCGCAACCTGCCGCAATAGGCCTCTCGTGTGAGCATCGCAGAAGAGATTTTTCGGCCGACCGCGATCCAGACTTCGTCCAGACCGAGTGGTCGAGAGGTTGGGGCTACCAGTCAATCGGATTCGGTAAAGCTGCCCGCTTCCTGACCGAACATCGCTCCGCGTTCCAGAGAAGCATCGATTCGGTTGGCCTCGCTGTTTTCTTCCTGCAACGCCGCCATCAACGGTACGTAACGATCCTGACCTGCTCGTAGTGGACGAGATCGTCTGGATCCCCGACTGCAGCGTTGGTGCTGAGGAGGATCGGGACGACTGTGACCGTGATCGACTTGGCGCCATCTCTGGCCCGACGGAGCGCCTCTGTGGCCATTACGACCTTCAAGGTCGGCGTGAGGGGATGCTCTGAGCGCGGGTCGTAAAAGCGTCGCGGCCTTACGTCGCAATGCCCAGGATCGCCTAGACAGCCACCGTGGCCGAAGATGAAGTAACTGCCCGCGTACTCGGGGACCTCCCTCAGAGTTTGCTCGGTAGCGTCAGGTCGGTTGAGAAAAACTCGCCCTTCGTATGTGGCTCCCGCATGGTCAAGGCCGTGAAACTCGATGTCAGCACGCGTGAACTCCGCGTCCAGAGACGCGGTTGGAATTGCCGTGGACGTCACCAGATTCGCCATGGTCACCCCCCCGCCGTAACCGGTGCGGCTTGAGTCGTGGAAAGAGGCGTCCCACTAGCGGACGAGCCTGCATAGTCATAGCCGAGTGCTCCTACGTCGAGCACCTGTTCGACCGTCAGCCCAAAGGGCGCAAGCACCTTTTCCGAGTAGTGCGGGGGAATGTTGTTGACACCGTGCCGCAACTGCCACTGGTACCAGAGTCGGTCGATCATCGTGTGATGCGCCCAGAAGATTGGATCGAAGGCCGCGGTCGCGATGACGCCCATCTGACCACCCACCCAGCCATGCACAGCGTCGTGAATGTTCTGTAGTTGGATCGAGAAGTCCGTGTAGCTTGCGAGAGCCAACACCGCTTCGACAGACGGAAGCGGCGGTTCGCCACCCGGCTCGGGCGTGGACCTGCTCAGTTTGGGTAGTTCCCCCGGCGAGCGGGGCGAGCGAGCGGTTCGTTCTACGGCTTCCTTGGGGATCTTGGGCATCGGCCCGCTCGCGAGTGGGTTCGGGGCACCACCGACCTCCTGTTCGGCGTAGGACTTCGGTATGCCTTCCGCATGCGAGGTGGCTGACGTCCAATCCCACCATGGCGGAATGGCTTCCGGGTTCTGATCACGCACAACGTGTTCGAAGTACTGCAGGTAGGCTCGATGCCAGGGAAGGAATAGGTCATATGGATAATCGCGGCCTGGCGGCGGACCGGTGCCTGCGTGATGCCAGCAGTCGTAGCGGTCGAAGCCGTGGTATTCAGCCCAGTAGATCCAACTGCGATTATCGGCCGCTTTCAGCGCCTGCATCTTGCCGAAGGCGTCTCGCAAGGCGCCGATGTTCGCCTGCTCGACGCTAGGACGCAGCACGATCGAGTTTGGAGTCGGCACCGGCTGAGCCATACACCGCATATTCCACATGCTGGGAGAACTCCTGTCAAGTCTATCCAGACCGGACATAACAGCATCGTCACACCAGCGGTTGCGCAACGTCTGAAAAAGTGGAGACGGTGGGAATCGAACCCACGTCCGCGGTCGCGTCTGAATGGCTTCTACGAGCGTAGCCGGCGCTCTGATCTCATCCCCCGCTAGCCTCGCCGGCCGGGTTGCGGGGGACCAGCCTCCTGAAGTGTTCCCGGATCGGCGGAGGCGGGCCTCACCGGGTGAGCCTACTTTCTGATCCCGAAGCTCCCCGTCGTAGGCGAACGGGGTTCGAGACCTCGTGCCTTAGCTATTGACTAAGCAGCGAGGGCGTACTCGTGAGAGTCCGCACTTATGGTTTTCCCGGGTGTTTAACGAGGCCGCCCGGGACCTCGACTCGCGACCATCCACACGAGCCAACCGCGTCGAAGCCTGTCGTCCCCGTGGATGTTGCCGATCCAGTGTAGCGCCAGCCGTGCGGACCCATACGGAGCCAGGATGCGTAGCTGAGCATTAGGACGCTGAGGTGGCCCGGCTCGACGCTAAGCGGCTGGGGTGACGCCGGGACGCTGCCTGGGCAACGCCGGGACAAGCGCGGCGTTAAAACAACCGACGCGTCCCCGGGCCGCCTGAGGAACCTGCTCCCGGTCGGCCCGAGGGCCTTGCGGTGGCGGGTGGCGCGGCCTCACACCTCGGTGGCCTCGCTCTTTGCGGCTCGGGACCGCGTCTATGTTCAACGTACGCCCCTCCGATGCTTGCGTCAAGCGACTTCTGTCAGCTTTCCCCGCACGTTCCGAAAAAAGCCGCGACACACCCCCCGAGCCCGCTCTTAGGAGCCGCTTATCGCAGCTGCGACAATGAGGGCATGGATGGTGAGCTGCCGGTCGCGAACGACAACCCGTTTGGCGGCGTACGCCCGCTTGGCACGCACACGCCGCCCACACTCGCCACGCAGACCGCGCTCGCTACGCAGGCCACGCCCCTCGCGGGATCCCCGCATGCGAGCGAGACGCCCTTTGGAGAGCCGCGCCGCTCGTTGCGCAAGCGCCTGGGAAGCGTGCTCGCGGGTGGCCTCGCGCTGCTGGCCAAGTTCGGCGCGGCGCTGAAGGCGCTGCTGATCGCGCTTCCCAACATGAAGCTGTTGGTGACGGCTGGCACAGCACTGGTGTCCGTCGCTGCTTACAGCATCTTCTTCGGTTGGGAGTTCGCGGCCGGTTTCGTGGTGCTGCTGTTCGTGCACGAGATGGGTCACGTGATCGCGCTGCGGCGCGAGGGCATCAAAGCGAGCGCGCCGATGTTCATCCCGTTCATGGGCGCCGCGATCTTCTCGCGCTCGCTTGGGGATGACGCGCTCGCCGAGGCACGCGTCGGCCTCGCCGGACCGATCCTTGGCAGCCTCGGAGCGGCCGCGGTCGCTGTGATCGGCGAGCTGACCGGCAGCTCGCTGTTGATCGCGCTCGCCTACTTCGGGTTCTTCATCAACCTGTTCAACCTGCTGCCGGTGATACCGCTCGACGGGGGCCGCGCGGCCGCCGCGATGACACCATGGATGTGGTTTGTCGGCCTTGGCGTGCTGGTGGCACTCGCGTTCGTGGACAGAGGCAACCCGATCCTGCTGATCATCGTCGTGTTCGCCGGCTTTCAAACCTGGCATCGCTGGCAGCAGCACAAATCGCACACGGTCGAGCAGGCCGCCTACTACCGTGTCGCTCCTCGCTATCGATTGCTGGTGGGCGCCGTCTATGTCGGGCTGATCGCGCTGCTCGTGTTCGGTATGCACGAAACGCACATCCTCTCGAGCGCCGGTCACAGCTTCCGCTCGATCTAGCGCACCAAACCGGTACCCTGTTCCGCTGGTTAGGACCAAATGGGCGAACTCGTGAGGGGATCGGGATTGGGATGGGACATAGGGGCTTGGCGACCGCCGCGCTGGCGGCCATGGCACTCGCGCTCGGCGGCTGCGGCAGCTCCTCGGCGCCGCTGACACGCGCCGAACTGAGGTCCAAGGCGGACGCGATCTGCAAGCGGGTGAGCGGCCGGCTCACGACGAAAACGGTCACGAGCGTCAGGGATGTCGCGCGCACAGCTCCCCATCTGGCGGCGGTGGAGCAGGAAGCGCTGAACGAACTGAGCAAGCTCGAGCCGCCGGCGAGCATCGAAAACGACTGGAAAATGTTCATCGCGGGCGCCCAGAAACTCGCCGAAAACACCTCCAAGCTCGGCGAATACGCCAAATCGAACAGCCTCAAAGGATCGGCCGCCCTGATCGCCTCCAGCGAGCAAACAATCAAGCAGATGACCGCGATCGCAAAGAAGTACGGCATCTCAAACTGCGAACAGGTTCCTTAGCGCCGAGCTTCGTCCCCCGGCGCTGCGCGTCCTCGCTAACGCCGCGCTTCGCGGATGCCCCGTTCCATTTCGCGCTTGGAGTCGCGCTCGCGCATCGTCTGGCGCTTGTCGTAGAGGTCCTTGCCGCGCGCGAGCGCGATCTCGACCTTCGCGTGGGGACCCTTGAAGTACACGCGTGTCGGCACGAGCGTGAGCCCGCGCTCGGAGGCGCGAGCGGCGATCCGCTCGATCTCCGAGCGATGCAGCAGCAGCTTGCGCTGGCGCTCGGGATCGTGATTCTCGCGCGAGGCGGGCTGGTAGGGCGGGATGTGCACCGAGTGCAGCCACAGCTCGCCCTCGCGGATCGCCGCATAGCCATCCTTCAGCTGCGCGCCGGAGGCCCGTAGCGCCTTTACCTCCGTGCCCTGCAGCACGACGCCACACTCGATCCGCTCGAGCAGCTCGTAGCGATAAGAGGCGTAGCGATTGCTCGCAACGTCGCCCGCGCCAATCTTGCGCTTCTTGGCCTTCGTCTTGCTCATCCAGCGAGCGTAGCTGGACGGTCGACACGGCGCCCGGCGCCACTGGCGAGGCGGGAGGACGGCACGCTAGCTGTTAGCTTGCCGGGGCGAGGTCCACGCGCCCGGCCGATGCGTCCACGCGCACGACGCGCACGTCGATCTGATCGCCGAGGCGCAGGCTCGCGCCGGAGCGCTCTCCACGCAACACCGTCTTCTGCTCGTTCAGCTCCCACCAGTCGCTGCCGTCGGGCGAGCGCAATAGGCGCACAGGGAGAAGTCCCTCGTAGAGGAGCGCCTCAGGACCACGGGTACGCCGCTCCAAATCCATATCCCCCTCCCCCACGTCCGTCCCGCCACCGACGCCGGGACCGAACGCGACAAACGCCCCAGCAGCGATCAGGCCCGTCACCTCGCCTGCGAAAACCTGCTCGTAACCGTCGCTCAGCAGCGCCTGTTCCAGCAGAAAGCAGGCCGCGATGTCATCGCCCTTGTGCTCGAGCTTCGCGGCCGCGCGCTCGCGCTCGGACGCCCACTCGCCCAACTCGGCGAGCTTTCCGGCGCCCGTCGCGCGCTTGCGAGCAGTGTGCTCACGCGCACCGATGCTGGACAGCAGCGCGCGGTGACATACGAGGTCGGGATAGCGGCGGATCGGCGAGGTGAAGTGGCAGTAGCAGGAGGAGTGCAGGCCGGCGTGGCCGGCGTTCTTGGGCGAGTAGTAGGCCTGCTTGAGCGAGCGCAGCACGAGCGAGCTGAGCACCACGCGCCCGTGGTCGGTGCGACGCACGTGAGCATCGACGCGCCGGGAAATCTCACCCACCAGCTCCGCCGCGCGCGCCGGATACAGCGGGTCGGGCAGCGGCGGCGTCGGCACATCGAGCGAGGCGAGCTGGGCAACGAGCGTGCGGATGCGCTCGGGGTCGGGACGCTCGTGCACGCGATACAGGCACGGCGCCGACGCCTGCGCGAGCCGCCGCGCGACCGCCTCGTTGGCGGCGATCATCAGATGCTCGATCAGGCGATGGGACTCGGTTTGCGCGCGCGAGCGGATGCCCGCCACGTTGCCGTGCTCGTCGAATGAGAACTCGGGCTCCTCGGAGTCCACCACGAGCGCGCCGCTTTGCTCGCGCAGGCGCTGCAGCTCGGCGGCCGCCGCTCGCGCCGCGGCCAGCGGCCCGCCCCACGGTTCGCTCGCCGGCTCCTCGCCCGCGAACACGCGATCCACGTGCTCGTAGTCCAGCCGCATGTCCGAGCGAATCAGCGAACGGCAGAAGCTGGCGGAGACGACCTCGGCGCCGTGCAACAGCAGCTCGACGGTGACGGCGAGACGCTCCGCGCCGGGCACCAGCGAGCACGCGTCGCTCGACAGCGCGTGCGGCAGCATCGGCTCGACCGTGCCCGGCAGGTACACGCTGGTGGAGCGCCGGCGTGCCTCGATGTCAAGCGGCGAGCCGAGCGGCACGTGCGCGGCGACATCGGCGATGTGCACCCACACCCTCACCGCCGAGTTGCCGCTATCCGACTGCTCGCGCCGCGCGGAGATGGCGTCATCGAAGTCGCGCGCCGTGGCGGGATCGACGGTGAATGTCGGCAGCTCGCGCAGATCGCGCCGACGACCGTCGCGCAGCTCGGCTTCGGCCGTGGCCCATGCGCGCTCGCCCGCGCCGCGTGCCTCGCGCTTGACGGCGGCATCGAAGCGGCGCGCCAGTCCCGCCTCGCGCATGCTCTGCTCGATCGCGTCGCGAGCCGTTTCGGTGCGCTCGCGCGGGGGCCACACGACGCGCGCGCCCGAGGCACCGCTCAAGCGCGGCTTGGGCGGTTTGCCGCGTGTGCCGCTCGGCTTCGGCGCACGAGCCCCGGCGGGCTTGGCGTTCTTGCGCTGGCCGCCGGTCTTCGCACGCTTGCCCGGCCCACCGCGCGAGCCGCGCGGCGGGCTCATTTGACCTTGGCGCGCAGCGTGTGCAGCGCGACTTCCAGGCCGTGTTCGCCATCCACACCGCTGGGCACGCGCACTTCGGGCGTGATGCCCGCTCCCTCCTTGACGCCGCCGCCGCCGAGGTTGCGCCCGTTGGGGGTGAAGTACTCCCCGACGGTGATCTTGATCGCGCCGCCACCGGACAGCGGCTCCAGCTCCTGGAAAACGCCCTTGCCGTAGGTGTGCGTGCCGACAACAGTGGCGCGACGGTGATCCTGCAAAGCGGCGGTGACGATCTCAGACGCCGAGGCGGTGTCGCGATCGACGAGCACCACCATCGGGATCGAGCTTGGGATCGCCTCGCCGGTGGCGGTGAGCACGATCGTCGGCTGGGAGCGCCCGCGCGTGGTGACGATCGTGCCGGAGGGGATGAAGATGCTCGCGATTAGCCGGGCTTCGCTGACGAGCCCGCCGCCGTCGGCGCGCAGGTCGAACACCAGGCCGCGAGCGCCCTGCTTGAGCAGCTTCTCCACCGCGGAGCGCACTTCGCCGGCGGAGCCTTCGCTGAACGTCGCGAGATACACCCATCCGAGCTTGACGCCACCCACGACGCGCATTTGCGAGGCGACAACCGGCTCGGACACGAGCGCACGCGTGACGGTGACGCGGTGGGCCGGTGCGTGCGGTCGGGTGAGCGTGAGCCGCACATAGGTGCCAGGGGTGCCCTTGATGAGCGCGGTGGACACGCTCGCGGGGACCTTGCGCAACGAGCGCCCATTCACCGCGACGATCGTTTCGCCGGCCTTCAACCCCGAGCGCTGGGCCGGCGAGGCGTTGAACACCCGCACGATTTCAAGGCCCCGCGACTTCGGATCGATCACGACCCCGATCCCGGCGAAGCTCGCCGGCTGGTCGAACGTGGTGAATTCTTTGGGGCTGAGATACGTCGAGTAGGGGTCGTGCAGGCTTGAGATCATGCCCGCGATCGAGGCGTTCGCGAGACTCGACCGTGACACGGGCCGGTAGTAGTCGTTGGCAACCCGTTCGATCGCTTCGTCAAGCGCCACCGTTTCGTGGTTGGCGACGAACGCTTTGCGCGCAAACCCCGGCAGGTCGTTCGGGTGCCCGCCAAGCCACACGCCAAGCACCAGCAGCACAGGCAACAGCACCGCGAGCGCAAGTACCAACGGCTGTGGTTTGCGGGAATCCATCTCCCCAGCCTATGCGCTGCGGCGGATTTCGACGCCGCTCAGACGCGCAGGAAGCGGCGCAGCGACAATCCCGATCCCGCAGCCGACACGGCGATCGCGCAGCCCATCAGCACCACGACCAACAGACGGAAGTCGATCATGTCGGGCTGGGAGATCAGCTTGACGGTCGAGGCGAGCGGGTCGATCAGGGTGAGCTTGGCAAGAAACAACAGGCCGATCGCGCACAGCCCGCCGAGCGCGCCGAGGAACAGGCCCTCGATCACAAACGGCCAGCGGATGAACCAGTCGGTGGCGCCGACGAGCTTCATCACCTCGACCTCGCGCCGGCGCGAGAACAGCGACAGGCGGATCGTGTTGCTGACGAGCAGGATCGAGGAGAACACGAGCAGCGCGGCGAGCAGGGCCATCGTGATCTTCACGATGCGCGTAGCCGAGAGGATCTCATCCGTTTGCGCCTGGCGGTCCTGCACGTCGGCGATCGCGCTATCGGTGACCTTGCGCACGCCGGCTGAGCTGGACTGGCTCAACTCCATGCGAATCGCGTCGGCCTTAGCGGGATTGGTGGGCGTGATGCGCAGAATTTCCGGCAGCGGGTTGTAGCCGATCAGCTGAAAGGCCTGCGGGTCGATCTTGCGCTCCTGTTCATAGCCCGCCTGCTTGGAGACGACTTCGACCCGGCCCACGTAGGGCGCCTGCTGCACCTCGCTGCGCACCCGCGCGACTTCGGCTGCTGTCGCGGTCGTATTGAGGTCCACATCCACGATCACGCGCCCACGAATCGAGTTGGCCGCGCCATTGGTGGCCTGCACGACCGGGATGAACACGCCAAGCACGAGCGTCGTGACGAGCACGCATGACAGTGCCGCGAACGATGGCGCCGGGTTGCGACGCATCGAGCGCACCGCCTCCCGCAGGAAGAACCCGAGCTTCATGACAGTACCGTCGATGAAGTCATGGACCGAGCAGTCCAAGGACGCAGGGAGCGTGGCGTGCTAGGCACGCGAGCGACCGAGGACGCCGGAATGCGAAGCGTCCATGGCTTCATCGGGTTTCGCGCTTCAGGCGCTCGGCCAGGTCTCCCGTGGTCTCATCCTGGGCGTAGAGACCGGTGGCCTCGTCGCGGATGATGCGCCCGCGGCGCAGCTCGATCACGCGGCGGCGCATCTTGTCGACCAGCTCGTTGTCGTGGGTGGCCACGACAACGGTGGTGCCGGCGCGGTTGATGCGGTAGAGCAGCTGCATGATGCCGATCGAGGTGTGGGGATCGAGGTTGCCGGTGGGCTCGTCGGCGAGCAGCAGCGGCGGGTGGGAGGCGAAGGCACGGGCCACGGCCACACGCTGCTGCTCGCCACCGGAGAGCTGGTGGGGATAGTTGTGCAGCTTCGTTGAGAGGCCGGTGAGGCGCAGGATGTCGGGCAGGTTGGCGCGGATCTGCTTGCGCGAGGCGCCCGTGACCTGCAGGGCGTAGGCGATGTTGTCGTACACGGTGCGCGTGGGCAGCAGCTTGAAGTCCTGAAAGACAACGCCGAAGTTGCGCCTGTAATAAGGGATGCGACCCCGCTCGATCTCGCCCAGGTGGCGACCGGCGACGCGGATGATCCCCTCGGTTGGATCGATCTCCTTGATCAGCAGGCGCATGATCGTCGACTTGCCCGAGCCGGTGGCGCCGACGAGAAACACGAACTCCTGGCGGTCGATCGCGAACGTGGCGCGCTCGAGGCCGGTGTCGCCACTGTCGTAGTGCTTGCTGACCCCACGAAACTCGACGACGGTGTTTGCGCCCGGGCCGTGGCCGGGGCGCGAGGGCGCCGCGGCCGTGGTCTGCGGGCGCGGCACCTCGGGCGCGAGCACCTGTGGGCGCACGGGGCGAATGTGGCGCGCGAGTGTTCGGCGCGGGATTGTTCTGACAGGGCGCGAGGGTCCGCCGCTGGGGTTGGGCATGGCCGGGCACAGTAGCGACAGACCACGCCCGACACCGCATTTTTCCCTGCATGCAAGCGTATTTGCACGATGCGCCGGTAGCCACACGCACCGCTGATAGCCAACTGCCAGCACTGGCGGAGACAGACGGGGCGGTCGATCGCCTATCGTGACGCGCCAGTGGCGGACATCTCGACAACGACCGTGGCCGGCAACGGGCTGCCCGTGTACACCGTGGGGCTGCCGGGCACGCGCGCGCTGACGGTGCTCGTTGCGTTCGATGCGGGCGCACGCACCGAGCGCAGCGAGGAGAACGGGATGGCGCACTTCCTCGAGCACCTGGTGTTCAAGGGCGGGGAGAAGTACGCCACCTATAAGGACGTCAACGAGACGGCCGAGCGCCTGGGCGGCGTGCTCAACGCCTACACCAGCCACGATCTCGTCGCCTTCCACATCACCGTGCGCGCGGAGTCGGCGCCCGCGGCGATCGACCTGCTGAGCGACTTCGTGGGACGCCCCAAACTCGACGCGCAGGAGCTGGACCGCGAGCGTGGGGTCGTGATCCAGGAGATCAACCGTGCCTACGACCAGCCCTCGACCGTGGCGGAGTATCTGATCGACAAGGCAGCCTTC
Organism: uncultured Solirubrobacterales bacterium; assembly: GCA_963776985.1. Classification (GTDB taxonomy): domain Bacteria; phylum Actinomycetota; class Thermoleophilia; order Solirubrobacterales; family Solirubrobacteraceae; genus Palsa-744. Next base: position 320,719 of record CAVZOV010000004.1, read on the forward strand.
GGCGAGCATCCGCTCGGACGCACCGTGCTCGGCCCGGAGGAGAACCTGCGCTCCTTTACGCGCGAGGGAATCGTCGGCTTCCGTGAGCGCCGCTGGGCCGGGGCGAGGGGTGGGGCTTTTTTGGTTGGGAATATTGGGTTCGTTCCCGAGCAGGACAAGCTGGCCGAGCTGTTCGCCCGCTTCCCGACCCTGCCAGCGCCAGAGCCGTACGTGCCGGCACCGAAGTTCGCCCCTGAGACGATGGTCGAGCAGCGCGACACCAACCAATCGCACCTGCGCATGATCTACCGCCCGGGCGTGACCGTGAGCGACGTCAAACAGCGCGCGGCGCTGTCGATCTACTCGACGCTGCTCGGCGGCTCGATGGGCTCGCGCCTGTTCGAGGAGATTCGCGAGAAGCGCGGACTCTGTTACTCGGTGTATGCGATCGCCCATGCGTATGCGGACGTGCCGATCCTGCAGCTCGGCTCGGGGCTTGATTCGGCCAAGTGCGTGGAGGCCTACACGCGCATGCGCGAGATCGTGGACGAGCTACGCAGCGACGGGCCGACCGAGGAGGAGGTGCACCGCGCCCGCGCCTACGCCGCCGGTCGGCTGGTGCTTGCCTTCGAGAACACGAACGCGGTGGCCCGTTATGGAGCCAGTCAGAAGATCGTGTATGGCGAGGACATCGATCCCGACGCCGCGATCGCCGCGCTGGACGCCGTCACGTTCGATGAGGTCCGCGAGGTCGCGGCAGACGTGGCCGATGAGCTGGCGGTCGCCTGCGTAGGCCCGCACGAGCAGGGCGACTTCTAGCGTCCCTGAACCGCGCTGAGGACCTGCCGGCCGTGGCCGGTGAGCGTCCAGTAGTTGGGGTAGCCGGGGCCGTGCGGGCGCGTGTTGGCGATCAAGCCGAGCCGGTCGAGTCGCCCCAGCAGCTTCGAGGTCTGACCCTCGTCGGAGATCTCCGCGCCTTGGGCGATCTCGCGGTTGCTGGAGCCGGGGTGCTCGCCGATGAAGATCAGGCAGCACACGGTGCGGTAGGTGAGCCGCATATCGAGCCGCTCGAGCAGCCGCCCGCCGTCGCCGGAGACACTGGCTCGCTCGGGCACGCTGACCTCGGGGGCGGTGCGCGTCAATTCCTCGCCAGCGGCGCTCGGCCCCAGATAGGGCAACACGATCAGTGCCATCAGCTGTCCGTGCAGCGATATCAAGGGTCGCGCATCGACGGAATCGCTCGCCCCGCTCTGCTGAGGCACCCCAGACGGCGTGCCCGGACGCATGAGCAGGGCCCCATGAATGACCGAGAATGCGCCACCGACGATCCCCTCGCCGGTGAGCAAGGGTGCCCCACTGGACCCGCGTGGCCGTGGAGCCCCGCCGCCAAGCGCGGCGACCAGCTCGTCAAGCACTCGGGCGCGATGCTCCAGCACGAGCCTGCCCGCCCCCAGAGCCTCGATCACGCAGACTCGCGCCAGCTCCGGCTCGGCGTCGAGCAGGCCAAGCAGAGCGGCGAGCGCGTGACGCACGCGGTCGCGCCAGGAGCGCCGCGAGCCATAGGCCTCGACGATGACCTGCCTCGCCTGGGAGACGCCCCACTCAAACGCCGCCAGAAAGCAGTCCTCGCGCCCTTCGAACAGCTCGTAGAACGTGCGTCGCGAAACGCCCGCGCGCGCAACGACAGGCGCCACGGCCGCCCCGATATAGCCCTCAACGGCCGCGACCTCGATCATCGCGCTGAGCACCCGCGCGCGCTGGATGTCCTCGACCTCCTCGCGCGAAGGCACCCCGCCGCCACCCGTCGATACCGCCCCAGCGGTGCCGCGAGCATCGCTCCGCGGCCGCCGGAGCGTGGACAATGACGTGTCGTCGCTGCTGCCTAGCATCTCTCCCCTGCGCATGACTCTAGAGCGAACGCGGCCCGTTGTGGGGAAATACGCGGGCCGCGTCCTGAAGGGCTATTTCTTCCCCTTGCGCTTGACCTTGGGTTTCGCCTTTGTTTTCTTGGACTTCTTGGCCTTCGGGCAGCCTGTGACGTTGATCGGGGTGGACTGGTGGAGGACCGCACCGTTCTGGCCGGTGAAGGCCGTCGGCATGACTAGCTTGCTCTTGCAGAGGTTGCCGTTTGCCGCTAGCGCTGAGTATTTGCCTTGTGGTAGGTCCAGTTCGAAGCTTGCGATTGGGACGTCGGGCACGTTCTTGAATGTGCTGCTTGTGATGTTTGTTTTGTTGTTGATAAACGTCGAGCCGACGAGGTCTACGGTCACTCCGTAGCCCTGCAGGACGGCGATCAGACTTGGGAATTCTTCCCCGGCATGGCTGACGAAATACGTGGGTCCTTCGATCGGGACCGGTAGGACCGGTGTGATCGCCTTCGCATGGCCGACCACAGATGCTGCTGGACAGTTCGCGGGGTTAGCTTCGAACACCTTCGCCGAACACGCCTTCTGCAGCGTCGTCAACCTTGACGGGAGCTGCTTGGGCAGATCCACCTTGACCGATGCGATGTTCGATTGGGAGGACGCCTGGTTTGCTCCGAGGTTCCCGGTGGGATACACGATCTTCGCGGTCAGGCTTGCTCCGTTAGCACGGGATGTTTTCCCGCTGGTGGAGACCTTGAAGTCGGGAGCAAACTTGAGTGCTTGACAGGATCCGACCTGGAAGTGGCTCGATACCGGCACCGTGGCGCCTTCGAAGCTGGTCGCTGTTCCCGAAAAGCTCATTGGTGCGCAACTGGATGGGTTGAACATGAATTCCGGCCGGTCGATCACCGCGTCGATCTCGCGAATATCGGTCGGTATCCCCTTCACCGTCTTCGGGAACGCTGTCGTCGAGATCGTCAACTGACTGGTGTGACGGTCCACTTCGATCTTCGCCCTAACCACTTCGGTCCCCAGGTCGAACGGTCCTGCGACGACCGGTACCGCGATCGATAGGCCGAATGGTGCACCCTCATACTGGCCGGTCAAATAGATCGGGGCTGGTGGCGCTCCCGGCTCGGGGATCACGAACGGGTAGGGACCAGGCCCGACCTCAGCGACGGTATGCCCGACCTGCGATGCGCTGGAGCAGGTTCCCGCTGCTGCTTGCGGTTCTTGGCAGAGAGGAACGTTTGCGATCATCCCCAATAGACCCTCGGGGGTCTTGAACTGTAGTTTTTCGATGCGCTGCTGCCCATCACTACGCGATAGGAGCATCGTGAAGTCCGTATATCCTGCGGCCTGGTCGGTTGTTGCGCCCGCGGTCATTGTGGGCGTGAACGGGAGCGGGCCGGTGCAGTTGGCCACCCCATCGCCGCCTGGACCGTTGGTGATTTGGAAGCTGCTGGTGTCCAACGCGTCTTCGACGAATGGGCTTGCCCATGGCGCGAAGTCAGACTCTGAGCTGTAGGTACCGCACAGCGTTGGTGTCGCGAGTGCCGCTTGTGCTCCACCACTGAACGTCAGTTTGAAGTCGGTAAAGGGCATGTCAGGTGTTGGGTTTTCAGAAAGTTGTCGTCAGCTGGCCGGTCGTTTCGTTCAAGTGCACGGTGCCGACGACCTTTAGGTTCACGCCTTCGCCGGAGGCCGTTACCAGTAGTTGCAGGTTCGGTGGGTCTGGCCCCAGGATGTACACGTTTCCTTCCAGCTTTTTGGGCAGCAAGGGTGTCGAGATTTCATCGGTCCCGACCTTCGACGCATCCGGACATGACGGGGGCCCGTCCTTGTTACTTCACCGTCGGGTTCGGCACCAAACGTCTCTTGCGACGGTTGACACGCAACCAGCCCGGTCGCCTGCCCTGGGTTGATCACGACCCCTTCGGGCAGTCACGCGTCGTTTTCTTCAGGTTCGAGGTGGCCAGTCCTTCGGGGTTCACTTCCTGAGGGACTTTCAGATCGGCGAAACCAGTGGGGGTGTCGGAGTAGCTGGTTTCGGGGCAGTATCGAGATGGTCGGTTCGAAATGCCTAAGCGTTCACAACCAGTGGTCGGTACGAACATCTTTCGCGTTATGCGTAAACTATATGAAAGGCTTTCAGCGTTTCGTTTTCCCACGTGCCTTACAGTTCGATACTGAATTCCTGCGGACCATCACACGCAGTAGGCAACGTCAGCAACGGCTTGTCCTCTGCCCCGGTTCCGTGTTCGCCGGGTACACCCCAGATGGTCGCCGCGTTATACGAATATTATAGTGTGGAATATTATACACGTGCTCGGTTATGCCGTTGTCCCCACCGCTACGCACACCAGCATCAAAGATCACCGGATGAGCGCTATGGTTAAACCCGAACTGTGCCGCGACACCCGCTGGAGGCACAAGATTATATATAGGTTCAGAGCAACTGGAAGTTACCTAGTGTAAAGGTGTCTTCTCCGACAATAGTGTCGCGCGGGCATTCTCTTGATTCGTAACTGTCAAACTCACGGCGGGTACATTGCGGCACCGCATCTGGGTACCCGACCAAGCCCGGTGGTAGATTAGCAATAATATTGCGTTGTTCACCGTTGGCCGGACGTAGAAATCCTTCACCAATATTCGTTGTTGGGCTGCTCGAACAACCGTTAGCTCGTAAGGGTGCGACCCAGCCTGTGCATCGGTCGTCCCATCCGTGTTCGTCGCCCACGCGTCAAAATCGGAGAATCCAAGACCAGCCGGCTGCGAGGAATAATGCACCGGGAAGGACGTACGAGCGATACCTAGCGCCCCGCCGCCAGAGATTTCCGCCTCATCAACCGGTTCACGTATGCTTTCCGCGTCCGCCGCCACACGAACAGAGATAGTTACATCGGATGGGTTCGCAGTTGGGCGGATCTGGTCCATTTCGCACGTTACATTCCGTGGTACCAGTACAGCACACCACCACCAGTCGCGATTTCCGACGTTCTTGCGACGAGGCCGGCCGGCAACACATCCGTCAAAGTCGGACCCATAGCGCTTTTTCCTCCCCCTAGGTTGTACACGTACAAGTGCAGGAGTCCTTCACCGCCAGGAGGAAGGTTCGTCGGACCAAAACGTCCGATGACCTCGTAACCAGGAGCCGGACTATCAGCCAACGCCACAGACACCAACGCCAATGTCAAACCGCAAGCTACTAGGCCCGAGAGCACAGAGCGCTTGAGCATTATTTTCCCCCCTTCACGACCGCACCTGAGTGCTTGCGCGCGTTCTTCACCGGCCCGTACCGTTTCCGGCCTGCGCTTTACACGACGCCCGCTTGCTCTTCGACGACCTATGACAGACCTTCAAAGCATCAGCTAGCTTCTGCACACGCGACAACGACTTGGCCTTCGCTTTGACAGCCGGGGCCCTAGATTGCGTCGAAGTTCCCCACACCGTTGAACGTGACGCTAGGCGGCGTCGCAAACGTCGGTGGCGGCGACGGCACACCCTGACAACCAGTACCCGTACACTGTGGAGGAGTAACAGGTTTTACTCCTCCCACTCGCGCATCGTAAAGGTCGAACGCTTCATTCTGATCTTCAGCGACCACCTGTGCGCGCGTGACCAGAAACACGTCGTCGCCACTCTCACTCGCACCAATCAACCACGAACTATATTCGCTTGTGCCACCCGAGAGCAGGAACACACACCCGCCGTTCACGCCGGAGCCGGCTGTGCACGTACCGGAGCCTTCCCGCTCCCACTCATACACGTCCTGCTCACCATTAGTGTCTTGCGGCACCAATGAGACTGTGCTGTCGAAGAACACACGATTGCCGTCTTCGCTGATCCACTGCGGCAAATACGAGTCATCCCAGCTAATCGGCAAATAACCCGAAGCCCCTCCATGCGTCGAACCACATGACGCACAAAACAAGCTATTCGATCCGGCGTCGTACAGGTATACCTCGTCAGCACCACCAGTCGGATACCCATGTGGGTAGCCGACCACGCTCAACGGTCTGTTCGACATGAACACAAGCCCTTCACCGTTATCTGTAATCCGTGCCGTGCGCTGCCCCAAACCGGGATTCCAATCGCCATAGTAGTAAAATCCTGTTGATCTACGGCCAAAGGATTCGAGGAACGGCTGAACTTCGTTACCGTCTTTATCCGAAAGCGTACCTATGAACACTGGCGGGGTACCGTCGCGTGAAAGATATAGGTTGGGTTCGCCTTCCACAGGCGTCTCACCCCACCTGTTAGACCTAGCAAGAGCGCTCGTCGCAACAAAGTACACGTCCCCACCGTTTTCGCTCACGCCAAGCACACCCAACACACCGGCCCCCGGACCAGTCAAGGCTTCTCGCGATACCTGATCTTTACCCGCTTCGGGTTCGGCGTCGAAACGGTAGAGCACCCCGCCTTCGGTATAGAACGCATAGCGACCATCAGCGACAGATGCCCAATACTGAGCTTCACCACCACCAGAAACCAGAACCGTGCAAGCATCGCTAGACACGGTGCACTGACCATTTACAACAGGGCTCTGCGGCCTCTCTGGATTTTCGCGCAGATAAAGACCAGTTGGCCTCCCATTAACTTCAAGGCTCGACCAGTAGACACGGCTGCCATCCGTGGATATTGCACCACCAAAATTTGGTGCGTTCCTTGTAGGTTCAACCAATGGCGGAGCGCCAAATGTCGCACCAGGAATCACCCTCCCTTCAGGGGATACATCAATCAAACTCAAGTGACCTTCCGCCGAGTCGTACAGATAATTCTTATCTTCATTTTCAGCGATTTCCGTCTTTACGTCGTTCCCTAGTTCAACCTCAAGAGGACCCGCGCCACCAAGCAACGCATCGTTTACCTCAAACAGCAGATCATTGAAGCCAGACGATCCACCCGCAAAAACTGGGCGTCCTTCTCTGGTCCCCAATTGATAGACGTTACCATCAGTACCAAAAGAGGTATTTGACCGGTTTAGCTGCACAGTCTTTGTAAAGAGTGGGCGATAGGTGCTTTCGTCGGCAGCGCGCGCGTAAAGCACTTGATAACCTCCACCAAGGGCTTCTCGCGATAGAGGCAAACTTTCTGGCTCGCCTTGCGTAGCTGAGCCGAGTACCCCAACAGAAAGATCGCCCGAGAAACCTTGATAGGCAGTTTCGAAAAGCCCCGCTGGTTGAATACTACTAGTAACCCACCCGCCGGTCGCAGAATGCTTAGCCAGAAATTGATTACCTCGGCCCAGACCAGCACTTCCAAAACCTCCGTCCGAGGTCGCATCTCCTTGATACGCCACAGATGACCCATCGGTCGCAACCTGAAACGGCAAAGGTGTAAAAATCCCTTCGCCTGCATTTTCTATAGGCAACCCAAGGGGCGCATAGACGTTTGCGTTCTCGTTTTGCGGTGGAGTCACCATTTCAAACAAACGACCGTCTGGCAGACCCCGATCGCTTTCTATAGCAGCTTCATCCGTTGTGAATGACCTATCGGGTGATTGTTCGCCGCCGGTTTTGTTGGTTGCGACGATCCGGTAATGGCATTCGCTGTTTGGTGTGAGGCCGGTCAACTGTGCCTGTATGCCTGCCGGTCCATGCTGGGGACTGATGCTCACTTCAGGCGTATCCGACCCGTACGTGTCGCTCAAACCGTATTCAACATGATAGGTCGTAAGTTCCCCATGCGGATAGACCTGCGCACTCACCGCCGCACCGTCAGGAGCGATGTTCGTGACCGACGCTCCCGTGATCGAGGGTGCCTGATGCCCAGTCAACGTCGTCACTTCATTGCCCGTCGCCTGTTCCCCAAACACGTTCGTCACTACCAAACAGAACGTGTAGCTGTCGTTCGGTTCCAATTCTGTGGCTTCGACCTGATGAACCAGCAACTGCTTGGCTTCGGCGACTTCGACAGGCGCAGTGCTCTGCCCGCCCGAGCACGTACCATCCGTGTTGTAGTCCAACTGGTAGCTCAACCGACCAGTAGACCCACCAGGGTTCAACTCGCCTGCAAACGTGGCCGTCGTGGCCGTGACCGCACTCGCAGGTTCAGTCGTCACAGGAGCTTCAAGCGCCGAGGATGTCGTGAACGTCGCCGGAGCACTAACGGCCTGTTCACCTTTGATCCCAGTGCGAACGAGCAAACACACCGAGTATTCAGTGTCCGGCGACAGCCCCAGAAGTGTTTCCGCTGACACCTTCTTTGCCCCCGCCCAGCGATATACCGGGCGACGCGGGTGCTTTGCTTTCGCCTTCGCATTCCGCTTTGCCCTTCTTATAAAGGAATTCGTACGTACCCAGTTCATAGGTACCCGGACCGCCTTCAACACCCGGGTTCAAGACACCATGAACCACGGCGGTTGTAGCCGGAACAGGCGATTCCACCGACACTTCCGGAGTTTCAGGAGCCGCCGCCAACGCAGGCACACAAGCCCACAGCAAGCCAACCCACCAGCACACAACACACGACCATGACCGGCAAGACCGGCTTACGAGCAAGCATCAAGGACCCCTCCTCCGGGCTGCGACTCTGGACCCGCAGCCGAACTTCTCTCCCGTCGGCTGCTGTAGAGAAGCTTATCCGAAAGTGAGTCTAGTTGTCAATGGCAAATATAGACGTGTGCTAAGGGAACGGTGCATACGCGCCCGTGTCACGCCAAGCCCTGCGGTTGCGGGCTTTCGCTAGTCAGACAGCGCCCAGAGCAGCAGCGACGCAGGCACGAGGTTGGCGGTGCGGCCAAACTGAAGCTCATCACGTGTTGCGACGATCGCCGGGCGACCAGGGAGAGCACGCATCGGCGCGGTGGCCTTTTGGCGTGAGACGCTCTGCCAGTCGGCGACCTCGACCGCGTCGATCGCCGCGCGGGGACCACATACGAAGTCGATCTCACCGCCTCTGCTGGTGCCCCAGACGTGCAGGCGCTCCGGTCCGGGGAACGCCTCGGCGCTGCGCTCCAATGGCTCATAACGGCGGTAGAGCGCTAGCGCCACGGCATTCTCCACGCCGGCAGGCACGCTGCGTGGCAGCGCGCTGCGCGTGCAAGCGATGGTGTGCAGGAGCGGGTCGCCGAAGTAGATCTTCTTGTCCTTGGCCAGGTCGCTCGACCCGCTGTCGGCCTTCCAGAAATAGATGACTAGCGCGAAGTAGTTGATCGCCAGCAGCTCAACGTAGCTCTGCACTGTGCGTGGGTCGCTGCCGGCGGAGGAGCGCCTGCCGCCGCGCCCACCCAGTGGCACGTCAAGCTCGCGTGCGAGCCTCGACCAGCTGAGCTTGGACCCAAGCGAACGGGCGATCCGCTCGGTCAGTGCCTGGGCGGCCGAGACACTCGCCCCGCGGCGCTGGACCTCGCGTGTCAGCGAGTCCCACAACACGCGCTGGACCTCCTCGCTGGGCTCGTTGAGACCGGCGACCGCCTCAGCCACCGCGGCGGGAAGACCGCCGAACCGCAGGTAGCAATCGAGCGACGCGCGCAGCGAGGCCAGGTGTGCGCGTGCATCGCTGAGCGCCGCACGGCCATCGTCCGTGAGGATTTCAGCGACCGTCAGCCCCAGCCCGGACGGAAGGGCCGGATCCAGGGCCCGCGCGAACGAGGCGAAGCCCTGCGGCAGGACGAGCATGTCGCGTCCGGCCCCACGCCTCCCCGGGAGCCGCTCGGTTGCCCCCTGCGCCAGATCGATGGCCGACGAGCCCGTGCACAGGACCACATCGGAATCGATGTGGCCATCGTCCCAGAGCACCTTGATCGAGACCCTCCAGTTGCGTGTGGCAGTGACCTCGTCCAGCAGGATCAGTCTGGGACCATCCCAGCGACGCCCCGCCAACTCCAGCGCGCGCGAGATTGTGGCCACCAACTCCGAGGCGGGTTGATCCTCCAGCAGGTCGAGCGAGAGATAGACGATCTGGCGTGCCGGCACACCGACCCGAAGCGCTCTGCCGACAAGCAGCTTCAGATCGGTGGACTTGCCGACCTGTCGCGGCCCACGCAGAATGTGCACAGCCGGAGCCGATAGGTCCACATCCTCAACCTGTGGCGCCGGTAGACGAACCGATCGCACACGCAGACGACGAAGATGCGGATCGTCCAGTTCCCATCCCTCGCGCTCCCACCAGGGGTTGTAACGATAGATCTGTTCGTCGTCCAACATTGTTGTAGCAATATTAGCATTCTATCCCATAGATGACTGCCTCTTTTATGGATAGACGTGCCATTCCTAGCTGGCAGGCGACAGCCAAATCACTTCTGTCCACGGGCACCGAGGAGCAAGGCCAGTTGTGGACGCCGACGCAGGGTCTGCGGTTGCCTCGCCTCAGCCGAGCGCAACCATGCGGTCGATCGGCACGCGTGCCCGCTCGGCGATCTCGGGCTCCACGCGCACCTCGAAGCGCATCTCGCGCAGCGAGTCGCGCAGCTTCTCCAGCGTGATCATCTTCATGTAGACGCAGGAGGCCTCGGCGTTGGCCGGGATGAACTTGACGTCGGGCGCGGCCATTTCAAGCGGATAGAGCATGCCCGTCTCGGTGGCCACAACCGCCTCACGCGGCTGATTGGAGGCGCCCACCCCTCCAATCAGAGACGCGCTTGCATCGCGCTCGAGCTGATCGGCGTAGCGCAGCATCCCGCCGGTGGAGAGCATGTGCACACCCTCAGCGGAGACGTCGCCGGCGGCGACGTACTCCATGATCGAAGTCGTGCAGCCGCACTCTGGGTGGATCAGGAAGTCGGCGCCCGGGTGGGCGGCGCGGGTGGCGTCAATGTCCGAGGGGCGGATGCCAGCATGCACGTGGCACTCGCCATCCCATACGTGCATCCGCCTGCCCAGCTCCTTCTCGACGTAGGCACCCAGCCACATGTCGGGGCCAAACAGGATCTCGGTGTCGGGGCCACGGGTCTCGTAGATGTGGCGCACCATGTCCACGGCGTTGGCCGACGTGCAGCAGTAGTCGGTCAGCGCCTTGACCTCGGCCGTGGTGTTCACATACATGACCACCACCCCATCTGGATATGAAGCGCGCCACTCCCCCAGCTGCTCGGCGTCGATCGACGCCGCCAGCGAGCAGCCTGCGTCCAGATCGGGGATCAGCACCGTCTTCTCCGGACACAGGATCGAGGCGGTCTCGGCCATGAAGTGCACGCCGCAGAACACGATCGTCTCGGCATCCGAGGCGGCCGCTTGGCGCGAGAGTCCGAGCGAGTCGCCCACGTAGTCGGCGACCTGCTGCACCTCGGGCACCTGGTAGTTGTGCGCGAGGATCGTGGCGTTGCGCTCGGCGGCAAGCGCGCGCACCTCTTCGTGCAGCTCAGTCGTCTCGGCCTCGGTGAGGGCGGGCAGCGGCCCCTGGGTTGGGATCATCGGCAACGTCTTCATCTCGCTACCTCCAGGATCAGGGACAGGTCGAGAGCGGGGGCGGAATGGGTGAGCGCACCAACCGATATGAAGTTTACCCCGGTGAGCGCTTGTTCCCTGACGCTTTGAAGCGTCACGTTGCCGCTTGCCTCAAGCGTGGCGCGAGCACCGACCTGGGCGACGGCGGCACGTAGCTCATCCACGCTCATGTTGTCGAGCAGTAGCCGCGGAGCGCCGGCGGCCAGCGCCTCCTCGATCTCCTGGGGATTGCGCACCTCGACCTCCAGGGTGCCGGCGAGTTGGGGCGCCGAGCGGCGCACGCACGCGACGGCCTGCGCGATCCCGCCCGCGGCGGCGATGTGGTTCTCCTTGATGAGGATCGCGTCGAACAGGCCGACGCGATGATTCCTCGCGCCGCCGGCGGCCACCGCCGCCTTCTCCAGCGTGCGCAGCCCCGGGGTGGTCTTGCGCGTGTCGAGCACCACCGCGCCTGTCCCTTCGACCTCGCGTACGAAGCGGGCGGCGAGCGTCGCTATGCCCGACAGGCGCCCGAGGAAATTGAGCGCCGTGCGCTCCCCCGTGAGCAGCGCGGCGGCGGTGCCTTCGATCGAGAGCACGGGCCCGCCCTGCTCGCGCCATTTGCCCTCGTCCACCAGTCGCTCGAAGCGCATATCCGGGTCAAGCAGCGTGAAGGCGATCTCGGCCGCGTCCAGTCCGTATATCGCGCCGGGGACCTTCTGCGTGATCAGGGCGCGCGCACGCGTATCGGAGTTGACGGTGGCGCCGGTCGTAGCGTCGCCGCCGCCGACGTCCTCGTCCAGGGCCCGCCGGACCAGCTCGATCAGCTCATCGTTGCCCACCGGCATCGCTCCCCTGCCGCCTGCCGTCACTCGCCGGCGGAGGAGGCGGACTTCAACAGATAGGCACGCACGAACCCATCCAAATCCCCATCCAAGACCCGCTGCACGTCGCCCATCTCGTGTCCGGTGCGGTGGTCCTTGGCCATTGAATAGGGGTGCAGGACATAGGAGCGGATTTGCGAGCCGAAGTTGACGTCCTGGGCCTCGCCCTTCTCGCGCGCGATCTCTTCCTGACGTTCGCGCTCCTGCTTCTCCACCAACTTCGAGCGCAGCATCGCCATCGCCGTCGCCCGGTTGGATGTCTGCGAGCGCTCGTTCTGGCATTGCACGACGATGCCGCTGGGACGATGGGTGATGCGCACGGCCGAGTCGGTCTTGTTGACGTGCTGACCGCCAGCGCCCGAGGCACGATAGGTATCGACCTGCAGGTCGTCCTCGTCGATCTCCACCTCGCCCGTATCGGCCACGACGGGCGCGACCTCCACGCCGGCGAAACTGGTTTGGCGTCGGTGGGCAGAGTCAAAGGGGGACAGGCGCACGAGCCTGTGCACGCCCCGCTCAGCCCCGAACAGGCCGTAGGCGTTTTCGCCTGAGACCTTGACGGTGGCCGACTTGATGCCAGCTTCCTCCCCTGGGCTGACCTCCAGCAGCTCTACGTCAAAGCCGCGTCGCTCGGCCCAGCGCATCATCATGCGCAACACCATCTCGGCCCAGTCCTGAGCATCGGTGCCGCCGGCGCCGGCGTTGACGCTGACGAGCGCGTCGCCGACGTCGTAGGAGCCGGAGAAAAGACGCTGCTCCTCCAACTCAGCCAGGCGCTGCTCGACTGAGAGCAAATGCTCTTCGACCTCCTGCTCGAGCGATGGCTCCTCCTCGGCCATCTCCACCAAGCCGTCGAGATCGTCTACGTCGGACTGCAACCCGGCGAATGTCTGCAGACGCTTACTCGCCCGCGCGTGATCGGAGGAAACCTTTGCGGCGCCGTCGGCGTCGTCCCAAAAGCCCGGTGCCTGCATCTGCGCTTCGAGCGCCTCGATGCGCTCGCTCAGTTGAGCGGGGTCAAAGATAGTCCGCGAGCAGTGTCAGCTGCTCACGGATGGCCGCAAGGCGTTGCGGCGTCGACTCGCTTGTGGGTGCGGTTGCCATCGCCCGCAACGCTATCAACAGTCGCGGGCGCCACAGGACTCGCGCACGCCGATCGACAGCCGACAACGCGCGCTCGCCACATGCGCAGGTCGATTATTCGACCACATCGGCGGTGGCGAACGCTGGACAGCAAAAAGCCAGTAACTGGACTACGAATCTGTTGCGATCGACACGGACTTGTGTACGCTGTCGTCATAGCCGCTATCCGTCACGCTGCCACCCTCAACAGGGCGCCTCGGCGCTTCGTCGTGCACAACACGCACGAGCAGATTCAACTTGCCGCCGTTCGCGTGGTGGCCGCCAAGGGCTATCACCAAACCGCCGTTCGCGATATCTGCGCGGAGGCGCAAATCTCCGCACGTTCGTTCCACGAGCACTTCGCGAGCAAGGAAGAAGCCGTCTTCTCCGCGATCGAAGCCGGCGTGGACCTGGTGATGGGCTTCTGCCAGGAGGTGTACCGAAACTCGCCGAGCTGGCCCGACGCGGTGTGGGACGGTCTGCACGCATATGGCGAATGGGTGATAAACGAGCCGGCGTTCGCACGCACCGGGATCGTCGAGCTGCTGTCGGTCGGCCCCTCCGCACACGAGCTTGCACAATCGCTGATGGACGTGTTCTCGATCTTCCTACAGCCCGGCTACGACCTGCTCGACCCCGCCGCCGCGGGCAGACTCGACCAGCCGGTGACCCAAAGCTTCTTCGAACGGCTCTACATCCAGATCGTGGAGCACTCGCCGGAGTCGATCCTCACGATCATCCCCGAGCTGGTCCGCACGATCCTCACCCCGTTCATGGGCCCACAGGCCACCGAGCAGTTCATCGCGCGCCGCGAAGCCGCTATGCGCCGTGACAGCGCTTGAACTTCTTACCGCTACCGCACCAACAGGGGTCGTTGCGGCCGAGTTCGTGCTCTGAATCGGTGACGCGCTGCTCGACGACCGGTAGCGCTTCGGCGGGCTCGCCTTCGCCGTTGTAAGCCGCGCCATCCACACCTGCCGCGGCGGCGGCTGCCGCTACCGCGCCGGCGCCCATGGCGCTGGAGCCGCCCGAGTAGGACACGCGACCGGCGCGGGTCGAGTTGCCCGAGGCCGCGAACGCTGGACTGGGAATCCCACCCGCCCCTCCCTGTCCACCGCCGTTCTGGCCGTCGACGGTGACCTGCACGTTGAAGATCATGCGCGTGAAGTCCGCCCATACGCTGTTCATGAGATCGCCGAACAGCTCAAACGCCTCGTTCTTGTAGGCGACGAGCGGATCGATTTGGGCGAAGCCGCGCAGATGGATGCCCTCGCGCAGATAGTCCATGTCGTATAGGTGCTCGCGCCAGCGTTCGTCGATGATCTGCAGGATCAGGAAGCGCTCAAGCGCCCCCATCAGCTCCTCGCCAAGCTCGTGCTCGCGCGCGTTGTAGTGCTCGAGCGCCATCTCGCTGACCCGCTCGTTCAGATAGCCCGTGTCGACCGTCTCCGGATCGAGCTCGTTCTCGCCCAGCTCGACCGGGAAGAACTGCCCGAGCGCGGTGAATAGTCCGTCGAGATCCCAGTCCTCCATGTAGTCGCCCGGCGTGTACTGGTCGATCGTGCGCTCGATCGCGCCTTGTACCTGCTCGCGCGCCTCCTCGCCCATCGCCTTGCCCTCGAGCACGCCGTTGCGGTAGGCATAGACGATGCGCCGCTGCTCGTTCATCACGTCGTCGTATTCGAGCACGCGCTTTCTGATCAAGAAGTTCTGTTCCTCGACCTTCTTCTGGGCCTTCTCGATCTGCTTGGAGAGCATCCCGGCCTCGATCGGCTCCTCGTTGCCTTCCTCGTCGAGGCCCCCCAGGCGGTCGAGGATCTTATAGATGCGGTCGCCCGCGAACAGGCGCACCAGGTCGTCCTCGGCCGAAAGGAAGAAGCGGCTCTCGCCCGGGTCGCCCTGACGTCCGGAGCGGCCGCGCAGCTGATTGTCGATGCGCCGGGACTCGTGACGCTCAGTACCGCAGATGAACAGACCGCCCGCCGCCGTCACGCGCTCGCGGTTGGCCTCCACCTTCGCTTCTATCTCCGGCAGCAGCTCCTTCATGCGCTGCTCGTAAGCCGGGTCCTCCGGGGAGACGTCTCGCTTTGCCAGCTCGAGTCGCGCAAGGTGCTCGGGATTGCCGCCCAGCTTGATGTCCACCCCACGACCGGCCATGTTGGTCGCGATCGTGACCGCGCCTGGCTGGCCGGCCTCAGCGACGATCTCGGCCTCACGGGCGGCGTGCTCGGGCTTGGCGTTCAGCACGGTGTGGGCGATGCCGCGCTTCTTCAGGCGCTCCCCCAGAAGCTCGGAAACCTCGACTGAGATCGTGCCGACGAGCACCGGCTGCCCGTTCTCGTGGCGGGCGGCGATCTCTTTGACGACCGCCTCCCACTTGCCCTCCTTGGTCTTGTAGACCTGATCGTTGCGGTCGTCGCGAACCATCGGCATGTTCGTCGGCACCTGTACCACCGGCAGCTCGTAGATCTTCATGAACTCGGTCGCCTCGGTCAACGCCGTGCCGGTCATGCCCGAGAGCTTGTCGTACAGGCGGAAGTAGTTCTGGTAGGTGATCGTGGCGAGCGTCTGGTTCTCCTCCTGAACGCGCACGCCCTCCTTGGCCTCCACCGCCTGGTGCAGCCCCTCCGACCAGCGCCTGCCGTCGAGGATGCGTCCGGTGAACTCGTCGATGATCTTCACCTCGCCTTCGATCACCGCGTAGTCGACGTCGCGCTTATACAGCGACTCGGCTCTGAGCGACTGGATCAGGTGATTGACGAGATGGCCGTTCTCGGCCTTGTAGAGATGGTCGATATCGAGGAACCGCTCCGCCTTGGCGACGCCCTGCTCGGTGATCGCGACCGTCTTCTGCTTCTCGTCGAACTCGTAGTCGAAGTCCGCCACGAAGCCCTTCTTGGAGCGCGGGTCCATGCCTTCGGGCGTCTGGCCGGCCGTCAGACGCGGCGCCAGGCGGGCGAACTTCACGTAGAGGTCTGCCGCCTGTTCGGGAGCGCCGGAGATGATCAGCGGCGTGCGCGCCTCGTCGATCAAGATGTTGTCTACCTCGTCCACGACCGCGAACGGGTGTCCACGCTGCACCTTCTCCTCCAGCGACTTGGCCATGTTGTCGCGCAGGTAGTCGAAGCCGAACTCCGAGTTGGTGCCATACACGACGTCGCACGCGTAGGCCAGCTGCTTCTCGTCGTAGGGCTGCTGGTTCTGCAGCACCCCGACGCTCACCCCTAGCGCCGTGTAGAGCGGGCTCATCCATGCGGCGTCGCGTCGAGCCAGGTAATCGTTGACCGTGACCACATGCACGCCCTTGCGCCCCAGTGGAGCGGGCGCGGAGCCGTTCTCGCTCGAATTCGAGCCCGACCCGTTCTCGCCGAGGCCTGCCTCTTGCTCGCTGCCAGGCGGGGGCGATGTCGAGCCCGGCTCACGCGTCGCCAGCGAGTTGAGCACGACGGCGAGCGTCGCCGTGAGGGTCTTGCCCTCGCCGGTCTTCATCTCGGCGATGCAACCGTCGTGCAGGGTCATCGCGCCGATCAACTGGACGTCGAAATGGCGCATGCCCATCGTGCGCTTGCCCGTCTCGCGCACGATCGCAAAGCACTCTGGCAGCAGCTCGTCCAGTGACTCGCCCTCGGCCGCGCGTTCGCGCAACACGTCCATCCGCTCGCGCAGCTCCGCTTGAGTCTCCAGCTCAAGCTCTGCCTCGAAGGCGCCGATCAGCGCGACGCGCTTCTCGTATTGCTTGAACTTCTTTGACTCGCCGATGTTCAGCGCACGATCGAGAATCGACATGCTTTCAGGGTACCGACTACACAGCCGGCGTTACGCGGTCAGCTTCCTGGCGCTGCCGTATAGGCGCGATTGACGCCAGTTGGCGCCGATCGCGCGGGCAGCTCAGGCGCCGGCTGCCGGGAAGGTGGTGCGCGGCGGGGGCATCGGCGCGGCGTGCGCCTCGCGGCGGTGGCGGCGCTTGTCGCGATGGCGCTTGACCTGGCGCGCAAGCTCGTCCACGACCAGGTTCAGCGAGTGCAGCATCTGCGGCGAGGAGTCGCGCGCCCTGAGCGTGATGCCCTTCAGGTAGAGCGTCGCCTCCGCCACATCGCTGTTGGCCACGCGCGGGTTCGGCTCCCTGAAGATCTCGAACTCCAAACGAGCGAACTCGGACACCTGGCGGGAAACCTTCTCCAGCCGGCGTTCCAGATGCACGCGCATGTCGTCGGTGACCGGGACATTGCGGCCCTTGATGTCTATCTGCATCAGGGACTCCCTTCACTCGGAGACGATGTGCATCCATCGTACCCCTCTCGGGGGCGGTTGTGTACCGGCTTTGCACGGATGTTCTACGCGTACCATCCATTGCGTCAAGGGACTGCTCTCGGGGGACTCGCATGCGCGGGTCCCCCGTTCTTATCTGGCCCGCAGGCTCTCCAGGATCCCCGCGTGCCCGGCGATCGCACCGATCAGGATCGCGCCAGGGGCGACGACGGTGCCGGGCAGCACGATGCTGTCGCGCAGCTGGGCACCCTCGCCCACGCGCGCGCCGTCTCCCAGCACGAGCGGACCGGTTAGGCGCACGCCCTCGCCCAGCTCGACGTCATGGCCGATCCACACCGATCCTTCGACCTCGGCGCTGTCCGGCACGACGCTGTCCCCCGCGACGACCACACCCGGGGAGACCTCGCGGCCCTCGACCTGTAGGCGCAGCTCGCCGCGCAGCGCGTCGAAGGTGCCCTGGCGCAACTCCGCAAGCGAGCCGACGTCGTTCCAGTACTCGCGCACCTCGTGGATGTGGAACGGCACGTCGCCCGCGAGCAGCGCCGGAAACACGTCTTGCGCCCAGTCCACGAAGGGGCGCTCGGGGAAATAGTCGAATATCTCCGGCTCGAACATGTAGATGCCGCAGTTGCCGAGGTCAGACAGCGCTTCCTCCGGGCTCGGCTTCTCCTGAAAGCCGGTGATGCGCCCCTCGCGGTCGTGCAGCACAACCCCGTACTCGCGCGTGTCTGAGACCTTCTTGACCGCCAGCGTGGCGATCCCGCCAGCCTCGCGGTGGCGCGCGGCGAACGCACTCAGGTCGATGTCGGTGAGCGCGTCGCCGGAGATCACCACGAACGACTCGTCTTCGAAGAAGTCGGCGCAACCGCGCACCCCGCCGGCGGTGCCAAGTAGCTCCGACTCAAAGCGGTAGCTCAGGCGCGTGCCGAAGTACTGTTCGATCGACTCGGGGAAGTAGTGCAGATTGGCGATCACACTGTCGAAGCCGTGACGGTCGAGCAGGTCGAGGATGTGCGCCATCACGGGCCGATCGAGCACCGGCACCATCGGCTTCGTGATCTCGTTCGTGAGTGGGCGCAGGCGCGTGCCAAGACCCGCCGCGAGAACCATCGCTCTCATCGCGACGGCAAGCTATAGGAAAACGGTCGTGCTACGCACCTTGTTCCCAGGAGCTGCGATATACGCGCTGGTCCTCTCGCAGCTCATCGATCTGCACGCCGAGGGACTCGAGCTTCAGGCGCGCTACCTCCTCGTCGATCGGGTCGGGCACCGGCAGCACCCTGACGGGCAGCGTGCCGGCGCACTTGACGAGATGCTCGACGCACAGTGCCTGGCCGGCGAAGGACATGTCCATCACCGCCGCCGGGTGGCCCTCTCCAGCGGCGAGGTTGACGACGCGTCCCTGGGCGAGCAGGTTCAAGCGTCGTCCGTCCGCAAGCGTGTGCTCCTCCACCAGCGGCAGCGCCTCGCGCCGGCCGCCGACGGCAAGCGCACGCAGATCCTCGATCTTGATCTCGACATCGAAATGTCCCGCGTTGGCGAGCACCACGCCGTCCTTCATCCGCTCAAAATGCTCGCGACGCAAGACCTCGCGACCACCAGTGACCGTCACGAACACATCACCACGCTCGGAGGCAGCCAGCGCGCCCATCACCTCGTAGCCCTCCATGCGCGCCTCCAGCGCCCGTAGCGGATCCACCTCGCACACGATCACCGACGCCCCAGCCCCACGCGCGCGCAACGCGACCCCGCGTCCGGTCCACCCGTAGCCGAGCACCACCACGGTGCGGCCGGCGAGCAGCAGGTTCGTGGCGCGCAGAATCCCGTCGATCGTCGATTGCCCGGTACCGAAGCGATCGTTGAACGCACGCTCGGTACGCGACTCGTTGACCGCCAGCACGGGACACGCGAGCATGCCGCGCTCCGCGAGCGCCCTCACCCGCAACAGCCCCGCGGTCGTCTCCTCGGTGCCTCCGAGCATCTCGGCGGCGCGTGCCGGCGCGGACTCGTGGATCGCCGCGATCAGATCGGCGCCGTCATCGATCGTGACCGCGGGAGCGCTGTGAACGAGCTTGCGGACGTGCTCGCCATACTGCTCGACGCTCTCACCACGCTCCCCGAGGACGACGGCGCCGTAACGCTCGGCCAGCGCCACCGCGACGTCGTCCTGCGTTGAGAGCGGGTTGGCGGCGCACAGCGCCACCTGCGCCCCCCCGGCGATCAGGGCACGCACGAGATTGGCCGTCTCGGCGGTCACGTGCAAACACGCCGCCACGCTCACACCGTCAAGCGGCCGCTCGCGCGCGAAGCGCTCGCGCACCTGCACAAGCACCGGCATCTGCGCGTCGGCCCAGTCGATCCGCGCCTGGCCGCTGTCAGCCTCGCCTGAGATGGCCTGTCCTTTCAGCGCGAAGCGATGATCGCGCCGATCCCGCTCTAGTAGCGGTAATGGTCGGGCTTGTACGGGCCATTCACAGGCACACCAATGTAGGCCGCCTGCTCGTCGCTGAGCTTTGTCAGTTTCACGCCGAGCGCATCCAGGTGCAGGCGCGCGACCTTCTCGTCGAGATGCTTGGGGAGCACATACACGCGCTTCTCGTACTCGTCGTTCTTTGAGAACAGCTCGATCTGGGCGATCGTCTGGTTGGTGAACGAGTTGCTCATCACGAAGCTCGGGTGGCCGGTGGCGTTGCCCAGATTCAAGAGACGACCCTCGGAGAGCATGATGATCGCGTGACCGTCTGAGAAGACCCACTCGTCCACCTGCGGCTTGATGTTGATGCGCTCGATCCCAGACGTCTTGGTCAGCCCGGCAATGTCGATCTCGTTGTCGAAATGACCGATGTTGCCGACGATCGCCTGGTGCTTCATGCGCGCCATGTGAGCGGCGGTGATGATGTCCTTGTTGCCGGTCGTCGTGATGAAGATGTCGCCCGTCTCGATGACGTCCTCAAGCGTGTTCACCTCATAGCCCTGCATCGCCGCCTGCAGCGCGCAGATCGGGTCGATCTCGGTGATCACCACGCGTGCGCCCTGCCCGCGCAGCGATTCGGCGCAGCCCTTGCCGACGTCGCCGAAGCCGCACACGACCGCCACCTTGCCGCCAATCATCACGTCGGTGGCGCGGTTGATGCCGTCGATCAGCGAATGACGGCAGCCGTAGAGGTTGTCGAACTTCGACTTGGTGACCGAGTCGTTGACGTTGATCGCGGGGAAGAGAAGCTCGCCGCTCTCGACCATCTGGTAGAGGCGGTGCACGCCGGTGGTGGTCTCCTCGGTGACGCCCTTAATGCCCTGGCCGATCTTCGTCCAGCGCCGCGGGTCTTCCTCCAGCGAGCGTGTGAGCAGCGAGAGCACGACCTGGAACTCCTCGGACTCAGCCGAGGCTGGATCGGGCACAGCACCCGCGGCCTCGTACTCGGTGCCCTTGTGCACGAACAGCGTCGCGTCGCCACCGTCGTCGAGGATCATGTTGGGTCCGGATGATTGGGATGGCCCACCCGGGGTGGGATCCGATTCACCAGACGTTCCGTCCGCGCCGGGCCAGCGCAACGCGCGATCGGTGCACCACCAGTACTCCTCCAACGTCTCGCCCTTCCAGGCGAACACCGGCACGCCACGCGGGTCCTCGGGAGTACCGTCAGGACCGACGGCGATAGCTGCCGCGGCGTGATCTTGAGTGGAGAAGATGTTGCAGCTGCACCAGCGCACCTGCGCACCGAGCGAGGTGAGCGTCTCGATCAGCACGGCCGTCTGGATCGTCATGTGCAGGGAGCCAGTGATGCGCGCGCCGGCGAGCGGCTGGGCGGCGGCATACTCGCGACGGATCGACATGAGCCCGGGCATCTCATGCTCGGCGAGCGTTATCTCCTTGCGCCCGAACTCGGCGAGCGAGAGGTCGGCGACCTTGAAGTCGGTGTCGGTGAGTGTTGCTGTGGGGGTCATGCGATCTCCATGGTCGTATGTGGCTTGGCGGCTGCTAGCAGTCGTTGGTGCTTTTCCTGCTCGAAGCGCAGCCAGTCGGCGGCGCTGATGTGCTCCGGGCGGGCCGGCTCGGATGCGAGCCATCGATCGATCTCCCCGCGCATAGCGGGATCGCGGCGCAATCTCAATACGAAGCCAACCTCACCGAGGTCGATGTCCTGGTCCTTGAGTAGTTCGCGCAGCGTGCTCAGGCGCTGTAGCTCCGCCGGTCCGTACAGCCGGTAGCCGGACCCAGAGCGGGCGGGCTCGACAAGCCCGATGCTCTCGATATAGCGAAGCATCCGCGCCGACCAGCCGGTGGTCGCGGCCGCCTCGTTAATTGTCAGCGCATCTACAGCGGCAGTCTGCATCGAGCAGACCTTATCACGCCTATGTCAAGGTTCTAGCGCTTGATCAGCTCGGTCTTGAGCTGCTCGATCAGCTTGACCGGGCCAGGATCGACGCCGCGCAGGGCCGCGAGGTAGATCGATACGAGATCGCCGAGCAGCACGAGCGAGATGACACGCTCGATCGTCGTCTGACCGCGCGTCTCCAGACGGAAGCTCACCGAGGCGCTGCCGGCGATCAGCTTCTCGGTGAGGTCCATACGCTCCTTCACGCGCGGGTGGGCGTCGGAGTCGTCCAGGAACACGGCGGAGAAGCGGCCGACGTCCTGGGCGCCCTCCCAACCCTCCAGCTCGTTGTGGTCAAGCTCTGGAAGCTCATGCGCGAAGGCGGGCTGCTTGGAGTTCTCGTTGATCTGGGTCTTCCAGCGATAGGCGATCGGCACCGTCAGCCCGGCGCCCGCGATCACCGGCGCGGTACCGAGCAGTCCGCGTGCCGTGCTCTTGGCGAGCGAGTCCTCGGGCGAGTCGGGGCCCCACTCGGCAACCAGCTGCTCGGTGTGGGAGGCGGCCACGTCGATCTCCGAGGTCAGGCGCGGGCCGGCGCCGCACAGTGCGGCTACCTCCAGCGCGGCGACCGTCATGTACGCGACCGCGGCACGCGGCTGCAAGCCTCCCGGGAGCGGGATCACCGGCACGCCGTCCTCGCGCGCCATCTCCGCAAGGCGCCCGCCGGTGGTGACAACCACGCGCTGAGCACCGAGCGCACCGGCGGACTCGTAGCAGGCAAGCGTCTCCTCGGTGTTGCCGCTATAGCTCGCGCACAGCACGGTCGTGTCGGGCGTCGTCCACGGCGGCAGCCCGTAGGCTCGCGTCACGAAGATCGGTCGCGAGGCATGGTCGCCGAGCGCGGCGCGGGCCAGCGCGCCACCGATCGCCGAGCCGCCCATACCGGCCACTACGAGCCCGGCGGGAGTGTCCCACTCGGCCATGATCGCCGACTCCACCCGCCATAGCGCGTCGCGCAGGTGCTCGGGCAGCGAGAGCACGTCGGCCAGCTGGGCGGACGTGTCCACGCGAGCTATCGCCTCGCGTGAGAGTGCGTCGGTGGTCGGGGTGGCGGCGCCGCCGACTTCGCTCATCTGCTCGTCTCCTGTCGATGGTGGGCCGGAGGTTCGCGCCAGCATACCTGGCGCGCGCGAAGCCGGGCAGGACCCTCGGCTCGCACTGGACGCGACAGGCGCATGCGTTCAGCCGCGCACGGGGTGCGCCGCGCGACACAGCGGCGAAGCCTGCCCGAACCACGGGCGAGTGCTCCTAGAACTTGATCGCTCCGTCGGGCAGCGCCACGCCGGGGAACACTCGCGCGCCACCGGCGATCGTGTTCTCGGCGCCGATCGTGACTCCCTCGCCGAGCACGGCGCCGTCCAGGATGTGGGTGCCCGCGCCGATGCGACACCCCGCCGCCACGATGCAGTCGCGCAGCGTGCAGTTCTCGCCGATCTCCGTGCCATTGAGGATCACGGCACGCTCGACAGTGCTGCCGGCGCCGATCTTCACGTCGTGGCCGAGCACGACGAGGCTGCCGACGTGCGCGCCCTCGGCAACGCTCGCGCCCGCCTCGATCACGGCGGGCGGAATCGCGCGTCCGCTCACAAGCGCGTCCTCGGACACCGCCATGTAGCTGTCGCCGAGACGCTCGCGCACCGCCGTTTGGACGTTGCCCTCGAGAATGTCGAAAGTGCCCTGCAGGTAGCGGGCGGGCGTGCCGATGTCAAGCCAGTAGCTGTCCGATGGGTATCCGTACAGACCGGCTCCGATCAACCGCGGCCAAATCTCGCGCTCGATCGACACGTTGCGCTCCGCGGGCACCAGCTCAAGGATCTCACGCTCCAGCACGTAGGCGCCCGCGCTGATCAAGTTCGTGGTGATCCGGTCGGAGCTTGGCTTCTCCACAAAATCCTTCACGGCACGATCGTCCTCCAAGCGCACCAACCCGTAGGCGCTGGGGTCCTCGACGGGCACCAGCGCGAGCGTCGCCCTGGCGCCGGTGCGTTCGTGCTGGGCGATCTGCTCGGTCAGATCGATATCGGTGAGCACGTCCCCGTTCAGCATCAGAAAGCGCTCGTCCAGCAGCGACTCGGCGTACTTCAGCGCGCCGGCCGTGCCACGCGGGTCGGGCTCCTCGACAAAACGCAGCTTGATTCCGTAAGCGGAGCCATCGCCGAGCACGTTGCGCACGCTGGTGGCGAGAAAGCCGCAGGACATGATCACGTCGTCGATGCCGTGCGCGCGCAGCCACTCGAGCATGTAGGAGATGAACGGCCTGTCCACGAGCGGCACGACGGGCTTGGGCACTGTCGAGGTAAGTGGGCGCAGACGCGTGCCCTCACCGCCGACGAGAATGACGGCTTGCATCAGCCCCTACCGATCCCTTCGTAGGTCAGACCGGCAGCCCGCACCGCCTCGCCGTCGAGCGCGTTGCGTCCGTCGATCAGCAGGTTGCCGCGCATCGCGCGGGCGACCTCGCTCCATTCGAGCTGTAGGAACTCGGGCCACTCGGTGACCAGGATAACCGCGTCGGCTCCCTCGATGACTTCAAGTGCCGAGTCGCCGTAGTCGAGTTGTGGCATCAGCGCCCGCGCGGCCTCCTCGGCGATCGGGTCGAATGCGCGCACGTGCGCGCCCTCGGCCTGTAGTCGCGCGGCGAGCACGAGCGAGGAGGCACCACGCATGTCGTCGGTGTTGGGCTTGAACGCGAGTCCGAGCAGCGCCACGCGCCGGCCGGCAAGCTCCCCCAGGTGGCGGCTCAGCTTTGAGACCACCCGGCGCTTTTGCAGCTCGTTGACCTCGATCACCGCGTTGAGCAGCTGGAAGTGGTAGCCGGAGTTGCCGGCGAGCAGCTTCAGCGCGCTGACGTCCTTGGTGAAGCAGCTGCCGCCATATCCGAGTCCGGCCTGCAGGAACTTGGGGCCGATGCGATTGTCGAGACCCATTCCGCGCGCGACCTCGACAACGTCGGCGCCGAGCACCTCGCACACATTCGCGATCTCATTGATGAAGGAGATCTTCGTCGCGAGAAACGCATTGGCGGCAAGCTTGATCATCTCCGCGCTCGCCACGTCGGTGCTGAGGAGCGGAGCCGCAAATGGCTCATACAGCGCCACGACGGCATCCTGCGCCCAGTCGCCCTCGCCGCCGACCACGACACGGTCGGGGTGTAGGAAGTCCGCGACTGCGGAGCCCTCCTTCAGGAACTCCGGACAGGACACGTAGCTGAAGCCCGACTTGCCGCGATCTTTGAAGATCCGCCGGATGTTGGCACCGGTGCCGCACGGCACGGTCGACTTCATCACGAGCGCGTGGCCATCGGGCGTGGGCATCGAGTCCACGACGGCATGGACCGCCGAGAGGTCCGCGTCGCCCGAGTGCGTGGGTGGCGTGCCGACCGCGACGAACAGCAGTCGCGCGTGCTCGAGCGCGGGTGCAAGCTCGGTGGAGAAGTGCAGGCGCTCGCGGTTCTTCGCCATCAGCTCCTTGAGGCCCGGCTCGTAGATCGGCACCTCGCCGCGCTGTAGACGCGCGATCTTCTCGGCATCGACATCTACGCACCACACCTCGCTGCCAAGCTCGGCAAAGCCGACGGCGGTTACGAGCCCAACGTAGCCGGTGCCGATCACTCCGATCGGCTCGCGCTCAGCGCTCACGTCGCCGCGCCAAGTCGGTCTGCGCGCCTCGGCGCCCCGTGCACACTCATGACGCTGGGAAGGCTAGCTTGTGTGAGCACGCGAGGTTGACCGGCGCACCGCGCGCTAGGCCGAAACAGCGAGAAACGCCTCGTAGCGCTTGATGTCTCGCAATGCGCGTGCCCGCTCCTCGCTGCCTTCCTCGGCACGCTCGGCCGACGCGCGGGCATCGGCGAGCTGCGTCTCGATCGCGGGGCGGTCGAGCGCGTCAGGGGCGATCGCCTCCTCCACGAGCACGAGCGCGCGGTTCTCGGCGAACTGCAGGTAGCCCTCGGCTTGCGCGAAGCGCACGATCTCAGACTCCGAGCGATACAGCCGCAGCTCGGTCGGCTCCAGGCGGGCGAGCAACGGCTCGTGGTTGGCGAGAATGCCGATCGAGCCGACGGTCGTGAAGGTGGAGAGCATCTCCACCTCATCTGAGAACACCTCGCCCTCGGGGGTGAGCACTTCGACTGGGAACTTTGTGTGCGCCATGATCTATTTCTTGGCCGCCTCTACAACCTCGTCAATGGTGCCCTTCAGGAAGAACGCGCTCTCGGGGACCTCGTCGTGCTTGCCGTCGATGATCTCCTGGAAGCCCCTGATCGTCTCCGCGATCGGCACATAAGCGCCAGGGGTGCCCGTGAACTCTTCGGCCACGAAGAACGGCTGGGAGAGGAAGCGCTCGATGCGCCGCGCGCGCTGCACGGTCAGCTTGTCCTCGTCGGACAGCTCGTCGATACCGAGGATCGCGATGATGTCCTGCAGCTCCTTGTAGCGCTGCAGAATCTCCTTGACCTGGTTGGCAACGCGGAAGTGATCGTCGCCGAGCACGTCGGCCTTGAGGATCGTCGAGGTCGAGTCCAGCGGGTCCACCGCCGGATAGATGCCCTTCTCGGAGATCGCCCTGGAGAGCACCGTGGTTGCGTTGAGGTGGGCAAACACCGATGCCGGTGCCGGATCGGTGAGGTCGTCGGCCGGCACGTAGATCGCCTGCACCGAGGTCACAGAGCCCTCGCGTGTCGAGGTGATGCGCTCCTGCAGCTGACCCATCTCGGTCTCAAGCGTCGGCTGGTAGCCGACCTGGGAGGGCATACGCCCGAGCAGCGCCGAGACCTCGGAGCCGGCCTGCACGAAGCGGAAGATGTTGTCGATGAACAACAGCACGTCCTGGCCCTGGTCGCGGAAGTATTCGGCCATCGTCAGACCGGAGAGGGCGACCCTCATGCGTGCTCCTGGGGGCTCGTTCATCTGGCCGAAGACGAGCATCGTCTTGTCGAGCACGCCCGACTCCTTCATCTCCAGCCACAGGTCGTTGCCCTCGCGCGAGCGCTCACCCACGCCGCAGAACGCCGACAGTCCGCCGTGCTCCTTGGCGAGGTTGTGGATCAGCTCCTGGATCAGCACGGTCTTGCCGACGCCGGCGCCACCGAACAGCCCAACCTTGCCTCCCTTGGCGTACGGCGCGAGCAGATCGATTACCTTGATGCCCGTCTCGAACATCTCGGTGGTCGGCGTCAGGTCCTCGGCGCGCGGGGCCTCCTGGTGGATGCCGCGCCGCTGGGTGTCCTTGGGCAACTCCTCGCCGAGGTCGATCGTTTCTCCCAGCAGATTGAAGATGCGCCCGAGCGTCGCCTCCCCGACGGGCACCGTGATCGGGCCACCGGTGTCGATCACCTCGGCACCGCGCGCCAGGCCGTCGGTCGTGTCCATCGCGACCGCGCGCACGCGGTCATCGCCGAGGTGCTGCTGGACCTCGCACACGAGCACATCGCCGCCCGCCTCTGTGCTGACGCCCTCGGCCTCCTCGGCGGCCGCGGCGGCCGGACGGGCAATTGTGATCGCGTGGTTGATCTCCGGCAGGCGGTCGGGGAACACGGCCTCTATCACGACGCCCTGGATCTCCTCGATGCGCCCGACGTTGCGCGAGGCGGTTCCGTTCGCTGCTGTGGCGGGCTCTGTGGTGGCGCTGGGTGGCATTAGCTTTCGAGTCTCCTAATCATCGGTTCAAGTTCGTTTCGTGGTGGCTGCGCGCAACTGGGAGGGGCGTCCTAGCTGAGTCCCTCTGCTCCTGCTACGACCTCCATGATCTCCTGGGTGATCTCTGCCTGGCGGGCTCGGTTCATTTGCAGTGTGTAGTCGGTGATGATTTCGCCGGCGTTCTCCGAAGCGCTGCGCATCGCCGTCATCTGCGCGCCGAAGAAACCGGCCGCGGACTCCACCAGCGCTCGGTAGATCGATATCTCGATGTAATCGGGAACCAGGCGCCTGAGGATCTTCTCGGGGTCCGGCTCGTAGTCGACCGGTGTCCGCTTTGGAGGGGCAGGCGCCTCTCGTGAGCCCGCGGAAGCGTCGTCCTGATCGCCGGCTATCTCCTGGTGGGAGACCGGAAGCAGCCGCTGACGCGTGACGTGCTGTGTGAGTGGCGAGACATAGGAGTTGTAGAGCATCTCCACGCGATCGACGCGACCGTCGACATAGGCTTCGATCACGTCGTCGGCAATCGTGCGCGCGTCGGCGTAGGACGGTCGATCGGAGAATCCTGTGTAGCTGCCGCTCAGCTCATACCCGCGGAAGGTGATCGAGGAGACACCGCGGCGCCCGGTCGCATACCAGCTGCTGTTCAATCCCTCGCCGGTCAGCTCGGCGGAGAGACGTACGCCGGCGCGGATGATCTGGGAGTTGAACCCGCCCGCCAGTCCGCGATCGCCGGTGACGAGCAGCAAGCCAACGTTGCTCTCCGACTCGTGCTCGCGCAGCAATGGCAGTCGCTCGGCCTCCGAGCCGGCCGCCTGCGCGGCCTGGCGCGTCATGCGCCCGATCGCATCCGCGTAGGGACGCAGAGCGGAGATGCGCTGCTCTGCCCGTCGTAGGCGAGCGGCGGCCACCATCTCCATCGCACGAGTGATCTTCTGGATGTTCTTCACCGAAGCGATCTTGTTCTTGACGTCGCGCTGAGATGCCATGAGGGTCTACCCTGGTCGGCGCTAGGCCGCCTGGGGCTCCTGCTCGATCGCGGTCTCGTTCTTGGGCAGCGGCGCGTCGTCATCGAGCGGCTGACCCTCCTCGTCGAGGTCGTAGCCGAAGTCCCGCGCGAAGGCCTCGACGGTGTCTCGCACCTCCTTCTGGGTCTCATCCGACCAGTCGCCGCCGTTGATCTTCGCGCGCAGCTCCGGGTGCTGGGAGTGCAGGCGTTCGGTGACCGCCAGCAGAAACTCGGGCACGCGCTCGACGTTCAGCCGGTCCAGGTAGCCGTTGGTGGCCGAGAAGATCTGCACGACCTGATCCTCCACCGCCAGTGGCGCGCGCTCGTGCTGGTTGAGCGTCGCCACCAGTCGTTCGCCGCGGGCGAGTGTGCGCTGCGTGTCGGCATCGAGGTCCGAGCCGAACTGGGCGAACGCCTCCAGGTCGCGGTACTGGGAAAGCTCGAGCTTGATGCGCCCGGCGACCTTCTTCATCGGGCCGATCTGTGCGTTACCGCCGACGCGCGACACGGAGATACCGACGTTGATCGCGGGACGCACACCGGAGTTGAACAACTTCGACTCGAGGAAGATCTGCCCGTCGGTGATCGA
Organism: uncultured Solirubrobacterales bacterium; assembly: GCA_963776985.1. Lineage (GTDB taxonomy): Bacteria > Actinomycetota > Thermoleophilia > Solirubrobacterales > Solirubrobacteraceae > Palsa-744. The sequence continues at coordinate 349,813 of CAVZOV010000004.1, forward strand.
GATCACGTTGGTGGGGATGTACGCCGACACGTCACCCGCCTGCGTCTCGATGATCGGCAACGCCGTGAGCGAGCCGCCACCGAGGTCGTCGTTGAGCTTGACGGCGCGCTCCAGCAGACGCGAGTGCAGGTAGAACACGTCGCCGGGGTATGCCTCGCGGCCCGGCGGGCGGCGCAGCAGCAGCGACATCTGACGGTAGGCGTAGGCGTGCTTGGTCAGGTCGTCATACACGCACAGCGCGTGCTTGCCGTTGTAGAGGAAATGCTCGGCCATCGCGCAGCCTGCATATGGAGCCATGAACTTGATCGGCGCCGCCTCATCGGCTGGGGCGGCGACAATGATCGTGTTCTCGAGCGCTCCGTACTCCTCAAGCGTTTGCGCAAGCGCCACGACGGTCGACATGCGCTGGCCGATCGCCACGTACACCGACACCACGCCGGTGTCCTTGTTGTTGATGATCGTGTCGATCGCGATCGCGGTCTTGCCGGTCTGGCGGTCGCCGATGATCAGCTCTCGCTGACCGCGGCCGATCGGGATCATCGCGTCGATCGCCTTCAGGCCGGTCTGCATCGGCTGCTTGACCGGCTGGCGCTGGACCACACCGGGCGCCTTGAACTCGGCCGGGCGCTTCTGATCGACAGTTATCTCGCCCTTGCCGTCGAGCGGACGGCCGAGCGGGTCCACGATGCGCCCAAGCATCTGCTCGCCGACGGGGATCTCAAGCAGCGAGCCGGTGCGCTTGACGGTGTCGCCCTCGGACACCTTCTCCCACTCGCCGAACAGCACGGCGCCGACGTTGTCGGACTCGAGGTTCAGCGCCAGGCCGGTGACGCCGTGGGGAAGCTCGAGCATCTCGAAGGACATGCAGTTCTCCAGGCCGTGCAGGCGCGCGATGCCGTCGGCCACGCTCAACACGGTGCCCACCTCGGTCAGCTCGGCCGTGCCGCTGTCGAGTCCCTCGATGCGGCTCTTCAGAATGCTTGTGATCTCGTCGGGATTGATCTGCATGTAGTTCTCCTAGTTGGAAAGAGGGCCGGCCCGTCCCCGAGGGGACCGCGTGACCCGTCTAAGAAGCTCCTTGGGCGACGTGCCTGCGCAGTTGCTCCAGTCGGTTGCGAATAGAGGCATCGAGGATCGAATTTCCAACCCTGATGACGATGCCGCCGAGAATGTCCGGGTCCACGCGCGCCGCGAGCGTCACCTTGCGCCCCGCACGCTCCCCAATCGTCTTACCGAGGCTCTCGGTGGTGCTCTGATCGAGTGCGATCGCGCTCGTGATCTCCACCGGCAGGGTCTTGTTCTCCTCGTCCCACAACCGCTCGTACTCCCCACGGATGCGGAAGATGACGGGCATCCGGTGGTTTTCGATGAGCAGCTTCAGGAAGTTCACGAAGATCTCATCCGCCCCATCGAGCAGCGTCGAGAGCGACTGCTGCTTCTCGGCGCTGGAGAAGTAGGGCGAGAAGAAGAACACGGCAAGCTCACGGTGCTCGTCCAGAGCGTCGGCGAACTGGCCGAGCTGCTCGCGCAGCGCGTCCAGGCGTCCCTGCTCCAGGGCGACCTGAAACAGCGAGCGCGCGTAGACCTGGGCCAGCTCCTCCATTAGTTGCTGTGCGCCCCAGTGGATGAAGAGAGGCTTGAGAAGTCCAGTTCGCTGAGTGCCTCCTCGACCAAGCGCCGCTGGTCGGCGTCGTCGAGGCTCTTGCGCGTGACCTTCTCGGTGGCCATGATCGTGAGGTCGGCGACCTCCCGGCGGATGTCATCGAGCGCGCGCTTGGTGGCGGCCTCGATGTCGCGCTCGGCACGCTTGGCGGCCTCGGCGAGGATCTCCTGGCCGCGATCGCGGGACTCGTGCTCGTGGGACTCGGCCGTGGCGCGTGCGCGCTGAACAATCTCCTCAGACTGCGCACGTGCCTCCTTCAGGCGCTCGCGGTATTCGGCGAGCAGGTCCTCGGCCTCTTGGCGCGAACGCTCAGCCGAGTCGATCGACTCGTCAATCGCGGCACGGCGCACGTCCAGCGCGTCGCGGATCCTGGGGAACACGGCCTTGATGAGGATGAACAGCGAGATGCCGAAGACGAGGAACGTCCAGATCATCAGCCCGACGTTGGGCGTGATCAGCCAGGAGTCGCTCGATGCGATCGGCATGCTCGGAATGATGGCCAGGGAACCCATCGACCTATAGGAAGAAGGCGATGAACCCGCCCACCAGGCCGTAGAAGAAGGTCGCCTCGGTAAGCGCGAAGCCGAGCCACTGGATCGAGGTGATCTCGTCGCGCATCTCGGGCTGGCGGGTGACCGACTCGATCACCTTGCCGAACAGCATCCCGATGCCCGCGCCGGCACCCGCGGCGCCACCACCGGCACCCACGCCGAGGGCGATCGCTTTACCGGCTTCCTTGCCCACTTCGACCGACGAGTTGGCGGCCGCGAGCAGCGGGCTGACTACGTGGATTGACATGAAAGGGATGAGGTGAAGCATCGTTCTCCTTGTTGGATCCTTAGTGGCTTGCGGAGGTAGCGCCACCAAGGTAGATGGCGGTGAGAATGGCAAAAATGAAAGCTTGCAGGCCGGCGATCAGCACGGCCTCGAACAGGTAGATAATTACTCCGAGCGGCATCGTGAACCAGCCGAGCAGCTGCAGTCCGAGCAGCACCGCCAGGTTGCCTGCCATGAAGTCGATCAGCATGTGACCGGCAAGCAGGTTGGCCCACAGACGAATGGTCAGCGAGAGCGGTCGCAGCACGAAGTTCGAGAGCATCTCAAGCGGAAAGATCAGCAAGAGCATCGGCCCGCCCACGCCCTGAGGGATCAGGCTTTTGATGTAGCCCCAGGGTCCGTGGGCACGGACCCCTTCGACGTTGTAGGCGAGGAACACACCAAGGGCGAGCACGAGCGGCACCGCCACGTTGGTCACGGCCGCGTAGATCTGAAACGACGGGATGTTCGTGCCGAACACTCGGAAGGTGTTCTGCGAGTCCACCGGCAGCGGGATGTAGCCGATCAGGTTGGACACGAGGATGAAGATGAACAGCGTAAAGACGACCGGGAACCAGCGCTTGGTCAGCTTCTCGCTCATGTTCTCACGCGTGACCTGCGACATCAGGTTGTAGCCCATTTCGACCGCAACCTGTGTGCGACCGGGGCGCTTCTGCATGTGCCGGGCCACATACAGCATGATCGCGAGCGTCAGCAGCGTCGCCATCAGCAGGTACAGCACGCCCTTGTCGAAATTGAGCGGCCCGGCGATGTGGAACCAGCTTTCCAGGTGAAAGGAGTCGATCACCTTGAAGCTTTCGTTCTTGTGGCCTTTGATCCCAAAGATCACGGCAAAGGCGATCAGGCCGAGCAGGTACACGAGCGCGACGCTGTAGCCGATCTTCCGTCCTTTGCTGAGCGAGCTGACGCGACTCATCGCACGGCCTCCCGCTGCGTGCGCGAGGAGCCGGGCCCGCCGGGCGGTCCCGAGAAAACCCTGATCACGAACGCCACCGAGTAAGCACAGAAGATCACAACCGCCGCGGTCAGACCGTCTGCGCGCCCACCGGCAACCCCGGCGATCACGATCGCGCCGGCCAGCAACCAGATCCGCCCGAACGCCTCGAACAGGTTAAAGCCGAGCTGCGTGCGCGGCTCGGCCGCCTTGCCGACCCAGCGCCGGTCGAGCTGAGCCAGCACGCGCTGGAGGATCCACGCCCCCGCCCCGACGGCGTAACCGAGCACGGGCGCTCCAAGCGCCAGCGCCGGAGCGGCGGCGAGCAGCACGAGCACGACGTCCAGGTATCGCAGGATCGCGAAAGGGCCACGGCTCGGCTGGGCACCGGGGCGTCCCGACAGGGGAACTGCCGTCGATGCGCCTGGAGCGGCAATCGGATGATGGCCGACAGGGTGCCGACCGTTTATTCGGACTAGTTGGTCTCGCATGTTTGGGTCGCCACCCTACAGATGCAAAGGTTCGCGCGCGTTTCAGGCGGCGAGCCCGGTGCTCCCCTCAGAGCACGTCGTCGGTGGCCGTCGCGAGTCTACCGGTTTTGCGACTTAGTAACAACTTTGTGACATGCGCCACGGACACCACTCGCACCAGCGCGACGGCCACGGCGAATGTCGCGAGCCCCCCGAGCAGGTCGAGCACGTAGTGGTTGCCGGTGGCGAGCACGGCAAATGCGGTAACGCACGGATAGATCAGCGCCAGCACACGCACCCACACACGCGAGGACAGGCGCCATAGCACCAATGTGCACCACACTGCCCAGGCGATATGCAGCGAGGGCATCGCCGCGAACTGGTTGGCATCGGTGGCGAGCGACCCGGTGTGCCACGAGCCGAACGTGTGGCTGGAAGCGACGATGTCGGTGAAGCCGTTGGCGACGAGCATTCGTGGCGGCGCCACCGGGTAGCGCCAGAACACGAGCAGCCCCAGCACATTGATCGCCACGAGCGAGCTGCGCAGCGGCCGGTAGATGTCGGCACGCTTGAACCACAGCCAGCCGAGCAACCCGAAGGTGACGATGAAGTGAGCGTTGTCGTAGTAGTAGGAGAGGATCGAGGCGAGCGTGTCGTGGGCGGCGAGCCAGCGGTTGAGGGCGAGTTCGGGAGCGATGTGCAGCGACTGCTCGAAGCTGAGGATCGCGCGACCGTGGGCGAGCGCGAGCTTTTCGCGCACCGGCGCGAGATTGTTGATCGCGTCGTATGCCCACGCCAACCAGGCGATCACCAGCAGCTCGCCCCACCAGCGAGGTCGCTTGACCGCGTGCGGCGCTTGCGGGGATGACAGACCCACCTCGTCAGAAGATGCGCGCGACGGGACGAGTCCCGTCGCCGCGGCACCGGCGGCCTCGGTCCCCGGCGCCTGTCGAACCCCGGTGGTGGGCAACGCGGGCGCGAAGCGCTCGGATGTGCTCGAACCAGGCAAGCACTCGATGTTATCCAGCGGTGAAGCCAGAACGGCGCTCGTTCTCAGGGCGCCACCGCTTCGATGCCGCTGTCGGCGAGCACGTCGAGCACGCGCGGCAACGCGAGTGTCATCCGCCGCCAGGAGTCCTTTGCGCTGTAGTCGTCGGCGTCGTGGAGCAGCAGCACAGAGCCCTCCCGCACGCCGTCGGTCACGCGCGCGGCAATCGACTCGGGGGTCGCACGCTTCTCCCAGTCGCGCCCCCAGTGGGTCCATAGCAGCGTGCGCCAGCCCATCTGTCGCGCGAGGCGCAGCGCGCTTGCGTTTAGCACTCCGTAGGGGGGGCGATACAACACGGGCGAGACCCCACTTGCGTCCTCGATCGTGGCGCGCGCGCGCGCCACGTCCTCGCGAACCTGCCACGGGGCGAGCCGCAGCAGGTTGCGGTGGCGGTGGCAGTGCAGGCCAATCGCGTGTCCGGCGGCGAGGATCTCGCCGGGCAGCGAGGGGTTGCGCAGCACCTGCTCGCCGACGAGGAAGAACGTGGCGCTCACGCCGCTGCCCGCGAGCATGTCGAGCACGGCTGGGGTTCCCTGCGCGTGCGGGCCGTCATCGAAGGTGAGCGCCCAACCGTGCTCGCCAGCGGTGCGATCCTCGACCCCCAGCGAGCGGCGCAGCGCGGGCCAGATCGGCGCCGGCGAGCGCGGAAAGCCTGCCGGCCACGAGCTGGTGAGCGCCGGTAGCGCGTAACTCGCCATCGCCACAGCCGCGCCCACACCCGCAATCCGAGGGGCGCTGCTGCGATGATCGGTGGGATAAATGCTCAAGCTCACGCTGGGAATCTTGGCGGCGGTGGCCGCATCGACCTTTTACAGCCTAGGGGTCGCGCTGCAGGCGATGGACGCCAAGCGCACCCCTCAGGCCGAGCATCTGCATCCCGCGCTGGCCCTCAATCTACTGCGTCGCGCGCGCTGGCTTGCGGGGACGGGGCTTTCGATGCTGGGCTGGCCGCTGCAGGTGGTGGCGCTGCTGCTCGTGTCGCTGGTGGTTGTGCAACCGACGATGGCGGTGGGCCTGCTTGTGTTGCTGTTCTTCGGCGAGCGGATGCTCGGCGAGCGCGCCGGACGACGCGAGTACCTCGCGATGGGCGCGATCGTGATCGGCGTGGTCGGCATCGCGGCGTGCGCCCCGAGCCGCAGCACCAGCCACACCAACAACATCACGGTCACGCTCGTGCTCGTCGGGCTCGGCCTGCTGACACTGCTGCCCTACATCGTCAACCGCGTGCGGCGACCGGCCGCCTCGCTGACGATGATCGCGGCTGGACTGGGCTACGCGTGGAGCGGCGTGGCCACCAAGCTGTTCTCCGACGATCTCTCCCAGGGGCGCCTGTGGTTTGCGCTCGCGTGGGGCCTCTCCACAGCCGGTGCCTCGGCCGTGGCGGCCCTGAGCGAGATGAGTTCCCTGCAGATGCGCCCCGCGATCCAGGTGGCGCCGGTGGTGTTCGTCACTCAAACGGTCGTGCCGGTGGTGCTCGCGCCGCTGCTGCTGGGGGAAAGCTTTGCCTCCACCCCGCTCGGCGGCGTGCCCCTGTCGATCTCGCTGGCGGTGCTCGTCGTTGGCGCGGCGGCGCTGGCCCGCTCACCGCTCTTGCTCGCTCTGATGGAAGGCGAGCGCGTGAGCGAGCCGAGCGGCTCGACCGACAGCCCGTCAGAGCGCAACCATGAGACGATCCGCTCGACCCCGCCGAGCGAGGAGGAGAAGGCGCCGACGGCCGACACCACGACCACGTCCCCGGCGCGCGCGGAGCTTTGAGGAAGCGGCCCACCGGCGCTCAGGCGCATTGCGCCGGCGACGGGCGTGGCGCCGGCGCTGCGGGCGAGCACGAGCTGCCCCACCGTCAGCCCTTTGGGGGGTTGCAGGAAGTAGAAGCGGTGGCGCAGGCCGAGCGCGTGGGCCTGGCGACGCAGCGCGCCGCGCGTGCGCACCCAGCGAAACAGCGAGCGCGAATGCGGCAGTTCGGGCATGAGTTCGTCGTGCAGCGAGTGCAGTTCGGCGATCGTGGTGGTCGCATCTGCGCCGTTGTCGGCGAAGGAGACGTGCACGCCGAGGCGACTGAGCTGGTTCGCGAGCTGCGGCACCTCACGGGGCGAGGCACGTACGACCAACCCCACCTCGGGCACCGTCGTGTCCACCTGCTTGAGTGCGCGACCACCCAGGAACAGCGCCGCGACCGCCGTCACCTCGTCGGTGGACATCAACCATGTGCTGATCGCCAGCAGCAGCACGAACTGAGTCACAAAGGCGATCAATCGCAGACGCCAGAGCGGGATCGGGCGCACCCGGCGAGGCGCGTCGAGCACGAGATCGACGGCGGCCGGATCGAGCGCGAGCTGCGGCTCGAGCGGGGGGCGCGGCGTCCCCCGCGAGGAACTCGGCAACTCGGAGGGCGAGAACTCGACCGATGCGCGGCCGCCCCGCAGGTCGCTCGCGGGGACGGCAGCCGCGAGGAGGTCCGCGTCGGCCAGCTCCGGCGCGGCGATCGTGTTCTGGCCGGCGACCGCCAGCAGTCCTTCGCGCGGATGCTCCGTGCGCCCCCGCAACGTGTGATGTTCGGCGAAGCTGGCGCGCACCTGCTCGCCCAGCTCCTGCCGGTCGTTGGCGAGGCGCAGCAGCCCCAGGTCGGCCATCGCGCGCGTGTTCAGGCGGGCGTGACCGACGGGCAGGCCGTAGGACACGACCGGCGTGCCGGTGGCCTTTGCCTCCAGGCAGGTCACACCGCCGGTGGAATGCACGAGCGTGTCGGCGGCCGCGAGTATTTCGGGCATCCGTTCGGTGAAGCCATATACGCGCACGCGCGACTCGCCGGCGAAGTCCGCGCTCAGTCGCTCCAGCAGTTGCTCGTTGCGTCCCGCCAAACACACGATCGCGCTAACGTCGGGGATCTGAGCGATCTCGCGCACGGCGCCCTCGACGTCGCCGACACCCCAGCCGCCGCCGGAGACGACCACCATGCGACCCTCACCGGGCAGGCCGAGCGCCGCGCGTGAGCTGGCCTGGGAGCGCTCGTCGAGGAACTCGGAGGAGATCAGGGGGCGCACCAGGCGTGCGCTGCCCTCCCCCGCGATGCGCTCGACCGAGTCAAGCGACTCGCCATACATCACCAGATGCGTGTCGATGCCCGGTTGAGCCCAAAAGAACAGGCCGGTGAGGTCGGTGATCGTGGCGACGGTCGGGCAGCGCACGACCTGGGTGCGGCGCAATCGTGCGAGCACGACCGTGACCGCCGGGTATGTCGAGACGACCACGTCCGGGTCGTGCTCGGCGATGCATCTCGCGAGCGGGCGCGAGCCGAGCAGGCACAGCAGGCGGCGCGCGAGCACCCGCACCGGAGCGACGCTCTCCAGCAGCCAGTAGACGGCTGTGTAGGTCCATGGGAAGAAGCGCAGCTGCACGCGATAGCCGTCCTCGACGACTGGCTGCAGCAGCGGCCCCATCGCGGCAAGCCCGTCGATGACGGTCACCTCGGCGGGTTCGGGCGAAGCCTCGATCTGCCGGGCTAGCGCACGCGCGGCAGCGGCGTGACCCTCCCCCACGTCGGCGGAGAGAATCAGCACACGCTTGGGCCCGGGGCGCCGGCTCGATGTGTGTGTGCGGTTACGGCGTCGCATACAGTTCAAGCCTTGCCCACCTGCCGGACAACTCGGCTCGGTCGCGCGCTTGGTGACGGATGCTTTCAGGGCGCGGCGACACGCACAGCGTAGCGGCCGTGTCGAACGGTCGCACCTCGGCGACCCGAGCCGCGCACTCGCCATTTGCGCTGCGTGCACTCGGAGTCGCCGGACTTGCCGGGGTGCCGGCGAGCGCGTTCGCGGTGGCCGCCGGTGCGGCCGGCGCACCGACCCAGTACGTGCCGAGCCGCCAGGGCGGCTGGCCCTCCTGGTTGTACGGTCCCCTGCACGGCCTTGGCCTCGGCATCGGCTCGGGCAGCTTTCAGACGCTGACGCTCGTGATGTGCGCGAGCTATGCGGCGGTGCTGCTCGCCTGGCGGGTGCTCCCGGGCTGGGGGATTGCGGCCGCGATCGTGGCGGCGAACGTGGTGCTGCTGCTGGGACCGCCGCTGCTCTCCCAGGACGTGTTCGGGTACCTGTCGTTCGCGCGGCTGGGCGTGCTGCACGGCCTTGACCCCTACACGCACGTGGCCGCCGAAGCGCCCACCGACGCGGTGTTTCCGTTCATCGGATGGCCCTTTCAAAACTCTCCCTACGGGCCGCTGTTCACGCTCGGCACCTACCCACTTGCGCCGCTGGGCCTGGCGGGAGGCCTGTGGGCGCTGAAGGGCCTCGCGGTCGCGTGCAGTCTTGGCGCGGTGGCGCTGACGGCGCGCGCGGCGAGCAGGATGGGGCGCTCGGCGAAGCTTGCGGCGGCGTTCGTGGGCCTGAACCCGGTACTACTCGAGTTGGCCGTCGGCGGAGCGCACAACGATGCGCTCGTGCTGCTCGTGCTCGCCGGCGCGCTGGTGCTCGCGGCCGGCGCCTCGAGGGCGGGTGGGATTCCCAATCTTCGCGGCGCAGCCGCGCTGCTCGTGGTCGGCGTCGGCGTGAAGGCATCGGCTGGACTGGTGTTGCCGTTCGTGGTGCTCGCGCCGCGCAGCCTGCGCGAGCGCGTGCGGGTGGCTGGCAGCGCTGCCGGCGCGCTGGCGCTGCTCGCGCTCGTGGCGGTCGTGGGCTTCGGCGCGCACGCGCTCGGGTTTCTCGACTCGCTCGGCGAGCAGCAGCAGCTGATTGCCACGCACAGCATCCCTGCGGAGACGGCGCGCTGGGTGGGGCTCGACGGGCTGCCGGGCTGGTGGCGTGACCTGTTCGCGGCGGGCTTCGTGCTGGTGCTCGCGCTCACCCTATGGCGCACCGCGCGTGGCGCGGACTGGCGCACGATGGCCGGCTGGGCGACGCTCGCGCTGTTGCTATCGACCGCCTGGCTGCTGCCCTGGTATGCGGTATGGGCGCTGCCGCTCGCCGCCCTCGCCGATAGCCGCCGGCTGCGTGGCGCCACGCTCGCGTTCTGTGCCTACGCGATCCTGATCCATCTGCCGCTCGCCGACCCGCTGCTCAGCCCCGCCAGACACGTCGCCCACGGCAAGCGTGTCGCTCGCCCGCTTCGCGCCACCGGTGCCGGCACGACGGCCGCCACCGTTTCCACCCCCACCGTCGCGAGCGCCGGGCAGCACGCCCGCGACGACAGTGTCGTATTCGCCGGTCTCCAGGTCGTGAGCGACACCGCGCTCGATCTCGGCGGGCGAGGCGTCGGGGCGCAGACGCCGCAGGCGTAGCGAGTCGAGGCGACGAAACTTGAGGATCTCAAGCACATACACGAGGTAGACGCTGGCGGCCACTACGAGCAGCGCGAGCACCGCCATCACCAGTGTCCAGCCGAGATGCAGGTGGCCTTTGTGGTTGGAGTAGGGCACGAACCGCAGCGCGAGCGCGAAGCCGGCGAGCATCAGCGTCCACGCGTACAGGTAGGCGATCGTGCGCCTCGAGGAGAACCCGATGCGGGCCATGCGATGGTGGAAGTGCTCGCTGTCGGCGGCGTAGATGGGGCGGCGGTACTTCAGGCGCTTGAGCACCACGAACGTGGTGTCCAGGAAGGGGACGGTGAGCAGGATCAAAGGCAGCACGAATGACACGACCACCGGCTTCTTCACCGCCGCCTCCACGGCCACAACCCCCATCAACAGTCCCAGCAGGTTGGCCCCGCAGTCGCCCATGAAGCTCGAAGCCGGCGGAAAGTTGTGGATCAGAAAGCCGAGCGCCGCGCCGGCGGTCAGCGCCGCGAGCACCCCGGGAGCGGCGCGATCGAGGTCGAACGCGATGATCGCGAGCGTGCCGGCGATGATCACGCACACGCCCGCGGCGAGCCCGTCGACGCCGTCGGAGAGGTTGACGATGTTCATCATCACCACAAGACCAATGACGGTTAGCGCCGGACCCGCGTTGGTGGCGCCGGCGTTGGGGAAGTGCAGCGTGCCGGCGAACGGCAGGGTGATCGACTTGACGGCGACACCGAAGTGCACAACGATCACGGCGGCAGCGATTTGACCGGCAAGCTTGACGATCGGCGGTAGGTCGAAGCGATCGTCCAGCGCGCCAACGACAGTGATGAGCGCGGCGGCGATCAGCACCCCTTGCCACATCCGCGTGCTCGACCCGTAGCCGGCCGGCAGGAACGCGAGCGTCGCGACGAGCACACCCGCGAAGATCGCAAGACCGCCGAGCAACGGCGTCGGGCGGCTGGAGAGGCCGCGCTGCCGCGGTTCGTCCACGGCGCCAACTGACGTTGCCAGTCGCATCGTGAGCGGCGTGAGCAACGCGGTCACGGCCGCGGCAACGAGGAATGCGGCAAGCGCGTCGAGCTGAGTGAGATGCGCCATCGACTCGCGCACAGCATCGCAGGCGCGGGCGTCGTTAGGGCCAACCCCTCCCCCATATATGGAACGTGGACCCACATGTGGGTCCACGCGAACCGGCGCATGCGCCGGTTCGGATCGCGGTGCATGCACCGCGATCACGGGAGGGCACATGTGCCCTCCCGGCCGGCGGCACATGTGCCGCCGCCAACAACAACGGTGCGCTAAGCGGCGGCCGCGGCGCTCAGGTGCTCATACAGCGGGTGGCGCCGCACGATCTCGCGCACACGCTCGGACAGCTCGTCCTTGCGCGCGTCGAACTCCGGCGTGAGAGCGGTGGCCACGATTTGGCCGACGTCGGAGAACTCCTCGACCCCCAGCCCGCGCGTGGCCAGCGCGGGCGTGCCGATGCGCAGGCCCGAGGCCTCCATCGGCGGGCGCGGATCGAACGGCACGGCGTTGCGGTTGACGGTGACGCCAATCTCGTGCAGGCGATCCTCGGCCTGACGACCGCTCAGCTCGGGCTCACACGCGCGCAGATCCACGAGCGCGAGGTGCACGTCGGTGCCGCCGGTGAGCACGTTGACGCCGTGACCGGCCTTCATCAGCTGCTCGGCAAACGTCTTGGCACCTTCGATGGTGCGCCGCTGACGCTCGGCGAACAGCTCGCTGGCGGCGATGCGCAGCGCGACCGCCTTGGCGGCGATCACGTGCTCCAGGGGGCCGCCCTGCTGGCCGGGGAACACAGCCGAGTCGATCTTCTTGGCGTGCTCGGCCTTGCACAGGATGATCCCCGCGCGGGGACCGCCGAGCGTCTTGTGGGTGGTGGTGGTGACGACGTCAGCGCCATACTCGAGCGGGTTGGGGTGAAGCCCGGCCGCGACAAGCCCGGCGAAGTGGGCCATGTCCACCATCAAGAGCGCCCCGACTTCGTCGGCGATCTCGCGGAAGCGGGCGAAGTCGAGCTGGCGCGGGTAGGCCGACCAGCCGGCGAGCAGCAGCTTGGGGCGACGCTCGCGCGCGATGCGAGCGACCTCGTCCATGTCGATCGTGCTCGTCTCGCGGTCCACCTCGTAGGCGGCGATGTCATACAGGCGCCCCGACACGTTGATTTTCATGCCGTGGGACAGGTGACCGCCATGGGCGAGGGAGAGCCCCATGATCGTGTCGCCGGGCTGTAGCAAGGCGTGATAAACGGCAGTGTTGGCCTGCGCGCCCGCGTGCGGCTGCACGTTGGCGTGCTCGGCGCCGAACAGCGACTTGGCGCGGTCGATCGCGAGCTGCTCGGAGACGTCAACCCACTCGCACCCGCCGTAGTAGCGCCGGCCGGGGTAGCCCTCGGCGTACTTGTTGGTGAGCACCGACCCCTGGCATTCCAGCACCGCCTGGGGCACGAAGTTCTCCGAGGCGATCATCTCCAGCGTGTTCTGCTGGCGCTCCAGCTCGCCACGCAGCGCCGCCGCGATCTCGGGGTCCACCTCCGCAAGCGGACGGTTGAAGTAGTCGGGGCCGAGGTCTGGCATGGGCGCGCTCCTAGAGCTTGTGATCGCTATGAGTGCCCAGGCGCGCGGCGAGTCTCTTCAGCCGCTCCCCGGTGGTTGAGCCCACCTATCGCGCCAGTCGCGGCTGCGCCCACCGAGGCTAGCAGGAGCGGGCACGCCCGAGTTTCGTCCCACGCGGCGCGTAGCGTTGTTCATGTGCCAACCGGTCCCCGTGAAACAACAGATCCCGATGGACGCCGAGTGGTGTTCGATGAGCGAACCGAAGGTCATCTCGCGCGACGCCGACCTCAGATGCTCGGGCACATGTCGGCGGTCCTCGACACAGTGGCACGACCCGACATGCGAGAACACGATCCTGCACCCGGCCGCGAGCGCTTCTTTCGGCGCGATCTCGACGCTCTGCGATGGCTTCGGGTGGTTGTAGACTTTACGGAGACTCCCGGCCTTGTGGTAACCGCTTTTTCGCAGGATCACAGGCCAGAAGGAAAGCTATGAGCGTCACAACCATCGCAGGTATCCCGTTCGATGAGCATGAGTACGACGAGCGCGGCGATGTGCTCTATCTGAGCGTGGGCAAACCGCGAGTGCCGCTCAGGACGATTGCCACGTCCGAGGGGCATGCAGTGGACTACGACGAGTCGGGGGCGGTGATCGGCATGACGTTGGTGAACGTCAAATTCTTCCTTGAGCGCGACGGGGCGCTAACGGTCACGCTGCCACCAGATCGAGTGCTTCCAGCGAAAATCGGGCCGGCGTTGGTCGCCGCCTGAATGCAACGCACATAGCGCGCCCAAGCCGGCTCACCGGAGCCGCCTAGACTCCCAGGCATGATCGAAGAGTTGATCGAGCAGATCGAGGCGCGCTTTGGCGAGCTGGGCGGGCAGATGACCGACCCGGCGGTGATCGGCGACCGCGAACGCTACGCCGAAGTCGGGCGCGCCTACCGCCAGCTGGAGCCGGCGGCCGAGCTTGCCGGACAGTGGCGCCACGCGAGCAACGACGCGGCGGGCGCGGAGGAGCTGATCGCCGAGGACGGCGACGATCCAGAGCTGCGCGAAATGCTCGACGGCGCGCGCGAGCGGATCGAGGCGCTCGAAGAGGAGATTCGCTTCGCGATGGTCGAGCGCGACCCCAACGACGAGAAGAACGTGATCGTCGAAATCCAGGGTGGCGCCGGCGGCGATGAGGCGGGGCTGTGGGCGGGCGATGTGTATCGAATGCTCACCCGCTACGCCGAGCGGGCCGGCCTGAAGCCAGAGGCGCTTGAGATCGGGGACGGCAAGTACACGTTTGCCGTCAAGGGCGACGGCGCATACTCGCTCTTCAAGTTCGAGGGCGGCACGCACCGCGTGCAGCGCGTGCCCCAAACGGAGTCCCAGGGCCGCATCCACACCTCCACGGCAACCGTGGCAGTGCTCCCCGAAGCCGAGGACGTGGACGTGGAGGTCAACCCCGGTGATCTCCAAATCGACGTCTACCGCTCCTCCGGTCCCGGCGGCCAGTCGGTCAACACGACCGACTCGGCGGTGCGGATCACGCACAAGCCCTCGGGGATCGTGGTGTCGATGCAGGACGAGAAGTCACAGTTGCAAAACCGCGAGAAGGCGCTGCGCGTGCTGCGCGCCCGCCTGTACGAGCGTGCGCTGGCCGAACAGCAGTCCGAGCTTGCCGCCGACCGGCGCTCGCAGGTCGGCACAGGTGATCGCGCGGAGAAGATCCGCACCTACAACTATGGCGAGCGGCGCGTCACCGACCACCGCATCAAGCTCACCGTGCACAACCTCGACCAGATCCTCGAAGGTGAGCTGCGGGACATCACCGCGGCCCTGCAGGCGGATGAGAAGCGCCGTCGCCTGGAGGCCCAGACGGCCGTTTGAGCACCGTCTGGCACACCTCGCAAGTTCCCACCATGTCCGATTCCCGCGTTGGATCGCTCGCCGAAGGAACGCCCGCACGCGACGCGCTCGACGGAGCCATCACGGCGATCGCCGCGGCGGGCTGCGACACTCCGCGGCTGGACGCCGAGCTGCTGCTCGCCGCTGCACTCGGCGTTACGCGCGAGCGGCTGTTCGTGGACAGCGAGCTGGCCGTGGCCGGCCCAGCGGTGCGCACATTTCAGGACTTCGTGCGGCGGCGCTCGGTGGAGCGCGAGCCGGTCGCCTACATCCTCGGCAAGCGCCACTTCAGACACCTGGAGCTGGCGGTGGACCGGCGCGCGTTGATTCCTCGCCCTGAGACGGAGCTGCTGGTCGAGATCGGCCTCGCGTTGCCCGCGCGAGCACGCGTGCTGGACGTCGGCACCGGCAGCGGTGCCGTGGCGCTCGCGCTCAAGCACGAGCGCCACGACCTGCACGTGAGCGGCAGCGACCTCAGCGACGAGGCGTTGGAACTGGCACGCGCCAACGGCGAGCGGCTCGACCTGCATGTACGCTGGCTCCAAGCCGACCTGCTGCGGGGCGTGCCCGACGAGCTGGATGCGGTTCTCTCCAATCCGCCCTACGTGCGTGAGGGAGATCGTGGGCAGCTTGCCCCCGAGATCCTGCGCCATGAGCCCGGCGGCGCGCTGTTTGCCGGCACCGACGGCTTGGACGCGATTCGTCCGTTGATCGACCAGGCCGCCGCGCGAGCGCCTGTGCGCCTGCTCGCGTTGGAGGTCGGCGCCGGCCAGGCGGGCGCTGTCTGTGAGCTGATGCGCGCGGCCGGCTTCACAGGTGTCCGAGCCGAGCGCGACCTCGCCGGAATCGAGCGCGTGGTCGTCGGGGAGCGCACGTGAGCGTGCCGAGAAGAGCCGCCAGTGCACTTGCGGGAGAGCGCACGTGAGCCTCACACCTGAGGACGCCGCTCGACTGCAGGCGTGCCTCCAGGGGGATGGCGTGGCGGTGATCCCCACCGACACCGTCTACGGGCTGGCTTGTAACCCGACAAGCGAAACCGCCCTGCGGCGCATCTACGAACTCAAGCAAAGACCGCCGATCAAGCCGGCGGCCGTGATGTTCTTCGCGCTCGAGCCGGCACTCGATGCGCTCCCGAAAATGGGGGCCAGTACGCTGACAGCGATACGCGCGTTGCTGCCGGGTCCGGTCACACTGCTGCTCGCGAACCCCGAGCGTCGATTCCCACTCGCCTGTGCCGACCCAACCGGCGGTGGGTCGGCACAGCTCGGTCTTCGCGTGCCGATACTCGACGGTCCGCTCGCGGCGCTGGCCCATGTTCGCCTGCCCGCCGCTCAGTCGAGCGCCAACATCTCCGGCGGACCCGATCCGCGCAGCTTGCGGGACGTGCCCATCGAGCTGCGCGAAGGCTCCGATCTGGTGCTCGACGGCGGCGAGCTACTGGGTGCGGCCTCGACCGTGATCGATATCTCCGCCTACGAGCAATCGGGTGGCTGGCGGATCGTGCGCGAGGGTCCGCTGGACTCTGCTGCGCTGGGGCGGTTGCTGCACTGAGTTTCAACTACATTCGCTACACTGTAGCCGTGGGTGTCCGAGCCGTTAAGACACAACCATTCTCGATCCGATTGGGCGCTCAGGCGAACCTGCTCATCACTGACGAGGCCCGTCGTTCCGGGCGTTCGCGAAGCGTCGTAGTGGAAGAGTTGACCGAGGAGGCCGCCAAGATGCGGCTGCACCCCGGCATCAGCTTCCGCGGGAAACCACGTCGCGCTTGGGTGATCGGTAGCGGACTCGATAAATGGGAGATCATCGACCTGCTGCGCTCCTACGACGGGGACGAAGACCTGCTTCTCGTCGAGCACCCACTACTCAGCCAGCGGCACCTTCGTACGGCACGAGCCTACGCGGAGCATTTCTCCGAGGAGATCGACGCGCTGATCGAAGAGAACCGTCGCCCGCTTGCCGAGCTGCGCGAGCTGTACCCATTTTTGCAAAGCGCGCCGTCTTCGCGGTAGCCGACAGCGGTGAGGTTCCTGCTCGACGCACATGTGTCCGGACCACGGATCGGGCGCCGACTGCGCGAGGCGGGACACGACGTCAGGGCACTTGACCAGGAGCAGGCACTCGAGGGGTTGGATGACGAGGAGGTACTTGCACTTGCGTCCCACGAGGAGCGCATCCTCGTGACACACAACATCCGCGACTTCCCGGAAATCCTTCGAGAATGGGGAGCGGCGCAGCGCGCGCACGCTGGAGCAATCCTGGTCTACGGCGTCGACCACCGAGAGTTCAACGTGGTCGCGCGCGGCATAGAACGTTGTCTGGAGTCCTATCCGGAGCCCGCGGACTGGATCGACCTCGCCGTGGTCGTCAATCGCGACTCCGGCACTCGATGAAACCGTGGCCGGTCACGACATAGGGCTTACGCCACAACCTCCACGCCAACAAGATCCGCGGCGTCCAAGCTGCCTGGCGTCTCAAGCTCCAGCACCGCCTCAAGCGCCGCGATCGCGACCGCGAGCTGGTCGAGGTCGGGCTCGCGCGTGGTGAGCAGCTGCAGCTTCAGCCCAGGCCACATCACCGCCTGAACCCAGGGACGGTTGCGGTTGCGCCCGGCGAACTTGATGATCTCGAAGGAGATGCCGGCGATTATCGGCACGCCGAAGATGCGGGTGGCGACGAGCCAGTACCAGGCGGGCATCCCGACCGCGCCGAACACGAAGATCGACACGACCATCACGATCAGCAGGAAGCTCGTGCCGCAGCGCGGGTGCAGCCGGGAGAAGCGTTGCGCGTTGGCCGGTGTGAGCGGCAGGCCGGCCTCGAAGCAGGAGATCGTCTTGTGCTCGGCGCCGTGATACTCAAAGACGCGACGCAGGCTGTGGATGCGCGAGAGCGCCACCATGTAGCCGAGGAAGATCGCGGTGCGCACCACACCCTCGACGATCCAGAACAATGCCGAGGAGTTCAGCTGGTGCTTGATGAGGCTCGTCAGGCCGAGCGGCAGCAGAAAGAACAGCCCGATCGCGAACACCATTGCGACGACGATCGTGCCGAACCACATCGCGGAGGTGATTTCCTGCGGGTCCTCCGCCTCGTCTTCGGGGAGTTGCGCGTTGGCGGAGATGCCAAGCGCCCTGAAGCCGATCGCAAGCGAACCGCCCAGCGCGACGATGCCGCGCAGCACGGGCACCCGCAGCCAGCGGTGGCGGGAGAGCGCGGAGGTGAGCGGCGAGGTCGTGACCTCGATCTCACCGAGCGGCTCCAGCTGGCCGCTCCGCTCCTCGCTACTGAGCTGCGCCTCTCGCGCGAACGCCACGTCGAGCGCGTGCGACATGTCGCGCGCCGCGCCGTTGTGGTCCGCGTCGATCGAATCGCCATCAGGCAACACGTCGCGTGCGCCGTCACGCGGGCTGCCATCATGCGACGCCTCGCGCGCGCCGTCATGCGAGGTATCTCGCGGCGCGTCGTCGCGTGCGGCGCCATCCTGCGCTCCATGCTCGCCCGGTGCCTCCCCGGTGACCGGCAGCGGCTTGCGCACCGCCACCGCCCAGTGGCGCACGCCGCGCATCATGACCCCCTCCAGCACGGCCTGTCCCCCAAGGGGCGCGTCGCGCCGCGCCGTCAGCTGTCCGTCGGCTAATTGAGCCTCGGCCCCGAGCTGCGCTTCGGCTGGGTCCAGCGAGCGGGTGCCCACGGCCGCGGTGGCGCCCGCCTGGAGGTTGCTCGCCTGCACACTCCCACCGGCAACCGGGCGAGAGGACATCGTCCTACTGGGGACGTGTTTGATCCGCGCCGGATCGCGCGGTGGCCGCTTGCGCCCCGCGCAAACGCCCCTTGGCGACTCGACGTTGGAAACGCTCGACGCGTCCACCCGTGTCGATGAGCTTCTGCCGTCCCGTGTAGAAGGGGTGGCAGTTGGAGCACACCTCGACGTGGATCTCCTCTTGAGTCGCACGCGTGGTGAATTCGTTGCCGCACATGCAGCGCACGTGCGCCTCGACGTAGTTTGGGTGGATAGATGACTTCATGTTCAGCGCATTCTAGCGGCTGGCGCGCCGATCGGCCAGTCGGCCTGCGAGCGGGGCACAGGCGATGCCCGCCCAGCCGGCCCCCGTCAGGCTGGCGGCGTTTGGGTTGACCCCGGCGTTGGGGTTGGCACCGGCGTTTGCGTCACCTGCCCGGAGAGCGGCGGCTGCAGGCAGTGCGTGGTGTGCAGTTCGGCGCGCTTGAGCACGTGTCCCTTGTCGCTCAGCCAGCGGAACTGCACGAGCGCCCTGTAGGCGGCGGGGGCGGTCAGGTTGGTCACCTGCTGAACATAGTTGTCGATCCTCACTCCGGGTTCCGATGCGTGCCACACACCGAGGCTCGGTGCGGCGAGCGTGTGGTATTCGGTTTCCCCGCGCATCCGCTGCTGAAGCTGGATCTTGATCTGCATCCGCTGCGTGGATGCGATCGCGACCATGTGAGCCGTGAACGTCGCCGAGCGTTCGCTCTGCACGGTGGAGGTCACGCACTGTTCCACCGTGGCGGAATAACCGCTTGTGTCGGTGGGCGTTGTCGTGGTGGAAGTCGCGGCGGCGTTCGCGGCAGAGGTCAAGCCGGCCGCGTCATAGCGCAGGCCACTGCGCGCAAGCGCCGTTTGCGCGCAGGCGAGCGCCGCGAGCACACACGTCAGCACAAGCGCGGCCCTGGCCCCCCAGGTGGATTGGAACGTCGTCCTTGCCATTCACAAGCCACTAACACCCACAAGCGCGCGATGTTTCGCACAAAGTGGGCACAAGTGTCTGTCGGAGTGCGCTAAGTAATCTGATAGAGGGGGCCGTCGCCCCCCTCTGGTGTGGTGAGGCGCCCGCCCTTGGCGGTGATCGCCCCGCATTGCACGCAGTTGGTGTAGTTGACGATCACATCCACGGCGCCCGTCTCCGGCGCGTCCTCGGGAATCTCATACACCCCGGCGGGGCACATCCAGCGCCAGGTTTCGGCGACCTCGCGCGGAACGTGTTTCTGCACGCGGATGTGGTTGGGGGCGTCGTCGCGGGTGGCGTTGCCGGTGATGAACACCGAGGAGAGCTTGTCGAAGGTGTACTTGCCGTCGGGCTTGACGTAGACGTCCTTGGTGTTGCCGACGAACACCGGGATCGAGTCGTTGCGGTGCCAGTCCGCGCGGCCGGGCAGCTTGCCCTTGGTGATCTGCTGAATGCCGGACAGTGGCCCGCCCATGAGCAGGCCCTTTTGCAGCGGTTGGCGTGCGTTGCGCACCTCCCACAGCTCTTTGCCGACCGAGGACTGCTCGATTGCCCGCTCGTAGTCGGAGAAGTCGCTGCTGCCGCGCTTGAGCGCCGCGTAGATCGACTCGGCCGCGAGCATGCCCGACTTGATGCAGTGGTGCACGCCCTTCAGCGCCATCGTGTCCACCATGCCGCCGGAGTCCCCCACGAGCACCGCGCCGGGCATCGAGAGCTTGGGCATCGACCAGTAGCCGCCACCCGGTAGCGCCTTGGCGCCCCAGGCGACACGCTCGCCGCCCTCGAGGATTTTGCGCACGAGCGGGTGGGTCTTGAAGGTTTGCAGCAGGTCGTGCGCGGAAGTGGTGGCGTCCGCGTAGTCCAGCTCGACGACGAAGCCGATCGAGACCATGTCCTCGCCCGTCTTCTCGTTCTTCATCGGATAGATCCAGGTACCGCCGATCTGACCGTACTTGGATGAGATTTTCAGCGGCCAGGGACCCATCGTGTGGATCAGGCGGTCAAGCGGCTTTGCGACCTTCCAGACCTCCTTGACGCCAAGCTCCCAGACCTGCGGCTCACGGCCCTTGGCGAGGTCGAACTCGCGGATCGCGGCTCCCGTCAGGTGGCCCCAGCAGCCCTCGGCGAGGACCGTCGCCTGCGCCTTGATGTCCGTGCCGGGCTCGAAGTTGCCGAGCGGCTCGCCGTCCTTGCCGCGGCCCTTGTCGCCCGAGCGCACGCCGACGACACGGGTGGGCGGGCCATCATCCACGACGAGCTGGGTGGCGGCTGTCTCGGTGAGGATGTAGGCGCCGGCCTCCTCTGCTTGCTGTTGCTGGTAGCGGGCCAGCGCCGAGACGGAGACGACCTCGTTGCCGTGGTTCTTGAATGGCGGCGGCGTGGGGATGCGAAACGACACTTTGGAGGTTGGGGTCATGTAGACCGCCTCTTTGGTGACCTCGCCGAAGGCGAAGCCCTCTTGGCGCCACTGCTCGCGCGTCAGCTCAGGGAACAGTTCTTCAAGCGCCTCGGGGCGCATGACCGCGCCGGAGAGGTTGTGACCGCCGCAGGTCTTTGCCTTCTCCACGACTGCCACCGGCACTTCGCCGAGGCGCTCCATCATCTCCGGGTCATCACCGAGCAGTTGCAGCAGGCGGTTGGCGCAGGCGAGACCGGCGGTGCCGCCGCCGACGATCGCCACACCAACCTCGATCAGCTCGTCCTCGGGATCGAGACCGTGCTTGACGAACTCCTTTTGGGGATCGACGGGCGGCGGGAAGGCCGCTGGAACGACCTTCCCATTTCGAGAGCCGTTATGAGATGACACAGCTTGCCGCTCCTTTTCGCTCGCGCATCCGCCCGTACCCCATCGATCAGTCGGCTTTCTTGGCCTTCACGGCCTCGGTCAACTTCGGCAGGATCTTGTTGAGATCGCCCACGATGCCGAGGTCTGAGAATTCGAAGATCGGCGCGTTGGAGTCCTTGTTGATCGCGACGATGTTCTCCGAGGACTGCATTCCCACCTTGTGCTGGATCGCGCCGGAGATGCCCGCCGCGAGGTACAGCTTCGGCGAGACGGTCTTGCCGGTCTGACCGATCTGGGCGGCGTAGGGGTACCAGCCGGCGTCCACGACCGCGCGGGTGGCGGCCACAGCGGCGTTGTTGCCGAACGCCGCCGCCAGATCCTCGGCGAGCTGAAAGCCCTCGGCCTTGCCGAGACCGCGACCACCGGCGACGAGGATGCTGGCGCCCTCGATGTCGACGTCAGCCCCGCGCTGTTCGCCGCGCGTGACCATCGTGGCCTGCTTGGCGTGATCGCTCAGCTCGAAGCTGACCTGCTCGACGGGAGCCGCGCCGGCACCGGTCTCTTTGATCTCGAACGCGTTTAGGCGTCCGATCACGATCCCCACCGGGGAGCGGTATTTGATTTCCGAGATGGCCGAGTCGCCGAGGATCGGCCGCTCGGCGATCAGCTCGCCACCCTCGGCGCGCACGGCGGTGACCTCCATCGCCACACCGGCGCCTAGGCGCGCGGCAAGACCGGCGCCGATCTCAAAGCCGAGCAGGCCGCCGCCGAACAGCGCGTACTTGTAGTCGCCGCCAGAAATGGCGGCACCCATCGCGTCGACGACCGGCTGGGCGAGCCCTTCGGGGCCCTCGGCGATGAGGACCTTCTTGGCTCCGTAGTTGCCGAGCGAAGCCGCCAAGTCCTGCGGCACGCCCTCGCCGACGAGGATCGCGTGCGCCTCGCCGCCCAGCTCAGCGGCGAGCTTGGCGCCCTCGGAGACCGCGCCGAGCGAGTTCTTGTTGATCGCACCGTTGTAGTGGAGTGCGTAGACCAGGATGTTTGCCATCTAGATCAGCTTCCTCTCGTCGAGCCAGGCGACGATCTTTTCGACCGTCTCGGCGGTGTCCTCGTCCTCGATGATCTCGCCCGCGGCCTTGGCCGGGGGAGCCTTCGCGGCAATCCATTGAGCGGCGGAGTTATCGCCGCCGACCTTGCTCGTGTCGACGCCGACGTCGCCGGCGGTAACGGTGTCAAGCGGCTTCTTCTTGGCGCCCATGATCGCCTTCAGCGACGGGTAGCGCGGCTCGTTGATGGCGTCGCCGACGGAGATCACGGCGGGCAGCTTGATCTGTACCGTGTCGTAGCCGTACTCGGCCTGGCGCTCGCAGCGCAGCGAGTCGGCGGCGACATCCATCTTGATGACCTGAGTGAGCGAGGGCATACCGAGATGCTCGGCCACGACCGCGCCGATCGTGTAGCACTCGCCGTCGTCTGATTGCTGGCCGAGCAGTACGAGATCTGGTTTCTCGCGGTTCAGGGTCTGCGCCAGGGCATAGCCGGTGGCGGCCACGTCCGAGCCGGCAACCGCCGGGTCTGAGAGGTGCACGGAGCGATCTGCACCAAGCGAGACTGCCTTGTGCAGCGCGCGCACAGCACTCTCCGGACCCATGGTCACGGCCACGATCTCCTCCACGGGGGCGACGCCGCCCTCGCGAACCTGCATCGCAGCCTCGATGGCGTGCGTGTCATACGGGTTGAGGTTCTTCTCCCCGCTGCGGTCCATGCGCCCCGTCGAGCTGTTGATGCGCTTCTCGACGGCGGCGTCCGGGACCTCCTTCACCAGGACGCAAATCTTCATTCAGTTACTCCTTGAGGGATGTCAATGGGGCCAATCCTACCTGAGTTGACTGACGAGTCAATCAGGACTGCGAACGCTCGTAGCACTGCGGATGAAATCAACGATCGCCTGCGTGGGGGCGCCAGGCGTAAAAACCTCGGCCACGCCGAGGCTCTTCAGCTCGGGTATGTCTTCGGCGGGGATGGTGCCGCCAACGGTGACAACCACATCGTCGATGTCCTGCTCGTGCAGCAGCTGCACCACGCGCGGCACGAGCGTCATGTGCGCGCCCGAGAGAATCGACAGACCAACCGCATCGGCATCCTCCTGGATGACCGTCTCCACGATCTGCTCGGGGGTTTGGTGAAGGCCCGTGTAGATGACCTCCATGCCGGCGTCGCGCAGCGCGCGCGCAATGATCTTCGCGCCACGGTCGTGGCCGTCGAGGCCTGGCTTGGCCACGACGACACGGATCTTGGGGTGGGTGGGACTCGATTCGTCCGCGGTCATCTCAGACCTTGATGATGAAGGCGTCGCCCTGCCCGCCGCCGGAGCAGATGGCGGCACAGCCGAGGCCGCCGCCGCGGCGGCGCAGCTCGAAGACGAGGCTGCCGATGATGCGGGCACCTGAGGCGCCGATCGGATGCCCCAGCGCGACGGCGCCGCCGTTGACGTTGACCTTATCCTCATCGATGCCAAGCACACGAATCGAGTTGAGCGTGACCGAGGCGAACGCCTCGTTGATCTCCCATACGTCGATGTCCTGCGCTTTCAGGCCAGCCTTCTCCAGCGCCTTCTTGGCGGCCGAGGCGGGGGTGCGGGCGAGGTAGGCGAACTCGTCGGCCGACTGTGCGTGGGTAACGACCTCGGCCAGGGCCTCCTTACCGTTGGCTGAGGCCCACTCCTCCGAGGCAACGACGAGCGCGCCACCGCCGTCGTTGACGCCCGGGGAATTCCCCGCCGTGTGCGTGCCGTCCTTGCCGACAAGGCCGGGCAGAGCGGCGAGCTTCTCCAAGGACGTGTCGCGGCGAGGACCCTCGTCCACCTCTACGACGGTGTCACCCTTGCGGCCCTTGATCGTGACCGACACGATCTCCTCGGGCAGGCGACCCTCGTCGGTGGCCTTCAAGGCCAGCTCGTGCGAGCGCAGCGCCCAGCGATCGAGGTCTG
The DNA here is from genome assembly GCA_963776985.1 of uncultured Solirubrobacterales bacterium. Classification (GTDB taxonomy): domain Bacteria; phylum Actinomycetota; class Thermoleophilia; order Solirubrobacterales; family Solirubrobacteraceae; genus Palsa-744. The sequence continues at coordinate 374,028 of CAVZOV010000004.1, forward strand.
CTCGCGTCAGCTCAAGCTCATCGCCGACCTCGGTGGCCTCGACAAACATCTGCTTGCCGGAAAAAGGGTTGGTAAGGCCGTCGTGGACCATCGCGTCGAGCGCCTTCACGTCGCCCATGCGAAAACCAAAACGTGCGCCCGGCAGCAGATAGGGAGCCTGGGACATCGACTCCATACCACCCGCCACGCCAACCTGAACATCGCCGGCGCGGATCGCCTGATCGAGGATCACCGTAGCGCGTAGGCCCGAGGCGCACACCTTGTTGATCGTCTCGGAGGAGACCTCCTTGGGGATACCCGCCTTGATCTGCGCCTGGCGCGAGGGGATCTGACCTTGGCCAGCCTGCAGCACTTGGCCCATGACGACGTGCTCGACCTGCTCGGGCTCGACAGCCGAGCGCTCCAGCGCCGCCTCGATCGCGATTGCGCCGAGTTCGGTGGCGTCGAGCGTTGACAGGCCTCCTCCCATCTTGCCGATGGGTGTGCGCGCGGAGCCGAGGATCACGGTCTTGGGCATCGAGGCGATTCTCCTAGTTTAGATTTGTCCCACCCACCCGGCCGCACTGCAGCCGGAGGACAGCAATCCTACCGAGCCGGGTATCGTGCTCGGATCGTGAACGTGTCGTGGACCGTCGAGCCCGCCGCAGAAACCGCCGCCGATACGGTCGCCATCGGCGTGTTCGAGGGAGCCGAGACGCCCCCGGGTGCACCCACGCAGGTGGGCGAGCTGCTCGCTAGCGGCGAGGCGAGACGCTCGTTCAAGGCGCTCGCCTTGGCGCACGCGGACGGTAAGCGCTGGCTGGTCGTGGGGCTCGGCGAGCGCGCCGATTTCACGCCCGAGCGAGCGCGTGTCGCAGCGGCCACAGTTCGCGAGCGAGCGCGAGAGCTGTCCACGAAGGTGCTGTGCTGGCAGACTCCGAACGGTGATGGCGAGGTGGCCGCCGCACTGGTGCAGGGGACGATGCTCGCTGACTACAGCTTCCTCTCGCACAAGTCCGGCGCGAGCGACGCCGCGACAGACGCGGACACGTCCATGGGCACAGGCGACCCGGAGAGCGCAAGTACGCCCGACGGGGAGGGCAAGACGAAACACCTGCAGGGTTTGATTTTGAGAGGAGACGGCGATCTCACTGCCCTCGTCGGCGAGGCGCAGATCGTCTCCGAGGCCGTGAACGAGGCACGCGATCTGCAGAACCGGCCCGCGAACGACCTCACCCCGACCGCGCTGGCGCAGCACGCGCAAGCGCTCGGCGAGCAGATCGAGCACCTATCGGTGGAAGTGGAGGGCCGCGAGGGGCTCATGGCACGCTCGATGGGTGCGTTCGCCGCGGTGGCGCAGGGATCGGAGCAGGAGCCGGCGCTGATCGTGCTGCGCTACGAGCCGCCCGACGCGAACGGACCGCTGCTCGGGTTTGTTGGCAAGGCGGTGACGTTCGACAGCGGCGGCATCTCGCTGAAGCCGGGCGCGAAAATGGCCGAGATGAAGTTCGACATGTCCGGCGGGGCGGCCGTGATCTCGGCCATCGCGGCAATCGCGCGGATTGGACTGCCGGTGCGGATCGTGGCGGTGGTGGGCGCGACCGAGAACTTGCCGAGCGGGCGCTCCGTCAAGCCGGGCGACATCGTCGTCGCCGCCAACGGCAAGACGATCGAGGTCAACAACACCGACGCCGAGGGCCGGCTGGTGCTGGCGGACTGCTTGTGTCACGCGATCTCCCTCGGCGCCGAGCGCATTGTCGACCTGGCGACGCTGACGGGCGCGGTGATAGTCGCGCTCGGCTCGACCTACGCGGGGCTGCTCGCAAACGACGAGGAGTGGGCAGCACGCGTGGACGAGGCGGGCGAGCGCACCGGCGAGATCGTGTGGCGCTTGCCGCTGCACGAGGAGTACGACGAGCTGATCAAGGGCAAATACGCGGACCTCGACAACGCGCCCGAAGGGCGCAAGGCGGGCACGATCGTGGGCGCCGCGTTCCTGGCGAACTTCGTGGGCGACACGCCGTGGGCGCACCTGGACATCGCCGGCTCAGCGTGGGAGCTGGGACGAGCGTATGTCGGCAAGGGCGCCTCGGGGTATGGCGTGCGGCTGCTGGTGGAGCTGGCACGCTCGTATTGCGCGTAGGCCGGCGCCCACGGCGCGCCGCGCTGGATTCAGGCTGGGTTTCAAGTCTTGCTTGCAAGTAGTTGCAAGTAGGCCCTCGCAAATAGGCCCTCGATCCCCGCCTGAGAGGGCCTTTGCGCAACCCCCAATCTACTTGAAATAATTTTAAGTAGAATGGGGTGGGTGACGATCACGCTCGTAGAATCGGCGTTGACGGCTTCGCCTGAGCAAACCGGAAGGCTCCTGGTGCAGCTGCCCGAGGATCAGTGGTTCGAGCGCAAGTCGATTCGGATCGATCCACGCGATCTGGCCGACTCGCTGATCGGCATGGCCAACGCCGACGGCGGGATCGTCGTGGTCGGCCTGTGGGACGGCAAGGTCGAGGGTGTCGACCGCTATAGGACCAAGCTCAACGAAGCTCATGCAGGCCGGCATCGACCACTGCGAACCTCCCGTGCGAGTCCAGCAGCGACTGATCGAGTGCATCGACGATCGCGGCGCAGACGACCACCTTCTCGTGATTGAGGTGCAGCCCTCTGAAACGGTCCATGCCAACAGACGCGACACCGTCTACTTGCGAGTCGGCGACGCGAACCGCCGACTGACGTTCCGCCAACGCCAAGAGCTTCTTTACGACAAGGGGCACGCAAGCTACGAGGCTCAACCGCTGGCGGCGGCAAGGATGGACGATCTCGATACATCATTGGTCGAGGAGTACGCCACCGCCGTGGGCGCACCCGATCCGATACGTCTTTTGCAGGCAAGGGAATTGGCCACATCTGGCACCCTCACGATTGCCGGTTGCCTGCTGTTCGCCCGCTATCCGCAGAGATTCCTACCGGAGGCGTTCGTTCGAGTGCTCCGGTATCGGGGCTCCGAGCGCGGGACGGGATCGCGCCAGCAGCTACTCGAGGATGTGCGCGTGGAGGGCCCCATCCCGCGTCTGCTGAACGACGCGCAACACGCGATCGAGCGCCTCCAGCCGATCCGCCGCGCCCTCGTGACAGCCACGGGACGCTTCGGTGATGTACCGCTCGTCCCACCGGACGCCTGGCTGGAGGGCCTGGTCAACGCCGTGGTGCACCGCTCCTACAGCATCGCCGGAGACCACATCCGGGTCGAGATATTCGACGATCGGATCGAGGTGTGGAGCCCTGGACGCTTCCCAGGGCTGGTCGATCTAAGCGATCCCCTCACAACGACGCGCTTTGCGCGCAACCCCCGGATCGCTCGCGTTTGTGCAGATCTGATGTTCGGCCAGGAGCTTGGCGAGGGCATCCGCCGAATGTTCGAGGAGATGCGTCAAGCCGGCCTCAACGATCCTGTCTACCGTCAGACGTCCGGAGGGGTTAGCCTCACGCTGCTGGCGGAGCCACTCGACCGCGAGCTTGACTCGCGGCTCTCTGATCGAGCGCGCGCGGTGATGGGCGCACTTCGCGACGGGGGACGTCTCAGCACGGGCGAGGTCGCAGAAGCTCTTGGTGTCTCCCGACCTGTCGCTCAGAAAGAACTCGTGACGCTGCGCGACGAGGGCGTGATCGAGTGGGTTGGGAAGTCCCCAAAGGATCCACGCGCTTACTGGCGGCTGCGGCCGACCTGAGAGGACGATCCAGCCTGCGCTTTCAAGTCTTGCTTGCAAGTAGTTGTAAGTAGCTTGCAAGTAGGGTTGGCCGCGATGGACTTCGATCTCTCCCCCGACCACGAGCTGATCCGCCGCACGGTGCGGGAATTCGCCCAAGGCGAGGTGGCGCCGGTCGCGGAGGAGCTGGACCGGACAAAGTCGTTTCCGTATGAGATCGTGCAGAAGCTCGGCAAGCTCGGGCTGATGGGGATTCCGTTCCCCCAAGAGTACGGCGGTGGTGGCGGAGACACGCTCGCGTATGCGCTGGCGGTCGAGGAGCTGACGCGGGTGGACTCCTCGGTGGCTATCACCCTATGCGCGCACACCTCGCTGGGAACGCAACCGATCTACCTCTTCGGCTCGGAGGAGCAGAAGCGCGAGTGGCTGCCGCCGCTGTGCGCTGGCGAAAAGCTCGGCGCGTTCGGCTTGACCGAGCCGGAGGCGGGCAGCGACGCCGGCAACACTCGCACGCGCGCACGCCTGCGCGACGGCGAATGGACGATCGACGGCGCCAAGCAGTTCATAACAAACGCCGGCACCGACATTTCGGGTGTCGTGTGTATCACCGCGGTCACCGGCGACTCCCCCGGAGGCCCAGGCGCCCCGGCGGGCACAGGCACCCCCACTGGCAAGGAGATCTCGAACATCCTCGTGCCCAACGGCGCGCCCGGATATGAGCAGGGTGAGCCATACCGGAAGATGGGCTGGAACGCCTCGGATACGCGCCCGCTCTCCTTCAGTGACTGCCGCGTGCCGGAGGAGAACCTGCTCGGGCCACGCGGGCAGGGGTTCAAGCAGTTTTTGCACATTCTCGACATCGGACGCATCGGCGTGGCCGCGATGGGCGTAGGGCTCGCCCAGGGCGCGCTCGATCAAGCACTCGCCTACGCCAAGCAGCGCAAGGCGTTCGGCAAGCCGATCTCCAAGTTTCAGGCGATCCAGGCCAAGCTCGCGGACATGTCGGCGGAGATCGAGGCGGGCAGGCTACTCGTGTACAAGGCGGCGCGCGAGAAGGACGCGGGGCGCAACTTCACGCTGACAGCCGCGCAGGCGAAGCTGAAGACGGGACGCTTGGCGGTGCGATGCAGCGAGGAGGCCGTGCAGATACACGGCGGGTATGGCTACATCGAGGAGTATCCCGTGTGCCGCTTCTACCGTGACGCGAAGATCCTCACGATTGGCGAGGGCACCGACGAGGTACAGCAGATGGTGATCGCCCGCGCGCTCGGCGCTTAGCGCGGCTCGAGCACTACCAGCGGGATCTGGCGATCGGTGCGTCGCCGGTATTCTTCATAGCCACCGTAGACTGCGACCGCGAGCTTCCATAGGCGGTCGTACTCCTCGGGCGTGGCCACGCGCGCATGCACCGGCGTCCGCTTTGAGCCGATCTGGATCGTGGTGTCGGGGTTGGCGCTGAGGTTGTAAAACCAGCCGGGGTTCTTCGGATAGCCGCCCTTGGATGCAATCAGGACAACGTCGTCCCCGTCGCGGGCAAACACGAGCGGCGTGTAGCGATGCTTGCCGCTCTTGGCGCCGACGTGGTCGAGTAGCAGCATCTCCGGCGCTCCCGGCACACGATGGCCGATGAGCCCGTTCGTGGCCCGATAGATCCGCGCGTGCCCGCCCATCAGGCGGATCAACGTCGGCCAGGTGCGGTCGGCGACGCGTAGGTAATCGAAGGCCATCGCGGCCACTCTAGCGACAAGCTCACACGGGCGTGGCGAGCTGCCTGACCGCGACACGCGGCCATGGAGCGGCCGGGCGACCGAGATAGAAGCCCTGCACGAGCGGCACGCCCAGCTCGATCAGCGCGCTCAGCTCGGCGGGAGTTTCGATGCCCTCGGCGACGAGCAGGCTGCCGACGTGCGCAGCGTAACCGACGAGCGCGCCGACCAGGGCCTGACGGTCGTCGTCCTCATCGATGCCGGCGATCAGCGAGCGATCGAGCTTTAGATAGCTGGGGTGAACGGTCGTAATCTGACGCAAGCCCGAATAGCCGGCGCCCATATCGTCGACGGCGAGCTTGGCGCCGCGGGCGAGCAACGGCCGCATCGTTTGCTGAAGCTGGGATTCGCTCTGTACGAGCGCCTCCTCGGTGACCTCGACGATCAGACCCGAGAGGTCGGCGGGCCGCTCCAACAGCTCCAGCGTGCGCCGGTCGAGCAGCACCGGTGCGGACAGGTTCACCGACAGCAGCGTGCCGTGGGGACGTGAGGCGAACAGCTCCAGTGCGACGCGCAGGCACGCCCGCTCGAGCAGATCACGCTGGCCGAACTCCTCGGCAACGGCAAGCCAGTGCAGGGGACTGTCGGTGCTGCGTCGCCCGAAGCGCGCGAGCGCCTCATACGCGTGGATCGCGCCGCTGCGGGGATCGACAATCGGTTGCACGGCCATCGAGAGGCCCTTGCCTTCGATCAGGCGATCGAGTGTGCCGCGCGCGCTGCGCTCGCCGGTACCACTGAGCGAGCCGCCGGTGTAGGCGGAGATCTGGCCCGTGAGCCCGCTGCGCTTGGCGACCCGCAACGCGATGTCGGCGGCACGCAGCAGCGCTTCGCCGCTATCCCCGTCGGCGGGGGTTTGGGAGATGCCCACGCAGGCGGAGATCGGCCGCGGGTCCTCCTCGGAACGCCGGGGTAGCTCCTGCAGCAGTGCGCGGGCAAGCGCGACCGGGTCGGCGGCGCGCGAGATGATCGCGAACTCGTCGCCGCCGAGGCGCCCGACCGGCCGCTCGACGCCGGCGATGGCCCGCAGACGCTCACCGACGGCCGCGAGCAGCACGTCACCGGCGGCGTGGCCGTGTGTCTTGTTGATGACGCCGAAACGCTCGAGGTCGAGCAACAGCAGCGAGACGGGCGCGGAGCGCTCGGATCGCTCGACCGTCTGCTCGAGCGCCGCGCGGAAAGCGGCGTAGGAGAGCAGTCCGGTCAGGTCGTCGTGGTCGGCGTCGTAGCGAGCCTGGTGGAGCAGGTGGTTCAGCTCGCGGGTGAGGCGCCCGCTTGTGAGCAGCAGACCGACGGCTGCGCCGAACAGCGCCGCGTATTCGAGGCTGAGATGACCGGTGAGCACGATCGGCAGCGTGAGCGAGCCCAGCACGACACTGCGGCCGATCCAGTGCACACGTCCGCCACGCGCGAGCACTCCGCTGGCAACCGCGGCAAGCCAGACGATGCTGATGACGCTCACACGCTCTGACTGCACGCCGATGATGAGCACGCCGGCGATGCCGGCGAGGGACTCCTCGGTGCGCACCCACGACAGGCGCGGCGCGGAGAGCTGCACGATCGCCGACAGCGAGATCGTCGTGAAGCCGGCTATCGCGAGCGCGGGGTGTACGAGCAGGTCGCCATCGACGAGAATCAGAGCTATACCCATCGCGCCCAGCGCGGCGCGCGTCCACGCGGCCGTCCTGCGGGCCCGCAGCACATGGGGGTCGGTGTCGGCTATCGGCGGGATATGGTCGCCGATCTCCAACTCGATGTCGTCGGCGCTCACCCTGGACACGTCCACTTATTCGACAAGCGGACGCATGCGCTTTAGCATTGTGTGCGCGATGCCACGAACGATTGCCAATGTCAGAACGGACGAGCTGGACGGGGAATCCGATCCGCTGACCGCGCCGGCGCAAGCGGTGCCGACGCGCGCGGACAAGGGCGCGACGAGCCTCGGCGACTGCAGGCGTGCTCACCAGCTTCACGATTCTCGCGGCGTATGAGTGGAGCCACTTCCTGATCCACACCCCCTACCGTCCGAAGGGTCGCTACTTCAAGGCGATCTGGCGCAACCACCGGCTGCATCACTTCAAGAACGAGCGCTACTGGTTCGGGGTGACCTCTACTGTGGGCGACCGTGTGATCGGCACGCTCCCGAACCAGCGCGAGGTCCCCCGCTCCCCCACCGCACGCTCGCTGAACGTCGATCGCTGAAAGCCGGCCGTTTCCGCCATGCGTCTCGTGTAGTGGAGGCTCGGTAGAGCAGCGGCCGCTACGCCGCGTAGGGAACGATCGTCTTGTCGCTGCAGCCGATCAGCTTGTAGTGGCGATTCGCGGCGAGCTTGCGCATCACGAGGATCTTGTGTCCGGGGCCGTTGCAATAGACGACCCCGTGGCCGTAGACCAGCAGCACATGGTCTTCACCACCACCGGTCCAGATGTAGTTGGTGCCGTGACTTGCGTATATCCAATCATTGCCTTCTCCACCGTAGAGACGGTCGACCTGGGTCGTGTCGTTTCCTTCGGCGTGGGAGTCCCCCCAGATCACGTCGCCCGCCGGACCGGCGTGGATCGTGTCGCTGCCGTCTCCGCCGAGCAGCTCGTTATGGCCGATGCTCGCCGGCACCAGATCGGTTTCTTCGTACTTATGCGCACAGAACGTAGGTAGACCGGTAGGCAGAGCCACCGCTGGGAATAGCGGCGGCTGGGCGGCGTCGGATGAGCTGCCGTCCCGCTGGCATTCAAGTTCGAGCTGCGAGATCGTCGTAAAGCGGGGACCGTCGCCAACGCCGGGGAAACCGCAGTTGTGGTAGTCGCCGCCCGTCTGTTCGCCGTCGCACGAGTAGCTCGGGTCGGTGGCGTCGAACGGATCGTGCCCGGGCCGGCCGTCGAGCGGGCGGCTCAGGTTGTTCGAGTTCTGCAGCAACATCCCGGTGATCTCAGGCCATCCGGCATGGTTGGCCTCCGCGACCCGTGCGGAGGGAGCGCTCTGCACGGGCGCGCGAGCGAAGGCCGTGGCGCTGAATGTCAGCGACACGACGATCAGGCAGACGCAGAGGGCGATTGGGTTGTTCGGTCCCGAGCGGGCTATCGTCTCAGCTTGACAGGCTCCGGTATGGCTCGCGCCATTTGCGGGCCGTATATTTGTCTAGCGCGACTCGCGCTGTAGCAGCGCGGTGGCGGCACTTGCCGGATCGAGGCGTCGCTGCACAACTTCCTCCAGCAGCCGCTTGAACTCAGCGTCCTCGCGCAGCTCCTCCTCCAGGCGTCGGCGCATTCGCGCGGTGGCTATCGCCAGCACCTCGTTGCGCAGGTTGCGTCCGCGGCGCTCCTGCAGGGTGCCCTCGCCGAGGATGTGTGCGCGGTGGGCGTCGAGCTGCTCGACCAGCTCGACAATACCCTTGCCGTGGGCAGCCTCGGTCTTGACGATCGGCACGCGCCACCTCGGGTGGGCGGGATTCGATTCAGAGTCCCCGCTGAGATTGGCCAGCGAGAGGACTCCTCGTATCTCGCGCACCATCGTGTCCGTCAGGGGATGGTCGGCCTTGTTGATGACGATCACGTCGGGGATCTCCATCACGCCCGCCTTCAGCGCCTGGATCGAGTCGCCCGAGCCGGGCATCAGCACGAGCACGATCGTGTCGGCGTGGTCGATGATGTCGATCTCGGCCTGACCGACACCGACTGTCTCCACGAACACGTCCTCGCGCCCGGCGGCGTCGAGTAGCAGCGCAGCCTGCAGGGCGGCCTCGGATAGGCCGCCGAGCGCGCCGCGATTGGCCATCGAGCGGATGAAGACACCCTGGTCGAGGAAGTGCTCGGTGAGGCGGATGCGATCGCCGAGCAGCGCGCCCTGGGTGAAGGGCGAGGAGGGGTCGATCGAGAGCACGCCGACCGAGCGGCCGGCTTCGCGCCGCGCCTTGGTGAGGGCGCCGATCAGCGTGGACTTGCCGACCCCGGGCGGCCCGGTGAAGCCGTAGACGGCCGCCCGGCCCGTGTGGGGGTAGATCTCGCGCACCAGCTCCCAGCCCTCGGGACGGTCGTCCTCGACAAGCGTGATGGCGCGTGCGAGCGCGCGACGGTCGCCGTCGAGCAGACGTTGGGCAAGCGTGGGTGGCATCGGCGAAGTATCTAGGAAAGCTTCCTCTACCCACTCGCTGCCTGGCGTCCCCAGCGCGACGCATAGCTCTAGGATGCGCGCTCGTGAAACAGCTCAAAGAAGCGCTGCGTACATGGCGATGGATGCGCCAGAAGAACATGGTCAACCGCCACTTCGCGTTGCTCGCAGCGCGCTGGTTGCGACTGAAGCTGCGCTATGGCAAGCGATTTCAGACCGAAGGCATGTGCTTCATCTGCCCCGGCGTGAAGTTCGAGATCGGCAGTAACGCCACCTTGCGCATCGGCCGCTGGTCGTGGGTGGGGCACGACTCCAAGATCCGCGTGCACGAGGGCGAAGTTTCGATCGGCGCGAAGACCGTGATGGGCCAGGAGTGCACGATCTCCGCCTACCAGCACGTGTCGATCGGCAGCGAGTGCATCATCGCCGACCGGGTGATGCTGATCGACTTCGACCACGGCGTCGTGGAGGTCGAGCGTCCGATCCGGCTGCAGGGCATCTACAAGCGCGATGTGAGGGTTGGCAGCAATGTTTGGATGGGTTATGGGTCGTGCATTCTGAGGGGCGTTAGCGTCGGGCACAACAGCATCGTGGGCACGAACGCGGTCGTGACCAGGGACGTGCCCGAGAACGCGGTCGTGGGCGGTGTGCCCGCGAAGGTGCTGAGAATGCGCGAGGCGCCACAGCAGTTGCGCTGGGAGTAGAGCGACTTCAGGATCCTGTGAGTGCTTGGTGTATGGCGGTTCCCTGTTGGGTTAGTCGCCAAGCGTTTGGTTCCCCCTTGATTTGGCCATCTCCTTGGTTTTCGATCAATCCTGAGCGTTGTAGACGGCTGAGCAGGCGTGACATTTGGCCCTCGTCGGCTATCCCGGAGTGCTCGGCTATCAAACGATTTGACGCTCCGTGGTCATCGGCGATCGTCGCAAGGACACGGGCCGTGCGGTAGGTGAAGCGGATCGAGAGACCCTTGAACGGATCCTTCGTATTCGAGGTTGTCGTCGATGCTTCGGGGGCGGGGCGTTGCAGTTCGCGACGTGCGACGGCGGAACCGAGATAGGGGTGCACGATCATGCTCATCAAGGGGCTCGTCAGCGCGACCAACGGGCCTTGAGGACCCTCTTCAGACGATGCTTCGAGCAGACGTGCCTGGACGATCGACAGGGCCCCGCCGACGACGCCCTGCCCAGCCAGGGGGGGCGGCTCGTTTCCACGCTTGGCTCCAGAGCGTCCCTGCTCAACGAGATCGACCAAGCCGGCGATCGCCTGCGCCCGGCGCTCGCTGACGAGGGGCCCCGTTTTAAGCGTCTCGATCACGCACATACGCGCGAGATCGGGCTCGCCGTCCAGCAGTTCCAGCAGCGCGATCAGCGAGCCGCGGGTCCGCTCACGCCAACTTCCATCGCCCGCATAGATGGGCGCCAGCCGGCGCGTGATGTGGTCTACTGCTTGGTCGAACGCGGCCAGGAGACACTGTTCGCGATCGTCGAAGATCTCATAGAACGTGCGCCGCGAAACACCCGCACGTCTACATACACGCGCGATCGTGGCGCCGTCAAAGCCGTACTCCGAAACCACTTCGACCATCGCCAGCGACAAGCGCCGGCGCTGCATTCCCACCACGTGCCCACCCTCACGACCTGGATGTGAGACACGCTCACGACGAGCCTCAGCACGGACGCTCATCGCCGCACCCCTATGTCACGCAGGCTGAGCACGTCATTTCTTCTTGTGCTCACTGGATTGCTTTGCCTTGCCGGCCCTTCTGGTCTTCTTGACCTTATGCTTTGCACAGCCGGTGACGGTTACGGGCGTGGTTTGGTGTAGCACCGCCCCGTTCTGCGCGGTGAACGCTGTCGGCATCTTCAGCGTGGCTTTGCAGAGGTTCGTGTTCGCGGCAAGGGCAGAGTATTTGCCTTGCGGGAGGTTCAGTTCGAACAGGCCGATCGGGACGTCGGGGACCTGCTTGAACGTGCTGCTAGTGATCCCCGCTTTGCTGATGAACGTAGAGCCGACAAGGTCGATCGCGACGTTATCGCCTTGGAATACGATGATCAGGTTCGGGAATTCTTCCCCAGCGTGGGAGACGAAATACGCCGGGCCTTCGATCGGAACCGGCAGCACCGGCGTCAAGGCCCTGGCATGACCGACGATCGAGTCTGGTGGGCAGTTAGCGGGGTTGGCGTTGAAGATCGCCGCGGTACATGCCTTCTGCAATGTCGTCAACCGTGACGGCAGCTGCTTGGGCAGGTCGACCTTGACGCTCTGAATGTTCGACTGGCTGGACGCTTGGTTGAACCCGAGGTTCCCGACGGGGTAGACGATCTTCGCGGACAGGCTCGCACCGTTAGCACGAGATGTTTTCCCCGAGGTTGAAACTTTGAAATTCGGGGCGAACTTGAGCGCTTGACAGGAACCCATCTGGAAATGACTGGACAATGCTGCCTGGACCCCTTCGGTGCTGGTAGCTGTGCCAGAGAAGCTCATGGGGTTGCAATCGGTCGGGTTGAACATGAATTCCGGACGGTCGATTACGGCGTTGATGGACCGTAGATCCGCTGGGATACCCTTTACGATCGTCGGCAACGGGTCCGTCACGACCGTGATCTGGGAGGTGTGTGGGTCCACTTCGATCTTTGCGCGGACCACTTCTGTCCCGAGGTTGAATGGGCCGGCTACCAATGGCACGACTATCGACAAACCGAACGGCGCACCCTTATACGGTCCGGTCAGGTAGATCGGCGCCGCTGGAGCGTTCTGCTGAGGAATGAACAACGGGTATGGGCCGGGACCAGCGCCGACGACCGTGTGCCCGATCTGTGACGCGGCAGCACAGGTCCCAGCGTTAGCCTGTGCTTCGGGACAGACTGGGATCTTCGCGATCATCCCCAACAGCCCCTCTGGTGTCTTGAACGAGAGGCTCTTGACGCGCTGCTGGCCGTCACCGCGTTGCAACAGCATCGAGAAGTCCGTGTAGCCGCCGGCTTGATCGGTTGTCGCTCCGGCGGTCATTACTGGTTCGAATGGGAGCGGGCTCTCACATGGTGAGCCGCCGGGACCGCTGGTGATCTGGAAACCGTTTTCCAGCAGTGCGTCTCCCACGAACGGGCTAGCCCACGGCGTAAAGTCAACGTTCGATGTGTATACGCCGCACTTCTCGGGTGTGACGAGCGCGGCTTGTGCGCCACCGCTGAACGACAGTACGAATTCTGTCAGAGGTGCGTCCGGTGTTCCTGGATCTTGAGGCGTGCCCTTGAACGTCGTTACCAGTTGTCCTGTCTGTTCGTTCAAATGCACTGTGCCGATCAGCTTTAGGTTCACACCTTCGCCCGATGCGGCGACTAGCAATTGTAGTTCTGGCGGATTGTTCTGTAGGATATATACGTTGCCTTTCAGCCTGTTCGCCAAGAGTGGTGTCGAGATTTCATCGGTGCCGACCTTCGATGCCGCGGGACACGATGGTGGCCCGTCCATGCTTTCCTCTTCGGCTTCTGGTCCACCGACGTTCTCCTGTGAGGGCTGACAGGCGACCAGTCCCGTTGCCTGACCGGGGTTGATCACGATGCCTTCTGGCAGGGTGACTCTCGTTTCCTTCAAACCAGACGACGCCAAGCCTTCAGGGTTCAATCCCTGAGGGACCTTTACTGTCGTTGTCAGACCAGCTGGGGTGTCCGAGAAGCTGGTGTCCGGTGAGAGGTTGACCGATGGTTCGAAATGTTGTAGTCGCGAGCAACCAGTCAACCCCGTCGGTACATCTTCATTATTCTCCGTGAGGAAGGTCGTACGTGGAGGTCTCAGGCTTTCATTCTGCCATGAACCCAAGACTTCAGCACTGAATTCCGGTGGCCCCTGACACGATGTCGGCAACGTCAAGAGCGGGACAGGCGACAGACCGCTTCCATTGTGTTCAGCGGGTATCCCCCAGATCGTGGTGCTATTGAACGATATGGACCGCTGAGGCACCTGAGCATGCTCGGTGATCGCGCTATCGCCACCACTACGCACCCTCGCGTCCAGAAACGTCGCTACCCCATTAAAATTGAACGCGAACTGGGCAGCCACACCGGCAGGCGGCACCATATTATACACGCGGACATGAAACACATCAAAACCACTAATTGTCGCGAACTCCTCGCCGATCCAACTACCAAGCGGACATTCATTTTTTTCCCCGTTGGTTTCATCGTCGAACTGTGCACGCGTACACTGAGGCACAGCCGTGGGATCTCCGACGATACCCGGAGGCAGGTTGCCATCTATGAAATGTATTTCCCCACCAGTCGGGACACTGTCTTCGCCATCTTCCAAAACAGCGTTTGCGCTAAACGCGAACGTCAGCTCGTTGGGGTGAGAGCCCGCCTGCATGTCGAGCGTGCCATCAACACTCCCGGACCAAGCTTCCAAATCAGTCAAGCCAAACCCTGTTGGCTCGGAATCAAATTTCACGGGAAACGAAGAAATAGCAGGAGCCAATGCTTCACCACCACTCACCGTTATCCGATCCTCCGCCGATGATCCACTCGCAACATCACTGTCGACATTGATCGGCACCTCCACCAGCTCCGGTATACCATTACCGGCCCCTATTGGTCCCAGCTTGCAGGTAACAACCGTTGTTTCTATACAACTCGCGTTCCCCGGACCGGTGATTTTGACACCAGTTGGCAACGAGTCCGTCACTGTGGGACCTTCGCTGCCTTCCGCCCCACCAATATTGTAAACGTACAGGAACAGCTCCCCTGCACCACCTGGCGCGAGGTTCGTTGGAGAGATACGCCCGAACACGTGATAGCCAGGCGCCGGACTACCAGCCACAGCCGATGAGCACAGCAAGGCAGCAAGGATACAAGCCGCGACCAGTCCCAGAACATATCGCTTGACGATCATTACTTCCTCCCCTTCTTCGACCCGGACGACCGCTTCGCCTTGCTTTGAGAGCCATACCCTTTCCTGGCCTGTGCTTCACAGGCAACTCGTCGCTTCTTTGGCTTTCGATGGCACGCCGTCAATGCCTCAGAGAGCTTCTGCGCACGCGTCAACGACTTCGCCTTGGCTTTGACCACTGTAACGGGCCCCGGTGGTGAGAAGTTACCGATACCGTTGTACGTTACGCTCGAGGGCGTGGCAAACGTCGGCGCGGCGGCAGGCACACCCTGACAACCGGTACCCGTGCATTGTGGCGGCGTCAGCGGTATAACTCCTTCGACCCGCGCATCAAACACCTTGAACAATTCATCCTGGGCTTCCGCCGTCAACCGTGCCCTTGTGATCACAAAGACATCATTGCCATTCAGGCTCGCGCCAAGCAGATACGACGGCTCACCGCTTGAACCACCCGACAGTAGATACACGCAACCACCATTCGCGCCATCGCCAACCCCGCAACTGCCGGTCCCTTCTTTCTCCCACTCATACACATCCAATACATCATTCGTATCCTTCGACACCAACGCCGATTCACTATCGAAGAAGACACGATTCCCATCTTCAGAAATCAACGTTGGCATATACGAATCATTAAAACTCACCGGCAAGACCCCGCTCGAGCCGGGTTCTCCACTCTGCTTACAAGAAGCACAGTACAAACTCCTGGACGCGGCGTCGAAAACATAGACCTCTTCCTGACCATCATTCCGATATCCACCCGGAAATCCCTGTGCCTTGAGACTCTGATTGGACAGGAACACCAGGCCCCGCCCATCGGCGGTGACCTCCGCTGTACGCGTCCCAAGATCAGGCACCCAATCGCCAAACTGACGGCCAACGACACCCTGATACGAGGACGCAAACGGTTCCACTCCACTACCGTCGTGGGAGGAGAGCGTAGCGATCAACACTGGCGCTTCCCACCCGCCCGTACCATAATGCAACATGAGCAGTTCGTAAGCACCATCCACGTAGTAGATATAATTGCCATCTCCACTTGCGCCCACCACCCCTTGCACTTCGACGCCCGGAGTCAAAATGGCTAGCGCACCTGGCTGACCGACCGTCGGATTTACTTCATACTCGTACAATTCACCTTTCTTAGACGTAAAGAATGCCTTCGATCCATCGCTGCTTGCGGTCCAAAACCGCGCTCCGCCACCTTCAACCGTTTTATCCAGTTGGACGGTGCATGCATCGGTCAGAATGGTGCATTCATTCTGGGGATTGAGCGGGCTCTGAGGCTTGGTCGCGTTCTCACGAACATACAAAGCCTTTGGTGCTTGACCTTCTAGCGCAGTCCAGAACACGCGCGAGCCATCCGTTGAAATCACGTGACTTAGATCGGGAGCATTGACTTCGTTTTGTACGCCCTGAGCATGAGGAGCACCAAACGATGCAGCACGCACAACCCGACCTTCGGGCGACACGTCAACCAACGATGGACCACCCATACTCCAATCATAGAGATAGCCGTTGTTGATTCTACCTTCCGCTATTTCGCCATTGACATCAGCATCCAATTCGTTTTCCAGATTCCCTTTACCTTCAAGCAGCGCATCATTAGCCTCGAACAGCAACTGGCTCATATCCGATGACCCACCAGCGTAGACAGGCGCACCATTAGTTTCTCTTGCGGGCGAGCTTTCCTGCGGGATAACATGACTGAATCCTCCAGGAGTCCGCTCGGGCGTAGCGGTGAAAAGTGGCTGATAATCTTCTTCACTTAGATTGTGCTTATAGAGATCTCCACGATCACATTTACGGCCAAGGCCTTCACCTCCATCGCAATAGGAACGAGGCGCTTCAGGACCCGGCAACTGATGTTCTTCATACTGGATATCTTCAGTAGCTGAGGCGAGAACCCCGATCGATAGATCGCTAGAGAAACCTTGATAATGAGTGCTTCGGCGACCTGGCGGCTGGATACTTACTTGTGACCAACCACCGGTCGGTGAGCGTGTCGCAAGGTAAGCGCTCCCCAGACCGTTGCCACTCGATTCTCCCCCACCATTATGGGTCGGATCGCCTTGATATACGACCGCGTCACCATTCGTTGCTACCTCATTCGCAGAGTCAGTAGCATAACCTGTGGCCTCATCTTCTATATCAGCGAGATCGGACGGTATATACACTTCCGCGTCTTCTTTATCGATCGGTGTCACCATTTCGAATACTCGGCCGTCGGGCAGAGTCTGGGGCGGCGAAGGAAGCGTCCTGAAAGCAACCTTAGCATCGGTTGACACTCCAATGTTGTTTTCGGCCACCAAGCGGAAATGGTATTCCGTATCCGGTGTGAGCCCGCCCACTTCTACGGACTCATAGTGATTCCCTTTGATGCTCGAGGACTGCGTGCTCGATTGATCGGAGCCAACAATTCCGTATTCGAAATGATAGGTCGCAGGGTTTGTGCCGGCAGAAAGCAGAGCACTCAACTTGACGCTGTCAGAGGTTGTAGATGTAAAGGTTTGATCTTCGACTATAGGCACTGACTGCATATCGGGTCCAAAGACATCCACCACACCACTGGCGTCCGCGACATATACATCGCCGCTGGACGGATCGGCCGCGACCGCCTGTGGGTTCGTAAAGGGCCCAGCTGGAGTGCCCGCCAGTCGTCCTTCATACACTTCTTCCGCGGAATTGGCGAGCTCGTCAACGACGTGATCTCCCCCGTCCACAACGAATAGCTGGCCGGTTGCTTGGTCCAACCCAAGCCGTGAGAACTCTTCTAGCGCCCCGAAAGAGCCCGACGGTGTTCCCGAGCCAAGGAATTCTGGCTGTACGAGGCTTTCCCCCAACCCACTGGCAACCTCCGACGCGCTGTAGACCCGTACCCTGGCGCTCTTCGAGAAATTGTCGTGGTCGATATACACATTTCCGGTGTGTTCATCAACTTCCACGTCTCCAAACTCACCATCATACGCTTCATATTCTTCAGGCACAGCCGATTCAAACCGCGAGATATACTTGTTCGAAGAATCGAATAGCAGTAGATCACCTGCGACAAACAAATAAACAGTACCTGTAGATTGGTCGATCGCAACTCTCCAAACCCAGCCGGGAAACGGGCCTTCGGGTGTTCCCGTCAGCTGTGAGAGATATTCGCCGCTCGAACTGAAAATATCTACCGCTTCCGCAATCCGATCGACTACGTATATCTCGCCGGTCGTTTCGTCCAGCGCAATGTCCGTGGGATCTGCAAATGGAACCACCGCGCCCCCAGGGCCGGTCGGGGTCCCAGTCAACTTGTTCCCTTCGATATAGGCCTCAGATGCCGAGAAGGGCAGCGGGGCATGGGAGGAGTTGAACCTACTGACAGTTTTACCGCTTTCGTCGACGACATACAGATCGGAATGGGAGTCGACCGCCAACGCAACCGGATTCTGAAACCCAGTCAGCTGCGAGAGATATTCATGGCTGATCAACGCCAGCGCCGACGCGCACGAGAACAACAAAGCTCCAGCCAACACGCACAACGTTGTCAAGCCCGTTACGGCCAGCCTGCGAGAACCCATCAAAACCATCCCCTCCTAGAGACACCCACGCCAAGCCGACCCGCACCCGGGCAGCACAAAGTCGCCGCGGGCCCATGGCCCGCGGCGATCAAAGAACGAGAAGCTGAAAGCGCGTCCGTAGCGCACCAATGACCTACCCAGCCATCCAGGCCAGTTCGGCCGACGAGTCGACTGCCGCTTAGCGGAAGACCGACCCGACCAGAGAGAGAGAGAGAGAGAGAGACGCGTCAGCGACGCTGACGCGTCCTATAACGGACCCGTCGTTGCCACACGGACTCTCAAGCACGTTATTCCCCAATGAAACCACGCGAAAAACAACTCCCTCTCAGAAGCGACCCGGTCCCTCTCCCAAGGGCCCTGCCTACCAGTAAAAGTCGACCACCAGGGGCCAACCCAAAAACCTGACCTTATGTATGCCCGACACTCAAACAGAACGTCGAGTCAATGGGTTGTTATATACGATCACCTAAGTCTTGTCAACCCCTGAGCTGCGTCAGGGCTCGAGAAAAGAGGCGGGATCGGCGTAGGTGGCAAGATTGCGCAGCGTCCCGGTGCTCGCTCCCTGGCCGTCGTCCAGCGCACGCTCGAAGGCCCGCAGATGCCTTTCGAAACGCTCCCGTGCGTAGGGGACTGCCAACCCGCGCGAGACCATGAAGGCCCAATCCGAAGCCTGCAATGCCAGCAGCTCGCGCACAGCGGCCTCGCCAGTGTCGGGGCCCGCAGCCAAGGTACGCAGCTCGGCGGCGCGGGTCGCGAAGGCCATGTCGGCTACGCCCGGGCCCGACCAGGTCGAGAGGTCGCCGCCGGTCCCCCATGTGCTCGCCCCCCACTCTGGCGCTCCAAGCGCCATGGGATCTGTCATTGCCTGTGCCTCCTCGATACGTACGAGCGGCAATCCCTTCTCTGCGCACTCCTCCACAACGGCTCCTAGCCATGCAATGCCCTCATACCACCAGTGTCCGAGCAGCTCGGTGTCAAGCGCACACACGACCAAACCGCCTCCTGGCAGTGGCGGGCCCTCCGCGGCCGCTTCGTTGGCGATCCGCAATCGCTCGATCGTGTGGTCCACGAACTCCGCCGCGTGCTTGCGGGCGAGATCCAAGGCAACTTTGTGGTCGTAGGCCTCGCCGTCGTTGGCCCAAGGGTTGTGATGGTGGACGGTGTGGTGGTGATAATCGCGGTAGCTCCCATGCGCGGGATAGCCGCGCTCGCTCCACACCTTGGTGACGGTGGCGCGGTCGATTGGGACCAGCACCACGCCCGACTCGCCCACATACGGACACAGGTGCTCACGCGCGCCGAGGCCATATCGCTCGGTCAGCTCCACGCATGTAGCCCTCACGCCGGCTTCCTCAAGCAGTGGCTCCAGGTATGGGGTGTGGCCGCACTCGGGTAGCCAGAAGCCGCCGTTCCAGCGCGCACCCGGTGTGCCCGCGCCGCCGGCGGACCCGTGCGCGGACTCGAAGCGCGCGCGGTGGGAGTCCACGCCGATTTGCACCTGGGCGCGTATGCCCACGTCCGTCGCCAGCAGCGGCAGGACCGCGTGGGTAGCGCTCGAGGTCCACTGCGCATGAGGCGCGAATGCGCCGAGCAAATCTCCCCCGCGCTGCCGGAAACGCTCGAGGATGTGCTCGTACTCGCCCCATGAGCGCTCCAGCTCGCGCGCGAGCACCTCGAAGCCGTCTTTACGCAGACCCTCGATGTCTTCGTCATGGGTGCGGCGCCGGACCTCCTCGACAAAGGCCTCGAAGCGCTCCCCCACGCCCGATGCCTCTAGCTGATCGCATAGGACCGGCGTCAGCGACAAAGTCAAGGGCGCCCCTTCGTCAAGCAAATCGAGCAGCGGCAGGTAGCTACCGGCGATAGCCTCCCACAGCCACTCCTCGCCAAACGGCCAGGTGCCAAAGCCCTCCACATAGGGCATGTGGGTATGCAGGACGATGGCCAGCTCGCCCTTGGTGGCGGAACGGCTCACAGCCTGGCGACCGTGGCCGGTATGAGGCGGCGTCCGCTCACGGCCGGCACACGGCGATGAAGTCGAGCGCCTCATCGAGGTCGGCCTCGCCCGCCGGGCGCAGCGCAAAGTCGCTCGCCGCGATCGCGGGCGTAAACCAGTCGTAGAACGGTTTCGTCAGACGCAGACGCGGGT
The DNA here is from genome assembly GCA_963776985.1 of uncultured Solirubrobacterales bacterium. Classification (GTDB taxonomy): domain Bacteria; phylum Actinomycetota; class Thermoleophilia; order Solirubrobacterales; family Solirubrobacteraceae; genus Palsa-744. The sequence goes on from CAVZOV010000004.1 coordinate 394,166, forward strand.
GGACCCGGTCCCAGCCGAGCCTGAGCGCGAGCGCGTGTGCGTGCAGCTTGCGCGCGTGGAAGAGGCCGTACATCTCGACCGTGGCAAACGTGCCCCGGCACAGCGCCTCGAATTCGCCCGAGCGGTACTCGTGCACGTGCCACGGGTTGTCCGAGCGCTCCGCGCCTTTCGGAGCCAGCGTGAGCACGTTGGGGGTCGAGACGAACACGACGGGCTTCTCGCTCTCGCCGACGAGCGAGCGGAAGTGCGCGAGCACACCCGCTGGGTCCTGCAGGTGCTCGATCGTCTGCAGGAACACGACCGCGTCGGCCGGCTCGGGGAACGTCTCGACCAAGTCGCGTGCGAAGCGCAGGTTCGGGCGGGTGCGGACTTGATAGCGAAGTCGCGCGTGCTCGTGCGCCTCGGGGTTGGCGTCCACGCCGACGACCGACGCCGCGCTGGCCGCCAACACGTCCGATCCGTAGCCCTCGCCGCAGGCCATGTCGATCGCGCGCAGCCCGCTGACGCGCGCGGCGATCCACTCATACACGGCGAGGTGGCGCCTGAACCAGTAGTTCTCCTCGGGCACGTCCGGCAACGTGCGCTCGCCTGTCAGGGCGAGCGGCGGCACGCCCTCGGGCTGATTGCCCTGCAGAAACAGAGGCGCAGGGGGCGCGGAAGGGCCAGACACGAGGCGCGAGTATACGTGCCCCGCGTTTGGCCCGGCAGTGCGCATCGTCTGTGCCGGTGCCTTATTGTGCCCGGCCGTGACACCCAGCTTGGATGCGGAGGAGATCCGCGACGTCAACACGCGCTACCACGACGTGGCGGCCGACCACTACGACGCGAAGTGGGGTATCGACTTCGGCGACGTTGGCCAGGCGCAGGTCATATCGAAGGTGCGCAAGGCGCTCGGCCGGAGATTGACGAGCCCACCCACCCGCTTCGAGCGCTCGCTTGAGATCGGCTCGGGTACCGGCTACTTCACGCTCAACCTGATGCTCGCGGGCCTGATCGGCGAGGCGACCTGCACCGACATCTCCCCCGGGATGCTCGCCGCGCTCAGTGCCAACGCGCAGCGCCTCGGCCTCGACGTCACCACGGTCCCAACCGATGCCGAGCGGCTTCCCTTCGAGGACGAAAGCTTCGACCTCGTGATCGGCCACGCGATCCTGCACCACATCCCCGACCTCGCTCAGGCGTTCCGCGAGTTCGCGCGCGTGCTCGCCCCGGGCGGCACCGTGCTGTTCGCCGGCGAGCCTTCGCGCTATGGCGATCAGCTCGCGAAAGTCCCCAAGCGCGCCGCGGCCACGGTCGCGCCGCTGTGGCGCCGCGCGATCGGAGCCCGTCCCGCCCCACCCGCCGACGGAGGCGCGCCAGAGGCGTCGCTTGAGGGCTTGGTGGATGTGCACGCCTTCTCCCCCGGCGAACTATCCGGCTTCGCCCGCGACGCTGGCTTCGCCGACATTCGCGTCACGGGCGAGGAGCTGCTCGCCAACTGGTTCGGCTGGACCAACCGCACCCTGGAGGCGACCGCGCATCCCGAAGATGTGCCCTGGGGCTGGCGCAACTACGCCTATCGGGGCTACCTCACACTGCAGAAGGTAGACCGCACGCTGCTCGAGTCGCGCCTGCCCGCGGCGATGTTCTACAACCTCATAGTCACGGCTTCCAAGCCGTAGTGGGTCATTGGCTTGTTGGGCCAATGAGAACGAGTTTGGAGAGAGGACGGCTGTAATGCGTCTGTTTCGCGGCACCCGCCCTCTCAAGCGCTGGCGCTATGTGGGGGTGTTCGGCGAGCGGTTCATGATCTGCGCGGCGTCGGTCCAGGTCGGGCCGGCACGGCAGACATTCCGGGCGGTGTTCGAGCGCGAGCGCGGCGTGCTGATCGAGCGGACTCGGCTGATCCCGCGGCGCGGCGCGCTCGACCTGACACCTGGGCGGCTGCGCATCCGCGACGATGCGGTCCTGCTCGACCTCTCACTCGAGGAAGACGACGGCGTCGAGACCACCTGCCCAAACGGACGCTCATACGTATGGACGCGCAAGCAGGCTGGGGTGCGCGCCCACGGAACCGTCGTTCTCGACGCTCGCCCGTCGGTCGAGATCGACGCGCTCGCGGTGATCGACGACACCGCCGGCTATCACGCGCGCGTCACCGAGTGGTGGTGGGCCGCCGGGGTCGGCGCCGGCCTGGACGGCACGCCGCTCGCGTTCAACCTCGTGCAGGGTGTCAACGACCCACAGTCCGGCAGCGAGCGCGCGGTGTGGATCGCGGGCGTGCCCCGCGAGACGCCGCCCGTGCGGTTCTCAGCCGACCTGAGCGCAATTACAGCGGACGACGGCTCGGAGCTGCTGTTCGCGCCGGAGGCCGAGCGCAGCCGTCGTGACAACCTGCTCGTACTGCGAAGCGACTACCGCGCCCCCTTCGGCACATTCAGCGGAACGCTGCCGGGCGCCGTCCCGCTCGCGCACGCTGTCGGGGTGGTGGAGCACCACCGAGCGCTTTGGTGAGAGCCGGCTCCCCGAGGTCAGGCCGCTGAACCGGGCGGCACGCGCTCAAGTCCGCCACACACCGTCTCGACAACCAGCTGCTTGGCACGCTCCAGGTCCTCGTCGCTCTGCGGTAGTAGGCCGAAGATCCAGCCGGTCAAGACCTGCTCGATCGCTCCGTAGAAGGTCATCGCGGCGAACTCGGCGTCTATCTCTACCTTGAAGATGCCTTCCTGCTGGGCCTTGGTGACGATCTCGCCGATCAGGCGGTAGGCCTCGCGGATCTGGCCCAAATGAGTTTGGCCGAAGGAGTTGGCTGCGCGGGTCACCTCGACGATGATGACCTTCATCAGGTCGGGGTCGTGGCGGTAGCTGTCGATGATGAAGGAGGCGATCGCACCGAGCTTCTCGCGTACGGGGACCGGCTTGCGGTCCACCTCGCGAATCGTCTCCAGCATCACTCCCCAGCGCTCCAAAAAGAGTGTGTTGAGCACTTCCTCCTTGGAGGGGAAGTAGTGGTAGAGCAGGCCGTAGGCGACACCAGCCTCATCGGCGATGTCCGACACGCGGCAGGCGTGGAAGCCCTGGCGTGCGAACACGCGCACAGCCGCGTCGAGGATCGCGCGGCGACGATCGGGCACGGCCTTTGCCCGCGTGGAGCTCACGCGTATACCTCCGGGCGGCGGTGTTCCAGCAGCGGCACGCGCCGGCGGATGTCGTCCTGGCGCTCGAAGTCGAGATCGGCGACGATATGGCCGGGCGCTGCGCCGTCGGCGCGCGCGAGCACCGTGCCCCATGGATCGACGATCAGCGAGCAGCCGCCCGAGTGGTGGCCGCCGGGGTGCGTGCCGACCTGGTTGGCGGCCACGACAAATACCTGATTCTCGATCGCGCGGGCGCGTATCAACGGCTCCCAGTGGTCGCGTGTCGTCGGCTGCGTGAAGGCCGCCGGCAACGCCACGACGCGCGCGCCGCGCAGGGCGAGCACGCGGAACAGCTCGGGGAAGCGCAGGTCGTAGCAGATCGCCATGCCCAGCTTGGCGCCGCCGGCCAGAACGCTTGAGATGACCTCCTCGCCCGGCTCGTCGGTGTCGGACTCGCGGTAGCGCTTGCCCTCGATCTCCACGTCGAACATGTGCAGCTTGCGATACACCGCCCCGATCTCCCCGTCGGGACCGACATGAACGGAGGCGTTGGCAAGTCGCCGATCCGCCGGCGCGCCGCCCGCGGACTGCTCGTCGGCTTCTGGCGAGCGACGCTCGGCGATCGAGCCGGCCACGAGGTCGAGCTTCAGCTCAGCGGCGATCGCGCGTGCCCAGGCAATCGCGCTCCCCTCCAGCGTCTGCGCACCGGCACGGAGATCCTCGGGGCTGCCCATGACCGTCCACTTCTCCGGCAACACCACCAGTGTGGCCCCCTCGGCCGCGGCGGCACGTACAAGCTCGTCGGCGGCGGCGATGTTGGCATCCACGTCCGCCCCGGAATTCAGCTGTATGGCGGCAGCCTTCACGAACCGCCCTCGCTCGAGACGATCCCCATGTGTGGATAGATTGACTGGTCAGTCAATACCTTCACAATAGCGTTCGGACAACGATTCGTGCAGCTATATGCGGTCGCGCCGACGGTTCAGCCAAGGAAGGAGTCCTGCTTGGCCGAGCCCGCCGAACCGGCCACCGCGCCCTGCTCCATCAGCTCCGCGATCCGCTCGCTCGTATAGCCAGCGTCGCGTAGGACCTGCTCGGTGTGCTCTCCAAGACCCGGGCCGGGCAGACGGTTGTGCTCGCCCGGGGTGCGGTCGAGCTTGACGGGGATGCCGAGCTGGCGCACGCCGTCCCGCACGCCTGGCTGATCGAGTGTGACGACCATCTCGCGCTCGATCACCAGCTCTGAGGCGAGCGCCTCGTCCAGATCGAGCACCGGCTCCAGGCAGCAGTCATGCTCAGTGGCGAACTGTGTCCACTGCGCGCGCGTGCGGGACTTGAAGATCTCGACCACCTGCTCGTGCACCTCGGAGCCCGGGGCTTCGAATTGCCTCTCGATCAACTCCTCGCGCCCAACGCCGCGACACCATGCCTGCCAGAACTTGGGCTCCAGGGCCCCGAGCGTTACCCAGCCATCCGCGCACTCATACGGCCGGTAGCAAACGATCGACCCCGCCAGCATCTGCCCGCCGCGCTTGGGAACCACGCCATCGGCAAAGTACTGCCCGGCGACCATCGCAAGCCAGGAGAGCGCGCCGTCGGCCATCGAGGCGTCCACCATTTGACCAACTCCTGATCCTGGCTGGCTTGACGACCCGTCTCGCTCACGCAGCGCGGCCAGGATGCCGAACGCCGCCATCAAGGCCCCGCCGCCCAGGTCGGCGATCTGGCCGGCCGCCTGCACGGGTGCGCCATCGCGGTCCCCCGTCAAGCCGAGCAGGCCGATCAGGCCGAGGTAGTTCATGTCGTGCCCGGAGGCATCGCGCTTGGGGCCGCTCTGGCCGTAGCCCGTGATCGCGCAGTAGATGATCCCCGGGTTGACCTCGCGCATCCGCTCGTAGCCGACGCCGAGACGATCGAGCACGCCGGGGCGGAAGGACTCGAGCACGACGTCGTATTCGTGCACGAGGCGCAGCAGCACCTCACGCCCAGCCTCGTTCTTGAGGTCGATCCGGATCGAGCGCTTGTTGCGGTTCAGCGAGAGGAACATCGCCGACTTCGCGCTGTCCTGCGCGCCCTCGTAATACGGCGGCGCCCAGCGAATGTAGTCACCCTGCCCGGTGTCCTCCACCTTCAGCACCTCGGCGCCGAAGTCGGCCAACAGCAGCGAGCAGAAGCCTCCTGGAAGCAGGCGCGAGAGGTCGAGCACACGAATGCCCTCGAGCGGCAGACCCATCAGGCCCTCCGCGACGCCGACGGCCGCTTCGTAGCGCCACCCATCATGCGATCCCGAGCAGTTCGCGGGCCTCGGCGACCGTGGCCGGGCGGCGGCCGACGTCTTCGGTCATTTTGCGGGCCTGGGCGATCAGATCGCCGTTGGAGCGTGCCATCTCGCCGCTGGGCAGGTACAGGTTGTCCTCGACACCCGCGCGGATCGAGCCGCCGAGCGTGAGCGCCGTTGCGATTAGCGTCCACTGATCGCGGGAGATCCCGATCACCCCCCAGTGATGTTTGACATGCCCGCCTCCCGGGACGGCGCCGATGTTGTCCACCATCGCCGCCAGGTTGCGCGGTGTGGGTGGGATGCCGCCGACGACGCCCATCACGCAATCCACGTGCAGGGGCGCCTTCAGCACTCCCATGTCAACGAGCGGCGCAAGCGAGCCGACATGCCCAAGGTCGAAGCACTCATGCTCGGGCTTGATGCCCAGCTCGTTCATCGCCTGCAGCAGCTCGACTATCTCATCGAACGGGTTGTTGAAGACCATCTTGAAGACGAAGTCTTTGCGCGTGCGCGAGTACTTGGCGTAGTTCATCGAGCCCATGTTGAGCGCGGCGACTTCGGGGCGGCAGGCGCGCAGGTACTCGACGCGCTTGGCCACCGGCACGCCGATCGTGCCGGTCGAGTAGTTGACGATCACGTCGTCCACCGCGCCCCTGATCGCCTCGGTGATGGCGCTGAAGTCCTCAACCTCATACGACGGCGTGCCGTCGGGTTTGCGCGCGTGGATGTGGATCATCGAGGCACCCTCGTCAACGGCCCGCTTGGCCTCGGCGCCGTACTCCTCCGGCGTGTAGGGGATCGCGGGACACTGCTCGCGGTTGGCGATCACACCCGAGATTGAGCAGGTGATGACTACGGGATCGTCCAGGCTCACAGGTTCCCTCCGTGGATTGATGTGGTCATACCGGGACGACTCCCGACCTCTTCCAGGGCCGCTCGATCTTCTTGCCCTCGGCCAACTCCAGCCCACGGCAGATCGTGACGCGCGTCTCGCGCGGGTCGATCACGTCATCGACCAGGTCGTTGCCGGCGGCGATGTACACGTCGAACATCTTTTTGAAGTTCTCGATCAGCTCGGCCTTCTTGGCCTCGGGGTCCTCGGCCTCGTCCACCGCTTTGCGGAACGCGATCTCCACGACGCCCTCCGCCCCCATGACGCTGATCTCGGCGCTCGGCCACGCCACGATCAGGTCGGGCTCATACGCGCGCCCGCACATCACGTAGTAGCCGGCCCCATAGGCCTTGCGCGTGATCACCGTGAGCTTCGGGACGGTGGCGTTGGCGACGGCGTAGAGCATCTTTGCGCCGTGGCGGATGATGCCTTCGGCCTCGACCTTCGTGCCCACCATGAAGCCCGGGACGTCCTGGATGAACACGAGCGGAATCCCGAACGCGTTGCAGAGATTCACGAAGCGAGCGGCCTTGTCGGCGGAGTTGTTGTCGAGGATGCCGCCGAGCTGCTTGGGCTGGTTGGCGACGATCCCGGCGGGGCGGCCGCCGAAGCGCGCGAAGCAGGTGATGATCGTCTTGGCCCACTGACCCTTCATGTCGAAGATCTCGCCGTCGTCCACGATCCGCTTGATGACCTCGTACATGTCATAGGGCTTGCGGTTGGACTCGGGCAGCACGTCGAGCAGCTCCTCGTCGCCGCGCTCGATCGGGTCGGACACCGGCCGCCCCGGCACCGGCGACTCGCAGTTCTGCGGCATGAACGAGAGGTATTGCTTGATGCGCTCGATGCACTCCTCGTCGCTTGCCACCTCCATATCGCCCACGCCCGACTTGCGGCAGTGCACGCGCGAGCCGCCCAGTTCCTCCTGGGTGACGTCCTCGCCCACAGCCGCGCGCACGAGATGCGGCCCAGCCAAAGCCATCGAGCCGCGACCCTTGACCATCGGCACGAAGTCGGCCAGGCCGGGGATGTAGGCGGTACCGGCGGCGCACGGCCCAAGCAAGGCCGCCACCTGCGGGATCACGCCGCTCATGATCACCTCCTCGCGGAACAGATGGCCCGAGCCGGCGAACATCGCGCCGGCGGCCTCCTGCACGCGCGCGCCGGCGGAGTCCAGCAGCCACACGAACGGGATGCGCTTGGTCAAGGCCAGTTCGCGCAGGCGCGTGACCTTGAACTCACCGGTCATGCCCATCGAGCCGGCCATCACGGTGAAGTCGTAGGCGCACACGGCGGTGAGGCGGCCGTCGACCTTGCCGTAGCCGGTGATCACGCCGTCGGCGGGCGCCTCGACTCCGTCCATCGCGCGCTGGGAGGTGTGCGGCTTGCCGTGAATGCCCAGCTCCACGAACGTGCCCTCATCCACCAGCAGCGCGATGCGCTCGCGCGCGGTCAGCGCGCCCTTCTCGTGCTGGCGGTCGATCTTCTCCTGGCCGCCGCCGAGGCGAATCTGGGCGCGTCGGGCGTGCAGGTCCTCGACCAGCGGGCGCAGCAGCGAGGTGGTTTGCTCGTCACTCATGCGTTCCTCCAGCGACGGACGCCCGTGCACACGCGGTGTAGGCCTCTTGCGAATACATCCTCACCGTCCCTTCCACTGCGGCTCGCGCTTCTGGAAGAACGCGGTCACGCCCTCCACGATGTCCTCGGTCGAGGTCGCGAGCGTGAGCTGCGCGCGCAGGTAGTCGAGCGCGTCGTCCAAGGGCATGTCGAGCTGGCGGCGCATCGCTTCCTTGCCGAGGCGCATGATCACAGGCGACTTGGAGGCGAGCTTGGCCGCCCACTCCGCCACCGCCGTGTCGAACTCCTCGGCAGGGACGACCTTGTTGACGAGCCCGGCCGCCAAAGCCTGCTCGGCCGACCAGCGCTCGCCGAGCAGGAGCAGCTCGTTGGCCTTCTTGCGCGGAATGTTGCGGTAGATGAAGGCCATGATCATGAACGGGAACGCGCCTACGTTGATCTCGGGCGTGCCGAACGTGGCCGTGTCCTTCGCCACGATCAGGTCGCATGCGAGCGCGATCCCGAGCGCGCCCGCGAGCACGTGGCCGGAGGCCGCGACGAGCGTCGGCTTGCCGAGCTGACTGATCAGCTTGAACAGCGTCACGAAGCGCTCGGAGCCGAAGTGGCGGTGCACGAGCGGCGCGTCGGCCGCGAAGCCACCGAGGTTGGCGCCGGAGGAGAACACCGTCTCGTGCGAGGAGGCGAGCACGACCGCACGCACATCGTCGTCGTCGCGGGCACGCTCGAACGCGGCGATCAGCCCGTCGAGCACCGCGGGCGAGAGCGCGTTGCGCGTGGAGGGCTCGTTCAGCGTGATCGTGGCCACTCCGGCGGCCTGCGCGTAGAGGACTACCGGAGCGTCCGACTCGGCGGGCTGGCCGCCACCGTCGGGACCGGACTCGCTCGTGGGCTGCTCGGACACGCTCGGCATCCTAACCGTCCAGCGAATCCTCCAGCACGCGGGCTGGCCGCCCAGCCAGTAACCGGTAGCCTGTGTTTGCCAACGACCCAAGGAGCCACAGCCGAAATGGCCGCCACCGACACCGTCCTGAAGCCCGACCACCAGAGCAAGCGCAAGCACTTCATCTTCACCGACGAGCACGAACAGCTCAGGGAGTCGATCCGCGCATTCGTCGCCAAGGAGCTGGCGCCACATGCGATGGAGTGGGAGGAGACGACGTTCCCCGACTCGGTGTTCACGCGCATGGGCGAGCTGGACCTGCTTGGCCTCGACAAGCCCGAGGCCTACGGCGGGCAGGGTGGCGACTACTTCACGAGCCTCGTGCTCGGCGAGGAGATGACGGGCGCGAACTCGGGCGGGCTGGCGATGGGCGTGGCGGTGCACACCGACATGGCGATGCCCCCGATCTTGGCCTTCGGCAGCGAGGAGCAGAAGCAGGAATGGGTGGTGCCCGCGATCAAAGGCGAGAAGATCCTGTGCATCGGCATCACCGAGCCCGATGCGGGCTCCGACGTGGCGGGCATCAAGACGCGCGCGGTGAAGGACGGCGACGAGTACGTGATCAACGGCTCGAAGACGTACATCACCAACGGCCACCGCGCGGATGTGATCGTGCTCGTGACGAAGACCGACCCCGACGCCGGCTACGGCGGCTTCACGCTGTTCCTCGTGCCGATGGACGCGCCCGGCGTGATCCGCGAGAAGAAGCTCGAGAAGCTCGGCATGCACGCTTCCGACACGGCGCTACTGGCCTTCCAGGACGTGCGCGTGCCCGCGAGCGCTGTGCTGGGCGAGATCGGCAAGGGCTTCTACCACATCATGTGGGAGCTTCAGGGCGAGCGGCTGATCGGTGCGGCCGGCTCGGTCGCGGGCGCGCAGAAATGCTTCGATCGCACACTCGTGTACGCCAAAGAGCGCAAAGCTTTCGGCCGCGAAATCGGCAAATTCCAGGTGATCCGTCACAAGTTCGCGGAGATGGCGACGAAGATCGAGTCAGCGCGCCAGATGGTGTACGTGACCGCGTGGCGCTTCGCCAACGGTGAGTACCCCGTGCGCGAGATCTCGATGGCCAAGCTGCACGCCTCGCGCATCGCCGTCGAAGTAGCCGACGAGTGCATCCAGATCCACGGCGGCGCGGGCTATATGAAGGAGTACGGCGTGGAGCGCGCGTGGCGCGATTCGCGCTTGAACCGGATCGGCGCGGGGACCGATGAGATCATGCTGGATGTGATCGGCCGGTCTTACGGTCTTTAATCAATTAATTAATAGGAAACCAGGGCCGCATGCGGCCCTGGTCCCGACGGTGCATGCACCGTCGGGCCGACCGGTACATGTACCGGTCGGAAAAGCAAAATGACCCCCACTCCCCCTTTTACAGACGAGCACGAGGAGCTACGCGAGTCGGTTCGTGGATTCCTCGACCGCGAATTCGCTCCCCACTCACAGCAATGGGAGGCCGAGCGTTGGTTTCCCGACGAGGTGTTTCCGAAGCTGGCGGCACAGGGCCTGCTCGGGCTGAAGTACCCGACCGAGCTGGGCGGCCAAGGGGGAGATTACCTACACGAGGCTGTGCTCGTCGAGGAGCTGTCACGGATCGGCTCGGGCGGCACCGCGGCGGGGATCGGCGCACACGTCAACATTGCCACGCCCCCGATCTGGAAGTTCGGCACCGATGAGCACAAGCAGCAGTACCTCGTGCCGGCCATCAAGGGCGAGAAGATCGGGGCGCTTGCGATCACCGAGCCCGACGCCGGCTCGGACGTGGCCGCGCTGCGCACGAAGGCCGAGCGGGTGGACGGTGGGTGGGTGGTGAATGGTGAGAAGACGTACATAACAAACGGCGTACGCGCGCACTTCATGGTCACGGCGGTGAAGACAACCCAGGAGGGAGGCCACCACGGGATCTCATTCCTGATCATCGACCGCGGCGAGGGCGTCAGCTCCTCCAAGCTCGAGAAGCTCGGCTGGCACGCCTCAGACACCGCCACCATCTCCTTTGAGAACGTATTCGTGCCGGAGGAGAACCTGCTCGGCGAGCTACATGAGGGCTTCAAGCTGATCATGGCCAACTTCCAGTGGGAGCGCCTGGCGATGGCGCTCGGGACGGTCGGTGCGATGCAGCTCGCCTACGAGCGCACAGCCGAGTACGCGCGCGAGCGCACCACCTTCGGCCGACCCCTCTCAAAGCACCAGACGATCAAGCACAAGCTCGCCGACCTCGCCACCCAGGCCTACACCGCGCGCTGCGTCACCTACGACGCCCTGCGCCGCTTCGTGGCCGGCGAGGAACCGATCATGCAGGTCACGATGGCCAAGCTGATGACCCAGCGCGCCTCCTTCGAGCTGATGGACGAGTGCCTGCAGATCCACGGCGGCATGGGCTACATGGGCGAGCACTGGGCCCAGCGAGCTGCCCGCGACGCCCGCCTCGGCCCGATCGGCGGCGGCTCGGACGAGATCATGCGCGAGATCCTCGGGCGTTTGCTGGGCCTGTAGCCCCAGATCCGCCGGCGCGACTTGGTCCGGTCGCAGCCGCAAAGCGCATGTCCCGCTTGGACCGCGGGGTCGGATAAGAGGACATGGCCCTCATGACATGTCCTGCTCATCGCAACGCCATGCCTCACCTTTCAGGCCACGGGTTGCAGGTGGTAGGTGGTATAATGATCGGAGATGAAGAAGATGAGCATCTACGTGGACCCCGAAGTCAACCGTGCACTCGACCGTCGCGCCCTCGCCGAGGGCACAACCAAGGCCGCCCTGATCCGCGCGGCACTGGCCGAAGCGGCGGCAGTCAGACGCATCCGCAAGCCGCGGGCGGTCGGAGTGTTCTCCGGTCCCGGCGACCTGGCTCGCAACGTGGACAAGTACCTGGCAGAGACCGGGTTCGGCGAAGATTGATCGTCCTCGATACGTCTGTAGTGCTCGCGTTGATGGACGCACGCGACGACGACCACGAGCGCGTGCGTGAGTGGATCGAGGGCGTACCGGACGAGCTGTGCACGACACCGCTCGTGCTCGCGGAGCTGGACCACATGGTCCCCAGGAAGGGCGGCTCCGCCGCCGCGCGGGCGCTGCACCAGGACTTCGAGGACGGCGCCTATTCGGTCGAGTGGTGGAGTTCAGCATTGCGCGAGACGATCGCCGCCGCGCGCCTGTACGAGTCGATCGACCTGGGCCTCACCGATGCCTCGCTGATTGCCCTTGCGACACACCTGCAAACCACCCGCATCGCCACGCTTGACGAACGCCACTTCCGCGCGGTGCGGCCGCTGGGCAACGAAGACGCTGGCTTCACACTGCTACCGGCCGACGCTGGCTGAACACCTGTATTCCGGCTTGCGGCACATAACAGTGATCTTGTTAGAACGGGCTTCCGGGGCGCAAACTCTGTTGGTCAGTCTTGGCCTGTTTGTTGTGCGATGACTGTTTGCACGTCCTTGCCTTTGGGGGTGAGTGTCCAGGCGTTCGCCTCGCCTCGAGCTGGTCCGGGTCCGGTGTTCTCGATCAGTCCTGCTCGACCCAAACGGTTGAGCAGGCGCGACATTTGACCGTCGTCGGTTATCTCTGAGGCGCGTGCGATTTGTTTACCGGAAGCGCCCGGAGTGGCCGCGATCGCGGCCAGTACCCGTGCCGTCCTGTAGGTGAGGCGGATCGGGAGATCCCTAAACGGATCCGACGGGAGCTTCGGAACAGTCGGCTTGAGAGCTGGTACTGGTCGCTCAAGCTCCTTCTTCGCCGCAGCCACCCCTAGATACGGTTGGACGATCATCGCGCTCAACGCGCCCGTCAACTCCACCATCCGCTCAGCGCTCTCAGCCGAGACCGTACGGTTGAGCATGCGGGCGTGGATCACGCTGAACACCGCACCCACCACACCCTCCGCCGTAAGCGGCGGGATATCCCTCACAACTTTCGGTTGTGCTCGCCCCTCGTCGACTATCGCGATGATCTGAGCAAGCACCCGTGCACGCGCGTTCAAGGTCCGCTCACCCCCACCCAACGCCTCCACAACTAGAAAGCGAGCCGCGACCGGCTCCTCATCTAGGAATGTGAGCAATGCTGCGAGTCCTGTACGTACACGCTCACGCCACGGCTCCCTACCGCTTGCGGCGTCCCTCACGACATGCGTTGCCTGACTGACCGCGTCTTCGAACACGGCCATCAGGCACGCTTCGCGGTCTTCGAAGATGCCGTAGAACGTCTTACGCGACACACCCGCACGATCAGACACCAGCGCGATCGTCACAGCCTGCACCCCACGCTCATACACCAGTTCAGACGTCGCGGTCAACAAGCGCCGACGCTGCATCTCAACCACATGAGCACCCTGACGACCAGAACGCTTGGACGCAACACCACGCTCGACCCCCACGTCCGCACGCGACCTGACCCTCTCGGGCACCTTCCGTCTCGTCGGCGATGACGCCACGACGTCTACCCTCCTTGCCCTAGCCGCAGCCAAGCTGTCCGATCACGCCACGAGCGGATCATTCTTCTTCACCTTGTGACCGCTGCCCGCACCCTTGCCCCTCTTCGCCTTCTTAGCCTTGATCTTTGGGCAACCAGTCACACTGATCGGGGTGGACTGGTGGATCACCGCACCGTCCTGACCCGTAAACGCCGTCGGCATCACGAGCTTCGTCTTGCAGAGATTCCCGTTCGCCGCGAGCGCCGAATACTTGCCTTGTGGTAGGTTCAGTTCGAAGCTCGCGATCGGGACATCGGGCACGTTCTTGAACGTGCTGCTCGTAATGTTCGTCTTGTTGTTGATGAACGTCGAGCCGACGAGGTCTACCGTCACTCCGTAGCCCTGCAGCACCGCGATCAAGGACGGGAATTCTTCCCCAGCATGCGATACGAAATACGTGGGTCCTTCGATCGGAACAGGCAGCACCGGTGTGATCGCCCTCGCATGACCCACGATCGACGCTGGCGGGCAGTTCGCCGGGTTCGCTTCGAACGTCGCCGCCGTACACGCCTTCTGCAACGTCGTCAACCTTGACGGGAGATGCTTCGGTAGATCCACCTTGACAGACGCGATGTTCGACTGCGAAGATGCCTGGTTCGCTCCCAGATTGCCCGTGGGATAGACGATCTTCGCCGTCAGGCTCGCCCCGCTCGCCCTCGATGTTTTCCCACTAGTGGACACCGAGAAGTTCGGCTTAAACGCGAGGCTACGACACGAACCCATCTGGAAATGACTCGATACCGGTGCTGTTGCTCCTTCGAAGCTATATGCGGTGCCTGAGAAGCTCATCGGGTTACAGCTCGTTGGGTTGAACATGAATTCCGGCCTGTCGATCACCGCATCGATCTCACGGATATCGGTCGGGATACCCTTCACGGTCTTCGGAAACGCAGTCGTGCTGATAGTCAACTGGCTTGTATGCGGGTCCACTTCGATCTTCGCCCGCACCACTTCGGTACCCAGATTGAATGGGCCGGCGACTATCGGCACCGCGATAGACAAACCGAACGGAGCACCCTCGTATGGTCCGGTCAGGTAGATCGGTGCTGCTGGAGCACCGGGCTCGGGCAACACGAACGGGTACGGGCCGGGACCAACCTCGGCGACCGTATGTCCGATCTGCGATGCGGCAGAACAGGTTCCTTGGGCTGCTTGTGGTTCCCCACAGAGAGGGACCTTGGCGATCAGGCCCAACAGGCCCTCTGGTGTCTTGAACTGTAGTTTTTCGATGTGCTGCTGCCCATCGTTACGGGAGAGCAACATCGTGAAGTCCGTATACCCTGCTGCCTGGTCGGTCGTCGCGCCAGCAGTCATCGTCGGTGCGAACGGTAGTGGGCCCGTACAGTTAGACGCGCTGCTGCCGCCCGGTCCCGCTGTGATCTGGAAGTTGCTTTCCGAGAATGCATCCGCCGTCAACGGGGTACTCCACGGCGTGAAGTCCGCCGTCGCGGTATGCACCCCACAGAACTGTGGCGTCACCAGAGCGGCCTGCGCGCCACCACTGAAGCTCAACACGAATTCGTTGAGTGGCGCGTCTGGTGTTCCCGGGTCTTGTGGAGTGCCCTTGAATGTCGTCGTTATCTGACCAGTCTGTTCATTCAAGTGCACCGTGCCTATCAGCTTCAAAAATATGCCTTCGCCTTCTGCCGCTACGAGCAACTGTAGGTTCGGCGGGTTGGATTGCAAGACATACACGTTGCCTTTCAACCGTCCCGGCAATAGTGGTGTTGAGATTTCATCCGTTCCGACCTTAGATGCCGCAGGGCATGATGGTGGACCGTCCATTGTTTCCTTTTCCGCTTCGGGACCACCAATGTTCTCTTGCCATGGTTGGCAGGCCGCCAACCCCGTCGCTTGTCCTGGGTTGATCGCTACGCCTTCTGGCAACACCACCGTCGTTTCCTTCAGGCCTGGCGTCGCCAACCCTTCTGGGTTCAATCCTTGCGGGACCTTCACAATCGTCGACAAGCCAGCCGGGGTGTCTGAGAAGCTGGTGTCCGGGGCGAGGCCTATGAACGGCGTGAAATGCTTCAGCTTTGCACAACCATTGATTGCAACCGGATCGCCTTCGCTGTTATGCAATGGGACGCTTATTGGCGGCCCATTCAAGCTTTCGTCCTGCCAGGTGCCCAACCCTTCCAGACTGAACATTGGCGGTTCACCACATGATGTTGGTAGCGTCAATAGTGGCTTATCCCCAGCGCCCGTGCCGTGTTCGCCCGGTACGCCCCAGATCGTCGTCGTGTTGAACACGACCTTGCGCTCAGGGATATTCGCGTGCTCGGTTATGCCGTAATCCCCACCACTTCGCACACGAGCATCCATGAACACACTGGTACCACCAAAAGTAAACGCGAACTCTGCAGCCACACCAGGAGGAGGCACCAAGTTATAGACTTTCTGGCTCAGCAGCCCCAAGCCTGACACCGACGGGAGGTTTTCACCGATCTGTGTATCGGGCGGACACTCTTCGCCATCGAACTGTCTGCGTGTGCACTTCGGCACAGCGCCAGGTTCACCGACTACCCCAGGAGGAAGATTCGCGTCCAACGCCCTCAGTTCTCCACCACTAGGCTTTTCAGAAGATTCATGTCGATTAGTGATACCAGTACTGTTCACAGCGAACGCCACCGTTAGCCCGTATGGGTGCGAACCCGCCTGCGTGTCTATCCTACCGTTGGCATTTGTGACCCATGCGTCTGCGTTAGCGAAACCCAATGGGGCCGATTCTGTTCCGTAATGCACCGGGACGGTGGCGTTCGCGACACCCAACGCCCCGCCGCCGCTCACCGTCACACGATCCTGTTCACTAGCCGGTGATGCTGATACAAGCACCGGGATTTCGATGATGTGAGGTTCACCGTTAGGCAGAATCGGTTCCATCTCGCACGTTACTTCCCTCGTTCCAGTGCAGCGTACCACCTCCCGTAGTAATACGCTTCCGCAGGATTTACGACTATCCCTGCGGGCAAGCACATCGGTTACCGTCGGACCTGTTACTGCTCCGGCACCGAGGTTATATACGTACAAGTGCAAGAGCGCTTCGCCACCAGGCGGTAGGTTCGTCGGACCGAAGCGTCCGATCACCTCATAACCTGGCGCCGGGGCATCACCCAACGCCAACGACGCAAACGCGAACATCGAACCGCAAGCTATAAGGAGAGACAGTACTGAGCGCCTCAACATGATTATTTCCTCCCCTTCACGACTGTCCGCATACTCTTGCGAGCTTTCTTTGCTGACCCGTAGCGTTTCCTGGCTTGCGCTTTACACGATGATCGCTTACGCTTTGGCTTCTTACGACACGTTTTCAACGCATCGGCTAGCTTCTGTGCACGCGATAGCGACTTAGCCTTCGCTTTGACCGCCGGGACAGCAGGTGCGGCGAAATTCCCGACACCGCTGAATGTGACGCTTGGTGGTGTCGCGAACGTCGGTGGCGGCGAAGGGACACCCTGACAACCTGAACCCGTACACTGCGGCTGGGTCACAGGTTTCACACCACCAACACGCACGTCGTAAAGATCGAACGCTTCGTTCTGATCTTCAGGGACCAGCTGCGCTCGGGTCGCTAGAAACACGTCATCGCCACTTTCGCTTGCACCTATGAGCCACGAATCGGATTCGCTCGTGCCGCCGGACAATAGGAATACGCACCCGCCATTCACACCCGCACCGGTTGTGCAGCTACCGGCGCCTTCGCGCTCCCACTCATACACGTCCTGTTTGCCATTAGTATCTTGAGGGACCAACGGAGTCGAACTGTCAAAGAACACTCGATTACCGTCTTCGCTGATCCACTGCGGCATGTACGAGTCGTCCCAGCTGATAGGCAGATAAGCCGAGGCGCCTTCCTTGGTCGAGCCGCACGACGCACAAAACAAACGATTCGACCTGGTTTCATACACATATACCTCCTCGGCACCCGCATTCGGATACCCATGCGGGTAACCCACCACGCTCAACGGCTGACTCGACATGAATACGAGACTGCTACCGCTCCCTGTAACCCGTGCCGTACGTTGACCCAAACCAGCCTGCCAATCACCATAATAGTAGAAGGCAGTCGTCCGGCGCCCGGTAAGTTCGGAAAATGGCCGTACTTCGCTGCCGTCTTCTCCTGAAAGCGTTCCTATGAACACCGGTGAGACACCTACATGTGATAGGTACAAGTTGGGTTCGCCTTCGACGGGTTTTGCGCCCTCGCTGCTATCTCCAGAAAGGACACCCTTCGCGACGAAATACACACTCCGGCCGTCTTCACTAACGCCCAAGTACAGCCAACACTCCAGCGCCAGTACCAGCCAAGTCTTCCCGCTGCGCCTGGCCGGCTTCAGGTTCAGCGTCGAAACGATAGAGCGCTTCATCTTCGGTATAGAACGCGTAGCGACCATCGGCAGCAGATGCCCAGTACTGCGCTTCACCATCAGATACTGGGACCGTGCAAGCATCACCAGGTATACTGCACTGCCCATTCACGACAGGGCTCTGTGCCTTTCCAGGGTTCTCGCGCAAATAGAGACCAGTAGGTCTCTCACCAGCGACTTTGCCTTTGCTGTACGAGGTTTCGAGGCTCGACCAATACACACGACTACCATCCGCAGAAATCGCACCATCAAAAGCAGGCAGGATTTCGCCGGGTCACCTAGCGATGGCGGGCCACCAAACGTCGCGTCAGGCACCACCTTACCTTCAGGCGACACGTCAACCAAACTCAAATGCCCTCGATCGAGTCATAAAGATAGTTCTGGTTTTCATTTTTAGCGATTTCTCCGTTTACGTCATTCTCAAGTTCAGTTTCAAGGGGCCCTCACCGCCGAGCAATGCGTCGTTTGCCTCGAACAGAAGGTCACTAAATCGGACTGAGCCACCCGCAAAAATAGGATATTCACTTTTGTTGCCGGCCAGTTGAGTCGACGCCGCCATTAGTCACCAAATCCGACCTTTAGCCGCAGTCGGTTTGGCGTGACATCCTCGTAAATAGCGGTCTATAAATACTTTCACTTGTAGCACGCGCATAAAGCACTCAGTAACCACCACCAAGAGCTTCGCCTGATAGCGGGCGTTTTCGGGTTCGGCTCCCGTGCCCGAATTGGAGTACTCCAACCGACAGATCACTCGAAAATCCCTGGTAAGGGTCGACGAAGAGTCCCGCAGGTTGAATACTGTTCGTTACCCAGCCACCAGTTGCGCGACGCTTAGCCAGAAACTGATTGCCAACGCCTTTTCCACCTTCTCCGTTACCTCCACCCGATGTCGCATCGCCCTCATACGCCACAGCAGAACCATCAGTCGCGACCTGAAACAACTTGCGTGTAAAGATCCCTTCACTAAGGCTTTCTTCGATCGCCTGTGGCACGTATACGTTTGCATCCTCGTTTTCTGGTGGTGTAATCATTTCAAACACACGATCATCCGGCAGACTATTGCTACCCGCTGCAAGCGTTTCGCCCGTCGTGAACGTCTCATCAGGGGACTGTTTGCTACCGGTACCGTTAGTCGCGATGATCCGGTAGTGGTATTCGCTATTGCCTGTCAAACCGGTCAATCGTGCTTGGATATTGGCTGGTCCGTGTTGCGCACTGATACTCGCTTCTGGTGTACTTGACCCGTACGCGTTGCTCGGACCGTACTCAACACGGTAGGTCGTGACTTCTCCGTGCGGATAGATTTCGGCGTTGAGCATCGCACTGGTCGCAGTAATGTTCGTGACTGATGCTCCAGTGATCATGGGTGCCTGATGCCCGGTCAGCACTGACACTTCGTTGCCCTGTGCTTGTTCGCCGAGCACGTTCGTCGCGACCAGGCAGAACGTGTACGTATCGTTCGGTTCGAGTCCCAGCGCTGTACCCGACACGTGCGCCTGCTTCGCTTCAACAGCTTCAGTGGCTGGAGTGCTTGGTTGTGGTGGTTGCTGCTTGCCTTCTTCTTCTTCGCTCTGTGAGAATCTTCGGCACCCGACACGTACCGTTCGTGTTGTAGTCGAACTGATAGGTCAACGCGCCAGCAGTACCACCGGGGCTCAGCTCGCCTTCAAAGCTCGCCGACGTCGCGGTAACAGCACTCGCCGGTTCGCTCGTGACGGGAGCTTCAACGACCGGGACCGTCCTGAACGTGACCGAGGTGCTGACCGAATGTTCGCCTTTGATCCCATCGCGAGCGAGCAGGCACGCCGTGTATTCAGTACCCGGCGATAGACCCTGTAGCGTTTCGGTGACCGCTTCTTTGCCCGCACCCAACGAGATCCCAGGAGAGACAGGAGCTTTGCCTTCCCCTTCACACCCCGCTTTGCCCTGCTTATAAAGGAATTCGTAAGTACCCAGTCAAAAGTTCCCGGAGCACCTTCAACACCCGGGTTCAGGACACCATGAACCACAGCCGTCGTGGGCGGACCGAGCGCTTCCACCGACACTTCGGGCGTTTCAGGAGCAGCCGCAAACGCAGGCACCGCACTCCACACAAGCCAACCCACCAAAACACAGCACACAGCGATGACCGGCAGGACCGGCTTACGAGCACCTATAGACACAACCCCTCCTCCAAGAACGATCCACACGAAACCCGCGGGACCACGGGCACAACAAAACCACCCTGGACACCAAGCCCACAGCGGCAAAAGAACATGAAGCGCCGCAACAGCGACGCAGAAGACCAAGCCGGCCCATACAGCCGGCTGGAACGACAGTCTGGCTTGAAGCTAGCTGAGAGCCAGTCCGGCCAGAGAGAGAGAGAGAGAGAGAGACGCGTCAGCGACGCTGACGCGTCCTATAACGGACCCGCCAACAACACACGGACTCTCAACAACGCTATTCCCCAAAGAAACCACGCGAAAAACAACTCCCTCTCGGAAACGACCCGGTCCCTCTCCCAAGGGCCCTGCTGAAAAGTTCAGTGTCGACCACAGGGACCGACCCAAAACCCGACCTTATTTCGCCCCAAACCCCCCTTGTCGGAGAGCCTCATCCCAAGCCGGAATGACAGGACATGGCTCCTTTATACCCGAACCACACTCTCCTGTCAAGCCCCTGCCGGTCAGTCGTCGCGGGGGACCATCGACTCCAGGGCTTCCTCGCTACCTTTGAGCGCGAGTTGGGCGTTGCCTGCCGTTTGCTCGGCGAAGTGCTTGCTGAGCATCGTCTCCTGGCCCTGGTAGTTGGAGCCGACGTCCTGGCCGTAGAGCACGTCCGGCTCGGCCGCCATCCGCTCGAACGCGAGCTTGCACACGGGCTGGCGGTGCTCGACCATGAACGGCACGTCGCGCGCGCGTACCTCAAGCGCCGCGCGGCTACCGTGTCTGCGCCCGCCTCGCGAGTAGCCGAAGCCGGGGTCGAAGAAGCCGGCGTAGTGGGTGCGCAGCTCCCCGGCGGTCGGGTCGTAGGCGAGCATCTCCGCCGCGTAGGAGGGCGGGATGCTGACCCCCTCGGCCGAGAGCAGCAGGTAGAAGACCTCGGGCTCGAGCACGATCCGCCCGCCGTGCTCGGGGTGGACCGGCTCCCAGTAGTCCTGCCATTTGAGCTTGCCGATGTGCTCCAGGTCGACGGGCAGGCTGTTGCGCTTGGCGCGATAGCCCACGATGTTCTCCGGGCTGCCCTGAATGTTTAGGCTCAGGAACAGCCCGTCGGCCAACGACAGCTCGGAGGCGCGCAGCGCATGGCTGTCCAGGTACAGCAACGGGAACTCTTCGTGGACTGTCACCAGCTCTTTGTCGCTCAAGCGCGCGTCGCCGTGGCTGAGGCGAACCTGGTTGAGCGAGAGGCCCTGCTTGACGCGGATCGCGAACGAGCGCGGAACGACCTCCAGGTAGAGCTTGCCGTGGTAGCCGGCCGCGATCTCATCGAAGCGGTGGCTACGATCGGTGATCACGCGCGTGAACACGTCGAGCCGCCCGGTGGAGCTCTTGGGGTTGGTCTTGGCGCGCGTCTCCTGAGGCAGGCGCAGCTCCTCGATCAAGGGCACCAGATAGGGCCGATCGCGCTCGAGCGTGGCCCCATCGCGCAGGTCTATCTTGTCGAACGCGAGGTCCTCGATCTTCTCCTCGACGGTCGAGCCCGAGTCGGGCAGAAAGCTGCAGCGCAACGCCCACGCGTACTCGCCCAGGCGCAGATCTACGCTGGCCGGCTGGATCGACTCGGGCGGGATGCGCCAGTCGCCGGCTGTGATCGTCCCGCGCGTGACCGCCTCGCGTAGATGTTGAGCCGGTAGCACCCCGCTCGTCTCGGCAGCCTTGGATTCGACCTCGGTCGGTTGGGGCGCGGGATCGCTCGCCATAGGAGCCTGAGTCTATGCGGTGCAGGCGACGCTAGGAGCGGATGCTTCGCCCTCATGCGGTTGGGGGTTGTTGGTCAGTCTTGGCCTGTTTGTTGTGCGATGACTGTTTGCACGTCTTGGCCTTTGGGGGTGAGGGTCCAGGCATTGGCCTCGCCCCTGGCTGGTCCGGATCCGGTGTTCTCGATCAGACCCGCTCGGCCGAGACGGTTGAGCAGACGCGACATTTGACCGTCGTCGGTTATCTCAGAGGCTCGCGCTATCTGTTTACCGGAGGCGCCTGGAGCGGCAGCTATCGCGGCTAGTACTCGCGCAGTCCTGTACGTGAGGCGGATCGGGAGATCCCTAAACGGGTCCGACGGGAGCTTCGGCACCGTCGGCTTAGGAACTGGTGCTGGTCGCTCAAGCTCCTTCTTCGCGATGGTCGTCCCCAGATAGGGTTGGATGACCATCGCGCTCAACGCACCGGTCAACTCGACCATGCGCTGAGCGTTCTGGGTCGGGGTTGCGCGGTTGAGCATACGAGCATGGATCACGCTGAACACGGCACCAACCACACCCTCCCCCGTGAGCGGCGGTATATCCCGTACAGCTTTGGGTTGTTTGCGGCCTTCATCGACTATCGCGATGGTCTGAGCGAGCACTCGTGCACGAGCGTTCAAGGTCTGCTCTCCAGCACCCAATGCCTCCACAATCATGAGACGGCCTGCCACAGGATGCTCATCAAGGAACGACAACAGCGCCGCGAGCCCTGCACGCACACGCTCACGCCAGGACCCATCGCCACTTGCAGCATCTGTCACTACTTGGACAGCCTGCTCGACCGCGTCCTCGAACACAGCCAACAAGCATCCTTCGCGGTCATTGAAGATCCCATAGAACGTCTTACGCGACACGCCAGCACGATCGGACACCAACGCGATCGTCACAGCCTGCACCCCACGCTCATAGACCAGTTCAGACGTCGCTGTCAACAAACGCCGACGCTGCATCTCGACCACATGCGCACCCTCACGAGCAGAACGCTTAGACACCACACCACGATTGGAGTTCACCGCCACATGTGACCTGTCCCGGTCGGACACCACACGTCTTGTTGGCGATGACGCCACGACGACTACCCTCTCCGCTCGGTCGGCGTCAGACCATTCCGATCCTGCCCCGAACTGGTCATTTCTTCTTCGCCTTGTGGCCCTTGCTCGTGTCCTTGCGCTTCTTCGCCTTCTTAGCCTTCACCTTCGGACAACCAGTCACGCTTATCGGCGTGGACTGGTGGATCACCGCGCCATCCTGGCCCGTGAACGCCGTAGGCATCACGAGCTTGGTCTTGCAGAGGTTCCTGTTCGCGGCGAGCGCTGAGTACTTGCCTTGCGGCAGGTTCAGTTCGAAGCTTGCGATTGGGACGTCGGGCACTTCCTTGAACGTGCTCGAGGTGATGTTCGTCTTGTTGTTGATGAACGTATCGCCGATGAGGTCAATCGTGACGCCATAGCCTTGCAGAACGAGAATCAGGTTCGGGAATTCTTCCCCGGCGTGCGACACAAAATACGCGGGTCCTTCTACCGGTACCGGCAGCAGTGGTGTTATCGCCTTCGCGTGACCCACGATCGAATCTGCTGGGCAGGATGCTGGATTGGCTTCGAACGTCTTGGCCGGACACGCCTTCTGCAATGTTGTCAACCGAGACGGTAGTTGCTTGGGCAGGTCGACCTTTACGGTTTTGATATTCGATTGCGAAGAGGCCTGGTTGAAGCCGAGGTTCCCCGTGGGATATACGATCTTCGCGGTCAGGCTCGCGCCCTTGGCCCGCGATGTTTTGCCGGAGGTCGAGACTTTGAAGTTGGGCTGGAACTTCAAAGCCTGACAGGACCCCATTTGGAAATGGCTACCCAACGGCGCCGTCACACCTTCTGTGCTCGTCGCGGTGCCTGAGAAGCTCATCGGAGCACAATTGGTTGGATTGAACATGAATTCTGGCCGGTCGATGACCGCGTTGATCGAGCGCATGTCGGCCGGGATGCCGTCGACGATCGTTGGTAGGGGGTCTGTCGTGATCGTCAACTGGGCGGTATGGGGATCCACTTCGATTCGTGCCCTGACGACCTGCGTTTCCAGCGTGAACGGTCCCGCCACGATCGGTACGACGATCGACAGGCCATACGGTGCTCCGTCATATGGTCCGGTGAGATAGATCGGGGCCGGTGGCGCTCCGGCTTGGGGGATGAACAGTGGGTATGGTCCGGGGCCTGCACCGACGACGGTATGCCCGATCTGGGATGTCGCGGAGCATGTTCCTTGCGCTGCCTGCGGCTCTGGGCACAGTGGGACCTTGCTGATCATGCCCAGCAAGCCCTCCGGGGTCTTGAACTGCAACTTCGAGATGCGCTGCTGGCCGTCGGCGCGTTGCAGCAACACCGAGAAGTCGGTGTAGCCACCGGCCTGGTCTGTGGTCGCGCCGGCCGTCAGCGTCGGTGTGAATGGCATTGGGTTGGCGCACGCGCTCCCGCCGGGACCATTGGTGATTTGAAACGCGCTGGCTTCAAGGAAGTCTGGTGCGAAAGGCGTGTTCCACGGCGTGAAATCGGCGCTTGTCGAGAACGTGCCACACGACGTCGGCGTGACGAGTGCCGCTTGCGCACCGCCGCTGAAGGATAGCTTGAACGTCGTAAAAGGAACCTCAGGCGTTTCCGAGAATGTCGTCGTCAATCGCCCCGTCTTCGTGTCGAGGTGGACGTTTCCGACGAGCTTGAGGTTCACGCCTTCCCCGGATGCCGTGACAAGCAACTGCAGATTCGGCGGGTCTTGCCCCAGAATATAGACATTGCCCCTGAGTCTGTTGGCGAGGATCGGCGTTTCGATTTCGTCTTCGCCGACCTTCGAAGCTGGGGGACACGTAGCTGGATCTTCAGTGCCGGGGCCTTCGGTGCCGAGCGCCTCGTCACCCGGCGGACAGGCGACCAGTCCGGTGGCTTGTCCGGGGTTGATGACCACCCCTTCGGGCAGCACAACGGTCGTGTCCTTCAAATCCGCCGTCGACAGCTGTCCCGCCTGCAAGAGTCCCTGCATGTCTTCCTGGGGAACCTTTACTTCGGCTGTCAACCCCGCCGGCGTATCGGAATAGCTCGTGTCCGGAGCGGTGCTGATCTTGGGGTTGAAATGTCCGAGCAGATCGCAACCCTGAAGACCGACGGGGTTACCGCTATCGTCATGAGTGACGACACTCGTATGCGCTGTCGCGTTTTCGTCTGTATAGGTGCCGAGGACTTCGGCGCTGACCGTCAACGGGCCGGCGCACGAGGTCGGCAACGTCAAGAACGGTTTCACCGGCACATCCGCCGGACATCCAACCGAACACGGCGCAAAGCCACTTCCAGCCTGGTGGCTGAACCGCATCGGATTATGACTTTCTTCAGCAGGTACACCCCAGATGGTCGTCGAGTTGAATACAAGCAGGTCCTGTGGCACGTCGCTCGAATGCTCGGTGATGCCGTAATCTCCTCCGCTGCGCACACCGGCGTTCAGGAAAATATCGATTCCCGCGATCGTAAACGCGAACTGTGCCGCCACCCCCGAAGGCGGCACGAGATTATAGACGGCGAACTTGGCAGGAATACCTTCGATGGTTACGACGTCTTCGCCGACCTGAGTATCGGCCGGACAGTCTTCATGGTCGAATTCATCGAGGGTACATTGTGGTACCGCGCGTGGGTCGCCGATGATCCCTGGAGGCAGGTTCACGTTGATCCGTCGCGCTTCGCCACCAGCTGGCACTTCCTGACCGCTCGATCCTACCCGGACGCCCGTGCTGTTGAACGAAAATGCCACCGTAAGCTCAT
This sequence comes from uncultured Solirubrobacterales bacterium, assembly GCA_963776985.1. Lineage (GTDB taxonomy): Bacteria > Actinomycetota > Thermoleophilia > Solirubrobacterales > Solirubrobacteraceae > Palsa-744. Next base: position 419,542 of record CAVZOV010000004.1, read on the forward strand.
ACGGGTGCGAGCCCGCCTGTGTGTCGAGGGTACCATCGGCGTTTGAGAACCATGCGTCAAGGCCCGCGAACCCCAAGCCAGGTGTAATCGAGCCGAAGGTGACCGGAGTGGACTCGCTCGTAGCGCCAGCCGCGCCACCGCCAGAGACCGTAACATGATTAACGGCAGTCCCGGACACACCCGGCGCGATCTTCACCGGCAGCTGAAACCCTTGCTCACCATCCGTCACCATAGCGCCCGCACGTGCGCCCCCTTCTCCCAAATGTTCGGTGTTAGTGATACAGGTGACGACGGTCGCGCCGCTGCAAGCCGCAGCTTGGGCATCTTGAGGAATCGCGGTGACACCTGGCGGTAGAGTGTCTACGACGGTCGCATTATGCGTTGGCGCTCCTCCTACGTTGTAGACGTAGACCCAAATCTCGCCGTCTCCTCCGGGAGGGAGCACTGTTGGCGCTATGCGCGTGAAGACGCCCCAGCCGGGCGCAGGCGCATCCGCCAGAGTGCTCGATGCGCAGCACGCCAGCACACCGCAGGTCGCGAAGGAGCAAGACCACATATCGCTTGAGCATGGTTACTTCCTCCCCTTTGCAGACTTCTTAGTCTTGACTTTGGTCTTCCTTATACATTTGCCCTTCTTCTTCTCATAGCCCCGTTTGCACTCGACGGGCTTCTTCGACTTCGGCTTGGGCTTCGCTATCGATGTGGTTGGCGGCGGGAAATTCCCAACTCCGCCGAACGTGACGCTAGATGGAGTCGCAAACGTCGGTGGTGCGGCCGGAACGCCCTGACACCCCGTGCCGGTACACGCCGGAGGGATAAGCGCAACAAATCCGTCCACGCGCGCGTCATACACCGCATAATCTTCGCCCTGCCCATCCTCCACCAACGGATCGCGCGTAATGATGAACACATCGTTCCCGTTCGCGCTCGCATCCAACAAGTAGGACCCCGTCGTTCCGTCGCCACTGGAGAGCAGATAGACGCAGCCCGCTTCTGCTTGGCAGCTGCCGGTACCGTCACGCTCCCACTCATATACATCCATCACACTGTTCGTATCGCGCGCTACTAGCCGGGCGCTCGTATGGAGAGAAGATACGCGAGCCGTCTTCGGAGATCCAACGCATGTGATAGGAACGATTACGGTCGATTGGCAATGACGCTCCACCCTCGAAGGAGTGTGCGCCTGCAATCGCGGCCGGCGGTTCGCCGCTAGGAGAGCACGACGCGCAGAATAGACGCCCGCCGCCACTCGGGTCGTAAACATAAACCTCTTTGCAAGCTCCTGGCGTAAATTCGTTGCTATTGACCAGTTCGCAGTCTGGACCGTTGTTGTCGTAGCCCGTGAGGCTTCTGTTGGATATGAACACGAGACTTCCGTCGGAGCTCACCTGTGCGGTGCCTTCACCTTTTTCTTCATAACGATTTAGCGCCCAGTCGCTGCTGTCTTCATTGTATTGAGAAGACAACGCGTCAATAAACTTTGTTACGCCGTCGTGACGTACGTACAAGTTGCAAAGTCCCTGCCCGTAGATAGGGCATTCCTGAGGGCTGGCACCGTTTGCCAGCACGCCGTCCGCTACGAAATAGACATATTCGCCATTTTCGCTGACACCAAGCACACCCTGCACACTCGCACTTCCACCCTGCTCGACCGTCAAGTCGACCAATCCGCAAGAAAGCTTTCCAGCGACCCTTGCGATCGCGCATTCATAAAGATCTGGCGCGCCGGCGGTCGCGGTCGAGTTGCTCGTCAAACGTTCTTCGTCTGTAAAGAATACTTTCGAGCCATCGCCACTCATCGTCCAGAAATGGCCGCTCCCACCACTGCCAGAGCCACCCCGAGATTCGTCCAGCTGCACCGTTTCGCCGCTAGCCATATCGCGTAGATATAGCGGACCGCTTTCTTCGCTGCCCGCCCACACAACCCGCGACCCATCTGTGGAAATAGCACCGCTTGAACCGGCAACCCTTGAAAAACCCGCCAACCCGCCGTCAGGCAACATGCTAACGGGGCTCATCTTTCCGCCCGCCACCCCATACAGGCGACCCGATTCACGCACCAACGTAAACCCACCATCAGCGGACTCGCCACTATATTCACCAGGCAAAGCCTGGTAACCATTTGCCCTCGTCCACAGATAGACCACCCGGTGTTGTTCACTACCAGGACCACCAGGAACCAAGGGACTTTCGGAGGCTCAGAATGCCAGTAGAAAGATCATCCGAAAATTCGAGATAGGGCACTTCCCTAACGCCCGCCGGAGTAATATTTACCTGAGTCCAACCACCACTTGGAGAACGCGTCGCGAGCTGCGCATTACCAGTGCCGTAACCACCAACCCCGTTTCCGCCTACCGTTGGGGCCGACTCATACGCCACCGCGTCACCGTCGGCGGCGGCACGAAAGGCATTTTCGGTATATGGTCCTTCGTTGGTTGCGCCTTCCCAGCCTTCGAGCAAGTAAACATCCGCTTCGTCGTTCGCGACAGGTGTGACCATTTCATACACCCGGCCGTCCGGCAAACCACCCATCGCCGAGGGAAATGTGCTGAAGCTCACATCCGCGCCTTCCCGCACCACACCTTCTTCGTCGGTCGCCAGCACACGGAAATGATACGTGGTTCCCGGCACGAGACCGCTCACCTGCGTGTGAACACTCACCGTCGCATGACCATTTTCGATCGGTACCTTGGGCGTTACCGAGCCGTAACTCGTGGTAGGACCATACTCAAACTGATATTCCATAGCACGCCCACCCGGGTTGATTTCCGCCTGCAGTGTCACACTGCCCGGACCAACACCAGAAAACGCATCGCCACCCACACTCACAGGCGAATAAGTCGTAAAGCGTTCGACTTCTTCCGCTGGATTCACGCCGCTTGCATCGCCGACACGCACACGATACTCATATTCGGTACCGGGGGTCAGACCCGCAATCTTTGCGCTCACCGACATTGGCTCGTTCCCAGAGCTCAGAGTCTGTTCGCATGCCGTCGATTGCGAATAAGAATCACCCACTCCATATTCAAACGTGCACACCGTGACCTGCTGCCCCGACGGGTTCACGGTCGCACTCAATGTCGCACCCGTTTCCGAAAGATGTGACGCGGGTTCCAAAGTCACGTTCGGCAGCACGACCTTGTCAAACAACTCTATCCGGTTCGTCACCGGTTCGGTCACGTAAACAGAGTCGCTATTGCTTACCGCAATACTTTGAGGCGTACTAGTCCAACCACCCTCAAAATCGTGTACGCCAAAACTTGTCAGCGGTATGCTTGAGAGTTCACCCTGAAGATTATATTCTGAGATTTCACCACCAGATCCGGAGTCCGCAAAGAGAATATTTTGCGTCACCAGATCGTAGGCTACACCTAGAGCACCACGACCGACTTTGGATGAATACGGCTTTTTTGTCCCGTTAGCATACCCCCAACCAAATTCGGTCAGCCCAGTATTAGATTGGATCTTGGTAGGACCGCTTTCCCGGAGGATCTCGTACAGATAACCACTTTCGTCGGTGACCAATCCGGCGATAGCCGGACCAATTCCCTCGACACGACCTCCTTCGTTAGAATTGACGGGTATGTGGATTTGCTTTATGTAGATGCCTGTAGTGCTGAACTCCGACACAAAGTCTTCTTTTCCGTTCCCGGCCCCTCCCGGACCTTCCCCCTCATCTTCCGCCACCCACACATTCCCAGCTGGATCAACCGCTACCGCCAGGGGATGAAAGAACGGAGTAACCGACCCCGCACATGTACCAGGCGACCCACAGAGCCCTTCCAACTGGCCCTCATATTCCCCGGTCGCGCTGAACTTATCGACCACGTCGTTGGCGCTGTCCAAGACGTACACATCGCCCTTTGAGGGATCCCCGGGACTATCCGAGCTGTCGACGGCCAACCCCGCAACGCCCTGTTCCCCAGGCGTGAACTGCCCCGTAGGCGGCGCTGCGCCTTTCGTGTACGTCGCCCCTTCCACTTCGTAGGTGCCGGTGCCATTGAACTGCCCGAGATAGACGCCCGTTGCGCTGAATCGCTCCACCCGCCGATTTCCCCTGTCTGCGACATACACGTCGCCGGCGCCTTCGCTGAGCAGTTCCTTCGAGTCGTTCACGGCTACCGCGACGGGATCTTCGAACTGACCGTTGCCGGTGCCTTTTTCGCCGATTGAGCCACTCAGCTGGTGCGTCGTTAGCGCCAGCGCTGGAGCCTCAGCCTGCACAAGCACGCAGAGTGTCGTACACAGCGTGATCACGGCAGCACAGACCAGCCTACGAACAGTCAAAGACACGACGACCCCTCCTCACAGAGACCAGAACGACAGAACCGAGCCCGCCTGTACCGCAAACGCGGTGAGCCCGGGCAACACTCCCAAAGAGGGAGCAGGTGAACATAGCCACAGGCACTCGGCCCGCGGAAGCACAGAAAGCTGGCGACGCGCCTACTACGCGCGAGAAACCAAGCCGGACGGTATGGCCGGCGAGACGACGGGACCGACCAGCGCTTAGCTGGTGAGCAGCCCGGCCAGAGAGAGAGAGAGAGAGAGAGACGCGTCAGCGACGCTGACGCGTCCTATAACGGACCCGTCAACAACACACGGACTCTCAAGCACGTTATTCCCCAAAGAAAACACGCGAAAAACAACCCTCTCTCAAAAACGACCCGGTCCCTCTCCCAAGGGCCCTGCCAAAACCGGTTAGAAGTCAGACCACAGGGGCCAAACCCAACCCGACCTTATTTCGCCCCAAACCCCCATTACCGGAGAGCCTCACCCCACACCGGGATGACGAGACATGGCTCCTTTATACCCGAACCACACCCTCCTGTCAAGCCCCCCGGTCGTAAAGTCGCCTGCGCACCCCTAAGCACGTCCGCGATCGCAAGCGGTACAACGCGCGAAAGCCGTCCAACGCGCAGGCCCAAGACTCATCTCCGCCGGCGCCGCTGCCGATGCAGAAAGCGTGAACCGATGCTTTACGCCTCTTTCTGTGCTCGCGACGCTTGCGCTGGCCGTGGCCTGCGCGCTTGCGGGCGTGCTGCCGGCGTCGGCTGGCGCTACCGGCGCGCATTCGCGCCGTGGCAGCGTGCACGTGCGCCACATCACGATCCACCGCGCACCGCGCAAAGGAGCCAAACACGGCTCCAAACACAAACGTGGGCACAAGAAGAAGCACCACGGGCACAAGCGCTCGACGCACCGCGCCCGCAGGATGCTGCCCGCTACGGCGGCCGGGGATTGCCCGAACGCCAGCCTCACGCCGAAGCCGGGCAACATCGAAAGCGTTGTCGCGGCCACGCTGTGCCTCGTCAACGGTGAACGTGTGCGCTTCGGCGAGCCGGCGCTGATCGAAGACCCGCGGCTGGCGGGCGCCGCCGTCGGACACTCGCGCGATATGAACGAACACGACTACTTCTCCCACACGAGCCCGAGCGGGCAGACGCTCTTGATGCGCATCGAAGCGAGTGGGTTCATTCCGAACGGCAACGTCGGCTACACGCTCGGCGAGAACATTGCCTGGGGCACGCTGTGGCTCGGCACGCCGCGCGCGATCGTCAAGGCCTGGATGGAATCGCCGGGCCACCGCGCCAACATCCTCAACGGCGCCTTCCGCTACAGCGGCATCGGCATCGACCCGAGTCTGCCGCAGCCGATGTCAGGCGGCCAGGCCGGCGGGATGTATACACAAGACTTCGGCACCATCATCGGATAGGGGGTCGCCTGGCGGCGCCAGACGCCACCCGATTGGGTCAGCGGTCCTCACATGCGGCGGAGATATAACCTCCCGCGACCGACTACTACAAGGAGAAGCGAAGCTATGGGAGTACTCGACGGCAAGTCCGCGATCGTTACCGGCTCGGCGCGTGGGATTGGACGCGCGACGGCCGAGCTGCTCGCCGCACAGGGCGCGCAGGTGCTCATCAACGACCTCGACGGCGACGTGGCCGAGCAGGCATCGAAGGAGATCGCGGGCGAGACCGCCGTGTTCTCGGGCGATTTGACCAAGGGCGACGCGCCCGAGAAGCTCGTGCAGAGCGCGATCGACGCGTTCGGGAAGATCGACATCATCGTCAACAACGCCGGCTATACGATCGACGCGCCGATCCACAAGATGTCAGACGAGCAGTTCCAGGCGATGCTCGACATCCACCTGATCGTGCCGTTCAAGGTGATCCGCGCCGCCGCGCCGCACCTGCGCGAGCCGGCCAAGAAAGAGCGCGAGGAAGGCAACGAGGTGTTCCGCAAGATCGTCAACATCTCCTCGATCTCGGGCACGATGGGCAATGCCGGGCAGGCCAACTACTCATCGGGCAAGTCGGGCGTGGTGGGTCTCACCAAGACGATCGCCAAGGAGTGGGGTCAGTTCAAGGTCAACGTCAACGCGGTGGCCTTCGGCTTCATCGACACGCGCCTCACGGCCGCCAAGGTCGAGGACAACACGATGGAGATCGGCGGCGAGAAGGTCCAGCTCGGCATCCCTGAGCAGATGCGCGGAATGGCCTCGATGCTGATCCCGCTCGGACGTCCCGGCACAGCCGAGGAGGCCGCCGGCGGCGTCTTCTTCCTGTGCTCGCCATGGTCGAACTACGTGCACGGCCAAGTGTTGAACGTCACGGGCGGGCAGTTCGTCGGGATGACTTCCTAAGAAATCAGGCCGTCGCCGCGCCCTTGACCCGGGCGCGGCGTTCGGCCCGGCGTTGCTCGCGGGCGCGGCGCAGAGCCCCCTTGCGGCCGTGTTCCTCCAGGCCGTTGTAGAGCGCCTTGATCTCCGTCAGCACCGCTTCAGCGACCTGCTGCTGCTGCTCGCGTGTCGCGTTCTCGACCGGATCCCAGCGCATCGCATCGCCGTACTGGACGGTCACCTTCGGGAACTGCAGGCGCTTCCAGTTGCGGATCTTGCTGGAGCCGTGGATCGCGATCGGCACGATCGGCGCGCCTGTTTCCAGGGCTATGCGCCCGATGCCGGCCTTGGCGTGCTCGGCCAGTTTGCCGTCGCGCGAGCGCCCACCCTCGCAGTACATCGTGATCGCGCCGCCGCGCGCGAGGATCGCTTTGGCGGTGACGAACATCTCCTCGTCGCGCGCGCCACGACGCACCGGGAACACGCCGCCGTGGGTGTAGACAAACTGCATCGGCGCCTTGAAGAGTTGCGACTTGGCCATGAAGCGCACCTTGCGGCGGATGTAGCAGCCCATCAGGAAGTGGTCCATGAAGCTGAAGTGGTTGGGCGCGAGGATCACCGCACCCGAGCCCGGCACCTTCTCGGTCGAAATCGGCCGCGCGCGGAAGAACGTGTAGGCGTACAGCGAGGTGAGCAGCCGCGTCGCCTCATAGCACCAGTCCGGTTCGCGCGTGCGCGCGCGCTCGTGGAAACGGTCGAAGTACTCCTTCGGGCGCGGGTCGGTATAGACCTGTTCGCGCATCGGGGCAAGATCGGGCATCTATGTGGCTCTACATCGCCGGGGGGCCGAAGTTACATCAAGCGCGTCGGCCCATCCCGCGAGCAGCGTCTCACGCTCGTCCGCACCCATGCGCGGCTCATAGCGCGCACCCTGCCGCCAACCCTCGCGCACGTCGGACACGGTCCACGCGCCAATGCCAACACCCGCCAGGTAAGCGGCGCCCAGCGCGGTTGTCTCGGCGATCTCGGGCACGAGCACCGGCACGCCGAGCACGTCGGCCTGGAACTGCATCAGCCACGCGTTGGCGGTCGCGCCGCCGTCGGCGCGCAACTCGCGCAGCGGCTCGCCTGAGGCTTGCTCCATCGCCCGCAGCGCGTCCACCGTCTGGTAGGCGATCGCCTCCAGTGTCGCGCGCGCCAGCTGCGCCCTGCCCGTGCCGCGCGTCAGCCCGACGATCGTGCCGCGCGCGTGCGGATCCCAGTGCGGCGAGCCGAGGCCCGTGAGCGCCGGCACGAAATACACGCCGTCGTTGCCGCTCAGCGAGGCCGCAAGCGCCTCGCTGTCGCTCGCCCGCTCGATGATGCCGAGTCCGTCGCGCAGCCACTGCACCGCGGCGCCCGTCGCGAAGATCGATGCCTCAAGCGCATACACGGTCGAGCCGCCAATGCCCCAGGCGACCGTGCTCAGCAGGCCGGGCGCGGGGGGCGGCGCCTGAAAGCCCGCGTTCAGCAGCGCGAAGGAGCCCGTGCCGTAGGTGTTCTTGCCCATGCCGGGGTCGGTGCACGCCTGGCCGAACAGCGCCGCCTGCTGGTCGCCCGCGATGCCGGCCACCGGCACGCTGTGCCCGTGCAGCGCCTCGGGACGAGTCGTGCCGAGCGCCTGCGGCCCGGGTGCGCTTGCGACAATCCGGGGGAGCGCGCGCTCGGGGATGTTGAGCAGCGCCAGCAGCTCAGGGTCCCAGCGACCCCCGGAGATGTCGTAGAGCATCGTGCGCGAAGCGTTGGAGGGATCGGTCGCGTGCTCGCCGCACAGCTTGAAGATCAGCCACGCGTCGATCGTGCCGAACACGGCGCGACCGTCGCGCGCACGCTCGCGCAACCCCTCCACGTTTCTCAGCAACCACTCGACCTTCGTGGCCGAGAAGTATGGGTCGAGTACAAGGCCGGTGCGCTCGCGCACCAGCGCCTCACGACCGGCGGCGCGCAACTCCTCGCAGCGCTCGACGGTGCGACGGTCCTGCCACACGATCGCCCGGTGCAATGGCTCGCCGGTCGCTGGGTCCCACACGCACACGGTCTCGCGCTGGTTGGTGATGCCGAGCGCCAGCAGCTCTCCTGGGCGCACTTCGGCGTCGGTGAGCGCCTCGCCCGCGACCGCCCGCGTCACCTCCCATATCTCTTTCGCGTCGTGCTCCACCCATCCCGGTTGCGGGAAGTGCTGGGTGAACTCGCGATAGGCGCGACCGATCGGCTCGGCCCGCTCATCGAAAACGATGCAGGTGGTGCCCGTCGTGCCTTGATCGATCGCGAGGATCATCGCGTGCGGCTTGCCCGAAAGAGCTTTGTCATTGCCTCATGCACAGTCCGCTGTGAGCCTACCGGCGCGAGTTGTACACGCGCACGAAATCGATCAGCTGACGACCGCGATGCAGGAACCCGCCCAGCGTCTTGCCGGTCGCGCGATGGGACAGGTCCAAATCGATCTCCTCCACGCGAGCGCCTGCGCGCGCGGCATCGATCGTCATGCCGATCTCCATGCCGAAGCCATAGGCAAATGGCAGTACCTGCGCGAGCGTATCCACTCGAAGTGCACGCTGGCCGGAAATTGGTGCCCGCAACACCAGCCCGCAGCGCCGGCGAATCGCCCAGCGGGCAAACCCGACCGCGAGCCCAAAGCCGCCGCCGACGCGCTTGGCGAAGGCCGCCACGGCAAGGTCGGCCTCGCCTTCGCGCACGGCCTCCACAAGCGGGCCCAGTTGGGCAGCGGACTCACCCAGGTCACCGTCGCACAGCAACGCCACCGAGCCCTCTGACGCCAGCGCCTCGCGAGCCGCGAGCGTGACCGCTGCACCCTTGCCAATCATCCGCTCGCTGCGCACAACCCTTGCGCCCGCGGCTTCGGCGGCGATCGCCGTTCCATCGGCAGATCCATCGTCGGCGACCCATAGCGACGCGCCCGGAAACGCCTCCGCCAGCGCGGCTAGCGTGGCCGCGATACGGTCGGCCTCGTTGTAGGCGGCAACTATTACGAAGACATCCGAGGTCATCATCGATTGGCCACGGCAGTATTGTCCCCGCTGTTATCGACATCGGCATTCTCGGAGGTTTGACGTGGCTGAGGTAGAGGCTCATATCACCGGCACGGTCTGGAAGATCGAGTGCGCCGTGGGCGACCAGATCGAGGAGGGCGACACCGTGGCGATCCTCGAGTCGATGAAGATGGAGATGCCGGTCGAGGCCGAGGACGCGGGCCAGGTCGTGGAGATCCTCTGCGAGGAGGGTCAGGCGGTCAACGAGGGCGACACGCTGGTCGTGCTGGAGTAGCTTCCGGGCTGCTCCGCCAGCAATATGTCGCGATAGAGCTGGGCGAAGGCGGAAGCCGAAGCTTCGTCAAAGAGAGCGCGGTGATAGCGAAGCGAGATATGTGTGCTGTCGGGGAGTGAGACGACTCCGATCCCGAATCCGCGGGTAAAGCGCACCGGCGGTGAGATCCATACGGCCCGCGCGGCGCCCGCGGCGCCACCGAGGTCGGGCAGCTCGTAGCGGCCGAGATTCGAGAACAGCGCCGTATCCTGCAGCTCCTCGCGCGTCTGCTGCACACGCGATTTCCAGCGTTCCTTCAACCCGACGGGAAGCAGGCGCAGAAACATCGTGAGCAGATCGAACATCGCGCTTGCCGTGTGATGGCGCTTTGACCATTGCGTGCGTTGCGTAACCGCGGCGATCAGCTCGTCGAGATCGTCGGGCACAGTCTCCGCGACCGAGACGGGAATATAGGAGGCGAAGTTGCCCAGCACCTCCGCCGCCCAAGCCTTCGGGCGGACATTGACAGGCACCATCACCGAGATCCTGCCTGTCTCGGCTTCGTGCTTAGCGTTCCAACGGCGGATCGCGAGCGCCAACGCGCCGAGCATCACATCGTTCATCGTGGAGGAGCCACGACGATGGGCGTTGATAAGGGCGATCTCGTGCTTATCGAAGCTCAGAAGGCAGAAGCCGATCCCCTGTCGTCCTGGCTCTTTCGCCTCCATACGAGGGGCGATTGACGCAGACGGACGTTTTCCCTCGGCCAGGAGCGCGGGCAGCCGGCGTAGACGGGCAAGGCGCTCGCGCAGCTTCTCGGGAACGACCAGTGGACGCAGCTCACGCGCGCGCAGTGGATCGAAGTCGGGCACCGGATCGTGCTCGATACCGGCATAGGCACGAAACATCGAGGTCAGTATCCGCAAAGCGCTCAACCCGTCGTAGGCGGCGTGATGGACGTTGAAGATCAGGACATCGCCGCCCGGACCGTGCAAGAGCAGGATCCTGAATGGCGGGGTCACGTTCAGGCTGGGATGCTCGCTCAGATAGCGATCGCGAATGCGGGCCAGATCGCGCTCGTCGGTATAGTCGAGGACTTCCAGCACAGGCAGGCTGACCTCGTCTTGAATCTCCCACCTGTACACACGATCACGCGCCCGGAAGGGTGCCAGGCGCGCCCGCGCCAGTGGATGGCGCTCACACGCGGCGCGTGCGGCTGACAACAGACGCTCGGGCTCCAGACGACCCGCGAGATGGACCTCCATCTGGATGCTCCATGACTCTCCGGGCTGCGCGAGATAGATAAAGCTCGCATCGGACTCGTTAAGGGGAGTGACCCTCGAGACGCCGCTCATCTAGCCTTCCGCCTGATGAGAGCCGATCAGCTTCCCCGCGAGCTTGCCGACGGCAAGCTGCTCATAGACAATCCCGCCGAGGGCGTGGTGCGCCTGACAATCGCCAATCCGGCGAAGCGCAACGCCCTGGACCAGACCATTCTCGATGCGATCACTGCGACGTTGGAGCAGCTCAGCGGGATCCTGGACGTGGGCTGTGTGATCGTGACCGGGGCCGGCGGCATGTTCTCGGCAGGCTATGCAATCGGCGAGATCAACGATGGCAAGTTCCAGGAGGAGGCCGAGCGGCTGGTGGCCCATCCCTTCACCTCCGCGATCGAAGCCCTCGAGGCGTTCCCTCATCCGACCCTGGCGGCGCTGCCCGGGCATACGATCGGCGGCGGCCTGGAGTTGGCGATCGCCTGCGATCTGCGCGTCGCCGCCCAGGGCATCAAGCTGGGAATGCCGCCCGCCAAGCTCGGCCTCGTCTACTCGCACACCGGCCTGCGCCGTTTCCTTGACACGATCGGGCTGCCACGCACCCGCGAGCTGTTTCTGCTCGGCAGCTATATCGAGGCCGACACGGCGCTCACATGGGGCCTTGTCAACCGAGTGGCGCCCGCCGCTCGGTTCGAGTCGCTTGCGCTGGAGCTGGCAAGCGAGATGGCGGGAAACGCCCCGCTCTCCCAGCGAGGCAACAAGCGCGTGATCCAGGCGCTGTTGCAATCGCGGGACACGCTCTCTGAGGAGGTCGAAGCCGAGTTGCTGGAGCTGCGCCGCGCCTCCTTCGCCTCGCACGACCTGCGCGAGGGTATGAGCGCATTCGCGCAGAAGCGCGCCCCGCGCTGGCAGGGCTCCTAGCTCGAGTGCCGGCGCGCCCCGCCTGCGCTCAACCGGCATCGTCACTCTCCTTGGACTCCCGGAACAGGCTGAGATGCTCCTCGCCGATGGAAGCGCGCAGCGCCTGATCTTCGATCCCGAGCCCCTCGCGCTCGGCCAGGCACAGCACTCCGACCTTGCCGACATGCCGGTTGAGCTGCACTTCTCGTGCGGCCTCGCCGACCCGCTCCAGCGGAAATACCTTGGACAAGGCGGGAACGATCATGCCCCGCTCGATCAGGCGATTGGCCTCCCACGCCTCCTGCCAATTGGCGGCGTGACTGCCGATCACGCGCTTCAGGCGCATCCACAGACGGCGATTGTCGTACTCGTGACGGTAGCCCGTGCTCGATCCGCACGTGACGACGATGCCTCCGCGGCGGACTAGATAGACCGAGGCGCCGAAGGTCTCCCGTCCAACGTGCTCGAAGACGATGTGGGGATCTTCGCCAAAGTTGCGTCGTATCTCACGGCCCACGCGCTTGCCCATCTCCACTTCGGAGAGCCCATCCAGTCCCAGCTCGTCGCGGCGCAGCACGAGCTGGCAGCCCAGCCGCTCCAACAGCTGAGCCTTTTGCGGTGAGCCGACCACGCCGATCGCGATTCCACCGCCGTTGCGGATCATCTGAATTGCATACGCGCCGAGGCCTCCCGTCGCGCCCCACACGAGGACGATGTCGCCCTGCTTGAAGCGCGCGCCACGGGGGCTTACGAGCATGCGATAGGCGGTCATCGCGCAGAGCGTGTTGCAAGCTGCCTCCTCCCAGCTGAGGTGAGGCGGCTTGGCGAGCAGCTGGTTGGCCTTGACCACCGCGTAGTGGGCCAGCCCCCCGAAGTTCGTCTCAAAGCCCCACGCGCGCTGGTCCTCGGCGAGCATCCCATCCACCTGGGAGGCTGGGTCCTGGTAGTCGATCGCGCAGGGATACACGACCACGCGATCGCCTGGTGACCATCTACGCACCGCGTCTCCCATGCGCACGATCACGCCGCAAGCGTCCGATCCGACCACATGCTGGGGAAGATCGTGACGCGCGTCCCAGCCACCATTGCGCCCCAGGGCCTCCAGGAAGCGGAAGGTGGGGATCGGCTCGAACATCGCCGACCAGACCGTGTTGTAGTTGATCGCGCTGGCCATTACCGCGATCAGGACCTCATCGGGCGCAAGCTCGGGCATCGGAACCTCGCCCACACGCAACGAGCGGCGAACATCCTTCTCAGCACCGTCAGCGAACATGTTCTCCTCCGCGCGCAGCAGATGCGCGGCCATGTATGTGGACGGCGGCTCGGCGCCGCACAACCGCTCCACGCTCGCCTCCTCCGACACCGGCACACTCCTCTGCGCCGTCACAGGCACGCTCGTCCCTCCCGCCGCGGGCACGCTCGTCTCCCCCACTGCATGCAAAGCGCTCACCAGAGCACCTCCCTTGTCTCGACTCGGCTCGCGAGCCACGTTCGTACCGCGTCGGCGCTTGCGTCGACGCGATCCTCCATCATCGTGAAATGGTTGCCGGGCACCTCGGCGACCGTGTGCGGCAGCTCCCATGAGGCGCGGTCGCGAGCGTCCTGCACATTGCCGGGCATCGGCTCGGTCGCCCGCAAGAGCAGCGTTGGAGCGGCGATCTCGTTTGGAGACCAGTCCGAGAGCAGGCTCAGGTAGGCACCCATCGCGGTAAGGCGCTCCTCGGTCATCGCGCCGTACATCTCGCGGTCGAGCATTTCCCGGATCACGCTTCGCAGCATCCCCGTGCTTGCGCCACCCGCGGGCGGGAAGGTGTCGATCAGGACGACGCCGGCGGGGACGACGCCGCTCGCCTCGAGACTTTCGCTGAGCGCGTGCGCGAGCCAGCCCCCGGAGGAGTAGCCGACGATCGCCAGAGGGCCATTCGCGCTTCGCTCCAAAACGGTCTGCGCCAACGCCTGGATCAGTGCCTCGATACTCGCCGCCAGCTGCTCGTCCCGCACGAATCCGGGGATCGCGAGCGCGGAGACCGTACGCTCGCCGCGAAACGTCTTTGCGAATCTCACGTATTGGTGAGGCCCGGATATCGCCATGATCGTCGGCAGGCAGATCAGGCTCGGGTACTCGGCTCCCTCGGCGAGATCGATCGGCGCGGGAGCGTGTTCGCACGCGTGCTCCTCCTCGAAGGCGGCACGCGAGCGCGCGGCGGTGCTAAGCGCATCGATTATCCCCTCGACCTCGCCATGCTCTCTCGCCCGCAGCAGGAGCGTGTCGAGGTCTCGATGCGACTGCTCGCGCAAGTGCTCGTCCGCGAGCAGAGGCGGCCGCGGTTGCGCCTCGCTCGTGCCGGCGCCGCCGAGGGCAGCGAACTCGCCGCATAGGTATTCGGCAAGCTCCAGCGGCGTGGGACGATCGAGCAACGTGACCGTGTCTATGCGCAGGCCGCTGATCCCGCTGAGGCGCCCGCGCAGCTCGACCGAGGCGAGCGAGTCGAAGCCCAGCTCCAGCAGCGAGCCCGCCGGGTCGATCGCGTCAGCTGTGCTGCCGATGATGGCCGCGACCTGCTCCAGCACGGCGCTCAGCACGATCGCGGCGTGCTCTTGCGCGGGCGCGTCCCGCAGCCGCGCGGACAGCGATCCACCGATCGCGTCATCGCCGACGGGGGCGGGCAGGAGACCGCTGAATAGGGGGTGGAGCATGCCGCCCTGCGCCCCCGCGCGCAGCGTGCGGAAGTCGAGCGAGATCGCAACCGGCAACGGGTCCGCGGTGGTGAGGGCGAGGTCGAACAGCTCCATGCCCCGCTCGGCGGTTATGCCGCGAAAGCCGGAGGCGAGCGCCATGCGTGCCAATTCCCGCTCGCGCTCATCTGCCGAGCCTTCGTCGGGCCTGGCCCACCAGCCCCACACCATCGACACTCCAGGCAGGCCGCGCACCCTGCGATATGAGGCCAGGGCATCGAGAAACGTGTTGGCCGCCGAGTAGTTTCCCTGACCGGGATTGCCGAGCAAGCCGGCGCCTGCCGAGAACAGCACGAACGCCGCGAGGTCAAGACTTTCGGTGAGTTCGTGCAGCCACCATGCAGCGTCGAGCTTGGCCGCGAAGACGCGGTCGAGCTGTGCGGCGGTGAGGGACTCGACCACGCCATCGTCCAACACGACGGCGGCGTGGATGACCGCGCGGAGCGGATGCTCCGCCGGCACCGACTCGATCAGTCGCTCAAGCTCCGCACGGCTACTCACATCGCACGCGCTCACCGTCAGCTGAGCACCGAGCGCCGCGAGATCGCGCTCCAGCTCCGCCACGCCGTCGGCGCGCGCGCCACGGCGGCTGGCAAGCAGGACGTGCCGTGCGCCGTGCACAGCCGCCAGATGGCGCGCGAGCAGGCCGCCGATATAGCCGGTGCCGCCGGTGATCAGGATTGTGCCTTCGCCATCGCCGAGCGAGCGTGTCGTCTCCCCCGGGATGTCCAGGCGCGGGCTAGTGGCTCGAGTCAATCTCGGTGTCAGGACGACGCCGCGGCGCAGCGCGAGTTGGGCAGCGGTGCCGCTCAGCGCGGAGGCGAGCGCCGCGGGCAACGCGCCCCACGACAGCTCGTCTCCGTCCACGTCGAGGAGTACGAAGCGCCCCGGGTGCTCGGTCTGTGCCGAGCGCAGCAAACCCCATAGGGGAGCGGTGGATAGACACGGAACGTCCTCCCCGGCGCCGGCGGCCACCGCATTGCGAGTCACGACCACGAGCCGGCTGGAGGCGAGTCGCTCCTGGGCAAGCCATGTCTGTAGGAGCGCGAGCACGCGCTCCGCTGCGTCGTGCGCCAGCCCCGGAAGGCTCTGGTCCGGACTCTCCCGCATGCTCCCCTGCCTCTCGGCGCAGTCGAGCAGCACAAGCTCCGGCACGCGCGATCCAGCTTCGATCGAGCGGCTCAGCTCATCGATGTCGCGATAGCTCTCACCGTAAGCCACCCCGATTCCTTGGAGTGCCACGGCCATGTCACTCTCGCCTGGCGCCCCGAGCAGCGCCCACCTTCGCCAGGCGTCCCGATCGCCGCGATACCCATCCGACACGGGGGCCCAGTCGAGTGCCAACAGCCGATCCGAGGGCTTGCCGGCTCGCATGAGTCGATCCACCGAGACTGCCCGCGAAACGGTTGAGCCGATCGATATGAGTGGCATCCCGTGCTCGTCGAAGGCCTCCAACGCCGTCGCACCGTCCGCCGTGAAGGAGATCTGGGCTCGCAGCACTGACGCCCCCGAGGCATGCAAGTCGACGTCGGCGAACGCGCACGGCAAACACAGCACATCGCCTACGTCCAAGCCGTCCCCTTCCCCGCGATCGGCTCGCTCATCGACGGGGGCGTCCTCTTGGCGAGCGCCGACGACCCGCCCGGGCAGACCGTTGATCGCCCGTAGGGCGATGTCGAGCAACGCTGGATGGATCGCGTATGCGCCCGCACTGCCCTGCTCGGGCAAGCGCGCCTCCAAGAACAGCTCCTGCTCGCGTCTCCACTGGGAGCTGACCATCCCCACTGGCGCCAATCCGAGGTCCAGGCCAAGCTCGGCCAGCCGCGCGTCGAGATCTTCACCCTCGATGCTGAGCGCGTTCGCTGGTGGCCACTCGCCGCTCGATTGCGCCTTGGACCTCCCCTCCGCCGGCGACCCGGAGCGCTGGGCGAGCGTGCCGCGGGCATGCAATGTCCAGGCGCTCGGCTCTGCTTGTGCGTCCTTGGAAGAGAAGCGCGAATGGACAGAGAGCGTGCGCTCGCTCGAGCCGTCAAGCTCGCCAACCGAGACCTGCACCTCCACGGGCGCCTGCTCGTCCACGATCAGCGGAGACTCGATCGCAAGCTCGGCCACATGCTCGCAGCCGACGCGGCTGCCGGCATACAGCGCCATCTCCAGCAGAGCACCGGCTGGAAGCAGCGAAAGCCCCATCGCCCCACGATCGACGGGCGAGCTGTGAGCATTCGCCGCGAGCCATCCACTGAACACCGATCCCCCGCTCGCCAAGGCAATCATGCCGGTGAGGATCGGATGTGTCGTCTGCCGATCCCCACCCGTAGAGGGCATCTCCGGCGCCTCGTGCGCAGGATCGAGCCAGTAGCGCTTGCGCTGAAAAGCGTAGGTAGGCAACTCGACGCGCACAGCGCCCGAGCCGGCGAGCATCGCTTCCCAGTCGACGCTGGCTCCGGCGACGAACACCTCGGCTAGGCCGCTCACGAGCGAGCGCGTCTCAGAGTGCCCGGCACGCAACACCGAAGCGGTCACTACCTCGCCGTCCGCTTCGTCCAGCAGACAGTCGGCGCTCATCCCGGCAAGCACGCGGTCGGGGCCAAGCTCCAAGAAATTGCCGACGCCATGGGCCCGCAGCGTGCGCACACCGCTTAGGAAGCGCACCGGTCGACGCACATGCTCGACCCAATAGTCGGGCGAGCACACGCGCTGCGCGTCGATCAACTCGCCGGTCACGTTCGAGACGATCGGAATCCGCGGATCGGCAAACGACAATGTTTGTGCCACTTCCCGGAACTC
The DNA here is from genome assembly GCA_963776985.1 of uncultured Solirubrobacterales bacterium. Lineage (GTDB taxonomy): Bacteria > Actinomycetota > Thermoleophilia > Solirubrobacterales > Solirubrobacteraceae > Palsa-744. Next base: position 437,164 of record CAVZOV010000004.1, read on the forward strand.
GTGAAGCATCGGGTCCATGTGCGCTGAGTGAAACGCGTGCGAGACGCGCAGCATCTTGGTCTTGCGCCCGCGAGCCTCCCAGCTGCTCGCAAGCTCGCGCACGGCATCGCGATCTCCGGAAAGCACGACCGCATCGGGGCCGTTGACCGCCGCCAGCTCCACACGACCCTCCAGCTGGCTCAGGCTCTCGGCCACATCCTCCTCGGAGGCTTGAATCGAGGCCATCGCGCCGTGCGCCGGCATTGCCTGCATCAGTCGACCGCGAGCGGCGACCAGCGCACAGGCGTCCCCCAGATCGAGCACCCCGGCCACGTGCGCCGCGACCAGCTCACCGATCGAATGGCCGAGCAGATAGTCGGGTCTGAGGCCCCACCCCTCGAGCAGCCTGAAGAGGGATACCTCGAGCGCAAACAGCCCCGCTTGGGCAAACGCGGTGTGATCGAGTGCGCCCAGGCCGCTTGCATCGGGCTCCAATTCAGACCCGAGCACCAGCTCACGCAGCGAGCGATCCAGGTGCTCTTCGAGAGCCGCACAGACTTCATCGAAGGCACGTGCATAGGCGGGACATGTGTCGTAAAGCTCAGCACCCATCCCTGGACGCTGAGAGCCCTGGCCGGTGAACAACAGCGCGAGAGCGCCTACGCGGCCAGCGCGCGCCACACCGCCGATCGGGCGAACGGCCCCCCTGCCGTGCGCCAGCGCGGCCAACTGGGACGCCAGCTCCTCGCGATCGCTGCCGATCACGACCGCACGATGCTCAAACAGTGGACGACCGCGGAGGAGCGAGAAGCCGACGTCGCCGGGGTCGCATCCCGGGAGACCATCGACGCACTCCAACAATCGCCTGGCCTGCTCTCGCAAGGCGGTCTCATCCTTGGCCGAGACCACCCAGGGCACCACACCGCCAACACCGCTCTCACCCTCCACATCACCGCCCGTGCTGGCCGCATTCTCGCCCACGCTGGCCACGCCGTCGCCCGCACCCGCCATGGCGCCACTCTCAATGGCCACATCGCCGCTCCGCTTCGGCTGGGCCGGCACGGGCGCTTCCTCGAGAATCACGTGCGCGTTCGTGCCGCTGATCCCAAACGAGGAGATGCCTGCTCGACGTGCCGTGCCATTGCGCACCCACGGCAGCGCATCGGTCAGTAGCGAAACCTCTCCCAGCGACCAGTCAACCTGGTCGCTGGGCCCGTCCACGTGCAACGTCTTCGGTAGCAGGCCGTGGCGCAACGCCATCGTCATCTTGATCACGCCGGCCACTCCGGCCGCGGCCTGGGCATGACCGATGTTTGACTTGATCGAGCCGAGCAGCAGGGGCCGCCCGTGGGGGCGGGCCTGTCCGTAGGTTGCAAGCAGTGCCTCGGCCTCGATCGGATCGCCCAGCATCGTGCCGGTGCCGTGACCCTCGACGACGTCCACATCCTCGCCGCCGAGACCCGCGTCCTTGAGCGCATCCGCGATCACCCGTTCCTGGGCGGGGCCGTTCGGCGCCGCCAGCCCGTTGCTCGCGCCATCCTGGTTGAGCGCGCTGCCTCGCACCACCGCGAGTATCGGATGATCCAAGCGCTCGGCGTCGGAAAGACGCTCCAGCAGCAACATGCCCGCACCCTCGGAAAAACCGGTTCCATCGGCTGCCGCGGCAAACGACTTGCACCTTCCATCGGGTGAGAGGCCACCCTGGCGACCCATGCTGACGAACACCGTGGGGGTGCAGAGCACCGTCACGCCACCTGCCAGCGCCAGCTCACAGTCACCGGCGCGCAGCGCGCGGCACGCCAGATGTAGCGCCACCAATGACGAGGAGCACGCGGTGTCGACGGTCACCGCGGAGCCGTGCAGCCCGAGCGTGTAGGCGACCCGTCCCGAAAGAACACAACCGGCGCTGCCCATGCCCAGATAGGCGCCTAGATCGTCAGGCAGCACTGAGCCCATCAGCCGCGGCGCATGATCCTGGGTGGCGACTCCGGCAAAGACGGCGGTCTGACTACCGCGCAGCGAGAGTGGGTTTACACCTGCGCTCTCGATCGCCTCCCACACCACTTCCAGCAGCACGCGCTGCTGAGGGTCCATCGCCTGCGCCTCGCGGGGACCGATACCGAAGAAGGCTGCGTCGAAGTCGGCCGCGTCATAGAGGAAGCCGCCTCGATCGACGTGGCTCGTGCCCGGTCGTATGCCATCGGGGTCATAGATGCCATCGAGATCCCAGCCACGATCGGAGGGAAACCGCGAGATCGCATCACCACCGCTCACAACCAGCTCCCATAGCTGCGCTGCCGAGCGCACATAGCCGGGAAAGCGACAGCCCGTGCCGACAATCGCGATCGGCTCGCTTGCCGAGCGCTCCACCTCGGCGAGGCGCGCGCGCGAGTCCTGCAGCTCGATCGTGACCTTCTTTAGGTAGTCGAGTAGCTGTGCCTCGTCAACCGCCATGGTCGCCCCCCATCCGCTCGATTGGGAGCAGCCCGTGATTTCCGTTCCAGCGGATCGAGCACGACTTGTGGCTCCCACTCTTCCCGCCGATCAGGCACGGCTGATGATCTGAGGATCGTGTCCTCCTCACGAGGACGCCCCCAGCTGTGTGTCGATTAGCTCGATAATCTCCTCCGCGCTGGCGGATTCGATCTCCTGGGCGACCGTGGCGCCCTCAGCGCCACGGCGCTGGCCACCCATCTCGGAGGCAAGCGCATACAGTCGCGTCTGGACCGCTTCGCGCTCGCTCTCCCCTAGAGTCGCCGCGGAGATCGCGAGCGCCAGGCGCTCAAGCTCGTCATTTACGCTCACCGACTGGGGCTTGGAGCCGTGCGCCAGGCGTTGTGACAAATACCCCGCAACGCTCTCGGTTGTGGGATGGTTGAACACAAGCGTCGCGGGCAGACGCAGTCCGCTGATCAGGCTCAACTGGTTACGCAACTCAAGCGCCGTAAGCGAGTCAAAGCCAAGCTCCTTGAATGTGAGCTGAGGACTGACCATGGTTGCGGAGCCGTGGCCAAGCACGGCCGCGACCTCCTCTCGCACGGCCTCGAGCGCCACGCGCTCGCGCTCGCCCTCGGACACCCTGAGCAGACGACGCTGCAGCGATCCGCTTCTGCCGCGTGGCACGCGAGGGACCGACTTGTGAGCCAGCTCGCGCAGCAGCGGGGGCAACACATCCACCTGCACCATGGCTCCCAATGCGGCACCGTCGAGCCGCGCCGCGATCACGTGGGCGACGTCGGCGCGACAGGCCAGGTCCAGTAGACGCAGTCCCTCCTCTGAGGAGAGCGCGCCCAGGCCCGCCCGGGCCATGCGCAGCCTGTCGATCTCGCGCAGACCGGCGGATATGTCGCTGGCCTGTGCCCACAGGCCCCAACCGATCGAGAGCGCGGGCAGTCCCTGCCCACGACGGCGCTCCGCCAGCGCGTCGAGCGCGGCGTTGGCGGCGGCGTAATTACTCGACCCGGCCTTGCCCAACGTGCCGGCCGCGGAGGAGAACAGCACGAATGCGCTCAGATCCACTTCCCTGGTCAGCTCGTGCAGATGTAGCGCGGCGTCGAGCTTGGGTGCCAGCACCCGATCCAGCTGCTCGGGCGCCAGTGAGTCCACGACGCCATCCTCGATCGTGCCGGCGACGTGCACGACCCCCCGCAGGGGGTGCGAGGCGGGCACGGCTTCGATCACACCCGCGAGAACATCGCGGTCAACGACGTCACAGGCGAGGATCTCGACCTGCGCTCCCAAAGCCGACAGCTCTCGCTGTAGCTCCACCGCCCCCTCGGCGGCGACGCCGCGGCGGCTGGCCAAGATCAGCCGCCGCACACCATGCTCGACCACCAGATGCCTTGCCACGAGCAGACCCAAGCCGCCCGTGCCACCCGTGATAAGCACCGTGCCCTCGGGATCGAAGCTCACTCGGGCAAGGCCATCATCGGGCTCGGCCATACGCACCAGGCGCGGACTCCACGCGACACCCCGGCGTAGACCGATTTGCGACTCATCGAGTGCGAGCGCGCCAGGCAGCGTTGCCCACGAGGCGTCCTGTCCGTCGCAATCCACGAGCAGCACACGTCCGGGGCTCTCCATCTGGGCCGAGCGCACAAGACCCCAGGCTGCCGCGCTGGCCAGCCCCGGCACATCGTCGTGCTCGTCGATGGCCGCGGCGCGATCGGTGAGCACGACCAGCCGCGAGCCGGCGAGCTGCTCGTCGACGAGAAATTCCTGCAGCAGGCCCAGCAGAGCTACCAGCTCTCTGTGCACCGACTCGGCGTCCTCCGCGTCGAGCCCGTCCTGAGCTACCGGGGCCAGCACCACCTCGGGAACCGGGGCACCGTGCGCGATCGACTCCGCCAACGAGGAGAGATGCTCGTGGACAGCCAGCGCGCCACCGATGCCCGAGCGCGCCTGCTCGAACGCTTGCCCACAGCCGAGCACAGCCCACTCACCGTCGACATGCTGATGGGAAAGCGGAACCTCACTCCACTCGACGCGCAGCAGCGACTCGTCGCGCTCGTGCGACTCGCTCATGCTGGTCAGTTCCCGCGCGGAGAGCGCCCGTGTCGCAAGCGAGCCCAGCGAAGCCACCGGAGCGCCGTACTCGTCGGTGAACACGAGCGACTGCTCATGCTCACCGAGGGGAGAGATGTGCACCCTAAGTCGCGTTATCTCCGCGCATTGCAGGCTCACGCCGCCAAACGCGGATGGCACCCGCGACTCACCCTGGTCGTTCTCGTCGATCGCGCTCAATGCGTAGAGGAGCGCGAGTGGGTGCAGCCCGAACGGTCCAGTTTGCCCCTCCGCGTCGTGCGGCAGCTGAATCTCGGCGAAAGTCTCCTCGCCGCGGCGCCATAGCGCTTGCAGACCTGGCGTCGCGGTGTCCGGCGCGATCTCGAGCTCGCCCAGAGCGCCATCGATTGTGCTGCCGACACGGAGATCGACGGCTTCGGCACCCGGTGGAGGCCACGATCCAGAAAACATCGCATCGGACTTCTGCCGCTCGGTCGCTTGAGCCTCGCCCGCTCGATTGGTGCTCGCGCGAAGCTTGCCGCCGGCGTGAAGCGTCCACGGCTCCTCTGCTTGTAAGCCATCCTCCCCACCTTGGCGCCGTGAGCGAATCTCGATCTGACGAACGCCGTCCTGGTCGAGCGCACCAACCGACACCTGCAGCTGCAGCGACTCTCCGCCACCAAGCGGCAATGGAGCCCTTAGCGTCAACTCCGCGACCAGCTCACATCCCAGCTCCTCGGCCGCGCGCAGGGCCAGCTCCAGCAACACCGAAGCAGATAGCGAGACGGTTTCCGCTCCACTGCGCTGCTTGAGCCACGGGTGGGCAGCCGATGAGAATCCGTCCTGTCAGCAGGGAGCCATGCCCATCGGCAAGCGCAAGCGTGGCGCCCAGCAGCGGATGATCGATCGCGCCCATCCCCGCGGCGCTCAGGTCGCCCACGCCGATCGCGGACACGCTCACCCAATGGCGCTCCGGACGAAACGCGTATGTGGGCAGGCTCACCCGCCGCGCGCCGGATCCCTCGAAGGCTCTGCTCCAATCGACCTCGGCGCCGTGCACCCAGACCGCCGCCAGCGCACCGAGCAGTGATCGAGACTCGGGCATGCCATTGCCGCGCAGCAGCGACACAGCCGTGGTGGGGCCGTCCTCGGTGTAGTGCTCGCGACAATCGGCGGACATCGCACTCAAAACCCCCTCGGGGCCCAACTCGAGGAAGCTCGCAACACCGCGCTCGGAGAGCCAGCGCACGCTGTCGGCGAAACGTACCGTCTCGCGCACCTGCCTCACCCAATAGCCCGGGTCGCACGCCTGGGCGCCACTCAGCGGCTCACCCGTCAGGTTCGACACGATCGGGATGCGCGGCTCAGAGAACGACAGCCCTTCGGCGACACGCGCGAACTGCTCGAGCATCCCATCCATCCGCGGTGAATGAAACGCGTGGCTGACCTGCAGGCGCTTGGTCTTGGCTCCTCGCTGCCGCCATACCTCGGCGAGTTGGAGGACAGCCTCCTCATCGCCTGAGATCACGACCGCCGACGGGCTGTTCACTGCCGCGAGCGCGACCTGCTGCTCATAACCGGCCAGCAGCTCCCTGGCCTCCTGCTCGGAGGACTGCACAGCCACCATCGCACCTCCTGTGGGCAGCGCGCCCATCAGCGTCCCCCTGGCGGCCACAAGCTTGCAGGCGTCCTCGAGTGAGAGCACACCAGCGACATGCGCGGCCGCCAGCTCGCCGATCGAATGGCCAAGCAGGTAGGCAGGGCGGACACCCCAATGCTCGAGCAGCCGAAAGAGGGAAACCTCCAGCGCAAACAACCCGGCCTGGGTGAACATCGTCTGATCGAGCGGGCACTCGGAAGGTTCTCCGCCGAGGTCGAGGGAGCTGTTATCGGCTCCTCTGAACATCACCTCTTGCAGGGAATGCCCCAGCGGACCGTCGAGACGCTCGCATACCTCGTCAAGCGCACCTTTGAAGACAGACGAGTCCTGGTACAGCTCGTGGCCCATCCCCACGCGTTGCGCTCCCTGACCGGTGAACAGAAAGGCAAGTCGATCCCCGCCAGGCCGAAGCTCTCCCTGCACGACTCCGGGCGCGGGGCGCCCGACGCTCAGCGCTTCGACGCCGGCCAGCAGCTCGGCTCGTCCGCCGCCAATCGCGACTGCCCTGTTGGGAAATGAGGATCGCCCGGCGAACAGCGAGTAGCCGACATCCCGAGCCTCCAGCTCAGGCTCCTCTCGTATAAGAGCACACAGCCGCTCCGCCTGCTCGTGCAGAACGTCGGCGCCACGAGCCGACACCAGCCAAGGCAACGCGTCGGGCGTCCTGGGAACCGAGGGCTCGACCTGCTCGGGAGAGGGAGTCCGTCCTGAAGAGGGTATTTGCGCGCATGACGCGTCCGCACCACGGAAAGCACCGTGCCCCGCGGACTCGGTCTGCGAGACAGAGGGAGCCTCTTCGATAATCAGGTGCGCATTCGTGCCGCTGATCCCAAACGAGGAGATGCCCGCACGCCTTGGCCCCTCCGAAGGTGTCCAGGGGACGGGCTCGGTCAAGAGCGACACGGCGCCGGCCGACCAGTCGACGTGCGTGGAGGGCGCGTCCACATGCAGCGTCCTCGGCAGCGTCTCGTGACGCATCGCCATCACCATCTTGATCACCCCTGCCACGCCCGCCGCTGCCTGCGCGTGGCCGAAGTTGGACTTGATCGAGCCGAGCCATAGCGGCCGATCCTGGGGACGCTCCTGTCCGTAGGTGGCCAGCAGCGCCTGTGCCTCGATCGGATCGCCCAATGTGGTGGCGGTGCCATGGGCCTCCACGGCATCGACGTCGCCGGGCGAGAGACCGGCGACGCTGAGAGCGCGACGAATCACACGTTGCTGGGATGGCCCGTTCGGGGAGGTGAAACCGTTGCTCGCGCCGTCCTGGTTGACCGCGCTGCCCCTCACTACGGCCAGCACGCGATGACCGTGGCGTTGCGCGTCCGATAGTCGCTCCAACAGGAGCACACCGATGCCCTCACTCCAATTCGTGCCGTCGGCCGCGTCGGCAAAGGACTTGCAGCGTCCGTCGGGAGCGAGACCCCGTTGCATGCTGAAGCCGACGAACAGACTCGGTTGAGCCATGATCGTCACCCCGCCCGCCAGCGCGAGCGAGCACTCCCCCGCGCGCAACGCTCCGCAGGCCAGGTGCAGCGCGGTCAAGGAGGACGAGCAGGCCGTGTCGACCGTCATCGTCGGGCCCTCCAGACCGAGTGTGTAGGCCACTCGACCCGAGACGATGCTGCCGGCGTTGCTTGAAACCGCGTTTCCACCGCTGCCCCCGCCCAGGCGAGGGTCGGCGGGATAGTCCTGGTACATCACGCCGGCGAATACACCCGTCTGCGTGCCCCGCAGCGAGAGCGGATCGATCCCCGCATCCTCGACCGCTTCCCACGCACACTCCAGTAGCAGCCGTTGCTGAGGATCCATCGCGAGCGCCTCGCGTGGGCTGATCCCAAAGAAGGCGGCGTCGAACTCGCCCGCTCCCTCCAGAAAGCCACCCTCACAGACGTAGCTTGTGCCGAGGTGATCGGGATCGGGGTTGTACAGCCGCTCTATATCCCAGCCGCGATCGGTGGGAAACGGAGAGATCGCATCGCGCTCCGCGACGAGTAGCTCCCACAGGTCCTCAGGGCAGCGCACTCCGCCCGGCAGCCGGCAGCTCATGCCGACGATCGCCAGCGGCTCGCGCGAGGCATCGATCAACTGGCGATTTTGCCAGCGCAACCGCTCGGTCTCCTTGAGGGCGGTGCGCAGCGCCTCGACGACCCGCTCGGGAGAAGCGCTCATGATCGGAGGCCCTCCTCATGCTCGCCGCCATCCACTTTGAGCGTCATCTCGACCAGCCGATCCACGTCCAGCTCGTCGATCAGAGCGACAGCCGGAGCCGTATCGGTGGCGGAGACGGCCGCCCCAACGCGTACTCCCCCTAGCGCCAGCAGCGTGTCAACCATTCCCGCCTCACGCAAACGCGCGATCGGGATCGCCGCGAGCACTTCGCGGATCGCGTTCTCATCGCTGTCGAGATCCGGTTTCGCGACGCCGATCTCAACAGTGATCGCATCCAGTAGAAAGTCGCTCAACCCAGCTGACGTTGGGTAGTCGAATACGAGCGTCGCGGGCAGGGCGACGTCGCCCAGCAGACCCAGGCGATTGCGCAGCTCCACGGCGGTAAGCGAGTCGAAGCCAAGCTCGTTGAATGCGCGCAGCGAGTCGATCGCGTCTGCTGAGGAGTGCCCGAGCACCGCGGCCACCTCCTCGCGTACCCGGTCGAGCACGACCCTCCCACGCTCGTGCTCAGGCGTATTGGCCAGTCGGCGCGCAAGCGAGCCTCGCATTACGTCGGTCTGCTGACGCGAGGGCACCCTGACCAAACCGCTCAGCAACGGAGGCACGAACCCGCCGCGCGCTCTCGCGCGCACCTCCGTCATATCCAGACGCATCGGCATGATCACCGGCTCCTCGAGGGTCCACGTGAAGTCGAACAGGCGCATGCCTTCCTCGGCCGAGATCGCCAGAATTCCGCTGCGCTCCATGCGCGTACGGTCGGTTGCGCTCAGATCGCCAGCCATGCCGTCCTCCGCGGCCCACCAGCCCCAGGCAAGCGATATCGCGGGCAATCCCTGCGCGCGGCGATGCGTCACAAGCGCATCCAGGAACGCGTTCGCCGCGGCGTAATTGGCCTGAGCGGGGCCCCCGAGCGTGCCCGTGCTCGATGAGAACATGATGAAGGCCGACAGATCGAGTTGCTGTGTCAGCTCGTGCAGATACCAGGCCGCGTCGGCCTTCGGCGCGAGCACGCCGTCGAGACGCTCGGGCGTGAGCGAGCCGATCACGCAGTCGTCAAGGACACCGGCAGCGTGCACCACAGCGCTCAGCGGGCGATCGCCGGGGATCGCCGCGATCAGCTCGGCCAGTTGCCCGCGGTCGGACACGTCGCAGGCAGTGAGTGTCACCTCGGCCCCCAGCTCTCCAAGTTCGGCACAAAGCTCCTGCGCCCCAGGCGCCTCGGGTCCACGCCGACTGACAAGTAGCAGGCTGCGAGCGCCGTGCTCAACCACGAGATGCCGTGCGAGCATGGCGCCCAGCGCACCTGTTCCCCCCGTGATCAGCACCGTCCCGGGCTGGCCCAACTGGCGAGCCGGCTCATCGGCGCTGAGCGCCGCTCGTCCGATGCGAGCAGCCAGCAGCTCGCCGCCGCGCAGCGCAAGCTGTGGCTCAATCCCGGCGAGCGCCGTTCTCAGCGAGCCGGGGACGCCATCCTCATTCGCCATATCCACAAGCACGAAGCGGCCCGGGTGCTCTGACTGCGCGGAGCGCACGAGGCCCCACAGGGAGGCCGCTGCCAGGTCGCGAACGTCCTCCCCGGCGCGCGCGGAGATGGCGCCATTTGTGAGAAATACGAGCCGCGAGCTTGAAAGCCGCTCCTGCTCCAGCCACTGCTGTATGAGCGAGAGTCCCTCGTGGAGGATCCCCCGCATACCGTCCAGCGGCGAGCCTGCGCCTGCAAGAGCAGGGTCGCCGTCCAGGTAAACAAGCACGCAAGCCGGTGGCGAATCGCCATCATCGATCTTCGCGAGCAGTGAGGCTATGTCGTCGTAGACCGGCGGCTCTGGGCCTGTATCGCTCGCCACGGCGGTAAACCCGAGAGCATCCAAGGCATCCTCGGTGCACTTGCCCAACAGCGCGCAGTCGAGCGGCACATCCGCTGCCAGCTCTGCGCCTGGCAGTATCACCCATTCAAGGCGAAACAGAGAATTGTGTCGGGTCGCACCGAGGCTCGCCAGTCGCGCGCCGCTGACCTGTCTCACCGCTACAGACTCAACCGAGGCGACGGGCTGCCCGTACTCGTCGGCCACCACAATCGACATCACACCCGGTCTGAGCCGACGAACGCGCGCGCGCACAGAGGAAACCCCTGTTGCATACAGGCGCGCTCGACTCCACGCGAACGGAAGCACGGAGTGCGCACCGGGGTCCTCTTCGCCCATCATGTGAACTCCACCGCCCTGGAGCACGGCGTCCAGAAGTGCGGGGTGCACGCCGAACCTGCTCCCGTCCTGGCCTTCGGGCAAGCGCACCTCGGTGAACGCGTCCTCCCCTCGTCGCCAAGCCGCCTGTACACCGAAGAACGCGGGCCCGTATTCCAAGCCCACGCCAGCGAAGTAATCGTAGAGCTCATCGGCCGACACGGGCTCCGCGCCCGCCGGCGGCCACGCGTCAGACGCGAACGCGGCCGGGTGCTCGACAGGCGAGCTTGAGTCCTCAGCTGGGACATCGGCGCTTGCGAGGAGCAGGCCGCGGGCATGGCAGGTCCATGGCTCCTGCTCGATCGATGCGTCTGTGCCGCTCTGCTGCGGGCGGGTGAAGACCGCAACGGCGCGTTGTCCCTGCCCGTCCGGCTCGCCGATCGAAACCTGCAGCTGCACGCCGCCCTGCTCGCTCAGCACAAGCGGTGCCTCGTGGATCAACTCGCGCAGGACATCGCACCCAACCTCGGCCCCAGCGCGCAACACGATCTCGACAAAGGTGGTGCCCGGCACCAACACCATGCCGGCAACCGCGTGATCGGCGACCCACGGCTGAGTGCCCACCGACAGACGCCCGGTCAGCAGTCGGCCGTCACCCTCGGCCAGCTCTACGACGGCGCTCAACAGAGGATGTCCGGCAGGCGCCTGCCCGGCGGCAGCGAGATCGGCCGCTGCTTCGGCGGTGCCCGCCAGCCAGTAGTGCTGTCGTTGAAACGCATAGGTCGGCAGGTTCACCGTTGGCGCGCTCGCTACTCCAAGCACAGCCGTCCAATCGACGGGGACGCCCCGCACCCATGCTTCCCCGAGCGAGGCAAGGAAGCGCTCCGGTCCTCCCTCATCGCGGCGCAGCGACCCGATCACGCCGGCATCGGAATCGCGCCCTCCCTCGAGCACGCTCTCGACGGTTTCCCCCACGCCCAGCGTCAACACCGGATGCGGACTCAGCTCGATGAACGTCCTGTGACCGTCCTCGAGCAACGCTCGCGTCGCGTCCTGGAAGCGCACGGTCTCCCGCAGGTTGCGATACCAGTACTCGCCGTCCAGGCTGCTCGTATCGAGCAGGCCACCGCTCAGGGCGGAGTAGAAAGGCACCGTCCCCGCGCGTGGGGCGATCCCCGCACAGCCCTCGAGCAGCTCGTTGCGCAGCGCCTCGACCTGTGGCGAGTGAGCCGCATAATCGACCGGAATGCGCTTTGCGCGAATCCCCTGTTGCTCACAGACGGACAGCAACTCCTCCAAGGCGTTCTCCTCGCCGGAGAGAACCACCGAGGAGGGACCGTTTATGGCCGCAACCGAGCACCCCGCGAGGCGGTCCAACAACTCCTCGACTCGGTCCGCCGCGCAGGCAACCGACACCATCCCGCCTCGACCCGCGAGAGCCGTCAAGGCCCGGCTGCGCATTGCTACCACTCGGGCCCCGTCCTCCAAGGACAAGCCGCCGGCCACACACGCCGCCGCGATCTCCCCCTGAGAGTGGCCAACCACCGCATCCGGGCGGACTCCGCAGGCCTCCCACAGCTCAGCCAGCGCAACCATCACCGCAAACAGCACAGGTTGCACGACCTCCACCCGATCCAGGCCCGGCGCCCCGTCCGCCCCGCGCAGCACATCCTCAAGCGACCAGTCGACGAATGGGGCAAGCGCCTCAGCGCACCGCCCGAGCCGCGCGGCGAATACGTCCGAGCTTTCCAACAGCTCGAGCGCCATGCCCGTCCACTGCGCTCCCTGTCCAGGAAAGACGAACACGATCGCGCCGGGACTGCGGGATCCAACCGCACCCGCCAAGGCAGCACCAGAGGGCTTCCCATCTGAGAGCGCATCGAGCTCAGCCAGCAACTGCTTGCGGTCGCGACCCAGAACAACCGCTCGCTCGTCAAACCTGGAGCGACTCGCGAGCAGCTGCCCAACCTCCGTGAGAGCTACCTGTGAGCCTCGACAGAAACACCTTCAACCGCGCTGCTTGATCGCGCAATGCGCTGGTGTCGCGCGCGGAGAGGACCCATGGGATGACCCCGCCGCCCAGCACACCCACCCCATGTGCCTGACCTGGAGAGCCGAAATCCGGCGTGGCATCCTCGCGCGGTGCTTCTTCGAGGATCACCTGGGCGTTCGTGCCGCTCACCCCAAAAGAGGAGACGGCCGCCCGTCTCGGCTGCTCCCCTTGCGGCCACGGCCGCGCCTCGCTCAGTAGCGCCACCGCGCCTGAGGACCAGTTCACCTTGCTGCTGGGCCGATCGACATGCAAAGTGCGCGGAAGCATGTCGTGCCGCAAAGCCATCACCATCTTGATGACTCCCGCAACTCCCGCGGCGGACTGGGTGTGACCGATATTCGACTTCAACGAGCCCAGCCATAGGGGCTTCCCCTCCGGGCGCTGCTGTCCGTAGGTGGACAGCAAAGCCTGTGCCTCGATCGGGTCCCCCAGCGTGGTGCCGGTGCCGTGGGCCTCGACCGCATCCACTTGGCTTGCCGTGAGGCCCGCATTCGCGAGCGCCTCCCGAATGACTCGCTGCTGAGCAGGGCCGTTGGGAGCCGTCAAGCCGTTGCTGGCCCCATCCTGATTGATGGCGCTACCGCGTACCAACGCCAGCACCCGATGGCCCAGCCGTCGAGCGTCGGAGAGCCGCTCCAGCAGCAGCACGCCCACTCCCTCACCCCAATTGGTGCCGTCGGCGGCGTCGGCAAAAGACTTGCAGCGTCCATCCGGCGCAAGCCCCCCCTGGCGTGCGAAGTCCACGAACAGCGTGGGCGAGGAGAGGATCGTCACGCCGCCCGCCAGCGCCAGCGAGCACTCCTTCCTACGTAGCGAGGAGCACGCCAGATGCAATGCCACGAGCGATGATGAGCACGCCGTATCCACCGTCAAGGCTGGTCCCTGCAAGCCGAGCGTGTAAGCGATGCGACCGGAGATCACGCTACCGAGGATTCCTGTGCCGATGTAGCCCTCGTTCTCGGTGCTCGCGCCGTGCTGGTTCATGCCATAACCCTGGGACGAGGCGCCTATGAACACTCCAGTCTGAGTCGCCTGCAGGGAGTGCGGGTCGATGCTTGCGTACTCGATCGCCTCCCAAGATGACTCCAGCAGCAGGCGTTGCTGCGGATCCATCGCAAGCGCCTCTCTTGGACTGATCGAGAAGAAATCGGCGTCGAACTCGCCGGCGTCGTGCACGAAACCGGCTTCGCGCACGTATGTGGTTCCCGCGTGCTCGGGGTCGGGGTCATACAGGCCCTCGGCATCCCATCCTCGATTGCCGGGGAACTCTGAGATGGCATCCCGTTCTGCACTGACCAGGCGCCACAGCTGCTCCGCCGAGCCCACGCCGCCTGGATAGCGGCAGGCCATGCCCACGATCGCGACCGGCTCATCCGCCTGTCCTTCGATGTCGCGAAGACGCGCACGCGTGTCGTGCAAATCGATCGTGACCCGCTTTAGGTAGTCACGCAATCTCTCGTCGTCGGTCATTGCGCGTCCCCCATGTTTGTTGTAAAAGACATCGATTTCATAGTGCTCAGCGCTCCTCGAGCTGCTGATCGATGAAGCCAAAAAGCTCGTCGTCGGAGGCATCCTGGAGGCGCTCGGCGACCGCGACGCTCTCCTGCTGGACCACCTCAGAGCGCTCGTGGGCGTGATCGAGCTTTGCGAGCACGGTTCGCAGGAGAGTTGCCGCTCTGCGCTGCTCGACCGGGTCATCCAGCAACAACAGGGACCGCTCGAGCCGTCCAAGCTCGTCATCCACGCCGGCATCTGTCGAAGATTCGCCGTCAGTGAGCGCGACCAGCAGGTGCTCGGCAACCGCCGACGGCGTCGGGTAGTCAAAGACAAGCGTCGCCTCCAGCTCCAGCCCGGTGGCGCCGCTCAGCCGATTGCGAAGCTCGACGGCGAGCAGCGAGTCGAAGCCCAGCTCCTTGAACGCCCGTCCGGCGTCGATCGTCTCCACCGACGGATGACCGAGCACTCGCGCCACCTCGACAGAGACCAGATCGAGTGCGATCCGAGGGCGCTTCTCGGTGGGCGTAGCGCGCAGACGCGCTCGCAACTCACGCCCGGCGGCCTGAGCTTGCGGTCCGGTGCCGGCCACGAGCGCGGCTTGGACAGCCGGCATGTCTTCGATCAGCGGACGGGGACGGGCCGAGGTAAACAGCGGCGCGTATGTCTCCCAGCGAATGTCGGCCACGGCGGTGAGCGTCTCCCCGCGAGCCAGAGCATCTTGCAATGCCTCGATTGCCAGCTGTGGCGCCATCGGCTCCAGTCCGCGGCGACGCAGGACGTCTCCCATTTGTTGCTGCGCGACCGCGGCCATTCCCTCGCCCGCCCAGGCGCCCCAAGCAATCGATGTCGCGGGCAGGCCGCGTGCGCGACGATCGACAGCAAGCGCATCGAGATACGCGTTGGCCGCGGCGTAGGCGCTCTGCTCACCGGAGCCGAGAGTGCCGGCAATCGAGGAGAACAGAACGAAGGCGTGCAGGTCAAGATCCTTGGTAAGCAGATCGAGGTTCAGCGCTCCCTGCGCCTTCGCCGCCAATGCCTGTTGCAGGTCGGCCGTCTCCAGTGAGCCGATCGCGCCATGCACGCTCGCGCCCGCGGCATGCACCACCATGCTCAGGGGAAGATGCTCAGGTAGCGAGTCGATCAAGCCGGCAAGCTGCTCACGGTCTGATACGTCGCACGCGGCAACCGTCACCTCCGCACCCAGCTCGCGCAGCTCCTCACAAAGCTCGGTCGCCCCATGCGCGTCACCGCCCCTGCGGCTCACAAGCAGCAGATGCTGTGCGCCGGCGCTCGCCAGCCAACGCGCGAGGTGCGCACCCAGGCCACCGAGGCCGCCGGTGATCATCGCCGTCCCAGACGACGGCGACCAGCTGTCTGCCGAGACGCCCCCATCGGCGCCGGCGCTTTGCAGCCGCCGCGCGAAGACTCCCCCGCCGCGCAACGCAAGCTGGTCCTCCCGGCCGCCATCCCCGAGCACGCCGAGCAGCAGCGCCAGTACACGCTCGTCCAGCCTCTCTGGCAGGTCCACCAGCCCTCCCCATCCCATGGGACGCTCGAGCCCAAGCGCCAGGCCAAGCCCCCAGATCTGCGCCTGCGTCGGGTTGAGGAGCCGCTCAGACGCCGACACGGATACGGCGGCGCGGGTGAGCAGCCACAGTGGAGCGTGCAACTGGAGATCGTCAAGCGCTTGGACCAGCGCCGCTGTGCCCGCGAGAGCCGCGGGCACAGCGGCGTGAATAGCGTGAGGCTGCTCCTGAAGCGCCAGCAGCGACACCACCCCCTTGATGCTCGCTGCCTCGGAGAGCTTCTCCAGTGGGTCGTGCAGCGCTTGTGCAAGCTCAGCGCGCATGATGGCGGCCGCATCGACGCTTACGGACTCGACCCGCGCGCCTGCTGTCGTTAGCTTTCCGAGAAGCTCGACGAGCCATTGGTCCTCATTGAGGGTGCTGGGAACGATTATCACCCAGCTCCCCTGGAGTTCTCGCGTGGCGGGTGACTCGATGGGCTTCCACGCCACGCTGTAGCGCCAGCTGTTCAACGTGGCGTGCTCACGGCTGTGTTTGCGCCAGGCCGACAGGGTCGGCAGAACAACGTCCAGCGACGAGCGTTGATCCTCGTCCTCTACTCCCAGCATGTTCAGCACGCCGTCCAGATCCTGGTGCTCGAGCGCCTCCCAAAAGCGTGTCTCATCCGCATCGACGTGTGCTCCGTTGGCTGACGCCTGGACACCCTTCGGAGCCTTCAGGCCGGGAGCATGTGAGGAACCCTCGAGCCAGTAGCGCTGACGTTGGAAGGGGTAGGTGGGAAGCTCCAGACGGCGCGCACCTCGTTCGCCCAGTGGGATGGACCAGTCCACTGCCGCGCCACGCGTCCAAACCTCGGCGAGGGCGCTGAACAGGGATGACACCTCAGGGCGCCCTCCACGTAGTACCGCGACGGCGCTCGCCTCATGGGCCGCCGCGCTCATAACGTCATCGCTCGGCGTACGCGCAGCCTCATCGCCCGGCGTACTCGCAACGTCATGACCCATCGTGCTCATAGCCTCATCGCCGGCCGTGCTCGCAATCTTGTGCCCTGCTGGGCTCGCAACGTCATGGCCGGGCACGTTCGAAGCGCCACCCAGGCAATCCCTGGTCATCGAGCTGAGCACGCCGTCCGGCCCCAGCTCCAGAAAATTGCTGATCCCCTGGGCGCCCAGCCAGGCGATGCCCTCCGCGTAGCGCACCGTCTCGCGCACGTGACGGACCCAGTACTCCGGCGAGCACAGCTCCTCAATGACCGGCCCGCCCGTGAGGTTCGAGACGATCGAAATCGTGGGGGGACTTAGCGCAACCTCCCGCGTGAGGAGCGCAAACTGCTCGAGCATCCCGTCCATGAGCGGCGAATGAAATGCGTGAGAGACACGCAGCCGCTTGACTTTGCGCGCCCGCTGCTCCCACGTCGCAGCCAGATCCAACAGCGCATCGGTCTCCCCGGAGAGCACCACCGCGGACGGTCCGTTCACCGCGGCCACGGCAACCCGCTCCTCAAAGCCACGGAGCGACTCCTCTGCCTCCTGGAGGGAGGCCTGGACCGCGATCATCATCCCGTCCCGTGGGAGTGCGCTCATCAGCTGACCGCGTGCCACCACGAGCCGGCATGCGTCCTTTAGCGAAAAGACTCCTGCCGCATGGGCGGCGGCCAGCTCGCCGATCGAGTGGCCGATCAGATAGTCGGGCCTCACGTGCCAGCTCTCGAGCAGCCTGAACAGCGCCGTCTCCAGTGCGAACAGCCCAGCTTGGGCATACATCGTGTCCTGCAGAAGCTCAGCCTCCGGCGAGCCCTCCGCCGCGAACAGCACCTCCTGCAGCGGTCGGCCGAGCTGGCCATTCAGCTCCACGCACACCTCATCCAAGGCCGAGCTGAAGCGCGGCAGCTCCAGATACAGCTCGCGGCCCATTTCGGCGCGCTGAGCTCCCTGACCAGTGAACAGGAACGCTACGCGCCCGTCGCCGCCGCCGGCAATGCCCTCCTGCACGTTCGGGCTTCCCTCGCCCGCGGCCAGAGCCCGCAAACCGTCGAGCAGCTCGCGGCGCCCTTCCCCCAACACCACAGCACGGCGATCGTGCATCGTCCGCGCCGCGAGCGCGAACGCGGTATCGCCCAGATCGATGCTTTCCTCGCCAGATATAAATCCATGTATCCGCTGGGCCTGAGTTCGCAGAGCCGCTCTTCCTACTCCCGAGAGCACGAGCGGCAGAACGACGCGATCGCCCGCGCCACCCACCGCACCGTTGGCCACGCCAGCGACCGTGTCCGGCTGGGGAGGCCGCTCAACCGTGTCTGGCTGGGGAGGCTCCTCGAGAATCAAATGCGCATTCGTGCCACTGACGCCAAACGAAGAAACCCCGGCGCGTCTTGGCTCACCGCCACCGGCCCATGGCTTCGCCTCGGTCAATAGCGAAACCTCGCCCTGGGACCAATCCACTTGGGTGGTGGGCATATCGACGTGCAGAGTCTTGGGCAGCACACCATGGCGCATCGCCATTACGAGCTTGATGACCCCCGCCACCCCAGCGGCGGCCTGCGTATGACCAATATTTGACTTGATCGAGCCAAGCAGTAGGGGACGCTCTGCGGGACGCTCTTGACCGTAGGTGGCAAGCAGCGCCTGGGCCTCGATCGGATCGCCGAGCGTGGTACCGGTCCCGTGTGCCTCCACCGCGTCAACCTGATCCGCCGAGAGCCCAGCGTTGGCGAGCGCTTGGCAGATCACACGCTGTTGGGCGGGCCCGTTGGGCGCCGACAGGCCGTTGCTCGCGCCATCCTGGTTGATGGCGCTTCCGCGCACTATCGCCAGCACCGGGTGGCCATGACGTCGCGCATCGGAGAGCCGCTCCAGTAGTACCAAGCCAATACCCTCCGACACGCCTGTCCCGTCCGCGGCGTCGGCGAACGACTTGCAGCGTCCGTCAACGGCGAGTCCGCGCTGGCGGCTGAATGCGAGGAACGGCAGCGGCGTGCAGAGTGCGGTGACGCCGCTTGCGATTGCAAGCGAGCATTCCCCGGAGCGCAGCGCGGCGCACGCGAGGTGCATCGCAACGAGCGAAGAGGAACAGGCGGTATCGATCGTAACGGCGGGACCCTCGAGGCCGAGCGTGTAGGCCACGCGTCCGGATAGCACGCTCGCGGAGGTACCGGTGAGCAAATATCCCTCAGAGCCATTGAGCGACCCCAGGGCGTGGGTGGAGTAGTCCTGGGAGGAGGTTCCGGCGAACATCCCCGTGGAACTTCCACGCAGCGAGTCTGGAGCGATGCCCGCACGTTCGAAGGTTTCCCACGCCACTTCGAGCAGCAGCCGCTGCTGGGGATCCATCATCACCGCCTCACGCGGGCTTATCCCGAAGAACTCCGCGTCGAAGTCGGTGAGCTGATGGACGAACCCACCCTCGCGCACATAGCTGGTGGCCGGATGATCGGGGTCCGGGTGATACAGCCGCTCGAGATCCCAACCACGATCGGCCGGGAAGGCGGAGATCGCATCGACGCCCGCCGCCAAAAGCTCCCATAGCTCCTCCGGCGAGCTGACACCGCCCGGGTAGCGACAACCCATCGCGACAAGCGCCACGGGCTCCTCGAGCATCGAGCGGCCCGATGTGGCCACCGCCGTACCGGTCTGCGCGCCACCCACCTCCTCAAGCAGATGCCGTGCCAGCTCGACGGAGCTGGGATAGTCGAATACCAGGGTGGCAGGCAATTGCAGGCCAGTCCTTGCATTGAGGCGATTGCGCAACTCGACCGCGAGCAGGGAATCGAAGCCGAGATCCTTGAAGGCGCGCCGCACGTCGATTGCCGCCGGCGAGTCATGTCCGAGCACCACAGCCACTTCCGAGCGCACGAGATTCGAGCGTCACGCGCATCCGCTCCTCGGCTGCGACGCCGTGCAGACGCTGAACGAGCGAATTTGCGGGAGTTGACACAGCTTCACGTGCCGGGGCACGGATCAATCCGCTGAACAACGCGGGCAGCGTTCCCTCACGCACTCGGGTACGCAGACGAGCGCGATCCAGGCGCAAAGGCACGGTCAAAGCCTCGCCACAGGCACGAGCCGCGTCGAACGCCACCAGCGCTTGCTCAGTGGAGAACGCATGCACACCAGCACGCCTGACGCGGGCAATGTCGCTCTCGCTCAAGTGCCCGGTCATCTCGCTGGCCTCAGCCCATCCGCCCCAGGCCATCGAGACGGCAGGCAGTCCTTGGGCGCGCCGATGCGCGGCAAGCGTGTCAAGAAAGACATTGCCAGCCGCGTAATTGGCCTGTCCGGGACCCCCGATCGTGCCGGACACCGAGGAGAACAGCAGGAAAGCGTCGAGATCGAGGTGTGCGGTCAGCTCGTGCAAATTCCATGCCGCGTCCAGCTTTGGCGCGAGCACACGGTCGAGCTGCTCACCGTCCAGCGACTGAATCACTCCGTCGTCGAGCACGCCCGCGGCGTGAACGACTGCCTTGAGCGGATGCTCGAGGTCCAGTGAGTCGATCAACGCGGCAAGCTGAGCACGGTCGGCGACGTCGCAAGCCTCCACGAGAACCTGTGCCCCCAGCGCTAGCAGCTGCGCCTCAAGCTCCTCTGCGCCCGGTGCAGCGCGTCCCCTGCGACTTACGAGCACGATATTTCGCACACCGTGCTCGCTGATCAGATGCTTGGCGATCAACCCGCCGAGCCGACCCGTGCCACCGGTAATCAAAGCCGTGCCGTCGGCGGCAATCGCGGCGTCGGGCAGCGTCAGCACGATCTTGCCCACATGCTTTGCCTGACTCATGAACCTGAATGCCTGCGGGGCGCGCCTTATGTCCCACGAGCGAATCGGCAGTGGTCTGAGCGCGCCTTGCCGGAGTAGCTCGATCGTTTCCAAAAGCATCTCTTGGGAGCGTTGCCCACCCGCTTCGATCAAATCGAAAGCGCGATAGACCACTCCCGGGTGAGTGGCGACGACCTGCTCGGGGTCGCGAATGTCCGTCTTGCCCATCTCGAGGAATCTGCCTCCGCTCGGCAAAAGCTCAAGCGACGCGTCGACAAACTCACGCGCCAGGGAGTTGAGCACGACATCCACACCCGCCCCACCGGTCTGCTCCAGGAATTGGTCGCGGAAGACAAGCTCGCGCGAGGATGCGATATGAGCGTCGTCCAGACCAAGCGAGCGCAACACGTCCCACTTGGCGGGACTCGCGGTGGCAAAGACCTCGACACCAAGATGCCGAGCGATCTGTATCGCGGCCATGCCCACGCCTCCCGCGCCGGCATGTACAAGCAGCCTCTCACCGGGCCGCAACCCCGCGAGGTCGAGCAGCCCGTAACGGGCTGTCAGGAACACGCCCGAGACCGCGGCGGCCTGCGCAAACGACCAGCTCTCGGGCATTGGCGCGATCATGCGACGGTCGGCGATCACGCTCGGAGCGAACGCGCCAAGCATGATTCCCATGACACGTTCACCGGGCGTCAAATCACTGACGGCAGAACCCACCTCCAGGACAACACCCGCCCCCTCCGTGCCGATCACGGTGGAGCCGCCAGGAGTATGAACAAGCCCGAGCGTGGTGACGACGTCGCGGAAGTTGACACCAGCCGCGCGTACCCCGACGCGCACCTCGGTGGGAGCCAACGGTCGCTCGCTGTCCGGGCAAGGAGCGAGATGCAGGCTCTCGAGCGTGCCGCCGTCGCCAATGCTCAGACGCCAGCTCGCGATCCCGACTGGCGGTTCCAGCACCGACGAGCCGCCAAGCTCCGCCAGCCGCGGGGCCAGCGGCGTGCCCTCACGGACAGCGAGCTGCGGCTCCTCGGTGTCGAGAAGCGCACGCAAAGCGAGCGGACAATCACGCGGATCGTCGATGTCGATGAGCACGAAGCGACCGGGATTCTCCGATTGAGCCGAGCGCAGCAGGCCCCATATGGGGGCGGCGGTCAGGCCCCGCGGATCTTCACCGCCACGCACCGCGAGCGCACAACGAGTGAATACGGCCAGCCGCGATGCGAAGAATCGCGGCTCGGCAAGCCACGCCTGTGTCAACTCAAGCGCCGCGTGCGCAGCACTGCGCGCGGCTTCGATCACAGCATTGCCTTCCGTCGGCGCGTCTCCCTGCAGACCAAAGCCGACCAGCACGATCTCTGGCACCTGAGCACCCGCGTCGAGCGCCGCACACAGATCCGCCAGGTCGTCATAAACGCGGCCGCTCGCAGACGTGTCCGCTGCAGCTTCCGTGTCCGGCGCAACCGTCTCATCCAACATCGTGTGAAGCTCCGCCGCGCCTGCGCCAAGTACGGCCCAGCGGACATTCTTTGCCGGGGCGTCCAGCGGTACCGTCACCCAATCCAGGCGCAACAACGACTCGCTGGCACCGCTGGCGGCCGCACTCAAATGCTCGGCCGTGCTTGAGCGCAAAGCCAGAGATTTCATTGTGACGACAGGCGCACCCGTCTCGTCAACCGCCGATACCGAGACAGACCCCTCGCCAACGCGAGCCAGACGTACCCGCAGGAAATTGGCACCGCTTGCGTACAGCTCCAGGCCGCTGCACGAGAATGGCAGCAACACCGCACCCTCGCCATCGGGCGGACCGTCTTCGAGCAGCTTGGCGGCCAAGGCATGCAGAGTGGCGTCGAGCAGCGCCGGATGCACCGCGAACAGGCCCGCCTCAGCACGGCGCTCCTCGCAAAGCGATACCTCCGCCAACACTTCCTCTCCTCGTCGCCAGGCGGCCGTCAAGCCCTGAAAGGCAGGGCCATAGTCGACGCCCAGTTCGGCAAGCCGTCCATATATGTCGGAGGTGTCGATCGGCTCAAATTCATCAGGAGGCCACGTATGCTCAGGCGATGCGAAGGCCCACTCGGTCGAGGGGATCGCCTCATCGCCCGGGAGACCCAACACGCCACTGGCGTTACGCGTCCAGCTCTCCTGCGCTGGAGCCTGCTCGTTGGCGCTGTTCTCGCGGCGAGAGTAGACGGCGACGGCACGGGTATCCTCATCGCCCGAATCCTCGACGACCAGCTGAATGTGCATGGCGCCGTGCTCTTCGAGTATCAACGGCGCCTCGAGCGTCAGGTCCCGCACAACGCCGTAACCGACAAGTGCCCCGGCGTGAAGCGCCAGCTCCAGGAGCGCCGCGCCGGGGAACACGACAACCCCCATGATCGCGTGGTCGGCGAGCCACGGTTGGCTTTGCAACGACAGCCGACCGGTCAGCAGCTGACCGCCACCACTCGCCGGCGAGACCGCGGCACCCAACAGCGGATGCGCGGCCGGCGCCTGACCAACAGCAAGCATGTCGCCAACGCCGGTAGCCACGTCGAGCCAGTAGCGCTTGCGCTGAAAGGCATACTTCGGCAGCGGCACCATCCGCGCATCGAGCCCCTCAAACACGGCATCCCATGCGACCGGGACACCGTTCACCCATGCTTCGCCCAGTGAGGCGAGCAAGCGGGTCGGCCCCCCCTCCTGACGGCGCAGTGAGCCAATTACGCAAGGCGCTTGCACTTCCTCCACCAGAACGTCTTTGCGCGTCTCCGTATCGGCCTGCCGTCTGTTTGGTGCGTGGCTCTCTGCACGATTTGCTTGCATACGCGCAGCCTCGACGGTCTCTTGGACGGCAACGGCCAGCACAGGATGCGGGCTTATCTCGATGAACGCTCCATATCCGCTTGCCAGCAGGGACCTTGCCGCCTCGTCGAAGCGCACCGTCTCCCTGAGATTTCGATACCAGTAGTCGGAGTCGAGTTCGGCTGTGTCGAGAGTTCCTCCAGTCACCGCCGAGTAGAACGGCACCTCACCGCTACGTGGCAGGATCGGAGAGCATCCCTCGATCAGCGGCTGGCGGATCTCCTCCACATGCGGCGAGTGCGCGGCATAGTCCACTGGGATCCGCTTGGCCCTGATCCCATCCGTCTCACATCTGGCGAGCAACTCCTCAAGCGCATCGGAATCTCCCGAGAGAACCACCGAACTGGGACTGTTCACCGCCGCAATCGAGATCTCACGACCGAACCCTTGCAATAGGGCCCGCACCTTCGTGAGCTCGAGCGCGACAGACACCATCCCGCCGCGATCAGCAAGCGCGATAAGCGCTCGGCTACGCAGCGCCACCACCCGGGCGGCGTCCTGGAGCGAGAGTCCTCCGGCCACGTGTGCGGCCGCGATCTCTCCCTGGGAATGACCTACGACGGCCGCGGGAATGACACCGCAGGCACGCCAGAGCCCTGCGAGCGCCACCATCACCGAAAATAGGGCGGGCTGAACCACATCGACCCGCTCTAGCGTGGGTGCTCCGGGCTCAGCTCGCAGCACCGCCTCCAATGACCAGTCGACATATGGCACGAGCGCCTGTTCGCATGCAGATATTGCCCGGGCGAACGCTGGCGAGCTGTCCAACAGCTCTACGGCCATACCGTCCCACTGTGCACCCTGACCGGGAAACACGAATACGACGCCGCCGCCCGTACTGGCGGCGCCTTCGATCAGCCCGGGAGCCGAACGGTCCTCCGCAACAGCATTGAGGCGATCGACCAGCTCCTCGCGACTATCGCCCAACACAACAGCGCGCCGCTCGTGCATAGCACGTGTGCAGGCAAGCGAGCGGCCGATGTCGGCTAGCCCAGCTCCCGGGTTAGCGCTCACATGCTCTAGTAGACGTTTGGCCTGTCCACGCAAAGCAGCGCTCCCCTTCGCGCTGATCACCCACGGTAGCGTCGTGCCACCAAGCAGACCGGTCCTGCGTGCTTGCGTTGTGACCGCTGGCGACTCCTCGCCGGATATCTGCCTCTCGGCTACCGGGGACCGCGGCTCCAACGATGGCGCTTGCACCTCTGGAGCGTCCCCGTCCGAGACTTGTGCCTCACCAGTCAAGAATCTCATGTAGCGGCGCTTCCTCGATGACCACGTGTGCGTTGGTGCCACTGATCCCAAACGAGGACACAGCCGCCCTGCGTGGTCGTTCTCCTGGGCGCCATGGCACCTCGTGAGTCAACAAAGAAACCGACCCGGAGGACCAATCGACGTGAGTCGACGGCGTATCGACGTGAAGCGTGGGCGCCAGCATTTCGTGACGTAGCGCCATCAGCATCTTGATCAAGCCTGCCATCCCAGCGGCCGCCTGGGTGTGCCCTATGTTCGACTTGATCGACCCAAGCCACAGAGGCAGACCCTCAGAGCGTTGTTGTCCGTAAGTCGACAACAACGCCTGTGCCTCGATCGGGTCGCCCAGCGTCGTGCCCGTTCCGTGCGCCTCCACAGCATCGACGTCGTTGGGCGCGAGACCCGCGCTCGCCAGGCACTGACGGATCACTCGTTCCTGGGCGGGCCCGTTTGGCGCGGTGAGACCATTACTTGCACCATCCTGATTCACGGCGCTGCCTCGGATCACACCAAGCACTGGGTGACCCTGGCGCCGAGCGTCGGCAAGGCGCTCAAGCAACAACACACCAACGCCCTCAGCCACACTCGTGCCATCTGCGCTATCGGCGAACGGCTTGCATCTACCATCGGGGGCGAGCGCACGCTGACGGCTGAAGCCAATGAACACAGATGGCGTTGAGAGCACAGCGACCCCGGCGGCCAGTGCGAGCGAGCACTCTCCCGCTCGCAACGCCTGGCATGCCAGATGCACCGCCACCAGCGAAGACGAGCAGGCAGTGTCAATCGAGACGGCGGGGCCCTCCAAACCGAGCGAATACGCGACTCGACCGGAGACGGCACTACTGCTGGCCCCGGACATCAGTTGGATATCACGGTCGTGTGCGTCGATTCCAACCTGCGGGAAGCCTCCATCGGACTGCATGCCGAGGCCGTAGTCTCGATACATGGAACCTGCGAACACACCGGTCCTGGTGCCTCGCAATGTAAAGGCATCAATGCCGGCATCCTCGATCGCCTCCCAACAGACTTCCAACAGCAAGCGCTGATGAGGATCCATGAGTAGCGCCTCACGCGGACTGATACCGAAGAAGTCGGCGTCGAAATCAGCCGGGCAAGATAGAAACCCTCCCTCGCGCGTGTAGCTGGTACCTGAGTGCTGGGGATCCGGATCGTAGATGCGCTCAAAGTCCCAGCCGCGGTCATTCGGTATCGGAGTGATCGCATCCACACCACCAATGACCAGATTCCACAGGTCCTCCGGCGAGCTAACCCCCCCGGGATAACGACAGCTCATTCCCACAATCGCCACCGGGTCGCGTGCGGCAGAGAGCAGCTGGCGATTACTCCTACGTAGCCGCTCGGTCTCCTTTAGCGACGAGCGCAGCGCGGCGACGAGTTGATCGGTGGGCACAGATGCGCTCACGCGCTCACCTCTGTCTCATCAACCGGGTCGCTTGCGTCCAGCGTCATCTGTACCAGACCGGCTACATCGAGCTCGTCAATCAAATGCTCGGCGTTTGCCTCCTCTTGGGGCTCTTTGTCTCCGTCGCCGCCGGCCAGCTCCATCAATACGTCGAAGAGGCCGGCCTCGCGCAGGCGTGCCATTGGTATCGAGGCAAGCGCCCGTCGCATCTCAAGCTCCGCTGAATCCACCGGATCCCCGGCTCGCGCTTCGCCAGAGACCAGGGTGAGCAGGTTATTTGCCAGGTCCGTCACCGTTGGGTGATCAAATATGAGAGTCGCCGGTAGTCGCATGCCAGTCGCCGCATTCAGACGATTGCGCAACTCCACGGCAGTGAGCGAATCGAACCCAAGCTCCTTGAAGATGCGCTGTGGGTCGATCATCTCGGGAGAGCTGTATGCGAGCACAGCAGCTACCTCCTCGCGCACGACTTCAAGCGCTACCCGCTTGCGCTCTTGCGACGGGACGACCATCACACGACGCAGAAATGATTCGCGAGAAACCTCAGCCTGTGACTCCATGCGTATGCGCACGAGATCCCGCAACAAAGCGGGCAGCTCCCCTGCTCGGGCCAGGACTCGCAAGCTAGCGACATCCAGCCGTACGGGTACAACCAAACCCTCGTCCAGCTTCTGTGCGACCTCGAACAGCTCCAGCCCTTCCTCGACTTCCAGCGCTCTAAAGCCCGCGCGCGCGATTCGCGCCACACCGGCTCGTCCCATTTCCTCAGCCGTCATGCCGCCTTGAGCCCAGGGTCCCCACGCCAATGAAATACCCGCCATACCCTGCGCTCTACGACTCGCGGCGAGCGCATCGACGAAGGCGTTGGCGGCAGCGTAATTGCCCTGACCTGGATTGCCGAACGTGGAGGCGATAGAGGAGAACAGCGTGAATGCATCCAAGTCCATGTGCTTGGTCAGCTCGTGTAGGTGCCAGGCCGCCTGTGCCTTGGGGGCAAAGACCCGCGCCAGCCGCTCAGGTGTGAGCGACTCGATCACACCATCGTCAAGTACAACCGCGAGATGCATGACCGCACACAGCGGATGTGCCTCTGGAATCGATTTGAGTAGGTCCACAAGCTGAGCGCGGTTCGATACATCGCAAGCCACACAGCTGACTTCGGCACCGAGCTGGGTCAGCTCTGCCACGAGCTGGCTAACCCCATCGGCCCCTGGACCGCTGCGACTAGCCAGCAGCAGATGACGTGCTCCGTGCTCGCTTACCAGATGTCGGGCTATCCAATGGGCCACCCCTCCTGTACCGCCGGTGATCAGAACCGTGCCGTGCGGGTCGAGTACCAGGCCAGGACGATCGGCAAGCCGCGAACGCGGCACGCGCGCCAGCCTCGGCGCCATGATCTCTCCGTTACGTAGCGCAAGCTGCGGCTCGTCGTGCTCGAGTGCCGCAGGAAGCTCGCTCCAGTCGAGCTGACTATCAAGATCGACCAACGTGAAGCGACCGGGATTCTCAGACTGGGCCGAGCGCACCATTCCCCAAATCGCGGCGACAGCAGGATCAGGTACGTCCTCATGTGACTGAGCGACAACCGCCATGACAGTCACGAACACAAGCCTTGATTGCGTGAGGCGCTCATCGGCTAGCCAGGCCTGCAACAGCCGCAGGACGCGTTCGGCATTTGCCTGCGCCTCGGCTGCCGATCCTGCCTCAGCGTCATGCAAGTGCGGATATTCATCCGTAGAGGTACAGTCAACGATGACGAGCTCAGGCGGCACGATATTTTGGTCGAGGAAATCGCCCAAAGTCTCGAGGTCCGGATGGGACTGAATGCTCACATCGCGGGCGAGTAGCGCCTCCACCGCCGGTGAGTCGCCGTGGGCATCCAAGACAGCCCATGTGCCCACCGCGGGCCGTGAACTTCTAGGTAGAGAGACCCAGTCGATGCAATACAGAGACGGTTGATAGCCTGCCCCTGTTTGGCCGAGCTGTTGCAGCGAAAGCCTACGCGTGACCAGGGAGCGCACCGAGAGGACAGGTGCTCCAGTGCTGTCTACCGCTGTGAGTGAAACCGCGTCAGGACCCACCGAGCGCAGGCGCACACGCAGCGAAGAAGCACCGGCGGAGCGCAATTGCACCTCGTGCCAGGCAAACGGCAACCATGCTTCTTGCTTGGCTCCTCCCTGTTCGGCAAGCAATGTGCCTGAGAGCGCGTGCAAAGCCGCATCGAGCAGGGCAGGGTGTA
Source organism: uncultured Solirubrobacterales bacterium (assembly GCA_963776985.1). Lineage (GTDB taxonomy): Bacteria > Actinomycetota > Thermoleophilia > Solirubrobacterales > Solirubrobacteraceae > Palsa-744. The sequence continues at coordinate 465,249 of CAVZOV010000004.1, forward strand.
TCCCGAACGTCTCAGCTTGACTCTCTTGCTCAGTGGAGAGCGAAACTTCGGCAAGCACATCTTCGCCGTCCTTCCACAGAGCCTTGAGACCTTGGAAGGCAGGACCGTAGTCAAATCCCTGCTCTGCGGCGCGGTCATAGAGATTCTCGATATCGGCCGCGATCGGCGTCGCGCTTGCGGGCGGCCATTGACCACCGTTCAAGGCCGGGATATCGAACTCGATTGCGGGCCCCGTCGAATCCGACCCCGAAGGCGCAAGGAATCCATCAGCGTGGCGGGTCCACGTATCCTCGCCACCAGCGCTCTCACGTGCCGGACCGTCTGGACGCGAGTAAATGCCGATCGAACAAATACCTTCACCATCGGGCGAGCCCACAAGCAATTGCACCTGCATGGCCCCTTGCGAAGGGAACACAAGTGGACTCGCAATGGTCAGCTCCCGCACACTCCCGCAACCCAGCTGCGCTCCCGCGTGTAGGGCCAGCTCGAGGAATGCCGTGCCGGGCAGCAGCACAACGCCGACGGCTTGATGATCGGCAAGCCACGGATGGGTCTGCAAGGAGATGCGAGCCGTGAAGAGAGATCCTCGCTCGTCAGCCAGATTGGCCATTGCTCCGATCAGCGGATGGTCGGCGGCCTCCTGGCCGACCGACGCGGCGGCACCGGCACTCCCAATATCGCTCTCCACCCAAAAGTGTTCACGGGAGAAGGGATAGGTTGGCAGCCTTAGGCGTCGCTTGGGTGACCTTCCAAGGACAGCCCCCCAGTCGATCGTGACGCCACGTGCCCATAGCTCGGCGAGCGACGTCATGAAGCGCTTGGGACCTCCCTCGCCCCGGCGTAGTGAGCCGGTGACAATCGCGCTCTCGCTGTCTTCTAGATTGTGCTCGATCGCGTCTTCGAGCGCACCAGCCAACACGGGATGAGGACTGAGCTCGACGAACGTACGGCATGCGTCCGCCAGCAGAGTGCTCATCGTACTCGCAAACTGAACGGTCTCACGTGCGTTGCGATACCAGTAACCGCTTCCCAGCTCGCTGGTGTCCATACGCTGTCCGGTCACCGTCGAGTAAAAGGGTATGTTGCTGCTCTGGGGCTTGATCGCAGAGCAAGCTTGGAGCATCTCCTCCCGCAGCTCCTCGATCTGCGGAGAATGCCCTGCTCCTACACCGGCCGCGATCGGACGAGCGCGGATTTCCTGCTCAGCGCACTGCTCTATCAACTCCTCCACCGCATCGGGCTCACCGGAGACAACGGTCGAGCCAGGCCCGTTTACCGCGGCGATCACGATCTTGTTCTGCCAGCGCGACAGGAGATCTGAGACCTGCTCGGATGCAAGCGCCACTGACACCATGCGACCTCTGCCGGTAAGGCGGGCAAGCATCTGGCTACGCAACGCCACGACTCTCGTGGCATCCTCGAGCGACAACCCCCCAGCGACGTGAGCGGCGGCTATCTCCCCTTGAGAGTGACCGACGACCGCGGCCGGGCTTACACCGCATGCGCGCCACAACGCGGCGAGTGAAACCATCACCGCGAACAGGACAGGTTGCACCACATCCACCCGCTCAAGCCCCGGAGCACCCGGCTCACTTCGCAATACGCTCTCGAGGGACCAGTCGATATGTGTAGCGAGCGCTTCACCACACTCGTGCAGTGTTCGCGCAAAGATCGGAGAGTGCTCTAGCAACTCCACCGCCATTCCCTCCCATTGGGATCCCTGACCGGGAAAAACGAAGACGACCTTGCCCGCGCCGCGGGCGCCGACCATCCCATGGAGCGTCCCCGGGGCTGACCTATCTCCGCTGAGCGCGCTTAGTCCGGCCAGCAGCTCGTCTCGCCCTGCTCCGATCGCCACTGCCCGCTCCGCGAACCTCGGGCGACGCACCAGCGAATAAGCGACGTCGAGCGCACTTGCACTTTGATCATCTTGCACATAGGTGGACAGCTGTTGTGCCTGGGCCTGCAGTCCCTTGCGATCGCGTGCAGAGATGATCCATGGCACAAAACCGCTGCTCGTCAATCCTGTCAGCTGGGTATCGTCCTCTGTCAGCTGGGTATCGCCCTCATAGATCAGATCGGCCGGACCTTTAGTGGTCTCCGGCACCTCTTTCACGGAGACCTCCAAAGCAGGTCCTTGCTCCAAGGCGGGGTCCTGCTCGTCCTCGCTGAACTCCGATCCGACCGGAGCCTCCTCAACGATCAGATGTGCGTTGGTTCCACTCGCACCAAACGAGGACACACCTGCACGTCGAGGCTCTGCCCCGGCCGGCCAGAGCCTTTCCTCGCTCAACAGTGACACCGCTCCCGCCGACCAGTCGATCTGGCTGGAGGGCTCCTCGGCATGCAATGTTCGAGGCAGAGCGCCCATGCGCAGCGCCATCACCATCTTGATCACTCCAGCCACGCCCGCCGCGGCCTGAGCGTGGCCTATGTTCGACTTGATCGATCCCAACCACAAGGGGCGTCCGTCGGGTCGATCCTGTCCATAGGTGGCAAGCAGCGCCTGTGCCTCAATCGGGTCGCCGAGCGTCGTGCCCGTTCCATGACCCTCGACCACCTCCACCTGTGTCGGCGAGAGGCGAGCATCCGCGAGCGCTTGACGAATCAATCGCTGCTGCGCGAGTCCGCTGGGCGCGCTAAGCCCGTTGCTGGCGCCGTCCTGGTTGACGGCACTGCCACGCACGATGGCCAACACCTCATGGCCGAGACGCTTGGCCTCTTGCAAGCGCTCAAGTACCAGCACGCCCGCCCCCTCACCCCAACCGACGCCGTTGGCGCCCTCGGCATAGGCCTTGCATCTGCCATCAGGTGCACACCCGCGTTGACGCGAGAACCATATGAGTAGCGAGGGAGTGCCGAGCAATGTCACGCCTCCAGCCAAAGCAAGCGAACACTCCCGGCGACGCAGCGAATGGCAAGCCAGGTGCAGCGCTACCAGAGAAGACGAGCAGGCCGTGTCAACCGAGATCGCCGGCCCCTCCAATCCGAGCGTATATGCGACTCGTCCGGAGACGATGCTGCCACCTGAGCCTGAGCCGAGACCCGAATCGAGACCCATCGACGCCGGTCCGCGTACACCCGTCGCATAGTCGTGGTGCATCACGCCGGTAAAAACGCCGGCGTCACTGCGATGCAAATCGGCAGGATCGATGCCCGCGTCTTCGAGAGCCTCCCAGCACACTTCAAGCATCAAGCGTTGTTGAGGATCTGTGCCGAAGGCCTCGCGGGGACTAATACCGAAGAAGCCGGGGTCAAATTCGCCCGCATTACGGAGAAAGCCGCCCTCGCGCGTGTAGCTCGTGCCCGGATGATCGGGATCGGGGTCATACAAACCGTCCAGATCCCAGCCACGATCTTCCGGAAGGCTCGAGATCGCATCCCGTCCCTGTTCCACCAGCTCCCACATCTCGATCGCAGAACCAACCCCTCCCGGATATCTGCAGCCGATACCGACAATCGCGATGGGCTCGTGAGCCTCCTCTTCGAGCTCTCTCACCCTCATACCGCTCTTGCGGAGGTCCACCGAGACACGCTTCAGGTAATCGCGCAGCTTCTCATCGCCTGCCATCTGCATCCCCTTTCGTGATCAAGTTCGCTCGTTGTGAACCGCTCATAGTGCCCCCAGACCTCGATCGATCAGCTCGAATAGCTCATCGTCGCTGGCGGCATCTATGTCTTTATTGCCGTCTGCGCCATTGACCGTGTCCAACGTTGAGAGACATGCCTTCAGGCGTCCCACAAGCCGCTCGCGTTCACTCCTGTCGGTGGTTGACGCCAGCATCAGCTCAAGCTCATCGAGCCTTGAATCCACGCCACGGTCGGGCGGCGCTGAACCTTCCCGATCGAACTCGTCAAGCAGGTAGCGAGCGAGATCTCGTGCCGTTGGATAATCAAAAACCACCGTGGGTGACAGCTGCACTTCACCTATCGAGTTCAACCTATTTCGCAATTCAACCGCTGCAAGCGAATCGAAGCCGAGCTCCTTAAAGGCGACTGTCGGATCTATCGCCGCGACAGAGGAATGACCCAACACGCTTGCCACCTCCGCCCGAACAAGCTCAAGGACGACATCTTCGCGCTCCTCTTGCACGACACCCGACAGAAGCTTCGTGAGTCGCTGAGCGCGATCGCTCTCCGTGGGCGCCGGTATGCTCACCAAACCGCGCAGCAACGCCGGAAGCTCTCCGGCCCTTGCCTCTTCTCGTAGCACCCGGGCGTCGAGATGAGCCGGGAATATCAGATCCTCACTGCGACCCAACGCCAGATCGAGAAGCTCCAATCCTTCCGCGGTGGAGAGCATGCGCATACTCGCCGAGCCCACCGCGCGCCTCAGATCGACCTCGCCCATATGGCTGCCCATGCCAATCTCGCCCCATAGCCCCCATACGATCGAGGTGGCACTGAGACCAAGGGATTGGCGGAACGTCGCAAGTCCGTCCAGGAAGGCGTTGGCTGCCGCGTAATTGGCCTGGCCTGGACCCCCGAAAAACCCCGCGATCGACGAGAACGACACGTAGGCCTGTAGCTCCATATGAGCGGTCAGCTCGTGCAGATGCCAGGCGGCATCAAGCTTTGGCGCAAGCACGGCGCTCATGCGCTCAGTGGTGAGCGAGCTCACCAGCCCATTGTCGGTGGCTCCCGCGGCGTGCACGATCGTGCCAAGTGGATGAGCCTCGTCAATCGAATCGAGCAGAACTTGCAACTGCGCACGATCGGACACGTCGCACGCCTCGATCCTGACGCGTGCACCAAGCGCGGTGAGTTGTCGTTCCAGCTCCAGAGCGCCGGGGGCCTCGCGTCCTCGTCGGCTGGTGAGCAGCAGTTGCTCCACGCCGTGCTCACTGACCAGGTGACGCGCGACCACCGCACCCAATCCCCCGGTCCCACCCGTGATCAGCACTGAGCGGCTGGGATCGAGTGCGGTCCCCACGCGATCCGTTGTCTCGCTTGCGTCGCTGGCCGACGAGTCATCCTTGTGAAAGCTCTGCTGCTGCGTCGGTGCGATCACTCCTCGATCGAGCCTGCTCAGGCGAGGAGCGAACACCTCCCCATTGCGCAGCGCAATCTGGGATTCACCGCTGTCAAGCGCTCCCGCCAAAGCTTCCCAGGAGGAATGCGAGCGATCGACGTCCACCAGCACGACACGACCGGGATGCTCAGCCTGGGCAGAGCGCACGAATCCCCATACGGGCGTGCCCATTAGCCCGCTCGAAAGCTTTTCCTCGCCGAGGACAACCGATCCGCAAGTCATGAAGACGAGCAACGAATCAGACAGTCGCTCCTCGGCGAGCCACTGCTGCAACGTTCCCAACGACTGATTTACCAAGTCGTGGGCCGACCCGGGCAGATGCTGAGCCTGCCGGCCGTCGCTCCTCGACCTTTCACCATCCATCCGCTCATCAACGTGGGATGTGCTCGCACTGCCCTCTCGCGGCCCGGCTGACACGTCGACAAGCACGACCTCCGGTACTGGATCACCACGATCCAACGCCTCGATCAATGACCCAATGTGGTCATAGGCTGTCTCAACGACGTTCGGCATCGAGCTATCGCTCGCGTCCTCCCTCAACATAATCCATCGCCCACGACGTTGACCGCCGCGAGCCGGCGCGATCTTCACCCAATCAAGACCGAACAAGCGGTTATGAGAAATACGACGCTTACTTGAGAGATGCTCGTCGGCGAGTGGACGTGCGAGCACCGAGTCAATCCAACCGACGAGTGCGCCCGTCTCATTCGCGGCGGTCAGCGAGACGCCCTGCTCAGCCGCGACCGACAGGCAGATCCGCAGCGAGCTGGCGCCCGACGTGCATATCTGCGCGCCGCCAAAGGAGAACGGAATCCGAATAGAGCCATCATCCGCGTCCTTGCCGAGTACCGCATGAAATGCGCTATCGAGCAACGCCGGGTGGATCGCGAAGGAGTTGGCCTGCGCTCGGTACTCATCGGGAAGGGCGACCTCGGCGAATATCTGCTCCTCATGCCGCCAAGCAGCCTTGAGTCCCTGAAAGGCGGGACCGTATTCAAAGCCTATACCGGCTAGACGGTCATAGAGATCGTCAATCTCAAGGGGTTCGGCCGCACGCGGTGGCCATATGTCTCCCAACAGGGAGAGCTTGGCTGAGTGAAGAGGGTTGGAAGCGCCGATAGCCTCACTTGCGGTGCGCGCACTGAGCGTGCCACTCGCATGGGAGACCCATTCGCGCTCGTTCCAAAGATCCTCGTCGGACCCTACGGAACGGGAATTGATGCTCAGCTCGCGCGCGCCTGCCTCTTTGACCTCCCCAACCGATACCTGGATCTCCAGTGCTTCCTGGTCGGGGAGAATCAAGGGGGCGTGCAAGGTCAGCTCAGAGACGCCCTCCATGCCCGCCTGGCTGCAAGCACGAAGCGCCAGATCCAAGAATGCGGTACCCGGCAGCAGGGCGGTGCCCGTCACGACATGGTGGGCAAGCCACGGATGTGTGTCCAAGGAGATGCATCCTGTGAAGACCCAGCCACGATCGGCAGCCAGCTCGACCGTCGCTCCAAGCAAGGGGTGCTCTGGCGAGCTCTGCCCGAGGGAAGCCAAATCGGTCGCGCCCGTCTCCCTTTCTAGCCAGTAACGCTCACGCTGGAAGGCATAAGTGGGCAGCTCCACGCTTCGGGCTCCCAGTCCCTGAAACACAGCCGTCCAATCGAGCTGCCCGCCACGCGTCCATGCCTGCGCCAGGCCGGCGAAGGTCGTAGACACCTCAGAGCGTCGCTCACGCAGGAGCGACACCGCCACTGGCAGTTGCTCATCCCGATCGATGGCCGTGCCTTGGGCAACACACTCGCCAACCATCGAGCTGAGCGTCCCGTCGGGACCAAGCTCCAAGAAGCTGCGAGTGCCTAGTTCGTAGAGTCCCTCCACCTCATCGGCAAAGCGCACCGTCTCGCGAGCATGACGCACCCAGTAATCCGCTGAACACGCCTGCTCTGCGCCTAGCACGGTACCGGTCACATTCGAGAAGACCGGAATTGTGGGTGCACTGAGCGACACACTTTCCGCCACCTCGCGATACTCCTCGAGCATCGCATCGATTAGGTGGGAGTGAAAAGCGTGTGAAACCCGCAGCATTTTTACCTTGCGACCCCGCTTTTCCCAAAGCCTCTGGAGATCCAACACCGCACTCTCCTCGCCTGAGAGCACGATCGAGGATGGACTGTTGACAGCAGCGAGCGCGACCTGCCCCTCATATGGTTCAAGTGACTTACGGGCCTCCTGCTCAGAGACCTGAATGGCAAGCATCGCGCCGCCCGTCGGCAGGCGACCCATCAGTCGACCCCTAGCGGCCACCAACCTGCACGCATCGTCGAGCGAGAGCACACCCGCCACGCAGGCGGCCACAAGCTCACCAACGGAATGACCCAACAGATAGTCAGGCTTTATACCCCACGCCTCGACCAAGCGAAAGAGGGCTAGCTCGAATGAAAACAAACCAGCCTGCGCGAAGGTCGTGTCATCCAGGAGACCATGCTCCCGCTCGGATGGGCCCGAGCGCTCTTGTTCCTGCGATGCCCCCTGTCTTGCTGACAAATTTTCAGGGCCCCCATCACGCGGAGATGCGTCACCGAGCACCAACTGTGCCAATGAGCAACCTAGGTGCTGATCGAAATGTCCACACGCCTCCTCGAAGGCGCTCCGGAACACCGGGAATTGGCGCGATAGCTCTGCCCCCATCCCCACTCGCTGGGCACCTTGCCCTGTAAACAGCAGAGCAAGCCGGCCGACACCCCCAACTCGGCCCGATACGAGGGTAGGCGAGTCCTGCCCATTGGCAAGCCGGCTCAGACCGACCAGCAACTCGTCGCGATCGGCGCCTACCAGGACCGCACGCTGCTCGAGCTGTGCACGCCCGGCAAGCGCTAACCCGACGTCCACGGCATCTATATCTGGGTAGCGCTCTACGTAGGCGAGGAGCCTTCGCGCCTGGTCACGAAGCGCATGCTCGTTCTTGGCTGAGAGTACCCAAGGCAGAGCGTCAAGCGCCAAGGGGCGAGCCATCTCCAGCTTATCCTCAGGCGCATTGAGGACCGTGGCGGATGTGCTCTGAAGGAGTGAGGCCTCGACGGGCGCCTCCTCGAGAATCAAATGCGCGTTAGTTCCACTGATACCAAACGAGGAGACAGCCGCACGACGCGGCTTGCCGTTGCGCTCCCACAAACGTTCCTCCCTCAAGAGGGACACCGGTCCAGTTGACCAGTCGACATGCTTGGAGGGCTCCTTGACGTGCAGCGTCCGCGGCAACATTCCGTGGCGCATCGCCATCGTCATCTTGATCACGCCGGCAACCCCCGCCGCAGCCTGGGTGTGACCCATATTTGACTTGATCGAGCCCAGCCAAAGGGTGCGCTGTGACGCGTCGCCCTCTCCGTAGACTGCCTGCAGGGCTTGCGCCTCGATCGGATCGCCTAGTCGGGTGCCGGTTCCGTGTCCCTCAACGGCATCCACATCGGCGGGCCTCATCCCGGCGTTTGCGAGCGCCTGACGTATAACCCGTTGTTGGGAAGGGCCGTTGGGCGCTGTCAGACCGTTGCTCGCACCATCCTGATTAACGGCGCTGCCGCGTACCAACGCGAGCACACGATGCCCACGATGCTGCGCTTGAGAGAGCCGCTCGAGGACCAGGATGCCTACGCCCTCAGCCCAGCCAGTACCGTCCGCCTCCTCCGCGAATGACTTGCAGCGCCCATCAGGAGCGAGTCCTCTCTGCCGAGAGAAAGCTACGAATACATGAGGGTTGGAGAGCACTGTGACTCCACCGGCAAGTGCCAATGAGCACTCGCCGTCACGCAACGAAGCGCATGCCAAGTGCATTGCCACCAACGAGGAGGAGCAGGCGGTATCGACGGTGAGCGCTGGCCCCTCCAGGCCGAGCGCGTAGGCCACCCGTCCGGAGACGACGCTGCCGGCGCTGCCGATTCCTATGTAACCCTCCAGATCACTAGGTGCCGAACCCAATAGACGCGCTCCGTAATCGCTGTACATGACGCCTCCAAACACCCCCGTTTGACTGCCATGCAGCGAGAGCGGATCGATGCCTGCGTGCTCGAGCGCCTCCCAGGAGCTTTCCAGCAGGAGACGCTGCTGAGGATCCATGGCGAGCGCCTCACGCGGGCTGATGTCGAAGAAGCCCGCATCGAACTCCAGAGCATCGCGAAGGAACCCGCCCTCTCTGGTATAGGCGGTTCCGAGCCGATCGGGATCGGGGTCATAGAGCGCACGCAAATCCCAGCCGCGATCGTTGGGGAATCCGGAAATAGCGTCGCCACCGGATCTCACGAGCGCCCACAACTCCTCCGGTGAGCTCACGCCCCCTGGATAGCGACAGGCCATACCCACGATTGCGATCGGCTCATCGGAGCCGATTCGCGCCGATCTAGTGATCGCAAACTCGACGCTCGCTCCATCGACCTCCTCCAACAGACGGCCCGCCAGCGAGGCCGGGTTTGGATAGTCGAAGACGAGCGTCGCCGGTAGGCGCAGACCCGTCTTGGCGCTAAGACGGTTGCGCAGCTCGACAGCCATCAACGAGTCGAATCCAAGCTCCTTGAATGGGCGTTGTGGATCGATTGCGCCAGACGAGGTGTGACCGAGAACGGCGGCCACCTCCACGAACACTGTCTCGCGCACAGCGGTCTCGCGCTCGGCACTCGGAAGGCTTTTCAGGCGCTGAACAAACTGTCTACCGCGACCCTCCACTACACGCACTGGCGGCACAGGCACAAGACCATGCAGCAGAGGTGCAAGCGCTTGCACCTTTGCTTGGGCACGAAGCGCAGCGGCATCGAGACACAGTGCGACCGGTTCAGTCTGCTCACTCTCTAGGGCCGCATCGAACAGCAGCATCCCCTCGTGCTCTGACATCGCGCGCATGCCAGATTTGGCGAGCCGATTTAGATCCGCCTCACCAAGCTCGCCGGTCAAGCCCCCGGCCTCGCCCCAAAGACCCCAAGCGATCGAAACGGCTGCCAGTCCCTGCGCCCTGCGCGCTGTGGCCAGTGCGTCCATAAAGACATTCGCGGCGGCATAGTTGCCCTGTCCGGGACTGCCGAGGACCCCCGAGAAAGAGGAGAACATCACGAATGCCGACAGGTCCAGATCGCGCGTAAGCTCGTGTAGGTGCCAGGCCGCATCTACCTTTGGCCCAAGCACGCGATCGACGCTATCGGGCGTAAGCGACTCGATCACGCCGTCGTCGAGCACACCCGCGGCGTGAACCACCGCTCGCAGAGGAAGGTCATGAGGTATTCCGTCGATCAGACCAGCCAGCTGAGCGCGATCGGTCACATCGCATGCCTCCACAGCTACCTTGGCACCCAGCTCGAGTAGCTCGCGCTCGAGCGCTGCAGCTCCCTCCGCCTGACGTCCAGCGCGACTGACGAGCACGACGCTGGGCACCCCATGATGGGCCACCAAGTGCTTTGCCACGAAGCCCCCCAGCTTCCCGGTGCCACCTGTTATGAGCACCGTCCCATCAGGAGCAAGCCGCGAATTGCGGTCGCGGCTGTCCTGCCCAGCGCCGACACGTACGAGTCGCGGCACCAGCAGCTTGCCCTTACGCACAGCCAGCTTGGGCTCACCGCTGGCCAGGACAGTCCTCAACAAAGCGCTGGACTCAGGCTCGCCATCGAGATCGACCAGGCAGAAGCGGCCGGGATGCTCTGAAATGGCCGAGCCAATCAGACCCCATACCGAAGCTCCGACAGGGTCGGGAGACTCCTCGCCCGCATCGGCGCACATCGCCCCGTGCGTCACCAACACCAGCCGTGTATCGGCGTAACACTCGTTGGCGATCCACTCTTGGGCCAGCCCGAGCGCGTGCTTGACCGCGGAATGCGCCGCATCAGACAGCCCGGAGTCGATCGGGTCGGGCAGTTGAGCCTCTCTGCCCCGCAACGCCCAGTCGACAATCACAACATCAGGAGCATCGAGTCCCTGCGCGATCGCCTCGGTCAACGAGCCCAGATCGCTGTGGATATCGAGATCCAGGCTTTTCGCGACGAGGGCGAGTCGGGAATCGGCACCCAACAATACGATCGACTCCACGCTGGGCACTTCGATGCTCATAGGCGGCGTCCAATTCACGCCAAGCAACAGGCGCTGCTCGTCCGCCCCCGCCTGATCGAGCTGCTGGGCCGATACCGGTCGCAGCGTCAACGAACGTACCGACGCCACCTCCTCGCCGTATTCGTCGAAGAAGGCAAGAGACATGGCATCCGGGCCTACCGGCACGAGCTGAACCCGCAGACTCACGGCGCCCGCTCGATTCAATCGCACGCCGCTCCAGGAGAAGGGCAGCATCGTACCGCCGTGGACTTGCGCGTCGGCAAGGCCACGTTCTTCGCCAAACTCGGTTACGCCGATGGCATGCAACGCAGCGTCAAGCAACGCCGGGTGCAATCCGAATCGACTTGCCTGCTCGCGTTGAACGTCCGGTAGGGCAACTTCCGCAAACAGTTCATCCCCACGCCGCCAAACGGCCTGCAGACCCTGAAATGCAGGACCATAGTCGAGGCCGTGCTCGCTCAGATGGGCGTATAGATCTTCAATATCCACCTCGACTGCACCCTTCGGCGGCCACATTTGAACCGGGAGTTCCGTGTCAGGCCTGGCACCCGAGCTGCTCCCGCCGGGCTCCCCTGAACCGGTTGACACGAGGACACCCTCGGCATTACCTATCCAGGCCTCCTCGCCCAAGTCGGGCTCGCCCTCTTCGAGACGCATTGCGCGGGAATGGATACTCACGCTGCGGGCACCCAGCTCGTCGGGCTCACCGACGGAAATCTGGATCAGCGTCCCGCCTTCCTCGGGGATCATTAGCGGCGCCTGAAGGGTCAGCTCATGCACTTCGGCACAGTCGAGCTGCGCGCCAGCATGTAGAGCCAGCTCCAGCAATGCGCTACCGGGCAGCAGCACCATGCCCATCGCAACGTGGTCAGCAAGCCAAGGGTGGGTTTGCAACGAAAGCCGACCTGTGAACAACCACTTACGATCGGCTGCGACCGTCAGGGCTGCACTAAGCAATGGGTGATCGGCAGGGCGTGCACCCGAAGCTCTCGTGCCCGCAATAACACCAGAGGGCGCTTCCAGCCAATAGCGACTGCGCTGGAATGCATAGGTAGGCAGGGGGTTCGACGGTACATCTCCTTCGCCGATTACCTGCTCCCAATCGAGGTCTGTTCCGTGCACGAACACACCTGCCAAGGAACGCAGGAAACGCCCGACGTCCCCCTCGCTGCGGCGCAGAGAGCCCGTCACCGCTACCGAGCCTGGACTGGCGTCAAAATCATCAATAGTCTCCTGTACTCCACTAATCAAGACCGGATGAGGAGAGACCTCGACGAAAGATCGGTACCCTTCAGTGAGGAGTCTGCGTATCACCGACTCCAGCTGGACCGGCTCCCGTAGATTGCGATACCAGTAGCCGGCATCGAGCTGAGCTGCATCCATCGGCTCGCCGGTAACGGTCGAATGGAAGGGGATCTCACATGAGCGCGGCGCGATCTTCGCGAGGCCCTCGAGCAGTCCTTCACGCAGCGGGTCCATCTGGGATGAATGCGCCGCGAAGTTCATTTCGATCTTACGCGCCCTGATGTCCTGAGCTTCGCAACTGGCCAGCAGCTCGACAAGCGCCTCAGGGTCACCGGAGACCGCAACCGAGCGTGGACCATTTACAGCCGCGACGCATAGAAGGTCTCCCCAACGGCCAAGCAGCGGTACCACCTCTCCGGCCGGGAGCGACACAGACACCGTTCCGCCCTGCCAGGCAACCTCTTGCAACGCACGACTGCGCAGCGCCACGACGCACGCTGCGTCCTGCAGCGTGAGCCCTCCAGCTATGTAAGCCGCCGCAACCTCACCTTGGGAGTGACCGACAACCGCGGCCGGACGCACGCCGCACGCACGCCACAGCTCCGCCAGGGAAACCATTACAGCGAACAGCACTGGCTGCACAACATCAACCCGATCCAACCCGGGTGCTTGCTCCGACCCCCTGAGAACGTCGAGCAGCGACCAGTCGGTAAACGGCGCCAAAGCGTCAGCGCATGCCCTCATATGCTCAGCGAACACGGGCGATTCGTCGAGCAGCTCGAGTGCCATGCCTACCCACTGCGATCCCTGGCCGGGAAATAGGAATACGACCTGCCGATCCCCCGAGCCAACACCACTGGTCAGGTTGGCCACAGAATCTCCCTGCGCCAGCGCGCTCAGCCCCTCGAGCAGCCCCTTTCGATCCGCTCCGAGGACAACCGCACGGTGGTTGAATCGTGAACGACGGGCGAGTGCACGCCCCACATCACCAATGTCCAGATCAGGCTCCCCGGCAACATGCGCCAGGAGCTGTGCTGCTTGCGCATGCAAGGCATGCGGTCCACGACCGGAGATCACCCACGGGACGAGAGGTAGATCCACGAAAAGACCGCTGGAATTCCCACCTTCGCCGACCGGCTTCCCATTGCGGAGATCCGCGGGTGCCTGCTCGAGGATCATATGAGCGTTCGTGCCGCTGACTCCAAACGACGAGACGCCCGCACGACGCGGCTCCTCTCCACAGTCCCATTGCTGCTCTTGCGTGAGCAGAGCAACCGCGCCGCTTGACCAGTCCACCTGACGAGAGGGCTCGTCCACGTGCAGAGTCCGAGGAAGCACCCCCGCCCGCATTGCCATAACCATCTTGATCACGCCGGCGACACCTGCGGCTGCCTGTGTGTGACCGATATTGGACTTTACCGATCCAAGCCACAAGGGTGGGCGATCCGGACGCTCGCGACCATAGGTAGCCAGTAGCGCCTGCGCCTCGATCGGATCACCAAGCGTCGTCCCCGTACCGTGACCCTCGACCACATCGATTGCAGCGGACGTCAGGCCCGCATTGGCAAGTGCTTGACGTATCACTCGTTGCTGAGATGGCCCGTTGGGCGCCGTCAGGCCGTTACTTGCTCCATCCTGGTTGATGGCACTCCCGCGTATGACCGCGAGTATGTGGTGGCCGCGGTCTTGGGCCTCTGAAAGTCGCTCTAGCGCCAGCATCCCTATTCCCTCCGACCACCCCGTACCGTTGGCCGCACTGGCATAGGACTTACAGCGCCCATCGCCGGCAAGTCCGCGCTGACGTGCGAATTCGACAAACACACCGGGAGTCGAAAGCACAGTTACCCCTCCAGCCAGCGCCATCGAACATTCTCCGCGCCGTAGCGCTCCGCAGGCCCAGTGCAAAGCGACAAGTGAGGACGAGCACGCCGTATCCACCGTTACCGCAGGACCCTGAAAACCGAACGAGTAGGCCACGCGACCAGAAGCGACGCTGCCGGCGCTGCCCAAGCCCAGATAGGCCTCCATATCCTGGGGCACCGCACCGGCCAACCGCATGCCGTAGTCGTGATACGTGACGCCCACAAACACACCGGTGTCGCTTCCGCTCATGGACGCCGGATCGATTTCTCCATGTTCGATGGCCTCCCAGCTACATTCCAACAGCAGGCGTTGCTGAGGGTCCATCGCCAACGACTCACGCGGGCTGATCCCGAAGAACTCTGCGTCAAAATGACCGACGTCGCGTAGGAAACCGCCCTCTCTTGTATAGGTTGTGCCTGGATGGTCGGGGTCGGGATCAAAGAGACCCTCGAGATTCCATCCTCGATCGGAGGGGAACTGAGAGATCTCATCGCGCCCTTGACTGACAACCTCCCAAAGGCCCTCTGGGCATGACACTCCGCCGGGATAGCGGCAGCTCATACCCACGATCGCGATCGGCTCATGCTCGCGCCGCTCGACATCCTCCAGTCGCCGACGGGTCTTGCGCAGATCGATGGTCACCCGCTTCAGGTAGTCGAGGTATTCCTGCTCGTCAGTCATTAGTCTCGCCCAGGTCCTTTCCAGCACCGACGCCCGCTGAAACGGACCCGAGCTCTCTGTCAATCAAGTCGAAAACCTGTTTAGCGGTGGCCGATCTAACGTCCTCGTCATCCGAAGGCGCATCGGGTCCTTGGCTGAGCGTGGACAGGAATGCTCCAAGCCGAGCAGCTACCTCGGCTCGCTGCTCTTCATGTGCGGCGATCTTTGACAGTCTCTGTTCAAGCTCTGCCATCTCTTCCTCAAGCGAGGCCGCCGATCCTTGTTGATGGCGACCGATTTCGTCGAGCAGCAGCCCAGCAACAGCGGTGGACGTCGGATAATCAAATGCCAGCGTCGTCGGCAATTGCAATCCGGTCTCCGCGCTCAAGCGGTTGCGCAGTTCGACGGCGGTAAGCGAATCGAACCCGAGCTCCTTGAACGCCTGCTTGGGATCAATCGTCTCGGCGGAGGCGTGGCCCAATACAGCGGCAACCTGTGCGAGCGTCAGTGTAAGCGCGATACGGGAACGCTCGGACTCACTCACCTCAGATAGGAGCAAACGTGAAGAGCTCCTACCCGCCGTCTTGTGACGCATTGGAGCGCGCACCAGGCCTTTCAACACCGATGGTACCGCCAGTCCTCCCCTGACCTGCGCTCGCAACTCTCCCATTTCGAGAATCAGCGGAAGCTGAACAGGCTCACCGGAAGCGCAGACAGCGTCAAAGAGCTCAAGGCCCTGCTCCTGAGAGAGCGTCCCAAGACCAGCTCTTGCCATACGCGAGCGATCGGAAACGGTGAGGCCCGCGGTCATTCCACCGGTGTCATCCCATGGTCCCCAGCCAATCGAGACGGCACTCAATCCGCGCATGCGCCTATATCCCGCCAGCGCGTCTAGGTAGGCGTTGGCAGCGGCATAGTTAGCCTGTCCCGGTGAGCCGAAGGTGGCCGCCACCGAGGAGAACAGGATGAACGCCGAAAGATTCATCCGTTCAGTGAGCTCATGTAGGTGGAGAGCGCCATCCGCCTTGGGAGCAAGCACCCGATCGATCCGCTCCGAGCCCAACGCATGAATAACACCATCGTCGAGCAGTCCCGCGGTATGCACTACAGCCCCCAACGGGTACTCCGCCGGCACTGCGTCCAGCAATACACGCAATTGCTCGCGATCGGATACGTCGCAGGCAACGAGCTTCACGCTCGCCCCCTGCGCACTCAGATCGGCTTCGAGCTGGGCGGCTCCAGGCGCATCCCGTCCGCGGCGACTGGCCAGGATCAGACTTCGCACGCCGTGGGCCCGGACCAGATGGCGCGCAAGCAACGACCCAAGAGCGCCCGTTCCTCCGGTGATTAGTGCAGTGTGCATGGCATCGAAGCTCGATCCCCTATCCGCAAGGGCGACCGAGGAGCTGTCATCAGTGGGAGCCGGAGCGTGAGCGAGACGGGGGACAAATGCGCCGCCGCCGCGGAGTGCCAGCTGAGGCTCACCGCACGCAAGCGCGGACGGCAGCACGCGCCACGATGCTTCGAGCCCATCCAGATCTATCAGCGCAAACCGATCTGGGTGCTCCAGCTGTGCCGAGCGCACGAGACCCCACAGAGGCGCTTGAGCAATCCCAGCGACACTGTCTCCGTCGACCGCAGCAAGCGCTTCTTCTGTCACAAAGACGAGCCTCGAATTCGAGACTCGCTCATCGGCCACCCAGGGCTGTATCAGCATAAGGGCCTGACGAACCGGCACATGCGCAGCCTCCGGGGAGTTCTCCCAAGGAGACGCCATATGCTCAGCGCGCAGTGTGCCCTCTCCGGTCTTTGATTGCTCACCGTGGAGCGTCTGCTCACCCTGTGGTGCCTGCTCACCAATTGCCGCTGCATCAGCATCCGCCACACAGTTCGCAATTACTGTTTCAGGGACTGTTGCGCCACCGTCGATGGCCTCTAACAGCGCCGTCAAATCGCGGTAGACCGTCGGATGCCAGCCAATCCGTTGCAATTGGTGCGAGAAACCACGGCCGGTCTCATCCAGCACAGCTACTTCGTGTGCCGCTTCAGTCAGTGCTGGCGCGAGTGTGGCTTTTGCCCAGTCGAGCTTGAACAGGCACTTGCTTCTCTCGCCCAGAACGTCTTTCAACTGCTCTGGAGAGAGCGAACTCAGCACAAGTGATCCGATCGTCGCGACCAGCGCACCGCTTTCGTCTGTGAGGACGAGCGAGACCGTGTCTAGGCCTGCGGGGGAGAGACGTGCGCGAAGTGTGGAGGCTCCAACTGCATGGAGCTTTACCCCGTTCCATGAGGAGGGGATTCTCGAGGCATCTTGGGCACCGCCCGTGGAGTCGAGGTCCAGCGCTTGCAATACCGCGTTCAGCAGCGCAGGGTGCAGCGCAAAGCTACGAGCTTCATCGCGATGCTCTTCCGGCAGAGATGCTTCCACGAATAGCTCAGGGCCGCGTCGCCACAACCCACGAAATATGGGACCATATTCCAACCCGGCAGCAGCCAAACTCTCATATAGGACTCCAATATCGAGCGGTTCTGAATCCGCGGGGGGCCACTCTTCCATGGTCAGTACGCCATCTGTCTCCGCGGGCGACACCAAGCCGTCAGACGCCAACACACCTTCGGCGTGACACGTCCAGCAAGGTTCTCCCGACCATCCGTCATCGCTTTCCTCAGCGCACGAATGCACCCTAACGGGCCGGCACCCAGACTCATCTGGCTCGCCCACCCGAACCTGCATGTGCACTCCGCCCTCCTCAGGCACCATCAAAGGGGCTTGCAACGTCAACTCGCGTACGCATTCACATCCAACCTCTTGGCCTGCACGCAACACCAGCTCGAGCAAACCGGTGCCGGCCAGTAGAGCACCACCCATCACGACATGATCGGCAATCCACCGGTGCGTATGCAACGACAAGCGTCCCGTGAACAGCCATTCATCGCCACCCGCCAGGGCAACGCTGGCGCCCAGCAGGGGATGCTCTGCTGAGGCTTGACCGATGGAGGACACTTCGCCGGTTGGAACTTGTGAGGCCTCAAGCCAATAGCGCGTGCGTTGGAAAGCGTAGGACGGAAGCGTGACCCGTCTCGCACCAATTTCCCTAAACGGGACCGCCCAATCAACCTTCATTCCCGCAACCCATACCTGCCCCAAGGCGCTTAGCAATGTACGCTCTTCAGACTGTCCTGTCCTCATAACCGAAGCGCTGACAGACTGTTGATCCTCATCGTTTGAATCGTCGATGAAGCATTCCTGACACATCACGCTCAGTGCCCCGTCAGGTCCCAGCTCCAAGAAGCCTTTCGCTCCTTGTTTTACAAGCCAACGAACGCCGTCCGCAAAGCGCACCGTCGTACGGGCGTGACGGACCCAGTATTTCGCGGAGCACAACGCATCTGGGTCCACTCGACCGGTCACATTTGATACCACCGGTATGACTGGGGCTGCGAAGGACACATCTTTGAGCACATGCTCGAACTCCTCGAGCATCCCGTCCATATGCGATGAATGGAACGCGTGGGATACCTCAAGGCGCTTCACCTTACGCCCCCGTCCCTCCCAAATCCCGGCCATCTCCCGCACAGCTGCGTCGTCGCCGGAGAGCACAACCGAAGCAGGTCCGTTCACCGCGGCTAGAGCAATCAGATCTTCATACGAGGCCAGTTCTTCCAAAATCTCTGGCTCGGACGCCTGTACCGCAACCATCGCCCCACCTCTCGGCAGAGCAGCCATCAGACGGCCCCGAGACGCGACGATTCGGCACGCGTCCTGTAGCGAGAGCACGCCCGCAACATGCGCCGCGACGAGCTCACCAATGGAATGTCCTATGAGGTACTGCGGCCTCACCTCCCAGCTCTCCAAAAGCCTGAACAGCGCCACCTCCAACGCAAACAGACCAGCCTGAGTAAAGAGGGTCTGGTCGAGTAGACCTGACGATGACGCTCCCGTTTTAGATTCCAAAGATTCCATGCCAGTCGTAGAGCCTTGTAATCCACCCGACCCAAACGTGATCTGGCGCAATGAGCAATCGAGGTGCTCGTCCAAATGCTGACAAACTTCGTCAAACGCGCTCGCGAAAACCGGATATACCTCGTATAGACCACTACCCATGCCGGTCCTCTGAGATCCTTGACCAGTGAACATGAATACGAGACCACCGTTCTCACGCCCATCCGCAAGGCCTTCAACCACATCACGAGAGGTATCGCCCGTCACCACCGTCCTCAAACCATCCAACAATCTCTCACGACTGTCACCAATGATCATTGCCCTACGCTCAAGTCCGGGACGACCGGCGAGCGAGAGGCCGACGTCGGCCGCGCCGAGCTCAGGAAAACCTTCAAGGAATGAAAACAACCGCTCAGCTTGCCCACGCAGGCCCGACTCGCCCCGTCCAGAAAGTATCCATGACATTAAACCGGCAGACGAGCGAGCTTGAGCACCCGATCCATCCTCAAGACTTTTGATCTCGACGGCCACGTCCGGCAGAACCTCCTCAGTCATCCCCTCGAGGATAACGTGAGCATTGGTTCCGCTAATGCCAAAGGAAGATATACCCGCACGCCTCGGCTCACCATTTGTCACCCATTGGCGCTGCTCGGTAAGCAATGCTACTTTGCCGCTTGCCCAATCCACCTCTCTGGTGGGCTCGTCTACATGCAAAGTAGCCGGCAGCACTCCATTTCTCATCGCCATCACCATCTTGATTACGCTTGTCACTCCCGCGGCAGCCTGCGTGTGACCAAGGTTTGACTTTACCGATCCAAGCCACAACGGAGACCTCCCATCGCGGTCCTTCCCATAGGTTTCAAGCAGTGCCTGCGCCTCTATAGGATCACCAAGACTGGTACCCGTGCCGTGACCGTCGACGGCATCGATTTGATGGGCCGACAAGCCCGCGTTTGTGAGCGCCTCACGAATAACGCGCTGTTGAGAGGGACCATTGGGAGCGGTCAGGCCGTTGCTTGCACCATCTTGATTCACCGCACTACCACGAACCACCGCCAATACCCGATGTCCATTGCGACGCGCCTCGGAAAGCCTCTCCAACACCAGCATCCCTATACCCTCACTCCAGCTTGTGCCGTCGGCGCCGTCGGCAAACGACTTACATCTGCCGTCGGGGGCCAAACCACGCATACGTCCGAATTCCACAAAAACCACGGGATGGGAAATCACAGTTACACCTCCGGCCAAAACGAGCGAGCATTCATTCGTACGTAGCGCATGACAAGCGAGATGCAGTGCGACAAGCGAAGAGGAGCAGGCCGTATCCAAAGAAATCGCCGGGCCCTCCAGCCCAAGTGTGTAGGCAACGCGTCCCGACGCCACGCTGCACACTCCGCCAGTCAATCTATAACCATCGACTCCCTCCACCCGCTGGCCAGAGCCCACTCCGTAGCTGAAATAGCTGATCCCGGCGTAGACGCCGGTCTGGCTGCCGCGCAAGGAGAGGGGGTCGATACCGGCATATTCACACGCCTCCCACGATGCTTCCAGTAGCAAGCGCTGTTGCGGGTCCATCGCCAGCGCCTCGCGTGGAGAGATCCCAAAAAAGGCGGCGTCGAACTCTGCCGCATCGTAGAGGAACCCCGCTTCACGAATACCGCACGCACCTGGGCGATTGACATCACTATCGTACAGTCTCTTCAGATCCCATCCACGATCCTTGGGGAATTGACCGATCGCATCTCCACCCGATGAAAGGAGACTCCACAAGTCCTCGGGCGAATGCGCCCCCCCCGGATAGCGGCAGCTCATTCCCACGATCGCGATCGGCTCTTGTTCGCCGGCCTCGATCTCACGCAAACGCCTACGCGTCTTGCGCAAGTCAACAGTGGCCCTACGAAGATATTCACGAAGCTTCTGATCACTCGTCGTCAAGGCCGACTCCCCTTTATATGCGGGCACCATCATTTACGAAACTCCGAGTTCGCTGTCGAGGACTTGGAAGATCTCGTCGTCAGTAGCAGACTCGAGCTCGTCATCAGATCCGTCGAGGTCGCTATCCTCACCTTGATCTACCCACCAAGACATGAGTGAGCGTAGACGCTTGCCTATTTCCGCCCTCTCATCGTCATCGACAGATATCGAGGAAAGCGCCCGCTCCAACCCAGCAAGCTCTGCCTCCACCGGTTGCGTGTCGGTATTACCCTGTGTGAGGTAGCCAACAAGATGGCTGGCGAGTTCGTCTGGCGTAGGATAATCAAAGATCAGTGTCGCAGCAAGCTGTAGACCAGTGGCGCTATTCAGCGCATTACGCAACTCCACCCCCGCAAGTGAATCTAGGCCGAGGTCCTTGAAGGTCTGTCCTACTCCTACTGTTCTTGAAGATGCGTGTCCCAGGACCAACGCTGTTTGAGAATGCACAAGCTCCAGCAGAGCGTTCTTGACTTCGTTTTCCGATAGGCCCACCAGGCGCCGCTTGAATGAGCTTGCTTCGCGCGCGGCCGAGCGAGGGAGAGTAGGTACCATGCCACGTAGCAGGGCCGGCAGCTCACTCGTCCTAACCTGGGTGCGCATGATCCTGCGATCTAGTCCGGCTGGTATGACTGTCGCTTCGCCCGTGGCGTATGCAGCGTCGAAGAGTTGTAGTCCCTGTTCGTTGGATAGGGCGAGTATCCCCGCACGTGCCATCCTGGCTAGGTCTGTCTCTCCGAGATGTTTTGTTATTCCTGTCTCTAGCTCCCATTGGCCCCAACCCATCGATATGGACTGCAGGGCGTTTGAGTGACGGTGTAGCGCCAACGCGTCGAGGAATGCGTTCGCTGCGGCGTAATTTCCTTGTCCAGGACTGCCGAGTGTTGCTGCTATGGAGGAGAACAGCACGAACGCGTCGAGGTCCATGTGTTCTGTCAACTTGTGCAGATGCCAGGCCCCGTCCGCCTTCGCAGCCAGCACACTGTCAACGCTCTCCGGTGTCAATGAACTAACCAGTCCATCGTCAAGCACTCCGGCGGCATGCACAACGACTCTGAGCGGATGCTCTGCGGGGATCGAACTAAGCAACTCTTCTACTTGCTCACGATCGCTCACATCACACGCCACCAGATTTACCCGTGCACCCAGCTCCTGCAGCTCTTCTGCCAACTCTGTCGCACCCGATGCCCCCGAACCGCGACGGCTCACAAGCAGCAGATGACGAACACCTCGTACTCGCGACTAGGTGTCTAGCCAAAGTGGCACCCAAGCCGCCTGTGCCACCGGTGATCAAGACTGTCCCCGTCAAGCTCGTCAACGGCACGGGTAGCATGAGGACATTCTTTCCTACGTGTCGCGCTTGGCTCATGTATCTAAAGGCCTCTGGGGCGTGGCGCATGTCCCAGCCTTGCACTGGTAGCGGTTTGAGTACCCCACGTTCAAAGAGCGTCAAAAGCTCGCCGAGCATCTCTTGTAGACGCTCGGGTCCTGCCTCCATGACATCGAATGCTTGGTAGATAACGCCAGGATGGTTCGCTGCTACGTTTTCTGGATCACGGATGTCGGTCTTGCCCATCTCGATGAAGCGACCACCATCTACCAGCAGATCCAATGATGCGTCAACGAACTCGCGAGCGAGGCAATCCAACACGACGTTCATCCCGTGTCCGTCGGTCTCCTCGAGAAAGCTCTCCTTGAACTCGAGCGTCCGCGAAGAAGAGATGTGACGCTCATCCAGACCCATCTCCTCGAGCACCCCCCACTTCGAGGGGCTCGCTGTCCCGAATATCTCTGCCCCCAAATGCTTGGCGAGTTGCACAGCGGCGATTCCCACTCCCCCGGCTGCAGCGTGAACCAGTAGCCGCTCGCCCGCTCTGAGTCTTGCGAGATCGACCAACCCGTAATAAGCAGTGCAGAACGCGATCGGCACCGAAGCTGCTTGCGCGAAAGACCAACCCTCAGGGATACGCACCACAACCCGTCGATCAGTGAGAGCCACCGTGCTGAACGCTCCCTCAAAGAATCCCATCACACGATCACCGGGCGAGAGATCCTGCACTCCCTCGCCAACCTCCACCACAACGCCCGCTCCCTCACCACCCACCGATGCCTCATCCGGATAAGCACCCAGAGCTATCAATACATCCCGGAAATTCAGGCCGGCCGCGCGCATCTCCACACGAATCTGGCCCGCCTGAAGCGGCTCGTTCGCACCCGAACTCCGAACAAGC
Source organism: uncultured Solirubrobacterales bacterium (assembly GCA_963776985.1). Taxonomy (GTDB): domain Bacteria; phylum Actinomycetota; class Thermoleophilia; order Solirubrobacterales; family Solirubrobacteraceae; genus Palsa-744. Next base: position 488,260 of record CAVZOV010000004.1, read on the forward strand.
TCAAAATCATCGAGTGTCCCTGAGTCCCCGACATCCAAGCACCACTCAGAAGCCTCCAAAGGCAGCCTGAGCGTGCTGTTAGTGTCGAGCGCACCCAAGCGCGGCACCAGCGTTTTGCCAGCACGTATCGCCAACTGCGGCTCCCCAAGGGACACCGACGCGTTGATCGCCTCGATCAGTACCCCGCCAGAAGACTCCTCCTCGCTATCGACATCCAGGAGTGTGAATCGAGCGGGACTCTCAGTCTGCGCAGAGCGCACCAACCCCCAAACCGCGCTACCACCCAAATCAACGATCCCCTCTCCAACTCCAACGCTAACCGCTCCGCGAGTCAAAACGACCAGTCGCACAGCGTCCAAGCGCTCGTCAGCCAACCATTCCTGCATGGCCCCCAACACGCGATTAGTCCCGTCATGCACTGCCTCGAGCACCCCTATATCCCATGTGCTTTGCGGACCCATAGCCAGCTGCTGCGCTGGCGGGCAACACATGAGTACGCAATCCGGTGCTTCATCCTCCTTCATGGCATCCCTAAAGCTGGGCATATCCGGATAAGAGCGGACACTGACGCCGTCCACCCCCATATCGCCGGTAAGCCCGAGACTATCCCCGCCTACCACTACCAGGCTCACGCCCCGCTCAACCACAGAACTGGTCGATATCGGTGTCCAATTGACACCAAACAACGAATCCTCACCAGTACCCACACTATCTCGCAGTTGTTTTTGCGATAGCTCACGCAAAGCAAGTGAACCAACAGACGCGACCAACCCACCATCCTCATCGACAACAGTCAGCGAAGCCCTCTCCCCACCATCCAGAGTTAGACACACACGCACCGAGGAAGCTCCCCCCGAGACAACCACCACATCACTCCAAGAGAACGGCAACATGGCAGCGCCTCGTTCCTCGACGCCGCTCACACCAAAAGCCAAGGCGTGTAGTGCCGCATCTAGCAGAGCTGGATGCACCCCGAAAGATTCGGCTTGACCCTCGAGTCCCGCTGGTAGTGCTACCTCCGCATAAAGATCGTTACCGTCCTTCCATACCGCTCGCAATCCCTGGAAAGCTGGACCGTATTCCAGTCCGATATCAGCGAGACGATCGTAGAACCCATCTATATCCACAGCCTCGCTGCCGACTGGGGGCCACTCTTGTGTGTTTATGGTGTGATCGTCGTGGTTGTGTGTTTGGTTGGTGTTGGTTGTGAGTGTGCCTTGTGCGTGTGTTGTCCATGACTCGTCGGGTGTCTCGGTGGTGGTGTCTGGTCTGGAGCTGATCGTTATCTGTCTGTCGCCTGTCTGGTCTGGCTCACCGACTCTCACCTGGATCTGCACACCACCGTCTTGGGGGAGGACTAGTGGTGCGTGCAACGTCAGCTCTCCCACGCCCTCGCACCCGATCTCATTACCAGCGCACAACGCTAGCTCCAAGAACACGGTCCCGGCCAACACGACGTGACCGAAGACCACGTGATCGGCTAGCCATGGATCGTTTTGCAGGGATAGCCGTCCCGTGAACAACCAACCATCCCCGGCCAACCCGACCATCGCACCCAACAAGGGGTGCTCAGCAGCACCCTGCCCAACCGAGGCTAGATCGCTCACACCACGAGCGGACTCCAACCAATAACGCTCGCGTTGGAAGGCGTAAGCGGGTAGTCCAACACGTTTCGCGCCCGTGCCGTGGAAGATGGTGCTCCAGTCAATGGGTGTGCCTGCTACCCATGCGTGTGCTAGTGCTTCCAGGAAAGTCGTGTTCTCGGGATGATCCTCGCGCAACACCGGCATCACCACCGGTGGTGATGCCTCATGGTTTTCTTGTGTTATCGCGCTGAGAGTCCCGTCAGGACCAAGCTCCAAATACTTATCGACCCCGTTCTCCTCCAACCATCGCACACCGTCAGCGAAACGCACAGTGCTCCTCGCGTGCGACACCCAATACTCCGGCGTGCAGATCTCTGAAGCAGCAGCGGGCTGACCCGTCACGTTAGAAATAATGGGTAGTCGCGGCTCAGAAAAAGACACTCCTTCAAGAACGTTCTTGAACTCCCCAAGCATCCCGTCCATACGCGCTGAATGAAACGCGTGGGATACCTCTAGACGCTTAGTCTTGCGGCCACGCTCCTCCCAAACCCCAGCAAACTCCAACACAACATCCTCATCACCCGAGATCACGAGCGAGCGTGGAGTGTTCACCGCGGCCAAACACACCCTCCCACCAAAACGCTCAAGCTCGGGGACTACCTCATCCTCACCAGCCTCAACAGCGACCATCACACCACCAGCCGGCAACGCACCCATCAAACGCCCACGAGCCTCAACAATCCTGCACGCATCACCCAAAGAAAACACACCCGCGACATGAGCCGCGACTATCTCACCAACAGAATGACCCAACAAATAATCAGGCCTCACACCCAAACCCTCAAGAAGCCTGAACAACCCAACCTCCAAAGCAAACAAACCACACTGAGCCAAAGACGTATAACCCAAACCATCAACACTCGACGCCCCAGACCCCTCAACACCAGACCCCTCAACACCACCCTCACCCTCGATACCAGTCTCACTACCGAACATGACGTCACGCAACGAGCACCCCAACAACACATCGAAATGCTCACACACCTCACCCAACACATTCCTGAACACAGGAAACTCATCCCACAACCCACGACCCATACCCACCCGTTGAGAACCCTGACCCGTAAACAAAAACGCCAGACCACCAGGACTCACAACACCACTAACCACACCCCGAGCAGAACCACCACCAGCCAGAACACCAAGCCCATCCAACAAACCCTCACGAGCACTACCCAACACAACACCACGACGCTCAAACACAGAACGCCCAACCAAAGACAACCCCACATCCAACACACCAACACCACCAACACCATCACCATCACCGGTAGTGCTCACGAACTCCCGCAAACGACCCGCCTGCCCAACCAAACCACCCTCACCCCTACCAGACAAAACCCAAGGCACCACACCCAAACCAACACCAACACCACCAACCACAACACCATCCAGAGAACCCCCACCAACACCAACAGACTCCCCAACAAGAGACCCCTCAACCACAACGGGAGGCTCCTCAATAATCACATGAGCATTAGTCCCACTAATACCAAACGAAGACACACCCGCACGCCTCACACCACCAACAGACTCCCACCGACGCTCCTCACCCAACAACTCCACAGCACCAGACGACCAATCGACGTGTTTAGAGGGCTGGTCGGCGTGAATGGTTCTCGGCAACCGATTATTCTGGAGCGCCATGATCATCTTGATCACACCGGCCACGCCCGCGGCTGCCTGGGTGTGGCCGATGTTTGACTTGATGGACCCCAACCACAAAGGGCGCTCGTCTATGCGGTGTTGTCCATAGGTTGCGAGCAGCGCCTGTGCCTCTATCGGATCGCCCAGAGTGGTGCCTGTGCCGTGTCCCTCTACTGCATCCACGTCCTCGGGTGATAGGTCGGCGCTGTCCAGCGCGTCGAGGATTACGCGTTGTTGAGAAGGACCGTTCGGTGCCGTCAGACCGTTACTCGCACCATCCTGATTCACGGCACTACCACGCACCAAACCCAATACGGTATGCCCGTTGCGCTGCGCATCGGACAAACGCTCGACCAGCAGCACACCAACGCCCTCGCTCCATCCGGTCCCATCCGCATCATCAGAAAAAGACTTGCAGCGCCCATCAACAGCCAAACCACGTTGGCGGGAGAAGTCGATGAAGACGCCTGGTGTTGAGAGCACCGTGACGCCACCCGCTAGAGCGAGCGAGCATTCACCTGAGCGCAATGCTCCGCAGGCCCAGTGAAGCGCTACTAGCGAGGAGGAGCAGGCTGTGTCAACTGTGACGGCGGGGCCCTCAAAGCCAAACGTATACGCGACACGACCGGAGGCCACGCTGCCGGCGCTGCCGGTACCTAGATAGCGCTCGAGATCGCCCGGTACAGCTCCCGCTAGGCGCGCGACATAGTCGTGATACATGACCCCCGCGAACACGCCCGTGGCACTTCCCCGCAGCGAGGATGGATCGATCCCGGCATACTCGATGGCCTCCCAGGACGTTTCGAGCAGAAGCCTCTGTTGCGGGTCCATCGCGAGCCCCTCTCGGGGACCGATACCGAAGAAGGCGGCATCGAACTCGGCTGCGTCGTATACAAAGCCGCCCTCTCGGGTATAGCTCTTACCGGACTGTTCTGGATCGGGGTCATACAGCTCCTCAAGCTCCCACCCACGGTCAGTTGGAAAGTCGCCCACCGCGTCCACGCCGGAGCTCACGAGCTGCCACAGATCCTCCGGCGAGCTCACGCCCCCTGGATAGCGGCAGCTCATCCCGACGATCGCGATCGGCTCATCTGTGGTACTGGCAACGATGGCCCTACGCTTGACAGCGCCCGGCGCGCCGTCGATCTCTTTCAGCAGATGACGGGCAAGCTCCGCGGGGGAGGGATGATCGAACACCAGCGTCGCGGAAAGCCGCATACCGATACTCGCTGTGAGTCGATTGCGCAATTCCACGGCGCCCAACGAGTCAAGCCCCATATCCTTAAAGGACTCTCCGACCGATACTGCCTCGGGGGAGGAATGACCGAGCACGCTCGCGGTATCAGCGCGCACCAGCTCAAGCACAATACCCTCGCGCTGCTGGGAAGTCATTCCCGCCAACCGACTCGCCAGTGATCCACGAGAACGCTCATGCACGTTCGGCAACGAAACACGAACGCACTTACTCATTATCGCCGGCAGCACCCCAAGACGCGCCTGACTAGCAAGTGCACGCAAGTCGAGCCTCACCGGGATGGCGCAGACCTCATCGCGTTGGAGAACAACGTCGAAGAGTCTCAGTCCCTCCTCTGGCGATAGCGCCACCACACCCGAGCGCTGCACCCGAGCAAGATCTACCTCACGCAAACGACCCTTCATGCCGCTCTCCTGCGACCACAACCCCCAAGCGATCGAGGTGCCCGCCAGTCCTAACGCCCGTCGATAAACAGCCAACCCATCCAGGAAACCATTCGCGGCCGCGTAATTACCCTGGCCGGGACCGCCGAGAACCCCCCCTACAGAGGAGAACAGGACGAAGTCCCGCAAATCCATCTCTGCCGTCAACTCGTGAAGGATCCACGCACCATCGACCTTTGGAGCGAATACACGCTCAACTTGCTCCGAGCTGAGAGAATCGATCACTCCGTCATCGAGAGCGCCCGCGGCGTGCACCACAGACCTCAACGGATGCTCCACCGCGATCCCCGCCAGCAAATCTTCGACCTGGCAGCGATCGGCGACGTCACAAGCCTTAACCGCAACCCTCGCTCCAAGCCGCGAAAGCTCCTCAACAAGCATCGCGGCGCCCTCGGCATCCCCACCGCTGCGACTAACCAACAACAGATGACGCACCTCATAGCGCTCGACCAAATGTCGCGCCACCATCGCACCAAGCCCGCCTGTCCCACCGGTCACCAACACCGTCCCACTCGGATCGAACCGCGGCTCACGCTCACCCAGAACACTCCCTGAGGAGCCATTCCCCGCAAACTGTGACGCTCGAACCAGTCGCGGGACACTCACCAAACCCTCACGCAACGCAAGCTGCGGCTCGCCAAGACCCAAAACACCCGAGAACGCGCGCCAACTGGATAGCTCACCATCGACGTCCGCCACTACGAACCGTCCGGGATGCTCTGCCTGGGCGCTCCTGAGAAGACCCCATAGCGAGCTCCCACCCAAATCGCCCGCTACCCCGCGCGCACCGACCGCGACAGCCCCCCGCGTGAGAAACACCAAACCACTATCCGCCAACCGCTCATCTGAGAGCCAGTCCTGAAGCAACCCCAACGCCTCAAGCACACCGCCACGCACCCCATCCGGGCTCCGCTCCCACGATTCAGTGCAATCAACCACAACAAAACTGGGAACATCACCACCCTCCTCCATAGCCAACCGCAGCGACGCCACATCCTCAACCCGATCTACCGATGGGAACGCCTCACCAAACCCCCCATCACCGGAACCGATGACCACCAACCCCTCAACGGCACCCTCACCCAACCCCACCTCGAGTTCGACCCACTCAAGCTCATACAACGAGTCCAAACGACCATCCCCCACAGCACTGATCTGCTCGCTCGAGACGCCCCGCAACTGAAGCGAATCGACCGTCACGACAGACGTGCCCTCCTCATCCAAAAGCGTGAGCGAGATCGCGTCTGCGTCTACCGAGGCAAGCCGCACACGAAGCACCGAAGCACCAAACGCCTGCAACCTCACCCCACCCCACGAAAAAGGAACCCTCGGCCCATCACCACGACCAACAGCGAAACCAGCCACCAACGCATGCAAGGCAGAATCCAGCAATACGGGATGCACACCAAATGATTCGGCTTGACCCTCGAGTCCCGCTGGTAGTGCTACCTCCGCATAAAGATCGTTACCGTCCTTCCATACCGCTCGCAATCCCTGGAAAGCTGGACCGTATTCCAGTCCGATATCAGCGAGACGATCGTAGAACCCATCTATATCCACAGCCTCGCTGCCGACTGGGGGCCACTCTTGTGTGTTTATGGTGTGATCGTCGTGGTTGTGTGTTTGGTTGGTGTTGGTTGTGAGTGTGCCTTGTGCGTGTGTTGTCCATGACTCGTCGGGTGTCTCGGTGGTGGTGTCTGGTCTGGAGCTGATCGTTATCTGTCTGTCGCCTGTCTGGTCTGGCTCACCGACTCTCACCTGGATCTGCACACCACCGTCTTGGGGGAGGACTAGTGGTGCGTGCAACGTCAGCTCTCCCACGCCCTCGCACCCGATCTCATTACCAGCGCACAACGCTAGCTCCAAGAACACGGTCCCGGCCAACACGACGTGACCGAAGACCACGTGATCGGCTAGCCATGGATCGTTTTGCAGGGATAGCCGTCCCGTGAACAACCAACCATCCCCGGCCAACCCGACCATCGCACCCAACAAGGGGTGCTCAGCAGCACCCTGCCCAACCGAGGCTAGATCGCTCACACCACGAGCGGACTCCAACCAATAACGCTCGCGTTGGAAGGCGTAAGCGGGTAGTCCAACACGTTTCGCGCCCGTGCCGTGGAAGATGGTGCTCCAGTCAATGGGTGTGCCTGCTACCCATGCGTGTGCTAGTGCTTCCAGGAAAGTCGTGTTCTCGGGATGATCCTCGCGCAACACCGGCATCACCACCGGTGGTGATGCCTCATGGTTTTCTTGTGTTATCGCGCTGAGAGTCCCGTCAGGACCAAGCTCCAAATACTTATCGACCCCGTTCTCCTCCAACCATCGCACACCGTCAGCGAAACGCACAGTGCTCCTCGCGTGCGACACCCAATACTCCGGCGTGCAGATCTCTGAAGCAGCAGCGGGCTGACCCGTCACGTTAGAAATAATGGGTAGTCGCGGCTCAGAAAAAGACACTCCTTCAAGAACGTTCTTGAACTCCCCAAGCATCCCGTCCATACGCGCTGAATGAAACGCGTGGGATACCTCTAGACGCTTAGTCTTGCGGCCACGCTCCTCCCAAACCCCAGCAAACTCCAACACAACATCCTCATCACCCGAGATCACGAGCGAGCGTGGAGTGTTCACCGCGGCCAAACACACCCTCCCACCAAAACGCTCAAGCTCGGGGACTACCTCATCCTCACCAGCCTCAACAGCGACCATCACACCACCAGCCGGCAACGCACCCATCAAACGCCCACGAGCCTCAACAATCCTGCACGCATCACCCAAAGAAAACACACCCGCGACATGAGCCGCGACTATCTCACCAACAGAATGACCCAACAAATAATCAGGCCTCACACCCAAACCCTCAAGAAGCCTGAACAACCCAACCTCCAAAGCAAACAAACCACACTGAGCCAAAGACGTATAACCCAAACCATCAACACTCGACGCCCCAGACCCCTCAACACCAGACCCCTCAACACCACCCTCACCCTCGATACCAGTCTCACTACCGAACATGACGTCACGCAACGAGCACCCCAACAACACATCGAAATGCTCACACACCTCACCCAACACATTCCTGAACACAGGAAACTCATCCCACAACCCACGACCCATACCCACCCGTTGAGAACCCTGACCCGTAAACAAAAACGCCAGACCACCAGGACTCACAACACCACTAACCACACCCCGAGCAGAACCACCACCAGCCAGAACACCAAGCCCATCCAACAAACCCTCACGAGCACTACCCAACACAACACCACGACGCTCAAACACAGAACGCCCAACCAAAGACAACCCCACATCCAACACACCAACACCACCAACACCATCACCATCACCGGTAGTGCTCACGAACTCCCGCAAACGACCCGCCTGCCCAACCAAACCACCCTCACCCCTACCAGACAAAACCCAAGGCACCACACCCAAACCAACACCAACACCACCAACCACAACACCATCCAGAGAACCCCCACCAACACCAACAGACTCCCCAACAAGAGACCCCTCAACCACAACGGGAGGCTCCTCAATAATCACATGAGCATTAGTCCCACTAATACCAAACGAAGACACACCCGCACGCCTCACACCACCAACAGACTCCCACCGACGCTCCTCACCCAACAACTCCACAGCACCAGACGACCAATCAATCTTCGAGGAACGCGTCTGAGCGTGCAGAGTACGAGGCAACACACCATGACGCATAGCCATCACCATCTTGATCACACCAGCCATCCCCGCCGCCGCCTGCGTATGACCAATATTCGACTTCACAGACCCCAACCACAACGGACACCCATCCACACGACCCTGCCCATAAGTAGCCAACAACGCCTGCGCCTCAATCGGATCACCCAACGCAGTACCCGTACCATGAGCCTCCACCACATCAACCTCACCAACACCCAACCCCGCATTAGCCAAAGCCTGCAAAATCACCCGTTGCTGAGAAGGACCATTCGGCGCCGTCAAACCATTACTCGCACCATCCTGATTCACAGCACTACCACGCACAACACCCAACACACCATGCCCATTACGCACCGCATCAGACAAACGCTCAACCAACAACACACCAACACCCTCACCCCAACCAGTCCCATCCGCACCATCACCAAAAGACTTGCACCGCCCATCAGAAGCCAAACCACCCTGACGACTAAAATCAATGAAAACCCCAGGCGTCGACAAAATAGTTACCCCACCAACCAACGCCAGCGAACACTCACCTGAGCGCAATGCCTGAGAAGCCAAATGCAACGCAACCAGCGATGACGAACAAGCCGTGTCGACAGTGACCGCAGGCCCCTCCAGACCAAACGTATACGCAACACGACCAGACAACACGCTCCCAGCCGCACCAGTCAGACGATAGCCCTCAATCTCGGCCCCGAGGACACCCCGATCGTAATCAGCGGTACTCATACCGGCGAACACACCCGTTTGAGAGCCCTTCAATGAACGCGGGTCTATGCCGGCGCCCTCCAACGCCTCCCAGCACACTTCAAGCAACAGGCGCTGCTGAGGATCCATCGCCAAAGCCTCACGCGGAGAAATCCCAAAGAACTCCGCGTCAAACTCAGCCGCGTCATACAAAAACCCACCCTCACGCACATAACTGGTACCCAAGCGCTCAGGATCAGGATCAAACAAGCTATCCAGATCCCAGCCGCGATCCACCGGAAAACCACCAACCGCATCCACACCACTCGACACCAAGCCCCACAATCCCTCAGGCGAGCCAACACCCCCAGGAAAACGACAGGCCATACCAACGATCACGACCGGATCGCCCACAACCGCGGAACTCGTTGCGACCACGGCCTGAGTCTTTTCGCCCGCGAACTCGCCGAGCAAATGATCGGCGAGCTCGATCGGGCTTGGGTAGTCAAACACGACAGTCGTAGCCAACCGCATACCGGTGGCCGCGTTTAGTGCGTTGCGCAACTCCACCGCACCCAGCGAATCCAACCCCAGATCCTTAAAGCCCTGCCGTGCGTCTACCGCGCTGAGGGATGCATGCCCCAAAATAGTAGCCGTCTGGGAACGCACGAGCTCAAGCAGCGTGCTCCTGAGATCGCTCTCCGACAGGCCCTCCAGCCGGCCCCTCAAAGAGTCCACAACGGGGCTCTTTGAACCAGCTAGACCGGGCGCAAGGTCCCGTAGCAGCGCGGGCAGCTCATCATTTCTAGCTCGTGCGCGGAGCACCCCACGATCCAAGCTCGCAGGAATGACCACGGCCTCGACCCGAGCGGCTGCCGCGTCAAAAAGTTGGAGACCACGCTCGGTCCTTAGCGCGAGTATCCCGGCGCGCGCCATCCTTGCCAAGTCAGTCTCGCCGAGATGTCCGGTAATTCCCGTTTCAAGCTCCCACTGTCCCCAGCCCATCGACTGACAGGCGAGTCCACTCCGGCGGCGATATAGCGCCAGCGCGTCAAGGAAAGCGTTAGCGGCCGCATAATTAGCTTGACCGGGGCCGCCAATGGTGCCCGATATGGAGGAGAACAGCACAAACGCGGCTAGATCCATGTGCTCTGTCTGCTCATGTAGATGCCACGCACCATCAGCCTTGGCCATCAGCACCCGGTCAACCTGCTCGGGCGTCAAAGAGCCCATCAGACCATCATCGAGTACGCCTGCCGTGTGCACGACCGCTATGAGGGGATGCTCTCCAGAGATTGAGCCGAGCATCTCTCTTACCTGCTCGCGGTCTCCTACATCGCATGCCACCACGCTCACCTGTGCGCCAAGATCCTCTAGCTCCTCCACCAGCTCCGCTGCCCCCGGGGCTGTCCCACCGCGACGACTGGCGAGCATTAGATGGGACACCCCGTGTTGACTCACCAAGTGCTTCGCCAAGACAGCGCCCAATCCACCAGTCCCGCCCGTAATCAACACCGTGCCGTCCAGGCCCGTCAAAGGAACAGGCAGGGTGAGTACATTCTTGCCTACGTGCCGGGCTTGGCTCATGAACCTAAACGCGTCAGGCGCATGACGCATGTCCCAAGCTCTCACCGGCAACGGCTTGAGCACTCCACGCTCGAAGAGCGCCAATAGCTCTCTGAGTATCGCTTGCAGGCGATCTGGACCTGCTTCCATCACATCGAATGCTTTGTAGGCGACGCCCGGATGGTCGAGTGCCACCTCCTGGGGATCACGAATATCCGTCTTGCCCATCTCAACGAAGCGCCCACCGTCTCCCAGGAGATCGAGCGACGCGTCGACGAACTCACGGGCGAGACAGTCAAGTACAACATCCATCCCCCGCCCGTCTGTCTCCTGGAGGATGTGCTCCTTGAAATCGAGCGTCCGTGATGAGGAGATGTGAGCCGCCTCCAAGCCCATCCCCTCCAGCACGCTCCACTTCGGGGGACTGGCCGTCCCGAATACCTCAGCGCCGAGATGTCCTGCCAGCTGTACAGCAGCCATGCCCACACCACCGGCGGCAGCGTGAATCAGTAGCCGCTCACCCGATTTGAGCCTCGCGAGGTCCACAAGCCCGTAATAGGCCGTCGAGAACACAATCGGCACCGTGGCGGCCTGCGTGAATGACCAATCCTTGGGAATGCCCACTACCAATCGTCGATCGGTGATGGCGACGGTGCCAAATGCCGTGTCGAAGAACCCCATCACACGGTCACCCGGAGCCAGAATCTCCTACCTCAGGGCCGACCTCCAATACCACGCCGGCACCCTCTCCGCCCACCGACCCCTCATCGGGATACGCGCCAAGAGCGATCAATACATCCCGGAAATTCAAGCCCGAGGCGCGCATCCCCACGCGAATCTGTCCTGGCTGGAGCGCCTCGTCGCCACCGGGATGCGAGACGAGCGCAAAATCGTCGAGCGTCCCGCGTCGCCCGACGTCCAAGCACCACTCAGAGCCCTCCGCGGGCAACGTGAGCGCATCGGCAGCGAGCGCGGCCAAACGTGGCGTCATAACCTCGCCGGCGCGTATCGCAAGCTGCGACTCCTGGAGGGACACCGACGCGTCGACTGCTTCGACCAGAGTTCCTCCGAGCTGCTCCCCATCGACATCCAGGAGTGTGAATCGCCCGGGATTCTCGGTCTGCGCGGAGCGAACCAGTCCCCAAACCGCGCTTCCCCCCAAGTCCAATGCCCCAATACCGACATCCACCGCCCCACGGGTCACTATTACCAGACGCGAAGTAACCAGGCGCTCATCGGCCAACCATTCCTGCAACGTCGCCAACATCTGATGGGTTCGCTCACGCACGCCCTCTGGCACATCGATCGCCTGCGTCGTGGCGAATTCCTGAGAGCTTTTATTTGACTTGCCAGGCCCCGGCATAGCCTGTGGAGGCAAGCAGCACAAGAGCACGGTCTCCGGTGCGTTGTCTTCGTTCAATGACTCCTTGAAGGCCGATAGATCGGGATATGAAAGGACCTCGACGCCGCCCCCCGCCATCGAAGCTGCGAGCCCGAGACGATCCTCACCTATGACCACCAGGCGCCTTGCCAGAGGCTCAGCGGTGGGATCTCTTGCCAAGGGCCTCCAGTCAACGCCAAACAACGAATCCTCTCCGCTGCCTACGCTCTCTCTGAGCTGCCTCGGAGATGTCTCACGTATCGCAAGCGAGCCGATCGATACGACCAGCTTGCCACTCTCGTCAAGGACCGTCAGTGAGACCCTTTCATCACCATCCAGTTTGAGGTGTACACGCGCCGAGGACACACCCGTTGAACCAACCACCACCTCACTCCAGGAGAACGGCAGCATTACGGCACTCCGCTCCCCCTCGCCGTCCATGCTCCCGACTCCGATCGCGTGTAGTGCGGCGTCGAGTAGTGCGGGGTGGGTGTTGTAGGTTGTTGCTTGTGTTTGTTGTTCGTCGGGTAGGGCGATCTCGGCGTAGATATTGTTGGCGTCTCGCCATGCGGTTTGTAGACCTTGGAAGGCGGGACCGTATTCCAGCCCGTTCCTGGCCAGCGTGTCGTAAATGTCTTGAACATCGACTGGTTCGCTGCCGGCTGGGGGCCACTCTTGTGTGCCCTTGGATATCTCTTGAGTGAGCTGGGCTGGCTCGGTGCTTAGTTTGCCCTCCGCGTGCAGTGTCCACGGTGTCTGGTGTGTTTCTCCGGCAGCGTCGCGTGTGCCCTCCGGACGCGAATAAACCCACACGGGACGATCGTCTGCGTGATCGGGCTCACCAACTCTCACCTGGATCTGTACCGCTCCAGCCTCTGAGAGGACCAATGGTGCGTGCATCGTTAGCTCCCGCACACACCTATGCCCAACCTCCTCGCCGGCATACAAAACGAGCTCAAGGAAAACCGTGCCTGGCAATACCACCCGACCAAGCACCACGTGATCGGCAAGCCAAGGATCTTGCTGCAACGAAAGGCGTCCCGTGAACAGCCACCCATCACCGGCCAACCCAACAGAGGCACCCAGCAACGGGTGCCCGGACTCCCCGAGCCCCGCAGCAGACAGATCACCCGCCCCACCCCGCGCGTCCAACCAGTAGCGGGAGCGCTGGAAAGCGTAGGCGGGTAGCGGCGTGTATTTAGCGTTCGTGTCGCTAAAGAGCGTGCTCCAATTGACGTTCGTGCCCTCTACCCAAACTCGTGCGAGTGCTTCCAGCAGAGTCTCGTCCTCCGGGCGCTCCTCGCGCATCACACTCGTAATGGTGGATCGATCTTCCTCTCCAGCGTTCTCTTGGGTTATCGCGCTGAGCGTCGCGTCCGGTCCCAGCTCAAGGAACGTTTTGACGTCATGCTCGCGCAACCAACGAACACCATCAGCGAAGCGAACAGTGTCCCTGGCGTGAGCGACCCAATACTCCGCCGAGCAAAGCTCCGTGCTCAACAGTGTGCCCGTGCGATTAGAAACGATCGGAAGCCTCGGCTCAGAAAAAGACACATCCCGAAGGACACTCTCGAACTCCTCGAGCATCCCATCCATCCTGGCCGAATGAAACGCATGAGACACATCAAGACGCCTAACCTTCCGCCCCCGCGCATGCCAAACAGCCACAAGCTCGGACACAGGCCCCTCATCCCCTGAGACCACGACAGACCCAGGCCCATTCACCGCGGCCAAAGAAACACTCCCACCAAAAGACTCCAGTTCTGGCAAGACCTCCTCCTCGCTCACCGCGAGAGCGACCATCACCCCACCAGCCGGTAGAGCGCCCATCAAACGCCCACGAGCCTCCACCAACCTGCACGCGTCACCCAAAGAAAACACACCCGCGACATACGCAGCGACTATCTCACCAACAGAATGACCCAACAAATAATCCGGCTTCACGCCCAAACTCTCAACGAGCCTGAACAACGCGACCTCCAAAGCAAACAAACCGGTCTGAGCGAACAAAGTGTGATCCAACCCCAACACACCAACCCCATCGACCACACCACACCCATCAACCCCGAACAACACATCCCTCAACGAACACCCCAACAAACCATCCAAACACCCACACACCTCATCCAAAGCGTCCCTGAACACAGGAAACGCCTCCCACAACCCACGACCCATACCCACCCGTTGAGAACCCTGACCCGTAAACAAAAACGCCAAACCGCCATCCCCAGCAACACCCTCAACCACACCCCGACCAGAACCACCACCAACCAAAACACCAAGACCCTCCAACAACCCCCCACGATCCCCACCCAACACCACAGCACGACGCTCAAACACAGAACGCCCAGCCAAAGACAACCCCACATCCAACACACCAACATCCCCACCACCAGCAACACCAATAGCGGCAGCGCTCACAAACCCACGCAAACGCTCCACCTGACCAACCAAAGCACCCTCACCCCTACCAGACAAAACCCAAGGCACCACACCCAAAACAACACCACCACCAACACCCACCCCACCACCAACACCATCACCATCAACCACACCCCCCACAACAGGAGGCTCCTCAACAATCACATGAGCATTAGTCCCACTAATCCCAAACGACGACACACCCGCACGCCTCAGACGGGCGCCTGGGCGCCAAGGCACATCTTCGTTCAAGAGGGATACCGCTCCCGCTGACCAATCGACGTGTTTTGAGGGCCGTTCCGCATGCAGCGTCATCGGCAGTCGCTCGTGACGCATCGCCATCACCATCTTGATCACGCCAGCCACGCCCGCCGCCGCCTGGGTATGACCGACATTTGACTTCACAGACCCCAACCACAACGGACGGTCCTCATGACGTTCCTGCCCATAGGTGGCCAACAACGCCTGCGCCTCAATCGGATCACCAAGCGTGGTGCCCGTACCGTGAGCCTCCACCACATCAATGTCGCGGGCCGAGAGTCCGGCGCTCGCCAGGGCATCGAGTATCACGCGCTGCTGGGACGGACCATTGGGCGCGGTCAAACCATTGCTCGCACCATCCTGATTCACAGCGCTACCACGCACAATCCCCAACACAGGATGCCCATTGCGCCGAGCATCAGACAAACGCTCAACCAACAACACCCCCACACCCTCACTCCAACCAGTCCCATCAGCATCATCAGAAAAAGACTTACACCGCCCATCAACAGCCAAACCACGCTGACGACTGAAATCGATAAAAACCTCGGGCGTTGACAAAACAGTCACACCACCAGCCAGCGCCAACGAACACTCACCTGAGCGCAAGGCACCGCATGCCCAATGAAGCGCAACCAGTGAAGAGGAACATGCTGTGTCAACAGTGACCGCGGGTCCCTCGAAGCCAAACGTGTACGCAACACGCCCAGACACCACACTCCCGGCGCTGCCAATACCTAGAAACCGCTCGAGATCGTCAGGCACGCCTCCTGCCAAGCGCGCTATGTAGTCGTGATACATGACCCCCGCAAACACGCCCGTCGAACTCCCCCGCAGAGACGTCGGATCGATCCCCGCATACTCGACTGCCTCCCAGCATGTTTCGAGCAGCAGTCTCTGCTGAGGATCCATCGCCAGCCCCTCTCTCGGACCTATACCGAAGAAGGCGGCGTCGAAGTCGGCGGCGTCATAGACAAAGCCGCCCTCACGAACGTAGCTTGTACCGGGATGATCGGGGTCTGGGTCATACAGCTTCTCCAGCTCCCAACCGCGATCGGCAGGAAACGCTCCCACGGCATCCTCGCCTGCGCTCACCAACCTCCATAGCTCCTCCGGCGAGGCCACCCCTCCGGGATACCGACAGCTCATGCCAACGATCGCAATCGGCTCCTCGGTGCTCTTCTGGGCTCGCCTGGCCATCATCACCGGTGCTCCGTCAAGCTCTCTCAGCAGATGACGAGCGATCGCCTCGGGGGAGGGGTGGTCGAACACAAGCGTGGCCGGGAGCCTCATGTCCAGGCTCGCCGTTAGTCGATTACGCAATTCCACGGCGCCCAGCGAATCCAGGCCCAGATCCTTAAAGGCTGCTCTAGCCGGCACCGCCTCGGGCGAGAAGTAACCGAGCACGCTCGCCGTATCTGAGCGCACCAATTCCAGCACAACTGCCTCGCGATCCTGCGATGCCACGCCCTGCAGGCGACTGCTAAGCGACAAACTGGAACGCTCATGTGCACTTGGCAGCGCAACACGAACACACTTGCTCAGCAGCGCCGGCAGCACCCCCAGACGAGCCTGACTTGCAAGTGCACGTGGATCGAGTCTCACCGGCACAACGCACGCGTCATTGCGCTCGAGCGCGGCATCAAACAGCCTGAGGCCTTCCTCCGAGGAGAATGCAACTACCCCAGAGCGCTCCATCCGAGCCACATCGACTTTGCGCAAGCGGCCCCTCATGCCACTCTCCAAGGACCACAGCCCCCACGCGATCGAGGTGCCCGCAAGCCCCTGAGCACGTCGATAGGACGCCAACCCGTCGAGGAAACCGTTTGCGGCCGTGTAGTTGCCCTGACCGGCCCCACCGAGCACCCCAGCCGCCGAGGAGAACAGGATGAAGTCCTGTAGATCCATATGGCGCGTCAACTCGTGCAGATTCCAAGCGCCGCCGACCTTTGGAGCAAAGACACGATCGACTTGCTCAGAGTCAAGAGAGTCGATCACGCCGTCGTCGAGCGTGCCCGCCGCATGTATAACGGCCACCAGCGGGTGCTCGGTAGGGATCCCCGCAAGCACACCCTCGAGCTGTCCCCGGTCAGCTACATCGGCGGCCACCACCGTGACCTTCGCCCCCAAGTGCGAAAGCTCCCCTATCAGCTCCTCGACGCCCTGCGTTTTTCCGCCACTGCGGCTGACAAGCAGTAGATGGCGCACCTCATAGCGGACAACCAAGTGCCGCGCGACCGTGGCGCCGAGTCCTCCCGTTCCGCCAGTAACCAGCACGGTGCCCCCCGGATCGAACCGAGGCTTGTGCTCAGGCGAGTCGCCTTCCGATAGCGGTGCGGCTCGCAGAAGTCGTGGCACTGTGGCTGCCCCCTCACGCACCGCAAGCTGAGGCTCGCCGCTCTCCAACAGATGGGCCAGGGCGCGCCAGCTGGAAAGCTCACCATCCACATCCACCAACACGAACCGGCCGGGATTCTCGACCTGCGCGCTACGTACAAGACCCCATAGCGAGCTTCCACTCAAATCTTCCACGGTTTCCTTCGCCGCGCTCGCGACAGCTCCCTCTGTTAGAAGCACCAAACGACTATTCGTCAAGCGCTCATCGGCCAACCAGCTCTGCAGCAGTCCCAGAACCTCAAGGACACGCGCCCGTGCGCCCTCGGATGTCTGCTCCGCCGCACGGGTGCAATCGAGCAACGCCAACCCAGGAACGCTCTGACCATCATCGATGGCTTGTTGAAGTGAAGCCATATCCTCCGTCTGGCTGACGAATGGCAACGCCTCCGCGAGCAATCCGTTCGCCGATCCGATCCCCACCCAATCATCCACAGCGTCGCCAGCCTCGTGCCCGGCCTCGAGTTCGACCCACGCCAAGTCGTAGAGCGAATCCGACCGCTCATTTACGGCGGTCTCGATCTGCTTGCTCGAAACCGCACGCAAACTAAGCGAATCGACGGTCGCGAGGATCGCGCCGTTATCGTCGTAGAGGGTAAGTGAGAGCACATCTGCGCCCTTGGGCGACAGATGCACACGCAACCTCGATGCCTTGACGGCGTGCAGCTGTACCCCGCTCCAGGAAAAGGGCACGCGCGGCTCGTGCTTTGACTCAGCCCTCCAGTCAAGGACAAGCGCGTGTAGTGCGGCGTCGAGTAGTGCGGGGTGGGTGTTGTAGGTTGTTGCTTGTGTTTGTTGTTCGTCGGGTAGGGCGATCTCGGCGTAGATATTGTTGGCGTCTCGCCATGCGGTTTGTAGACCTTGGAAGGCGGGACCGTATTCCAGCCCGTTCCTGGCCAGCGTGTCGTAAATGTCTTGAACATCGACTGGTTCGCTGCCGGCTGGGGGCCACTCTTGTGTGCCCTTGGATATCTCTTGAGTGAGCTGGGCTGGCTCGGTGCTTAGTTTGCCCTCCGCGTGCAGTGTCCACGGTGTCTGGTGTGTTTCTCCGGCAGCGTCGCGTGTGCCCTCCGGACGCGAATAAACCCACACGGGACGATCGTCTGCGTGATCGGGCTCACCAACTCTCACCTGGATCTGTACCGCTCCAGCCTCTGAGAGGACCAATGGTGCGTGCATCGTTAGCTCCCGCACACACCTATGCCCAACCTCCTCGCCGGCATACAAAACGAGCTCAAGGAAAACCGTGCCTGGCAATACCACCCGACCAAGCACCACGTGATCGGCAAGCCAAGGATCTTGCTGCAACGAAAGGCGTCCCGTGAACAGCCACCCATCACCGGCCAACCCAACAGAGGCACCCAGCAACGGGTGCCCGGACTCCCCGAGCCCCGCAGCAGACAGATCACCCGCCCCACCCCGCGCGTCCAACCAGTAGCGGGAGCGCTGGAAAGCGTAGGCGGGTAGCGGCGTGTATTTAGCGTTCGTGTCGCTAAAGAGCGTGCTCCAATTGACGTTCGTGCCCTCTACCCAAACTCGTGCGAGTGCTTCCAGCAGAGTCTCGTCCTCCGGGCGCTCCTCGCGCATCACACTCGTAATGGTGGATCGATCTTCCTCTCCAGCGTTCTCTTGGGTTATCGCGCTGAGCGTCGCGTCCGGTCCCAGCTCAAGGAACGTTTTGACGTCATGCTCGCGCAACCAACGAACACCATCAGCGAAGCGAACAGTGTCCCTGGCGTGAGCGACCCAATACTCCGCCGAGCAAAGCTCCGTGCTCAACAGTGTGCCCGTGCGATTAGAAACGATCGGAAGCCTCGGCTCAGAAAAAGACACATCCCGAAGGACACTCTCGAACTCCTCGAGCATCCCATCCATCCTGGCCGAATGAAACGCATGAGACACATCAAGACGCCTAACCTTCCGCCCCCGCGCCTGCCAAACAGCCACAAGCTCGGACACAGGCCCCTCATCCCCTGAGACCACGACAGACCCAGGCCCATTCACCGCGGCCAAAGAAACACTCCCACCAAAAGACTCCAGTTCTGGCAAGACCTCCTCCTCGCTCACCGCGAGAGCGACCATCACCCCACCAGCCGGTAGAGCGCCCATCAAACGCCCACGAGCCTCCACCAACCTGCACGCGTCACCCAAAGAAAACACACCCGCGACATACGCAGCGACTATCTCACCAACAGAATGACCCAACAAATAATCCGGCTTCACGCCCAAACTCTCAACGAGCCTGAACAACGCGACCTCCAAAGCAAACAAACCGGTCTGAGCGAACAAAGTGTGATCCAACCCCAACACACCAACCCCATCGACCACACCACACCCATCAACCCCGAACAACACATCCCTCAACGAACACCCCAACAAACCATCCAAACACCCACACACCTCATCCAAAGCGTCCCTGAACACAGGAAACGCCTCCCACAACCCACGACCCATACCCACCCGTTGAGAACCCTGACCCGTAAACAAAAACGCCAAACCGCCATCCCCAGCAACACCCTCAACCACACCCCGACCAGAACCACCACCAACCAAAACACCAAGACCCTCCAACAACCCCCCACGATCCCCACCCAACACCACAGCACGACGCTCAAACACAGAACGCCCAGCCAAAGACAACCCCACATCCAACACACCAACATCCCCACCACCAGCAACACCAATAGCGGCAGCGCTCACAAACCCACGCAAACGCTCCACCTGACCAACCAAAGCACCCTCACCCCTACCAGACAAAACCCAAGGCACCACACCCAAAACAACACCACCACCAACACCCACCCCACCACCAACACCATCACCATCAACCACACCCCCCACAACAGGAGGCTCCTCAACAATCACATGAGCATTAGTCCCACTAATCCCAAACGACGACACACCCGCACGCCTCAGACTCCCAACAGACTTCCACGGGCGCTCCTCGCGCAGCAACTCCACAGCACCAGAGGACCAATCAATCTTCGAAGACGGACTATCGGCATGCAAAGTCCGGGGCAGCACACCGTGGCGCATCGCCATCACCATCTTGATCACACCGGCCATCCCGGCCGCCGCCTGGGTATGACCGATATTCGACTTCACAGACCCCAACCACAACGGACGGTCCTCTGGACGTTCCTGCCCATAGGTGGCCAACAACGCCTGCGCCTCAATCGGATCACCAAGCGTGGTGCCCGTACCGTGAGCCTCCACCACATCGATATCCCCAGGCCCCAATCCCGCATTAGACAAAGCCCGCAAAATCACGCGCTGTTGAGAGGGCCCACTGGGAGCGGTCAAACCATTGCTCGCACCATCCTGATTCACAGCGCTACCACGCACAATCCCCAACACAGGATGCCCATTGCGCCGAGCATCAGACAAACGCTCAACCAACAACACCCCCACACCCTCACTCCAACCAGTCCCATCAGCATCATCAGAAAAAGACTTACACCGCCCATCAACAGCCAAACCACGCTGACGCGAGAACTCGACAAACACATCAGGCGTGGAAAGCACCGTCACGCCACCAACCAACGCCAATGAACACTCACCTGAGCGCAACGCCTGAGAAGCCAAATGCAACGCGACCAACGATGATGAACAAGCCGTATCGACAGTGACCGCAGGGCCCTCCAAACCAAACGTATACGCGACACGACCAGACACCACGCTGCCGGCAGCACCAGTCAACCGATAACCCTCAACTCCGGAGCCAACAGCACCCTGATCGTAGTCGGAGGAACTGATACCCGCGAATACTCCCGTCTGAGAACCCTTCAAAGAACGCGGATCGATCCCGGCATCTTCCAATGCCTCCCAACACACTTCAAGCAACAACCGCTGCTGAGGATCCATCGCCAGGGCCTCACGCGGAGCAATCCCAAAAAACTCCGCGTCAAACCCGACGGCATTTTCAAGAAACCCACCCTCACGCACGTAGCTCGACCCCAAGCTATCGGGGTCAGGATCAAACAAGCCATCCAGGTCCCAACCACGATCAGCGGGAAAACCAGCAACCGCGTCCACGCCTCCAGACACCAAATCCCATAGACCCTCGCCCGAGCCAACACCACCGGGAAAGCGACAGCCCATACCCACAATCGCAACAGGATCATCGACGGCAACCGAACTTACCTTCGACTCACTTCCGGAGGCATTCCCCTGAAAATCACGCAATATGTAGCGGGCCACAGCCAAGGGGCTCGGATTGTCGAATGACAAGGTTGTGGGCAGGCGCAGGCCGGTGGCCACCTTCAACCTGTCTCGAAGCTCAAGCGCGGAGCGGGAGTCGAATCCGAGCCTCCTTGAAGGCGCATGACACGTCCAGGCCCTCCGGTCCGGCGTGCCCAAGGATCCTCGCCACATGGGAGCGCACCAGCTCGATCACGATCGCCTCGCGCTCGACCTCGGGGGCCTCCCTCAAGCGTCGCTCGAGCGAGGCCTGGCTTGGAACGCGTCGTTCGAGCGGAGCCTGGGCCGGAACGCGTCCCTCGAACGGGACCTGGGCCGGAACCGTATCGTCGTGCAAAACGACCTGAGGCGCGCTCGTAGCGAAAGCGGCGTCAGGCGCATCGGGGACATCCGTGCCAGACTCCAGCCAATGGCGCCCCCGCTGGAAGGGATACGTCGGCAGCCTGACCCGCCGGGAACCCTCCTCTGAAGCGACGACGTCCCAGTCCACGTCGACTCCGTTCACCCAGGCTTCACCCAGCGCATGCAGGAAGCGCCTGGGACCACCTTGGTCACGGCGCAGCGTGCTAAGGACCGCTATCTCGCCGATCTCGCGCTCGCGCTCATCGCTCGTCGCTTCGACGATTTCCCCGACCGCGACAGCGAGTACCGGGTGCGGGCTGATCTCCACGCAGGCCGCCGGGGCATGCGCGAGCAGGCTACGGACGGCCGACTCGAACTGAACCGGTTCGCGTGTGTTGCGATACCAGTACTCGGGCCCAAGCTCGGCGGTGTCGAGCGGCCCACCGAGCACGGTGGAGTAGAAAGGCACCTCGCCCGAGCGCGGAGAGATCCCCGCGAGCACCTCGAGCAACTCCGCGCGCAGGGACTCAACCTGTGGCGAATGCGAGGCCACGGTGGCCTGCACCTCGCGTGCACGGACTCCCTCCCGCTCACACTCGCCCAGAAGCTCCAAGAGGGCCTCTCGGTCGCCCACCACACCCACTGAGCGCGGTCCGTTCTTGCCGCCGATCGTGATGCGCTCGCCCCAGCGCTCAAGACGCGCCTGGACCCAGTCCACCGAAGCCGCTATGGAGAGCACGCCACCTCGTCCGACCAGGCTTCTCAGAACCCGACTGCGCAAGGCCACCACCCGAATCGAGTCCTCGAGCGAGAGTCCGCCGGCGACATACGCGGCGGCGATCTCCCCCTGGGAGTGACCCACCACACCTGCCGGCTCGACCCCGCTTGCGCGCCACAGATCCGCGAGCGACACCATCACCGCGAACAGCGCCGGCTGCACCACCTCGATCCGATCCAAGCCGGGTGCGCCCGAGACGCCTCGCAGCACATCGACCAAAGACCAGTCCACGTGCTCGGCTAGGGCCTCGGCACACGCGTCGATCCGCTCAGCGAACACCGGAGAGCCGTCGAGTAGCTCGACCGCCATTCCCTCCCACTGCGAGCCCTGGCCGGGAAATACGAAGACTGGGCCGCCTTTGGCGGCCGACGAAGTGAGCCCCTCGACCACATCGGTCGCCGGCTGGGACTGCGCAAGGTCGCGCAAACCCTCCAAAAGGGTCTGACGATCCTCGCCAATAACGAGCGCGCGGCGATTGAACGCCTGCTTTGCGATCGCCAGGGTGTGCGCAACGTCGCCGACCGCCAAGTCGACATCCCCATCCACGCGATCGGCCAACCGAGCCGCCTGCTCACGCAGGCTCGCCTCGCCATGAGCCGAGAGCAACCACACCGACTCTTCTCCGGCGAGTATCTGTTTCTGGGCGTCCTTCCGCTCGAGTCCGTCGTGCTTGCCCGTCTCTCTCCCCGTAGCCAGAGACAAGGCGAGCGAAGGCGGTTCGGCGAGCACGACGTGACAGTTGGTGCCGCCCACGCCGAAGGAGGAGACGCCGGCGCACAGCGAACCCTGCTCGCTCGGCCACCCATCAAGTGTTTGCTGGACCTTCAACCCGAGAGCGTCCAGCGGTATCTCGGATGGCGGCGCGTGGAAATTGAGACTTGGCGGGATCTTCCGGTGCTGGATACACAGAGCCGCCTTGATCAGGCCCACGATGCCGGCAGCCCCCTCGAGATGGCCGATATTGGTCTTGATCGAGCCAACGATCAGCGGGTCCTCTCGCGGACGCTTCGCCCCGAGCACCGCACCAAGAGCGCCCGCCTCGACGCGATCGCCGAGCTTGGTGGCGCTGCCATGCAGCTCTACGTATTGGATCTCGCCGCGCTTGAGGCCCGACTTGCGGTAAGCCCGCCGCAACACTTCTTCCTGGGCGAGCTGACTCGGCGCGGTCAGGCTATCTCCGCCACCGTCGTTGTTGACGGCACTGGCGCGGATCACGCCGTAGATCGAGTCGCCGGCGGCGATCGCCTCTGAGAGCGTCTTGAGCACCACAACGCCTCCGCCCTCGCCTCTCACATAGCCGTTGGCGCGCGCATCGAACGTGAAGCAACGTCCATCGGGAGAGAGTCCCCCGAAGCTGGAGGCGCTCAGTGCGCTGCTGGAGGAGATGTTCAAGTGGACGCCACACGCCAGCGCCAACGTCGACTCACCGCGACGCAGGCTCTCGCATGCCACATGAACAGCCACCAGCGAGGAGGACTGCCCGGTGTCCATCGTCATGCTCGGACCTCGTAGGCCAAGGGTGTAGGAGACGCGATTGGCTATCAGGCTGCGATGCAGTCCCGTGAGAGCGTGGCGGGTCATCGCCTCCGCACCACGCTCGCGCAGCAGATCGGCGTAGTCGCTCGATATCGATCCAACGAACACTCCGGTCTGGCTCCCCTTCAGCTCGCCGGGACGAACCACCGCGTCTTCCAGCGCCTCCCAGCACAACTCGAGCATTAGGCGCTGTTGAGGGTCCATCAGCGCTGCCTCTCGCGGAGATATCCCGAAGAACTCGCAGTCGAAGCGATCTATCTGATCGAGGAAGCCTCCGCAACGGGCCCCGGGAGCGAGTTCGATACCGCTGTCTGCCAACCGCAAGCGATCGTCGGGCGCCTCGCGAATTGCGCTCGACCCGGAGAGCAACAGCTCCCACAAGGCCACCGGGTCCCCAGCCATCGGCACCCGACATGACATCCCGACGATCGCGATTGCCGAGCCATCACCCATCGACTGGGTCCCTCCCTATGCCGCTCGAGCCCTCGCCGCCAAGGCGCTCAGATCCACCCCACGTGGCGGCAGCGGCCAGTCCGGTCCTCTCCCCATCCCCCATATTGATCACCTTGTTCGTCTCGGAAGCCTCTTGCTGGCCAACTGAGAAACACGGCCAGTGATACTAAGACGAGCTAAGCACGGTTGTCAACCAGGCGCAACCAAAGCCTCCCGATATGGATCGAACATGCGTCTAGATATTGGCTCTGCTGCCCATCTTCCCTCCGACGCATGGCACACGATCCGCCGCTGGAGGAGCTGGGGCTCGTCTCGATAAACGGCTATGGTTGATTTATCATCGCGCGATACCGCATACCGGACGTCGTCGATATTCTCACCGCCAGAAGCACGTCGCCGTCCGACGAATTAGGCTGTCAGTGAGCGGTGCAAGGGAATAGAGTCGTAGCGGCCGGCGACACCGACGCCTCAGAACACGATAAACACGATGTCTATCTCTCGAAAGGATCGCAAGGGAACTCAACTCGAACGGCTGCTCGAGGGCATGCTGTTAGCCGCCGTCAGACGAGGCTACGCCGGAGCAAACGTGGCCCAGGTGATCGCCCATGCCGGAGTCTCGCGCCCCACCTTCTACGAGCACTTCGAGGACCGGGACGACTGCTTCCTGGCCGTCCACCGCGACATATCCGAGCAGCTACTCGGGCACGTGCGCGAGGCGGTGAGCTCCGAACCACCCGAGCGTGCCGTTCAGGCGGGCGTCGGGGCTATATTCGCGCGCGCCCAAGTCAGGCCCGAACGTGCAAGATTTCTCGTGAACGAGACACTGGCCGGAGGGCATCGCGCGCTGGACGCACGCGACCGGCTGATCGGGGAAATCGAGCAGACCATCGAGCAAGCCCGCTCGCAGGCATCACCCCAGACGCCGACTCCCGACCTGCCCACGCAGGCGCTGCTCGGTGGCATATGCGGACTGCTGGCCCCGCGTCTGCGTCGCAACGAATACGACCTGGCGAGCGTCGCCGCGGAAATAGACGCCTGGATCGGGAGCTACGACCGTCCTCTGGCACAACACCGCTGGCGCACGCTCGACCCAGGGCCCACAATGCGCCCACCCCGGCATGTCTCAGAGCTCGCGCTACGACCTCCACCCGCGCTACGACGCGGGCGACCCAACCTCTCCCCTGCCGAGATAGCTCGTCACCAACGCGAACGCATCGTCTATGCCACGTGCGAGGTGGCTGCTGAGAAGGGCTACGCCGCCGCTACGATCGCCGATATCACCACCACCGCCGGCGTCGATCGACGCGCTTTCTACGCTCACTTCCGCGACAAGCAGGAGGCATTCCTGGCCGCACATGAGCTTGGCTTCCAGCAGACGATGGCAGTCTGTGCCAGCGCGTTCTTCAGCTGCGATGAGTGGCCCGAGCGGATCTGGGAAGGACTACACGCGGGAACCCACTTCAACGCCACCCATCCCGTGATGGCCCACATCGGATACGTCGAAGCACACGCCGTAGGCAGCCCTGCCATACAGCGTGTCGATGACAGCCGCGCCGCATTCAAGATATTCGTCCAGGAAGGCTATAGACACACCTCAAATCCGCCGCCGCCCGCGGCGCTCGACGCTCTCTCGGCGACGATCTTCGAGATCGGCTATCGCCATGCTCGACAGCGCAAGCTGGGATTGCTGCCACGCTTGACCCCGCACGCCGCCTATTTGGTGCTGGCTCCATTCATGGGCGTTGACGCCGCTGACGAGTTCGTCGATGCCAAGCTGAGCGACGCCAGACTTGCCACGACCACCTCGTGGCAGACCGCGCACGGGCCTCACGACGATCGCCACCGCGAGCGTCAGGGGGACGTGCGCAAGAAACCGCTCGCCGTTGCCATCGACGCCTGATCGGGCTGCGAGCTTCCAGGGGGAGACGGTCGATGGCTGGACAATGCGTCAGCCAGGCGGTCGATGAGGGCGCCAGCTTTTGCGACTGCGCGATCCACGAGCAGGAAGCCGTGCATCTGATCTTCGACGTGGATGTGCTCAACCTCCACGCCCGCGGCCCTAAGCTTCTCAGCGTACGCGCAACCCTCGTCTCGTAGAGGATCAAACTCCGCGGTCATCACAAGCGTGGGCGGAATGCCGCTGAGATTGGAGGCAGCGAGCGGAAACAGATACGGGTCGTCCATGTCTTGCCCGGCAGGGACGTAGTTGCGAACCGACCAAAGCACGAACTCCAGATCGAGCGTGTAGCCGGCTCCCCGCTCCTCGCGGGACGCCCACTGACCGAACCCATCGGCCAACGGGTAGGCGAGTATCTGGTAAATGGGCATCGGAGCACCGAGATCGCGCAGGAGCACGGTCAGGGAGGCGGCGGTCGCGGCACCCGAGCTTTCGCCCACCAGCGCCACACCCGCGCGATCGCCTCCGATCTCGACAGCATTGTCGAGCAGCCATCGATACGCGAGCTGCGCATCCTCAAGCGCAGCGGGATGCTGGTGCTCCGGCGCGCGGCGATAGTCCAGCGCGGCCACCAACCAGCCGGAGCGACGCGCGATCCGACGACACAAACGATCGTGCGTGTCCAGGTCATTGAGGGTCCAGCCACCCCCATGCAGGAACAGCGCCAGCGGAAGCACGCCGTCGACTGGGCGATACAGGCGCATTGCGAGGGGGCCATGGGACGTGGGCAGCGAGACGTCCTCGACAGAGCCAAGTGCGATCGGATCGCCCCGAGTAACCAGCGCCGCACGCATGCTCTCGCGAGCCTCCACGACCGGCAAAGCGTATGGCTGCGGCGTACCCACGGCACGCATCACTTCAAGCAACATCTGGGCATCCGGATCAAGCTGGCGACTCATTGATGCGCAAGCATGCCAGAGATGCTCATGTCCGCGTCAGCGATATCGCGGTGAGAACGATGCCATCGCGCGCGATCCAGCTGCCCGCGAGCGCCCGCAAAGGGCCGTTCGCCAGTTGTGGCCCAGCCACCAACAGTCGGACCTCGAACGTGCAGGCATTCGGATCGAACACGACGATGGCGTCCTCAAAGCCCAACCAGCGTCTCGCAAGCGGGAACCACGCCTTGTAGACGGACTCCTTCGCGCTGAACAGCAACCGGTCCCAGTGCACCTCAGGATGATCAGCGGCCAAGCGCCGCAAGGAGGGCAACTCCTCTGGCCTCGCAATGTCACCGACCAAGCCGTCGGGAAGCGGGGCGTTACGCTCCGCGTCGATCCCGAGGGTCACAACCTCACGCGAACGGGCGACCGCGGCCGCACGATAGCCATCGCAGTGGGTGATGCTGCCAAGCGCTCCTGCCGGCCACAATGGCTCACCGCGCTCGCCCGTGGGAATCGACGCAGCCACAAACCCGAGCGTTTGGAGGGCGGCGCGGGCGCACATCCGCGCGGTGGTGAACTCGCGGCGACGCTTCTCCACCGCCCTCGCCACAACCGCCTCCTCATCGGGGAAGAGCGTCGCGTCAGCCGGATCGTGGCGTCGCTCCTCTACCGCGACACAGGGTGGCAGGATCTCCTCGATCACAGCGCCTCCGGCGCGGGAGCGATCGTGCGAAGAATCGGTCTCGCGGAGTTGCGACGATGCCACTCGCGCGGATACCCCAGCGACACCTCCTCGAACCTGACACCGTCATGCCAGGTGACACGCGGAATATGTAGATGGCCATACACCACCGCGTAGGTCCTGAAGCGCCGATGCCAATCGGCGGTCAGTGTCGTGCCACACCACTGGGCAAACTCGGGATGCATCAGCACTCTCGTCGGGCTGTCGATCAACGGAAAATGCGCGACGATCACTATCGGGATGTCCCGATCGCAAGCCTCGAGCCTTGCTTCGCTATGGCTCACCCTGGCGCGACACCACGCGGCGCGGCTCCGGTAAGGGTCGGGGTGCAGCAGGAACTCGTCGCTGCACACGATCCCAGCTTCGTGGGCAAGTGCCAGAGCCCGCTCGCTGGTCGAAGCGATGTTGCAACCGAACGAGTAGTCGTACAGTAAGAACAGGGGCGCAATCGTGAGCGGGCCGCCATCTCCCTCCCACACCGCATAGGGATCCTCTGGCGTGAGCACCTCGAGGCGTCTGCAGATATCCACCAGGCGCTGATAGCGCTGCTCGCCGCGCAGCTTCAACTGTTCGTCGGGCGTGGTCCAAAGCTCATGGTTGCCTGGCGTCCAAACCACCTTTGCAAAGCGCTCGGCGAGCAAGCCCAGTGCCCATTCGACATCGGCGATGGTCTCGCTCACGTCACCGCAAACAATCAGCCAGTCAGCCTCACTCTCAGGTCGCAGCTGCTCAACGATGCGACGATTCTCCGGATGAGTAACGTGCAGATCGCTCACGGCGAGAAGTCGCCCCGGAACGCCATTTGGGGTGTTCATCAGGCGAGCAATCGCCCGCGAGCGCCGCGTGTGTTGGTCATCGGCGCGATCTTACCCACCCACGACATGTGCTCCACAGAGCGCATGTCTCGCGATACTCGCACGGCCCCGTCCAACGAGCCATCTGTGGAGAGATGTGCGGGCTCCAGTGAGAGGAGCCATCTTGCGGTACTGTCCGGCATCGGAATCGTCCAACGCTTGAGAGGTAGCCACAGATGCCGCCGCTGATAACTCGCGAGGAAGCCCTACGGCTCGGGGAGATCGAAGACCACGCCGGGATCGAAGCGCTTGTCGAGCGCGCTTGGGCGGCACGTGTGGAGCGCTTCTCGGACTCGACCGACATGTGCTCGCTGGTGAACGCCAAGTCGGGCGGATGCGCCGAGGACTGCGGCTTCTGCGCACAGTCACGCTTCGCCGAGGCCGAGACGCCACTGCACGCGATGATGGACCCCGAGCAGATCCTCGAGCACGCACGCGCGGCCGAGGCGGCGGGAGCACATCGCTTCTGCATGGTCGCCCAGGGCCAGGGCCTCTCAAAGCGTGACTTCGAGAAGATCCTCGAGGGCACGCGGCTGGTGGCGGAGAAGACCAACCTCAAGCGCTGCGCCTCGATCGGCCACATGTCACCGGCGCGCGCGAAGGCACTGAAGGAAGCGGGCATCCAACGTGTGCACCACAATGTGGAGACAGCGGAGAGCTACTACGACGAGGTTTCCAGCACCGTTCGCTACGAGGGGCGCCTGCGCACGATCCAGGCGGTGCGCGAGGCGGGTCTTGAGACGTGCGTCGGCGGCATCCTCAACCTCGGCGAGAGTCGCGAGCAGCGCGTGGAGATGGCGTTTGAGCTTGCCGCGATCAACCCGACAAGCGTGCCGATCAACCTACTCAACCCACGTCCGGGGACAAAGTTCGGCGATCGCGAGCACATCGATCCGTGGGAGGCGGTCAAGTGGGTGGCGATCTTTCGCCTGATCCTGCCCGAAGCGCTGTTTCGGCTCTGCGCGGGACGTGTGGAGAACCTCGGGGAGCTGCAACCCCTCGCGGTCAAGGCGGGGCTCAATGGCGTGATGATGGGCAATTTCCTCACCACGCTCGGATCGAGCCCGGAGGAAGACCGCGCGATGTTCGAGGAGCTGGGTCTGAACGTGGCGCGCCAGAACGACAATGGGGCCAACCCGCGCCCTGATAACCGCTCTGGATGGCTCGACGGGGAGACACCGGACCTCGTAGAGGAGCTGCTCGACGGCTCGGCGACGACGCAGGTGGGCGGAGCGGACGAGGGGGGCTTGCAAATCAGGATGTGGGACCCCTCCACACAGCTGCGCTACCAGACCAAACGAATGGTGCCGCCTCGGCCGGACGGCGCCCGCAACGCCGTGCCCGCCGGCTGGGGAGATTGACGCGCCGCCGGATCTGGCGAGCGGGGCGGGCGAGAAGCACGAGCGAACCGCGATGATCTCCTCCAAAGGCCAGTCGTGAACGAGCTTGAGGAACGTCTGAGCGAGCTGCGGCGTCTTGGCTTGGAGCGCCGGTTGCGAATTGTTGGCGGTCCCCAGGGGCCGCGCGTGCTGCTCGACGGCGAGCCGGTGCTGTTGCTGTGCTCGAACAACTATCTCGGGCTCGCCGACCATCCGAATGTGCGCGAAGCTGCTGCGCAGGCGGCGATGCACCTGGGTGTAGGCGCGGGCGCATCGCGATTGGTGTCGGGCTCGATGAGCATCCACCGCGAGCTGGAGGAGCGCCTGGCGGCGTTCGAGGGCAGCGAGGCATGCGTGCTCTTCGGCTCGGGCTATCTAGCCAACCTTGGCGTCATCGGCGCGCTGGCCGGACCCGGCGACACGATCTTCTCCGACGAGCTGAACCACGCCTCGATCATCGACGGCTGTCGTGCCTCGCGCGCGGAGGTCGTGGTGTATCGACACCTCGACACTGAGCATCTGGAGCGCTGTCTGCTCGAGCACGTGGGCGATGGCCGCCGGGCGATCGTCAGCGACTCGGTGTTTTCGATGGACGGCGACGTGGCGCCACTTGAGCGGATCGTGGAGCTGGCGAGGGCACACGACGCGCGCGTCATTGTGGATGAGGCACACGCCACTGGCGCGCTCGGAGACGGCGGTCGAGGTGCAGTCGCCGAAGCGGGTCTGCAGGACGAGGTCGACGCGCTGATCGGCACGCTCGGCAAGGCGCTCGGCTCCTACGGCGCGTATGCGTGCGCAAGCGAGCAGATGGTGCGCTACCTGCTCAACACAGCGCGGTCCTTGATCTTCTCGACCGCCCCACCGCCGCCATCCGTGGCAGGAGCGCTCGCCGCACTGGAGTTGCTTGAAGCGCAGCCGGAGCAGGTGACCAGGCTGCACGATGCAGCCCGCACCCTGCGCCACAGTCTTGCGGCGGAGGGGTTCGCGGTGCGCGAGAGCGACATGCACATCGTGCCGCTCGTAGTGGGCGACAGCGAGCAGGCGATGCGCCTCTGCCAGGCGGCACTCGAGCGTGGAGTGTTCGCGCAGGCTATCCGCCCACCAACGGTCCCCGACGGTACGTCGCGGTTGAGGCTGGCGGCGATGGCGCGTCACGACGCCGAGGATCTGCGCGACGCAGCGACGGTCCTTGCCGCGGCGGCACGCGAGGTGGGGCTCGACCCGGCACAGATTGGGGAACCTTCGGCGCTCGGGACGCGCCCTGCAACGCTCGGGTCACACCGGACCTCCACGGCCAACCCTGAACCACTATCCAAGCCGGCGACGGGGCCAGCTCCCAAGCGAGACTCGGAACCGACATCGGAGCCCGGGCTTACCCGGGTCGCCTAGCTCCAAGCGCGTGCGTGGCCTTTTCGTAACCGGCACCGGCACCGGTGTCGGCAAGACGATCCTCAGCGCGGCGCTGCTCGCCGCGATGCGGGCCACTGGCGAGCCGGTACGCGCACACAAGCCGGTCGTGACAGGACTGGCCGAGCCACCGGGTATGTGGCCGCCCGATCACGAGCTGCTGGCCCTCGCCGCCGGGATGTCGGCCAAGGAGGTTGCACCGCTGCGATTCCAGCCGCCCGTCTCCCCGCATCTGGCGGGGTTGCTCGCTGACCAACCGATCGACGCCGCCGGCGTGCTCAAGCGTGCAAAGACCTGCGCAAACGCGAACGAGACGTTGATCGTGGAGGGCGTCGGCGGCCTGCTCGTCCCGCTCACACACGACTTCACTGTGCGCGACCTTGCCGTCGAGCTGGCCCTGCCGCTCCTGATTGCCGCCCCGCCGGGCCTGGGCACGATCAGCCACACACTGCTTACCCTTGAGGCCTCTCGAGCGGCCGGACTGAGCGTGGCGGCAGTCGTGCTCACGCCCTGGCCAACCGAACCATCGCTGGTGGAGCTGTCCAACCAAGAGACGATCGCGCGAATGGGAGCAGTAGACATAGCGACACTTGAAGAAATTTCAAGCGCCGATATCCCAGCATTGGCGGGCGCTGGAGGGCGTTTGCCGTGGCGAGACTGGGTATCGCCACCGAGTTTCGTCGCAACCCGTCCGTAGGATCGCGGTCGTGGCTAGTCACTAAATCGGAGCCGTTCCTCCTGTTCCGGGTGTCCCGGGGTCGTACCCCGGAGAAAGGAGGGAATATGGATGCACCAACGAGCGTTCTAGCCATCGCCCTACTTGTCGCCGTGTTGGTCATAGACCGGCTTACGCGATAACTAGGGCGCCCTGGCGGTCGCAGCGACTACGATCCCGGCGACCGCCAGGGGCCTTATATACGAAAGGAGGATGAACACAGCCCCCGAGCGCACTAACCATCGCAAAGTTTAGCCACAGGCCGGACGAACAGCGGCAATCATGGCGTCGGTAACACGTAGGATGTCCTCATCGCAGATTACATAAGGCGGCATCGCGTACACGAGGTCGCGAAACGGGCGCAGCCAAACACCCTGCTCAACGGCAGCGGCCGTCGCGTCGGCGATGTCCACCTCGTGCTCCAGCTGCACGACGCCGATCGCACCCAGCACGCGCACATCGGCGACACCCGGCAACTCGCGGGCGGGCATCAGGCCCTCGCGCAGTCCCTGCTCGATGCGTGCGACATTCTCACGCCACCCCCCATCCGCGAGCAAATCCAACGATGCAAGCGCGACCGCGCACGCGAGCGGGTTGGCCATGTATGTGGGGCCGTGCATGAGCACACCGCCCTCGCCCGCGGAGATTGCGTGCGCAACCGCGGCCGTGCAGAGTGTGGCCGCAAGCGTCATGTAGCCGCCCGTGAGTGCCTTGCCAACACACATGATGTCCGGCGCGAGCGCCACGTGCTCGCAGGCGAACAGTGCGCCCGTACGCCCAAAGCCCGTGGCGATCTCATCCAGAATCAGCAGCAGCCCATGTTCGTCGCAGAGACGGCGCAGCAGCGCCACGCATGCCGGCGAGTGAAAGCGCATTCCGCCCGCGCCCTGTACAACCGGCTCCACAATCACGGCGGCGAGTTCATGCGCGTGAGTGGCGAATAGCTCGGACACGCCTACCGCCCAGGCCTCGTCGAGCGGTCGCTCAAACCCATCGGGCGGTCGCTCGGCGAACACGTGCTCGGCGAGCACGCCCGTAAACAAGCTGTGCATCCCCCCCACCGGGTCGCATACCGCCATCGCACCGAACGTGTCGCCGTGATAACCACCACGCCAGGTCAACAGACGGGTGCGCTCGGGATGCCCGCAAGCGCGCTGGTACTGCAGCGCCATCTTGATCGCCACCTCCACCGACACCGAGCCGGAATCGGCAAAGAACACGCGCTCCAGCCCCTCCGGAGCGATCTCCACGAGCCGCTCGGCGAGCCGGATCGCGGGCTCGTGGGTGAGCCCGCCGAACATCACGTGCGCCATACGCTCCAGCTGCTCGCGCACGGCCGCGTCGAGTGAGGGGTGACGGTAGCCGTGGATCGCGCACCACCACGAGGACATCCCGTCGATCAATTCGCGTCCGTCGGCCAGGCGCAGACGAACGCCCTCGGCGGAGATCACCGCAAGCGACGGAGTGGCGGCGGGTAGCGGCGCGTAGGGATGCCACACGTGCTCGCGGTCCAGCGCGAGCAGATCCTCCCAGCGAGTGCCGGCGTCAGCCATCGGGCACCTCGACCAAGATGCCCGTGCCGAGGACCCCGGACGCCCCGATCAATCCTCGTACAACGTGAAGTCGCGCTTGCGCGCGCCACACACCGGGCAGAACCACGTGTCGGGGATGTCCTCGAAGGCGGTACCCGCGGGGATGCCCCCGTCCGGGTCGCCCTCCTCTGGGTCGTAGATGTAGCCGCAGGACTCGCAGATCCAGCGTTGCAGGGTTTGGGTTGCACTCATGTGCATAACACTACCTGGCGGTAGGGTCCTTGGGATGAGCAACCCCACCCCCAGCGACGACGAGCAACCCGGTCAAGAGCCCAACCTCCACGCCTACACGGGACCCGGCCAGCAGCTCAACCTCGGCGCGCACACCGAGCCCGGCCAGGGGCTCAACCTCGGCGAGGTGACCCCCGCGCGCCAGGCGGCCACGGTGATCCTGCTACGCGGCGGCGAGCAGACGCTCGAGGTACTGCTCGTCCAGCGCACCGAGCAGGCCAAATTCATGGGCGGCGTGTGGGTGTTTCCAGGCGGCGCGGTGGACGATGGCGACCCCTCCTCGACGGGGGGCGCTCACCGCGCGGCGGCCATCCGCGAGCTGGCAGAGGAGGCGGGCATTGAGATCGCCGATGCTTCGACGCTTGTCGAGTTCTCACGCTGGATCACACCGGAGGAGGTGTCGATCCGCTTCGACACGCGCTTCTTCCTGGCGGAGCTACCCGACGGGCAGGAGCCCGAAATCGACGGGCAGGAGTGCGTCGCGCAGGGCTGGTTCACTCCCCAGGGCGCGCTCGACGCGTACGCCCGCCAGGAGATTGCACTGGTTTTCCCGACGATCAAGCACCTGGAGCAGCTGCGTGCGTTCCCGAGCGTCGCCGAGTTGCTGCGCTACGCGAGCAATCGCCAGGTGCTGCCGGTGCAACCAAAGGTGTGGTTCGATGGAGAGGTCGCGCGCGTGCTGCTCCCCGGCGAGCCGGGCTACGACTGAAGCGTGCCCAACACGTGCGTCACCGCGTTGATCAGCGCGAGATGAGTAAACGCCTGTGGATAGTTGCCAAGGTGGCGCCCGCTCGACGCTTCCAGCTCCTCGGCGTACAGCCCAAGTTCCGATGAGTATCCGAGCAGCCGCTCGCACAGCCGCCGCGCGGCGGCATGCTCGCCGATCTCACACAGCGCCGATACCAGCCAGAAGGAGCAGATCAGGAACGTGCCCTCCTCCCCGCTCTGCCCGTCGTCGGTCTCCTCGGTGCGATAGCGCAGCACCAGTCCGTTCTCGGTCAGCTCCTCGCCGATCGCGGTGACGGTCGCGCGCACACGCTCGTCGTCGGTCGGCAGGAAGCGCATCAGCACGATCAGCAGGTTGGAGGCGTCGAGCGCATCGGTGTCGTAGTGCTGGCGGAACACGCCGCGCTTGTCCACCCCGCGCTTCAGGATGTCGGCCTTGATCTCGTCTGCCGTCCCCTGCATGCGCTCGGCGTGCTCCTCCTCGCCGCGCCGTTCGGCCAGCCGCGCGGCGCGGTCGCACGCGACCCAGCACATCAGCTTCGAGGACACGTAGTGGCGCGGCTCGCCGCGCGTCTCCCAGATCCCCTGGTCCGGTTCCTTCCATACGCGCGCCGCGCATTCGGCCTGGTCGACCAGCACCGGCCACAGCCGCTCGGGGATGTGATCGCGCTGCTTGGCGTGCAGGTACACCGAGTCGAGCACCGCGCCGTACACGTCGTTCTGGCGCTGGTCATACGCGCCGTTGCCGACCCGCACCGGACGCGCGCCCTCATAGCCCTTGAGGTGATCGAGCGTCGACTCCGCGAGGTCCTTCTGGCCCTTGATCCCGTACATGATCTGCAGCGACCCGTCCTCGTTGCGCTCCATGTCGGCGACGTACTGGATGAAATCGTCGGCCTCCCAGTCGAGGCCGAGCGCGTGCAGCGCCCACAGCGTGAACGATGCGTCGCGCATCCAGCAGTAGCGGTAGTCCCAGTTGCGCGACCCGCGCGGGGTCTCCGGCAGCGAGGTGGTCGGCGCCGCCACGAGCGCGCCCGTGGGCATGAACGTAAGGCCCTTGAGCGTCAGTGCCGAGCGTTGCAGGTGGGCACGCCAGGGGTGGTCTGGATAGCTGCCTTCGGCCAGCCACGTGCGCCAAAAGTGACTGGTTCGCTCGATGCGCGCCTCCGCCTGCTCGGAGGTACGCGGACCACGCAGCTCCTTGGTCCAGGACAGCGCGCAGAAGCGCTTCTCGCCCTCGTTCATCGTGTGGCGCGAATGCGCGCGGTTGCCCTCGATGCCCATGCGGGTGTCGCTGAACAGGCGAAACGCCGTCACCCCGTCGGTCGCGTCCAGGCCATGCCCGTGCTCGTCCTCTACATAGCTCCACTTCGCGACGGTCGCGCCGTAGTCGAGCATCGGCTCGCACACCATCTCGACCTGCACCTGGCCCTGGATGCATTCGACCAGCCGTACCAGCAAGTGGTCGGCGTCGAAGTCGGTGGGGGGACGCGTGTGGTCGGTGTCGCGATCCTCGTCGTGCCAGTCGCTGATCGTCAGCGCGTCCACCACACGCAGCCACCCCTGCGGTGTCATCCAGGTCGTCTCAATCACGTTTGTGCCAGGGAGATAGCGTCGCCCGACCGGCACATACATCCCGTAGGGTCCGACCCGGAAGCTGCCCGCCCCGCGATCGAGCATCGCGGCAAACACCGACGGGGAGTCGAAGTGCGGCAGGCACATCCACTCAATCGACCCATCGGAGGACAACAGCGCACCGGTGTGACAGTCCGAGAGGAAGCCGTAGTCGGCGATTGGGGGAAACGGCGAGTCGCCGACCGGCGGGGGTGGAACAGTGGGGGTCGGCGGTGGCGGTGAGCTAGTCGACATCAGCGGCGGGACAGCATCGGCGGCCGAACAGGAACGGCATCAGCCGCCCGGACACTAACAAGCCCGCTCGACGCCCTCGGGGAGCAGGCCTTCTTCTTCGAGCTTGTCCAAGTGGGCGACGAGCGTGACCGCTGCCAAAGGCCGCAGTTGCTCGGGCACATCGGACCATGCTGCGTCCAAGAGATCCTCTGTGCCGCGGCGACCCTCGGCGAGAGCGGCGAGCAGTCGACGCTCGCGCTCGAGCCGATGCTCGATGTACTGGGAGATACGCTCGCGCGGTGCCCAGATCGGAGGACCGTGACCCGGACACAGCACCTCCAGGTCGTGTTCGAGCAAGCGTTCCAGCCCTTTGAGATAGCCCGCGAGCGCTCCCGGGTCAGGTGCCACGAACACGCTGCCCTCGCCAAGCACCGCATCGCCGACGAAGCCCACGCCACCGACGAGCAGCGCGAAATGATCGACCGCGTGACCCGGTGTGTAGAGCGCTTCGAACGGGCCGAAGCGCACACCATCGCGCAACCGCACATCCGCCGAGCCGCCCACCGTGTGACCTTTGGGTGAACACTCGTGGGCGCGAGCTGCCGCCAGCGGAGCGGGGAAGCGCTCGCGCAGCGCCGCCACCCCCTCGGAGTGATCGATGTGATCATGCGTCAGCGCGATCCCACCCAGACCACCCCGCTGCTCCAGCTCGCCGACGAGCTTGTCCAGGTGCTCGGCGAGCGCGGGACCGGGATCGACCACCCACGCCGGATCGCGCCCCACGACCCAGCTGTTGGTGCCCGACATCGTCAGCGGTCCGGGATTGGCCGCCAGCACACGCACCACATCCCACTGCCGCAATCGCTCGGCGTCGGAAACCGCAGGGTTCATTGGCGCGACATTAGCGCTACTTCCGCGAGTCGCGCCTGTTAGTGCTGGTAGACACAAATAAGGAGACGACGATGGTCAAACGAACCGCATATCTCATGGCTTGCCTCGCGGCGATGGCCATCGGCCTCCCCGCGATCGCACAGGCGGCACCCAAGGTGTCGGTGAGCGCGAAGATCCTGCCGGTCCTGACCAACCCGAGCAACGCGAAAAGCCGCGCGTACCCGAAAACGGGCAACATCCTTGGAGCGGGCGCCTCGGTGGAAACGCAGTTCAAGATCACCGGCACCGAATACGGCGGGTTTCCCTCGCCGCTGACGGGCGTCGTCGTGTATCTGCCTGCAGGAACCAAGCTTCACACCGCCGGATTCGCGACCTGCTCGAGCGCGATCCTCGAAAGCCACGAAACCTCGCGATGCCCGAAGAAGTCGGTCGCCAGCCCCAAGGGCGAAGTGCTCGGCGTGGTCGCCTTCGGCGGAACGCGAGTGCAGGAGAAAGCGAGCGTCCAAGCGTTCTTCACACCCGGTGGGAACCTGTCGTTCTTCACCGAAGGTACATCGCCGGTGGACCTGGAAATCCTCTCCACGGGCAAGATCTCCTCAGCCGCCAAGCCATTCGGACCCAAGCTCACGGCCGTCGTGCCGCTCGTGACAACCGTCCCGGAAGCCCCCTACGCATCGGTGCTGTCGATCAAAATCAGGGTCGGCGCGGCATACCTGCAGGGCAAAAAGCTCGTCTCCTATGGGAGCGTGCCAAGCAAGTGCCCGAAGGGCGGCTTCCCGGGAAAGACAGAACTGAAATTCCTGAGCGGCGAAACATCGACCGCCAGCATCAAGGTGCCCTGTCCGAAGAAGTAGGTCGGGGATAGGACGGGCGCGGGGGTCCCGCTCGCCGCCGGTGGGGAGGCCGTAAGGCCCGGTGGCGAGC
This sequence comes from uncultured Solirubrobacterales bacterium, assembly GCA_963776985.1. Taxonomy (GTDB): domain Bacteria; phylum Actinomycetota; class Thermoleophilia; order Solirubrobacterales; family Solirubrobacteraceae; genus Palsa-744. Next base: position 527,128 of record CAVZOV010000004.1, read on the forward strand.
GGATTTCTTTTGCGTGCTCGCAGCTACCACGTTGCGACCTACGCTCGACCAGACGCGCACAGTCGAGCCGCACGAACATATGCGAACATATGTTCGTGCGCTGGAGTAACCTGACCGACGAGGCCGACGAGCAGCGACGACTGCCGGGGTATCGCGACGACGCGGTGGTGCGCCATTTCGACGCGCCCGAGGCGCTCGACATGCGCTTCTACGAGGTCCGCGCCCGCTCGGTGCTCAACCGAGTGCCCTCCCGATCGCGGATGCCGTTCAGTTGGACGATCAACCCCTACAGGGGATGCAGCCACGCTTGCGTCTACTGCTTCGCCCGCCCAACCCACCAATATCTCGGGTTCAACGCCGGCCGCGACTTCGAGCGGGAGATCGTGGTCAAGGTCAACGCGCCGGAGGTACTGCGCCGCGAGCTGGCGAGGCCATCGTGGAAGCGCGAGCACGTGGCGCTCGGCACCAACACCGACCCCTACCAGTGGGTGGAGGGCCGCTACCGGCTCATGCAGGGCATCTGGGAGGCTCTGCGCGACGCGGCCAACCCGTGCTCGGTGCTCACCAAGTCGCCGCTGCTTTTGCGCGACCTGCCGTTGATGCTCCAGATAGCCGAGCGCGCCACTTTTGGCGCCACCCTGTCGATCCCCACGCTGGACGAGCGCGCATGGCGCGCGACCGAGCCTCACACTCCCAACCCCCGCGCGCGCTTGGAGGCGGTCGCCGAGCTGAACCGCGCCGGCATCCCCACGGGGGTGCTGATCGCTCCGCTCATGCCGGGGATCAACGACGCTCCGTATCAGCTCGAGCCGCTACTGCAGGGCGCGATCGATGCCGGCGCCAGGAGCATCGGCGGGGTGGCGCTGCACCTGCGTGATGGGGTCAAGGAGGTGTTCATGGACTGGTTGCGCACGCAGCGTCCCGAACTGGTCGAGCGATACGAGGAGCTATACCGACGCGGCGCCTACGCTCCGGGTGAGGAGCGCAAGCGGCTGGCAGGACTGGTGCGCGGGCGCAACGCCGGCAATGGATTCAGACGCGGTCCCGGGCCCTTACCCGAGCCGAGGAATCCGCCTGTCGAGCCAACCGCCCCACAGCAGCGCTTGTTCTGAGCGAACCACCGCAGCCGAGGACCTGCGCACTTAGATGGGACAGCCCAAGGTCCAGTTCTTCAAGCCACTCGCCGATTTGGGCGCGCGAGCGGTGAACTTCAGGCTCAGCTTGTTGTACACACGCAAGCCAGCTTTGCATTTGCGGATATTGCTGGCCTTCACCGCAACCGGGTAGCGCACAACCTTGCCCCCCGCGCAGTTTGGAGTGCACGTGTTCATTTCGAATGTGCCGCTGGCCTGAGCGCTGACGCCCCCAAAGCTCGACCACCGCAGTTTGCTGAGAACTGTGTTGCCATCGCCGCACGTGAGCGTCAGCGCCTTGGGATGGCTACTTGCGCTGTTGCAGTTGGTGATCTTCACGGCGGGCGCCGCCGAGGCGACCATCACACCGAGCGAGACAAGGGCGACGGCGACTGCCGCGACGATCGAGGCCTGCATGCGATAGCGAGACACGGCACGGCGGCCGAAGCGAGCACTGTGGTCAGACGATCTTTCTGAAGACTCAGTCATTTTGGATAGCTACCTCCATTTGGGGGTCAGACTCGGTTGTGTCCGGCTCCTCTTGTACCCCGGCTCGCAGACCGACGAACGCCGTGATCGCCGCCACCGCCATGATCGCCGCCATCACATAGAGCACCGAGCGCGTGGCATAGGCGAAGTCCAAGCGCACGAAGTGGGGGATAGCGCTGACGTTTCCGCTGTGTGACTGAGAGATGCGCGACGCCTCCGAGTGGGCCTTTGCGCTCGGCACGCCAAGGGACATCAGCGAGGCGGTGACGCGAGAGCGCATCTGGGAGACGAGGATCGTGCCGAGGATCGCAAGCCCGAGGCTGGCGGCATAGTTGCGGATCGTTTGCGTAATGCCGGTCGCCTCGCCGTAGGAGAGGCGCGAGGCGCGGTTGACGGCGTCGGTACTGGCCGGGCCGAGCATGAACCCGATACCAGCGCCGGCGAGAATGATGTACAGCTGCTGTGAGCCAAAGCTCAGGCTCGTGACCTTGCCCGCCCACAGCCAGAACCCGACGGCGCCGAGCGCGCAGCCAAGCACCACCGGGCGCTTCGCCCCACCCCGGTCGAGCATTCGCCCGCCGATCTGCGCGGCGATCACGAAGCCGATGAAGAAATACAGCAAGAACAACCCAGCCTCAGACGGCGTCTTGCCGAGCGCGATCTGGGCGTACTCGCTCGCGAAGAAGAACACCGGTAGGAACACCAGCATCGCGATGCCAAGCACGAGGTTCTCCACCGCGAATGCCCGGATGCGAAAAATACTGACCGCGATCAGTGGCGAGACCGTGCGGGCCTCAACGAAATAGAACACGACCAGCAGCGCAGCGCCGACCGCAACGCAGGCACCGGTAGCGGGATCACTCCAGCCCCAGACAGTCGACTGTTGGAAGCCGAACACACTGAGCGCCACCCCGGAGGCAATCAGCGCCAAGCCTCGGTAGTCCATGCGCGCGGGACGGTGCACCGTGACCGGTTTGGATAGCACGATCAGCACCAGGGCAATAATCGCCACAGGGATGTTCACCCAAAAAATCGCCCGCCACGTCCACTGTGTCAGGTAGCCGCCGAGGATCGGACCGATCGAAGTGAGCCCACCCGCGATGCCGAAGAAGATCGCAAGCGCCTTGCCTCGTTCGCGCAGAGCAAACGTTTGCACGACGATCGCAAGGGCCGCCGGAAACATGATCGCTCCGCCGGCGCCCTGGACGATGCGGAACGTCACGATCCACGCCTCGGCCAGGCTCCCTTTCGGCGTCAACCCGCACATCGCCGAGGAAGCGGCGAACACGACCACGCCGAGCGTCACCATCTTACGATGGCCGACCGTGTCGGCCAGGCGACCGCCGAAGGCGAACAGCGCGGCCAGCGAGAGTAGATAGGCGTTGACCGCCCATTGCACACCGGTGCTGGTCAGCCCAAGCTCCTTCTGTACTTCAGGCGCGGCGATCGAAACGATCGTCTGGTCGATGAACGTCATCGACACGGCGAAGATCATCGCCGCGAGAATCAGGTTCCGCGGTTGCCCGCCAGGGGTCTCGCCAGCCGCCATTGCGCCATCTCAGGGTATCGACACGCGCTCCTCGACAGGCGCGAGCCGATCAGGCGGGCGCGTCGGCGGGCAAGCCCACCAGCTTGGCGCTGCGCTCCCATAGGCCGTTGGCGAGCACCTCGTCTTGAGCCTGTGCGCTGGGCGCAAGCACCTTCTCGTCCTGAATGTACTCGCCGGTGAGCGCTGCCGCCTGCTCGGAGATGGCAAGCCACACCAGCGAGCGGGCACCGCGCTGTGGCGAGCGGAAAAAGGGCGCGCCGAGCGTGGTGAGCAACTTCCACACCCCGTTTTCGTTCTTGCCAAAGCCGGTGCGCACGACCCCGGGGTGAAAGCAGTTGGCGTGCAGCTCCGGAGCACGCCTCGCAAGCTCGCGCGTGAAGAGAATGTTGCACAGCTTCGTGGTGCCATACACGCGCATCGCGGCGTATGACTTCCGCGACTGCAGGTCATCGAGATCCAGGCGCCCGGACTTGTGGGCGTCGGAGGCTGTCGTCACGACGCGCCCGCCCTCCAAGCGGTCGCGCAGCAGGTTCGTGAGCAGAAACGGAGCTAGATGGTTCAGCGCGAACGTCCGCTCCAGGCCCTCGGAGGTTTCCTCACGCGAGGCGAACAGGGCGCCCGCGTTGTTGGCCAGCACGTCGATGTGCTCGTAGCGCTCGCGCGCCTGCTCGGCGAGCGCGCGAACGTCGCTCATCAGCGTCAGATCGACGACGTGCTCGTGCACGGCGGCGCCCCCACCGGCCGCCCGGGCCTGCGCGGCGACGGCCTCCACACGCTCGCGCTCACGACCCACGAGCGCCACCTCGACACCTTCCCGCGCCAACTCCACCGCGGCGGCTGCGCCAATCCCGCGTGTGGCTCCGGTGAGCAATACGAGCGTCACACGCTGGACTCTAACCTTCTCGCAACAATCGCGTCAACCGCCGAGCGGCGATGGCGGTATCCGCGTTTCGCCCTGCACCTGCGGAATCAGCAGCGCGATCTCATCCACGAAGCACCATGACCACGTCTCGCCCGGCTCCAGGGAGCGCATCAGCGGATGCCCGCTTGCCTGGCTGTGGGCCGTGGCGTGGCGGTTGGGCGAGCTGTCGCAGCAGCCAACGTGACCACAGTCCAGGCAGATGCGCAGGTGCAGCCACTCACCTCCCATGTGCAAGCAATCCTCACAGCCCTCCACCGACTCGGGCAGCTCCGTAATTTGAACATGCTCCAGATGAGTACACGTAGACATCCATTCGCTCCGATCAGGTTTTTTGAGTGAAGGGGAGCCGCACGCGCAAGACGGTGCGGCCGGGTTGACTGTCAAGTGTGAGCGACCCATCGTGGCGATCCACAACGATCCGCCGGGCGGTGGCCAGGCCAAGGCCTGTGCCGTGCCCAACCTCCTTGGTCGTAAAGAAGGGGTCAAAGACGCGCGAGGCAAGCTCCGCGGGGATCCCCGGACCGTCATCGGCGATTTCGACCACTGCGCAGTCCCCCTCCGAGCGCGTCGTGATGGTAATCCTGCCCTGCTCGACTAGCGCGTCGATCGCGTTGTCGAGCAGGTTCGTCCACACCTGGTTCAGCTCCGAGCCACGCACCGTGAGCTTCGGCAGCGTGCGGTCGTAGTCGCGCTCGAGCACGATCGAGGTGTGCTTGAGCTTGTAGCCGAGCACGGTCAGCGTGGTCTCGATGCCCTCGTGGATGTCCACCTCGACCAGGCTGCCACGGTCCATGTAGGCGTAGGACTTCACCGCCCCCACCAGCGCGGTCATGCGCTCGGTGGACTCGCACAGCTCGCCCGACAGGCGGCCCGCGGTTAGCGTGGCAGCGACCCAGCGCAGCGCTGCGCCCCTCGCGGGACCAGCCAGCTCGGCGACGCTATCCAGCCACGCCTGATCCACGCCGGCCGCCGCCAGCGGCTCGGCGAGACGCCAGGGCTCCTCCACTTCCAGGTCCTCCATCCGCGCAAGCAGGTCCTCCTCGGCGTCGGAGGCGTCCAGGGCATCGAGCGCTGTGGCCGAGGCTGCTTGGGCGACGGCCTGCTGTTGCAGCTTTAGGAGCCGCTCGGCGTCCTCGCGCTCGATTCCAGCCTCCACGAACGAGGCCAGGGCGGAGCCGATCGCATCAAGGGCTTCTGTCAACTGCACGGCGGCGCGGCGGGCAGCAGCAGCCGGGTTGTTCAGCTCGTGCGCCAGCCCCGCGGCCATCGTGCCGAGGGAGGCGAGGCGCTCCTGGTTCTGCTCGCGCTCAGTGATGCGGCTCATGACCGGGGCGACTTGGCGCATCACGCGCTGGTGGATCTCGGGCTGAGCGAAGGCCAGACGCTTGAAGTCCTCGGGAGCGACCGTCGCCAGGCGGCAATCGGTCTCGGCCTGCATGCGTACGCCGAGCGTGCCCCCGGTGAGCACCGCAATCGCACCCATCCAGGTCGGCGCGGTGTGATGGCCGACCGGCTCGCTTTGACCTCGGGCGAGAATGAAAGCTTGGGCGCGCCCCTCCAAGAGAAGCTGCAGACCTGGGGGCTCCTCCCCCTGCTCGGCGACCACCTCCCCGGCAAGAACGATGCGAGGGTGAGCCACGGGCACCCACTCGACCAGCTCAGCGTCGTCAAGGCTGTCGAACAGATCGACGCCGCGCAGCTCCTCGAGCGTGACGGACCGCTCGCTCACGCGTCCACCAGGTATTCGTGGATCAGGGAGACGGCCATCGAGCCCTCGCCAACGGCACTGGCGACGCGCTTGATCGAGCGCGCGCGCACGTCGCCGGCGACGAACACGCCCGGGACGGTGGTCTCAAGGACGTAAGGCTCGCGCTGCAAGGACCAACCATTGGCTTGGGCGTCGCGACCAGCGAGGATGAAGCCGCGCTCGTCGCGTGCGAGCACGCCGTCCAGCCAATCGGTGCGGGGAGAGGCTCCGATGAATACGAAGCACGCGTCGGCCGCCACGGTGTCCTCTCCTTCGGGGCCCTTCACGCGCAGGCCTGTCAGACGCCCTTCCTCGCTCTCGGCGGCAATAGCCGAGGCGCCGGTGCGGACCTTGATGTTGGGTTGGGCGGCGATCTGCTCGATCAGGTAGTGGGACATCGACTTCTCAAGCGACGGGCCGCGGACGAGCATCGTGACGCGCGCGGCGTAGCCGCTGAAGTACACGGCGGCCTGGCCGGCCGAGTTGGCGCCGCCGATCACGACCACGTGCTGTTCGGTGCAACCGCGCGCCTCGGTCATGGCCGCGCCGTAGTAGATACCGGCGCCGGTCAGCTCGGGGAAGCCCTGCGTATCGAGCTGGCGGTAGGACACGCCCGAGGCGACAATCACGCAGCTCGCGCTGAGCGAGCCGCCGCCGCTCAGGTCCACCAGGCGCGCCGAGCCCTCCGCGCGCAGGCCGACAGCCTCCTGCACTGTGAGCAGCTCGGCGCCAAGGCGCCGCGCCTGGTCGGTCGCACGCCGCGCCAGGTCCGAGCCGCTGAGGCCGGCAGGAAAGCCGAGGTAGTTCTCGATCCGACTGGACTGGCCGGCCTGACCGCCGGGTGCCTCGCGCTCGACCATGACCGTCCTCAGGCCCTCCGACGCACCGTAAACGGCTGCCGCGAGTCCCGCCGGCCCACCGCCGACGACGACCAGGTCGTAGTGGTCTTGAGCCGGGGCGCCGCTCACCCCGAGGCGCTCAGCCAGCTCGAGGATCGTGGGGCGCTCGAGCACGGCGCCGTCCTCCAGCAGAGCCACCGGCAGGCGGTCGGCGTCGACGCCGGCCACGCGCAGCAACTCGCGCGCCTCGCCGTCGCGCTCCACATCCAGCCAGCGAGCCGGGATGCGATTGCGCACCAGGAAGTCACGCAGGTCGTGAGACTCGCGCGAGAAGCGATGCCCCACCACGCGCACGCCGCCGGATTCGAGCGCCGCGCCGGCCTCCCAGGTGGTGAGCAGGTCCTCGACGACCGGAAACAGCTGCTCCTCCGGCGGATCCCACGGCTTGAGCAGGTAGTAGTCGAGCGCCACCTCGTTGATCGCCGCGATCGCGGCCTCCGTGTCGGCATATGCGGTCAGCAGCACCCGCTTTGCGTCGGGCACGAACTTGCGCGCCTGCACGAGGTACTCCGTACCTGGCATACCAGGCATCCGCTGGTCGGCGATCAACATCGCGACAAGCTCGCCGCGTGCGCGCAGCTCCCGCAGGACATCAAGCGCCTGCGCCCCCGAGCCTGCGCGCAATATCCGGAAGCGCTCGCCGAAGCCACGTCGCAGGTCGCGGGCCACCGCGGCAAGCACCGCCGGCTCGTCGTCCACCACGAGGATCGCCGGGCGACGCTTTCGCGATTCTGGCTCGGGAGCTACCGCGACCCCCCAAAACCAGCTCGCAGTGTCGCACTGGGTATGTGCAGGTGCTCGACGTTGTTGCGCAGCACGGTAACCCTCGGATGCCCGCCGACGGTGCACAGATCAAGCAGCACGGTGCCCTCACGCTGCGCAACGGCCCGGGCAGAGCGCAGGATCTCGGCTGTCTCCTCATGTGCCACCCCACAGGCGAGCAGGAAGCGTAGGGCGCGGTCGCCCGCCAACTCCTCGCGGCTGAATTCGACTTCCTCGGCGAGCACAACCGGAGCGTCAGCGCCACCCTCGACACACAGCACGCAGGCGGCCATGTCGTCCGGGCGCGAGTCCGTTTCTCCAGCCACCCTTTCAAGGAGCATCGGCGCGGTCACCTTCGGTCCAAGCGCTGCGAACGCACGCTGCAGTCGCTCGGCGCCATACAGCTCGCCCGCGACCCGAGCGTCCGTGACTCCATCGGTGTGGAAACACACCTGGGAGCGTCCCGGCACCGATATCGCGGTCTGGCGAGTGCCGGTGCGCATCCCGGTTCCAATCGGCGGCGAGGAGCCGACGGTGATCGGGGTTATCGCTCGCGAGCCGAGCACGATTGGCGGCGGATGGCCGGCACACGCATACACCAGCTTGCGCTCGCGAGGATGGTAGGTGGCGGCGGCAACCGTGGCAAACGACTCACCGAGCTGACGCTCCAGCACCGCCCCGGCGGTTTGCACCGCGCTGCGGGGAGAGAGACCGGCCTCGAGGTATGCGCGCAGCGTGAAGCGCACCAGCGCCGTGTGTGGCAGCGCCTGCCGTCCGTGCCCGGAGATGTCCCCCACGATGACCGCAAGTCGACCGTCGTCAAGTGCGAACACGTCGTAGAAATCGCCGCCCGCCCCCGGGCCCTCGGCCGGCCGGTAGGCCACTGAGGTGCCCACCGGACCGAGCCGAGCGGGCGGCACGGGCAGCAGCGCCGCCTGAAGCAGGCCGACGTCCTCGAGCAACTCACCGCGTTGGGCCTCGAGTCGGCGGGCACGCAACGCGATGAGGGTCGAACGTAGGCCGAGCGCGATCGCGAGCGCGAGCAGCGCGCCGATCAGGACGCGCACCGGTGTCGGCACCACGTCGACGATCTTGGTGATCGTCGTGACAATCGGCGACGGACGCCCGCGACTGGCGACCCCGTGCGCAACCGCGGCGCGACGCTCGGCGCGCCCGGCGCCTACGTGTGCCGATGCGACGGTCCCCACCGCCGTTGGCGCGACAGCGGCGGTCAAGGCTGTGTGCGAGGTAGCGCTCCTGGCAGCGGGTCGCTTATGGTGGCGCCTATGTCCGCGCGCGGCATGCGGCCGGCGGCCGGCGACGGCGTGTTGCGACGTCCTCCCAGCCTGCGCCAGCGCGGGCGCGGTCTGGATCGCCGCCGGCTGGCTCACGGCCACCGGTGCTGTTGCGGGCGGGCTCACTGAGGCTGTCGCCGTCGGGCTCGCTGAGGCTGTCGCAGGCGGGCTCGCTGAGGCTGTCGCCGTCGGAATCGCTTTCGCGGTCTGCGCACTGGGCGCGGTCGCCCTGGACGTGTCAGCCACGCTCGTGCCGACAGCCGTGCGTGCGGCTGTTGAGCGGCGACTCGGTGAAGCCACCGACGCAAGCACTTCGCCCGATGTGCGCGAGAGCGCCGTGGTCAAAGTGGAGTGGGTGTCTCTCCGGCCATGATGCGCCGCGCGCGAAGTCGCCTGCCCAGTGTCGGCTTCTCGACCCTCGCTGGGCTCTTTGGGTTGGCTGCCTTCGACAGCCTGTTCGTGACCGCCAGAATCGCCCTGTTCGTGGCCGCCCGACCCGACCTGTTCGTGATCGCCCAAGCCTCCCTGTTCGGGGTTGCCCGACCCAGCGTGTTCGTGACCACTCCGATTTGATTGTTGGTGCTGCGCCGCGTCCGACTCTTCGCCGTGGCCCTGGCCTGGCGGTTGGCGGGCTTCCACCGCGCGTTGCACTCGCAGCGCCTGTTCGGGCACCACCACGGCGATCAGCGGAACTCGCTGGCCCGATGCGGATGAGCCGAGCCCCATCTTCACATGATTCGGTGCCGCTGCCCAAGCGGGAATACACGCGCCGGCGAGCGCGCAGCACGCGAGCACCGCGCTCGCCGCCAACCGCCGACGCGAGCGAACGAGCGCCGGAACATCGCTCGCCCTTGACGAGTTGCTATCGCTCAACCTGTCCAAGCTTCTTTCTCCTGCACGTAAGTGAGCGCCTCGTCGAGCGTCGCGAAGATCGCAAACGCACCGTCAAGTCCGGCGAACTCGAAGATCTTCAGCACGTTGGGCCGCACACACACGATCGCCAATCGTGCTCCCGCCTCGAGCTTCCTAGCGACGCCGACAAGCACCCCCAAGGTGGTCGAGTCCATGAACGTGACGAGCGAGAAATCCAGCACGAGTCGGGTTCTACCGACATCCAGCGAATCGGCGAGCATCCACTTCAAGCGCGGCGCGGTGGCGAGATCGAGGTCCCCTTCGACCGAGATCACGCTCGTGCGCGAATCGAACTGTCGCTGAACGATCCCAAACGCCGTCGAACTCGACTGCCAACCATTGCTATCGATTCCGCTATGCATCGCGATCCTCGCTTCGCGCGCCGGCTATCTTTCGCGGGACTCGACTGTCAAGCCGCCGCATACACGCGCCCGGCCACACGATCGAGTTCGGCCACATTTGGCACCTACATTAAGTATAGGCACGGCGATAGAACGCACGTCCAGCAAGGCGTTCGCGGGTCGAGTCGGCGCTCTACGGCACGGCGGCACCACACGCATACGGCGTCAGAAAACCACGCGGGCGAGAAGCCAAGCTCGGCCGCGAGCAGCTGCCCCAGGAAGGCGTGAGGGTATGCTCCCTGGATGAAGACGCGCGTGGTCGTGCTGGGAGCGGGCTTCGGCGGGTTGGAGCTTGCGAGCACGCTGTCGGAGGCGCTCGGCGAGGACGTCGAGGTGACGCTGATCGACAAGAGCGACTCGTTCGTCTTCGGATACTCAAAGCTCGACATCATGTTCGGTAGGACCACGCTTGACGCCGTACGCCTCCCCTACCGCGAGATCGTCAAGCCCGGAGTGCGCGTCGTACGCGAGACGGTCGTCGCGATCGATCCCGATGCCCGCCGCGCAAGCACCGACGGTGGCACCTACGACGCTGACATCCTGGTTGTAGCGCTCGGCGCCGATTACGACTTCGACGCCACGCCGGGCCTGCTCGAGGGCGGCAACGAGTTCTACTCCGTTGCCGGCGCGCAGCGCCTGGGCGAGCTACTCCCCGGCTTCTCGCGGGGCCAAGCGATCATCGGTGTGTGCGGCGCACCCTTCAAGTGTCCTCCGGCACCGAGCGAGACCGCACTGCTGTTGCACGACCATCTGTCTGCACGGGGCGTGCGCGGCGACTGCGAGATTTCCTTCGTGCTGCCGCTCGGCACACCCGTGCCGCCGTCGCCAGACACCTCGCGCGCATTGGAAGCCGCATTCGCAGAGCGCGACATCCGCTTCGTCCCGGGCAGGCGCGTGAGTTCGCTCGATCCGGCGCGTCGCGTGGCCGTGCTCGACGACGGCGGAGAGATGCCATACGATCTCTTCCTCGGCGTCCCCAAGCACCGAGCGCCGCAGGTGGTCATCGACAGTGGCATGACCGAGGACGGGTACGTGCCCGTGGACTCCAGGACACTCGCGACGCGGTTTCCGGGCGTGTATGCGGTTGGCGACGTGGCCACCGTGGGCGCGCCAAAGGCGGGCGTGTTTGCCGAGGGAGCGGCGCGCGTGGTGGCCAAGTCGCTGATCGCGAACATCCGCGGCGGCGAGCAGCCCGCCCCGTATAACGGTCGCGGTATTTGCTACATCGAGTTCGGCGCCGGTCGGATCGGCCGCGTCGAGGTGGACTTCCTCTCCGGAGAGAAACCAACCGGCTCCTTCGGCGAGCCCTCCGCCGCACTCGCTGCGGACAAGCGCGAGTTCGGCTCGAGCCGGCGCGCACGCTGGTTCGGTCGCTGACAGACGGGCAGGCTACGCTCGCCGACCCCAGCGAAAGTAGCTCAGCGAGCCGAGCGCGTTCAGGCTGACCAGTCGCCACAGCAGCCTGTTGCCGCGCACCCGATCGGCCGGGCGACGCTGGATATCGCGCTCGGCGGCGATCACGAGCAGGACCGACCCAGCGGTGAGCATGAGCAGCCAGAGCCGCTGCGTGCGCGAGCGCTCCCGGAATGGCTTCTTCGCTTTCGACACAATCCATATGTTAGGTACTGATGACGGCGCACATGTGCGCCGTCACGGGGCGCGCATGCGCGCCCCGAGCAGGGCCGCATGCGGCCCTGCGTTTCGGGCCGTACATGTACGGCCCGACCCCCGGCACATGTGCCGGGGGCACCCCAAAGTTCAAAGCTCTATTGCCTCACGGCGAGGAAGCGCACGACGTCCTCGGCGTCGGCGTCCAGTGCGACGGCGTCCTCGCGACTCAAACGACGGAACGGCTCCAGCACCACCTTCCCCGCAGGCAGACTCCACGTGGCGGCGGCGCGACCGCGGATGAGCGCGAAGGGACGGAAGAGACCATTTACAGTAACCACCTGGCGGTGCGCTCCGAGGATCGTCTCCCGCGAGCGCCAGCCGAGCAGGACAGGGTCGAAGGCGCCGAGCAGGCGCGGGCGCGGCAAGGGCGCCGGCGGTTCGCGTCCGGCGAGATCGAGTAGCCCGTCCGGGCGCTGCGTCAGTTGGGAGGCAATCATGCTCAATCCGAGGCGGACGTCGCGCAGCGGAAGCCCCGCCCACTTTGCAAGGTCGCGCTCATCCGCGGGAGCATGGCCGAGCAGGTAGCGACGGGCAAGCTCTCCCAGGGCGCGCTCGCGATCGACCGGCCCTGTCTCCCCAAGCCAGTCGTGCACCAGCACGAAAGCGTGCTGGCCGGCGAGCATCGGCCCGCGTACGATGAGACCGCGAATGGAGGCGAGCACCAGCAGGTGAACAATCGCCTGCCCCTCCGTGCGTACACCCGTGGCCGCGATCCGCTCGCGTAGTTGCCCACGCGTGAGCGGACCATCCTCAGACAGGGAACGCTCGATCGCCTTCACCGCGCGGTCGGCGTCGGCGGGCGAGACGCCCTCCTGCTCCAGCCTGCGCGCGTTGGCCGTGACCATGCGCGGCGCTGTCAGCGCCTGTAGCCATGGGTAATCCTCGCTGCGCACGAGGTGCAGCGTGCCGCGATTCAGCCAAGCAATCACAAGCGCACGCTGCTCGCCCAGAGCACGGTCCACGTCGGCAACCGACAGGTCAGCGGTGCGCGAGCGGATCGCGAGGCGCACCCCGCGCGGATCCTGCCCCTGGACCGCAAGCAGCCGCTCGGCAACGACAACGGGATCGCGAGCCGGCTCTCCCGCGAGTAGCTGTGCTGTGAAACGCTCTGCAAGCATCGACGCCAGTATGGCGGCGGCCGGCGTTGCCGATGGCGTGTGACCGTGGAGCAGATGGCCCCCTGCTCGTCACCGCCGAGTGACAGTGACGAGCAGGACGGCCCTCCCGAGTCTCAGCTACGCGGTGAGGAAATCCGGGTTAGTCGGTGACCGACTGCCCACGATGTTCGTCGACCATGAGTCGTTTACGAGCCTGCGCGTGAGGAGCTACTCCTCGCAGACGTGAAAGGGGACATCGTCGATCTCCGTGCTACCGAAGGTAAACGAGCCCCGCCCATTCCAATTGTCCTGCCCGATGATGAACGTTGCCGAGAATAACGCCACTCCCTCGCCTATCGCCGGCGGCGGGAATGCGAAAATGTATGAACCTCTTAGCTCGACGACGCGCACTTTGGGGCCGAACTCGAGTGAGTGGATGCGGCCACGGAGATCGTTGATTTGAATGATCCCATTCGGTGGCGCCACCGCTTGCGTGATCTCGGCTCGCCCGGTGATATGGCCAGTTGGCGCATTCACCGCCAAGCCAAGGTGCAGGACCGGCGCTCCCGGCACACCCACGTTGCCAGCTAAGATTTTTACGATATAGAGTTCAATCGCCATTACGCTTCCCTATCGGTTGTCAGTTGAGCCGCGACCCGATCCTCAGTGAGTAGCCGCGGGCCGCAGCGCACGGGGACACCGCGCATTATTCAGACTAGCGCACATGTTCGGATGATGGCAACTATGTCTACGTTTGGGGTAACATGAGGTCCAGACCCCATCTTCACTGGATCTGGAACGGGGCGCGCTAGCGTTGCTGTGGGATGCCCCCAGCAAGCGAACAAGCCGGCATCACCGAGCCCATCGTCGATGGTCACGACGATATGGCTGCCTCCAGCTCCGCGACTCCCCCGTCGAGCCCACCCCTTCGCGGGGGTAGCCCCGTGAAGGAACCACGGACGTATAGCCGTTATGTGCCGCTCTTTTGGCGTGTGCTGGCCCTGAACGCCGCCGTTGTGACAACGATGGCCATCGCAATCGCGATCGTGCTGCCGGCCCCGTTCGCGCATATCGCCTCCGACGACGCCGCCGTGCTCGCGGTCACATTGGCGATCACGCTGATCGCCAACGCACTGCTACTTCGCAGCGCGCTCTCTCCGTTGACTCATCTCCCGACACTGCTGCGAAGCGTCGATCCTCTGCAATCGGGCGAGCGACTGCAGGTCCCGAGCACGCCATCGGAGGCCGCCGAGCTTGCGCAGGCCTACAACGACATGCTCGACGAACTCGAGAGCGAGCGCCTGCAAAGCACACGGCGAGCGCTTTCCGCCCAGGAGGGCGAGCGACTCAGGGTCGCTCAAGAGCTTCACGACGAAGTAGGTCAGACATTGACCGGCATCCTGCTGGGCCTCTCGCGCGCCCTGCGGATGGCGCCTACCGAGCTGGCGCCCCAACTCAAGCAGCTGCTCGAGACCACGCGCGCCAGCATCGAGGACGTGCGTCGCATTGCCCAGCGCCTGCGGCCGGAGCCGCTTGAGGACCTGGGTCTCGCTGGCGCCTTGCAAGCCCTCTCGCGGCGACTGCGCGAGCACTCAGATCTGCATATCCACTGCCGCATCCCCGACGATCTCCCACCCCAGTCGCCCGAGCGCGAGCTTGTGATCTACCGTGTGGCTCAGGAGTCCGTGACCAACGCGATCCGGCACGCCCATGCCGCCAGTATCGGCATCACCCTACGCGCGAGCGGCGATTGCCTGACGTTGAGCGTGCGCGACGACGGGCGTGGCCTGCGCGAGGCGAGCCTGGAGAGCGGAGGGATCCGCGGCATGCGTGAGCGCGCCAATCTCGTCGGCGGCACGCTGCAAGTCGTAAGCGCGTCGCGCGCCGGGACCGAAGTGCGCTTGACGATCCCACTAGCAGGGGAGATCGGCGCAGGAGAGATCGGATGACTGCGCTGAAGACAAACATCCTGCTCGCCGACGATCATGCCGTCGTGCGAGCAGGTTTGCGACTGGTGCTCGAGAACGGACCCGACCTGGTCGTTTGCGCTGAGGCCGGCGACGGGCTCGAGGCCGTCCAGATGGCGCTCATCCATCACGAGCTAGACCTGGTGATCCTCGACATCTCGATGCCGCGCATGACCGGGCTCGACGCCGCCCGTGAGATTCACCGTCAGCGCCCCTCATTGAAGATCTTGATGCTCTCGATGCACGACAACGAGCAGTTCCTCTACGAAGCTCTCAAGGTCGGCGCGAGCGGCTATGTGCTCAAGTCGCTCGCGGATCGCGACGTCGTGCGAGCCTGCCGTGCCGCCATGCGTGGCGAGCCGTTCCTCTACCCCGGAGCTGTCACCGAGATCATCCGCCACTACCTCAACAAACCGGACGAGGATCACCCAGATCCCCTGACCCCACGCGAGCTGCAGGTGATCAAGCTGATCGCCGAGGGACACAACAATCGCCAGATCGCCAAAGCTCTCATAATCAGCGAGAAGACCGTCGAGCGTCACCGCGCCAATATGCTTGAAAAGCTCGGCATGCGCGACCGCGTGGAGCTGACGCGCTACGCAATCCGGCGCGGACTGGTCGAGCCTTGAGCCCCGTATATGGGGCTTGCACCCCATATACGTAGGCGTTGGTACCGGTCATCCTGAAGACATGGCATCAGGCGCCGCCGGGCCGCACATCCGACCCGTGTGCCCCACCTCTCCACCCGGCGGCGCCGCCATACGGCCGGACGATCGGCGGAGTGACCACTGGCGCGTAGACGGGCGCCCTACCCGCGCACGAACTCAGCGGCGGCCGGTGTTGAGTCCAAGCTTGAATGCATGCGCCACTGTCAGCTCTCCGTGCCCGATTCGCGCTGAGCAAGCTCGAGCTGAGCCTTCATCGCCTCGGCGAGCGCCAGCACACCCGACAGCGGCCTGACCATCACGCACAACTCGTCGATCAAGCCCTGCTCGTTGGCGTGTAGGAAATCGCACCCCTCGAGCTCGCGGTCACCGACGCGCGCACGAAAGACAAGGGCGTGGTCGGGCGCGTCGGGTGCGCCAATCTCGCGCTCGTAGCGGAAGTCTTCAAATACGCGCGAAACGGCCCCGAGCAACATCCCGACTGCCTCGCGACCGTGGTAGGGCTTGAAGACGACTGGGCTTCGGAACACGACGTCATCGGCCATGAGCGCCATTGCGGCCTCGAGATCCTGCGCTTCGACGGCGGCACGAAAAGGATGCATAGGCTTGAACTCCTAGGAACACACTATCGGAGGACGGTCTAAGCTGTCCTGACCGCTATCGGGATGGGGTTTGTCTTGCTATACGTCGGACTGGGCATCATCTACGTCTTCCTGCTGCTTTTTCTTGGTGTCAGGACGTTCCAAAACCGGCACTGGGTCTTGCTGATCCTCGGGTTCGTCATTCCGTTTCTCTGGATCGCCGGCGCGATGCTGCCGCCAAAGGGCATGTCGCACGTGGACGAGCTCTATGCGCGACGCGACGAGACTGACTGAGGGCTTACCGGTGCGATCCAGTGCGTCACCACCACTGGTCGATCGGGGTCGGTCATCGCACGGATGCGATCGAAGCGTTCCTGGTCACGGGTGGTGACCCGCTCGTGCTGGCGCAGATGTTCCTGCCAGGACGCAACAACGAACTGCTCGATGAAGCGATTGGGCTCGGAACTGTCGCGCCACACGCGCCAGGAGCTTGCGCCCGTCCGCCGGCGGCTGAAGCGCGCATCGTGGAGTGCTTGCAGGAAGCTGTCCTCGATCCCCGTTCGGGGCCAGTACTCGACGCTGACCATGACCGGCCCCCCTGGCGTCTCTTCACTAGTTAGTTGCGGCACAGGCCAGTCACCGGCAGGCAGCAATTCCTCGGGCTTCAGCGGCTTGAGTGGGAAGCGCAGCCCTGCGAGCGGACCGAGCACTAGCCCGATCCCCGCCACGAGCAGTGTGGGCGAGAGTCCCGCCTGCCCGGCCGCGAGCCCCATTGCGGCGCTGCCGATGGCATTGCCTCCCTGGAAGACGATCAGGTAGAAGCCCATGCCGCGTGCCTTGACCCACCCAGGGAGGCTCGACTGGTAGACGGAGTTGAGCGTCGACAGCGCAAGGATCCATGCGGTCCCCCCGATCGCAAGCGCCACGCCCACGAGGGCGGTGACGTGGACGTAGGCGAGCACAAGCGCCAGTGCGCCCACCACAACCGAGCCGGCGCTTAGCATCGCTCCGGGTGTCAAGCGGTTGCGCAGACGTGGCAACAGTGCCGCACCGACCACCGCGCCGATGCCTACGCATCCGAGCAACAGACCGTAGCCGCCTGAGCCGAGATGAAGCTGTGTCCTTGCGGTCAGTGGAAGCAAAGCCCAGATCGAGCTTGCGAAGAAGACAAACAATGCTGATCGCAAGAGGACAACTCGCAGCGCTGGGCTTGCCGCTACGTAGCGTCCACCCGCGCGGATCGCCTCGCCGACGTGCTCGGGCGCGAGCGCACCCTCCCTACGCCCTCCTCCGCGCCACCGCAGGACCACCACGATCACCGCCAGGAAGCTGGCGGCGTTGATCAGGAACACAGAGCCCACGCTCGTGGCGGCCACGAGCAGACCACCGATTGCGGGGCCCACGGCACGCGAGAGATTCATGTTCACCGAGCCGAGCGCGATCGCCTGCGGCCGCTCGGCGGCGGGCACCAGCTCCGGCTGGAGCGTCTGCCATGTCGGCGACGTCCAGGCCTGGCCTGCGCCAAGAGCGAACACGAGCGCCAACAGCACCACCGGGGTCACCAGCCCCTCGAGTGCCAGTACCCCAAGCGCAAGCGCCGCGAGCAGCATGAACGTCTGCGCGAAGAGCAGGAAGCGCCGGCGGTCCACCAGGTCTCCCACGGCCCCCGCGGGTACTGCGAACAAGAGCACGGGAAGGCTCGAGGCCGTCTGGATGAGTGCCACGGGCGCCGCGGCTGTAGTCAGCGAGAGCATCAGCCACTGCGCTCCCACCGTCTGCATCCAACCACCTATGTTGCTGACGAACTGCGCCGACCACATCGCTCGAAACACACCTGAGCGAAATGGCGCCCATGCCGACGAACCGGCGGCGGGCTGCTCCTTGGAGGCCGTCACAGTAGGGGTAGCATGGTGCATGGATCTGAGAACCAGTTGTGAGCGTCTCACGGCGGCGCTCTCTCGGCGGGTCGCGACCACCATTTTGACGATCGCCGCCGGACCCGTTCACCGGGGGCCCTCCTACATACGGTCTGCCGAGTTGTCCTTCGGCCTCCATCCGAACGGATTGGTCGTCTCGTGAATTCTGTCGGCGTTGTTGGACACCGCGTAGAAGACCGTGGAGCGCCCCGGCACCGACTCGACCCGCAGACACGCGTCGATCGCGCTCAGGAGATCGTCGTGACTCAGCCAGGTTGCCGTCTGCCCTGCTCCCGTCTTGACAGAGTCATCTCGCGTCACACCGCCAAAGCGCACACCGACGAACTCGAAGCCGAACTGCTTTGAGAGGGTCTTGCCAACCTCCTCCTCGATGAGCTTGTACACGCCGTATGGCGTCGCGGGGGAATAGCTGCCTGGGATTCTCAGCGACTCGACCGCGGCGGGATCGCGGTGGTTGTCGGCATGCACCGAACTGGCCATGATGAGGCGTCTCACCTGGGCTTTGACCACTGCCGTGAAGACGTTTGCGTCTATCTGCACGTTCTCCGGATAGATGCGCATACGCCGCTCGACGGGGTCGGCCGGTGAAAATCTGCGGGCGAGGTGAATGACCGTGTCAACTCCAGCCATTTGCGCCCACAGGACCTCGTAGTGCGATATGTCCTCAGGCAGATCCACACCCCTGATCCGGTACCTGTCGCCCAGGCCACGCCGCAGCACCGAGCCGATGATTCCCTCGGAGCCGGTGATCAGGATCGTGCGCATCCAGTCGAGCTATCCCGGAGCTTGCCTTTCGCTGCGCTCCTGTTCTCGTGCACGCCGGTACTCGTTTACGACGATCTCGGTGAGCTCCTCGACGGAGGTCTCGTTCGTTGGCTTGTCGAGTGTGATCACTCCGTCTTGGATCATGCTCACGCGGTCGCACGCCTGCAGCACGTGGACGTAGTTGTGGAGGATCATGATGATCGACACTCGACCCTCCGCCTTCAGCCGCGCCACGAGGTCGAGGATCATCGAGCCCTCCTTGGCGCCCATCGCCGCGAGCGGCTCGTCGAGCAGCAGGATGTCGGCATCGGAGTTGACCGTGCGTGCAACCGCGATCGCTTGTCTTTGCCCACCGGATAGGCGCGCAACCGCGACGTCGATCCGCGGGATGTTGATCCCGATCTCATCGAGCGCCGTGCGGGTCTCCTGCTTCATCCGCCGGTTGGCGAGCAGTGGGATCGGGTGGTGCACGTGCTCGCGGCACAGAAACATGTTGTGGTAGACAGACAGTTCGTCGATCAGCGCGAGGTCTTGAAAGACAGTGTCGATCCCTTGGCTGCGCGCGTCGTCGACGCCGCGGGGCCGGTAGGGCTCTCCGTGCAGGAACATCTCGCCTGAGTCCTGCTTTTGAAAGCCGCTGATGGTCTTGATCAGGGTGGACTTGCCCGAGCCGTTGTCGCCCAGCAGACCGAGCACCTCGCCCTTGCGCAAGTGCAGATTGACGTCGCGCAGCGCGGTCACTGGGCCAAAGCGCTTGGAGATGTGCTCGACTCTGAGCACATCGTCAGGTGCCGACGTTGGCGGCACGACAGTCTCGATCGGTTGCGCGTCAGCCACCGCGGTGTCCTCTGCGCACGCGTTGGACGTAGACGTTGACGGTCATCGCCACGATGATCGCCAGTCCGAGGTAGAACAGCTTGTAGTTGGCGTTCACCCCTTGCAGAACCAGACCGTCTTGGAGGATCCCGAGGAACAACGCGCCGATCAGCGCACCGATCACGGTGCCCGACCCGCCGGCCAGCAGTGTCCCGCCGATCACCGCCGAGGCGATCGCGAAGAAGAGGATTTCGTTTGCCCCGGACGGATCGGGCTGGACCGACCCCGCACGGACAGCCTCGAGGATCCCGACGAGCCCGGCGGTGAGGGCGCAGAGCACGAAGTTGCGGATCGTGATGAACCTCACCGAGACGCCCGCCTCGGCCGCGCCGAGCTTGTTGGAGCCAATCGCCACGGTGTGCAGCCCCCAGCGGGTGAACGTGAGCGTGGTTTGCAGTAGGAACACGATCACGATCGCCCAGATGAACTCCGAATATGTACCGGCGCCAAAGATTTTAGCGAACGTGCCGACGTGGTTGACCGTTTCGGTGAGAAAGACGTGGTGGCCGTTGATCACGTGTTCTACCTTCACCGTCGTTTGGTGAACTTGTGCTCCAGGCGTGTTGACCGGCGCGCCGTGGGAGACGATGAGACTGAGTCCCTCGAAAGTGAACAGCGTCCCGAGCGTCGCCACGAACGAGCTGATTCCGACCACTGCTGTGAAAAAACCGTTGACGGCACCTATCGCCATACAACACAGAAGCGCGATCACGACGCTTGGCACGAGCGAGATCCCGGCGGTGGACAGCTTGTAGAACAGGATCGGGGAGAACAGGTACACCGCGCCGATCGACAGGTCGATCTCTCCCAGGATCATCACAAACACCTCACCCGCCGCGAGGATCGTGAGCGGCGCGAAGTACGGCAACAGCGTCTTGAAATTGGCGCCCGTCAGGAAGTTGCTGGTCTCGAGCGAGAAGTAAACCGCCGTGACAATCGCCACGACGATGATGCTGCCCTCGCGCAGAGACAGCACGCGCGCGAGCGGACCGTGCGTGTCAATGGAGCGCGCCCGCGGTTTCGGACCCTCCCCGCTCGCCTGGCTCTCAGAGGCAGGCGGTCCCCCTGTCACACTGGACACCTACGAGTTCCTCCACTTGGCACGCATGGCTGTCACGAACTCCTCCACTGGGCGCGCATGTCTGTTGCGATCACTAGGCGGGTGCGCCGGCCTTGATCGGAACCACCTTGACTTCGGTTGACGTCCCCTCGAAGCGGGTCTTGGATTCGACGTACGGCGCGACCGTTTCCTTGTTGAGGAACTTCAGGCCCGTGTCCGTTTCGGCAGGGCCCGTGAGCGAGCCCGACACTTGCCACATGAACAGCTGCAGGACCGGAAGGAAGCCCTGTAGGTAGGGCTGCTGGTCGATCGTGAATTCGATGTTGCCTTCCTGCAGCAGCTTCTGTGTGCCTTCGGTCAAATCGAAGCCGCCGGCCTTGATTCCCTTGGCCGGCAATCCGTACTTCTGCATCACTCGCGCGAGGCTTTCGGTGCTGCCTCCATCCACTGCGTACATGCCCTTCGTGCTCTGATGCCCAATCCAATAGGCGTCGATCGTGGATAGCTCGCCCGGGACCGCCGCGCCGGTCGCGACCGTGTGCACCGTGATCGGCTTGCCCGAGGCCTTGATCGCCTTTTCAGCCCCTTCGATGCGCGGTTGCAGATTGGCCGATCCGGGCGTTGCGATGAATAGCGCGACGTCGCCTGAGCCAACCGCTTCGACGATCCTTTCGCCCATCTTTTCGCCGGCGAGTTTGAGGTCCTGTCCGATGTAAGACAGACGCTCGTTGCTGGGCGCGTCAGCGTTGTATGCGACGACGGGGATGCCCGCCTTCAACGCCGATTCGACCGGAGCGTTGAATGCGTGCAGGTCGATCAACGAGACCGCGATTCCATCGGCTTTGCTTGTAATTGCAGTGTTGACCGCATTGACCATCTGGTTGACATTGCTGCTTTCCGAGCCAGTCCACACATACGAGCATCCCAATAGCTTGCAGGCATCGGCCAGTCCATACTGGGTCGGCACGAAGAATGGGTTGGTCGTGACGTGGTTGACGGCCACGAATTTGTAGCTCGGGTGCGAGCCGAACACTGCCTCGCTGCCACCGCCGGCGGCGGCACTTGAGCCGCTGCTTTTGCCGCAGGCGGCCAATATGCTGCTCGCGGAGCCGGCCGCTATGCCGGTGAGCGCCGTGCGGCGCAGGAACGCACGACGGTCCAAGCCTCGTTGGCCGATCGCCGCAGGCTCCGGCTGCTCCAGTCGCTGTGCGAGCCGATCGACCTGATCTGTCTCTGACATCTGTATCTCCTCCTCGGTGGAGGCTGCGTCGGGCGACGCAGCGCCCATCAATACATTTACCCCCTGGCTCCATTCGTATTCAGGAAACTTCACGTCGAGGCCTCTATCGTCAAGGCATGGCTCCGGCATGCTCCAGCTCACAGCCGCCTTCCGGCCGGTCAGATATAGGCGGGCGCACAGCACAGGGATCGGATGCCACTCGCCGCGAAGAGCGCGATCCACATGGGCGTGCGAAGGGGCGATGCGAGGCCTATGGGCCGCTCAGCGTTGAGCGGCATGTCAAGCAAGACGGGCGGGCGCTCATCCTCTACGCTCGCCGACAGCCCCGGGACGAATGAACGAGCAGCGCTTCAACGAGTTGCGCGGAGAGGAGGTCGTATACGCGATCCACCGCCAGGACCGTACCTTCCTTCCTTCGGAGGATCACTGCCCTCTGTGTCCCACGCCGGCCAACCCGAGCGCTAAGGGCGCCGTGCCGACTGAGATCCCGTTGCCGGTCTTTGAGATAGCCGTGTTCGACAATCTGTACCCCGCTTTTCAAGCGCCACAAGGAGCGGCTGAGGTGATCGTGTACACCGACAGCCACCACGGCTCCTTCGGCACGCTGGCGCCCGAGCGAGCGGAGGCGCTGATGTGGGTTTGGCGCCACCGCTACCAGGAGCTTGGCGCCCGCGAGGATGTGCGGTACGTGCTGATCTTCGAGAATCGAGGGGTGCGAGGTCGGCGCAACCCTGAGCCATCCACACGGCCAGGTCTATGGCTACCCGTTTCTGCCGCCGGTGCCCAGGCTCGAGCTCGCCGCGGACACGCGCCTGCGGGGCTGTGCGTCTTGCGAGCTGCTGCGCCGCGAATTCGAGGACGGGCGTCGCGTGGTGCACGAGAACGAGAGCTTCGCCGCCTACATTCCCTACGCGGCACGCTGGCCGTACGAGACGCACGTCGTCACCCGCCGGCATCGACCGAGCCTGCTCGACTGCGAGCCCGCCGAGCTGCGCCTGCTCGCCGAGTGCTTGCAGACCGTCGCGCGCGGCTATGACGCCCTGTTTGCCAGGCCCTTCCCTTACGTCATGGTCGTCCACCAAGCGCCCACTGACGACCATTCCGACGGGCACCTGCATGTCGAGTTCTACCCGCCGCTGCGCACCGCTACCAAGCTCAAGTATCCAGCCGGCTCAGAGCTTGGCGGGGGCACGTTCGTCGGCGATACGCTCCCCGAGGACTCTGCCGAGGCGCTGCGCGAGGCGATCGCCAGTGCTACGTGAGGGCGTCAGTGCCTTCGCTCCCGGTCGCGTAAACCTGATCGGAGAGCACACCGACTACAACCACGGGCTCGCGCTGCCCTTCGCGATCGCCGAGGGAGTCACGGTTCATGCGAAGGCAAGCGGCGAGGAAGCGCATCCTCGCGCGCGCTCTCGACTGTGGCGAGCAGGACGAGTTCGCGCTGGTCGAGCCCACACGCGCAATGGGCTGGCGCGCGTACGTGCGTGGCGTCGTCGCCGAGCTGGGCCGAGCCGGGCACTCGCTGGTCGGGGCCGATCTGGAGATCGGCGGCAATCTCCAGCAAGGCGCCGGCCTGTCGTCCTCAGCCGCGCTCGAGGTCGCTCTGTGCCTGGCCTTGCTCGCGCTGACCGGCGAGGCAGGGAGCCGACCGTGTCGGGCTTGCCCGGCTGTGCTCGCGCGTGGAGAGCGAATGGGTCGGCGCACACACCGGGATGCTCGATCAGCTCGCCTCGCTGTATGGCACACCAGAGATGGCGATGCGCATCGACTTCCAAACATTCGAGGTCGAGCCGGTCCCGCTACGGCTGGAGGACGGCTGGCGACTGGTGACGCTCGACTCCGGCGAGCGTCACACGAACGCCGGCTCCGCCTATAACGAGCGCAGGGCCGAATGCTCTGAGGCGTGCGAGCTCTTGGGCGTCGATTCACTGAGGCAAGCGAGCTGGGACGCCCTCGAAGGGCTGCCCGAGCGGCTGCGACGACGCGCACGTCATGTGCTCAGCGAGAACGTGCGAGTTGAAGGACACGGTGGACGCGTTGCGGGCAGACGACCTGCCTGCCGTGGGACGTCTGCTGAACGCTTCCCATGCAAGCTTGCGCGACCAATACGAAGTATCCACGCCTGCCGTCGAGGCGACCGTGGAACGGCTGCTCCACACGGGCGCCGCCGGCGCGAGGATCGTGGGGGGCGGCTTTGGAGGGCACGTCCTTGGCCTGCTTGCACCAGACGCCCGCGCACCGGAGGGCGCTCGCGAGGTGCAGGCGAGCCCCGGTGCTCATCTGCTGAAATAGCATTCCATGTGTTGACATTTTCAGCGCAGGACGGCAACACGACACCCTCACGAATAGGTCATGCCCAGGTACCTCACGCTGGAGGCACCGGGCGACCGGTCAGCCTGAATATCCGAACCTGAGCCCGATCAGGCAGCGGGCGCCGCTTGCATCACCGTGAAGGAGGCTCCCTGGGGGTCGATCAGGCCGGCGAAGCGTCCGATCGGCATGTCCATCGGCTCATTCGTGACGGTCGCCCCGAGCGTGCGGGCCTTGGCGACGATGGCGTCGCAGTCGGCTACCGCGAAGACCACGCCCCAATGCGGTGGGATCTCAGCCGGGAAGTACTCGTCGGTCATCTGCATCATGCCTCCGAGCTGTTTGCCGTCCAGCTCCCAAACGGTGTATGTCTGGGGCGCGCCCTCGAACGCGGGCGGACGCCCCTCCCAGCCGAAGACTGCCGAGTAGAACGCCTTGCCGGCGTCGGCGTCACGGGTGAGCACCTCGTTCCAACACAATGAGTTCGGCTCGTTGACGAGGTCGGCGCCGGTGAACGTCTTCGGCTGCCAGATGCCGAACACGGCGCCGGTGGGATCGGCGAAGAACGCCATCCGGCCGATGTCCATCACATCCATCGGCTCAAGCACCACGCTGCCGCCGGCCGCCTTGACCTTGGAGGCGGTCTCCTCGGCATCGGCGACACTTATGTAGGTGGCCCACGCGGGGGGTTGGCCCTCCTGCATGATCCCCATCAAGCCGCCAATGTTCTTAGCGTCCTGCTGGAACATCCGATACCCGCCGGTCTCGGCTGGTCCGGGCTCTGTCGCGCTCCAGCCCATCAGCTTGCCGTAGAACTGCGCGGAGGCATCGGTGTCTGGTGAGGCAAGTTCGATCCATGACGGGGTTCCGGGTACGTAATCGGGCATGGGTTCTCCTTAGCGGATGGGGACACTCACGATCGTGGCAGATCGGGACCTGGATTGGCAGATCGGGGCCTGGGTTGTATGTATTCCCGGTTGGCGCATGCGCCAACCGGCGACTACGCACATGTGCGTAGTCGTTCGGGGCGCGCATGCGCGCCCCGTGCAAGGCCGCATGCGGCCCTGCATTCCGGGCCGTACATGTACGGCCCGGCCCTCCGGCACATGTGCCGGAGGGCGTCAGAGAAACAACCGCCACCGTCAGTTACTTCACGATGTGGATGATGCGCTCCATGCCGAGCTGGGTGTGGCTGCGGCCGTCCTGGGTGTCCATGAAGCACGCCTGCACGTAGATGCCGGGCTTGGCGGTGATCGTCTCCTGCTGGAACGCTTCGTGTGACAGCGGACCGGCGAATGTGACGGGCGGTCCGGATATGAGCTTTTCAAGACCCTTTTCCTTGCCCGCAAGCAACAGCTTGACGACCCGCTTCGCGACCTTCGCGTTCTTGACTGGGAAGGCGATGTCCATGTGCACGACGAAGCCTTCGTTTTCGAAGCGCACCAGTTCGCCGTCGTGCAGGGTGCTCGGCCCGCGGAAGGCGAACTCGATCGAGCGGATCGTCGCCTGCGGTGCCGGCAGCATCACGGGTGACTTGGCGGCGGTGACGGTGAAGCTGGTGCGCAGTTCCGCTTCGCCTTCGCCTGCTGCGACCAGCACGATGTACTGCCCTGGCTGCAGGTCGGTCTGCGCTTCGCTGTTCTGACCTGGGTTGGCTTCGGTGTCGAACACAATCGAGCCGAGCTTGCTCGTGCTATTTGGATCCTTCGCCTTCTTTTCTTTCGTAAATGCTTCGGCTTCAGCCACGCTCACGCCCGGCTTCAGGAGGAACACGATGACGGCGGCTTCCTTGACCCCAGTGTCGCTGGCGACAACGTTGACCGCGCCCGATTCGTGTGCCCCGCTGACGGTCGCCGAGGAGGGGGTGATCGCGATCGACAGCGCAGGCAGCGTCGGGGACGCCTGCGCGGAGCCCGTGGCGATCGTGCCGCCGATTGTGAGGAGGGCGCTTGCGGTCACGGTGATGAACAGGGTGAGTCGCTTCATTGCATGATCTCCAGGGGTTCGTGTGTGTGAGGGGAAAAGGGAGAGGAAGTGAGTCTTCGTCAGGCGGTGGTTCCCGAAGGCGTTAGGCCTGGCCGCGGACTGGCCGTGCGTGTGGGCCGGCGCGCCCGTGCGTCGGTACATGTGGATGTTCACGACGATCGACCTGGCGAAGCCTAGATCTCATGCGCATCGTGCGCATGGGCTGTTTTGCCTATCTTTTGTGAGAGATGCCCGGGGCGCGTCGCTCAGATGAGGACTTGCTTGCTCGCACCGCCCTGGGGCTGTGGGAGTTCGAGGACCTGCCCAGCTTCCGCACGGGCGTGCTGACGCTGCTGCGCGAGCTGGTCGGTTGTGAGCTGGCCTCCTATAACGAGATCGGCACGGACTCCGGAGAGGTGTTCGTGCTCGCCGACCCCGCCGAGTCGTTGAACGTCGGCGGCGAGATGTTCGAGGCGTTCGCCGAGTTCGCGCTGCAGAACCCGCTGGCCGCCCACTGCGCGCGTACGGGCGAGGCTCGGACGCTGCGACTCTCGGACTTCATCGGCCGCCGCGAGCTTCATGGCCTGGATCTGTATAACCACGTCTACCGGCACATCGACACCGAGTACCAGCTCGCCTTCACGGTGCCGACCAGGGGACAGATGATCGGGATCACGCTCAACCGGGCGAGGCGCGACTTCGACGAGCGCGAGCTGGCGCTGCTGGGAGCCGCGCGCGCGCTCGTGATCCCGGCCTACCGCAATCTCCACGATCGCGCGCGACTGCATGCACTCCTGCAAGCCTCAGACGGCGAGGAACCAGGGCCGTTCGCCGTCTTCCTGGTCGAGCAGAGCGGCCTGCTCCAGCCCGCCCACGATCGCGCCGAGCGCCTCATGCGCCAGCTCTTAGCCGAGCACTCGACGATCGATGCGCTGCGCGGCTGGAGCAGTCTGCAACGCCGCGGACGGTCGGGCGGAACCGCTGCGCTGCGACTTGACACTTCCGAGGGCGAACTGCAGGCGCGCTACCTGTACGGCACGCAAGGAAACCTCGATGCGATCGCGATTCGCCCGCTCGCCGGCAGCCATCCACAATCGCTGCGCGCACTTGGGCTCACCCGCCGCCAGGCCGAGGTGCTTCACCTCCTCTGGCAGGGCAACACCAACGCCGAGATCGCCGTCGCTCTCAGCATCAGCGAGCACACCGCCCGCCACCACCTGGAGAACATCTACCGTCAGCTCGGCGTCAATTCACGCGTGGCCGCCGCCCACATCGCGACCCGAACGCTCTCAGACTAGACGCCCAGCCGACGGCTAGGGCGTGATGACGACGCGGCCGAACGCCTTGCGGCTCTCGGCGTATTCGTGCGCAGCGGCGGCATCCGCGAGCGGGAACAAGCGATCGATCTCCACTTGCAGCTCGCCACTTGCTATCCGCTCCAGCATGTCGCCGATCATGGGATGGACGCGAGCGTACTCCGACAGGAGCGCGCCGCCGAGAAAGACGCCGTGCAGCGAGTTGTTACGCGTCCACAGCGACCGCGCCTCGACCTGTGAGCCTGCACGGGCGGCCACCCCGACGCTGACGAGCGTGCCCCGGTAGGCGAGCACGCCGATGCTGTCGATGAGGTTTTGGCCTCCGATCGAGTCGAGGACAACGTCTGCGCCGCGCGAGTCGGTCAGCTGGTTGGTGCGCTCGACGAAGCTTTCGGTCGCGTAGTTGATCGGGTGGTCGAGTCCGAGCGCCTTCAGCCGCTTCAACTTCTCGTCGCTTGAGGCCGTCGCGATTACGGTGGCGCGCGCGTGCTTGGCGAGCTGGATCGCGGCCATGCCGACGCCGCCTGCTCCAGCGTGGATCAGAGCGGTCTGGCCCTCCGCGAGTTTGCCGGCGGTGAACAGGCACTCATACGCGGTTCCGAACGCAACCGGCACGCACGCAGCGCGGGCCGCGTCCAGCTTGGCCGGGATCGGCCAAGTCATCACCGCGGGAACCACTCGCCTCGCGGCGTGCGACCCTGCCGCGTTCAGGGCGACCACCCGGTCGCCAACCGCGCGTCCCTGGACCCCGGCGGCGACCTCGCCGATGGTGCCAGCGCTCAGATAGCCAACGATATGTGGAGTCGCGGGCATATCCCCGGCCGCGCGGGCGAGCAGATCACCCCCCTCAATGCTGATCGCCTCGGCGTCAACGACCACACAGCCGTCTGGGCACGTCGGGTCGGGTACGTCCTCGTAGCGAAGCACCTCCGGTCCGCCGTTCTCGTAGATAACCGCTGCCTTCATCTGCGCCATCCTCTCGCTTGCGACACCGCGCCGTCAGACCTCATGCTCTGGTCTCCGGCCACGCACGGTAGCGGCACAGCGCGCGCCGTTGCCGCTGTACGATCGCCTCCGTGCCGGATCTGCTCCACCACCTCACAAGTTTCGCCCGCTTTTCAGCCAACCGCGGGGAGCGAGAACGCCACGATGCCGACGCCATGCGCGAGCTTGCAAGCAAGCCGCTCGAGCTGGCGCGGGGGCTCGAGCTCGAATGGCTCGGTGTCGCGGGCTACCGCCTGAGCTATGAGGGACAGACGATCTACATCGACCCCTATATTTCGCGTGTTCCGCTATCCAGCGTCCTGCGCCGCACGCCCGCGTTGGCGAACCCGGCGCTCCATGAGCGCTATCTACGACCACCGGGTCGTCTCGCCGGCGTACTCGTCGGCCACACTCACTTCGACCACGCCATCGACGTCCCCGAGATCACACGCCGTCACGGGTGCTTCGCCTACGGTTCGAGTTCGCTGGTCAACCTGATGCGACTCCACGGGCTCGGTGAACTCGCCGTCGAAGTGGAGCCCAAGCGTCGCTATGAGCTGGGACCGTTCACCGTCACCTTTGTCCCGAGCCTGCACTCGAAGCTCCTACTCGGCTTCGCGGTTCCCTTCGACGGCGAGCTGACGTGCGAGCATCTCGACGCCCTCTCGCCGTCGGCGTACAAGTGTGGTCAGGTGTGGGGCATCCACATTGAGGTGGCGGGAACGACCTTCTACCACCAGGGCAGCGCGAACCTGGTCGACGACGCACTCCCTCACAGCGGCGTCGACGTGTTTCTCGCGGGCATCGCCGGACGCAGCTTCACGCGCGACTACTGGGCGCGAATCTTGCCCCGTCTGCAGCCACGCACAATCGTGGCCAGCCACTTCGACGACTTCTTCGTCCCATCGACGCCGCGATGGGGTTCTCGACGAACGTCAACCTCGCCGCTGTCCCCGACGAGGTCGCTGCCGTGAGCCGCGATTTCGACGTTGCGACCCTCTCCCCCATGGAGCCAGCCAGAGCTACCGCAACCTGAACCACGAGGACTCAGTTTCTGGCGCTCGCGCTGTCGCGTAGCGCCGCGACCACGCGAGCGGGAGCTTCGAGAGCGGGCCAGTGTCCGACATCCAGCAGCGAGGTGAATGGTGCCGCGGGTAGTCGTGCGCGGATGCGCTCGGCCATGTGGGCGCCGGAGATCGGGTCGAGCATCCCCCACACGAAGGCAAGCGGCACGTCGGTCTGCTTGAGCGCGGCCACCCAGGCCCTACGCAGAAAGATCTGCCGGGCTATACCGCCGAGGTCTATGTCCACGCGTTTCCCCGCCGACCACCAAGCGTCGATCCCTTCCACTCGCCGGATTATCACAGCCCCACACTGCCGGAGGCTCCTGGCAGACCCGATCGACCTCACGAATCGCAGAGGCCGCCGATGCCGTGCACGCCAGCCCGAGCCGGCCTACCTCGACGGCTCGGCGCGCGCCGCGTCTCAGTGCCCGGCCGGCCGCCTCACGTTCACCACGCGCGCGCCGGCGTGGTGGGCAAGCGTCATCAGCGCGAGACTCGCCTTCGTCGCCGGCAGCTCCTCGTATGAGCGCACGTGCGTGACGAGCGTCGGCGAACCGCCGCTCGGCCTGTGGTAGATCATCTCGATCGGCATGTACGTGTGAGCATCGACGATCACGATCGGGCCCGCCGCCTTGCCGTTCCGCGACAGGACCTCCGCGCGGTAGGCGGCACGGGTGCCGACGGTCGTCTTGCCGAGCACGTGCAGCCGGCCCGCGCGATAGGCCTCCTGGATGACGCGCACGGGATCCCACTGATTCAACAAAGGCGCCGAGCTGTGCACGCGCAGGATCTTCCGCGAATGTTCGGTAGACCAGTCCGACTCGAAGCCATCGCCGCTGACCAGTTCGACGATTCGGGAGCGGTTGGCGATGACGTCCCGTTCGCGCAACGGATTGGCTGTGCTCCAGCGCCAATAGCGAATCCTGACAGGGCCCGCTTCGCCTTCGAGGAACATGTAATGAACGCCGTTTCCGGCGATCGTCGCCTTGTAGACGGCGGCAGCGACGTCGAACTGGCCGCCACCGCCCTGGCCGAGCAGCGCGAGACCGAGCACCGCGGCGGCAATCGGCAGCGCGAGCGCGGCACGCTTCGGGAACGCGGGGCGGGCGCGAGCCCGGCGCGGGCGCTCGGGGCGCGGGTCACGCTCGCGCAGCGTGGGAAGCGAGGCGATCGGCGGCGCGGGAAGATCCTCCGGCAGCGGGTTGATGGCACTGATCTGGTCGAGCAGGTCGGTTTGCATCACAAAGCCTCCAAGGCGGTCGTAGTGTCGGTGGCGTCGCTCGATCCCTCACGGGCGAGCGCATCCGCAAGTCGTCGGCGCGCGCGGTGCAGGCGCACGCGCAGCGCCCGCTGCCCGATCTCCAGCACGCGGGCGGCATCCTCGTTGCTGAGGCCCTCCCAGCCGAGGAGCAGCAACAGCTCGCGGTCGCTCTCGCTGAGGCTCGCGAGCGCCCGTCCCAGCCGAGTCTGGCCGGCGGCGGGGAACGGTTGCACGGCCGCGGGTGCGAGCGCCTGCACGTGCACGGCGAGGCGTTCGCGCAGCGCGCCCTGCCGTGTGCTGCCACGACGCTGGTTGGCCAGCGCGCGGCGCGCGACGCCGAGCAACCAGACCCGCTCATGGGTGCTCGGAACCTCCTCGAGCCGGCGCCACGCGACGAGGAAGACATCGGCGAGCACGTCGTCGGCGTCCGTGCGAGCGGTGCGCCGACGCGCATAGCTCAGCACCGCACCCGCGTGGGCGTCGTACAGCGCCTGGAAACGTTCGTCGGGCGTCATCACGATGTGGATGTCCGGGTGGGGCCAGTTTGTTACAGGGAGGCGCCTCGCTGAGGCGATGCCGCCGACCACCTGTTTGGACCTGTACCACAAGACGCGGTGTGAGGCGCCACTATGGAGTCAATTCCAACAAGGGAGGTCAGTATGAGCGCCATCGACCAGGAGATGGTCTTGGCCCACTTCATCGTTTCAGATGATGTCGAGCGTTCCCGCCGCTTCTACACCGAGGTACTTGGCGGCAGGACCGTCATCTCGGGCGAGGGGAATGACGAGGTGACGTAGGGTGCAGCCACACCGCCGGCTCGTAAGGACATATCCCGAGCCGGCGGCGAGCTGCAATCGTCAGTTGGTAACGAGGCCTGCCGCAAACGCGCCTACAGGCAGCGGCGTAGGTGAGCTGGGCAGCTCGGTGAGACTTCCACCGTTCACCGCGAACGACGCGATGACGTTGGCTTTGCTTCCGTCTACCAGCAGCGTCCTACCGTCGGGAGACAGACGGGCGTCAACTGCGCCCGCTCCGGCCGAGCCGAACGGTGTGCTGCCGAGCAAGACCAGTGAGCCATCGGGGTTGATCGAGTAGCTCGAGATCGAGCCTGACGCGGTGTTCACCGTGAACAGGAACTGTCCGTCGTGGCTGATCTCCACCCAGCAGGGGGCTGTCTGAAGATCGGCGAACGGTGATGCGCCGATCGAGGCCAGCTGACCCGTGCTGCCGCTCGCCAAGAAGACCGAGACGTTTCCGTTGCCTGCCCCGCCGTGGGCGTTGCTGACGAACAGCTGTGAGGGATTGCTCGGCCTGAACTCGGCACCGAACGGTCCTGCTCCCTGCGCCGCGATGGGCGAGCCTGGAGCGGCGACGAGCAAGCCGTTGTGAAGAACGTGAAAGCTTGCGATCGTCGAGGTGTTGTCGAGGTCGACGACGAGCCTGCGGCCCTTGGGATCGATCAACACGTCATCCGGACCCGAGCCGGCCGGCAACGAGACCGTCGAGCCCGGCAGTGGGTTCAGCGATCCGTTCGGGGCAAGGATGAATCCGGTGACGTTCGGCGCGCTCGCGCCGGCGTTGGCGACGTATACGAGATTGCCGGAGACAGCGATGCTGAGCGGTTCGCCGCCACCGGAGGACACGGGAGCGCCAACCGGCTGGGGCACACCGTTGAAGCCAACTCGCGATACCGATATCTGGTTGCTGCCGGCATCAACCGCAAGCAGATAGCGCCCGTCGCTTGAGAGCTGGATCGCGCCCTGCGAGGGCAGGCCGGCGCCGAGCCCTGCGCCGCCGACGGGGAAAGGAGAGCCGGAGATTGGCGTGAGCGACCCGTCGGCGTGCCGGTCAAAGCCCGCCACGGTGTTCGATATCGCAGTGTTGTCGTTGACGTAGGCGTGACCGACGACTGGGGATTCGTGGTGGCCAAATTCGCGCCCCTGATGGGCGGTGGCGGATGTCGCCGTGGCGCCGGCCAGAGCCAGCGCGAGCGGGATAACGAGATGAGGCAGCTTCATAAGTGAACCTCCTGGACTGGTCGGGGCTCATTCCCCGACCACGGGCACGATGCCTGGGACTCCTAACGTGCCTCTTGCGCAGAGATGAACATTCCGTGAATCGTTCCGCGCCGCTGATTGGGCAAGTCAGGCGATCGCGGAGGGCTCTGCGATGGGCAGCGTGAACGCGAAGCGCGCGCCTCCCTCGGGCCGGTTCTCCGCCCAGATACGACCGCCCTGCGCCTCTACGAAGCCTCGCGCTATCGCGAGCCCCAGACCGGCGCCGCCACTGGTACGAGTACGCGAGGCGTCATCGCGCCAGAAGCGCTCGAACATGCGCTGTTGGGCTTCCTTGCTGAGCCCGACGCCAGTGTCCTCAACCGATACCTCCAACTCACGATTGCGCCGTCTCGCCTTGACGAGCACCGAGCCGTCAGAAGGAGTGTGTCGCAGCGCGTTGGTCACGAGGTTCAGAAGCACGCGTTGTACATGCTCCGGAGCGCAGCGAACGTCTGGCAAGGCGTCGTCGAGCTGACTCTCCAGGCGTACCTGCCGCGCCCGCGCGTCGGCCTCCAGGCCGCTCACACAGTGGGAGACGAGCTGCGGAAGCTGGGCCTCTCGAAGCTCGAGCGTGAGCGCACCGGCATCGATGCGCGCGAGTTCGAACAGATCGTCGATCAGGCTCGCGAGCGTATGCGTCTGCTGGTGCAGCGCCGGCAGGTACTCGTCGATCGAAGCAAGACCATCCTCGACAGCTTCGAGCATCGCCTGAATCGAGGCTACCGGCGTGCGCAGATCGTGACTGGCCCAGGCGACGAGCTGGCGACGCGCGTCGAAGAGCGCCTCGATGTTTCCCGCCATCGCGTTGAAAGCCTCGCCGACGTGCGCGAGCTCGCGCGGCCCTTCAGTCGGCGCGCGAGCTTTCAGCTCCCCGCCGGAAAGCTCGTCGGCCGCCAGCTCGAGCCCACTGATACGCCGCGCGATCTGCCCTCCGAGCAGCAACGCCGCGGCAAGCGCCGTCGAGGCCGAGGCTGCTGCCACCGCCAGGATCTTCACGTCATCGTGCATGTGAAACATCACAAGACCACCGAGGATCACGGCCGCCAGCGGCAAGCCCACCGCCAGCAGCGCAAGTCCCACGAGCTGCATGCGCACTGTCGGCAGCAGACGCAATGCCAGGGCCAGCGCCACACCCGCGACGAGCGTGCTCAAAGACACGATGAGGGCGAAAGCGATCACGGCGTGAACCTGTAGCCGACGCCGAACACCGTCTCGAGGTGACGCGGACGCGAAGCGTCATCCTCGATCTTCTTGCGCAAGCGGCGAACATGAACCGTCACAGTCCCAGTGTCGAGAGCGCTCGCATACCCCCACACACGGTCCATCAGCTG
Organism: uncultured Solirubrobacterales bacterium; assembly: GCA_963776985.1. Classification (GTDB taxonomy): domain Bacteria; phylum Actinomycetota; class Thermoleophilia; order Solirubrobacterales; family Solirubrobacteraceae; genus Palsa-744. The sequence continues at coordinate 561,384 of CAVZOV010000004.1, forward strand.
ATCGCGTGAAAAAACCTGCCGAGGATTCGACACAAAGAACAGGAGCAGGTCCAGCTCCTTCAACGTCAGCTTGAGTAGCTCGCCGCCCTTATGAGCCTCACGCGCCATCGGGTCGATCACGATGTCGCCAAAAGCGATCGCCTGTGCTCTTCCGACGCTCGGCTGGGCCGTGCGAAGCATCAGCTTGCGCACTCGAACCGCAAGCTCCCGCGGTGAGAAAGGCTTGGTCAGGTAGTCGTCAGCCCCAAGCTCCAGGCCAACGATCCGATCGGCCTCCTCGCCGAGCGCCGTCAACATCACGATCGGCACCTCCGAGCGCGAACGGATCCAGCGGCACAGCTCGAGCCCGCTCACCCTCGGCAGCATCACGTCCAGAACGACGAGCGACGGCCACTCTCGTTCCAAAAGGCCCCGTGCCTCGTCGCCGGTGGCGGCCTCGAGCGTCCTGTGCCCATCGCGCTCGAGATAGCGCACGACCACGTCGCGCACGATCGGCTCATCGTCGACGACAAGGACGGTAGACACACCGAAATTGTCGGCGGCAGAGATTACGCACACCTTAAATCGAGCGCGCGACGCGCTCCTGCCGTATGCGCCCCGCACGATGCGGCGTTGTACGTATTGATCAGACACGGAGACACATGGTGGCTCGCCGCGGGCCAGAACACCCCTATCCGCGCGGGACTTTCGGCTGACGGAACCTGAACGCCGAAGTTCGGACTGTCTGCTCAGTCGCCTTTGTATCCGGCGGCGAGCCCTCCTGTGGACCAAGCCTTGGCTCGAATGCGACTCGGTAGGCCTCGAAACGTGGCCGCCACGCATCCGGAGGAGGATCGAGTCCGGCCAGCCGATCGAGACACACCTCCCAGCCTGCGGCGTTCCGGGCGGCGATGTTCGCCGACAACTCATCGACAAGCACCAAGTTGGTCCCGCCGTCCGCCGGAGACAGCTCGAACCGCAAGATCTCATCCCCCCAGCTGAAGGCGAGAGCATTCGGCTCATCGACGGCGAGTACCTCGCCCGTGAGCGTCATATCGATGACCTCGGGCGGGAAGCGAAAGGTAATCGTCGCACCGACTTTCCACTGTCCACCCGCCACTATCACGTCGCATGGGAACCATGACCGGAGCTGCTCACGATCTGTGATGGCTAGCCAGACGATGGAAGGTGGGTCGGGAAGATGACGTTCGAGACGGACGGCCGGCCGGGCGTCATCGGCAAGAAGTATTCCGCTGTTCATGTTTGCCTCCTGTGGTCGAGGTGCACTCGGCCCATGATCTTTGGCCATCATCAATCCTCCCATCGTTGTGCGAATGCCCTGAACGTCGCGGTCATCTGCTCATCGACATCGTGCTCCCCGCCTTCGTCATCGCCTTTAGCGTCGTCTTCTGGCGCCTCAGGCTGGGTATCTGAATTAGCCTGCAGGACAGCGCTCTCAAGAAAGTGGCGCAACTCAGACTCACCGCCTTGCTGCACGCCGGCGACCGTGACGGTACTTTTGTGGAGGCGAACCTCGCCCCAGCTGGTGTGTGGGGTGTCGAGTAGGGCGAGCACATTCGCGAACCGCGCCTTCCAAACCTTCGAGCCCTTGCCTGTGAGTTCGACCGTTAGCGCTCCGTCTTCTATCTGCGCAGAGGCCCAGTCGATCTGTCGCGAGTCGGAATCGGCCATGAGCTACACCTACCCACCCACAGCCGGGTCCAACACTCTGATGGCTACGGTGTGCGCCCTGCACCATTACTCAAAGATCCCGATCACCGATGGGACGGTGCCGTGAGCCAGCGACAGGACAAGGATGCCCGCCACCAGTGCGGCGCATCCGACGGCGACGGCCACCCGGGCATGGGATTGGCGTGCGCGAGGACCAGGCACAGCGCCTCGTGAGGTGCTGTGCCGGCAGGCGCATGCGCCTGCCGGCCGTGACGTGCATGCGCGTCACGGACCGGGCCGCATGCGGCCTGGTCGACGGGCCGTGCATGCACGGCCCGAACTACCATCACTTCTTGTTGTCGACCGCTCGCTGCAGCTGCGCCTTGTTCATTCGGGAGCGGCCTTCGACGCCGAGGTTGCGGGCCTCCTGATAGAGCTGTTCGCGTGTGCGTCCGCGTGGCCCTGGTTTGCCGGAGCGAAGGCCTCCGCGCCGACCGGAGGAGATGTCACTGGTGGAGGTACGGGAGCTGGTCTGGGCTTCACCGCTGCGGGCGCGCTCCTTGTTGACGGTGCGTGCCGCGATCTCCTCGGCCCGTTTGAGCGATGCGCCCTGTTGACGCTCGCTGTCCTTGATGTGCTCGTATTGGCGCTCACGCTTGCTGCCTTCTTTCACACCACGTGGCGGCATTTTCATTTACCTCCAGTCGGCTGCTGGTCGTTAATGGTCGCTTGCAGGATCGAGCGGACCCGATGCGCCTCGCCACGGACGCCGGCTCTTGAGATCATCGGCTCAACAATCGGCTGCGTGTGTCTGAGTAGCCGTCGCACCGCTTCAGAGACGCTGGTGAGCTGTGGGCTCTCGCGATTCGGCCGGCGCGTGCTGCTGTCATCTGCCATGTGCGCCTGCTTGATGAGTTCACGCGGGTCGAACTCCTCGCTTGACAAGAAATAGCCGATTCTCACGTCGGAACTCTCCTTCGATCGTCAACGTTCGTCGTTTCCATACCCGGCCGGGGCGAGGCTCAATCCGCGCTGGCAACATCACGTGCTCGGACTTCGTGCACCATTCAGGGAGCAATGGCATGAGCCTCAGCAGGGTCATCCTTGTAGCCCGCAAATAGACATTGGATGACGGACCTTCCCCAGGGCGTGGTGCTGGAACGTAACCGTGATCTGGCCGGCCGCGGGCACCATCCGTACTACCGCAGACTCTTGCCTTGCTTGATCGGCGTCTTGTCGGTCTTGGCGCTACTGAGCGTGTTCGGCCAGAAGCCGAGCACCACGACCGCCTATGCGCGATGGCAAGATCAGCTGCATCCACCGCCGCGACTGACCGTACTCAAGGCCGTTCGCTGGCACGCCAAAGCTCGGTACCGTTGATGGTATGCCGGACCCGCAGAGCGTGAAGGGCAAGACCCGCCACGAGACTCAGCTCGAGCGCCTTGACCGCAACCTGGAGGAGATGACGGGCGAGCTGCGTGTCGTTGTCACCGGCGTACAGGTTCTGTTTGCGTTCCTGTTGATCGTGCCGTTCGACACCGGCTTCGCGCACGTCGGGAACTTCGAGCGCACCGTGTACTTCATCACACTGATACTCGCAGCGCTTGCGGCGGTGTGCACGATCGCGCCCTCCGCGGAGCACCGCTTCCTATTCCGCCACGACGACAAGCAGTACCTCGTGTTCAGCTCAAATCGGGTGGTGATCGCGGGCCTGGCGTTTTTGGCGCTGGCGATGTGCGGCTGCCTATTGCTTGTCACAAACAAGCTGTTTGGTGTGACGGCGGGCGTGGTAACGGCGGGGCTGGGGGCAATTCCGTTCGCGGTCTTGTGGTTTGCGGTGCCGATGAGGCGGCTGCGTAGTCTTGATGGGACCGAGCGCGAGCCAAGCCCTAGATAGCCCGAGGCGGAGGCGATGCTTTCTTTCGCTACCGGAGATGCTTTTCGTCCGACTCGGCCGCTCGGCGGACCTGCTTCATTTAATGCTCCTGTACTTGAGGTGGGTGACGCCGGGCGCCTCGACCACCCGGACCTGCTCGAGCTGCACCTCCGCGTCGCCGAGATTGTCGAAGAGGCGAGCACCGTCACCTAGCAGCACCGGAACGACGTGAAGCTCGAGCTCGTCCAGCAGTCCCGCCGCAAGGTACTGCTGAATGACCTGGGCGCCGCCCCAGAGCCTGGCGTCCTGACCGTCCGCGGACTCCTTCGCCCGCTCCAGCGCCCGCTCGATCCCATCGGTCACGAAATGGAACGTCGTGCCCCCCTCCATCTCGACCGGCGCGCGCCGATGATGGGTGAGAATGAACACGTCGTCGTGGTACGGAGGGTCATCTCCCCACCAACCCTTCCACTGCTCATCCCCCCAGTCCCCGCCGCCCACGGGCCCGAACATGTTGCGACCCATCACGCCGGCCCCGATGTTCTCGCGCGATTCCTCGATGATCCGTGCGCTCTCGTTCACCTCACCGCCCTGGTGGCCATGGGATTCGCGCCAGGCGGCCAGCGAAACCATCCAACCATGCAGCCCCTCGCCGCCCTCGCCAAGCGGGTTCACCTCGCTCTGGTTCGGACCCGCGACGAACCCATCCAGCGAAATCGCGATATGACACCTAAGCTTGCTCATCGTGGCTCCTCGTGGCTCCTCGGTAGGCGGGTTGCTGTGGCCGCAGGTTCTTTCTGAAAGCCTATTGACCCCGTCCGCACGGAAGACTAGTCGTGGCTGACGCGCTAACTCGGGACGGCGTGGCGCAGACGGTAGGCAAGGTAGAAGTGCAGCGCTGCTGGCGCAACCATCAGCACTCCCCACCAGTAGCCCTCGCCCAGCGCAATGGCGCCAGCCACCAGTAGCCAGATGCCGATCGCAACGCGCACGCGGACAATAAGAAGCGGGTGCCTGCGTTCCCATTGCCACCTGGGTTGACGTGTCGCTTCACGCCACCACATAAACATCGCGCTCACCACAAGGTCGGCGGAGTCTGTCAACCCAGGCCGCCGCTGGCCCTCCGCGGCCCCGGCCATGAGCACCGACACGATCTCCTCCTCGTGCTCGCGACGGTAACGCGCCGGGAAACACTTCAGTAGACGTCGATAGCGGCGCTCCAGGTCAGCTGCATCTGTCATCGCAACACCCCCGCCAGTTGCAGTCGCGACATCGCGACAACCGCGTTCGCTTGCAGACGGGAGGCCTCGTCGGCGAGTCGCTTCTCGCCCGGTGGCGTGAGCTGGTAGTAACGACGCAACCGGTTGTCCACGATCTCCTCGCGGTCTACCTCGATCAGTCTGTCCGCACGAAGCCTGTCCAGAGCCGTGTACAAAGTTCCGGCACGCAGTCGGACGCGCCCGTCGGAGATCTCCTCGACGTCAGTGATGATCCCGTAACCATGCTGGCTGCCACCAGCCAGAGCCGCCAGGATCAGGAACGTCGCCTCCTGCATCGCACGTATGCTCATAGAAACAGTATATATCGAACAACTACCGGTTGTCAAACCATTTCGGCTTGGGTGGCTGACTCGCAGCGCTCGGACCGGACGAGCCACGAGCACACCGACCGAGGATAGGCCCCCACCCGCTTGCCCAGGCGAAGCAGAAGCACTCGTCCCACCGTGCTTTCTACCTGGTCCTCGTCGGAGCATGCGTCTCGGCATGCTGGATTCAATATCGGGGCGAACGAATTCGAACCGAATCTGGGGGCTCTCGTGGGGCGTAATCGTCCGTCGTTACTGGGCTTAGGTCATCTCAGATCAGCTGAGATTCGCTCAAATTGGAACCTTGAATGGAACCTTGGGCGAGCCTCGATCAACGCTGAGATTCGAGCTTGGCCACCGGCACCTGGACGAATCCCGTGGCGGTCCCGGTCTTGCTGGACACCTCCACGAGCAGCACATCGCCGTAATCGCTAACGACCGTGCCCACCGTTCCTGCTGGCCAGCCCTGAACAGCTTCTCGAAACAGGACGACATTGTGTTCTGAGATCGGATGCGCGACAGCCACACGTTGAGTCTAGGCCACCCCTTGTTGCTTCAGGTACGCATGCCAGCGGGAGGCGCGGGAGGGTCGCGATACGTGGTGGGCGGCCGTACGGGATCGACACCTGGAATGACGATGTTCTCGCGGAACAGACAAAGCGCCTGATGGTCTGGGCGGGCGGCGCTCGGATAGAGCACCCCGCGATATCCCTCTCTATGCAGCCCCTCGCCGACGGCTTGAAACTGGGGCCAGCTCCGCCGACCAGGACGGGGAACGGGAAGGCCGAGCTTCGTCAGCTTGGCGGCGCTGGAGAGATTGGCGATGTCGCTCACGGCGACCGTCCAGCGCCACAGGTCGCGTGGCATCTGGTGGGTAGGCGGAAGCCCGATCTCAGCGAGCATCCGGTACCACTCCGCCCAGGCCGTCTGCTCCTCGTCGGCAAGATAGATCGCCGCCAAGTTGCTGCCCACCTGCCACCGGCCACTCGACGGCGGAGATGCCCGCCACAACGGGTCCCCACCATGAGGCGCCTGCCGCCACCAGGAACCCGCCACCGACACACGCTGAACACCTGATGCCACGACGGCAGGGCCCTACGAGAAAGAAGCCTCTTCGAGCGCGGAGACCAACTCGGCCACACGCATGTAGTCGCCGCTGGCGATCACGTCTATCGGCTTACTCTCAGCGAGCGCCGGGACGGGCTTTCGCAACCAGACAGCGATATAGGAAGGCTCCATTACGCGCGCCAGACGCTCCACGAGCGCAGACAGCTCGATCAGCCGCTCCGCCCTCTCCCCTGTGGGCGAGCGCGTATGCGCAAGCCATGCCCGCGCCGTGCTGCGAGCCACGCCCGTCGCACGCGCGATGTCTGCGTCCGTGAGCTGGGCTATCTCGTGCAGGTAGACCGCCTCCCGGATGAAGGGACGCGGAGCCAGGGCAAGAGACGGCATGACACGAGTGTAGCATGGCTGCATCTAATTTGTGCCCCTTATGTGCGTCAGACCCGACAGACCCACGATGCAGTCTCAAAGTCCCAGCCGTATCCCCCACAGGTCCACGATACGCCGCAACTCTGCCGGATCACGCCGTCGCATCCATACGCGTCGCAAGGCGTAGCGATCATGCTCCAGTCGCTCAAGCACGCAAAGCAAGGCCGCGTCGCGGAAGAGTGCCGGGTATCTCGAATCCCTAGCGTGACGACCCAACAGATTCTCCAGCTCCGCTAAATGATGCAAGGCGTAGCTAGTGTCCTGCGCCTTAAGTTCGGTACTTAAGTGTGATAAGCTGTGGCATGGTGAGAACTGGACGGCCCAAGCAGGTGTTGGAGTTGACCGATGCGGAGCGCGATCAGTTGGTGCGGTGGGAGCGGCGTAGGAAGTCTTCGCAGGCGTTGGCGTTGCGCTCGCGGATCGTTTTGCGGTGCGCGGAGGGGTATTCCAATAAGGATGTTGCGGTGGCGTGTGGTGTGTCGACGCCGACGGTCGGGAAGTGGCGCCGACGGTTTTGTGAGCTGCGGTTGGACGGATTGTCCGATGATCCGCGTCCGGGACGTCCGGCGAGCATCACCGCTGAGCAGGTCGAGGACGTGGTCGTAGCGACGTTGGAGTCCACGCCGGAGAACGCGACGCATTGGTCGCGCGCGAAGATGGCCGAGCGCTCGGGATTGTCAAAGTCGACGATCGGGCGGATCTGGCGAGCGTTTGATCTGAAGCCCCATCGCGCGGATACATTCAAGCTCTCCAACGACCCGCTGTTTGTGGAGAAGGTCTATGACATCTGCGGCCTGTATCTGAATCCGCCCGAAGCCGCAGTCGTCTTGAGCGTGGATGAGAAGAGCCAGGTGCAAGCGCTCGCGCGCTCCCAGCCGGCGTTTCCAATGATGCCGGGCATGCCGGAGAAGCGCACCCACGACTATCTGCGCCACGGCACGACCAGCCTGTTTGCTGCGTTTAACACCGCCGACGGGACCGTCATCAGCTCAACGCACCGCCGCCACCGCGCGATCGAGTTCAAGAAGTTCCTGGTCAAGATCGACAGTCAGGTCCCCGAGCATCTCGACGTGCACCTCGTCTGCGATAACTACGCCACCCACAAGAGCCCCGCCATCCAACGCTGGCTGACCGCACACCCCCGGTTTCACATGCACTACACCCCGACGTACTCCAGCTGGATCAACCAGGTCGAGCGATGGTTCGCCTACCTCACAGACGATCTGCTACGTCGCTCAGATCACCGCAGCGTCCACGCGTTGGAGAAAGATATCCGCGACTGGGTCAACAAATGGAACGAAAGCCCCAAGCCATTCATCTGGACCAAGACCGCAGAGCAAACCCTAGACTCCATCTCACGACTTCTACAACGAATTAACGGCGCGGGACACTAGCGATGCATCCACATATCTCCTGCCCGCCCATGTCGCCGTAAGCCTGCAACACGTCGTCAAGGCTTGCCTACCTCATCGGCGCTGAGAGCTAGGAACCCCAGTCCCGAAGCCAACCCTGCTCTATCAGGAGGCCCCTGGCCGCCTCCTAAGTTCAACCGAAATTCAATCGGGGCGATTGGGGATGCTTGGCTCTGACGCTGGCGATTCTCGGGGCCGTGGGCGGTTTCGTGAGCGGTCCGCCCGGGTGACTTTGCTCACGCTTATTGAGTGCGGTGCATTGCTGAGGCCACGAGTTTGGCGACGGCCTCGGGGGTCGCACCGGCACTAAAACTGAGTATCCAGTCCGCCAGTTCGCGGTCTGATACCTCGATATGCCAGTCGTTGATCTCTAGGAAGGTCAGCATGGCGATCAGCGCTGTGCGCTTGTTACCGTCGATGAACTGTTGGCCCTCCGCGATCCCATGCGCCAAGACGGTCGCTTGGAGCGCGATGTCGGCCTCCTGGTAGTGGGCGTAGGTTTCAGGCCGTGCGAGAGCGCTCTCCAGACCAGCCTTGTTGCGCAACTGGTCGGCTGCCTCGACAGCGGTAGCGTCAATGATCAGCGCGTGCAGCTCAAGAACATCCTCCAGCGTCAGATAGATCGGTTCGATCCCGCCGGGCTGACCCTCAGCCATCCCGCCCTATCTCTGCGGGGCGTCGGGGTCGTGATCCGCAAGGATCTGCAGCGCTTCGCCGTGCTGGGCCACCAGTCGTGCTCCGACTCGCCGAATGCGCTCGCTCACCTTCTCCGTGGACATGATCCGCAACTCACCGCCCGGTAGCTCCTCCACCAGCACCGATGAGCCCGGCGCATAGCCCTGCGCCTCGAACTCGCGAGGAATCGAGATCACGTTGCTATTGCCGACACGGCGGACCTTCACGACCTTCATGCCCTCTAGTATATACGAGGATAGCCTTGTAGTCGTCGGCCTTCCGACAGCGAACACGAACCTCACTCTCGACCATCAGAACAAGCTCTCCTGTGTAGGCGTTTGCGTTGATGATCCCCGACGCTTGGGACGGTTCTCTGCGCGTGTGGCGTATGCGCCCACGATCCGGTCGAGTGCGCGGCCCTTGTCGCGATGGCCGTAGAGGCGACGGACGAGGTTGCCTCCGTCTTGGTGGCCGAGTGCGATTGCTACGTCCTCGGAAGACATTTCAAGCTCGTTGACCATGTACCAGCCCGCGAAGTGGCGGGTGGCCAGGTAGAGGCTTCCCGCCCAACCTGCGGCGGCCCTGACGGCCTTCCAGTGGTAGGCGCGGGAGCTTGGCGTCCAGTGCTCACCGCGTAGCGAGACGAAACAGAACTCGCCGTCGCGAGCGAGGGTCAGAAAGGCGTCACGGGCGTGTGCGGTCAGCGGAGCCTCGCGCCGTAAATGGTTCTTCGGCGTGTCGAACGCTCGGGTCGCGGCGCTGAACTGCTCGGCTACGACGATGCGAGCGCGGTCGAAGTCGATCCGCTCCCAGTGCAGCGCGTCAAGCTCGCCGGGGCGAAGGCCGGTGAACGCGGCGACTTGCAACCACGCCGCAAACGACGGACACGCCAGTTTGCGGGCGTGCACGATGAGCTCCCATACCTTCTTCTCGGTTGGCGGTTGCTGGTCGCGTCGGCCCTTCCCGCGTGAGATGCCGAGCTTCTGGAACGGGTTGTGGTCGATCAGCCGACCGGCCTTCACCGATGCCGCGTCGTTGAACATCGAACACAATCCTTGGACCGACCCGGCACGGCCACCACCGGCGAGCCAGTCGGCGACGATCTCATCCCCGACTTGGATGATCGGAACATCGCCATAGCGTTCAGCGAAGCTCTTGGTCAGCTCGCGGCGGCGGATGTCGCTCGACTCCTTTGGGCGCGCGAACAGGGGATCGGTTGTCCAGCGCTCCCAGAAGCTACGAACGGTCACGTCCCTTGCGCGGACGATCCCCAAGCGCTCGCGCACCTTCTCGCGCACCCGCTTCGCCTCGGTCTTGGTCGCGAACGTGCCAGGGCCGCCAACGACCTTCGAGACGCTGAGGTTCTTCCCGGTAGCGGGGTCGTAGACCTGCGCTCGCCAGCGACCGGACGGGAGTCGTGTAACGCTCACGCTGCCCTCCCGTTCTGATGCCCATGAGATAGCCGCAGACGGCCGGAAACGGCGCGTGCGCCGCCCCCACGTCACGGACGGCATTCCCTCGGCGACCATCCGATCCACTGTCGCCAGGCTCACACCCATGATCGCGGCCAGCTCAGCGCGCGCCACGTAGCGCTCAGGCGTTACGTGTTGCACGGCGGCTGCTCGTGTCTCCGGGTTTGGGTTTTGTTCCCTCACACGGGTATATGACCGTGAGCGGCTGAAAACGGCCACCGATTTTGCGCTTGGCTCCCGAAATGACCAATCGCTGCCCCATGTTTGATGCGAGACGCTCCCCTTGGTGGCTTGCCGGATCGCCGCGCGAACCCGGTGGGTCGATCCCGAACGATCCGGCACAGCCAGGCGAACCACTGTCAGAGCGAAAGGTCGTCCATACGCACGGCGGCGCGAGTCGCGAATACAAACTCTCCGCAGCGATGGATCAAGCCCGCTGCGTGCAGACTTGCGACTGCATCGACGGTCCCGAGATGGTCGCCGCGCTCGTGTTCGAGCTCCGCAATCGACCAAGGCCGCTGTGAATCGGAAGCCAGCAACAGACTGAGGATTCCTTTCTCTGCCCGCTCCTCGTCGTGGGTGTCGCGTAAACCCCTCGGTCTGTCCGGGCGGGTTAAGAGACTTCTGGGCATGGCTATGAACTTCTTGGCGTGCGATCGTGATCAGCCGTTCTTGATGCCCCCTGACCCGCGTGATTGGCTCCCGGAGGACCACTTGGCGTGGTTCTTGCTGGCGTCCGTCGAGCAGATGGATCTCTCAGCGTTTTATGGCTCCTACCGCGTGGATGGTTGGGGTCGGGCGGCGTTTGAGCCGTCGATGATGGTGTCGCTTCTTTTGTATGCCTATGCGAGGGGTGAACGCTCATCGCGGGGGATCGAGCGCAAGTGTGTTGAGGATGTTGCCTACCGGGTGATGGCTTGCCAGCAGACGCCCGATCACGCGACGATCGCGAGGTTCCGTGTCCGCCACGAGGATGCGCTGGCGGAGTTGTTCAGCGGTGTGCTGGGGTTGTGCAAGCAGGCGGGCCTCGTGCAGGTCGGGGTGATCGCGATCGACGGCACGAAGATTCATGCCAATGCCTCGCATCACTCAAACCTCGATTACGAGCAGCTCGCGCGGGAGATCCTCAAGGAGGCCGGGGACCTCGACAAGGCGGAGGACGAGTTCTACGGGCAAGTGCGTGGCGATGAGCTACCCGAGCACCTGCGGACAAGCGAGGGGCGGCGTGCTGCGCTGCGTGCGGCCAAGCAGAAGCTCGCGCGCGAGCGTGCAGGCAGAGACGACGCGAAGGCTGACGCGGAGCCGCAGGGTGTGAAGCTGACGCTTGATCCCGAGGTGATCGTCGCGCGGGTGCAAGGGCGTCGGGGGTGGGTGCGCGAGGCACGCCACCAGCTCGAGGAGCACCGGCGACTACAGGCTCAGCCGATTCCACGCTCACGACTCGAGCGGCTGCTGGGAGCAGAGCAGCGGCTTCAGGAGAACCTGCGGGTCGAGCGGCAGGCCAACGACGCCTATGAGCATCACCGCGCGACTGGTGTGATCAGGGATGGCCGGCGGTTCGGGGCGCGCCCGAACCCGTACGTGGCACCAGAGGATCCGCCGGGGAAGATCAACGTGACCGACCTGGACTCCCGCAACGTTAAGACGCCGCGCAGCTACACGCAGGGTTACAACGCGCAGGCCGCAGTGAACGAGCACCAGATCGTGTTGGCGGCCGAGGTCACGCTCAGCTCACCAGACTTCGGGCACTTGGAGCCGATGATCAGCGCCACCCGGCGCGAGCTAGCGCAGATCGGTGTGAGCGACACGCCCGGGGTCGCAGTCGCCGACAGCGGCTACTGGCATGAGGAACAGATCGACCAGGTCGTTAGCAACGGTACCCAGGTGCTGATCCCGCCCGATGCCGGCAAGCGCAACACACCCCGCCGCGGCTGGGACGGCGGACGCTACGCCTTCATGCGGACCGTTCTCGCCAGTGACTACGGCGGCGGGCTTTACCGAAAACGCAAGGCGATGGTCGAGCCCGTGTTCGCTCAAACCAAGCACAACCGGCGGATCAACCAGTTCCAGCGGCGAGGCAGATCCGCCGCACACTCAGAATGGCGGCTAATCACCGCAACCCACAACCTGCTCAAGCTCCACAAACACCACCTGGCGGCCCAGGCCGCCTGAAACGGCCCCTGGGCCGCACCAACACCAGACCAGGCGCGCAGACCCCGACCCCTACGGACGCCACCGCGATCGCCGCTCAGGCACACCCATCGCCCGCAGCAACTTTGCGCGACACCCACCGTCATCAGCGGGCATCCGGCTAATCTCATCTTGCATGGGAAGGTCCTGGTGAACTCAACCCGTCATTGCAACGCTGCCTCCAGGGTATCTGCTGGTGTCTTGAAGGCGAGGGTTTCGCGTGGCCTGGTGTTCAGCTTGGCGGCGATCTCGTCGAGCTGGGGTTGAGTGAGCTTGGATAGGTCGGTGCCTTTCGGCAGGTATTGGCGCAGGAGGCCGTTGGTGTTCTCGTTGGAGCCGCGCTGCCAGGGGCTCTGCGGATCGCAGAAGTAGACCTTGACGTCGGTAGCGACTGTGAATTTCGCGTGGTCTGCCATCTCGGTCCCGCGGTCCCAGGTGAGCGAGGCACGCAACTGCTCGGGCAAGCGGCGCACGTGCTCACTGAGGGCACGGGTGACCGATCGCGTGTCCTTGCCCTCGACAGGGACGAGCATCACAAAGCGCGAGTGGCGCTCGACGAGCGTGGCCAGGTAAGTGTTGGACGCACCGGAGATTAGGTCTCCCTCCCAGTGACCCGGGATCGCCCGGTCCTCGGCCTCGGCCGGGCGCTCGCGAATGGAGACGGCGCCGACGATCTGACCCTGTCCGCGGTTTCGCTTCGCGCCCTTCGGCCTGCGGATGGAGCGCTGGCGTCGCAAGTGCGCCACGAGCTCTCGCTTCAACGCTCCCCGCGCCTGGATGAACAACGTCAGGTAGATCGTCTCGTGAGACACCCTCATAGTCTGATCTGTGGGGAACTCGGCCTTCAACCAGCCGGCGATCTGCTCGGGAGACCAGTCCTGCGCGAGCTTGGTGGCGACCAGCTGGCGCAACGTGCGATCACCGGCGAGCTTGCAGGCCTGCGGTCGCCTCGCGTCCTGCCACGCTCGCTCGTCGGCCTCAGCAGCCCGGTAGCAGCTCCTGCCGCCGTGACGGCCGATCTCCCGGGTCACAGTCGACGGGGCTCTGCCTATCCACGCGGCGATCCTCCGAGCCAATCTCCCCGCCGCGATCCCGCGCGAGATCTCCTCCCGCTCACGCAGCGTCAACGCCAAGCGGCTACGCCGCCGCTCGGGCGGAGCGACCCCGCCCTGGCGACGGATCGTGCAATAGATCGTCGCGGGCACTCGATCGAGCGCCCGCGCAATGTCGCCGTAGGACTCTCCACGCTTCCAGCGCTGCCAGAGCTCTCTGCGCTCAGCTACCGAATACTCCCTGCGCTTCCTCGCCATCGCAACTCCCTCCATCTCGAGTTCAACATCGTGGAGTGTTGCGACGACGGGTTGAGAGCACCCCTTCCTTTCCTTGCCACGCCCCGGGCAGTTCGAGCTGCGCCGGGGCACTTTTTGATTGGGATTCCGTCAAGCTGAGCGCCAAGATGCGATCAGCACTACGACTTGCGTGTCAGCATACACTAAAAGAATGCTGTAGAAATGTCTGACGTAGAACAAAAGCCCGATCTTCCGGCACTCCACCGCCTCGCCTACTCCCAGGATGGTCTTTTCACGACGCGACAGGCCCAAGAACGAGGCGTCAGCGCACAGCTTCTCGCCCACCACGCCCGATCAGGCCGCTTCCAGCGGATGCGACAGGGGCTCTACCGCCTCAGCGACTACCCAACAGGCGAACACGATGAGATACGCGCCGCATGGCTCACCGTCGGGATGGAGAGGGCCATCGTCTCCCACGAGAGCGCGCTCGTTCTGCATGGACTCTCAGACGTCCTGCCAAACACAGTGCATCTTCTCGTCTCCCGCGAGCACCGGGGAGTCAGGGCGCCCAGCGGCGTAACCCTGCACACCGCTACCGCGCCCATACCGGACGACGACATCACGACCCGCCACGGCATCCGCCTCACAACTCCGGCGAGAACGATCATCGACGCAGCACGCTCAGGCATCGGGCCAGAGCAGATCCAGATGGCCGTCCGCCAGGCCCTCCAGGAAGGCCGCACCACGCCGGACCAGCTCGCCGAGCACGCCGAGCGAAACGGCGGACACGTCGCCGCACTCGTAAAGCAAACAACCGAGGAAGCTACCGCCGCGTGAAGTACGACACCGCCGAGGCATTCCGAGCCGCGCTTGACCAGCGCATTCGCAACGAAGCGACCACGACCGGCCTGCCCGTCATGCGACTACGCAAGCGCGTCGCCTTCGAGCGCTTCCTCGCCAGGCTCGCCATCGCGGAGCCAGGAAGCTGGGTGCTCAAGGGAGCATTCGCGCTTGAGCTGCGACTAGGCGTGCGAACACGGGCAACCAAGGACATCGACCTCGCGGGAGCCGACGACGAGCAAACCGCAACCGCACGACTCCTCGCCGCGCAGGCGATCGACCTCCACGACCACTTCAGCGTCCACGTTGCGCGCACCGCCGCACTCGACCAAGCAGAAGCATTCCGAGCCGTCCGCTACAGCGTGACCGCCGAAGTTGCCGGACGACGCTTCGAGCAGTTCCCCGTAGACGTCGCGCTCAACGAGCAGCCAACCGCACCCTCCGAACGCCTGCCGATCCCGAGCCTCCTGGACTTCGCCGACATCCAACCAATCGAGATGCCCGTGATCGCCCTGGAGCAGCACATCGCCGAGAAGGTCCACGCATACACCGCAACCTACGGCCCACAAGAACAGCACAGCACCCGGATCAAGGATCTCATCGACATCCTCCTCATCGCCGACCTCTCCTCCCCACACGCCGACCGCCTACACGCGAGCCTCGACACGACATTCAGCCGCCGCGAGCGCCAGCCTCTCCCCACCGCGCTCCCGCCGCCGCCAACCTCGTGGGCCAGCCCCTACGCACGCGCCGCCGAAGACGTCGGACTACCAACCGACCTCGAGACAGCGCATGCAGAGGCCGCCACCTTCCTCGACCCGATCCTCGCCGGCGCCACGACCGGCCGCTGGAACCCCACGCAGAACCGCTGGACCAATTCCTGAACAGCGACCATGGACTCTCGCTCCCGAGCCGCGCAGCCAGCCCACTGCACACCAAAAATCTCGCACAGACTAGGTGTCCTGCCTAGGGAGGTTGTGAGCGGTTGGTGTCCGGGCCGCTCCTGAGGCTTTGTGTCCTGCCAGGGATCCAAAGCAAAGGAGGGCCCGGATGGGTCAGCACGTTAGGGGCAAGCTCGGACCTGCGGGTCGGGTCGCGTTGGTGCGTTTGATGCTGGAGGAAAGCTGCTCGGAGAGAGCGGCGGCGGCACGGTTGGCTGTTGCGCCCGCCACCGCGCATCATTGGAAGCGCCGGTTTCTTGAGGCGGGTGTTCAGGAGCGCACCGATGGACGATGGGCGCTTGATCGCTCCAGTCGTCCCCACCGTTCACCGAACCGCACCCCGGAGGACGTCGAGCGGCGTGTTTGCGAGGAGCGCAGACGCACGGGTTGGGGGCCACGTCTGATCGCCGGGGAGACCGGCGTCGCTCATTCGACGGTTCACGCGATCTTGCGTCGCCACGGCATCTCACGAGCGCCGAGAGCACCGCGCGAGGAGGCTCGCCGCTATGAGTGGCCGTGTCCTGGGGACCTGCTGCACATGGACATCAAGCGCTATCCCAGATTCCGCCGGCCAGGTCACGGGATAACCGGTGATCGCCGCCGATCAAGCAAAGACTGGGCAAGACGGCTCGGACACGACTACTTCCACGCGATCGTCGACGATCATTCCCGGCTGGTCTACGGCGAGCTGCTAGCTGATGAGAAGGCGCCGACCGTGACCAGTTTCACCGAACGCGCACTCGCATGGTTTCAAACGCAAGGGATCGCTCCCCGACGGCTGATGACCGACGGCGCGTGGGCATACAGGAGAAACAAAACCCTCCGGTCGCTGCTAGAAGCGCACGCGATTGTGCACATCGTGACGCCGCCGTACACGCCGCAGTGGAACGGCAAGGTCGAGCGTTTCCACCAGACAATGGAGCGCGAGTGGGCCAAGGGCGTGCGCTACAAGAACAGCACCGCCCGCAACCGAGCCCTGCCACACTGGCTCGACTACTACAACACGCGCAGGCCCCACTCAGCACTCAAAGGCAACCCACCAACCAACCGCGCTCACAACCTACCCGGGCAGGACAACTAGATGCTCACCCAAGCTGGGACTGTGCCAAAGCTGTGCGCCACGAACTTGGGAAGCAGGTCACCAACCGGACCGACATAGAAAAGCTCGTATTTGGCCGGGAAGATGCCACCCGAGAGCCCGACGATTGATGGACTCCGCCCGGGATCGAGTTGATGATGCGCTCACACTCTGGCAAGCCGGACGCCGTGAGGGAGCCTTTCTGCTCGCCATCGTGGCAGTGGTCGTGCGAGCCTGGGAGGACTTCCCGAGACCTATGGGCGAGGCGGAAAGCTTTCGTCGATACATCGAATCCAAGCTCCCAACTCGTCTCTCGGTCGAGTATCGCGGCAGGCTCTGGCCAATTGAGCAAGTCTTCTACAAGTGGTTTCGCTGCGAGATCGTCCATGGCACTGGCTTGCCGATAGATGTCGGTTTGACCGATGACGACACATCCGGCGAACTGAGCGTCAGAGCCGGCGGCGCTCCGGAATACAAGCTGCTCGTCTCGCCCAGCTGGTTCCACCAGCTCATTGCGTGGGCGCAAGCATGACGATGAAGCAAACCGGACCGACCTGACGTGTGCGGTCACGCGGACTCGCGTGTGCGGTCCGTGTGCGGTGGCTCCAAGATCGAACCCATCGCGCAACCCGTCCTCACCGGCACTGAAAGGCTGGAACCTCAGCTCCAAGGCGAAACCTCACCCTCCCAGGAGTCCTCCAGCATCCCCCTGAGTCCAACAGCAATTCAATCGGGGCGAACGGTTAGAGTTGGCTTGAATACTGGGGATTGGGTCTCCTGCGGTCGATTTGCGGTCCCCCAGACCGCCCCTGTGCCGGGCTTCTCGCTCGTCGAGACCCGGCGTATGCCATCTTGAACATGCGTATGGCGAGAGCCGGGATCAGCGTGGAGCATTCCACCCGAGCGCATTGAGGCGCCGCCTGTCCGCGTCAGCCTTCCGCTATGGCTTCCGACAACAAGTCAACGTGGACCTGATGGTGTCCCAGCATCGGCAGTCGGCCTCTGTTGAGCCGGGGGCAACTCGTCAGCATGGCACCCCCTCCGAGTGTGTGCGAGACGATTCCGAAGCGCACACTGCCAATTCTACGCGGAACCTTGTCAAACACCACCGGACAGAATCATTTACATCACGCGAGGGGCGCCCCAGAAGCTAGACTTGCCCGTGTGAGCCATCAGGAACTGCTCACCTCAGCCATGCGTGAGACCGCCAGATGGCGCCGCGCCAAGGCCGTCGAGTTCGCAGACGACAAGATCGCCGCGCACCGCTCCAACCGAACCATGGTGGCGCTCAGCACATCCGCCCGGTTCGTGGACGAAATGGACGCCGACGACAGGGACCTCGCATGGCTCCAGTACGTCGATGCAGACGCGAAGCGCCTGCTTCTCAGTGAGGAGTCCTGGGCACTCCTGTCGCGGTTCGGGATAGACCGTGGCGCATGGCAAGACGGTCATCCCACAGAGGTGCAGATCCGCAAACTGCTACGGCGTCTCAGTGGGGCCGAGGCTCGCGCTCGCGGGGCATATCGCCGCGACGCGAGCTAGTCCGTCGGTGGGTCGGCGGATTCAGTCGCGAGCCCTACGGCTCACCGGCCCACGAAGAAAATTGAGCCGACCTGTACACCAAGCCCTCTCAAATCGACCTTTGCAAGGAGGGAGACCAATTATCGGGCAACGGTTAGAGAACCAGTAAACATGGGGGATTTCTACCTCCTGCCGTCACATCTGCGATCCCTATACCGCTTCCATATCGGACTTCGAGCCCGTCAAGACCCGGTGTATGCCATCTCGAACATGCGTATTGGGAGGGCCTGGACCGGCGAGGCTGGGCAAAGAGCCTCCGAGCATCAGCAATCGAGCGGGGCAGCGAGCGCGAAACCCATCGAAACTGCCGCCTATCCGCGGTATTCTTCTGCTATGGCCGCTGCTCGTCAACAAATCAACGTGGATCTCGATGCAGAGGTAGCGTCGATTTTGCGCTCGCACGCCGCCGAGGCACATGTCAGCGAGGGCGAAATCGTAGATCGAGCGCTCCGCGCGTATGACCTGCGCTCGCTGGTCGCTCAAATCCGTACACGCAGCGATCTCGACGAAGATACGGCAATGGCGCTCGTGCGCCAGGAGTTGCACGCTGCTCGCGCTGAGCGCGACGCCGCTTGATGCTGCGCATCGTCGCGGACGCGAACGTCCTCGTTTCCGCAGCTCTCGCCCGCTCTCCCCAAGCACCCTCAGTTCTGACGCTTGACGCGGCACTCGATGGCCGCATTGAGCTGGTTACCTCACCGCTGCTGTTGCAGGAGATAGCAACGGTGCTTGCGCGACCACGGCTACAGAGGTATCTCTCGGCCGAAGAGGCGACCAGGTTCCTTGCGGACCTGGCTGCGCAGACGATCCTGCTGGCCGACCCGACTGACAGGCCGGCCGTGTGCCGTGATCCTCGTGATGACTACCTCGTGGCGCTCGCCACAGCCAGCGGAGCCGAGGCGGTCGTCACTGGAGACCTCGACCTGATCGAGATCAACCCCGACCAACTCACCATCGAAATCCTCACGCCAAGACAGCTCACCAGCCGCCTGAGCTAAGCGCCTTTCCTAAGTATGTGGCCGGCCTACTCATGGATATCGAGGCGCATCTGCGCCGGGTTCTCCGTCTCAGCGTGCGCCCTCTCGATCATAACCCCACGCCCCCCGAACACGACTCTTATCTCCACTCCGTCAACGATGATTCGGGTCGCTCGCGACGCGTGATCGGGCACCTCGTAAGGCACCTCAATCTCGTCGCCTAGTCGTAGGGGCGCTCCGCCGCGAGAGCTTCCGCGTCGCGCCTGCACCTCGGCCCCGAGTTCCGGACTCAGCGAGAAGGCTGGACCTTCCGCAGACAGTGCTTCATCCAAGGTGCGGTCTCGCGTCTCGATCAACACGACGCCCTGGCTGAACCCGCCTCGTTCGCGGCGCTTCGCCTCCGCCCACTTCTTGACGTCCTCCAGAGTGGTCCCGGAGAGGGCGCACAAAGCGTCGACTACATCTAGAACGTCTCCAAGCTCCTCTACGCGAGTGTCGGTCGATGTTGCGGCTGCCGTCTCGTATGCCTCCTCAACCAGCTTCCGTCTGAGCAGGTGCGAGAGCCGGTCCCCATCCGCCGCGTATGCCAGGACTCTCTCACCCTTAGATGCAATGCGTTCCGGGATAAGGTCTCTTACGAGCTTGTCGAACGACTCGGGCTCCGCAGCAGCCGGCTCGATCGGGTCAGTTGCTTGAACCTGAACGCCGGCTCTGCGAAGTTCGTAATAAACGTGAGACAGAGCACTGCCGGCCATCTCAACGACGCACCGCTCTGGCCGCATCTCAGCGATCACCTGCTTAAGAAAGTCCGCCTCGTGAAGTAGCTCACCTTCGGGCCTCAAATGGATTAGCAGCCGTTCGCCACTTTGTAGGTCTACCAGGGCGTCGCGGAGTCGGGAGAGGTCGTCTGAATTACGAACCTCA
The DNA here is from genome assembly GCA_963776985.1 of uncultured Solirubrobacterales bacterium. GTDB lineage: Bacteria > Actinomycetota > Thermoleophilia > Solirubrobacterales > Solirubrobacteraceae > Palsa-744. The sequence goes on from CAVZOV010000004.1 coordinate 581,365, forward strand.
ATTGCCGGACTGGCGGCGAAATGCGAATCCGTAGCCGGGATCGCCGCCTGCCCAACGTCATCAAAGCGATGTACCCAGGGCAGCGCCGCAACTGTGCCATGTGCAGTATGTGCCCTCACGAAGAACATAGTCTCGACCGGCCTACCGAGCTGGTCAGCGAGATGCTTACTGAGTCGCGCTATTTCCATAGCCTCGTCGTCATCAAGGCAAGAACGCCAGTCCCACGGGGCTCCGAGCGGCGTCGTCCGCCACTTGCCATCCTCGTCGCATAGCAAGACCCGGTCCTTTTGACGCACATGCGTCTGCACCGATCGCCGGCGCAGATTGACTATGTATGAATCGTGCGTGTAATAGAGAAGGCCGTCTGGAAGCCCGTAGCTCGCGTCGATGCGGACCTCCGGCGACCCCGGCGCGGCAAGACTCCACGCAGCGGCGTCAGCCGGAATAAACGTATGCGCGATGAAGGCGATGTCGGATGCGGGCACTCCATTGTCTCGCAAGCCTTTCGTTGTATCGGTCAAGAATTGAGCGAGATGATCTGCGGAAAACTCGGTATCCGTCCGGTCGAGCAATACTTCGAAATCCGTCTCTCTCCGCGTATCAGTTCGGATTACAGCGCCCGATCCGGCCAACGACTCCAGATCAGCGAGTAGCGCCGCGCTCGGCTCCCCAATCGCAAGGCCGCCGATCGTGTCACGGTCGCGAAGAACGAGCAAGTTCGCGTGGGGTAGCTCGTACCGCATGTATTCAGCGACGCAGCGAGCCTTTGGGAGATCAGCGTCGAGTGCGCTAAGTGGCTTGAATATGTGGGTATCTGGCAGGCGCGACGCGATGCCGTTTGCGACCGGCCGCTTCGAGCTCAGCTCCGGGATTCTGTCGTACTGAACGACCCAAACCCGATCTCCGTCCCACAGCCACTCGACATGGACCCTTTGACCGGGGCCAGTCAGGGTCCCAGCGATACGCCGGAGCACTCTCCGCAGCGCTGGCGCGGATCCGCAGGTGAGACCGACTTCGCCCAGCGGGATACGATCCTGCCGTAGGGCTCGGAGTCCCGATGTGACAGTTCCCCCGAGGGGGCTGTGCATCTCGGCCAACCAGTCTCGCCGATCCCGTCTTAGGCGCGCCTCGTTCGAAAGGTGGCCGCAAAGTTGCGGCAATACGCGCGCTTGTATCAGTACGGGTATTGGACCGGCCTCCGGATCGAGCCTTTCGGCATGGGCCCAGATGTTGAGCATCGCCTCCGAAACAGTCCGGTAGGACGGGAAAGTGACAATCTGGGAACGATAGAGGCCACGAGTTGCCATATCCTCGTTTACAGCGCTACTGCGGACGAGGAGTCCGTCGGTTGCCGCTTTGAAGAGTAGATCCAGCTGCCTCCCGACTTTCGCCGCCTCAAGACGCCGAGCAACCTGGGCAGCGGTGCGTCTTGAGGATCGGCCAGCAATCGCCTGGGCTAGCTGTTGTGCCCGGTGACGTCCCGAACGCGGGCGCGGGGTGGCCGGTTGCCGAGCGCTGAGTGGGTGCGGCGCTCGTTGTAGTGGTTGATCCAGTGTGGCAGGGCCTCTTGGCGCGCGTCGGATGAGGCGTATTGGAGTGCGTAAGCCCACTCCCGAATGAGTGTTTGGTGGAAGCGCTCGACCTTGCCGTTGGTCCTGGGCGTGTAAGGCCGCGTGCGGATATGGAGGATCGCTCGTTGCCAGAGCAACTGCTTGAAGCTCCTGCTCTTGGTGTAGGTGAACGCGTTGTCGGTCATGATCCGCTCGCAGACGATCCCCTGTTCCAAAAACCAGTCAAGCGCGCGACGCGTGAACGCGGTGACCGTGGCAGCGGTCTCGTCCTTGTGGATCTCCGAGTAGGCCATCCTTGAGCAGTCATCGACGATCGAATGCACGTACTCCCAGCCGACCCTCCTTGAGCGTTTGGTGCGATCGCCGGTCACGGCGTGCCCGGGCTCGGTGAACTTCCCGAGCTTCTTGACGTCCATGTGCAACAGGTTGCCGGGACACGGCCACTCGTAGCGGACCACCGCGGGAGCATCGGGCCGTGGATGGCGTGAGCAGCCGCTACGGCGCAGCACCTGATGGATCGTCGAATGGGGTCTTGCGATGTCCGTCTCGTCTGCGAGCCGCCGCGGGCTCCAGCCGGTGCGTTGGCGCCGCTCACAGATCCGTGCGGCCTCCCCAGCCGGCACCTGGTTCGGGCTTCGGTGCGGCCGCGAGCTGCGGTCTTCCAAGCAGGCGAGCGTGACGCGATCGGTCTCCTCCGCTTCGCGCCAGCGGCGCACCCACTCCCAGCACGTCGACTTCGCCACATTGCAAGCATCCGCCGCCGCCTGCAACGTGAACCCGTCCTCCTCGACCAGCAGCACCAAGCGGAGCCTGCCGATCTGAGTGAGTGGAGCGTTAGCGTGTTGCATTCCGGGCCTCCCTGAGGTCAGTGAGCTTTGACACCCACAGCCTCTCGGCAGGCCCGGACCTACCTCACACCGTTCGCAACGTCCCTGGGCACAACAGCTAGACCGCGGCTGAGTGCTACATAACGTGGCGTCCAATTCTTGGGCAGGTGGACGAGCCCGTCTGTCTTAGCGCCCCGTATTGCCATCGGGTGCTTTCTCAGGCTCTCGCGACAATGCTGCCTTCGGGCCAAGCACACGATCGGCGGTAGCCGCAAGGGCCGCGACGGCGTTGTCCGAGAAATACCCGACGACAAAGCTAAGCCCGGTCACGCCGCCGATACTCCGAGTGATCGTGGGGTTGAAGATCGGCAAGACTCCCGAGATAAAAAGCGCACCAGTGCCAAACGCCAATGCGCCCGACACAACAGGTGTAAATATTCGCCATGCACGTCTGTCGATGTGCCACTTGCCGCGTGCGACCGAGTGATAGAACCACTTAAGTGCGAAGACATCTCCGCCTAGCATCCCAGCGATCCATGCGCTTCCATACAGCGCCAGTTCTCGCGAGGCGTGTGGAGTCAGACTCAACAGGGACTTCAGCTTTTCGGTGTCGAGCACAAAGAGCACGACAGGACACAGCAGAAGCACAGCAGTGAGGTAGAGCGCATCAACGAGAATCGACCGGTTGGCATCCCGCTCCCACCGGCTTCGCCATTCGTACGGTTTGCGCCCATCCCAGGGGTCAGCCGGGGCAAACTCGCCTCGAGGCGGGGTTGACGACGTCGCCTGGTCTACGCTGCTGTCCCGACCAGGCGACGGACCGTCTTCTGGACCGTCGCCGGTCTTGGATGCCTCTTCCAATCCCATTCTTCTTCCCTTCCGAGACCGGCAGCAATGGTACGCCTGAGAGCCTGGCTCGGAATGTCGGGATGGGTCGCAAGCGCCATCTCGCCGTCCCCATTCCGCACAAATAGATACGGGTCAGTCGGCGGCTCATTTAGGACTTCGTCGAAGCTAGCGACTGGCCTCCACTCAAAATGCCGATAGTCAGCTTGCGCGGCCTCAATCATCGGACGGCTTCCCTTGGCCGCACGTTCCCCTCGGCGGCTGGCACAAGGCAAAGCGACCGCGCCAAGGGTGACCACCATGTCGTCGGCAACGGAGTGGGCCAATCTCAGACGTCTGGCCCGCCGAAGAGGCCTCCGCCGAGCATTGTCCGTATTGGTCTTTCTGCCAGTCGGTATTGTCCTACTTGGCGCTGTCACCTACGCTGCTTGGAGTCCGGAGACGTTCGGACATAATGATGGTTTCTATGTGTGGCCACTGAGAATCCTTGGTAGTTTCGTCCCCTTTTTCCTGATCGTCTGGTTCATCTTTGGGACACTCGGCGATCTTCTGGGAGCGCTTGGTGATCCGATTATCGTGCGAGGAAAAGTGGTTGAAAAGACCCAATCGGTGGATGTCAATCTGACGGCACGGATTTTCCGATCGCTATTTGGTTACGATCTAGTAGTCGACATCCAGAGGGCAATAGGAATTGGTCCCGGCGGTTCTACGAGTGAGCATCGTGACTTCCTAGGATCCAAGCAGAACGTGGCGGCGACCCGCCGCGTTCATCACGGAGTAGCGGCCGAGCAGGAGGTTTTTCTGGTTTGTACGTCAACCGGACGAGCCGTCGCTACCTTGTCAGATTTGCGTGGCTCTGGAGCCACAGAGGACATCATGGGCGTCCTCCGAACCGACATCGCGCCCGAGGCTAAGTCATAGCGGCTGGAGGCCAAGGTCAGCTGTCGCCATCGTGGCCGCCTCTGGTCGAGTGCCGACCCTCGGTGCCCCGCCAAGAGGCGAGCGTGTCTGTCTGCCGAATACGTCGCCGAACTTCTGAGCCAGAGCACTAAGGGCCGTGTACCACTAGAGGCGCTAGACGACCTTCTCTCATTCGCACAGGGTCTCTCACCGACGCCCTAATGAATGACTGAAAACCGAAAGACTGCTGACCTTCCGCTCGCCGTGTGGCCGAGCGCACAACGCACAAGCCAGTGGCAGCGATACGGTCGCTACCTCGCGGAGTCCAACCGGCATCCCGGCAAGATGCTCCCCGCGCTCGCGCGCCGGGCTGTTGAAACGTACAGCGACCCTGGCGGGCTCGTGGTTGATCCCATGTGCGGGATCGGCACGACGCTGGTCGAGGCAATCGACCTCGGGCGACGCGCCATCGGGGTAGAGCTGGAGCCTCGCTGGGCCAAGCTCGCTACCGCCAACATCGAGCACGCACACGAAAACCCGCGCACTCGCGCACTCGCGCAAGTGGCCGAAGGTGACGCACGGCAACTGGCGCGCGTGCTCACCACCCAAGCGCGGCGCCTCGTGAGCCCCGATGACGGCGGCAAGGTTCACCGCATGGCATACGGCGTCGCTGACTTGATCCTCACGTCGCCCCCGTATGCGTGCGAGGTCGCCGACCTCAACGCCGTCAGTGGACCCGAGCCGCTGCGCCGCGACGACACCACCAACTACAGCCGCGACCGGCGCAATCTCGGTCACGCACGCGGCAGCGCATACCTCGTGGCTATGGACGACATCTACCGCGCGTGCGCAGCGGTACTCAAGCCCGGTGGATTTCTCGTGTGCGTTACCAAGGACATGCGCTCTGGCGGAGGCGGCGCGCTGCGCAACCTCTCGGGCGAAACGATCGCGCTCTGCGAGGACGCCGGCCTGATCTACTGGCAGCGCGTCATAAGCCTGCTGGCGACCGTCCGCGACAGCGAACTGGTCATGCGCCCCTCGTTCTGGCAGACACTCCACGCCCGCCGCCGCCGCGAGAAAGGCGACCGCACGCAAGTAGTCGCACACGAGGACGTGCTCGTGTTCCGCAAGCCGCAGCAGGCGGCTGCTCGGGCGCAGGAGCGTCCGGTACGGAAGGCTGCGTGATGGCGAGCACGACCGCAGCGATTGCGCATAGCAAAGCCGATTTTGCCGAGCAGGTCTGCCGTTTTCGACGCGCGGCTGGTCGCTTCTGTCAGGACCTTGAGAACACGGCACCGATCTGGTCTGATCGACAGCGATGTGCCGCGAACGCCGAACACGTCGAGCAGCAGCCACCACCGCGACCCGTCGCCGTCCGGCACCCAGCTCAGGTCCACAACCATGCGAGCGGCGGCGCCTACGGCACGGGCGCATGACCGGCCGGATGCCCGCACTCATCGAGCCCACAAACGAGCCGTGGGTCACAAAGCAGCAGCTAGCCGGCCACCTGCTAGTCACTCCTCGCTGGATCGAGCTTCAACAGCACGAGGGACTTCCTTATCTGCGCATGTGCGGCCTTAACCGCTATCGCGTGTCAGAGGTCGAGGCATGGCTGCGTGAACGCTACAACGCATCGGAGACCGACTGATGCCATACAATCGAGGCACACGTCATAACCCCAAATGGGCAGGCGTCGTCTCTTACAAGGGACACCGGAAATGGGTGAGCGCGTCGAGCATGGAGGAGTACAGCGCAGCTAGGGAGAAGGCACGCGAGGAACTGCGCGAGCAAGTTGACAATCCGAGTCGCCGCGAGATTCCAACGGTGCTTGAGTTCGCGGGCGTGGAAATCCACGAGAACGGCAGAATCACGATGACGTGGCCGGACGGGGAGCGCTGCCACAAGGAGACGGGCCGCCGAGACTCATCCGTCAGACGGCTACGCGACGGATTGCGACTGTTCATCCGTGAGTTTCACGACCGACCGCTTGACAGTTTCACTCGTGACGAGGCGGTGACGTGGACTCGCCCAAAGGGCGCCAACATTCAACAGGCGGTGCGCCAGTTCTTCAATCACGCGCTCGACCGCGACTTGATCGAGCGTAACCATTTCACACGCCTTGGAGCGAGCAAGCGCAAGCGACGGGTGGACCGGCCCGACTTCGAGATTATTACCGACGAGCAATATGCACGGCTGCGCCAGTGTGCGCGGGAGAGCCGCGCCGACGATTACAGGCTCGTCCTTGAGGGAACGGTCCTCGCGGTCGGCGAGGAGGCGATACGTCCCGGCGAGGTATTCGCGCTGCATCGCCCCGACCTTCATTTCGCCGAGAACTTGATCCATGTACGGCGTCAAATTGACCTCGACACGGGCAAGATCACATGGCCCAAGGACGATGACGGGCGCTGGGTTGTGATGAGTCCCGCCATGCGCGAGCACCTAGAAGGGATGCCCCGCATGGGCAAGATCATCAACGCCAAGATGGGCGAGATCGTCTACCCGGCACCGCGCGGCGGGTACATGCTGCGGAGCACTTGGCACACGCACTGGCACTCGATACGTGCCGCCGCAGGGATGCCCGATCAAGACTTCTACGAGCTGAAGCACCGCGCGATTCAATGGATGGTTGATCCCGTGTCAGACGGCGGGCTCGGGCTCGACCCTGCAACGGTCGCAGAAATGGTCGGGCACGACGACGGCGGCTATCTCATCGCCACCGTCTACACCAAGCTAGGCCAGCGTCGCGCGCTCGCACGCGCGCAGCAAGCAATGGCCGCCTACCAGGAACGACACGCCGCCGCCGAGCCTCGCCACCTGCGCGTCGTGGGCTAGTTCCGTGCGATACATACGCTCACGACGCGAAGCCCCGCCAAGCGGTAGCGCGCCGCTACCCCTCCTCCGCTGGAAATAGGCCGGGCAGCAGGCGGTCTATCGCATGTGTGAGGTCTCGATGCGGCGCACCCGGCCAGCCGTGATAGACGATTACACGCGCAAGAACCTCGTAGTACGGACTGACGATGAGCTGGGCCTGCTTGTCGTGATCCTCGATGCGCACGTCAAGCACCGGGACGCGCTCCCCTTCACGCTCATCGACGGACCACAGGCCAGAGATTCTGTAGAGGGTCGGATGTGCCATGTTCGAGATGTAGCCATGCGTGCCACGGCCTACGTCCCTCGTGTGGGGGCGGCTCAGAAACTCGCTGAGCAGCCATGCAACCGACTCCTCAGGGCCGGGCAGACTCTGCCCGTGCTGCAAACGTCCTGCAAAGACGCGACCGCCGAAACGCCGCGAAACGGGGCGAAGCGACCCGCGCCACCCCCTGTGTTTCCGGGGTTTTTTGCCTATGTTCGCTGGCTTTCGCCAACCACTAACCAATCGGGGCGAACGGTTAGAGTTGGCTTTCCTAAGCGGTTTTCGGGGCGCCTGCGGTCCCATCTGCGGTCCTCATACGGCGTCCATACCAGGCCTCTCGCCCGTCGAGACCCCGTGTATGCCATCCCGCACGCACGTATGTTGCTCCGGGAATCGGGGCGATGGGTGCCCGGCGCTGCGCGTAATCCTCCACGATCTACAAACGTCGTTTTCGAGGGCTTGGGGTACTAGCGGACGCGGACCGCGCGTTCATGCCGCTGCGCGGTGCGGGATCGGCCTGGGCGCTGGCCGTTCGGTTGCAGCGTGCGCCTCAGTAGCTCCCTGGGAAGCCGCCCGTGCTCAGAACGCACCGGGAGTCCATTCGGGCGCGATATCGCTCCACCGTGGCTGAGCTGTAGGACTTGGTAGGCAGCGGTGCCCGACGATAGACGTTAGGAACGTCGCGGCGAGGCGTGGCTGGCGCAACCTCGTGCACGCTGAACCCGAGCGCGATCAGGATGGGTGCGAGCAGCGAGCCGCCACCGATGCCATAGATGCCACCGACGACGCCAACCACAAGCGCCAGCGCCCACACGCCGCTGCACAGGCACCGCGACTCGCCCCCCCGTGCGCTGCCCGGCGACCTTCGGGTTCTGACCCCGACAACGGCGCGACTTCGACCGGGGCGTCCGACGCACGGCAGGGACCAACCTTCGGCGAGATCCCGACGGCGCAGCTTGGGCCTTGAGATCGGGCGCGGGTTCTGCTCTGATCGCCAAGCTAGCCAAAAAAACCAAGGCGGCCGGGCGAGAACGGCGGTCGCGTGTTCCAGCTTTGCGTGCGATACCGTTCGGTGGCGATCAAGGAGAGACGACGCGATGATGAGCATAGTAATCCGCAGGACTATCCCTCTGCGCGGGCTTATCGGTCTACTCGTTGCGGGCAGTGCGCTGGTTCTTGCGGGGCCGACGTTGGCCGCGTCCAATATCCCGACTACCACTAGCGTCACACCCGATCACGGCCCACCGTCAGGCGGGACCAAGGTGACCATCACCGGCACCAGCTTGACCGGCGCAACGGCGGTTACGTTCGGCTCGACTGAGGCCACGAGCTTCAAGGTGGAATCCGAAACCAAGATCACCGCGATATCCCCGCCATTCACCGGGGGGGAAGATGACGCGATGCCGGTGTTCGTCACGACACCGGGCGGCACCAACGAATACGAATGCGGTGAAGAACAGGTGGGATTCATCTACGAACCGACCGTCACCAGTGTTGAACCACACTCTGGCCCAGCGGCCGGTGGGACCGAAGTAGCTATCAGGGGCGCTGCTTTTGAGGGTGCAATCTGGGGCAAGGGACCGTTGTGTACGCTGGCTAGGCCGGTAGTGCAGTGGGTGGACTTCGGCTCGACGCCAGCCAAGAGCGTCAACATCGTGTCGGAATCGGAAATCACCGCGATCGCTCCACCAGGTACGGGTACGGTGGACGTGACCATAAAAGATGCGCACCCGCTGGGCAGCAGCCCCGTAACTTTGGGTGATAGGTTCAGCTATGGCTCCACGGCCCCACCTGTGATAGAGGACGAGTCTGTAACGGATATCACCGAACATGACGCCACACTCGAAGCCAAGATCAATCCCGAAGGTCAGGCGGTGAGGTATCAGTTCCAGGTGGCGGTTAATCCGAGCGAATATCCGCCTGAAATCGTTTGTCCTCTCGAACAAGATTGGAAGCCATTCGGTGCATGTATCGGCAGTGCGCCCACAACGAGTACGCTGCCGATCGGCTTGATCGAAAGCGGATCGGAAGATCAGTCTGTGGCAGTTGATCTTGTTGGTGCGGGGATGACATTGCAACCGGGCACCACCTATCACTATCGAGCGATCGCTGCGGAATCCGTGCTGAGCGAAGACACTATCGAGTGGAAAGGTCCCCCGACCTACGGCCCTGACCAAATGTTTACAACACCGGGACCGCAATCAACTACAAGCAGCGAGAGCGGGAGCGAAATCACAGAGGGACCGGCGAACAATCTCAAGGTTCTCCCGAAACTGCCAGCCGAAAAACTCTCGCCCAAGCCGATCACCCGTGACCAAAAGCTCGCCAAAGCATTGAAGCAGTGCAAAAAGGACAAATCCAAACGCAAGCGGGTGGCGTGTGAGAAACGAGCGCACAAGAGATACGATCCCAAGTCCAAAGGCCGCCGAGGGCTGGGAGGGAGAGGAAGGCGCACGCGCGCCGCGCCGATCTATAGAATGTCCAGCTTAGCGCCATGAACTTCTTGAACCGACTGAGATCACGGACAACCGCACACCCAAAGGGGACCGAGATGGACCCAGCGCTTAGGGCCGAAATCGACAAGCCGCCAGCATGGATGTATCCGTGGCAGCTCGGCGATGAAATAACGACTCCAGTGCTCGGCCCTGAGCTTCCCGACGTGCATCGCACACGACTAGAGCTGATGGAAGGGCCGGTCCGCCAAGTGCTTGCGGAGGCCGGACCCCATGCAAGGGTCATAGACCTCGCTTGCAACGAGGGATGGTTCTCGCATCGTGTCCTCGATTGGGGAGCGTCTTCTGTTCTCGCTGTGGACATTCGTCCCCAGGTGATCCATCGAGCCGAATTGGTTCGTGCTCACTTCGGAATCTCCCCTGACCACCTTGAGCTGCGATGTGCCGATGTTTTTGACCTCGACACATCGGAGCTAGGTACATTCGACGTAGTTCTCTGCCTCGGCCTTATCTATCACCTGGAGAATCCGGTTGGTGCGTTGCGTGTCGCCAGAGCGCTTACCAAAGGCATCTGTGTCATCGAGGCCCAACTCACCCAACAGAATGAGCCGATCATGCTCGGCAATGGCAGAAGCGATATTTATGAAGAGAGCCCCGCTAGCTGGGCTGCACGCCTCGAGACTGATTGGGAAAGCAACATGCTTGCCTCGGCAGGTGGGGTCGTTTCGTTCACGCCCAATCGCGCAGCCCTGCTACAGGCTGCCGATGCTGCTGGTTTTGGAGGGCTTGAAGTAGCTAAAGCCTCCCCAGGACATAATCGCCAATATGTACTCGGGGATCGTGCCGTTCTGCTCGCGCGGCCTTCTCCGACACCCTGAGCGACAATCCGCAGACCACACGCTACGACTATGGGCGGGGACCGTGAGGGCTCACGTCAAGTGGTTACGTGAGCCCTCACAAGATGATCCGCTTAGCCCTCAGCGAGGTTCGTTATGATTCCCTTTTCGTTGGTGTACCAGCCGGCGGCCTTGCATTCCGTTGAGGATGTGCATGAGACTCCGTTGAGGACGCTTTCTTGGGCGCCGCTCGGGTTCGGCGGGGTCTGTAGTTTCCATTCGGTTCCGTTCCAGCGTTGAGCGAGCGTCACGGTAGTGCCTGAGCTGTTGACGTATTCGCCGACTGCGGTGCACGCTGTTGACGACGTGCATGACACCTGTCGTAGATAGCTTCCTTTCGCGCCGCTCGGGTTAGTCATTCCCTCGACCGACCATTCGGTTCCGTTCCATTTCTCTGGGAAGGTCGCGTAGACTCCAGCGCTTTCGGAATAGTAGTAGCCGACCGCTGTGCATTCGGTCGCCGACGTACACGATATCCCTTGGAAGAACGCATACGATGAGCTGCCTGGCGTGACCGTGCTTTCGATCGACCATCCGGTCCCGTTCCAGCGCTCGCCTAGCTGATGCCAGCCACTGCTAGTGCTGTAATAGCCAACCGCCATGCACATTGAGGCTGTCGGACACGAGACATTCTGGAGCGAGGTCTGCAATGCGCCGCTCGGATTCGGCATGGACTGGATCGTCCATTCAGTCCCGTTCCACCGCTCAGCAAGTGGGACTTTCGCGCCCGAGCTGTTGGTGTATTCACCTACCGCCGTGCAGGCAGTTGACGATGAGCACGAGACGCCCCACAAGTAACTGATGCTAGCTCCGCTCGGGTTCGGCGTTGACTGGATAGACCATTCGGTCCCGTTCCACCGCTCCGCGAGAGTCACCGTAGTGCCCGAGCTGTTAACGTAGTGCCCGACACCAACACAGAACGTCGAGGACGTGCACGACACGTTCTGCACAGTGGTCAGAGTCGCCCCGGTCGGAACGCTCGGATTGTGGATGGCCCATTCAGTACCGTTCCAGGTCTCAGCCTGCGCTCGATATTCATTCGCACTATTAACGTAATAACCCACCGCCACACAACTCGTCGAACTACTGCACGACACATGGCTCGTAAGGCTCTTAGCCAAACCAACCTGGCCAGGCACAGACTCAACCAGCCACGCCCCAGTCGTGATAGTTTTGTCCACGCCATAGGTCGTGCCGTCGCTATTACTGGCGACTAGCCGGTAGTGGTATGTGGTTTCGGGGGACAAGCCCGTCGCGGTCTGGCTAACTTCCAACTTGCTTGTGCCCGATCCAACGTTAGCTTCCGGCGTGGGGATACTAGAACCGTAGGATGTGCTCGTGCCATATTCATAATGATAATGGGTTTCGAGGGACTCGGGATTAACTGTCCCATTGAACGTGGCGCTTGTCTTGGTGGCGGAGGCAGACCCCGTGATGACGGACGGCCGAGACGGTGGTTCTGGAAGATCGTCGGGTGTGCCCCAGCCGGAAGGACCATCGTAGCCTACCCCGGCTGCACACAAATAATTGCCGCAACTGCCACTACTACCTTCGGTAACATCGAACAGCGCGCCCGAGTCTTCATAGAATGCCTTTGCGGCCAACGATCTGGTTGAGCTTGATGTATGAGCGACGATTGCTGTTACGAGTGGTGAGCTTGCACTTGTCCCACACACGTTTTCCCAACCACCGTAAGTAGAACTATAGATTGACACGGGAGTTTCGCAGGCCCCTACGGCTGCTACGTCGTTGTCTGTCCTTTTTGTGCAGCCTGTATCTGTTTGCCACGCTGGCTTGGGCTCAAATCCGCTGCATCCGCCCCCCGTGCCAAGACTCCTTCCAGATTCGTACCAAACTTTGTCTGACCAGCCGCGTGAGTTCGAGGCTTTATGAAGACTGGTCCCTCCAACAGCGGTCACGTATTGTGAGGTAGCAGGGAAGGACGGTCGTGAAACGCCACCGAAGAACTCATTGTCATATCCATAGTCTCCGGCCGATGCCGCTATAAAGACACCAGGATGGTTGTAGTCAGAGTCGTACTGGGAACAGCCAGTGGACCCACACCACGGTTCATAATCCTCGGGAGCGCCATAGCTATTGCTTACCTCGGTGGCGCCAAGTTCGACGGCCTTGTTCACCGATGCGCCGAGGTTCGCCATTCCTTCGGTCGTCGCCTCGATCAAGAGAATATGACAGTGGGGACATGCAGCCGAAACCATGTCTACGTCAAGCGAGGTCTCAAGCTCCCAGCCCGCGCCACCGGCTTCGGGGTAATTCGCTTCTTCTCCCTGTTGATTCACCTTTTTGAAACAACCAGTTTCTTTGGTGCAGGCCGGAAGTCCATATTTTTCACGATATTTTGCGAGGTCTGATTCAGCCGTCGTGTCACCATACGCATCGACAACGGCTACCGTCTGCCCTTCGCCCCCGGACGTAGGGATGTCGTAGGCAGATTGAAGGTCTTTAGGATCGTATCCGCCTCCTTCGCCGCTACCTTCGAGGAGCGGACCCCCATCGGGCAGTTCGTAGCCAGCCTTCGTTTTGGTAGCTGGAGGATCAATAACCGCATCGCACAATCCATGCGGACAGGCGTAGTAAGGCTCCGTTGTGGAGGGAGTATCGGACACCCCCGGCCCGAGCGCGACGGCGCTCTGCACAGCTACACCGCTCACGAGCATGACAGCGAAGGCTGTCAGGCAAGCTGTTATGTGGATGCGTCGATGCGCTGCTACTTGTTCCGCGTAACTGGCCGTGATAAACCGAATGACCCTCATCCCGTCTCCCTTCGCTGATGTCTCGTATGGTGTTGGCTCGAAGCGCCTATGTCTATCAGCCGGGCCGGGACTTGTAGCCGAACAGTGTGGGCGGCATGACCGACCACATTGTTCGGTTCCGACTGCTGAACCTTCGCATACTGTGCTAAAGCTCCTACTGCCCACGATCGTCGGAGGCGAAGTCCAACAGGCGAAGTGCAGCGTCAAGCTCCCCCAAGCACGTCCAGATAGGGCGGTCAAGCAGGCTCTCCACAATCCGTAGACGGCTCCCTACGGTTTGCCGCCGGACATTGAGTGCTGCTGCGGCAGAGGAGCAGTTACATTCGGAGTCGATGTAGGCACGCAGAGTGCGGAGCAGCTTCTCGCCGCCGTCTGGACGATCTCGAATCGGCGCCAAAAAGCCCCTCAGCCAAGTTTCCAGGGTGTCGTTCTCAAGAGTGGCAGACAGAAGCGGTTCATCGGCATATCGCACGAGCTTTTCGGGCTTGCCTCGCGCCCGTAGGAGTGCTCCTTGCGCTTCCCGGTGCGTTTGGCGCCAGCCATCGAGTCCTCGACATGGCCCTCCCAGTGCGAGCGAGGTCCCTTGATTGACCGACAGTAGACGCTCGACATCAGAGAGCTTGAGCTTACGCGATGCCCCGAGCCAGGCCCATGTGGTGTCGTTTCCGCATTGCGCCGGCAAGACCTCGCACACGAGATTGGCCTTGACGCGCCGTAGATCGGCCTGAATCCCCGTGCCGGTGGCTATGATGCCGAGATGCCAGGATTCGTGAAACTCGTAGTCCAACTCGGCTAGTTCAGCCGGCTCGATAGGCTCCTCGGCAAGCAGTCGGCGCACAATCTCGGTTCGACGCTCGGCGGGTGGGCGCTCTATTCCTGCATGTTCGTCGTTGTACTCTTGCTCGATCGCAGCGGTCAGTCGTTCGAGCAGCGCCTCCTGTGTTCTCCGTAGGTGCTGTAGCCCGGTTGCGTTGCCCGACAAGCTGATGCTCTCTGTCTCCTGCGCAACGAACTCACCGAGACAGCCGTGCGCAGCTACATATCGGCGGAGAACCGTACCGAGGCTCACGCCGGAACGTGCTGCGCGGCGCGCTTGAGCGGCTGCCTCGGATGGAATCGGCCGAGACCACGCCGGGCCATGCTCGATCGCGTCAAGAGCGTAGTCGAGACCGGCCGCTACAGTGGCAAGCACGCCGTTCTGGTACGCAACGTCCTGACCGCCGAGCGGATCAGGCACGGCCTCTTGAATCCGAGCGTGGATCGTTTGGACGATCTCTGCGCGGCGCGCTCGCAGTCGCGCCGCAGTCTCGGCACGGACTCGTCCATATGACCTCGCGGTATCGTGCCCCAAGTCGCCCATCGACGCCGCTCCTGACAGATCAAGTCGGGGATGACCGCCCCGGTGCCGTATCCGAAGGCGGAATCGTCGGGTTATGTGCCGCCGTTTACGATGCGCCTATATCGGGGGGGGGGGGGGGTGAGGTAGGCGCCGGCGTCTGCATCCAATGCAATGGTGCGCTCTTTGTGTCTGCCGCGCATAGAGGTGTCCGTAGGCTACCGGATGGCTGAACAGGCCGTGCACCCGGAACGGAGCCTCGCTTGGTGATCGACCGCAACACAAGCACAGAACTCTAGCGGGAACTTGTTCCCTGGTCAGTTGGAGCCCCACCACAGAGGGTTCGGGGGTGCGGATCAGCCAGAACCCACAGGTCGCGCTCGGACGAGCAGTACGTCTGCGCCGCGAGGAAATCAGGATGACGCAGGAGTCCCTAGCCGACCTCGCCGATCTCGATGCCACGTCCATCCGCGGGATCGAGCGCGGCGTCGCTAATCCCACGTGGGATGTCGCTGACCGGATCGCTCGCGGCCTCGGGCTTGCCCTTCACGAGCTTGCGCGCCGAGCCGATGACCTGGAGACACGCGATCGACAGCCGACCGATCAGCCTCGGCGCCAGTCACGGACGGCAGGCTCCGCCTAGCTCTGTCCGAGTAGCTGCCGGTACATGACCCGTGTCTCGCGCGTGGGCTGGAGCCCGAGCTGTTCATCGAGCGCGTCGGCGAGTGCGTCATAGCGGCGGGTGATCGACTCGCGCAGTCCGAGTGCGTGTTCGGCTTGGAGCGCAAGGCGCCAGCTTGGCTCGTGCAGCCCGTCGAGTGCGATGGCTTGGTCAGCCATTTGGAGCGCGCCGCGCGCATCCTCGCGTGCGAGCCGTGATCGTCCCACCCGCTCAAGCAGATCGACAAGTGTTGCGTGGAGCACTCGAACCTCTCCCTCGGCCCATAGGTAGTCGCTGCCCTCCAGTGGTTCTCCTCGCCACAGCGCCAGCGCGCTTTCAAGGGCGGCCGGATCGTGGATCGTGTCATCGCTGTTCGCGGTGAGCAGGCGGTCGAGGTCATCGAGGTCTACGCGGACCTTTGCGCGGTCAAGCTCGTACCGCTCGCCGTGATGAACCCACGCATCCCCGAGCGCCTTTCGGGCCTCGGTGACGGATTGCCAGAATCGAGGTCGTGTGCGCTCGGGGTCCTGCGCCGGCCAGATAGCCTCGATCAGCTCGTCTCGACTGGCGCCTTTGGGGTGAAACGCCAAGTAAGCCAATAGCTCGTGCGTTGCCGCGCGCTTGATTCGCCCGAGCAGCCCGTCCATTGCGAGCGGGCCAAGGACGGCAATCGAGATGGTGCGCGCGTCCTCGAGCGACGCGGCCTCTGCCCCCGCTGGCGGACTCGATGATGGCAATGGGGATCCCGTGGTTCGGTCCTCGACTAGCGGCGCCGAGACGGTTAGGACGTAGCGGCCGGGGCGAGCGCGCCCACCCGCGAGACGCTGTGCGGCCGGCGCCCCTCGCCTTGGCAGGACGCCGGGCACTTGCCTCGCCGTTGGCATGACGCTCCGTATCGCGCGACTGAGGAGGACCGCTACAAGGCACGCGGCGAGCACCCACGCAACGCAGGCCACTACCTGTTCGACCTCGCTTGTCGTGATCGGGCTCGTGAGCGAGCCGGATAGGCGCGGCAGCGCGGGACGAATGAGGCCAAGCCCAACGATGCCCCCGAGGGCGATCACGGCTTGCGCCGTCGCCCGTGCCCGCCGTGCTGCATGGCTGCTCATATCAGGAGCGCCAGCAGAGAGCCGGCGGCCATGAAGGGAGCAAGCGGCAGGGCGAGGCGTAGTGCCTCGCGTCCGCGTCGGAAAGCGAAAAGCAGGGCGACCACGACGGCAAGCTCGACGGCGAGCATGACCGCTAGGAGTGTTGCGCCGTGCAGGCCACAAAGGATGAGAAGCGCGAGCTTCACATCGCCCATGCCGAGCCACGCGGGACGCAGGAGGCTCGCGGCGAACAGTAGGACTATGAGGACGCCACCGCCGACAAGGCTGCTTAGGCGCACCCCGTCGATTACTGAAAGTGCCGCGCACGCGACGGTGGCGGGGAGCACGATGCGGTTGGGTATCCGACGCTCTCGCAGGTCGTAGCCGACGATTTGACCGAGCGCGCCACCAAGGATGACGAGGCGCACCAGCACGATTGCGTCGAACCCAAGCTCGGCACCCACCACGAGGAACGCAAGAGCGCCTGCGGTGGCGGATATTGCGGGTGACGGTTTCATGGTTGGCGGGGTGCTGCGGTCGCATGGGCCGAGATAGTCAGAGAGTGCAGGCCGACGACGCCGAGCAGGATCGTTGGCACCGTGCGGGTCACGGTGACGGTCACTTGCCCGGTGGTCGCGGTCGCTTGGCCGGTGGTCGAGGGGTTGGCGGTGATCGTCCGTAGTGCTTGTTCGCGGGCTTGGCCGGGTTCAAGCTCAAGATGCCCGGCGTGCAGTTCGGGAATGTCGATCGCCTGACTGCCTGAGAGCGCGGCGTCGTCGGCGATCGAGGTCAGTTGCCGGCGCACGAGGAAGGCGTGCCCCACGTCCACGCCCAAGCCGATCACCATTACTACGGCGAGTGAGAGAAGAAGGCCGCCTATCAGGACGGAGCCGCGCTCCCCGAGCAGTCGGTGTCGTACAGCTCGGGTCATGGTGCCGGCTGCAAGATGCTTCGGTAGCGATCGACAGGAGCTGATGCACGGCTACGCACGACGATGGTCCCGAAGTGCCCGAGCAAGGGCAGCGTGCCTATAGGAACGCTCGTAGTGACTTGGGCGCTCATCACTTCGCCTCGTGCATAGGTGCCGGTGAGGCTCAGCGTCAGCGGCGTAGGTGAATCGGGCTGTTCGCGTGCAACGGCTTCGGTCGCGGCGGCATGAGCCACTGACGGGTTGGGTGCTTGCGTCGCCGAGAGCACCGCATCATTGGCGGCTTGCTGGCCGTCTACGTGGGCAAGCTCGATCCGTGCATACAGAGGCACGAGGAACATCAGGGGAACGAGAACGGCCGCGAGCAGCAGAACGCCGCTGATAATTGCCGCTTCGCCGCGCTCCTCCCTGAGTCTGCCTACTAGACGGCGCTTGGTCATTGTTCGTCCTGTGGGTAGCGCTCCAAGGGCTCGCTCGCGGTTGCGGTGATCGTGGGGAGCATCAGGTCTACGCCGGGAAACAGGTGTGGCGCTGAGCCTTGCACTACGACGGTCACGACGCTGGTATTGCTGCGCGCGGATGGTCGGAGGTGTGATCCGATGCCTCCAGCGGCAGCGAGGATCGCATTGGCGCGAGCGATGCCCGCGCCGGTTCCTTCGGAGCTGGCCGCCTGCACGCCGTCTTGTGCTGCTGCGTGCGCGACTGATCCAGCGTGGGCGAAGGCTAGGGCTTGTATGGCAAGCCCTACGGTGAGCAGCACCAAGCCCAACGCCAGCAGTCCCGATATGAGCGTGTCGCCGCGCTCTGAGAAAAGCCGCTCTCGGACTGACATTTCTCTGTGCCTATTTCATTTCATTGACGAGCTTCTGTCCGGCGCTCAACACTCCCGGTCCCACGATTGCGAGGACTCCTGTCGTGATGACCACGATGCCGATAGCGAGGACAACCCATGTGACGACTTCGCCGCGCTCATCGCGTGCGACTCGTCCTCTAGCGAGGCCGAGCCAGATTCTTGTGAGGGTGCCCATTTTTCTCTCCTTTCGAGGGTCAGATAGTTTGGGCGAGCAAGTGGAGGAAGCCAAAAGAAACCCATAGGACGACGACGGCGATTAGCGGCGCCAGCGGCAGGTGCATCGCTAGGTGGGCGCGGTCGGCTGCGCGTTCTAGGTAACGGTTCTGCTCGGCGCGCATCTCTCGTGCTTGGCCGCGCAGGAACTCGCCGTCGGCGAGTCCACAAGCCCGTGCCGCACGCCAGCTCCAGGCGCGGCGAAAGAGCGGAACATCAGAACGGGAGTCGCCGACCGCCGCGACCTGGCTCATCAAAAACCCGTTGTGTGCACCAGTCCTCAACGAACCGCGCCTTGTCGTGCTCATCGAAGTAGCGGGTCACAGTGCCCGAGAGGACTCCATTGGTCACCTGCATCTCCGTCCCGCTGACCGCAGCAAAGCCATAGTGCTCCCGCAACATCTCAGCCGCGAAGCGCCACGTGATCGTCCCCAGCAGCAGGCTCACGCCCGCATCGGCAAGCAACCGCAGCGTCTCGGCCATCCCGCCGATCCAGGTGCTGTCCATGAGCACCTGCCAAACATCTGCGGTGCGCTTCCCCGCAAGCCATCCAGCAGACGTATCCGCCACGACGCTGTTCGATATCTCGCGGGCGTGAAACCTCCGCTCAAGCTCCGCGACCTCCTCGGCATGTCCAAGCCACTGCGCAAGCCGCAACGAAACCGTCGTGCCGCGCAGCAAGATCCGTCAAGATCAAAGACCACGACTGGGTGTACACCCGAGCGCTGCACCCGCCGGATCATAAGGTCGTTAGCTCTCAGACGCGCCGCAACGACCCGCAGGCTACCCGCGAGAGCCCTGCGTTGAGCGGGCGACCCCGGCTGGGTGACGGCCATGTAGGGTTCGCGCCGCGATGGCGGTCGAGATCAAGCCCGTGGGGAGTCGGAGCGAGCTTAACGCGTTCATCAAGCTGCCGTGGCGGCTCTACCGTGGCGAGCCCAATTGGGTTCCGCCGCTTTTGATGGATGTCAGAAAGCGGCTCGATCGAAAACGCAACCCGTTCTTCGAGCACGCCGAGGCCGAATACTTCCTGGCCTGGCGTGACGGGCGGCCGGTTGGCCGCGTGAGCGCGCACATTGATCGGAACTTCAACGAGTTCCAGAAAAACTCGTGGGGTCTGTGGGGATGGTTCGAGTGCGAGGACGATCCCGAGACCGCACTCGCGCTGCTCGACGCCGCTGCGGGATGGCTTGGTGAGCGTGGCCGCGATCGCATGGTCGGCCCGATGGACTTCACGACCAACGATGAAATCGGTCTGCTGATCTCAGGTCACGAGCGTGCTCCGGTGATCCTCTGCCAATGGCACCACCCGTACTACCAGCGGCTGCTTGAGCACGATCTCGGGATGGGCAAGGCGATGGACGTGTATATGTGGAGCCTGCACATCACCGGCCGTGAGAAGGTTCACCCCGCGATCTGGGAGGCCGCCGATCGGCTTGAGGACGAGCACGGAATCGTGTGCAGACCCTTCCGCAAGAAGGACCTCCACGCTGAGGTCGCCCGCTTCGTGAAGCTCTACAACACGGTGCTGGAACGAAACTGGGGGTTCGTCCCGCTCACCGAGGAGGAGGTCTACCACTACGCCAAGGACCTCAAGCCGATCCTCGATGAGAACTGGGCGATGTTCGCCGAACGCAAGGACACAGGCGAGATCGTCGGCGGCGCGCTGACACTGTTGGACTACAACCAGGTGCTCGCCAAGCTGAACGGACGGCTGCTGCCGTTCGGCTGGATACGGGCGCTGCGTGAGCGCCGCCGAATCGACGCGGTTCGCGTGATCGTGCTCGGCGTCATGCCCGACTACCGCCACACGGGCGTGGCGGCACGGCTCTACCAAATGCACTTCGACGCGGCCGAACGCACACCGCAGAAGGGCGGTGAGATGGGCTGGACACTTGAGGTTAACGAGGGGATGAATCGCGCACTGGAAGGCATGGGAGCCGAGATCACGCGCCGATACCGCACCTACGAACGCGCGCTCGCCTAGACGCGATAGCCGTCAAGCCCCGGTTGGCCCGCTGTTGTTGTGGACGAATTGGCGCTTGGCATCGGTGTATGCCTCTCGGTCATCGGCGAATCGACTGGCGAGCCGGCGCTTGAGCATGGCGTATTCACGCGCGAGCACGGGGTCCGCGCGCAGCCGGTCGCGGAAGCAAAGACGACGGTCCAGCTCGTACTGTTCATCGACAAGGTGCAGGTGGTGGGTACGATGCGATGCTGTTGGATAGCAGAGAAACCGACGGTGCGAGAGCGTCGCGTTATACGCGCGAGGGAACTGGTAGCCAGCGCGCTGGACCAGCACGGCGATAGGCGCGTCGATGTCGGGCATCAGCGCCATCATGTCGATGACAGGCTTCGCGGCCAGGCCGGGCACGGCAGTCGAGCCGATGTGGTGGATATCAGCGCCGCCAAGCAGGGGCGCGAGTCGCCTGCGCTCGACCTCAAAGGAAGCCGGCCAGGCAGGATCGTAGTCAACGACCTGCACCGGAGCGTCGGCTTCGCCAGCGCGCGCCAGGTCCGCGGCACCGGCTGCTCGGCGGTCAGCGAGTGCCATCGTCGTCTTGTAGGGCAGCGAGCCGCGCACGGACCTCGCTTGCGCGGGAGAGGAGTGCGAGGTCGTGAACCTCGTTGCGGTCGTGGTAGGCGAAGTAACGCGGCGCAAGACGCGAACTGTCGTGCCGCACTGTCTTTTGCTCGAACTCCTCCTGCGAGCGGACGGCGTAATGGTTGAGCCGCACTCGCCCTACTGACACACGTTTCACCGAGGAGTGGCGCACCGCATACGGGTCCGTCTCGATCAACGGCAGCCGCAGAAGGCCACGCCGCATCCGTCGTGCCCACGCGCGAGGCTCAATCACCCGCACCGGCTTGTGATCCTCTGTGACCGCGAGCGCTCCGTCCGTGTACTCGAAGAAGTGCGGGCCGATCGGTCGCACCGCACGCTGCGGATCCACGATGCTCTTGACGCGACGATTGCGAACCCATCGAGTCCGTGCGCGCCTGACGAACCGCTCGATCACGAGACCGTCGCCTGCCGTCGTTCGGCCGGACGAGCCGTAAACCTGCCAGTTGACGACGACACCGGGATGCTCCTCATACTCCCGGAGCACCTCGGGCAGCGGCGTCAGCCCCGGCGAGAACAGGAACTCATCAAGGTCGATAAACGCGAGCCAGCGAGTGCGACCGCAGACTCGCTCCAGAGCATCAGTGTAGGCCCAGCCCTGGCCGCCCTCGCCCAACGGGATCGAGCACTCCTCCACCGACACGATATCCCTGCGCACCCACGGCTCCACGACCTCGCGCCCGCCATCGCCACTTCCATTGTCGTAGAGAAAGAACCGCTCGACTCCCACGAGCCGGTGAAACTCGATCCACTCGGACAGATACGGCGCCTCGTCCTTGAAGATCGCGCAGATCGAAAGGTAGGCCGGCGTCATCGGCAAACACGATATCCAGCGCCGACCGCTCAGCGTCGAGAGCGGAATGCGACAGGCGAATAAGCTGCACTCTCAAGAATAAGCTGCACTCTCAATGTTGCCGCCAGCACGGCGGCCTCAGACAGCAGCCGCGCGCTCGGCGCGGCGCTGACTTCGGTCGCGTAGATTCCGCTTATGGCATCCAGTCCAGAGGTCGTCTCGTTGGAGCGCGAGCACCTGCCCGGCGTCATCGCATTGTTCGCTGGCGAGCGTTGGAGTTATGCCAATGACGAGCAGCGGACGTGGCGGGCGCTCACGGCGCCGGGAGCGTTGAGTCTTGTGGCGCTCTCGTCCGAGCGGACGGTCGTCGGGATCGCGCAGGTCCTCAGCGATGGTGAGGTTCAGGCGTTCCTCGCGGTCCTTGTGGTCGCCCGCGAGCACCGCCGTGAGGGTGTCGCGCGGCGCTTGGTCGAGGAGGCGCGTGCCCGCACACGTGGTCTGCGACTTGACGTGATCTCCTGCGCGAACCCGTTCTATGAACAGCTCGGCTTCTGTCGGGTTTCGGGCTTCCGTTTGCCGGGAGACGTAGGTTTGGGTGAGCGCGATGCCTAACGTGTTTGACCCGCAGTGGGATGAGCAGCAGGACCGTCCGCCGTTTTCGTGGAGGCGGGCGCGGCTGGGACGCCAGGCTGGCGGCAGTGCGTTGGGAGCGTCGTTGTACGAGTTGCCGCCGGGATTATCGAGCTTCCCGCTGCATGTCCATCACGCCAACGAGGAGACGCTGATTGTCCTCGCCGGTCGCCCCACCCTGCGCACGCTCAACGGTGAGCGCGAACTCGCTCCAGGCGAGCTTGTGGCCTGTCCGGTAGGCCGGCAAGGTGCGCACCGGATCGACAACCGCAGCGACGAGCCCGTGCGTCTGCTCGTGGTCAGCACAATGATCGCGCCCGAGGTCAACGAGTACCCGGACTCGGGCAAGGTGTGGGCACGATCGTGGCCGCCAGGCGCACCGCAACCAGACGAGGCGGTCGATCTACTCGTGCGCGGCGACCAAGAGTCCGCGGATTACCTCGACGGCGAGACCTGAGCCAGTCACGCGGAGGGTGGCCGCTCTCGCCGATCCATCGTTTTATGAAATGGCCTTGGCGGCGTGCGCGAGTTGCAGCGCGAGTCCTCCGCCATCGCTCGTCACACGGATATCGGTAAAGCCGTGTCTTGCAGCATGGTTTCCATCTGCCGGTCGGTGTGGACGTTCAGGGCCGGTCCCATCGGGGGGTACAGCCACCAGTTGCGCAGCGATGCGGGCGGGAGTGGCCAGGAGAGGCTTGCGATCAAGAGCCGCCCGCTGGGTGCCAGGACGCGATGCAGCTCGGCGAGCACCGCGGCCGGGTCGTAGATGAAGAAGAACATGTTGGCCGAGATGGCCGCGGTGAAGCTCTCTGTGGGCCACGGGATCGTCGCGGCGTCTCCGAGCTTGAGTTGCAGTCTGTCCTCGGCGATGGCCCGGCGGTTGCGCGCCATGCACAGCGCGAGCATGTCGGGGCTGTGATCCAGACCCGCCGCTGAGTGGGCGCCCCCGGCGAGCACGCGCTCCAGTAGCACTCCGGGGCCGCAACCGATCTCCAGCACCCGCGCGCCCTCCAGTGGGCCGAGCGCGTCGAGGATCGCCGTAAACGATGGCTCGTGTGCCTTGGGGCCGTCGCGGTAGGCAAGACGACCGAGCACACCGCCGGGTCGGCGGGCGAGCCCGTCCACTAGCCGCTGACCGAAGCTGGCCCTTACTTTGGCGTACACGTACGCAAATATAGCTCGCCCTGCTACTACGTGCTGGCGAGCAGCCCGTCGAGGATCGCTGCGACACACGCCCGGTAGCTCTTACGTGCGCGGGCCTTGGGCCAGTAGTCAGCGAGCGCGGCAAGCGTGGGCAGCTCATCGGGATCGACACTCGATAGGAGGGCCAGTTGACGCGGCCGGCGGTCGAGCTTAGCGGTCTGGTTCGCGGTCGCTTGGCTGATGACGAGTTCGCCGACCGTGAAGCGCCAGACCGTCAAATACGCCTCGGCAGCCTGCTCGGGCGTCATGCCAGCAGCGACGAACGCCGCGACGATCTCCTCCATAAGCCACAACACCGACGGCGCCATCAGATCGCCCTTCACCAGCACCGGCACCACCCACGGGCTGCGATCCAAACCGTCGTAAAGGAACTTGAACAGAGCGAGCAAACGGCGGCGAGGCTCGCGGGGAAGCCGCGGGCGCGGCAACTCGGCCGCCGCGCGATCGAGCAGCAACACCAACAGCTCATCACGGTCGCGGACGTGGCGGTAGAGCGCCATCGTGGAACTGCCAAGCTCCCGTGCCACCCGGCGCATCGTCAACGCATCCACACCCTCGCGCCGCACCACCTCCTCAGCCGCGGCGACCACGATCTCCCGCGACAAACGCGCAGGACGCCCAGCACGCCGCGAAGACGCAGAACCCTCAGTCATGGCAGGAGTCTCGCAAAGCCAGCGCTCCGCGCAAGAACGCCGGACGCTACCCGCAGCTCGTCATGTGGCCGTCCCGCTCAACACACGTTCAAGCGTAGATCGCTGGTCGTCATGTGTCTGCTATCCCCTCATTCAAGTTCCACCCTGGCTTGCGTGAAAATCCGGTTGGAGCACGTCGTAGCCGATGAACTCAAACAAGCGGACACTGCTCGCAAAGGGCAGCAGTGGGGCGAGCAGTCGGTTGACTCCGACGCCAAACGGCGGCGAATCCTCGAAAGCAAGCTCACCGAAGCCAGCACGCTCAAACGTCTCACGGATGTACGGCGTCAGGTCGGGCGGATGACGATGGCGCGTCCAGATCACCGTGGCCCCGGGCGCACAAAGCCGCGGAAGATGGCTGACGGTATTGGCGATGTCCTCCGCCGATATGTTGCCGAACACGCCACACAGGAGAACCAGGTCCGCCGGGACGGCACCCTCATACGCATCCGTCATCGAGGCATCGGCGACAACGACTTCCACGCCGCCAAGCCCCGCCTCCTTGACGGCACGGCGCGCGAGAAGCGCGTTGTGCTCGTCAAGCTCGACCAAGCGAGCTGTGACATCCGCGCGCCGTGGATGCCCGGCAAGGACACCGATCAGGTCGTGTCCCTGTCCGGCGCACACGCTGATCGCCCGCACGGAGCCGGGGGCGCTCCGGTCGAGCGCGGCGCACACCTGCGCCTGCACAACCGCCAAACGCTGGCCCAGCGCCGAGTCAGGGTCGGCGTAATCCTCATGCCAAGTGCGCCAGTCCGCGAGCCTATCGCGGCTCGGGAAAGACCGAGAGTGGAACGCTGTAGTGCCGGCGGAATGTCCGCGCGAGGTGGGGCGACTGGCGATAGCGAGGAAACGGCCTTGCGTCCCGTTTGCGTCCCATTCGGCCTGCTTCTGCGTCCCGTCTGCATCCCACCGACCACCGAACAGCCGCGAACACGGGCGAACGACCTTCCACGAAAGCCAGTATTTGAGCGGATTTTCGCCCGTGTTCGCTGGCCTTCGCAGAACTCTAACCAATCGGGGCGCCCGGATTCGAACCGGGGACCTCGCCGACCCGAACGGCGCGCGCTACCAGGCTGCGCCACGCCCCGACGCAGAGCTAAGTATCCCACACCGCGCCCGCCGACCTGGCGGAGCACTCGAAGCGCATCCACGCCCGCCCCGAGACCGGCCGATACCCACGCCAACCCCACACGGCGCTACCCTCGCGCCATGCCCTGCCAGCTAGCGGACGCCATCGGCGAGCTGAACACGCTCCTCGAGCCAGCCCGCTTCAGGGACTATGGTCCCAACGGCCTGCAGGTGCCCGGCAAAGCCGCCGTAACCCGGATCGCTACCGGCGTAACCGCGAGCGTCGAGCTGTTCGAGCAGGCCATCGCCGCACAGGCCGACCTGCTGGTGGTCCACCACGGCCTCTTCTGGGGCGGTGCCGCCGCGCCCATCGACCCCCGCATGAAGCGCCGCCTGAAGCTGCTGTTCGATGCCGACATGAGTCTCGCGGCCTACCACCTCCCGCTGGATGCGCACCCGGTGCTCGGCAACAACGCGCTGATCGCCCGCGCACTCGGGGCCACCGAACTCGAGCCCTTCGCCGAGCACGAGGGTGAGCCGATCGGCTTCCTCGCGCGCTTCTCCGGCGAGGGCATCGGCGCAAGCGCGCTGTTCGAGCGCGTGGCGGAGCTGACCGGGCGCACCCCGCTGGTGTTCGACGCGGGCCCCGAGCTGGTTCGCGGCGTGGCGATCGTCTCCGGAGCCGGCGCCAGCTACCTTCCCGCCGCGGTGGCCGCGGGCGCGGATGCGTTTCTCACGGGCGAGCCGGCGGAGCGCGTGATGAGCGAATCCAGGGAGGCAGTGGTCCACTTCATCGCAGCCGGCCATTACGCCACCGAGACGTTCGGCGTCAGGCGCCTCGGCGGGCATCTCAGCGAGCGCTTCGCAGTGGAGCATGTCTTCATCGACGTGCCCAACCCGGTGTAGGGCAGCCCGCGACAATTCCCCGTTGTTTGCGTCCGAGCGGGCGGGTATATGTAGGCGTACCCACACCCAAAGGAGGATCCCGCGATGGCCAATCACCTGACGCCGACAGAGCTAGCCCACGAAGCAGGTTTGGAGCGCAAGGAAGTGCTTTCGAAGTGTCTCGAACTCGGGGTGCCGGTCTTCAAGGGGCGCATCGACAAGAGCCTGTTCATGGCGAGCTTGCGCGGCGCGACGTCCGCGCCCCGGCCGGCCGTTGCGAAGAGCTAGCCACTCGCGCCTGGTTCCACACATCCGCTCCTGCCGACTCGCGGAGTATCGGTGTACTAACTCGCGCAACCCAGTGCCTACCGCGCGCGCCGAAGCCCGCATATTCGACTCCCTGGCAGTCTGGCCACATGCGTCCCCGAAAAGGCCGTAATATCCATGTGTACGTCGGGGTGATCGAGGAGGAGAGCATTCGATGGAGGCCAGCATCACAGAGTCCACCACGGGATCGGACACGATTGCCGATCTAGTCTCGCGCTCGGCCAGCGAGCGACCCGAGCACATCGCGATCCGCTACAAGCGCGACGGCGAGTGGCACGACGTCAGCTACGCCCAGTTCTCGAGCATCGTCGATGAGCTGGCACTCGGGCTGATCGACCTCGGGGTGCAGGCGGGCGAACGCGTGTGCATCCTTGCCAACACGCGCCCCGAGTGGTCCTACGCGGACATGGCCATCACCTCGACCGGCGCGGTGGTGGTACCGATCTACCAAACCAACTCGCCCGAGGAGTGCCTGTGGGTTATCTCCGACTCGGGCGCCACCGCGATCGTGTGCGAGAACGACGAGCAGCTCGCAAAGATCGCCGAGGTCCGCGAGCAGGTGCCGAATCTGCGCACCGTGATCGTGATGGACCCCTCCACCGGCGAGTCGCCTCTACCGGCGATCGCGTTGGACGAAGTGCGCGAGCGCGGTCGCGCACGCGATCGCGCCGAGCTTCGGGCCCGCCGCGACGCGGTCAAACCGGAGGATCCCTTCACGTTCATCTACACCTCCGGCACCACCGGTCCACCAAAGGGGTGCGTGCTCAGCCACGGCAACTACGCCTCGATGATGCGAATGTTGCGCAGCGTGGGCCAGATCGAGGACGACGAGGTGATCTACCTCTACCTGCCGCTCGCACACGCGTTTGCGCTCTTGATCCAGCTGGCCACGTTCGACCTCGGTACCACGATCGCCTACTTTGGCGGCGACACGAAGCAGATCGTGGGCGAGTTGATGGAGGTCAAACCCACCTATCTCCCCTCGGTGCCGCGCATCTTCGAGAAGATCTACACGCTCGCCAACGCCACGATCGAAGCCAAGCCCCCGGAGGAGCGCGAGCAGGCCGCCAAGGCGGTCGCGCTCGGGATGAAGGTGCGCGAGCTGCAGGCCCGCGGCGAGGAGGTGCCAGCGGAGCTGATGAAGCCCTTCGAAGAGGCCGACGAGCAGTTGTTCAAGAACGTGCGCGCGATCTTTGGCGGCAACGTGCGCCACGCCGTCACCGGCGCCGCCCCGATCTCCAAGGAGATCCTCGAATTCTTCTGGGCCGCCGGCGTGCCCGTGCTCGAGGGCTACGGCATGACCGAGACAGCCACTGCAGCGACGGTGTGCACGGTCGAGGAGCACAGGTTCGGCACCGTCGGTAAGCCGTTCCCGGGCGTGGAGGTGAAGATCGCCGAGGATGGCGAGGTACTGATCAAGGGACCCAATATCTTCCAGGGTTACCACAACAACGCAGACGCCAGCTTTGGCTCGGTCGAGGACGGCTGGCTGCACACCGGCGATCTCGGCTCGCTCGACGAGGATGGGTTCCTCTCGATCACGGGACGCAAGAAGGACATCATCATCACCGCCGGCGGCAAGAACATCACTCCTGCCAACCTTGAGAACGACCTCAAGCAATGCCGCTGGATCTCCCAAGCGGTGATGCACGGTGACCAGCGGCCCTACCCAGTCGTGCTGATCACCCTTGATGAGGAAGAGATCGCCACATACGCACGTGAGCACAACCTTCCCGAGGACACCTCCGCGCTGTGCGAGGAGTCCTCGGTACGTGAGATGATCAGCGAGCAGGTCGACCGCGCCAACCGCCGCTATGCACCCGTCGAGCAGGTCAAGAAGTTCACGATCTTGCCGCACGACCTCACTCAGGAGACGGGCGAGCTGACGCCCACGCTGAAGGTCAAGCGCAACGTGGTGGCCGCCAAGTATGCGGACATCCTCGACTCTATGTATGCGGGTTGAACTCGACTGTGACTGCGCCCACGTCCATCCACACGACCTCCCTCGGCACCTGCTGCCGAGGAGTGTCTCGGTAGCTGCGAACATATACCCCTGATGCGCTCTGATCCAAGTGAGAACGGCGGGCTGTTTGTAGGCCGCCGGCCCGGCACGGCGCCGGTCCGTTTCCGCGCGCTGCCCAAGCGCGGCAGCGACTCACGCCAGCGAATCGATCGCCAGCTGGCCAACTGGCTGTTCGTCGCGATGGTGGTTGGCAGCATCCTGTGCTGGGGGCCGATCCCGATCGCCTGCCTGTGGATCAGCGCACAAATCAACTACCTCACCGGTAGCGTCAGCTTCGCCGTGCTGACAGGCCTCGTGTCGCTCGGCGTGCTGTTGTTCGGTGCGCTCGCGGTCTTGCGACGGCTCGACAACGCGTGGATACTCGTACGCCGCGCCGCCGGTTATGACCAGCGTCTGGGCGCACTCAATCGCGTGTTTGGAGCGACTGCCGCCGTGTGCGCTATGGCGTTCGCACTATGGTTCATCGTGCTCCACGGCCCTGGCCAGACCGTCAGCTCCGGCAACCGGCCGTGAGTCGAGTCAGCTACACGCACACCATCATCGGAGGCTAGTCGTGGGCCTGCTCGATTACTACAAGCAGTTCGAGGGCATGAGCGAGGAGGAGGTCAACAGTGGCCTGCGCGAGGAGGCCGATGAGCGCAGACGCAAGGCGCTCACACGGGTGGTGACGCTCGATCTCTCCCACACCACCTGGCCCGACCTGCCCCATCCCGACATCGTCAGCGCGATCACGTTCGTCGCGCGTCGCGGGATGCAGCGCTACCCGCACATGCGTGGCTCGCAGCTGCGCACCACGCTCGCCGAGCTTCACGGCGTCGAGCCCGGGCGCGTAATCGTCGGCAACGGCTCCGCCGAGCTGCTGAGCGCCGCAACCCGCGCGCTGATCGAGCCCGGCCAGGAGCTGATCACCTGCTGGCCGTCATACCCCCTGTTTCCGATCATGGCGCGCCGTGCACACGGACGCGCCGTGCCCGTCAGCGGCGGCGTGGACGCGCTGCTGGAGGCTGTGAGCGAGAGCACTCGGGTCGTGGCGCTCGCGAGCCCCAATGATCCCACCGGCGAGCTGCTCGCGACCGAGCAGCTGCGGCACCTGCTTGTCGAGCTGCCCGAGACCGTGGGTGTGCTGCTCGACGAGTCACTCGTGGAGTTCGCCGACGCTCAACCGTCCGTTTCCTCGCTGCAGTTGCTGGAGAGTCACCCGCGACTGCTCGTATTTCGCAGCTTCTCGAAGGCTTGGGGCCTCGCGGGATTGCGCTGCGGCTATGCGATCGGCGGACCCGGCTCAGAGAATCTACTGGCCGAGCTTGAACCCGATCTCGGCGTCAGCGAGATCTCCCAAGCTGGCGCGCTCGAGGCGCTGACCAACTGCTCGGCGCTGCTCACCAAGCGTGTGAAGCGAGTCGCGGCGGAGCGCACTCGCCTAACGACCGCGCTGCGTCAGCGCAACTTCGACGTGTCCGATAGCCAGGCCAACTTCCTGTGGGTCGCCCACGAGACCGTCGACGGCAGCGAGCTGGCGATGCGACTGGCGCGCTCGGGCATATTGGTCGCCGCTGGCGCCCCGCTCGGCGAGCCGCACCACGTGCGGATCGCGATCCATGACGAGGCCGCCTCCACGCGCCTGCTCAGCGCAATCGACCGCGAGCTGAGCTGACAGACGAACGCTCCGCGACCGGCGTCGGCGTGCCGGCGCCGGTGCCTGACTCTAGCCAGCCGTTCCGGACTGGCGCAGCAGCGCGCCGGTAGTGCCTTCGAGGATTTTGCGCCACGCGCCGACCTGCTCTTCCTCGGACTCGAAGTGGCCGACCACCTTGCGTACCCGCCGCTCTGAGATGTCGATGCCGTGGCGCGCCCAAATCTCCTTGTAGCGCTCGTATTCGTTGAGCAGGTGATAGGTGACCGATTGAAAGCCGTGGCGGGCGATCTCGATACGCGAAGAGAAGCTCATGATCGACGTCTCGAACATCAGCTCGTCGGTCGGCTCGGGCTCGATCAGCACGATGTCAACGCCCGGGTAGCGCTCCTCCCACATGCTCGCCAGCTCATGCAGGCGGCGGTGGCCGAGCAGCTTGAACGCCTGATAGCCGATCTTTGAGAAGCCTCGGTCGGAGATCCGCTGCGCCGGCCGTCCGCTCCCGTCGTCTTTGCGGTCATTGACATAAGGAACGATCGGGTTGATCACGATCACCAGTGACGCACCCGCTTCGACGGCGATGTCGAGGTTCGTGGTGGACACGATGCCACCGTCGATCAGCTCGCGCCCGCCGACCCGCACCGGCGCATACACCATCGGCAGCGCACCCGACGCGCGCACCGCGGTTGAGATCGGCACATCTTCAAAACCGTCGGAGCCGAACACGATGCGCTCACAGGAGTCGAGGTCGGTAGCGACCAGATACAGCTCGTGGGCGAGCTCGCGGAAGTCGTCGCTGCGCCCGTCCTCTTCGAGCACGCGGCGCATGTAGCGCTCGATGCCCGCGCCCGTGTAGGCGCCGCTCGGCAGCACCTCGGCGAGCCCGAGCACGATGTCGATCAGCGACACCTGGCCGAGCTGGGGCAACAGCTGGCGGGTGAGCGAGAGCATCCGCAGCGGCAAGCGCACGCTGGTGCGCGCCAGCTCAGGCAGATTCAAGCGCAGCAGATCGCCGAGATCGATGTCCCTGAACGCCTGCGGGCCTTGGTGGGTGACGACCCGCATCATCTCCTCGGGCGTGACGCCATTGGCGCACAGCGACGCCACAAACGCGCCTGCGGAGGTGCCGACATACACGTCGAACTGGTTGACCGTGCGGTTGGCGGCGAGGAGGTCGAGCGCGCGCAACGCCCCGATCTCATACACGCCACCCGTAAAACCCCCTCCACCGAGTACCAGCGCCGTCTTTTTGGATTGCGGCTTGCGCCGCCGGTTCGTGCCCGCTGTAGCGCTCCGCTTGGCGGTAGTCCGTGTTGTAGTGCCCGGGGCGCCCTTGGCGGCCCGCTTCAAATTGACAACCTCACCCATCAGTACTGATTGTACGTAGTGTTACGTGAATTCATGAATGCCTCCAGGCTCCAAGTCGCGTTTGCGACGCTCACAACCATGGCGTGTATCGCCCTCTTGGCACCCGCGGCGCCGGCCGCCTCGAGCACCCATGCTCGCCATCCGGCCCACCCTCCGTCCGCGTCGAGCGCGCAAATCGCGCTGAGCGCTCAGTTGAGCCACGAGCTGTCGTCCGCAGGGTCACAGTCGGGAGCTTATGTGTACGACCTGACGACAGCCACACCGCTGTTCGCCGAGCGCTCGGAAGTGGCGCGCCCGCCCGCATCGGTGGAGAAGCTCTACACCTCCGCTACAGCCCTGGAGCTGATGGGGCCAGCCGCCACGCTGAGCACGACCGTGCTCGGGGTGGGACATCTCGACGCCGGCGGCGTGTGGGACGGCAGCCTGTACCTGCGCGGGGGCGGCGACCCCACGTTCGGCAGCACCTCGTTCATCGACGGCCACTATTACGGCCAGGGCGCATCGGTGTCCGCGCTCGCCGAGCAGCTGGTCACGACCGACGGCATCCGCAGCGTCACAGGCAACGTATACGGCGACGAAAGCTACCTCGACTCGCTGCGCGGCGAGCCCTCCAGCAACTACCAGTTCGACCCCTTCCTCGAAGGCGTGCTCAGCGGCCTCGCCTTCAACCGTGGCGAAACGGGCTCCGAGAAAGGCCCGCACGCGCCAGCCGAATACGCCGCCCTGCAGCTGCGTGGAGCGCTGCGAGCCGCCGGCGACACGATTCATGGGGGCGGCGCCGCAACCGCTCCAGCCGGAGCGACGCTGCTCGCCACCGTTAGCTCGCCGCCGCTCATCACGCTGCTCGGCCTGATGCTGCCCCCCTCGGACAACTTCTTCGCCGAGACGCTCGTCAAGGATCTCGGCGCCCGCTACGGCGGCGCCGGCACCACCGCGGCCGGCGCGACCGTCGTGCGTGCCACGATCGCCTCGCACTTCGACATCGATCCGAGCGTTGTCGACGGCTCGGGCCTCTCGCGCTCGGACCACACCTCACCGCTACAGGTTGTGACGTTGCTGAGCGACCTGTCCCACAGCCCGCTTGGCACGACGCTGCGCAAAGACCTCGCGGTGGCAGGGCGCAGCGGCACGCTGTCCGAACGAATGCGCGGCACCCCCGCCGCCGGGCACTGTCAGGCGAAGACCGGCACGCTCACGGGCGCGTCCAACCTCGCCGGCTACTGCCAGGCCGTCAACGGCAACGTGCTCGCGTTCGCGATCTTCAACGACGGCATCGAAACCGGCACTGCGCACGCGGTCCAGGACAGCATGACGGTCACGCTTGCGCGTTACTAGCCGCAAACGCGATCGACCCGCGGACCGACCCCGCAGCCCCCGTCGGCGCCCGCGTCACTTAGCAGCCATGGACGCGACTGGGCCGGGGAACATTGTGATGGCGCGACGCGCACGAAGATCAGGGGAACGACCCACAAATCCATAAAAACGGGCGTGCCTTCAGCCGTCCCCCAACAGGTCGAGCAGCGCGCGCTCGTCGAGCACCCGCACGTGCATTCGCTCGGCCTTCTCAAGCTTCGAGCCGGCCGCATCGCCCGCCACGAGAAAGTGCGTCTTCTTCGATACCGCGCTCGTCACGCGGCCTCCCGCCGCCTGGATGCGCTCGGTAGCTTGCTCGCGTGAGAGTGTCGGCAGGGTGCCGGTCAGCACCAACGTCTTGCCAGCCAGCGGGCCGCTCGTGGGAGGCGGTCCGGCCTCGGCGAAGCGCAGACCGACCTCGCGCAGGTCTGAGATCAGCGCGAGCGTCCGCTCGTCGTGCAGTTGTGCGTGAATCGAGGCGCTCATCTTCTCACCGATCCCCGGCGTCTCGACAAGTTCCTCGGCGCTCGCGTCCAGCAGCGAGACGATGTTGCGAAAGCGCATCGCCAGGTTGCGCCCCGTGACCTCGCCGACCTCCTCGATGCCGAGCGCGAACAGCACGCGCGCGAACGGCCGCTGCTTGGACGCCTCGATCGCCTCCAGCAGCGCCGCGACCGACAGCTCGCCGAACCCCTCCAGCTGGAGCAGCTGCTCGCGGTGTTCGTGCAAGCGATAGAAGTCGGCTGCGGTCTTGACGAGTCCCTGCTGTTGAAGGAGTGCCACCTGCTTCTCCCCAAGCCCGTCGATATCCATCGCGGCGCGCCCGACGAAGTGCTTGAGCAACTGCCAGGCACGGTCGGGACAGTCGCGGTTGGGACACATCGTGAACACCGATTCCTTCGGCTTGACGGTCGGCGTGTCGCAGAACGGACAGCGCGCCGGCGGGCGTGTCACGGGCGGGCGGTCCTCGTGCTCGGCCACGTGCGGTGCGGGCGACACCACCTGGGGAATCACGTCGCCGGCGCGCAACACGATCACATCCTCGCCCGCGCGAATGTCCTTGCGCACAATGTCCTCCTCGTTGTGCAGCGTCGCGAGCTTGATCGTCACGCCCCCCACCGCCACCGGCTCGAGCACCGCGTAGGGACGCAGGTCGCCGAACTTGCCCACGTTCCACATCACCTTGTGCAACCGCGTAACGGCAGTGGTGGGCGGGAACTTCCACGCCACCGCCCAGCGCGGGTCGCGCCCAACCGATCCGAGCCGTCGCTGCAGCGCAAGGTCTGACACCTTGATGACCACGCCGTCGATCTCGAAGTCGAGATCGCCGCGGCGCTGCTGCCAGTGCAAACACTGCGTGACCACCTCGTCCTCGATCTTCAAGCGCTTGATGTCGCGATTGACGCGAAAACCGTGCTCTCGCAACCACTCGAGCGCCTGCCAGTGCGTGTCGAACTTCAGCTCCGGTGCCACACCGACCTGATACGCCCACATCGACAGCGGCCGCTCGGCCATCAGCGCGGGGTCGAGCTGGCGCACCCCACCGGCGGCCGAGTTGCGCGGGTTCATGAACGTCGAGAGGCCCTCCCCGGCACGACGCTCGTTGACCTCGGCGAAATCCTTCAGCGACATGTACACCTCGCCACGCACCTCAAGCAGCGGCGGCGCGTCCTCGATGTGCAGGGGAATCGCCCCGATCGTGCGCAGGTTGTGCGTAACGTCCTCCCCCACCTCCCCGTTGCCGCGCGTGGCGCCACGCTCAAGCACCCCGTCGCGGTAGAGCAGGCTCACCGCGAGCCCGTCAACCTTCGGCTCGACCACATACTCGAAGCGAGTGCGCACGATACCTTCACGCGCCAGGTGCGCCTTCATGCGCTCCACCCACGCGCGCAGCTCCTCCTCGCCGCGCACGTTGCCGAGCGAAAGCATCGGCTCCAGGTGCGTCAGCTTCTCCAGGCGTCCCACCGGCTCGCCACCGACGCGCTGGGTTGGGGAGTCCGGCGTTTGCAGCTGTGGATATTGCCCCTCCAGCGAGCGCAGCTCGCCAAGCAGCGCGTCATACGCGTCGTCGGCGATCTCAGGATCGTCGAGCACGTAGTAGCGGTGGCCGTGATACTCCAGCTGCTTGCGCAGCTCGGCCACGCGAGCGCGGGCTTGCTTGGGCGGAACGCCAGCGGAGCTGCCCGGCGCCACGGACTTGGCCTGGCGCTCGCGCGCCGGCTTCTTCGGCGCTCCGCTCACACGCTCCCGCCGTCGAGCACAGGCGCCAGCAACGCGTGCAGGTCGAAGTCGCGCAACACCTCGAGGCCACCGCGATGGGTGAGGTCGAAGTGGATCGGCGTCACCGCGATGCGCCCCTGCGCCACCGCGGCAAGATCAGTGCCCGGCTCGTCCTGAAAGCCCGGGTCAGAACCATATATCCAGTAGCGCCGGCGCGTTGGGGAACCGTCCTCGTCCGGCGCCAGCTTCAGCTCGTCGCGATAGATGCGCTTGCCAAGGCTCGTCACTTCCACACCCTCGGGCTCGCCGGCGGGCACATTCACGTTGAGCAGCGTCCCGGCGGACATCGGCAGCTCCTCGATCCGCTCCACCAACCGCGCCACGAACCCAGCCGCGACGTCAAACTCGAACCCTCCGTCGTAGCGGAAGTCAAGCGCGCGCCCACGCGACTGCTGGGACACGGCGATCGCCGGCAAGCCGAGCACGACACCCTCAAGCGCCGCCGCCACCGTGCCCGAGTAGGTGATGTCATCGCCGAGATTGGCGCCGTGGTTAATGCCCGCCACCACCAGCTGTGCATCGAAGCCCTCGACCAAGCCCAGTCGCGCGAGGCGCACACAGTCAACCGGCGTACCGTCGGTCGCATACCCGACGGTACCGTCGGGGAAGGACACCTCCTCGACCCACAGCGGCCTGCGCGTCGTGATCGAGCGCGCCATCGCCGAGCGATTGCCGTCGGGTGCGATTGTCACCAGCCGCACCCCCGGCACGTCCACAAGCGCGCGGCGCAGCGCCTGCAGGCCGTCGGCCTCGATCCCGTCGTCGTTGGTCAGCAGAACGTCCATCCGCCCTCCAGCATAGGCGCCGGCCCGGCCTCAGTAGCGCACGGATGCGAGTGCCAGCCCACAGGCGGGCGCGGTCGGGCCAGCATGCGCACGTGGACGACCCTGCAGCAACTCGGCAAACCCCGCAAGCTCGCGGCGCGCGCAGGCAACTTCGAGCATCGTGCCGACGAGCACCCGGTTCATGTGCCGCAGGAACGTCTCCGCCTCGATCCAAAACTCGAGGATGTCGCCCGCTGCTCGCCAGTGTGCGTCGAGCACGTGGCGTTCGAAGCGCGTGTGCTCTGTCTCGGACGGGGTAAACGCGGTGAAGTCGTGAGTGCCGACTAGCAGCTTCGCGCACTCATCCAGCAGGGCACGGTCGAGCGCGCGAGGCCACCACAGCGCGCGCCCGCGCTCAAAAGCGTCACGCGTGCGCCGGGCAAGCACGCGATAGCAGTAGGTCCTGCTGGTCGCACTGCGCCTCGCGTCGAACGTGTCGACCGCGGGCTCACAGGCGAGCACAGCGACATCGCGTGCCAGCAGCGTGTTGAGTCGCTGCGGATCGACCGCCTCGTGGCGATAGCTCGCAACCTGGCCCCAGGCGTGCACGCCGCGGTCGGTACGCCCCGCCACGGTGAGCCGCAGCGACTCGCCGCCGTGGCCCGTGTCGCCGAGGATCGTGCGCAAGGCCCGCTCGACCTCACCCTGAACCGTGCGCAAAGCGGGCTGGCACGCCCAGCCAGCAAACTCG
This sequence comes from uncultured Solirubrobacterales bacterium, assembly GCA_963776985.1. GTDB lineage: Bacteria > Actinomycetota > Thermoleophilia > Solirubrobacterales > Solirubrobacteraceae > Palsa-744. The sequence goes on from CAVZOV010000004.1 coordinate 618,240, forward strand.
GTGCCGTCGTATTGCAGCGTGAGCTTCGAAACCATGTGCCCTCAGCGATGCTCGTGCCCCACCGGGGCTACCCAAGAGCACGGGCGGCAGCTACACCAGCTCGAGATACACCATCTCGGTAGCGTCGCTGCGACGCGGACCAAGCTTGAGGATGCGCGTGTACCCGCCGGGCCGCTCGGCGTAGCGGGGCGCGACCTCCTCGAACAGCTTGTGCACCGCGAACTTGTCCTGCGCGAGCGCCGATAGGGCCTGGCGGCGTGCATGCAAATCGCCGCGCTTGGCGAGCGTGATCAGCTTCTCGATCTCAGGCTTGACCGCCTTCGCCTTGGCTTCGCTGGTCTTGATCCGCTCGTGCTCCAAGACCTCCTTGGTGAGGTTCATGAGCAGCGACTTGCGATGCGCTGAGTCGCGGCTGAGCTTGTTCCTGGTCTTTTGGTGCCTCATGGCTTCCTAATCTTGACGCAGATGCAAGCCGCGTGCCTCAAGGGTCTCGATGACCTCGTCGATCGACTTCTTGCCGAAGTTGGGGATCGCGTTCAGCTCGCCCTCGGACTTGGAAATCAGGTCGCCCACGGTCTGGATGCCGGCGCGCTTGAGGCAGTTGTAGGAGCGCACCCCTAGCTCCAGCTCCTCGATCAGGATGCTCCACTCCTCGCCCTGCAGCGCAGCCGGCGCGCCACCGCCACCGACGGCGAGGCCGTGACCGTCGAGCTGGCCGCCCGGCGCGGCGCGCAACTCCTGGATGCGGTCGGCGTCGGTGAAGATAGCGAGCTGGCTGATGAGCAGCTCGGCCGCCTCGCGCAGCGCGGCCTGCGGCTCGATCGAGCCGTCCGTCTCGATGTCGAGCGTGAGCTTGTCGAAGTCGGTCTTCTGACCGACGCGAGCCTGCTCGACCGCGTAAGCGACACGACGCACGGGCGAGAAAATCGAGTCGATCGGAATCACGCCGATCGGCTGGTCGGCGGACTTGTTCTCCTCGGCCGGCCTGTACCCGCGACCGCGACCGATCGTCATGTACAGCTCGAGCTTGGTCTTCTTCTCGAGCGTCGCGATGTGCACGCCCGGATTGAGGATCTCCACACCCGCGGGCAGGTCGATGTCCTTGGCTGTGATCTCCCCGGGACCTGTCACCACCAGCGGCGCCTCGACCTCGCTCGCATCGGAGTGCATCCGGCACACGATGCCCTTCAGGTTGAGCACGATGTCAGTCACGTCCTCCTTGACGCCCTGCACAGTGGAAAACTCGTGAGCCACGCCCTCGATACGAACGCTGGTGACGGCGGCGCCGGCAAGCGAGGACAGCAGCACGCGCCTGAGCGAGTTGCCGAACGTATAGCCGAATCCGCGGTCGAGCGGCTCGATGGTGAACGTGCCACGGTTCTGCTCCACGGACTCGCTGGTGATCCGGGGGATTTGGAAGTCGAGCATCGGGGTCCTAACGTCGTTTTGGTGTCCTACCGGCACCTGCTAGCGCCGGCTCTAACGCGCAACAACCCCCAAGAGGCGGCCGAGAGCGCGGGGAAAGCGCCTACTTCGAGTACAGCTCGACGATGAGCTGCTCCTGCACCGGTGCGGCCACCTCGCGCCGCTCCGGCTTGCGCAGCACCTTGGCCGTGAGCGACTCATGGTCGGCCTGGAGCCACGCGGGGATCTGTCCGGTCAACTCGGTGGCGTCCCTTACCACCTGCGTCGCCGCGGTGTCCGCCTTGATCGCAATCACATCGCCAGGGCGCACCTGGTAGCTGGGTATGTCCACCCGACGGCCATTGACCGTCCAATGACCGTGACGGATGAGCTGGCGAGCCTGCCTGCGCGAGGCGGCGAAGCCGAGGCGCACCATGACGTTGTCGAGGCGACACTCCAGCAGCGCAAGCAGGTTCTCTCCAGTGATGCCAGGCTGGCGCGAAGCCTTCTCGTAGTAGCCATGGAACTGCTTCTCGAGCACACCGTAGTAGCGACGCGCCTTCTGCTTCTCACGCAGCTGCAGGCGGTACTCGCTTTGCTTCTGGCGACCGCGACCGTGCTCACCGGGCGGGTAGGAGCGCCGCTCGACGCCGCACTTGTCGGTTAGGCAGCGCTCGCCCTTGAGGAACAGCTTCTGTCCCTCGCGGCGGCACTGCTTGCACTGTGGGCCTGTGTCTCTTGCCATGGACCTAGCTCTCTGCGATCAAGTTGTTTTAGACGCGCCGGCGCTTGCGCGGGCGACATCCGTTGTGAGCCTGCGGGGTTACGTCCTTGACTCCGGTCACCTCAAGGCCGGCGGCCTGCAGTGAGCGGATCGCCGTCTCGCGACCTGAGCCGGGGCCCTTGACGTAGACCTCGACCTTCTGAAGTCCCTGCTCCATGCCCTTGCGCGCGGCGGCATCGGCGGTGACCTGCGCGGCGAACGGCGTGGACTTGCGCGAGCCCTTGAATCCCGCACCGCCGGCCGACTCCCACGCGAGCACGTTGCCCTGCGTGTCGGTGAGCGACACGATCGTATTGTTAAACGACGTCTTGATGTGTGCCTGGCCGATCGGCACGTTCTTCTTTTGGCGGCGACGGCCGCGCGCTGGACGCTTGGGGGCCGCCATCACTTCTTCAACTTCTTCTTGCCGGCGACCTGCATCCGCTTGGGGCCCTTGCGGGTACGCGCGTTGGTCTTCGTCTTCTGTCCGCGAACCGGCAGCCCGCGACGATGGCGCAGGCCGCGATAGCAGGCGATCTCCTGCAGGCGCTTGATGTCCTGGGAGCGCTCCCGCCGCAGATCGCCCTCGACGGTTAGCGACTGGTCGATGGCGTCGCGCAAGCGCGCGATCTCGTCCTCGGTGAGGTCGCGAATGTAGGTGTCGGGACTCACGCGCACCTCACTCAAGATCTTGTTCGAGGTCGAGCGGCCGATGCCGTAGATGTACGTCAGCCCGATCTCTGAGCGCTTGTTCAAGGGGAGGTTGACCCCGGCGATACGTGCCATCCGCGGGTTAGCCCTGTCGCTGCTTGTGACGCTTGTTCTGGCAGATGACGAGCACCGCTTTGTGGCGGCGGATAATCCTGCACTTCTCGCACATCGGCTTGACCGACGGTCTTACCTTCATGATCCCTTTCGGCTGGTCCCTGCGACCCGGCTCTGGCTGCCGGGACGGCCGCCGCTACCGCGTCGTGGTTTGTGCCCTAGCGCGCCAAGCTTCGCGCGTTTCGAGCAGGACAGCGGATGGTAGCAACTATCCTGTCGAGGTCGCTGCTTCCCCGCGCGCGACGGCAGACCATGCTCCTGCGCGGCTACCCCGCGGATGCCGCGGCCTGCCTGCCTGCCGGGGTAGACCCCCGCTCCTGCGCGGGAAGATGCCAGGGCGTGAGGATGCGCGGACCTTCGCGCATGATCGCCACGGTGAACTCGAAGTGCGCCGCAAGCGAATCGTCTTGGGAGAAGATCGCCCATCCGTCGCCGGCCACGCGCACGGCGGCACGCCCGGCCGTCGTCATTGGCTCGATCGCGAGCACCATGCCCTCCTCCAGCAGGGGACCCTTGCCCCGCTTGCCATAGTTGGGTACCTGCGGGTCCTCGTGCATGCTTTTGCCAACTCCGTGGCCGACGAGCGAGCGCACGACCGACAGTCCAGCGCCCTCGGCGACGCGTTGGATCGCGTGTGACACGTCGCCGATACGGTTGCCCGTGCGGCACTGCTCCACCCCGGCATGTAGCGCCTGCTCGGTCGCGCCCAGCAGATTCTCAGCAAGCGGACTCGCCTCGCCGACCGTGAAGGTGCGCGCGGCATCGGCAACCCACCCGTCAAGGGTCACGCCGATGTCCACCGACAGGATGTCGCCCCGCTGCAGACGATATCTCCCCGGGATGCCGTGCACGACCATCGAGTTGGGCGATGCGCAGATCGAACCGGGAAAGCCGCGGTACCCCTTGAACGTCGGTGTGGCCCCTTGAGAGCGAATGAATCGCTCAACCGCCGTGTCCAGCTCCTCGGTGCTAACGCCTGGGCGAATCTTGCCGGCGACAAGGTCCAGGGCGGCGGCCTGGACGATACCGGCCGCGGCCATCTTCTCGATCTCCTCCGGCGACTTCTTGACGATCACAGAAGGGAGCTTATCCGTCCCGAGCGCCGCACCAGACCGGCGGGCGCCGCCGAGCAAACCCGCGGGAGTCGCTTCCTACAGCTCGTCCTCCATGCGCAGCGTCGCCACCGTCGCGCGGATATGGTCGTGCACCTCGTCCGGATGACGCTGCCCGTCGAAGCGACGCAACAGGCCCGCCGTCTCGTAGTAGTCGATCAGCGGCGCGGTCTGGCGCGCATACACCTCAAGACGCCGACGAATCGTCTCCTCCCGATCGTCCTCACGCTGGATCAGTCGCGATCCGTCCTGATCGCACACCCCTTCGCGCTTGGGTGGGTCGAACTCGACGTGGTAGACGTGGCCACTCTTCAAGCACACCCGCCGCCCGGCGAGCCGACGCACGACCTCGTCGTCGGGCACGTCGATCAAGAGCACCGCCATCAGCCGTCGCTCCGAGCTGGCCAGGGTTGCCGCGAGCGCGTCGGCCTGAGTCGTGTTGCGAGGAAAGCCGTCGAGCAGGAACCCTTCGCGCGCGTCCTGCTCGTCGATGCGGTGCCCGATCATCCCGAGGATCACCTCGTCAGGCACCAGCTCCCCAGCGTTCATGTACTTCTGGGCCTCCCTGCCCAGCTCGCTCCCCTGCGCGACCTGCGCGCGCAGCATGTCGCCCGTGGAGATGTGCGCCAGGGCGAAATCGGCCCGCAGGCGCTCCGCCTGGGTGCCCTTGCCGGCACCGGGCGGGCCCAGCAATATGAGATTCGTCTCGACCACTGACGCGAGAGCCTACCCGCTGACGGCTCGAGGCACTCAGGCCACCGGCCTACTTCAAGAAGCCCTCATAGCTGCGCATCATCAGCTGCGCCTCCAACTGCTTCATCTCTCGCACGGGATGGGGGCAAGCCCCCCTCCCGACCACCCCCGAGGAGGCATCACTTCAAGAAACCCTCATAGCTGCGCATCATCAGCTGCGCCTCCAACTGCTTCATCGTTTCCAGGGCTACCCCGATCACGATCAGGATCGATGTGCCGCCGAAGTCGAAGTTCTGATGGGTCTGGGCGAAGAGAATCGCGGGCAGGGCCGCGACGGCCGCCAGGAATAGCGCACCAGGGAACGTGAGCCTCGCGAGTATGCGGTCAAGGAATTCAGCGGTGGGGCGTCCCGGACGCACGCCTGGGATGAACCCACCGTACTTCTTCAGGTTGTCGGCCTGATCGACGGGATTGAAGGTGACGGCGGTGTAGAAATAGGCGAACACGATGATGAAGATCGACTCGCCCAGCACGTAGTGCCAGCCGTTGGGCGTGAAGAAGTCCGACACGCTTTTGGCCCAGGGCGTGTGGATCAACTCACCCACGGTCGGCGGGAACGCCATGATGCTCGCGGCAAAGATCACCGGGATCACGCCGGCCATGTTCACACGCAGTGGCAGGTAGGTCTGCCCGCCCTCGCTCATGCGCCGGCCGATCACACGCTTGGCGTATTGCACTGGAATGCGTCTTTGGCCTTCCTGTACGAACACGATCCCCGCGACCACCAGCAGAACAAGGAAGGGCATCATTACCTTGAACACCTGGTCCTGGGTCGTCCACCATGCTTCAAGGCCGGTGGGCAGACGCGAGAGGATCGAGGTGAAGATCAGCAGCGAGATGCCGTTGCCTATGCCACGCTGGGTGATCAGCTCGCCGATCCACATCAGCAGCACACAGCCGGCGGTCAGGCAGATCACGATCAGGAAGATGTGGGGGAGGTCGAAGTGCGTGATGACCGATTCGCCGGCGCTGGCCTGCAGCGAGTGGAACAGGAACACGTAGCCGACCGACTGGGCGAAAGCGAGGCCAACGGTCAGGTAGCGCGTGTATTGCGTGATCCGCTGCTGGCCCACTTCGCCTTCCTTGGAGAGCTTCTCAAGCGAAGGCACCACGACCTGCATCAACTGCAGGATGATCGAGGAGGTGATGTAGGGCATGATCCCCAGCGCGAAGATCGCGATCCGGGAAAGGCTGCCGCCTGAGAACAGGTTCAGGTAGCTGAGGATGCCCGAGCCGCCGAACTGCTTCTGAAGATTGTTGACGGCCGTCAGGTTGACGCCCGGCACGGGGATGTGCGAACCCACCCGGTAGATCAGCAGCATCCCTGCTGTGAACATGATCTTCTTGCGGATGTCCGCAACCTGGAAGGCGCTGAGAATCGTCGAGAGCATTGGTTTAGCCGGTCAAGCGGGACTGTCCCACGCGCACCGGTCGTGCGATTCTAGCTCTCGATGAGGGTGCAGGTGCCGCCCGCGCCCTCGATGCGCTCGCGCGCGGCGGCGCTGAAGCCGTGGGCGTGAACCGTGAGCGCCTTGTTCAACTCGCCCTTGGCAAGCACCTTCACCGGCACGCCCTTGCGCGTGGCCAAACCCTTGGACTGCATCAGCTCGAGCGTAACCTCCGTGCCAGCGTCAAAGCGGGCCTCGAGGTCAGAGACATTCACGGGCTGGGTGTGGGTGCGGAACATCTCAAACGGCATCGACTTCTTCATATGCGGCCCGCGCAGCTTGCGCATCCGCATGTGGATCGGCATCTGCCCACCCTCGAAGCGTGCCCTGCTCTTGGAGCCCGAGCGCGAGCCCGCGCCCTTCTGGCCCCGACCTGAGGTCTTGCCGGTGCCCGAGCCTTCGCCACGACCTATGCGCTTGCGCGAGCGGCGACTGCCGGGAGCCGGTTTGAGCGAATGCAAGCCGACACGCTGCTCCTGCTCGTCCTTGGTCTCCTTGGCGGTGGGGCTCATGACTTCTGCTCCCCTTGCTTGCCTGCTTGCGCTCCAGAGGGTGCGTCCGTGCGGGAATCCCCGTCAGGGTGAACCTCGACGAGATGGCGGACCGCATGAACCATGCCCCGCGCCTGCTCGCAATCCTTGACCTCGACCGTGTGACCGATGCGTCGCAGGCCGAGCGAGCGCAGCGTGTCGAGCTGGCGCTTATTGGAGCCGACGCTGGAGCGCCGCTGGGTGACGTGCAAGATCGCCATCAGGCCGGTGCCTCCGTCGCGTTGCCGGCAGACTCCTCGGCGGGCGCATCGGTGGAGCCACCCGACGAGGTCTCGGCGACTGGGGCGGCGGGAGCGTCATTCTCGACGGCCGGATCGTCCTGCGCCGGGGGTGTTGTCGCATCCGTGCCATCGGAGGCCTCGCCTGCCTGCTGGTCGCCTGCGCCCTCGACTGTCTCGGCGGCGCCGTTGGTCGGCTGCTCAGTGAGCCCGAGCACCTTGGCGATCGACAGACCGCGCAGCTCGGCGACCTCCGAGGGCGTGCGCAGGCCGCGCAAGCCAGCCACGGTGGCCTTGACCAGGTTTATCGGGTTCTGCGTGCCAAGGCTCTTGGAGAGGATGTCATGGATGCCGGCAAGCTCGAGCACAGCGCGCACGCCCCCGCCGGCGATCACACCCGTGCCCGGTGAGGCGGGCTTGAGCAGCACGCGCCCGGAACCAAAGATGCCGGTTGTCTGGTGGGTGATGGTGCTGCCGTGCTTGGGCACGCGGAAGAGATCCTTCTTCGCGCGCTCCACTCCCTTCTGGATCGCGAGCGGCACCTCATTGGCCTTGCCGTAGCCGACGCCCACAACTTCGCGTTCGTCACCAACCACGACGAGCGCGGTGAAGGAGAAGCGCCTACCGCCCTTGACCACCTTGGCGACGCGGTTAATCTCCACCACACGCTCCTGGAGGTCGAGGCTACCTGCGTTGACTGATCGATCTGAGTTCATAAGAGTGAGAGAGGGTAGCGGGGAACCGGGCCTAGACGGTTATGCCTGCTTCGCGGATCGCCTCGGCGAAGGCGCGAACATTGCCGTGATAGCGGTAGCCGCCGCGGTCGAACACGACCTCCGACACACCGGCTGCCTTGGCACGCTCGGCCAGCAGCTCGCCGGAGCGCTTGACGCGATCGGAGCTTGACAGCTTGCGCAGCTCGGGCTCGTACCAGTGGACGGCGGCCAGCGTGCGAGCGTCCTGGTCATCGATGAGCTGAGCCGAGAGGCCGCGATTGGAGCGGAACACCGAGACGCGTGGGCGCACGGCGGTACCGGAAATCTTCGCGCGCACGCGGCGACGGCGTTTGAGGCGGCGAGCCTCCTTGGTGATCGTACTCATGCGCGCTTACCAACCTTGCGGGCCACGTACTCGCCCTCGTAGCGAATGCCCTTGCCCTTGTAGGGCTCCGGCGGGCGCTGCTTGCGGATGATCGCGGCAGTCTCGCCAACCTGCTGCTTGGAGATGCCCTTCACGACGACTCTCGTCGGCTGGGGCACTTCGAATTCAATGCCCGGGGGCGCCTCGATCGGTACCGGATGGGAGTAGCCGACGGCAAGCTCGAGGTTCTTGCCCTTCAGTTGCGCACGATACCCCACGCCTTGGATCTCCAGCCGCTTCTCATAGCCAGCGGTCACACCCTGAACCATGTTCGCCACCAGCGAGCGCGTGAGGCCGTGCAGCGCACGGTGCTCGCCACGGTCGGTGGGACGCGAGACAACGAGTCGCTCGCCGTCCCGCGCGACGTCGATGTCACGCGGAATGCGCTCTGATAGCTCGCCCTTGGGCCCCTTCACGCTGACCGACTCCGGCTCGATCGCCACGGTCACGCCAGCGGGCACGGGGATTGGCTGTCTGCCGATTCTGGACATGCCTACCAGACCTGCGCTAGGACCTCGCCGCCGACACCGGCAGCGCGCGCGTCGTGACCGGTCATCACGCCGCGCGAGGTGGACACGATCGATGTACCCATCCCGCCGAGCACCTTGGGGATGCGCGTGGCCTCGACATAGGTGCGCCGACCGGGGCGCGAGACGCGGCGCAGGCCAGAGATCGCCGAGCGGCGGTCGTCGGTGTACTTGAGGCGAATCTCGATCAGTTGACCAGTGGCGCCGTCGCGTGCCGGAAGCACCGCCCAGGAGTCGATGTAGCCCTGCTCGACGAGGATGCGCGCGATCTCCGCCTTCAGCGTGGAGGCGGGAATATCGACCGTCTCGTGCGCGGCATGAATCGCGTTGCGGATGCGCGTGAGGAAGTCGGCTATCGGATCTGTCATGGACATGGAGTGCTCTGATCTGAAGTGGTTCTGAAGTGATTCTCGAAAAGACGGTGCGCCTACCAGGAGGACTTTGTCATCCCCGGTATCTGCCCGTTGTGTGCCAGCTCGCGCAAGCAGATGCGGCAAAGGCCGAACTTGCGGTACACCGAGTGCGGGCGACCGCAGCGGTTGCAGCGAGTATATGCACGTGTCTTGAACTTCGGCGGGCGCGCCTGCTTGACGCGTAGCGAGGTCTTGGCCATTAGTCGGTGCTCCCGTTCTCGGAGGTGTCGGTCGTGGAGGCGTCGTCTGTCGTATTCCCCTCGGCGTCCTGGGCTGGCTCGTCAAAGCCAGCGGGGCGACCCTGGGTGGCGAACGGCAACCCCAGGGCCTGCAGGAGGGCGAAAGCTTCGATGTCGCCCTTCGCGGACGTGGTGATCGTGATGTCGATCCCCCTGATCTGGTCGATCGAGTCGTAGTCGATCTCGGGGAAAATGATCTGCTCGCGCACGCCCATCGTGTAGTTGCCGTGGCCATCGAACGATCTCGGGTTCAGGCCACGGAAGTCGCGAATCCGGGGAATCGCGATCGAGGTGAGGCGGTCGAGGAACTCATAGCCGCGCTCCGCCCTCAGCGTGACGGCGACTCCGACCGGCATCCCCTCACGCAGCTTGAATGCCGCGATCGACTTGCGCGCACGCCGCACGTTCGGCTGTTGACCGGCGATCGTGGCCAGCTGCTCGGTGGCGGCCTTGAGCACTTTGGAGTCCTGCCTGGCATCGCCGACCCCCATGTTGAGGGTGATCTTCTCGAGCTTTGGCGCCTGCATGACCGAGGAGTAACCGAAGCGCTCGATCAGCTGCGGGCGGATCTCTTCGAGATAGCGCACTTTCAAGCGTGATGTTTGGGCAGTGGTCATCGCTATACCCGTCAGTCGAGCCTTGTTCCAGAGCGCTTGGCAACCCGGTAGCGCTTGCCGTTCTCGCGCTCGACACCGATCCGCGTGGGCTTGCTGTCCTTGGGATCGAGCAGCATCACGTTGGAGACGTGGATCGGGCCCTCGCGCTCGATCACGCCACCGACGGTCTGCCCGCGCTGGGTGTCGGCGACCTGCTGGGGGCGCATATGACGCTTGACCATGTTCAGGCCCTCGACGTACACGCGTTCGTTGGTGAGCTCGACGCGCAATATGCGACCCTGCTTGCCACGGTCCTTGCCAGCCATTACCTGAACGTGGTCGCCGGAGCGCACCCGGAGCACGGGGCGCTTTGCGGGTGTCTTGGCGCGAGCCATCGCTACAGCACCTCCGGCGCAAGCGAGACGATCTTCATGAAGTTGCGATCGCGAAGTTCGCGCGCGACCGGCCCGAACACGCGCGTGCCACGCGGGTTGTTCTGGTCGTCGATGATCACGGCGGCGTTGTCGTCGAAGGAGATGTAGGTGCCATCGTCGCGGCCGAACGGCTTCTTGGTGCGCACCACGACGGCGGTCACCACATCGCCCTTTTTGACGGCACCGTGCGGATTGGCCTGCTTGACGGTGGCAGTAATGACGTCTCCCACGAACGCGTAGCGCCTGCGCGAGCCGCCCTTGACGCGAATGCAGAGGATCTCGCGCGCGCCCGTGTTGTCGGCCACGCGAAGCCTGGTCTCGTTCTGGATCATCGCGCCCTCTCCAGCACATCGACGAGCTTCCAGCGCTTGGTGCGCGACAGGGGACGGCTCTCGATGACGCGCACCACGTCGCCCTCGTGCGCCTCATTGTTCTCGTCGTGCGCGTGCAGCGTGCTCGAGCTGCGCACGATCTTCTCGTAGCGACGGTGACGACGGGCCACGTCGATACGCACGACGATGGTCTTGTCAGCCTTATCGGAGACGACGATCCCCTGGCGGACCTTGCGTGCGCCCTCCACGGGAGCATGCACGGGCGCAAGTGGCTCACGCGCGGGCGCAGCGGCGCGACGCTCGGCGGCCTTGGCGCGTTCCTGCAGGCGTCGCGCACGGCGGCGCACGGCCTTTGCGCGGCGTTCGGCGACGCGCTCGGCGTGGCGCTCCTCGGCAGTGCGCGGCACACGCGTCTCACCCGTGTGGGTGGAGCGCGAGCGACGGCGGCGCTCCTTAGGCGATATCTGCTCGGCCGGCTCCGCGGGCGCGGCGACTGGCGTCGCGGGGGCCGTCTGCTCGGCCTCGGCTTGCACGCTTGCCTGCGCCTCGACCTCAGCGTCGGGCGGCGTATCGGTGTCTGTCTCGTCAGCCATGTCTATCCGTTTCAGTCTTCGTTCGTGCTCGGCTTATCGGTTCTCGTTGCCAGGTTCGGCGGCCAGTTCGCGCTCGCGTGAGACGGTGAGCGCACGCGCCAGGTCGCGTCGTGCGCGGGCGACGCTCGCGGTGTCCTCCAGCTCGCCGGTCGCGTTTGCGAAACGCTTGCCAAACAAGTCCTTGCGCAGTGTCGTCAGTTCCTCGGCAAGTTCCTCCGCGGGCATGTCCCTGATCTCCTTGGCCTTCATCGGTTCAGTCCTCGCGCAAAACAAACTTGGATTTGACGGGAAGCTTGTGCGCCGCGAGCCGAATGGCTTCGCGCGCCAGTGGCTCGGGCACGCCGGCCAGCTCAAACATGACGCGACCGGGCTTGACGACGGCAACCCAACCTTCGGGGTTCCCCTTGCCCGAACCCATGCGAGTCTCGGCCGGCTTCTTGGTGACGGGCTTGTCGGGGAACACGTTGATCCACACCTTCCCGCCACGCTTGATCTTGCGGGTCATGGCGATACGAGCAGCCTCGATCTGGCGGTTGGTGAGCCAGCCCTGCTCCAGCGACTTCAGGCCATACTCGCCGAACTGGACCTTGACCTGGCCGCGCGAGAGCCCGCGGCGACGGCCACGGTGCTGCTTGCGATGCTTTACACGCTTGGGGGACAGCATTAGCGCATCCCACCTCGATCGGAGCCACCGCGTCCACCCGAGGACGGACCACGACCTCCGGATCCGGACCCACCCGCCCCACCACCGGGGCCGCCACGGCCACCGCCACCTGGACCACGACCTCCACCCGGACCGCCGCGACCACCGCCGCCTGGACCACGACCGCCACCCGGACCGCCACGGCCACCGCCACCCGGACCGCCGCGACCGCCACCGGGACCACCACGACCTCTGCCACGACCGTCCCGCCCATCGCGGCCTTCGCGGTCACCGCTGGGAGGCGCGGGGGCGCTCATGTCGGTGAGGTCGGCGCCGGTGTAGCCCTCAGGCATGATCTCGCCCTTGTTGACCCAACACTTCACGCCGATCCGCCCGAAGGTGGTACGGGCCTCGTAGAAGCCGTAGTCGATGTCCGCGCGCATCGTGTGCAGCGGCACGCGTCCGTCGGAGTAGCTCTCAGTGCGCGCCATCTCCGCGCCGCCGAGGCGGCCCGATACCTGCACCTTGACGCCCTTGGCCCCGGAGCGCATCGCGCTCGTGAGCGCGCGCTTCATCGCGCGGCGGAACGCCACACGATTTTGCAGCTGCTCGGCGATCGACTGAGCCACGAGCTTGGCATCCAGCTCCGGGCGCTTGATCTCAAGAATGTTGACCTTGATCTGCTTGGAGGTCATCTTGTGCAGATCGCGCCTCAGCGCGTCCACTTCGGCGCCCGACTTGCCAATCACGATGCCCGGACGGGCAGTGTGGATGTTGACCTCGAGATCGTTTGCGTCCTTGCGAATCGTTATGTCCGAGAGCCCGGCGTGCGCGAGCTTCTCGACGATGTGCTCGCGGATCTTGATGTCCTCGTGCAAGTACTCGGCAAAATGACGCTCGTTAAACCAGTTGGACTTCCAGTCGTGGATATAGCCCACGCGCATTGCCTCTGGATGAACCTTTTGACCCATGTCTTCTCTAAGTCCTGTCTTGGTGTCCTGGCCCGCGCCTACGGCTTGGGCGTCAGTGTGATCGTCAGATGACTGGTGCGCTTGCGAATCGGCGTGGCCCGCCCCTGCGCGCGCGGCCGAAAGCGCTTAATTGTCGGCCCCTCGTCAGCAAAAGCCTCGCGAACGAAAAGATCGTCCTCGATCAGCTCGTGATTGTTCTCCGCGTTGGCCACCGCCGACTCCAGCAGCTTGCTCCAGTCGCGCGCCACGTCACGAGGGGTAAACGCGAGGATAGCGCGTGCCTCGTCAACAGACTTGCCCCGCAAGTGCCCGCACACCATGCGCGCCTTGCGGGCGGAGGTGCGCACATAGCGTGCCTGGGCGCGCACGACCTTGCGGCGCGACGACGCAGCCGCGGACTGAGCCTCCCCGCGAGTGGTCGCAGCTGGCTTCTCGATGTCGGCCGCGACGGATGACTTCTGCTCGGCATCGGCCTTCTCGTCAGTCGACTTCTTTGCCTTGGCGTCGGCCTTCTCGGACTTTGCGGCATCGGACGTGTCCGCCTTAGCCGCAGCCGGCTTCTTTGCCGCGGACTTCCTGGCAGCGGGCTTCTTCGCGGCAGACTTCTCGGCCACGGCCGCGGCCTCGTCCTCAGCGACCGCCTCGTCCTCAGCAACAGCCTTGGTCGTGGCCTTCTTCGCGGCCGGTTTCTCAGCAGCGGGCTTCTCGCCCCCGGTGCTCTGAGCAGCCGGCTTCTTCGCAGCGGGCTTCTTCGCGGCGGCCGGCTTGGCCTTGGCCGCGGCCTTTGCCTGCTGGCCGATCGGCGATCCCTCCGATTGCCGATCGGTGCCCTCGGGCGGCCGCTCCTCGTTGGGCTTCTCGTCGCTCATCGGACCTTCCCGGAACCGGCGTGACCGCGGAACATGCGCGTCGGCGCGAACTCGCCGAGCTTGTGGCCGACCATCGACTCACTGATGAACACCGGCACGTGCTTCTTGCCGTCATGCACCGCAAGCGTGTGCCCGACCATCTCGGGGAAGATCGTCGACGCACGCGACCAGGTTCTGATCATCTTGCGCTGGTTGGCAGCGTTCATGGCCTCGATGCGCGCCATCAAGCGCTCTTCCACCCAGGGTCCCTTCTTGCTCGAACGGCTCATCTCTGCTTACCCTTCCCGCGCCTGCGGCCGCGCACGATGTACTTGTCGGAAGCCTTGTTCTTCTTGCGCGTGCGATATCCGAGCGTCGGCACGCCCCAGGGCGTGACGGGATGACGTCCGGCCGTGGTCGAGCCCTCGCCACCGCCGTGCGGGTGGTCCACTGGGTTCATCGCGACACCGCGCGTTTGCGGACGCACTCCCATGTGGCGCTTGCGTCCGGCCTTGCCGATCTTCACGTTCTGATGCTCAGCGTTGCCGATCACGCCCACCGTGGCGCGGCACTCGGCGCGCACCAGGCGCATCTCACCCGAAGGGAGGCGCAGCGTGGCCATGTCGCCGTCCTTGGCCATCAGCTGGACCGACGCGCCGGCGGAGCGAGCCATCTGACCTCCGCGACCGGGTTGCAACTCAACGTTGTGAATCACGGTACCGACGGGCATGCGCGAGAGTGCGATGCAGTTGCCGACCGCGATCTCGGCAGTGTCGCCGGAGGACACGGTCATCCCGACGGTGAGGCGCTGCGGAGCGAGGATGTAGCGCTTCTCGCCATCGACGTAGTGCAGCAGTGCGATGTAGGAGGAGCGGTTGGGGTCGTACTCGATTGCCGCGACCTTCGCGGGCACGCCGTCCTTGCGGCGCTTGAAGTCGATGCGCCTGTACAGCCGCTTGGCGCCGCCACCGCGATGCCGTGCCGTCTTGCGACCGTTGACGTTGCGCCCGCCGCTCTTCTTCAAACCTTCCACGAGCGTGCGCTCGGGCTCGGTCTTGGTGACCTCGGCGAAGTCCGGATAGGAGGAGAAGCGCCGACCGGGGCTCGTGGGCTTGGGCTTGCGAATTGCCATCGACGGCTCCTAGTCCTGAAGGCCCTCTAGGCCTTGGAAAATCGGGATGCTCTCGCCCTTGCGAACCTCGACGATCGCCTTCTTCCAAGCGCGTGTGCGCCCGCGCGTGACGCCGCGCCGCTTGGGCTTGGACTTGACGCTGAGCGTACGCACCTCGACCACGTGCACGTCAAACAGCGACTCAACCGCCTGGCGAATCTGGGTGCGGTGGGCGTCGGGGTGCACGCGAAATGTGTACTTACCGGCCGCCGAGAGCACGTAGCTCTTCTCGGAGAGCACCGGCTTGAGGATCACTTGCTCGTTGTCCATCAGGCCTTCTCCCTCGCCGATGCCTCGACGCGAGCGACGATCTGTGGCAGCGCCGTGTCGGACACGAGCAGCGAAGCGGCCCCCAGCAGGTCCGCCACGCCGACGTTCTCGGGCGTCAGCACCGCTACGCGCGCGAGGTTGCGGAAGGACAGGGCGGCTGCGGACTCGCCGGCGTCGAGCACCACCAGGGTAGGCTGCGGCTGGGTCCAGTCCTCGAGCAAGTCCTGCGCGTCGCTGGTCTTGGGCGCCTTGAACGCCGCGGCGTCGAGTATCGCCAGCGATCCGCGCTGAGCATGCAGGGAGAGGGCGCTGCGAAGCGCCGCGCGCTGCTCCTTGCGGTTGACCTTGAAGGTGTAGGAGCGTGGTTGAGGACCGAACACGGTGCCGCCACCGGTCCAAAGCGGCGAGCGGCTGGAGCCGGCACGAGCGCGGCCCGTGCCCTTTTGGCGCCATGGCTTGGCGCCGCCGCCGGACACCATTCCGCGGGTCTTGGTGGCTGCCGTGCCACGTCGACGCGCTGCCTGCTCGGCACGCACGCTCTGGTGCACCAGGGGGCCATGGAACGTGGCCCCAAAAGCCGAATCCTGGAGCTTCGCGTTCTTTGAGGCGGCGCCTGACGCCGGGCTGAGGACGGGCGCGTCAGGCATCGCCACGCACCTCGACAACGCCGCCGCGTGGCCCGGGGACCGATCCGCGTACAAGCAGGAGGTTCTTCTGAGGATCGACGGCCACGATCTCAAGGCCGGGCTGGGTCGCGCGCTTATTGCCCATCTGACCAGGCCCGCGAATACCGGGACGCACGCGCGCCGGATCGGCCGAGGCGCCGATCGAGCCGGGGGCGCGCACGTTGTGCGAGCCGTGAGAGACGGGACCGCGTTTGAAGTTGTGTCGTTTGACCGTGCCCTGAAAACCCTTGCCCTTGGACACGCCGGCGATCTTCACGCGTGCGCCGACCTCAAAGGAGTCCACAGTTACCGACTGGCCGAGCTGTAGATCGGCGGCCTCGCCGCGAAACTCCACGAGATGGCGCATCGGAGCGGAATCGGCCTTCTTCAAATGGCCGAGCTCGGGCTTTGACAGATGCTTCTCCTTGGTCAGCCCGAAAGCGAGCTGCACAGCGTCGTAGCCATCACGCTCGGCGGTTCGCACCGCGGTCACCGGACACGGACCGGCCTCGAGCACGGTAACGCGGGCGACGCTGCCGTCGTCCTGAAATACCTGGGTCATTCCCAGCTTCTTGGCGAGAATCGCTGGCATAGGACGATCAGGTGGCGAGGCGAATCTCGATGTCAACGCCCGCCGGAAGGTTGTCCAGGCGCTGCAGCGAGTCCACGGTCTTAGGGCTGGGCTGGTGAATATCGATCAGCCGCTTGTGCGTGCGAATCTCGAAATGCTCGCGCGAATCCTTGTCCTTGAACGGCGAGCGAATCACGCAGTACACGTTCTTCTCGGTGGGCAGCGGAACGGGACCGGACACGGTGGCACCGGTGCGCGCCGCCGTCTCGACGATCTCCTTTGCGGCCGACTCGATTGCGGATGTGTCGTACGCCTTCAGTCGGATGCGAATCTTGTTTTGGGTTGCGGCTGCCATTTGGCTGTATCTCTGTTCGTGCTTTCGTTTGCTTGCGTCGTGACCGTCGGTCTTGCTGGGCAACCTCGCCCATCTCGCTCACACCACTATGCGAGCGAGATAAAGACGGATGCCGTGAAGGAAAGTCCGCCCCTCACAGCGCTTCGCCGGTGGAGCTTTGTTCGTCGTATCGGACTGCAATAAACGGGCGCCCCGGCCAACCGAGGCGCCCTGTGTACTACTCGATTATCTCGGTGACCACGCCCGAGCCGACCGTGCGCCCACCCTCTCGGATGGCAAAGCGCAGGCCCTGGTCCATGGCGATCGGCTGAATCAACTCGATCTCCATCTGAACGTTGTCTCCAGGCATGACCATCTCGACGCCCTCGGGCAGCTTTGCCACGCCGGTGACGTCGGTTGTGCGGAAGTAGAACTGCGGCCGGTAGCCCGTAAAGAACGGAGTGTGACGACCACCCTCCTCCTTCTTGAGGATGTAGACCTCAGCTTTGAACTTGGTGTGCGGAGTGATGGAGCCCGGCTTACAGAGAACCTGCCCGCGCTCGATCTCCTCACGCTTGGTGCCACGCAGCAGGCAGCCCACGTTATCCCCCGCCTGACCCTGGTCGAGGATCTTGCGGAACATCTCCACGCCGGTCACCACCGTGGTGGTGGTGTCGTGAACTCCCACGATCTCCACCGTGTCACCAGTGTTGACGATGCCCTGCTCAACGCGACCGGTCGCTACGGTGCCGCGGCCGGTAATCGTGAACACATCCTCGACCGGCATCAAGAAGGGCTTGTCGAGCTCGCGCACCGGTTGCGGGATGTAGCTGTCGAGCGCGGCGGCAAGCTCGACGATCTTGTCCTTGTACTCCTCATCGCCTTCTAGCGCCTTCAGCGCCGAGCCAGTGATGAACGGGATGTCGTCGCCGGGGAAGTCGTATTCGGAGAGAAGCTCGCGAACCTCGACCTCGACCAATTCCATCAGCTCCGCGTCATCGACCATATCGGCCTTGTTAAGGAACACGACGATGTAAGGGACGCCGACCTGGCGGGCGAGCAGGATGTGCTCGCGCGTCTGGGGCATCGGTCCGTCGGCCGCGGAGACCACCAGGATTGCCCCATCCATCTGGGCGGCGCCGGTGATCATGTTCTTTACGTAGTCGGCGTGCCCGGGGCAGTCGACGTGCGCATAGTGACGGTTCTCCGTCTGATACTCGACGTGCGATGTGGCGATGGTGATCCCGCGCTCCTTCTCCTCCGGAGCGTTGTCGATCTCCTCGAAGCTACGGGCTTCGCCGCCCATCTTCTCCGCCAGCACGGTCGTGATGGCAGCGGTCAAGGTCGTCTTGCCATGGTCGATGTGACCGATGGTGCCGACGTTGACGTGCGGCTTGTCGCGCTCGAACTTCTCCTTCGCCACTTGTGTTCGCTCCTAAATCGACTTGGATGTTCGCCGCTAGAAGGGCGAACCTGGGAAATCTATCTAAACGGGGATTTTCTTGACTGCTGCCTGCTGTGGGTGCTTCACTCGCGCCTGCGATCAAGCAGGTACGGGCTCTCCTGTGCGCTGCTCAATGATCTTCTCCGCGATGTTCGGAGGTACCTCCTCGTACCCCTCGAACTGCATCGTGTAGTTGGCCCTGCCCTGCGTGTTGGAGCGCAGGTCGGTGGCGTACCCGAACATCTCGCTCAAGGGAACCTTGGCGTGGATCGCGAGCGCGTTGCCGCGCTGCTCGGAGCCTTGCAAGTGGCCACGGCGACGGGAAAGGTCGCCCATCACATCGCCCATGAAGTCCTCTGGTGTTACGACCTCGACCGCGAACACCGGCTCCAAGAGCACGGGCTTTGCGCGCTTGGCCGCCTCCTTGAAGGCGAGCGATCCGGCCACCTTGAAGGCAATCTCCGAGGAGTCCACGTCATGGTACTTGCCGTCGACCAGCGTGACGCGCACGTCAACCATCGGATAGCCAGCCCTGACACCGTTCTCAAGTGCCTCTTCGACGCCCTTGCCGACCGCGGGAATGTATTCGGAGGGAATCGCACCGCCCTTGATCTTGTTGATGAACTCGAAGCCTTCGCCGGGAGCCGGCTCAAGGTTGATGTAGACCACACCGAACTGGCCCGAGCCGCCGGTCTGGCGCACGAACTTGCCTTCGATCTTCTCGACCGTTCCGCGGATCGTCTCGCGGTAGGAAACCTGGGGGCGACCGACGTTGGCCTCGACGCCGAACTCGCGCTTCATACGATCGACGAGCACTTCGAGGTGCAGCTCGCCCATGCCCGAGATCTCGGTCTGGCCGGTTTCTTCGTTTGTGCGTACCTGGAAGGTCGGATCCTCTTCTGCCAGACGACCGAGCGCCACGGACATCTTCTCCTGGTCGATCTTCGTCTTGGGCTCGACCGCGACCTTGATAACGGGCTCGGGGAAGGTGATGTTCTCAAGCTTTATGGGGGCCTCGGGGGCGGCCAAAGTGTCGCCGGTTATGACCTGCTTGATGCCGACCGCTGCCGCGATGTCGCCGGCGTAGACCTCGGAGACCTCCTCGCGCTCGTTGGCGTGCATCATCAGGATGCGCCCGACGCGCTCTGCGCGGCCGCTGTTGACGTTGAGCACACGCGAGCCTGCCTCTAGTTTCCCGGAGTAGACGCGGAAGTAGGTCAGCTTGCCGACGTAGGGGTCGGCCATGATCTTGAACGCAAGCGCCGTAAAGGGCTCGGAGTCATCGGCGTGGCGCTCGATCTGTGGCTCCTCGCCATCACCCTTGACAGGTTCCAAGCCGACGACAGCCGGCACGTCAAGCGGCGAGGGCAGGTAGTCAACGACCGCGTCGAGCAGTGGCTGCACGCCCTTATTCTTAACGAGGAGCCGCACAGAACCGGAGTCAGCTTGGTCGAGAGGGTGGCCTTGCGGATCGCCTGCTTAAGAACGTCTTGCGGCACCTCGGCCTCCTCGAGGATCAGCTCGAGCAGAGTGTCGTCGTAGTGGGAGACCTCCTCCAGCAGGTGTTCACGAGCGGCCTCAGCCGCTTCGAGCAGCGCCTCGGGGATCTCGGCTTCTTCCTGCTCGGTGCCAAGCTCGTCTTTGTAGACGATCGCCTTCATCTTGACGAGATCGATGACACCTACAAAATCGCCCTCGGCACCAATCGGCAGCTGGATCGGGACGGGGTGCGCGCCGAGTCGATCGATCATCGTTTGCACGCCCTGCTCGAAGTCGGCGCCGGTGCGGTCCATCTTGTTGATGTAGGCGATGCGTGGCACGTGGTACTTGTCGGCTTGGCGCCAGACCGTCTCGGACTGGGGCTCGACGCCGGCGACCGAGTCAAACAGCGCGATTGCGCCGTCAAGCACGCGTAGAGAGCGCTCGACCTCGACGGTGAAGTCGACGTGGCCCGGTGTGTCGATGATGTTGATGCGGTGGCCGTCCCACTCGGCGGTGGTGGCCGCCGAGGTGATCGTGATGCCGCGCTCCTGCTCCTGTTCCATCCAGTCCATCACCGCGGCGCCCTCGTGGACCTCGCCGATCTTGTAGGTGCGTCCCGTGTAGTAGAGGATGCGCTCAGTCGTCGTGGTCTTGCCCGCGTCGATGTGGGCCATGATCCCGATGTTGCGGGTCTTTAGAAGTGGAAACTTTCGGGGCATGTTTGCGTGATTGGAAGTGATTCGGTGCTTGGTCTGAAGATCGTCTCGACTGGCTGCGACCCGGCGGCGCTGAGGGCAAAAAAATGGGCCCTTCGGGCCCACGCGCTACTGGTCGTCGGGCGTTTCGCTGCGCTATCTGATCGTGGTCTCCATGTTGTGTACTGCCTCGCCGAGGGCACGGTTACCCGGCAGGCGGAGGCCGACTATAGCAGAGCTATCTACCCCGGCCACGGCTCACATTCGAGCTTTGCGGGGACTCGAGAGGGCTACCGCTCGTCCTCGCAGGCACCCACATCCGGCTCGTCCTCGAACACCTCGTTGAGCCGCCGCAGCACACGTGTGGTGACGCGCAGATCGTCCGCGCCGACGTCGGCCAGGACCTTCTCCCAGCGCTCTTGCCAAACGGTGCGCTTGGCCTGCACCTTGTCCTGTCCTTGGGCGCTCAGGCAACTGACGACCACCCGCCGGTCGGCGTCGGAGCGGGTGCGCTCGACGTGGCCGGATGCCGCAAGATGGTCGAGCATCTGCGTGACGGTGGCGGGCGTGAGCTGCGCAGCGGCCGCGAGATCTCCGGCGGAAAGCGGCCCTCGCTCGCTCAGCTCGATCAACAGTTCCATCTGTGCGTGGCTGACCTCCGAGCCGATCAGATGGGTGTCGCGCCCGCGCAGACGGCGCAGGCTGCGGAACACACGACGGAATGCCTTCCCGAGATCGAGCAGCTCGGCCTGCCACTCCTCGCGGGAGCCCTTCACCGGTAGCTCACTGACCTGTGGCATCGTGAGCAGTGGTCGCTAGACCCCGACCGCGTCCGCAAGCGCCTCGGGTTGGACCGCGAGTGGCTCTGCCTCGACTTGGGGACGCTCGGCGCGCAGCAGCATCAGGCATGGGATCAGCGAGAGGGCAGCGATCCCTAGCGCCCACCAATATGCGGTGTCGAACGCGCCCGCAAGCTCCTCCGGTGTACGAGCGTGCACCCCGGCACGCTGCAGGACGACGGCAAGCACCGCCGTGCCGATCGCGCCGCCGGTGCGCTGCAAAGCATTGATCTGCGGGGTGGCGTCTGAGATTTGGTCGGGGCGCATCGCCGAGAAGGCAGCGCTCATCGCCGGCATGAAGCACAGGCCGATGCTCAGACCGCGCACGACGAGCACGAGTGAGATGGCCACGATCGAGGTGTGGGCGCCGATGAAAGTGAAGGGGAGCGTGCTGATGCAAAGCAGCGATACGCCGCACATCGCCACGCGCCCGCCGCTGAAGCGCTGGGTGAGACGGCTGGCCAGCGGCATCGCGATCAGCGCGCCGATCCCCTGAGGGCCAGTCAGCAAGCCCGTGTTGATTACGCTCTGACCGCGCACTTCCTGGTAGTAGAGCGGCACCAGGATCATGGCGCCGAATAGCGCGGCGCCGAGGCCGAAATTGGTGAATGCGGCACCCGCGAAGACCTTGTTTGCATACATACGGATGTCCAACAGCGGGCGCTCGACGCGCAGGGCGTGAAAACAGAAGACCACGACCAACAACGCTCCGGCGATGCACGGCACGATGACTTTGCCCGAGCCCAACGCAGAACCCGAGCCGAGCTCGCTGATGCCGTAGATGAAGGCCGCGAAACCAGCGGGGAGCAGCGCGAGACCCACGACGTCAAGGTTGCCGGCCTCACCAGAGTCAGTGTGGGGCAGCATCCGCCAACCCAAGAGGAAGGCGATCAGACCGATCGGCACATTGACGAAGAAGATCCAGGACCAGTGCAGGTTCTCGAGGATCAGTCCACCGACAACAGGGCCAAGGATCGGTGCGATCATCGCGGGCATCGAGACGTAGCCCATGACTCGGCCCATGCGCTGCGGCCCGGCTACCTGGGCCATGATCATCATCGCGACAGGCATGATCATGCCGCCGCCTGCGCCCTGCAGCACGCGGAAGACGACCAAGGAGGTTGTCGAGTTGGCAAGACCACACAGCGCGGAGCCGGCGGTGAAGAGGACCAGCGAGGTCATGTAGACCTGCTTGGCGCCAAAGCGCCTGGCGGCCCAGCCCGTAACTGGGATCACAGCGGCTAGCGAAAGCAAATACCCCGTGATCACCCACTGGACCTGAGACAGCGGACTGTGGAGATCTCGCGAGAGCGTGTGCAGCGCGACGTTGACGATCGTCGTGTCGAGGATCGACATGATCATCCCGAGGATCACCACGCCACACACGACCCACACGTGACGCTCTATGCGTGTGGTAGCGCTCGGGTCGCCTTGTTCAATTGTGGGACGAGAAGACATTTGGTACCGAAAGGTTAGGTACCAAACCTTTTTTCTTCAAGGGGTTACGACTGTGTTGTGCGTCACACAGGCGCCGGCGTGGCACGACGAGTTACTACTGGCGTGGGTACGCGACGGCCGTGTGAGCGGGCCGAGGACCAAGCGAGGCGAGGACGCAGGGAGCGTGGCGTGTACGCACGCTGGCCGATCTACGATCGGTACCGAGGACGCAGCATCGCGCCGGTCATCGGTCCGCTCACCAACGGTAATGGGCGAAGGCCTTGTTGGCCTGCGCCATGCGGTAAATGTCGTCCTTGCGCTTGTAGGCGCCGCCCTGCTGGGACTGGGCATCCGTCAGCTCATTGGCGAGCCGCTGGGCCATCGTCTTCTCGCGCCGGTTGCGGGCGAACTCGACCAGCCAGCGAACGGCGAGCGTGCGGGCACGACGGGCGGGCACCTCGACGGGCACCTGATAGGTGGCGCCGCCGACGCGACGGGAGCGCACCTCGAGCGCTGGCGTGAGCGCCTTGATCGACATCTCAAGCTGCTCGATCGGGTCCTTGTCGCTGCGCTCGGCCAGCACGGCGAGCGCGTCGTAGACGATCCGCTCGGCGGTGCTCTTCTTGCCGTCCAGCATCACCTTGTTGATGATTTGCTGCACCAGCTTGGAGCGATGAATTGGGTCGACGTCGATTGGACGTACTTGGGCGGGCGCGCGGCGTGGCATGGGCTTGCTACTTCTTCTTCACGCCGTACTGCGAGCGGCCCTGTTTGCGGTCACTGACGCCGGCGGCGTCGAGTGTGCCGCGCACGACCTTGTAGCGAACGCCCGGCAGATCCTTGACGCGACCACCGCGCACGAGCACGACCGAGTGCTCCTGCAGGTTGTGGCCCTCGCCGGGGATGTAGGCGGTTACCTCGATCGAGCCGGCGATGCGCACACGCGCAACCTTGCGCAGGGCGGAGTTGGGCTTCTTCGGGGTTGTGGTGTACACGCGCGTGCACACCCCGCGCCGCTGCGGAGCGGCAACCTTCTTCTTACGTCCCTTGCCGGACTTCAGGCCGGGGGTCGCGAGCTTTTTCTTGGGCGCGATACGGCCCTTGCGCACTAGTTGCGATGTCGTCGGCATTCGGGGCGAAATCCTAGCAGCATGCCCTGGGCGAGGGCCTACTCACGCGCTGGCGGCAATGCCGGCCGCGCGCACGGGCGCCGGCATCAGGGCCGCCGCGACGAGCACGAGCACGAACGCGAGCGACTGCAGCACGATGCCGATGGTGCTGCCGGGCATCGGATCGCCGAACACGACGATCCCTCCGGCGATCCCGGCAATGTTGGCGGCGGTGCCGGTCACGGCGATCACAGGAACCGCTTCGCCGTCCTGCAGGCCACGCGCGGAGGCATAGAAAGCGAGAATCGACGCAAGCACCGCGACCGCCATCCATGGGCTGATCACCACCGCAAGCAGGCCGTGTGCGCCGACGATGCCGGTCAGCGCCTTGATCGAGGTGTCAGAGACACCGAAGAGGATTCCCGAGGCGGCGCCGAGCATCATGCCGTGGTGCTCGACCGGACCGCCGATGCGCGGCCCCATGATGAGCAGCCCACCAAGACCGAACAGGCCGGCCTCGAAGGAGATCATCGCTGGATCGGAGAACTGGGAGTGCGCGCCGTGCATGGCGGGCAGGGTCAAGCCGAGCATCACCAGGCCGGCCGCCATCAGCCACAGCCCGAGCCACTGGCGCGGGCCCACCTTGAAGCCGAACATGCGGTCGGCCATCACCGCGATCAGTACGACGCCGGCGGCAAGAGTGACCTGCACGACCGACATTGGCGCGAGCGCGAGTGCCGCGACGTGCAGTGCCCAGGAGGCGGTTGCGACGATCATGCCGAGCGCAAACCACTTGGAGGAGAACAGCGCTTTGATCGAGCGCCAGGGGTGGCGCATGTCGACCTTGGCGACAGCGTTGGCGCCCCGGTACTTGTAGAAGAAACCGAGGTTCGCAACGAAGGCGCAGACGAGCGCGAGGAGTATGCCTAGATCGGGGGTCATGGTTGATTGCCGAGCGGGGTCATCCATCGGCATGTGAGAAAGGATGCTTTACTGCACCGGCGCGGCCTGGGCAGATTACCGCCCGCAACCTCTGTGCGAGCTAAAGACGATCGACACCTAACAGAGACGCAACCGAATAGGCCACTGCTGATGGTGGACATCGACGGCGTGATCTCGCTGTTCGGATCAGAGCTGCGCGACCCCACGGCGCGACCGGCGGGGGCTTTCCACTCCATCGATGGCATACCCCACTTTCTTTCGTCCGCCGCAGCCGCGCACCTGCTCGCGCTCGCGCAGAGCTTCGAGCTGGTGTGGGCGAGCGGCTGGGAGGAGAAGGCCAACGAATATCTCCCCCACCTGCTGGGCTTGCCGACACTTGAGCACCTGAGCTTCGAGCGCTCGGTTGGACGCACGAACGCCCACTGGAAGCTCGACGCGATCGACGAGTATGCCGCCACTCGACCCTTGGCGTGGATTGACGACGCGTTCAACGAGGCGTGCCACGAGTGGGCGGATGCGCGTGGCGCCGCGACGCTGCTCGTGCGGACGATGCCCGCGAGTGGCCTCACCAAGCACGAGGCGAAAGTGCTCGATCACTGGGCGCAGGGGCTGGCCCGGGCGTAGTCGGGCAATACATATCCCATCAATGGAACGGGGGCGCACATGTGCGCCCCCGCGGGTCGGTACATGTACCGACCCGGACAGCGGCACATGTGCCGCTGTCTAAAGGAAAGGGGAACTACTCCCCGGACTCCTCGGGAACCTCTAGCTCGCCCAGGCCCTCCACGAAACCGGGGTCGGAGCTGCCGGCGCCGATCTTCTCCAAGGAGGCGAGGTCGGCGTCGAACTCGCTGCCGTATCCGGTTGCGAGCGCTTCGCCATCGGTAAGACCCAGCTCGGCGGCGATCTCGTCCTGGTCCAGCAGACCGACGTCGTCGATCGCGCGGGGCAGTGGCTCGGACGGTTCGATCTCGATCCGCCGGTAGCGCTTCAGGCCGGTCGCGGCCGGGATCAGCTTGCCGATGATCACGTTCTCCTTGAGGCCGTTCAACCGATCGATCTTGCCCTCGAGCGACGCGTCGGTGAGCACCTTGGTGGTCTCTTGGAAGGAGGCTGCCGAGAGGAACGAGTCGGTGTTCAGCGAGGCCTTGGTGATGCCGAGGATGATGTCCTCGAACTGGGCGGTCTCGCCACCCTTGGCGATCACGGCGTCGTTGGCGGTCGCGAATTCGTAGCGGTCCACGAACTGTCCAGGCAGGTAGTCGGTGTCGCCCTTCTGGTCGACCCGCACCTTCTTGAGCATCTGACGCACGATCAGCTCGATGTGCTTGTCGTTGATGTCCACGCCCTGGGACTTGTAGACCTCCTGGACCTCCTTGACCAGGTACTGCTCGGTCTCGGTGCGTCCGCGAATGGCGAGCAGCTCGTGCGGATACAGCGAACCCTCGTTGAGCTGCTTGCCGGCCTGGATCTTCTCGCCCTCGTTCACATACAAGCGTGTGCGCCGCGGAAAGGCGTGGCGATGCTCCTCGCCGGCCTCGTCGGTGATCACGACAGTCAGGGCCTTGTCGGACTCTTCGATCGACACGACCCCGTCCTGCTCGGCGATCTTCGCCAAGCCCTTGGGCTTGCGTGCCTCGAACAGCTCCACCACGCGCGGCAAGCCGTGTGTGATGTCCGCGCCAGCCACACCACCGGTGTGGAAGGTGCGCATCGTCAGCTGCGTGCCTGGCTCGCCGATCGACTGGGCGGCCACGATGCCCACGGCATCGCCGATCTGCGCGGTCTGACCGGTGGCCATCGCTCGTGCGTAGCAGGCCTGGCAAACACCACTGGGAGCCTTGCACTTCAGCACCGAGCGGACCGGCACGGTCACGCGCACGCCCTTCTCGTGATCGTCGGTGAACGCCTCCACGATGTCAGCGAGCTGCTGACGTCCGATTTCCTGTCCACCCTCGGCCAGCATCCGTCCGCGCTTGGTGGTGATCGGCTGCGCGGCGGTGCGGCCCACAAGGTTTTCGTTGGGTTCCTGGCCGTCGTTCCAGACGGTCATATCGATGTATTCGTCGGTGCCGCAATCGACCTCGCGAATGATCACGTCCTGGGCAACATCCACCAGACGGCGGGTCAGGTAGCCCGAGTCGGCGGTACGCAGAGCCGTGTCGGCCAGGCCCTTTCGCGCACCGTGCGTGGAGATGAAGTACTCCAAGACCGACAGCCCCTCCATGAAGTTGGACTTGATCGGTCGCTCGATGATCTCGCCCTTCGGATTGGCCATCAGGCCGCGCATCCCCGCCAGCTGGCGGATCTGCTTGAAGGAGCCGCGGGCGCCCGAGTTGGCCATCATGAAGATGGGGTTGAGCGTGTCGAGGTTCTGGATCATCGCCTCGGCCACCTCGTCGGTGGCTGCGTTCCACTTCTCCACGACCGCCTCGTGGCGCTCCTCCTGGGTGATCAGACCCATGTCGTACTGGTCGGTGATGTCGCCCACGAGCTTGTCGTACTTGTCGAGGATCGACTGCTTCTCCGGTGGGATCACGACGTCGTTCTTTGAGATCGTGATTCCCGCCTGCGTGGCGTACTTGAAGCCAAGGTCCTTGAACGCGTCGAGGACGAGGGAGATGGTCGTTGCGCCGTAGCTCTGCACGAGCGCGTCGATCAAGCGCGTGGTGTCGCGCTTCTTCATCGACTGATTGACATACACGTACTTCGACGCGTCGAACTGGTCGCCGAGCGCCTCGGCCAGTGCGCGCTCAATGCGGTCGTTGTAGATGATCCGCCCGACCGTGCTCAGCAGGTGCCCGCCCTCGCGACCCATCGGACGGAACTCGGCGATGTCGTGCAGCTTTACCACGCCGGCCTCGTAGGACAGCTCCGCCTCCTGTGCGGTGCGGAATACATGCGGGCGAGGCTCGTAGGTCGCACGGTCGATCTTCGACAGCTCGTCGGCTTCCAGGCCATAGGTGAGGTAGTAGGCGCCCAGAATCATGTCCTGGGTGGGCGTCGCAAGCGGCGCGCCGTGCGCCGGGCTGAGGATGTTGTTGGACGACAGCATCAGAATGCGCGCCTCCGCCTGGGCCTCGGCCGACAGCGGTAGGTGCACCGCCATCTGGTCGCCGTCGAAGTCGGCGTTGAAGGCATGGCACACGAGCGGGTGCACCTGAATCGCCTTGCCCTCGACCAACAACGGTTCGAAGGCCTGGATGCCGAGCCTGTGCAGCGTGGGTGCGCGGTTGAGCAGCACCGGGTGCTCGTGGATGACCTCCTCGAGCACGTCCCACACCTCGCCGATCATCGAGTCGACCATCTTCTTGGCCGCCTTGATGTTCTGCGCGGACTTGCGCTCGACCAGGCGGGCCATGATGAACGGCTTGAACAGCTCGAGCGCCATGATCTTCGGCAGACCGCACTGGTGCAGCTTCAGGTAGGGACCAGCGACGATCACCGAGCGACCGGAGTAGTCCACGCGCTTGCCGAGCAGGTTCTGACGGAAGCGACCCTGCTTGCCCTTGAGCATGTCGCTCAGCGACTTCAGCGGACGGTTGCCCGGCCCGGTGACCGGACGCCCGCGGCGGCCGTTGTCGAACAGCGCGTCAACAGCCTCCTGCAGCATGCGCTTCTCGTTGTTGACGATGATCTCCGGCGCGCCGAGGTCGAGCAGCCGCTTGAGGCGGTTGTTGCGGTTGATCACGCGGCGGTAGAGGTCGTTGAGATCGGAGGTCGCGAAGCGTCCACCGTCGAGCTGAACCATCGGGCGCAGCTCCGGCGGGATCACCGGCACGGCATCGAGCACCATCATCTCGGGCTTGTTGCCGGACTGGATGAACGCGCTCACCACCTTCAGGCGCTTGACCGCGCGCGCCTGCTTTTGGCCCTTGCCGGTCTTGACCTGCTCCTCTAGTTCTGTGCGTTCGGCCTCCAGGTCGACCTGCTGGAGCAGGTCGCGGATCGCTTCAGCGCCCATGCCACCACGGAAGTATTCGCCGAAGCCGTAGGAGGAGCCGAAACGCTCCTTGAGCTCGCGGAACGTGGTCTCGTCGTGCTCGATCTGCTTGGAGTCCATCGTCTTGAACAGCTCCCAGACGTTGCGCATCCGCTCCGCGCCATCCTCGATATAGGCTTCCGTGTCGGCGATGTCGGCCTCGAAGGTCTTGTTCAATTCCTTGATCAGCTTCTCGCGTTCCTCGTCGGAGATCTTCGAGAGGTTGAGATCCAGCGAGTCGGCCCACAGGTGGTCTTCGTCGTTGAACGAAGTCTGCTTGCCATTCGTGAGGTACTTCTCGCGACGGCCCAGGGACTCGCGCAGTTCGAGCACGCGCTCCTGCAGCTCCGCGGCGTAGGAGTCGAGAACCTTGTTGACCTCCTTCTCGAGCGTGTCGAGATCCTTGGAGCGAGCCTCGTCGTCGACCCAGGTGACGATCGATGCGGCGAAGTAGAGAACCTTCTCGAGCTCCTTGGGGGCCATGTCGAGCAGGTAGCCAATACGGCTGGGCACGCCCTTGAAGAACCAGATGTGGCTGACCGGAGCGGCCAGGTCGACGTGGCCCATGCGCTCGCGGCGCACCTTCGAGCGCGTGACCTCGACGCCGCAGCGCTCGCACACGATGCCCTTGTAGCGCACACGCTTGTACTTGCCGCAGTAGCACTCCCAGTCCTTGGTGGGACCGAAGATGCGCTCGCAGAAGAGGCCGTCCTTCTCCGGCTTGAGCGTGCGGTAGTTGATCGTCTCGGGCTTGGTGACCTCACCGGAACTCCAGCCGCGGATCTGCTTGGACGAGGCGAGGGAGATCTCGATTGCGTCGAAGTTGTTTATGTCAATCATCTCTAGTTGCTCCCTTCAGCCGGCTCGCCCACAGGCGCACCGGTGTCGTCCAGTTCCTCGAGGGCGATGCCGTCCTCGGCCAGCCCCTCTATGTCGAGCCCCGCGTCGGGCTCACCGTCCTCGCTGTCCTCGCCATCGGCCACAACCGCACCCTCTGCCTCGGGCTCGGTCTCCGTGACCTCGCCTGTGGGTGCCCTGACGCCGGAGAGGTCGATACCCAGCTCCTCAGCGGCGCGCAGCAGGTCGTCGTCTTCGTCGCGCAGCTCGGTGTGCTGGCCCTCCTCGGAGACGACGCCCACGTCGAGCGCCAGGGACTGCATCTCCTTGAGCAGCACCTTGAAGGACTCCGGGATCGACGGCTCGGCAATGTTCTCGCCCTTGACGATCGCCTCGTATGCCTTCACACGCCCGACTGTGTCATCGGACTTGATCGTGAGCATCTCCTGCAGTGTGTAGGCGGCGCCGAACGCCTCCAGCGCCCACACCTCCATCTCACCGAAGCGCTGACCACCGAACTGCGCCTTGCCTCCCAGCGGCTGCTGGGTGACGAGCGAGTAGGGACCGGTCGAGCGCGCGTGGATCTTGTCGTCGACAAGGTGCAGCAGCTTGAGGATGTACATGTAGCCGACGGTCACCTGCTCCTCGAAAGGCTCGCCGCTGCGGCCGTTGAAGAGCGTCATCTTGCCGGACGCCTGCTCGCCCACACGGCGAGACTTGTCAATGTCCATGCGGATGCGACCCTCATGCCCGTCCTGCCATTTTACGAGCGCGGTGTCGACATCTTCAACGGTGGCGCCGTCGAACACTGGCGTGGCCACATACACACGCGGCCTGCCCTCAGCGGCGTGAGCTTCCGTGTGTGCTTCCTTGTACGCCTCGGTGCCGTCGTCATACCAGCCCTGCGCGGCGGCCCAGCCGAGATGCGTCTCGAGGATCTGCCCCACGTTCATGCGACTCGGCACGCCGAGCGGGTTGAGGATCACGTCCACCGGGGTGCCGTCCTCCAGGAACGGCATGTCCTGCTGATCCACGATCTTGGAGATCACACCCTTGTTGCCGTGACGGCCCGCGAGCTTGTCGCCCTCGGAGATCTTGCGCTTCTT
Source organism: uncultured Solirubrobacterales bacterium (assembly GCA_963776985.1). GTDB lineage: Bacteria > Actinomycetota > Thermoleophilia > Solirubrobacterales > Solirubrobacteraceae > Palsa-744. The sequence continues at coordinate 648,934 of CAVZOV010000004.1, forward strand.
GGCCACAAACACGCGCACGAGGTCGTTTACGCCCGGCGGCAGGTCGTCGCCCTCGTCGCGGCTGAAGGTCATCACGTCGATGACGACGCCGCCCTCGCCGTGGGGCACCTTCAGTGACGTGTCTCTGACCTCACGCGCCTTCTCCTTGAAGATCGCGCGAATCAGCTTCTCCTCGGCGGTCAGCTCGGTCTCACCCTTAGGCGTAACCTTGCCGACGAGCAGGTCGCCCGAGGCGACCTCGGCCCCGACGCGCACGATGCCGCGATCGTCAAGGTTGCGCAGCGACTCCTCCGAGCGGTTGGGGATGTCGCGCGTGATCTCCTCGTCGCCGAGCTTGGTCGTGCGAGCGTCGATCTCGTACTCCTCGATGTGAATCGAAGTCAGCTCGTCGTCCTGCACGAGGCGCTTGGAGAGGATGATCGCGTCCTCAAAGTTGTAGCCCTCCCAGGACATGAACGCCACCATCAGGTTCTTGCCGAGCGCCATCTCGCCCTTGTCGGTAGAGGACCCGTCGGCGAGCACGTCGCCCGCCTTGACCTTCTGGTCGGCCCTCACGCGCGGCTTGTGGTGGATCAGGGTGCCCTGGTTGGAGCGCATGAACTTCTGCAGCTCGTACTCGTCCTTGCCATCGGGGGTCTCGATCACGATCCGATTGGCATCAACGAACTCGATCGTGCCGCTGTTGCGTGCCAGCAGCACGTCGCCTGTGTCGAGGGCGGCGCGGCGCTCCATGCCGGTGCCCACGAGCGGCGCGTCGGTCTTCAGCAGCGGCACAGCCTGACGCTGCATGTTGGAGCCCATCAGCGCGCGGTTCGCGTCGTCGTGCTCGAGGAACGGAATCATCGCGGTCGCGACCGACCAGATCTGTTCGGGCGAGACGTCGACAAGATCGACATCCTTGGGACCGACGGTCACGTACTGACCCGCCTGGGTACGACACAGGATCTCCTTGTCGAGCAGCTTGCCGGTCTTTGAATCGATCGGCGTGTTCGCCTGGGCGATCAGCTGCTCCTCCTCCTGGTTGGCATCCAGACGCACGACCTCCTCGGTCGCGATGCCGTCCTTGACGACCCTGTAGGGGGTGGTGACGAAGCCGTACTCGGACACCTCCGCAAAGGAGGACAGCGAGCCGATCAGCCCGATGTTCGGACCCTCAGGCGTCTCGATCGGGCACATACGCCCGTAGTGGGTGGGGTGCACGTCGCGCACCTCGATCGGCGCACGCTCGCGGGTGAGACCACCGGCACCGAGCGCGGACAGACGTCGACGGTGCGTGAGTCCCGCCAGCGAGTTGGTCTGGTCCATGAACTGCGACAGCTGCGAGGAGCCGAAGAACTCCTTCAGCGCAGCCACGACCGGACGGATGTTGATGATCGTCTGCGGCGTAATCGTATCGGCGTCCTCAGTCGTCAGACGCTCACGTACAACGCGCTCCATGCGATAGAGGCCAATGCGGAAAGCCTCCTGGATCAGCTCGCCGACGGTGCGCAGACGGCGGTTGCCGAAGTGCTCGTACTCGTCCAGGTGCTCCTCGACGGGCTCGCGCGGCATGCTCGTCGCCTCGGCCGCGTAGTCCTTGATCTCGATCTCCGGCTCCTCGGGCATCCCGAGACGCTTGGGCAGCGACACCAGCTCCTTGACGAGCGCGAGGATGTCGTCGTGGGTGAGCGTGCGGGTGTCGATGTCGATGTCGAGACCGAGCCGCGAGTTGAGCTTGTAGCGACCCACGCGCGTGAGGTCGTAGCGCTTGGGATCGAAGAACAACTGGTTGAGCAGCGCCTTGGCGTTCTCGACGCTCGGCGGCTCGCCGGGACGCTGCTTCTTGAACAGCTCGATCAGCGCGCCCTCTTCGGTGCGAGTCTGTTCGGTGTCGGCTTCGATCGTGTTGCGGATGTAGTGCGAGTTCTCGAACAGCCGCAGGATCTCCTCATCGGTCGCGTAGCCCATCGCGCGCAACAGCACCGTCACGGGCAGCTTGCGCTTGCGGTCGATGCGGACGAAGACCTTGCCCTTCTTGTCGATCTCAAGCTCCAGCCACGAGCCACGTGCGGGCATCAGATTGGCGATGAAGACCTGCTTCTCGCGATCCTTGGGCTCCATCAGGTAGGCGCCGGGGGAGCGCACGAGTTGCGTCACCACGACGCGCTCGGTGCCGTTGATGACGAACGTGCCACGCTCGGTCATCCACGGGAAGTCGCCCATGAACACCGACTGCTCGCGGATCTCGCCGGTCTCCCGGTTGATGAACGCGACAGTGACCGTTAGCGGGCGGGCAAAGGTGAGGTCCTTCTCGCGACACTGCTCCAGCGAGGCGACGGGCTCGTCGAAGACAAACTCGCCGAACTGTACGGCGAGGTTGCCGGTGTAGTCCTCGATTGGGGAAATGTCGTCGATCGTCTCGCGCAAGCCGCCCTTCTCAGGGTCGGTCAGCCACAAGAACGAGCGGCGCTGAATATCGATGAGGTTCGGTACGTCGACAGACTTATTTAGACGCGCGAAAGTCCGGCGCGTCCGGAGAGCATCAACAGCAGCCAAGAAATGACTCCTTCGGAGGGCGAGAAACGGGCAGAGGCGGGCGCAAACGCGCGACCACCAAAGATAGCACAGACTATCGGCGCCCTCAAGTGGGGCAGCCGGCGCTCACGGACCCCACCCTCGACGACCGCGTATGTGGCGCGGCATCCTGCTGCTTGGGTGGCTGCGACTATCGGCCAGCGAGCGGGATTCTACCGGACAAAAGCGATTATCGCCAACCAGCGCTACGACTGTTCCCGATCGAGTACTCCGTCGATCTTCCACACACCGTCGTAGCGCTGCACCGCCATGACACGGATTGGAAAGGCCATGGTCGGGCGGGCGGTTAGCACCGCAAGTCCCTTGTTGCCCTTCCTCCCCAGCTTCACCACCCTGAGCAGGTGGGCCTCGGCGGCGAGCTGAGCATGGTAGAAGCGGAAAATTTTCGAGAGCACCTCGGCGCAGGTCTTGCCCCGGGAGTAGGGAGGCTCGCCCGCCCCGGTAAGAACAGAGGCGACTGTCTTCGCGATACTCGGGAGGACCATCGAGCACGCCTGTGTGCCATCGGCGGCCGCGGCGGCCGACAGATAGCGTCTCACCAGAGTGGCCACAGCACGTGTTTCAGCCACGCTTGCGGAGTGCCGGTATTCCACCAGATCGGAGTCGTCGCCATCGGCGAGCCCACCGCCTTCCGCCGCGCCTTCATCCCCACCTTCGCCGTCGACGTCCCCGTCACGATCCAGTCGACCGACGCTGTCGTCGTCATCGGCGTCCCCTCCCGCTTCGTAATCGTCGCCGTCGTAATCCCCGACGGCATGACGTGCGTAGAACTTCGAGCTGGAGCCGTGCTTCACCGAGGCAACGCGCGCAGGGACAGAACTCGTGCTCTCGGCGCCGCCACCGCAGGCGGTCGCCTCAAGCACGAGCAATGTGAGCGCGGGCAGCGCCCACAGAGCCCTCCATACGATCCTTGTCCTTCGCATCGACTCCTACAGCATGAGCCGTGCGGACGCTTACTTCAACTCGACTGTGCCTCCGGCCTCCTCGAGTTCGGCCTTGAGCTTGTCGGCCTCCTCACGCTCGATGCCCTCCTTGACCGGCTTGGGAGCCTCGTCGACGAGCGCCTTAGCCTCCTTCAAGCCGAGGCCGGTGGCCGAGCGCACGACCTTGATCACCTGAATCTTCTTGTCGCCCGCTGCCGTCAGGATCACATCGACTGTGGTAGGACCCTCATCCTCGGCTGCGTCGCCTCCACCGCCACCGCCGGCGGCTGCCGCTACGGGCGCTGCCACCGCTGCGGCAGAAACCCCGAACTCCTCCTCCAGCGCCTTGATGCGCTCGGCGAGTTCGAGCACCGAGATGCCCTTCAGCTCCTCTATCCACTCCTGTGTGCTTGTTGCCATCGGTCAGTCCTCCTTGGTCGCTTCGGCGCTCTCGGTCTCGCTTGTGCCCGTCGGGGCGTCCGGCGCCGATGCGTCCGTGTTGTTGTCGTCTTGTGCCGGTTCAGGTGCCGACTCAGCTTGGTCTGCGGTCGAGGCCTCCTCGATAGGAGCCTCCTTGACCTCGGGCTGCTCCTCAGTAGCGGAAGCCTCCGTGGGCGCAGGCTCGGCGGTCGCCTCCTCGGCAGGCGTTTCAGTCGCAGGAGCGTCCTCGGTGGGAGTCTCTCCGACGGGCTCCGACGCAGCAGACTCCTCTGTGGCGGGCTCCTCAGCCAGTGACTCCTCAGCGGGTGACTCCTCAGCGACCGGCGCCTCAGCCGGTGACTCCTCAGCAGCAGGCCCATCGACAGCAGGCTCTGCCGTCGGGGCCGGCGACTCACCTGCGGGAATCTCGCCCGATGCCTTCTTCTCCTGCACCTGGCCAAGCGCGACCGCGAGACCACCGACGAGCGCATTCAGCGTACGTACCAGACCAGAGATCGGGGAGGCAACAATACCCACGAGCTGCCCGTAGAGCACTTGGCGAGAGGGCAGGCGCGATATCGAGCGGATCTGCTCGGCGTCGAGCACCTCGCCGTTCATCAGCCCGCCCTTGAACGGCACCAATTGTGTGGCTCGCCCCAGATCCGCGATCGCCTTCGCGGCAAGCGCAGCGTCGCCACGGACGAACGTGAGTGCCGTCGGTCCTGTCAGCAGCGTCTTGAGCGACTCGGCTCCAACCTGATCGGCTGCGCGTTCAGTGAGCGAGTTCTTGACGACGCGGAAGCTCGCGTCGGCGTCGCGCAGCGCAGTGCGCAGCTCGGCCGCCTGCGGCACGGAAATGCCGCGGTAGTCCACGGCGAAAACGGCCTCAGAGCTATTTATCTCCTCGGCCAGCGCCTCTATGGTCGCTGCCTTTTGCTCTCTGTTCATGTGGTTCCTTGCTCTCGTAAGACGCGCAACGCCCGCACACAGGCGGGCGTCGAGAGCGGATGAACCTCTCAATGCTCCACCTGTCCCGGTCTTCTCCGCCGATACGCGATCGGCCGGCGGCGCCGGGGGTCTTGGGCGGTGAGCTGTCGATTAAATCAAGCGGCGGTCGGCTCTCCGATGATGTCGCGGGTGCGACTGGGGTCTATTTTGACGCCCGGTCCCATGGTGGAGGTCATCGTCACCGTGCGCAGGTAGCGACCCTTCGCTGCTGAGGGCTTGGCACGCACGAGCTCTTCGATGACCGCGGCATAGTTCTCGAGCAGGCGCTGCTCGTCAAAGCTGGCCTTGCCAATCACGAGATGCACGATCGCGGTGCGGTCGGTGCGGTACTCGATCTTGCCGGACTTAGAGTCTTCAACCGCTTTGACGACGTCCATCGTCACGGTGCCGACCTTCGGATTGGGCATCTTGCCTGACGGTCCGAGGATACGGCCGAGACGCCCAACCACCGACATCAGATCCGGAGTAGCGATCGCAACATCGAAATCGTCGAAGCCATCCTCCTCGATGCGCTTGGCCAAGTCCTCGGCCCCGACTACATCGGCGCCTGCCTCCTGTGCTTCGCGAGCCTTATCGCCCTGCGCGAACACAGCGACCTTGACGTCCTTGCCGAGCCCGTTGGGCAGCGCGATGGTTCCGCGCAGCTGCTCGTCGGCATGACGCACGTTCAGGCCGGTACGCACGTGAATCTCGATCGACTCGTCGAACTTCGCATTGGCGAGGCCCTTGACCAGCGCAACCGCCTCGGCGGGCTCGTGCTCGCGGTCGCGGTCGACCTTCTCAAGTCCATCCCGGTGGCGGCGTCCGTGGGCACTCATGACGCAACCTCCACACCCATCGACCGTGCGGTTCCCGCAATGATCTTGATCGCTTGATCGACGTCGTGAGCGTTGAGATCCTGAAGCTTGCGCTCGGCGATCTCGCGCAGCTGCGCGTCGGTGATCTTGCCGACCTTGTTGCGGTTGGGCTCGCCCGAGCCCTTCTCCAGTTTGAGTGCCTGCTTGATCAGAACAGCGGCCGGCGGGGTCTTGGTTACGAACGTGAACGAGCGATCCTCGTAGACCGTGATAACGACCGGGATGATCGTGCCGGTCTCCGCGAGTGTTTGCGCGTTGAACGCCTTGCAGAACTCCATGATGTTGATGCCATGCTGACCCAGGGCAGGGCCGACCGGCGGAGCCGGGCTCGCCTGCCCGCCGCGTGCTTGCAGCTTGATCGTTGTGAGTACCTTCTTGGCCATATATATCCCGCGCCTAGAGCTTCTTGACTTGGTCGAAGCCCACCTCTACGGGTGTCTCGCGACCAAAGATTGATACCAGGACCTTGAGCTTGGCGGCGTCGTCGTTGATCTCCGAGATCTCTCCAGAGAAGTCTGACAGAGGCCCGCTGACCACCTTGACGGTCTCGCCGATCGTGAACTGGGCACGGGTACGTGGCGCGGTGGCAACCTCCTTGTGCAGCAGTCGATCCACCTCCACCTGGGTGAGCGGCACGGGCTCCTGCGAGGACCCGACGAAGCCAGTCACGCCCGGGGTGCCCTTGACGACGCCCCAGGAATCCTCGTTGAGCTCCATGTTGACGAGCACATAGCCCGGCATCGTGCGCTTCTCGACGGTGATCTTCTGGTTGTCCTTCATCTCCGAGACCGACTCGGTGGGAACGACGACCGTGCGCACGGCGCGCTGCTGGCCCAAGGACACGACGCGATGCTCGAGATTGTGCTTGACCTTGTTCTCGTGACCGGAGTAGGTGTTGACTACATACCAACGAAACATTCAGCTTCCTGACAGCTTGAAGTGATGGATAAGACAGGGCAATACGAGAGACGCGAGCGCGGACGCTACCTGCTGAGCAACGTCCGCCTAGAGAATAAAGTTGATGATCTTCTGCGCCAACCAGTCGGCGACGCCGAGATAGGCGCCGGCGACTGCCACGAAGCCGAGCACGACCGCTGTGGCCTGCGTGACCTGGCGACGATCGGGCCACTGTACTCGTTGAAGCTCGGCCCAGCTGGCCCGCAGGAACGCAACCGCGCGAACGGGAAGCGACTGCTTGGGCTTGCGAGCGGGTGCGGCCTCAGGTGCAGCACCCTCCGAAGCGGCACCCTCTCCAAAAGCGTCCTCGGCGGAGCTGCGTCCGCGACCACGCCTACCGCCACCACCACCAGCGGCGGGAACCAGCTCGGCCGGCTCGGCCTCGTGTGGGCCCTCACCGTTGCTCTGCGGCTCGACCAGCGGCTGCTCGGACTCGAGCTGCTCCTCGACCGGCGCCCCGCCGGCGCCACGGATGAGCGCCGCGTCGAACTCATCGACGTCACCGGCGTGAGAAAGCGCACCCGGAAGATCGGCGCGCACCGGCCCATTTGCGGATGGGGTGCGCGCACCCTCGCGGATGGGCCTGGAGCGGCGTTGCCTTGTACGCTTGCGGTCACGGGCCACAGCTGCGCTCCCGCGCTAGCGAGTCTCCCGGTGGCTGGTGTGGCGGCGACACCAGCGACAGTACTTGCGCAACGACACCCGGTCGGGGTTGTTGCGCTTGCTCTTGTTTGTTTGGTAATTGCGATGCTTGCACTCCTCGCAGGCGAGGGTGATAGCGATCCGTACGTCTCCGCGAGCCATAATCGGTTCCCTGCGTGGTTGTTGGCGGCGCCCAGGACAAGAAAACCCCGCCCAGGCGCGAGGTGGGGCAAAGTCTAGCGCGGCCGCGCGTTTGGCGCGACGGGGAGAGCGCGGGCGAACACTCGGGACGCTCGCCAGCTGGTGCGAGCGTTCATGAACTCGCCGACCACAACAGCACTCATGCTGGATCGAGGGGGCGGCTAACGTGCCGCAGGGCGGTGCCGATAAGCGTGGTAGGGCCGCTGGCGACCACAACGACCAGACGACCCCGAGACACGATCCCCGAGAAGGAGACAACCGCCATGCACTTGCCGGAGCCGATACAGGCAACCGTTTGCGACGAGACTTTTGCGGGCGTGACCTACCACATACGCGGAGCACTGGTTCCCGAGCTTCAGGTCGAGGTGGGCAGCGCGAGCGTGATGTTCGAGCATCACGTGCTGCTGTGGAAGCAGACAGGAGTCAACGTCGAGCTGAAGAAGCTGCCCGGAGGCGTGAAGCGCAAGATCGCGGGACTCGAATTCTTCGTGACTCGCACCGCCGGAGCCGGAAGAATCGCGTTTTCGCGCGACTCGCCGGGGCAGTGCGTGCCGCTGCACCTACGCCAGGGCGAAGGCCTGGACGTGCGTGAGCACCAGTTTGTGGCCGCAACCGACAACCTCGACTACAGCTTCGAGCGCATCCAGGGCGTGCAGAGCATGCTGCTGGGCGGTTCGGGCTTCTTCATGGACAAGTTTCGTGCCACAAACGGCGATGCGCTGGTTTGGCTGCACGGCCACGGCAACGTGTTTGTCGTGACGCTCGACGAGGGCGAGCAGCTTGACGTGGAGCCGGGCGCGTGGCTCTACAAGGACCCGACGGTGAAGCTCGAGGCGGTCACGATGGGGCTGAAGTCCGGCATCTTCGGGGGCGGCGGCAAGCTCACCTGGAACCGCTTTACCGGCCCCGGTCGGCTTGCGATTCAAACGATGTTCATCTCACCGCAGGAGGGCGTCGAGAACAACAATGCCGGTGCAGCGGCGGCTACCGGCGGCGTGGCCGGGGCGCTCGTGGGCGGGTTGTTGAAAGGCTGAGCGCTACTCGTAGAGCGTGAGCGTTGCCAGGATCACGTACAGCGCGACGAGTGCCCAGCCCTCGAAGGCGGCGGCTTCGCCATCGGCGGTGACCTGCCACATCGCGAGCGCCATGACGAGCAGTGCGCCGATGTAGACGGGCGCAAGCGCGAACGTCAGCGTCGTGGCGAGCAGGAACGAGATCAGCACCAGCAGCGGGAACAGGAACGCGGCGATCTGCGCGACGGAGTTCTTGACGACTGAGATCGCGAGATCGGAGCGACCCTTCCAGGCGAGCACGAGCCCCGCGGTGTTCTCGACCGCGTTGCCGGCGATAGCCACAATCACAAGGCCCGCAAACGCCTGGGAGATTTTTAGCTGCACGATCGCCGGCTCCAGACCATTGATAAACCAGTCCGAGACGAAGGCTGAGGCCACCCCGGCGACGAACAGCAGCGCGAGCGTGAGTCGCAGCGACAGTCGCGGCCCGGCACGCTCGGGCTCGGGTGTCTCATCCTCGGCCCCGGGCAGCTTGTCGGCGCGCAGGTAGGGCACGACCCAAGCGAGATACACAACAAGCAGGCTCACGGCTCCCACCGCAGAGATCACATCCACGTGATGGCTGGCGGGATCGTGCGACGCCAGCGAGAGGCCGAGCAGCACGATGATGAAGACCGTAACCAGCAGCAGTGTCGCGGTGTCGCGCGGCAAGCGGTGGGAGAAGCGCATCACGCCATCGGGAGCGCGCAAGGCACCCACCACGATCACGAGTCCCAGCACGAGCATCGCGTTGGCGAAGATCGAGCCAACGATCGCCGTCTGTGCGACCACCAGCTCGCCCTTCTGTAGGGCAAAGATGACCACAAACAACTCCGGCAGATTGCCGAGCGTGGACTGCATCATTCCCGTGACCGCCGGGCCAAAACGCTCGCCCAGCTGCTCAGTGGCAAACGACACGACCCAAGCCAGTCCAGCGAGTGCCAGCGTTGCGAGCGCGAAACGAGGCACGGCAGCCCACTGTCCGTAGTTGGCCACGCCAGCGATCACCGTCAAGACGGCTATCGTCAATAGTGCGGCGCGCTCCGTTGACGTGAGGCGGCTCATCTCGCCTGCCGACAATAGTGTGGACAGAGGCTGGGTTCCCAGCTCGGTGGGATGTGGCTCGCTCCCGCTAGGCTTCACAGCCGATGCGCCTCGCAACGTTCATCCCACCGGGCAGCGCCAACGCCCGCGCGGGAGAGGTACGCGGCGAGCAGGTGGTGGCGTACGCCGACGAGCGCTTCACGGTACTCGACCGCCTACGCAACCCCGACACCACCGCAGCCGATGGACCCGCCTTCGCGCTTGCCAAGGTCATGTTGCTGGCTCCGGTCCCCGAGCCGCGTGCGATCTTCGGGATCGGGCTCAATTACGCCGACCACATCGCCGAGACCGGTGGCACCGCGCCGGAGGCTCCCCTCGTGTTCACGAAGCTCCCGGCCTCCGTTGTCGCCCCAGGGGCGTCGGTGCGCTGCCCGCCGGTCGTCAAACGTCTCGACTACGAGGGTGAGCTGGCAGTCGTGATGGGCACGGAAGGGCAGGTGGCCGGCTACGCAGTGGCCGACGATCTCACCGCACGCGACCTGCAGGGACGCGAGGCCCAGTGGACACGGGCCAAGGGCGCCGACGGGTTCTGTCCGTACGGCCCGTGGATCACCACTGCCGACGAGATACCCGACCCACATGCCCTGTGGCTGCGCACCTGGGTGGGCGGTGAGCTACGCCAGGACTCCTCGACATCGAACCTAATCTTCAAGATCCCGGAGCTTGTGCGGTTCATCGCGGAAGCCTGCACGCTCTCGCCCGGCGATCTGATCCTCACCGGCACTCCAAGCGGCGTCGGCATGGGACTAGACCCGCCACGTTTTCTCGCCTCCGGCGATGTCGTACGTATCGAGATCGAGCGGCTTGGCACGATCGAGCACACGATCGCCTGAAACCTTTCGCAACCGCGTACACCCTCACTGTGGCAGGCGGACAAACCCTCCCTATAGGCCACCCGTCACAAGGAGCACCCGGTGCAACCCGCCGGTGCTACCCGCAGTCGGTCGGGCCTCAGTGCGGCTCGAGTACCCGGTCGATCAGGCCGTACTCGAGCGCCTGCTCGGCGGTGAAGAAGCGGTCGCGCTCCATATCCTGGCGCACCTGCTCCTTTGATAGGCCCGTGTTTTCGGCGTAGATGTCGTCAAGACGCTCGCGCACGTTGAGGATCTCGCGCGCATGTATCTCAATGTCGGTGGACTGGCCTTCGAAGCCCGCGGAGGGTTGGTGGATGAGGATGCGCGAGTTGGGCAGCGCGGCGCGCTTGCCCTTCGTGCCACCCGCAAGCAGCAGCGAGCCCATCGACATCGCCACGCCGACGCACATCGTGTGGATGTCTGGCTTGACGAAGCGCATCGTGTCGTAAATCGCAAGACCCGAGTAGACGCTGCCGCCTGGTGAGTTGATGTAGATCGATATGTCCTTTTCAGGATCCTGAGACTCCAGATGCAGGAGCTGCGCAACCACGAGGTTGGCCACCTGATCTTCGATCGGGGTGCCGAGAAAAATGATCCGCTCGTTGAGTAGTCGCGAGAAGATGTCGAACTCGCGCTCGCCGCGGGCGGTGCGCTCTATGACCATCGGTACCAGTGGCATCGAGCACCACCCTAGCGGGCCGAGCCGGACATAATAGGTTTGACCCCGATGTTTCCCCTGAACCTCCCAAACGTGCTGACGGTCCTGCGCATCATGCTGGTGCCGGTGGTTGTCGTCGCATTGCTCGGAAACACCCCGTCAGGCGATGTACTAGCAGCGGTCGTCTTTGCGCTTGCCTCGCTTACCGACTTCGTCGACGGCTATCTGGCACGCGCGCGCGATTCGATCACGACGTTCGGCAAGCTGATGGACCCGCTCGCCGACAAGCTTTTGATCGTCGGAGCGCTGCTGTCGCTCGTGTCGCTACACCGCTTGGAAGGATGGGTCGCGATGGTGATCATCGCGCGCGAGCTGGCGGTGACGGTGTTGCGCGCTAACGCCGGCCAATCTGGCGTGGTGATCGAAGCATCGATGTTCGGGAAGGTCAAGACATGCGTGCAGATCGCCGCGATCCTCGCGGTCATCGCGGTACAGGGCTCGCCCCTGTGGGTGTCCCTGCTGGTCTACCTGATGGTGGCGATCACGGTGCTGTCGGGCCTCGACTACTTCCGTCGAGCCACTCGTCCAGCGCCGTCTGACGCGACACTGGGTGCCCCGTCTGAATCTCATGGCGCAACTCGCACATGAGCCCGTGGCGCTCGGCCACCACGTTGTGCTGGTGGATCGTCTCCAGATTCTCCTGACGCGCCGAGACAAAGCTCTCGCCGTCCAGGTCAGGAAAGCGCCCCACGACGCCAGCTACCATCTCGCGCACACAATCCTCTACAAAGCGCGGCCGGCGATGGGCCTTCTCGACCACCTCGACCTCATCTGAACGCTTCATCAGCTCGTATATCTCCGAGGACATCGAGCCCTCCACGATCTCAAGCAGTGCCGAAGCATCAATCTCGGTTTCGCATCCCTCCATGCATCCGACGTGCAGGGTGCCGAGCCCGCGTTGGTTGTGGGTGGCGACGGGAACGTGCTCGAAAACGCGCTCGATTTGCTCGTCGGTGAAATCGTCGGCGCGCAAGCGCTCGCGCGCCCGTGCCGAAACCAGCTCCTGAGCACACGGGCAGGCGGTCATGCCTGTCGCGGACACACCCACCACCCGTCGAGTACCGCTCGCAAGCGCCACCGCGCGCCCGTACAGCGTGTATATCTCCTGGGTGCGCACCCCCGAGACCGGGGCGGGCTTGTGCTCCGGGTAGCGCGCGGCGATGGTCACCTCAGCACGCTCCGCACCCTGACGCTCGCGCACCAGCTCGGCGATGTGCGTAGCGAGCGTCTCGGCCCGAAACGGCGACTCTTTGAGCACGACCTCGCCGATCGCCTCGTTGACGACCTCCTCGAAGCGCGACATGTGCGCGCCCTTCTGAGCCGAGCCGAGATCTACAAAGCACTCGAGCCGCGCAAAAAACAACTGCTCGCGGATGCGGATCACCTTCTCGACCCCTGTTACCCCGACACGGGACAAAGCGATTGGGATCGACGGCACGCGCGCTTGTACGTCCTCCTCGGCTGCGGCATTGGCACGCGAAAGCGATGGTGTGGAGCGCATCGTGGTTGACACCTCGCGGCTAGCGTAGCGACCCCGAGCACGCGGGCGGGCGGCCACGGGCATGGCCCGCGAGTCGGGGCTAGCTGATGTGCCCAGGGACGTTGCGAACGGTGTGAGGTAGGTCCGGGCCTGCCGAGAGGCTGTGGGTGTCAAAGCTCACTGACCTCAGGGAGGCCCGGAATGCAACACGCTAACGCTCCACTCACTCAGATCGGCAGGCTCCGCTTGGTGCTGCTGGTCGAGGAGGACGGGTTCACGTTGCAGGCGGCGGCGGATGCTTGCAATGTGGCGAAGTCGACGTGCTGGGAGTGGGTGCGCCGCTGGCGCGAAGCGGAGGAGACCGATCGCGTCACGCTCGCCTGCTTGGAAGACCGCAGCTCGCGGCCGCACCGAAGCCCGAACCAGGTGCCGGCTGGGGAGGCCGCACGGATCTGTGAGCGGCGCCAACGCACCGGCTGGAGCCCGCGGCGGCTCGCAGACGAGACGGACATCGCAAGACCCCATTCGACGATCCATCAGGTGCTGCGCCGTAGCGGCTGCTCACGCCATCCACGGCCCGATGCTCCCGCGGTGGTCCGCTACGAGTGGCCGTGTCCCGGCAACCTGTTGCACATGGACGTCAAGAAGCTCGGGAAGTTCACCGAGCCCGGGCACGCCGTGACCGGCGATCGCACCAAACGCTCAAGGAGGGTCGGCTGGGAGTACGTGCATTCGATCGTCGATGACTGCTCAAGGATGGCCTACTCGGAGATCCACAAGGACGAGACGGCTGCCACGGTCACCGCGTTCACGCGTCGCGCGCTTGACTGGTTTTTGGAACAGGGGATCGTCTGCGAGCGGATCATGACCGACAACGCGTTCACCTACACCAAGAGCAGGAGCTTCAAGCAGTTGCTCTGGCAACGAGCGATCCTCCATATCCGCACGCGGCCTTACACGCCCAGGACCAACGGCAAGGTCGAGCGCTTCCACCAAACACTCATTCGGGAGTGGGCTTACGCACTCCAATACGCCTCATCCGACGCGCGCCAAGAGGCCCTGCCACACTGGATCAACCACTACAACGAGCGCCGCACCCACTCAGCGCTCGGCAACCGGCCACCCCGCGCCCGCGTTCGGGACGTCACCGGGCACAACAGCTAACCCAGCGGCGCGCCACAGACAAGGCGCCTGCGATCGCAATGCCATGCTGGGCGAGTCGCCACACACCGCCTGGACAAGCACGACGTTTTGCCTCGAAAATCGAGACTCCGTGTCGGGCAACCGGCGCTGACGACGACCATATCTGGTATCACTCAGCACATAGCTCGAATCGTCAATGACATCCGGTCAGGTCGTGATTCGGGAGCGCACATCGTGCGGGTATTGGGAATGCCAAACTGAATCGCATAGGAGGCCAGTAGTCAGATCAGGGGAGGTCGGAGCGGGGGGTTGCTCCGACGGGGAGTTGTGTGGATCCTTGGGGGGTCCGATGTTGAACGCAAGCACTGACGTTTTGCTTACGGCAACGGAAGCTACCGCTGCCGAGCTGGAGGAGGACGAGGACGGGGTGGAGTACGACCATCTCGCGCTGCGATCCCACTTGGAGGAGATCCACAAAAGCGAGATCGACCTGAGTAGCGAGCCGAGCATCGACTCGCTACGCCTGTATCTGCGCTCGATTGGTCGCGTGCCACTGCTGAGCGCCGAGGACGAGGTGTGCCTGGCCAAGCGCATCGAGCGCGGCGACGTGGCCGCCAAGCAACACATGATCGAGGCCAATCTGCGACTGGTCGTGTCGATCGCCAAGGGCTACATGGGGCGCGGCATGAACTTCCTCGATCTGATCCAGGAGGGCTCGCTCGGGCTGATCCGGGCCGTGGAGAAGTTCGACTACCGCCGCGGCTACAAGTTCTCGACGTACGCCACTTGGTGGATTCGCCAATCGGTCACTCGTGCCATCGCCGACAAGGGCCGCACGATTCGGATACCGGTGCATATGGTGGATCGGCTCAACAAGGTCATCTACGCGGAGCGCGCGCTGATCCAGCGGCTCGGTCGCGATCCCACACCGGCCGAGATAGCCGCTGAGCTGCAGTGCTCAGCACAGGAGGTACGCGAGGCGCAGCGCATGGCCCAGCAGCCCGTGTCACTGGAGAAGCCGATCGGCGACGAAGAGGGCTCCGAACTGGCCGACTTTGTCGAGGACGCGGCCGCCCAGACACCCTTTGAGGTCGCTTCAGAGGCACTGCGTCGCCAGAGTGTCGAGCGAGTGCTCGCCTCTCTCCCACGGCGCGAGCGCGAGGTGCTTGAGATGCGCTACGGCATCACCGGCGACCGTGTGCGTACGCTCGACGAGGTCGGACGCGCCTTCAACATCACCCGCGAGCGCGTGCGCCAGATCGAGAGTCGCACTCTCAAGAAGCTGCAAACGGCGCCTGAGGCCCAGCAGCTGCGCGAGGCCAGCTAAGTCACTGAAGCCCAGCCGGGTCGCTATCATCGCGGCCCCTGGCGGGGTTCCCGAGCGGTCAAAGGGGACGCGCTGTAAACGCGTTGGCTCTGCCTTCGCAGGTTCGAATCCTGCCCCCGCCATTTTTTGTGCCGCTCGCCGCTCGGTGCCGGGCAGCGCTGCGAACGTGGCGCAGACATACAAGAGCAGCGCCGACGATCGTCTGTAGACCTTCCGTCTGCGGAGCGCGAGAGTGTTAGCAGTGGACCCCGTACGCGAGCAGTTCGCCGCCAACCTACGTCGCCATCGCACTCGCGCGGGACTCTCCCAGGAGGCGCTCGCAGACGTGTGCGACCTACACCGAACGGAGATCAGCCTGCTCGAGCGCTGTAAGCGCTCGCCGCGGTTGGAGACGATCGTGATTCTCTCCAGGGGGCTGAAGCTCTCCTCGCCAGCTGAGCTACTCGAGGGGATCGGCTGACAACGCCGGACCACCGCACTATCGACCAAACCCGGGTGGCAACCTCAGAGTTCGAGACGATCGAAGCGCGAGGCTGCTCGTGTCGCGAACACGAAGTCGCCGAGGCGATGGATCAGACCCGATGCCCGCAGACTCGCGAGACCGTCGATCACCTCCAGGCGCGACGCGCTCAGTTGACTGACAACCTCCTCCACCGACCAGATGCTTCCCGCTTCGAAGTTCAGAAGCAAACCCAGTATGGCTCCCTCCGCCTGCGTGTCCTGCTCTTCCATGACGCAGCTGCCGCGTCCGCTCATTCTTCGGCCCTCCTTTGCGCCGAGGGCCCGTCCGCCGCACACCGTCGGTCGCCGAGCCCGCCCTTTCGTAGACGCCCAAAAAGCTACTCAGCCATCCGGACGATAATACGAACACGTGTTCTCCCTCGGGGCGCCCAGGACGCGTAAGAGACGTTTACAGTTCATGGCTACCTCGATTCTCGTTTGTTATCGGCCAGAGATTGGGTGGCCGGTTCGTGGCGACGGGGCTGCAACTGGACTACGCCGGCCGCAGCCCCGTGCAAGCCCTCTGCTATGCGGCGCTTACCGTCGAATCGGGCTGGCGAGATATTTGTTCTCCGGGACGAACTTGCTCGCGATGAATGTAGCCCCCTGAGGATCGGTGATGACGGCCATTCGACCCGCGTTCGCGACGCCGAAGGGGTCCATAACGACACGCCCGCCGGCATCCAGCACCTTCGAGGCTGCCTCGTCGACGCTCTCAACCAAGATATACGTGTTCCAGGCTGCCATTGATGGCCCGGCCTCGGGCTGCGATCCGACGGCCGCCACGTCGCCACCGCGAAGTCGGGCTATGAATGTCGCGGAAGATCCGAGCTGAGTTCGAGGCGTCTTGAAGACGGCCAAGCGCGGCTGTACGACTTCAATGGCAAGGGCGAGATGAGTTACCGACCTGGCTGATCTGGCTACGCTTGTCTCTCATATGACGTTTCACGCTGATGATTCTGTGGCGGTTCCGGCTCGGGTGCTTTCGAGTACCCAGCTTGCGCTGCTTGCCGAGCGCGGCGAGGAACGCACGGCCGAGGTGGGCGAGAAGCTGTATGAGATCGGTGACGCGACCTACCCGTTCATCGCGATCCTCGAGGGTGAGGTGGCGGTGTTGGATGGTGCGGGGCATGAGATCGTGCGTCACGGCGCGTCGGGCTTTCTTGGCGAGGTCAATCTTCTCAGCGGCCAGTCGGTGTTCGTCACCGCGGTCGTCACGCAACCGGTGCGCTACATCTCTCTTCCGCGTGAGGACCTGCGAGCGTTGCTGTTCGACGATCCCTCGCTCTCGGATCTGATCCTTGGTGCCTTGGTGGAGCGCCGCGAGCTACTTCAGCAGCGCCAAGGCATCGGGCCAGAGATCATTGGCCCGCGCGAGTCGCCCGACACACGCCGGCTGCTCGAGTTCGCGCGAGCCCAGCGGCTTCCCCATACTTGGGTTGATCCCACCCAGACGGCTGGCGGTGCCGGCTCGGCCGCAGAGCCCGCTGTGTCGGAGATGCCGCTGGTACGTCTGCCTGGCGGCGTTGAGCTTCTAAACCCGAGTAATGGCGAGCTCTCACGGGCGCTCGGCATCGGCATGGAGCTCGCGCCGCGTGAGGAGGTCGATCTTCTGATCATCGGCGGCGGCCCCGCGGGACTCGGCGCGGCCGTGTACGGCGCTTCAGAGGGATTGGACACCCTGATCGTGGAGGGCAGCAGTATCGGTGGTCAGGCAGGCACTTCGCGCAGGATCGAGAACTACCTAGGCTTCCCCGCCGGTATCAGCGGCAATGAACTCCTCAGCCGCGCCGCCACCCAGGCGCGCAAGTTCGGCGCCCGCCTGGCCTCGCCCTACCGCGCCCGGGAGCTCCAACCCGGGATCGATCGTCACCTCGTAAAGCTCGAGGACGGCAACGAGATCGCTGCACGCGCAGTGCTGCTCACCACGGGCGCTGAATACCGGCGCCTGCCCGTGGCGGGGCTCGAGGAGTACGAGGGGGTGAGCGTGTTCTATGCCGCTGGTCCGCCGGAGGGTCAGCTCTGCACAGCCCAGCGTGTGGGAGTTGTCGGCGGGGGTAACTCCGCGGCCCAAGCTGCCGTCTGGCTGGCGCGCGGGGGTGCGCTCGTCACGCTTCTGCACCGCCGCAGAGATCTGCGGGAGACGATGTCGCAGTATCTGATCGACGAGCTCGACCGCTACGGGGTCGCCGTGCGCGATCGTTCCGAAATCGCCGGACTACAAGGAGAGCACGGGCGACTACACGCGGTCACGCTCGCCGACGGCGAACAGTTGCCGTTCTCGTTTGTGTTCCTGTTCCTTGGCGCTACGCCCTGCACCGAGTGGCTCGGCGAGGTGCTTGCGCGTGACGGCGACAGTTTCATCCTGACTGGCGCAGACGCCGGTGCCGAGGGCCTTCTCGAGACGAGCGTGCCGGGCGTCTACGCGGCTGGCGACGTGCGGGCGGGCTCGATCAAGCGCTGTGCGACCGCGGTCGGCGAGGGTGCTGCCGTGGTCCAGTTCGTACACCAGCGCATGGCACGTGCGACCGCGCGACTGGATGTCCAAGAATCACGAGCAGCGGCGCCTTGAACCCGCGCCTCTGACCGTCGCAGAACGCAAAGTTGTGGCGCAACACGCGCTGCTCTTCGTCCGATTCGACAGCGCCTGACTTGAGGACCGAGGTGCCCGTTTTCGACCGAAATGAGCGCTCCCGCCTGCCACTCATTCGTCCAAGGTGCGGTCGCGAGGCAAGTGGCGCTCGTGACGTGCCAATCTGCGCATGTGCCAGACATCCGAGGAGTGGCCTCACCGCGTGAGAAGCAGCTGACCCTGCTTGCAGCCGTGCTGGGTACGAGCGTCGTGTTCCTCGACGCGACCGTAACCAGTGTCGCGTTGCCGGCGATTCGAGGCGACCTCGGTGGTGGTCTGGCGGGCCAGCAGTGGGTGACGAACGCGTACCTGCTGACGCTCTCCTCGCTGTTGTTGATCGGTGGCTCGCTTGGAGATGTATTGGGTCAGAAGCGCGTGTTCTTGGTTGGCGTTGCCGGGTTCGGCCTCACGTCGGCTCTCTGCGCGGTCGCGTCGTCGATCCCGGAGCTATGCGTGTTTCGCTCGATGCAAGGGGTGTGCGCGGCGCTGGTGACGCCCACCGCATTGGCGGTGATCATCCACGTGTTTCCCGAAGACGAGCGGGCCAGGGCGATCGGGACATGGACCGCGCTCAGCTCGATCGTCGGGGTTATCGGGCCGTTCATCGGGGGAGTGTTGATCGCTGCCGGCTCGTGGCGCCTGATCTTTTTGCTCAATGCGCCGCTCGTACTCGTGACCGTGACGCTGATCGCTCGTGGCGTGCCCGGGAGTGCGAGCGCTGGCACTGCTAGGCGTCTGGACCTCCCTGGGGCCCTCTTGGCGGCGCTCGCGCTCTCGGGTTTGGTGTTCGCTGTGACCGAGGAGCCGGCGCGCGGATGGAACACCCTGGTGATCGGCTCGCTCGCGGCAGGGATTCTCGGTGCCATAGCGTTTGTTGTGCGCGAGGCGCGAGCCCGGGCGCCAATGCTCCCACTGAGCTTGTTTCGCGAGCGCAACTTCACGATCGGAAACGTGGCGACATTGACCGCCTACCTTGGGCTAGGGGGTGTGATCTTTCTGCTGCCCGTGTTTCTGCAGGAGGTCAGCGGCTACAGCCCCGTTCAGGCGGGGCTTGCACTTCTGCCAGTGACCTTGCTGATGATCGTCCTCTCCCGCCGCTTCGGCGCGCTCGCCGACCGCATCGGGTCGCGAGTGCTGATAAGCGTCGGGGCGCTGGTCGCTGGCTGCGGCCTCTTGCTCTTGGCACGTGTCGATCAGCGCGCCGATTACATCAGCGAGGTC
Organism: uncultured Solirubrobacterales bacterium; assembly: GCA_963776985.1. Lineage (GTDB taxonomy): Bacteria > Actinomycetota > Thermoleophilia > Solirubrobacterales > Solirubrobacteraceae > Palsa-744. The sequence goes on from CAVZOV010000004.1 coordinate 668,548, forward strand.
CTGCCGGCGCTGCTCGTGTTCGGGTTGGGACTCGCGATGCTCGTCGCGCCGTTGACCGCCACAGTCCTTGGGGCAGTGGAGGAGGATCACGCAGGCGTCGCCGCCGCAGTGAATACAACCCTCTCACGCGTCGCACAGCTTTTCGCGGTCGCTGTGCTGGGAGCCGTCGTCTCTCTAGCTTTTGCAAGTCGGGTCGACGCGACGCTAGGCCGGTCCGCGATCGATCCCGATGGCCGCGCGGCCATCGGCCGCGCCAAGCGACAACCTCTCGGCTCGCCCAGCCTGGAGGGAGTACACCCTGGAGAGCGGCTTCTTCTCAGAGCCGCCTTCGACGATGCGTCGGTGCATGCGTTCCGCGTGGCGGACACGATCGCAGCCATCCTCGTCATGAGCGGTGGTCTCATTGCGCTCGCCGGGATCCGCAATCCCCGTCGCTCCGTGGCCGCCGAGCTGTGTCCAGCTGGGGCGCTCTGCGGAGCCAGCCAAGAACTCGTCCATGCTCGCCAGGATCGACGCTCGGACCGGGGTTTTGTGGACCATGCGGTCGAAATCCCATCACCGCAGGGCCTGCCACGCTGATGCTTAGATTGCGCCCGACACGAGGACGCACTGGCTGAGTTGTTCAGCTCGGTGCTCTCGTTGTGCAAGGAGGCGGGGTTGGTGAAGGTCGGGCTAATCGCGATCAGACGGCACCAAGATTCATGCGAATACCTCGCATCACTCAAACCTCGACTACGAGCAACTCACCCGCTGCGCACCAAGAAGTCCCGTCCGCCGAGAAAGACCCCGAGGGTACACGCGCTCGATGGAAATTCTTCGCTTGGTTCGACGCCCACGCGCGACCGGCCCAGGCGTCGTAGCCGACGGCCACGGTCAACGTTTCTTTTGCACGTAGACGAGCTGTCCGTTGCTGAGGCGGTAGACGGTGCCGACTGCCTGGCCGTGGCCGCTGGCGGCCGGGGTACCGGATGACGGTGTGGGCACGGTCTGAGTGCGCTGGCTCGTCGGTGTGCGTGCTTGCAAACGATGCTTGGATTGGTTGAGGGTTAGGCTGAGCCCGGCGATCAGGAACGCAACGGCCAACACGATGCCAATGTCGAACAGGTTGACCAGGCCGTCGAGTGGGTCTCCGGCGGAGTCTTCGATGCGGCCGTGGCGGCCAAGTCCTGTGCGGCGATTCATTTACCCGTCTCGGGTAGCGGTGGCGGGACGGGAGTCTCGGTGCCAGCGGCAGGGGTGATGATGAGCCGTGGCGGCGGTGGCCCGGCGGGCGGCGTTTGCATGCCGTCAGTAGACACAGGCGCCGACACTGGGATAGGTGCGTGAGCGGTCGGGCGCGGCGCTCCCGTCGGCTGTGGCGTAATCGCTCCGATTGAGTCGGTGGCTCGCTCTAGTGCGGTGAGGTCTTCTGTGTACATCCTTGTGCGTGTGAGTGTCAGCGCGAACGCGACGGTGCCGACCAAGAGCCCGACCGTGGTCGCAGCGAAAGCGGTGCGCAGATCAGTGGCGAGGGTGTTCACTTCGCCGTGGCCAAGGGCGGCTAGTCCTGGCGCGAGTGGGATCAGGGTGCCCATCAGGCCGAGTGCCGGTCCGGCGCGGACGAGGATGCGGGTGTGGTCTAGGCGCCGTTGGACCGCGAGCTCGTAGTCGGCGAGTGCGTGCTCGATGCCGGCCTGCTCGCCGGCGAGGACTGCTCTGGCTATCTCGATGAGGGCGTCTCTTGCCAACGAGCTTGGTGCGCGGGCCGCGAGCGCGGCGGCCTGGCGTGGGTTGGCGACGACCTGGCGAGCGAGGTTCTGTAGTGCGCTGCGTCCGGCGCGCGTGCGAATCCACAGCTCGATCGCGAAGCGTCCGACCTCGATCGCGCAGACGAGCAGTACCAGCAGCGCGAGGATGAGGACCGGGATGCGCAGCGAGGAGGCGATCCGTGCGAGCGCTTCGGCGAGACCGTCTGTGGCTGCGAGCGTGTTCATAGGATCAGCTCGGGTCGTCGCAGCTCGATCTGGGTGCCGATGAGGACGGACAGGAGTAGCGCGCCCTCTATCCCAATCGCGAGCCACGGCGTTTGGTTGGTGCCCGCACCGGCGCCGTGCAGGCCAGGAGCACCGGGTTCTGGTGTGTCGGCAGGTGCTCCGATCAGAATCCCTTTGACATCTTGGCCGCTGGTCGGTGCTCCGCCGCCTGCGCCAGTGTCGGTTAGCGTGGCTCCGCCCGTGCCGTTGTGGCTGGCCGGGTCGTGTCTCTTGGAGTGGTGAACGCTGGCGCTGGTGACTGTCGGGACGGTTGTTTTGCGGGGAGGAGGACCGGGGTTGCGGTGATGCTTGGTAGTGCTGTCGTGCTGATCCTTGAGTTGCCGCGCGCCGCCGGGCGTGTGGCCCTTGCTGCCGGGTTGAGGGCGGCTGAATAGGGGCGCGCCGTTGCCACCACCGCCGGCGATCACGCCGCTACCCGTCTGTGTGGACTCGCCGCCTTGGCCCGGCGAGCTTGGTGGCGTGGGGTGCGCGCTTCGAGGAGGTGGTGGGATCGGCAGCGGCTGACCTGCATATGCGGGGGCGGCGTAGGCGGTCATCCACACCGGGAAGGCGTCGCTGCTTACCTTCCACTGGATGCCGCCGTTTTCGTGTTGCATCGATTCGAGGTAGCCGAGCGGTTCCTTGTCGGTGCTTGGCGTGATCCAGGTTTCTGGATTTTCGCCTGCCGCCCATATGGCTTGCACCGCCCACGATGTCGAGCCGCTGTTCGATTCGTGTTCGCCTGGGCTCTCGGGAAATCCGCCGTCGTTGTTTTGGACAGTGTGTAGGAAGCCGAGGGCTTTGGCTTGGTATTCGCTGTTGTGCGCGCCGGCGGCGTTCAGCGCCTCGACGGCGGCCGCGGTCATGTCCACTTCGCCTTCCGATTCGTCCTCGCCGGAGAGGCATTGGGTGACGGTTTTGCGGGCTGTGGCGGGCCAGCTACCGTTACAGTCCTGCTCGCTCTCCAGCCATTTCAAGGCATTCTGGATGGCTTCTTGGACAGCGGTTTCCTTGATCGGGCTGAGCGCGAGGATCGCAAAGATCGTGTCGTTGATGCCGGGCGTCGGGTCGGCGGTTTCGTGAAAGAAAGCTCCTTCTGGCAGTTGGTGGGCGAGGATCGCGTGCACGAGATTGACCCCACCGAAGTCCTGCGGGGAGGTGCCCGAGGCGTCCACGACGAGCAGGACTCGCTCGAAGTCGGTCGTGACCGACAGTTCGCCGATGTGATCGGCCAGGTAGGTGTAAGCGCTCGTGTCTTCGGGCAGAGCTTGGTCTTGCGGGTTGATGCTTGCGGCGGCGAGCGCGAGCGCGACCCATGCCGTGAAGTCCGGGTCGGACGCTTCGCCCTTATTGCCGTTTGTCGTGAACCCGCCGTCGGTGTTCTGCGCGTTCTGTAGGAACCGCACGGTGTTATCCAGCCTCGTCTTGTTGGTCGCGTTCAGAGCGAGCGCCTGGGTCTTCGCGCCGGCGAGCGGCACGAGCAAGGCAAGCGTGACTGCCGCGAGCGTCACGCGAGCAACCGCGGCCGGCCTACCGTGCAACCGCCGTGCCATCCAGATCCCGCTTGCCCCGGAGTGCGTGCGGGCTCATTGTCGTCTGCGGGGCACGGTCAGGGTCTCCACGACGGTCTTGGCGCCGGCGAGGCTGATACTCACGCGGTAGCCGCCAGCCGCCAACCGTGGCAGCTTGACCTCGAGTGTTCCGGCCTTGCTGGCTTTGAGGGTGATCGTCTTTATTGTCTGCCAGCGGCGGTGGTGTCCCTTGCCATGCAGCTGGGCGATCTTCACGGTCGCTACGCCGGGTGCGGTGAACTTCAATCGCAGCAGCGCCGGGCCGATGCTCTGCACCGCCAGGCCCGTTACAGGGCCGCTTGTGTGGGTGGGGCCTGGGGCCAAGGTCAGGAGGGGGCTCGCCACCGGCCCCGGACTCGGTTCAGTTTTGGGTTGTGGCTGTGGTTCGGGTGCCGGAATGCCGGTCCCGTCAAGTGGGATCTGGATCGTCTGGCCGGTGCCCTGAACCGTGGCTTGCAGCAGCGCTTCGCGCAGACCGAGGGTGGCGGGGTCGAAGTCCACCGGCGCTTCGCAGGTTTCACCCGGCGCCAGCGTGCGCCCAGTGCAATTACCACCAGTGACGCTGAAGTCAGAGGGGTCTGAGCCGCTGACACTGACGGTGGTGATCGTGACCGGCCGCACGTCTTCGTTGGTCAACGTGGCGGTCAGCGGCTTGCCCGGCAAACCGAGCGGCCGGCTTTCGAAGAACAGCGATTCCTGGTCGAACGCGATGTCATACGGACCATAGGGGCCGGCCGTTAGCAGCGCTTGCAGCGCCGGCCACGTTGCTTGCTGCGCTTCGGCGGCCGGCCCTTCACGGGAAACGGGTTCGCCGTAGGCGAGTACTTGCTTGAGCGCTTCTTCGTTTGGCGTGAACGCACCGATCAGTTCTTCGGCTGGGGTGTGTTCGCCGGCTTCGGTGTCGCCGTGCCCGGCGTATTCGGCGGTCACCTGATACCGGGAGACCCACTTCGCAGCCCGCTGCGCCGCCGGTCGATCGCCGGCCAGGGCCAGGCCGACCGCGCCTTGCGCGGTCGAGTCGAGGTCCGGTTCGTAGAGCGGTTCGGTGCCTTCGCGCTGACGCACGCTGCCGTCCTGCCCCTGGATGCTTTCGAGGTAGGCACCGGCCTTCGGGAGCGCTGCTTCAATCGCCTCCAGGCGAGTCTGCCCGAGCACGCTCACGCCCTGTGCACGCGCAGCGACGAGCGCCTGGATCGCTTCGACCTCGGCGGACGTAAAGGTCTGAGAGCCGAACTGGCCTGTCGCAGTCTGCTGGCCCAACAGCAAATCGACGCTCTCGAGCGTCTTCGCGCTCAGCGTGCCGGTTCGTGCGAGCGCAAGCACCGTCGGAGCGAGAACCTCGGCCGCTTCGCTGCCTTTGACATCGCCGCTTGCCCCTTCGATCATGCCTTCCAGGGTGGCGCGCAGGTTCATCCCCGCGAAGCTTTCTGTGTCCTGTCCCAGCGCCTGCACGCCGAGCACAGCCGCCGCGAATCGTTCGGGGCGCTGTTCGCCCGGCGGAGCGCTCGTGCTGGCCACCTCACGCAGCTCACAGCCCTGCACCAGCAGCCCGCGCTGTTCACAACTGCGCGCAAGGAACGCGGTGAGGGGTGCCAACTTTGTAGGCTGCACACCCGCCTGAGCCACTGCTCTGGCCTGCGCCAGCAGCCGTTCGAGGCCAGGGACGGTCGATTCGACGATGCCCCCGCCCTTCGTTTTGGCGCCTTCTTCCAGTGCGCTGACGTTCGCAAGTGTCGCCTTGGTCAGCCATTCGCGTGCCAGCACCGCCGGGATCACCGAGGATTCCTGCACCGCCGGCAACGTGAAGGCGTGTGGGCCAGTGCCGTCCATCGGTTCGATCCGCGGCGCACCAGCACCGTCCCCGCTGAAACTCCAGCCTTGGACGGAGCCGATCGCCGGCTTACTCCGAGGCGAGAGAGCCCCTACAGGCGCATAGCTCCAGCGCCCACCAGGCTCGCCCGAGTAGTAGGACCAGTACGCGTTCGCGGGAGCAGCAAGCTGGCAGGACTGTTCAGCGAGAGTTGGCTCCCCTTCGATGCGGCAGATGAACGCCAGACCGTATTCCTTGGTGCCTTCGACATCGAAGCCGGCGCGCAGCAGTGTTTCAACGCCGTTGGCTGGTTCGCCGAGCGCGCAGCCGACGTAGACCTTTTCGGTCCCGATGTGCCCCTCGTCGACGATCTCGGTCACGCCGGTATCCGGTTCGCACGGTTCCCAGCGCGCGATCAACGTCGGGTTGGGGTTCGGCGCGATCGCGGCAGCCGCGCCGCCGGGCTGCAACAAGCAACCCAGCAGCACGGCGAGCACCACGAACGTGGATGTGACGCACGCTCTCATCAGCTACAGCTTTGCTTCCCATTCAGCCGTAGCTTCGATCAACTGTTCGTGTCCACCGAGGATCGCGGAGAACCTCGCTAGCGCCTTGTTTTCTTCACCGCCGCTCACCGATGACGCCAGTTCTTCGGCGAGGTTCGACTTGCCGCCGCTGATAGATGAGTTCTGTCCACTCGCTGTATTCGCACTGCCACCACTCACAGCGGCTCCGTCCCCACTGGCGATGTTGCTTCGACCCCCGCTGACCGAGGACTCTGCTCCTTCGGCTGCGTTTCCTTGCCCGCCGCCGACCGAGGACAGCTGTCCTTCGGCTTTGTTCTTCCAGCCTCCGCTGACCGTGCCGGCAATGCCACTAGCGGTGTTTTCTTCACCCCCGGTGACCGTGGAGGACCCCGTGCTGGCGGTGTTCTTATGTCCGCCGGTGACTGCGGATGCGTACGCACTGGCGGTGTTGTTGTGGCCTCCGCCGACGACAGCTCCGCCTTCTTCTCCTTCGGCGGTGTTTTCTTCGCCGCCAGCGACCGCGTTCTTATCGCCGCTGACGGTGTTGAGGGTACCTCCGCCGATCGAGTTCCCCAGGCCGCCGGCGGTGTTTTCAACTCCGCCGCTAATCACGTTGTAGCCTTCGCCTTCGACGAGGTTGTGGAAGCCGAAAGCGACCTCGTAGGGGGCCTTGATCGTGTTCTGCACGCCGCCGAGGATGCCGCCATAGCTGCTGTAAGCCTGTTTGCCGCCGAGCACCAGGTTCTCCGAGCCGGTCTGTTCTCCGGGGGTTTCGTCGTAGCCCAGGACGAGGTTGCCCTCGCCGTTGACTTCGGTCGTTTTTCCGGCGCCGGAGACGATCTGCACGTTTGCGCCGGAGAGCTGGATCGTCGGCTTGCCACCAACACCGGCGGCCACATACTTCATGTGCGGCAGCACTTCCTTGAGCGTTTCGACCTCTTGGGTCGTCAACCCCGTGACGCCTTCTGGGCCCTGCTTGCCTTCGGGCCCCGGTTCGCCGGGCGTACCAGGCGTGCCATCCGTGCCTTTCGTGCCGGGTGCTCCCTGAGCGCCGGCTGCGCCCTGGCTCCCGGGCGCGCCCTGTGGTCCCGCGGGTCCATGCACGCCCCCACGTGCGATCTCGGCCTCCAGCTTCTTGACCACGCTCGGCTTGATCTGGCTGGTCGAGGTGATGACGTACTGCTTGGCCGCCAGGCTCGTGCCGCCAAGCGCCACGAACAGGGCGACCCATGCGACGATGTTGCCGCGGATCGCCGACAAAACACGGTTGGTCATGATCTTTGCTGCTCCCTTGTCCAAGGGCGGCGACACACGACCAGGACGATCCGTGAGCCTGCCGCCTATTCGCGAGACGGTTGCTTGCTCACGAACGGGTCTTCGGGCTTGGGATCAACCTCACGGATCTCCTTCCCAAGCCATCTGGCTCAGTGGAACTGCGATCCGCTCGTCACCCACACCGCTGCGCGTCAGCCCCGGAGTCTCACCGGGTTCCCCGCACTCGCGAGCACCACAAAACACTACAGGGGGGCGGAGCGCAGTGCCCCGCCCCCTCACAGCAGCGTCTGCTACACGCCGACCAGGCTCGGGTAGCTCACGCCCTCCAAGCCGAAGATGCCCTGCGCGGTCGCAAAGACGTTCGGTTCACCTGACGCGGTGCATTCCGGCAGGCCCTTTTTACCAGCCGGTTGCCCGTTGACGATCCCCGTAAGCCACGCCTTTGGTTCAGCGATCGACAGACCATCCTTTACGTAGGCCATGCTCGCCAGCGCAGTGCTGTTCACGCTCGGAAAGATTTCGGTCGCTTTTTCGAAGTTGCAGTAGTTCTTCCACAGCCGCGTCGCCGGCGGACCAGCGGCGTGTTCGTTGTTTTCTTTCAACCAGGTCAGTCCCTTCGTTGCTGTGGTTTTGGAGGCAGCCGATCCTTCCGCCAGCAGCGCCTGGACGGCCACTCCGGTCGAGTCCACTTCCACCGCGTTCAGGTTTTCGGGTTCGAACGGTGGGTTGGCGTTGCATTCGGTCGGTTTGAGGCCGAGTGTCGAGCGGAACGCTCCGCTCAGCGATACCAACGCGCTTTCGCACTGTTGTGCGCGCAGATATTTGGCGGCTGGTTCGATCCACGCTTTCAGGTTCGGCGAGCCGGTACATTCTCCATGTTCGCACGCCTTCAATGCGATGATCGCCAGTGACTGGGTAAACGTGTTCGAGAAGTCTTCGGTCTCATCCTTGTCGTCGAACCGACCGGTTTCGGGGCCCGAGATAATCTGGAGGCACTTCAGGTCCGCAATCAGATTGCGCCCGCCCACGTTCTGCGGATTATGTTCGATGGCCTCCGCGCCGAGGGCGAACTTTGCGACCGAGCCCGCGCGCATCGCTTCGCCTTCGCCACACGATTTGGTGCCGATGTATTCGTTGAAGTGTGCGACTGCATATTTGTATGTCGCCTTGCTCTTGGCTTCCATTTCGGCGGCCTTGAATGCAAGCGAGCATTCGAGCGTCTCCCCGACTGAAGGCCCGCCCCCGGCGAACCCTTCGCAGTAGGCCGGATTACTCGTCGGTTCCGGCTTCAGTTGCGAGCCGAGCCAGGTCGCCGCTTCAGACCCTGCGGATGCGCTCGCCACAGCAGGCACCGTGAACGCGATGGCCAGCACCAACACGCTGACCAGCATCCCGGCTCGCTTGAGCCACTTCGGATGAGTTGACATGATTGTTTCTTCCTCCTGGTGTTTGCCGAGACGGCCAGCCAGAGGGGTCCGAAAGAGTCCTGAAACGAAACAGTCCCCGCACACCACAAATGTGTACGAGGACGGAAACTGGACCGGGACTCGATCCGGCTCCGCCCGCAGACCACGACGGGATTGATAGAGCTTGCACCCGCAGATGAGGCATCCCGGCTTGCCGCCCACCCATCATTGGTGGTAGCGACCTACGGTTGCGGGTCAGCGCCGGACTTCGACCGGCTTCCCCTCGCCTACGAGCGATATTCAGTTGTCCGCGGCCACGCTAGCGCCCGGTGCGGACGGAATCAATCGGCTATCCGTCCATCAATCCGAATCGAGCAAGGACAACCCCAGCGCAGCGACGCTCCCCACGCGCGACGAGCGCTCGCTATCCTGCCCGCCCATCGGCCAGCGCGATGCGGTTCCTCAAACATCCATGCTGCTACTCGTAACTCTGCGTCGCTAGGGCGACATCTTTAAGCAGCCGAAGGCCTTTTCGTAAGGCAGGTCCGTTTGAAGGAGAAGTACCCCATTGGGCTTTCGTACGCTCCTTCCCATTTTGCGGGTTCGTACCCGTGTGCGGGTGTTGATCACCGCTCGCCCGTGGATCACGAGGGACACATTTACAAGTTCCCCAATGCGAGGCCGATGTTCGTGCGCGTGGACTTCGACCGTTTCTGTGTAGCAGTGTCTGCTCGCGTCGTCGCCCATTCTTTCGGTGGCACCTTCTTCATGGACGTGATCTACCGAGATATACGCCGCGAACAGACGGGGGCCGCCTTCTTCTTCCCCTTCGAACTTTCCCCGCGGAGCAAAGGGCAATGCTCGATTGAGCCGGAAATAAGAGACGAATCCGGAATTCGGCTTGCCATCCGCCGCCACCTGTCGTGTGATCGTGAGGTCCTCGAACTTATAGCTCGCCTTGGCGGGCTGCGCACGCGACCCATGCTCCCGTGGGTGGCGAGGGCTGATCTTCAGCTTGACGCCCAACACACGGTCGATGCGGAGGATCAGCGAGGGTTCGCGTGTCGTGCTCGCTCCGGGGAGAGCGTCGCTTCCAAGCGGCGCCTGCGGTCGTCCACCGATCGTGAGCTGCACGCTCCCACAACCGTACGGATCGATCGTCGCGACCGCCGAAGGGCTCGTCGTGTCTGGCTGGTTGAACGCGAGTCGGACACGGATACCGGGGTCATTCGGGCAGCTCCTGACGCTCGGCTGAGCCGCGGGCAGCGAATTGAGCAGAGCGACGACCCGTTCGATCCGCTGCGCGGAAGCGACGCTGAACGGCCGCTGAGGAGCGAGATTGCCCTTCAACGAGCTGGTTACGCTGACGCTGAGGTGGCGCGCGCCCGCGGGAATCCACTCCGACGCCGGGCGCGGCGTCACCCACACCACCTGCGCATCCACGCGAAGCCCCGTCGATCCGTGCGGCAGTTGGGTCGCGGTGAGGACGAGCCACCGCGTGCTCAGCACGCCCGCAACCGCCGGCCACGCAAACGTCACCGATTCAAAAGTCGTGGACCCACGACTGCTGCCGCTACCCGAAGAAATCAGCGCTGACCCATTCGGAGGATGGCTGCGAACGTAGGCCATCACTTCTGCGCGCGAGCCGGGCACTGTCCACCACGCATGAGTCTCGACGACGTTTGGAGTATCCGGGCCACCAGCACCCGCAAGCAAGCCTTCATCGCCCGCGGGTTCGCTCGAGGACTCAGTCGCGCCCGCGGGCAACGACACCTCACCGAGCAGGGCCACAGCGTTCGCGTGCGCAGCGGCCTGATTAGCCGCCGCGCTTTCCGATGCCGCGACTGCACTCACCGTCTGAGTGCCGTGCGCGCTGACAGTGCCCATGATCGCGATCAGCACCGCAGCGACCCCAGGCCCACACGTCAACCCGCCGAGCATGTTGCGGATACGCGCCATCAGCTCAGTGTTGCAGGACGCCTGGCCCGGATGGCGCAGCGCAGTACCGGGTGGCCCTCCGTCCTCGGCGTGGAGCCTGAGTACCCGGATCCGTTCCATGATCGTCCTCGCCAGCGACCCCCACGAAGACGACTGAGCCAGGCATGGCGGATCTACGGGCCTTCGACGACGTCGCCCGGAGAGGTGGCAGAACGGTTCAATGCAGCGGCCTTGAAAGCCCAATAGGCGCTGACGCGCCAAGCGACGCGTCCTCCACCAGGAACGCCCCGCAACCACTCAAAAGCGTTTGCTGGAGCGGATTCTGGCCAAGCCGACGCCCGGTCTCGAACCGGGGACCTCCTGCTTACCATGCAGGTGCTCTACCTACTGAGCTACGTCGGCGCGGACCGCCAATCCTAGCGTTCCTGGGGCCGAGGGGTTAGAATCAGACCCGAACTGACTACCCAAGACTCCCCGTCTTGCTGGGGGTGTTCTTGGAGGGCTCCTGGGTGTGTGCTGGGGGTGTTTTGCTCCCGCCAAACAGTCCTCCGGAGTCCTTCTGAGCCCCGAAAACCGGACAGGGCGGGGCCTCACATGACCAGGAGGCTCCCTTGCGGAATCATGGTGAGGAGGGGTCCGAGGTTCGAATCCCCGCGTTGGCTTGGCGCGAACCGATCGCCTCTGGACGTTACCCGCCGCTGGTGGACGAGTTGAACGGCCGGTCTATCAGCTAGTCCGGCGGTGACCCCAGTGGTTGTATGCCGTGGAGGATCAGGTCGAGGTGGTGTTGCCAGTCCCAGTCGGGCTTGTTCGCGCCGATCGTCGCGCAGATCCCGCACATGACCATTGGGATGTCGCTTGCCTGGAAGTCGTTGCGCAGTTGGCCGGCGCGATGAGCGCGCCCTACGAGCTCATTGGCGAGGAGCATGAACTGCTCCATCTCCGAGGCGGCGTGGGCGAAGACGCGCTCACCGCCACTCATGAACGCGAAACGGGTCGCGGCGTCCTCGGCGACGGACGCGACGTTTGCCCGCAGCGCGCCGACGAGCGCCCCAAACGCGCTGTGGTGCTCATCTGCCAACGCGTGGCGGAGGTTCTCGTTGAAGAGCTCGAAACGCTGGCGCACAAGCTCTCCCATCAACGCCTCCTTGTCGGGGAAGTGCCGGTAGACGGTGCCGACGCCGACACGGGCGTGACGGGCGATGTCGTCCATCTGGACACCTGCCTGCTCGCCGGCGAACAGCTCGCGTGCCGCGTCGATGATACGCGCACGGTTGCGGCGAGCGTCGGCGCGCAGTGGACGCTCGGTGTCGATTGACGTGACGGTCACAGTGTTTTCACCCGGCTCCCTTGACAAGCGGAATCATAGTTCACTATAGTCGCGGACGCAAACCGGAACCGGAGGTCAGCTTCCAATGAGTTCGTTCGTCCAACCCGCTGCGCCATCGCTCGACACGCCCCGCGCGAAGAACCTCGCGCTACTGCTGTTGGCGATGACCCAGTTCGTGATCGTTATCGACGCGTCGATCGTCAACGTCGCGCTCCCCTCGATCGGCGCTCACCTGCACTTCTCCCGCGATGACCTCTCGTGGGTTGTGAACGCCTACACGCTCACATTCGGTGGGTTCCTGCTGCTCGGAGGGCGCCTCGCCGACCTGCTCGGCCGCCGGCGCATGTTCATGATCGGCCTGGTGCTCTTCTCGCTCGCTTCGCTAGCGGGCGGCCTGGCCCAATCGGAGGCGTGGCTGATCATCGCCCGCGCGACCCAGGGACTCGGCGCGGCGATCGTCTCACCGGCGGCGCTCTCGATCATCACCACCACGTTCGCCGAAGGCGCCGAGCGCAATCGTGCACTCGGCGTGTGGGGCGCGGTCGCGGGTGCCGGCGGCGCCGCCGGCGTGCTGCTCGGCGGGATCCTCACCAGCGGCCTGTCCTGGCGGTGGGTGCTGTTCGTCAACGTCCCCATTGGCCTGATTGCCGCCGCACTCGCGCCACGGATACTGCTGGAGAGCCACGCCGAAGACGACACCGAAGGCTTCGACATCCCCGGTGCGGTGACCGTCACCGCTGGACTGGCGCTGCTCGTCTACGCGGTCGTCGACGCCGTGAACGTCGGCTGGGGATCGACCGGCACGCTGCTACGCCTCGCGGGTGCAGCCATCCTGCTTGTCGCGTTCGTCGCGATCGAGCGTCGTCAACGCCACCCGCTGCTGCCATTCTCGATCTTCCGACTGCGCACGCTTCGCGGAGCCGACATCGTCGGCCTACTGATCGGGATGTCGCTGTTCTCGATGTTCTTCTTCATCTCCCTCTACCTCCAAGACGTCCTTCACTACTCGCCGATCAAGGCCGGGGTCTCCTACCTGCCGCTCGCGATCGGGATCATCCTCTCCGCCGGCGCCGCCTCGCAACTGGTCACGCGTGTGGGCTTCAAGCCCACGCTGATCGGCGGACTGCTCTTGATCGCTGTAGCGCTGCTGTGGTTCTCGCGGGTACGAGCGCCCGGAGGCTCCTTTGCCACCGACGTCCTCGGACCGTCGATTCTCGCGTCGTTGGGGCTTGGATTTTCCTTCGTCCCTGTCACGATCGCCGCGGTGACGGGCACCAAGCCACACGAGGCCGGTCTCGCCTCCGGGCTGATCAACACCTCCCAGCAGGTTGGTGGCGCGCTCGGCCTCGCGATCCTCGCCACTGTTGCCAACAGTCGCACCCAGAGCCTCCTGCACGCAGGCGTCCACAGCACATCAGTTGCCCTCACCAAGGGATACGACCGCGCGTTCCTCGTCGGCGCGGGCTTCGCGATCGTCGGAGCGATCCTCGCCGCCATCCTGATCTCCTCACGCGACAGCCGCGAGCACTCCCTGGAGGCACGCGGCGAGACAGCCGTGAGCGCCCTCACCGAGTCGGCTCCGGTGTAAGGCACCGCGATCAGCTCGCTTGAGAAGTCAATCAGCTCAACCATGCCGATAGCTCCTTGAGAGCACCGGGGAGCACGTAGTAATAGGCCCACAGTCCGGTCCTCTCCGAGTCCACGATCCCGGCGTCGCGGAGCTTCTTCAGATGGTGGGAAAGCGTGGGCTGGGCGATGTCGAACAACGGCACGAGCTCGCAGACACAGACCTTCCCGGCGTGGCGGCGCAGCACATCCACGAGCTGTAGGCGGATCGGGTCGCCGAGAGCCTTCGCAACCTCGGCCATCCGCCTTGCCTGCTCGCGCTGCACGTCGGGGTAGACGACCGGTTCGCAGCAACGCTCGCCAGCGGGGCGCTTCTGCTTAGGCGTCAGCTCCAGATCGACAGACATCAATCTATATATATCTATTGAAGTGGCAAATGTCAATGCAATAGGATTCGCGGCATGGAGCCCGAGCAGACGCCCGACGAGCAGCATCCGACCCACTCGCCTGTGCTCGCACGCCGTCTGTTCGCGGAGCTATTGGGTTCTGCGTTCTTGGCCGCGCTCGTGATCGGCTCGGGGATCGCCGCGCAGACGCTCTCGCCGGACGATGTGGGGCTACAGCTATTCGAGAATGCCGTCGCGACCGCAGCCGGGCTTGCCACGATCATCCTCATGTTCGGCCCGATCTCCGGTGGGCACTTCAACCCGGTCGTCTCGTTGGCCGACGCGAGCTTTGGCGGCATCCGCTGGCGTGACGCGCTCGCCTACATTCCCGTCCAGGCCGTCGGCTGTATTCTCGGCGCGATCACGGCCAACGGCATGTTCGCCCTAGCCGCAGTCAGCGTCTCCACTCATCACCGCGCGACGAGCGCGCACCTGTTCTCAGAGGTGATAGCCACCGCCGGGCTGCTGCTCGTGATCTTCTCGCTGGCACGCACCAGGCGCAGCGGCGCGGCGCCAGCGGCTGTCGGCGCGTACATTGGCGCCGCCTACTTCTTCACAAGCTCGGCTAGCTTCGCCAATCCTGCGATCAGTGTGGGCCGCATGTTCTCCAACACGTTTGCCGGCATCGCACCCGCATCGGTGCCCGGCTTCGTCACCGCGCAGCTCGTCGGCTGCGCCTCCGCGATCCTCGTGCTCAGGGTGCTCTACCCAGATGTGACCCCGGCCGAGGCAGCGGAGGTCGTCCTGCCGCACCACGAGGAGACCCCACGCGATGGCGCGCGTACTGTTCGTCTGCCTGCATAACGCCGGGCGCTCACAGATGAGCCAAGCCCTGTTTGAGCGCGCCGCCGCTGGAGGACACACCGCCCTATCCGCTGGCACCATGCCCGCTGAGCGCGTCCATCCCGAGGTCGTGGAGGTAATGCACGAGCTGGGCATTGACCTATCGGGCCGGCGGCCTCGGCTCCTCACGCGCGAGCTTTCAGCGCAAGCGGATATCGTCGTGACGATGGGCTGCGGCGACGAGTGCCCTTACATTCCCGGCAAGCGCTACATCGAGTGGGACCTGCTCGACCCGAAGGGCCGTTCGCTTGATGAGGTCCGCGCGATCCGCGACGACATCGCCCACCGCATCGACTGGCTGCTCGCCGATGAGACCCTGAAGTGAGCGGCCACAAGCCGTCGGTGGGAGAAATGCTCGTAGCGTCGTCTACAGCTCGGCCTCCAGCACGGGGCCGGGATGAGGCTGAGCATGGGAATGGGGAAGGGGATGTGGGTGGGGCGCGAGTAGCTCTCCCGGTGCAGGCGTTCCCTGGATGTCGGGCTTGGTAACGGTCACGTAGGCGACAAGCGCGATGAACACGACAAGCGCCAGGGCACTGACGGTGCCGTCCCCAAGGCCGAGACCGGTGATCGATGGTGGCTTACTGAACCAGTCGGCGAAGGAGGCGCCGAGCGGGCGTGTCACGATATAGGCGAACCAGAACGCGACGATCGGGTTCAGATTGAAGCGCCACCAGCCGACCGCCGGGATCGCGATGATCGCGGCGAACAGCAGGACCGACCCGAAGAAGCCGAGGTTCAGCGAGATCGCGGTCAGATCGCCGGCGGCGGTGCCGAGCGCGAACGTTGCCAGGACGGCTGCCCAGTAGAAGCCCTCGCGCCGGCGGGTGATGATGGTGTGGATCGACAGCGTGCCCTCACTGCGGTACCAGAAGAAGAACACGCTGGCCACGACGCACGCGAATAGGGGTGTGGTCAGCGCGTAGGGAATGCTCGCTCCGTCGTGGATGCCGTCGGCGGCCATCGTGCCGAAGATCGCGACCATCATCACGGCGAACCAGTAGATGGGGGCGCGGTACTCGCGCTGGCGCAGCTGCAGCCACAGCGCGAGCCACAGGCCGCAGATTCCGATCGCCCCCGCGATCGGAACGCTGTGCTGGCCGAGGAAATCCGACATCGACTCGCCCATGCCCGTGGTCAGGAGCTTCAGGGCCCAGAAGATCAGGGTGATCTCGGGCACCTTGGCCAGGGCGTGGTGGGCTTGGTGTCGCGATGGGGGCATGGGCGCGCTCATGTGTTCATCGGGCTCGTTTACAGGACCTGGCGTGGCCGCGATTTGGAGCCGGTCAGATTGCCGACTGTGCCTTTGGCTTCGCTAAAGACGCAGCCCATAATGAGAAAACTCTCATAGTGCCTGCGGCTCGGCTAGTTCAGCTTTGTGCTCGCGGGCGCTCGCGACGCTGAAGCCGGGTAGCTCGAACTCTATCCGAGTGCCACCCTCGCCTGACTGGCCTGCTCTGACACGACCACTGTGGGCTTTGGCGATCGCGTCCACGATCGCCAAACCGAGGCCCGTGCCGCCGGAGGCGCGATCGCGCGCGGAGTCGGTGCGGTGGAAACGGTCGAAGACCCGCTCGCGTTGGTCGGGCGGGATGCCCGGACCATCGTCTTCCACGACGAACCGGATGCGGTCATTGCCTGCGCACTGCACTCGCATGAGCACAAGCCCGTGCTCGGGGGCGGTGTGCTCGATCGCGTTGGTGAGCAGGTTGCGCAGCGCTTGGGCGAGCCTGTCGGGGTCGGCCAGCAGCGTGCCGGGTGGCACCGGGTCGAGCTGGAAGCGGCGCTTGACGAGCAGGGTGCTCGCGTCCCAGAGTTCGTCCACGAACGCTGGCAGGTCGATTGGTCGGGTGCGTAGGAACTCGCTCTGCTCGGTCTTTGCCAGCAACAGCATGTCATCGACAAGGCGGCTGATCCGCGCGATCTCGGCCTGGAGGAGATGCTCTACGCGGCGGACCTCATCGCCCGAGGGGTTGGCTTGAGCGGCAAGCACCTCCAACTGCCCCCGTATCACCGTCAAGGGTGTGCGCAGCTCATGTGAGGCGTCGGCCACGAATGCGCGCTGGCCGGCGAACGCCTCGGTCAGCCGGTCGAGCATGTGGTTGAAGGCGTCTGTGAGAACACGGATCTCGTTGCCGTGCCCGTTCTGGTGGATACGCGGGGCGAGGTCCCCGGCGTCCACGCGCGCGGCCACGGCCGCCATCCGACGCAGTGGACGCGACATGCGAGCGCCAATCAGCAAGGCGCCAAGCAGCGCGCTGACGAGGGCGAGAATGCCGGCGAGAATAAACGCGCGTGCGACGCCTCGCTGCGCACGTGCGATCCCGGCCAGCGGCTCTCCGACCCCGATCACGACCCGTCGGTCGAGCTTGGGGAGCCCCGAGAGGCGCACGGTGCGCTTGAGCACGCGCAGGTTGCCCACGTCCGGCAGCGGGAGCGTGGAATAGCCGTCACCTACGGTCAGCAGCCGTGCAGCGAGACGGTTCTCCTGGTCCTGTTCGGCGACCGTCTCGCCGTCATCAGGCGGACCACCTTGGAAAAGCTCGGGGCTGTTGGTGCTCGTTCCCGCGCCTGGGACGATCGCGAACAGCAGCGTGGAGTTGGCGCTGAACGGCTGGTCGCGGGCGTAGCGCGTGGCGGCCTTGGCGACCTGCCTGGAGGAGCGCGGGTCTGCGAGCACGAGGTTGTGCACAAACTCGTCCGCGTCGCCGGCGATCTCCGTGTCAATCTGCCGGCGGACCTGCGTCCCAGTCCCCCGGTAGACCGCGAGGAACGCGATCCCGATGCACACGAGGACCACCACTGTCACCCAGCCCGCCAAGCGCCAGCGCAGCCCAAGGCTTGAGAACCGATCAAGCAGCGAGCGCACGTCCTTCAGCTCGCGCTGCCCAAGCGGTAGCCGACGCCGCGCACTGTAAAGATCGGCACGGGATCGTCTGGACGGCCGAGCTTGCGACGCAGGTATCCGACATAGACATCTACGATGTTGGTCGCGGGATCGTGCTGGTATCCCCAAACCGTGCTGAGAATCTGCTCACGAGAGAGCACCCGTCCCCGGTGTCGGAGCAGCAGCACCAGTAGCTCGAACTCCGTGCTCGACAGGGCCACGGACGTGTCGCGCCGGTGAACCTTGCGGGTGAGCAGGTTCGCCTCGATCCCATCCGCGCTCAGTGTCGTTGTCGATGCTTGCGCAAAGACGCGCAGTTGCGCGCGTATGCGCGCCACGAGCTCCGCCAGCGAGAACGGCTTGACGAGATAGTCCACCGCTCCCGCGTCGAGTCCCGCGACACGATCCTCGATCTCGCCCCGAGCGGTCAAGACGATCACCGGCACGTTGGGCTTGACCCTGCGCAGGGAGGCGAGAATGTCCAGACCGCCGCGACCGGGGAGCATCAGGTCGAGCACGATCGCGTCGAAGCCCTCGCTGAGCGCCAACCGCTCGCCCTCGATCCCGTCCGCGGCGCTCGCTACCACGAATCCCTCGCTCTGAAGCCCGCGCCGAACGAAGTCCACGATCCCAGGCTCGTCCTCGACCACGAGTACACGCGGATTGACAGGCAGTTCCTTCACGGGCGCCGAAGATTTCGGCGTATCGCTGTGACGGTCCTCCACACGCGACGCCGGCCTGTCGCGCCCATCCACGTCGGCGGCGTTCTGCATCTGTAGGAGGATAGGCGTCGCCGCGAGCGCTGGTTCACCCGCGCGTGGTTTCCATGAGCTTTCTCATCAGCCGGTTAGCCACTGCTTAGCCGCGCTGCGCAGACTCGCTTGGCAGTGGAGTCCACGCAATCCCAAACACGCACCGCGCCGCTTGTCCGGTCGGGCACGAGAGGTCTCCTCGCGGGGGGAACTACGGGTAACGAGCTACTGACCACCGTTACCGGCGCTGTGCTGATCGTGCTGCTGGCCGTGATCGGCGTCACGATCCTTCGGATCGGACCGCTGCTGTCGGTGCACATGTTTGTCGGGCTGGTGCTGATCGGGCCGCTCGCGCTCAAGCTCGCGAGCACGGGCTATCGCTTCACCCGTTACTACACCGGCGACCCGCGCTATCGCAGCAAGGGCGCCCCACCCACGCCGTTGCGGCTCATCGCCCCGGTCGTGGTGATCTCGACCGTCGTGGTAATGGCAAGCGGCATCGCGCTCTTGATCGGCGGGCCGCAGTCACGCGGGACATTTTTCCTGATCCACAAGGCGAGCTTCTTCGTGTGGGTCGCTTTCACCTCACTGCACATTCTCGGCCATCTCCCTGACCTCTGGATAGGGCTGAGAGCCGACTATGGACCTACCGTGCGGTGGGGTGGGGCCCCGGACGGTCGCGCGGGCCGCCTTTTGTCTCTCGCGAGCGCGCTGACCCTCGGCGTGGTGATAGCGATTCTCTTTCTTCCCCAGTTCGGACCGTGGCTGCACGCACACCTTCACCACCATTGAGATGCGTTTTCAGACACCGCACACCCGCGCAGTCCGCACACGCGACGCTGCGCTTACAAAGCTCACACGCATCAACCGCATGCTGATCGCGGGCAGTGTGACTCTTACCGGCGTGCTCGCGGATGTCGCGGCCCGCGCTTTCCCAGGCCGAGCGCTTCACACCCACGCGCAGACCACAACCAAAACCACAAGCAGCCGGCACCACTCAAATCCGCCGTCTAACACAGGATCGACAACCTCCTCCAGTGCGCCCCGCCCCCCGGCGCAGCCGCCAAGGGCCGTTCCCGAATCCACGAGCGAATCGAGGCCCGCCGAACAATCCGCACCTGCCCAGAACCCGTCGCCCACTGGAGAAACGACGCCAGCGCCCGCCCCGGCACCAGCGCACGAATCGACTCCCGCTCCGGCACCCGCACCCGCCCCGGCTCACGAATCGCCGCCTGCCCAGGAATCTTCTCCCGTTGTTTCAGGCGGGTCCTGACACGCGCTCGCGATCCTCAACCGACAGCGAGCTTGCCTCGGTGACTTGGGAAGCGCTCGGCACAAGTGTTGTACTGCGCGTGACCGATCCCGCCGCACTCGCTCACGCACGCGCGCAGGTGGAGCGCGAGCTGGACGCGATCGACCGGGCGTGCAGCCGCTTTCGAGCAGACTCCGAACTCTCGCGTGTT
Source organism: uncultured Solirubrobacterales bacterium (assembly GCA_963776985.1). Taxonomy (GTDB): domain Bacteria; phylum Actinomycetota; class Thermoleophilia; order Solirubrobacterales; family Solirubrobacteraceae; genus Palsa-744. Next base: position 688,374 of record CAVZOV010000004.1, read on the forward strand.
AACGCGAGCGATGGGCGGCCGGTGCAGATCGGTGAGCTGTTGATGGAGGCACTGGAGCTTGCGGTGCATGCCGGCGAGCTGACCTGCGGCGACGTGGACCCGACTGTCGGGCGGGCGTTGGAGCTGACCGGCTACGACCGAGACTGGCGGCTTTTGACTCCCTGCGAGGAATGTGCCGGCGACGGCCCGCCGCGAAGCGGTGAGACCATCGACAAAACACGGCGAGCGGACACGATCACCGTGCACCGGCTCTCGGGCTGGAGGACGATCGCTCTTGACCGCGGGCGCGCATGTGTTCAGGTGCCGTGCGGTGTCCGGCTGGATCTGGGAGCGACCGCGAAGGCTTGGGCCGCAGACCGCGCCGCCGACGTCGCCGCACGGGTGAGCGGCTGTGGCGTGCTTGTGAGCATCGGCGGTGACATCGCCACTGCGGGGACCGGGCCTGCGGGCGGATGGCATATCCGTGTGACCGACGACCATCGCAGCCGGCCGACCGCGCCGGGGCAGACCATCGCGATCCTTTCCGGCGGGCTGGCGACCTCCAGCACGACAGTTAGGCGCTGGCGCCACGACGGGCGCACAATGCACCATATCATCGACCCTCGCACTGGCACCTCGGCGCGAACGTGCTGGCGCACCGTCAGCGTCGCCGCCGCGAGCTGTGCCGAGGCGAACATCGCCGCGACAGCAGCACTCCTACGGGCACAGGCCGGCGTCGTGTGGCTTGAAGGCCATGGACTGCCGGCCCGACTCGTGGACTGGGAGGGCAACGTCACGGCTGTCGGGGACTGGCCGGCAGAGGCCAGCGTGAACACGCTCGTGGTGTCGGAGACACTAGCCGGATGGGTGGCGCTCGCGATATGAGCGCCCAACTCGCCACAGCCGGCCCGAGCATCTACTGGTATCTGACACGCTCGACCGGCGCCGTGGCGCTACTGCTGCTGAGCGGCGCGGTCGTGCTCGGGGTGATCGACGTGCGGCGCTGGAGCACACCCGGCTGGCCGCGCTTCCTCACGGATTCACTGCACCGCAACGTGGCTTTGCTGGCGATGGTGTTCCTCGTGCTGCACATCCTCACCTCGATACTCGACAGCTTCGCGTCGATCTCGCTGCTGGACGCCTTCATCCCGTTCGCGGGCTCCTACCGGCCGTTCTGGCTGGGGCTCGGCGCGGCGGCGTTTGACCTGTTGCTGGCCGTGACAATTACAAGCCTGTTGCGTCAGCGCATGAGGTATGGGACCTGGCGAGCGGTCCACTGGCTCACGTATGGGAGCTGGCCGGTGGCGCTCCTGCACGGCCTCGGCACAGGCAGCGACATCAGAACGACCTGGATGCTGACGCTCACCTTTGCGTGCCTCGCGGCCGTGCTCGCGGCTGTGCTCGTGCGTGTCGTTGTCACCTGGCGCCAGTATCCCGAGCGCAGCCGGGTTGCGCTCGCGGGCACCGGTATCTTCACGCTGTTCCTGGCGGTGTGGCTGCCGAGCGGGCCGCTGGGGTCCGAGTGGGCACGACGCTCGGGCACACCGTCGGCGCTGCTCGGGCACTCAGCCACGAAGGCGAGTCGGCGATGAGCTCGTCGCTGCCGGTGCGCAGCGAAGCGGAGCAAGACACCGAGCGGCGCCCGCCCACCGGGTTGCCACGGCTGCTGGAGGGAATTCCCTCCCACGGAGGCATGAGCCTCGCTGAACACCTGGCGCTCCACGGACCGCTCCCCGTTTGGAGCAGACGCGCTCGCGGCACCGATCGAAGATCGATACCCCATTCGGGGCACACGGCGGGATCTCCGGTCGGCGAGCACCCACTGATCGCACAGGTCGAGCAGTCCGGCTTGCGTGGCCGCGGCGGCGCGGGCTTTCCCACCGCGGTCAAGCTGCGTGCGGTGGCGGCTTCACGAGGCCGTCCCGTGGTGGTCGCCAATGCGGCAGAGGGCGAGCCCGCGAGCCTCAAGGACCGCACTCTCACACAAACCGTGCCGCATCTCGTACTCGACGGCGCTACGCTCGCCGCACACGCGCTGGGCGCGAGCGAGGTTGTTGTGAGCGTCTGCGAATCGGCGCAGGCGAGTGTTGAGAGCCTCGCTGAGGCGATCGGCGAACGAGGATCGCCCAGACGCGGCTCGCCGCGCACCCGACTGACGACCATTCCCTCGCACTATGTCGCCGGACAGGAGTCGGCGCTTGTGAACTATCTCAATGGAGCCCCCGCGATCCCTACCTTCACCCCGCCGATGGTCTTCCAGCAGGGAGTCGCGCGCCGCCCCACGCTCCTCAGCAATGCCGAGACGCTTGCTCATATCGCGCTGATAGCGCGTCATGGCCCCGGATGGTTTCGGGAGCTGGGGACGCCTTCACAGCCGGGATCGACGCTCGTCACGCTCTCCGGTCCCGTGTCGCGTCCTGGGGTCTATGAGATCGAGTACGGCGCGTCGCTGGGCTCCCTCATCGACGCTGCGGGCGGGACCGTTGACCGTCCGCGTGCCGCGCTGTTGGGCGGATACGGCGGCTCATGGGTCGGTGAGGAGCACCTGCACAGCCTCCTCCTCGCCGACGAATACCTTGCGATACACGGAGCGTCCCTTGGCGCGGGTGTCGTGCTGTTGCTCTCCGAAGGCGCCTGCCCGGTCGCTGAGACCACCCGTGTCCTGCGTTGGCTCGCGAGTCAGAGCGCAGGCCAGTGCGGCCCCTGCGTCCACGGGCTGAACGCGATCACCACAAGTCTCCAGGGGATAGCCGGCGGAGCCGCGCAACCAAACACACGCCAGCAACTCACGCGCCTTGCGGCGCTCGTGCGCGGTCGTGGCGCCTGCGCCCATCCCGACGGCGCCGCAAGGATGGTCCTTACCGCGATTGAGGCGTTCGGCCCCGAGTTCGAAGACCACGCCCGGTACGGGCCATGCGAGGGCTGCCTACGCCCTGGAGAGCTGCCGCTACCCGTTACAACCACGTCTCGCAGTGCGATCGTCAAGCCACTGAGACGACCTTCGACCCTCTACGAGCCGGCGCCCATCCAGTGAACCGCCGCCTACGAGTGAACCCGATCGCCTGCGAGGCACACGGCATGTGCGCCGAGCTCCTGCCCGAGCGGATCGCGCTTGACGATTGGGGCTACCCGGTAATCGACGGCAAGCCGCTGGAGCCCAAGCTGATCGAGAACGCAAAACGCGCTGCCGCGGCCTGCCCCACATTCGCGCTACTGCTGGAGCGCGAGCCCCACAGTTGAAGCTCCTGAACCACCCCGGGATCGCGGCAACCGGCCTTGTGTGTGGGACGCCCAGCCTGGCGCCCCACACACCTTGCGCTCTGTCTCCGCCTACCGCACCGCGGTGGTGGTAGCGCTGTGATTGCCGGGCAGGTTGACGGTCACGGACAGTCCTCCGTGGTCGACAACGTGCTTGGCCGACAGCTTCGCGGTCACGGTTCCTCCTCGCAGCGAGCCGAACCCGCTGGCGATCGTCTTGCCGTGACGTGTCACGCGCACCTTCAGCCGGTTCGGCTTGGAGGAGACTCGCGCCACCGAGGCGTTCTCTTGGCAGCTGACGTCGATCTGATTGCCTTTGATCGTGATGGTGCAGGTGATCGGCCCGGCGCTCTTACCGGGAGGGCCCTGGGGGCCGGCTGGACCCTGGGGGCCGGTGGCGCCCTTCGCCCCTGCGGGACCCTGTGGCCCGGCCGGACCCTGCGCCCCGGTGGCGCCCTTCGCGCCTGCGGGGCCCTGCGGTCCAACGGGACCGATCGGACCCATAGGACCCTGCGGGCCGGCTTTGCCTTCGGGACCAACAGGTCCAGCTTTGCCTTCGGATCCCTGAGCACCTTCTTTGCCTTCGGGACCGGCAGGACCGGTTTTGCCTTCCTTGCCTTCGGTCCCCTGAGCGCCTTCTTTGCCTTCCGGACCGGTCGGACCGGTTTTGCCTTCGGGACCTTCTTTGCCTTCTTTGCCTTCGGGACCCGCGGGGCCCGTTTTGCCTTCTTTACCTTCGGGACCCGCGGGGCCCGTTTCCTTGACGCTGAGCTGCGTGGTGAGGATGTTCCGATACAGCGCCGGGTCGCTGACCCCAGGCTTGTACTGGAAATAGGGGTTGGTGCCGATCGCGGCGGCTTCGGGGCCGGCCGTCGGGAGCGGCTTGGCGGTGCGATAGCCGGAGAACAGCATCGTGAGAGAGCCGTCGGGGTTCTCGATTACGTTCGGGTCATACGCGCGACCCGAGTAGTACGCGCTGATCCCCAGCGGCAGATCGACACCTTCGCCGAGCAGCGCGTCCTGTTCAGCCGAGGCGGCGAACGTGGGATCGGTCTTCACGAGTGGCACCGGTTGGGACCATTCGATCCCGTTGGTGGTGTTCGAGTAGAAGATCTGCTCGAACGCGTCGCTGTCGCCGTCGGCGCAGTCGGCGCCCGACATGAACATCGTCTCACCCGTGGCGGTGGGGATGATCGTGCCGCGCGAGGCCACCCAGCGCAGCTGATCGGTGCCTGTCTGCCCGACTGGCGTGGTGTCGCCGGCGTTGCCGGTGTAGGACGGGTTGTTGAGACCGCTCACGACGCCGAGATCGTGGAAGGTGATCCCGTCGGTCGTGTAGGCGGCCCGCACGACCGTGTAGTCCTCGTTGTTCTTGAACAGCGTTTTGGGCTTTGCGCTGCCCTCACCGGTGGCCGCGAGTTCCGCCGAGGAGGACGCGCAGGCGCCGGGACCGCCGATTTCGTATTCGGCTTTCGTGCTGACGCTGGTGGTCCCGCCCGGCAGCCCGCTCGAGGAGGCGATGCAGCCGGTCAGCTCATCGCCCTTGCCGGTACCGCCGGAGTCGGTGTCGGCGCCGGTGCACGTGACCGTCGCGATCCCTTCTCCGGTGGTGGGGCTAGCTGAGTTGTAACCGAGGCTGATCGTGACCGCCGGGCTGAGCGCGGTGGGCGTGGTGGTCGGCTGGGTGCCGTTGGTGAGGCTCGCGTGCGTCTGCGCGCCGGCGCCGGTGTAGCCGAAGCTCGACACTGGGATCGCCACGCCCCCGCCCGAGGTGGGGATCGACACGCTCTTGGTGCCGCCGACGATCGCCGAGTAGTAGTAGTTGAGCAGCTTCTCGCCGTAGATCACGACTGTGGCTCCGCTGGGGATCGAGCTGCGCAGGGCCCCGTTGGGCAGCGTTGCCGGCAGGCTCGACGCCGAAACCGTGCCGATGACCCCGTCGGGACCCTGCAACCCGGTGCCGGTGGTGGTGCCCTCGGTGGAGGGATCGGTGACCATCGCGGTGTCGGGTACCTCAGGTGGCGCCACCAGGTGGTCCCCTTCGGCGACGCTCACCGACTGCTCGCCGCTCTGCCCGGCTGCGTCAACCGCGACGCAACCCTCGAATTCGGTGGCTGTCGTTTTTTCGGTGCAATGAATGATCGGCAGCGTGGAATCGTTGAGATTGCTGTAGCTCGTGCCTGTGCCGACATCCATAATCTGTCCACCGGGGCCGCCCTTGAGGTTGGCGAAGTTGGCGGTGCTCGCCACCTTGATCGTCACGCCGGTCTGGTTTTCCTGGTAGTTGGGAACCACGACCGCGCCGCTTGCCGTGGTGATGCCGGCTTCGGTGATCTGGTTGCTATAGCCGGGCGGCGTGTTCGCGGTCTGTTCGTTGTTCGGGTTGGGACCGGCGTCGACCGCCTCGGCGGCCGGCAGGCTCTGGATCGGGTCCCCCCACGGATACTTGCTGGAGGTGGCCCAGTTGAGCTTGTGCACGAGCAAACCCTGGCCGAGCGCGTCGCCGCTGACGCGGTTGAGCGTGTAGAGGTCATACGCGCCCGTGGGACTCCCCAGCGTGCCGGATACCTGCTGCACAAAGGGGTGGCCCTGGCCGTTGTCGTTCTGGATGCCGTCGGGACACACGTTGGAGTTCAGCTCGAGCTTCTCATCCACAAAATGCCATGTGTTGCCGTTGTCGAATGAGTTGGCGACCACGATCGCCTCGTCGGAGTCCTTCGGGCGGTAGTCGAAGAAGCCAGTGAGCACGTTGGGGTCGTTGGGGTTGCGCATCACATACGGGAAGTAGTAGGGCGACATCGGCAGGATGCTGCCGACGGGCTGACGCTCGACCGCGCCGGTCTCGGGATTGGCGCCGCCGCTGGAGCAGTAGCCCGCCAGCGGGCCTGGCGTGCCGGCGAAGCCGGTCGCGTAGGGCAGCGAGCCGGACGGATTGGCTTTGGTTGCGCTGCCCGGGTAGACGGAAAGGTTGGGTGTGGCGATTGAGCTGAATTCGACCGTGGGCATACCACCGAAGGAGAAGGTGGGCAGCGACGCGTCGTAGGGAGCAGCTGAGGGGTCGCCCTGCGACAGTGTCCAGGGAGCGGGGTTGCCTGTCGGAGCGGTGACCGTGTCGAGCAGCGGCGCGGCGGCCGCATACGCGGGTCCGGTATCAGCCGAGGCCGCGGCGACTCCAAGCACCAACAGTGTCGCCACGGCCGAGATGAGCGCGGCCATCGCTGAGAACAGACGTCTGTGCATGTGTAGATCCCCTTCCGGGTGTGCGGGTCTGAGCGTCGGATCGGAAGCCTCGGTGCCACGCGACGCTTGGCGCATAGACCGACTCGTTGCGAGCAAGCCGCCCGCGGCTCCTGTGTGTGTCCAACCTATGCCGCCGCGAGCAGCCGATTTGTGAAGGAAGTGAGACCTGCCGGTTACCATCGCGTGCACTTGGCACAAGCCAGAGCCACACGATGCAGCCAGCACAACCACACGAGCAACCAAGCGCGGAGCAAGGCCCCGACAGCGCCTCCAAGCAGAACACCGCGCCCATCGCCCCGAAGGACACCACTCCATACAAACGCACACGCGCGTCGGCCGGAATGGGCGCGCGCTGTCGTCGCGCGAGCGAGCGCGTGCTCGAATGGCTCGTGCCGGAGCGAAACCCGGCCGGCGCCGTGTATGGGATCGTCACGATCGGAGCGCTGCTGGCGGCCGAGAGCGGACTGCGCGATAACTACCCGGAAACGGTGGGGTCGGCGTCGATCGCGGTGGTGCTGTACTGGTTTGCGCATTCCTACGCGGATGTGCTGGGACTGCGACTGTCCGAGCACCGGCTTCTCAGCTGGGCGGAGCTGTGGCACACATTTGTGCAGGACTGGGCGATCGTGCGCGGCGCGAGCGCGCCGCTGATGGCGCTACTCGTGGCATGGGCGGTCGGCGCGAGCCAGGAGACTGCGGTAGCGGCGGGCGTATGGACGGCCGCCGCCAGCCTGGTCGGGTTCGAGGTGGCGGCGGGCCTGCGCTCGCGCGCCAAGCCCGCGGAGCTGACGCTCGAGGTGGTTGTGGGAGCGACGATGGGCCTGGCACTTCTCGCACTTAGGGCGTTGCTCCACTGAAAAATCGAGCTGAGTGCGGTAATTGGGTCGGATTCTCAGATAGCCTCGACATCTAATGCGAACGCCTGCGACTTGCCGTAGCCTGGGCGTCAGCGTGTACGTAGACAATAAATCTCTGACATGGAATAATCTTGTTTCCAAGACTCCTTGATAGTCGAGGGGCCCCAAGCGTTCGAGGAGATAGGACAAAGTGACGGAGGGTGGGAAAAACCTCGGAGGTGGCGCCCTCGCGCCTCGACGATCCCTGGCTTCGCGGGCTGCGCCGGTTTCTAGAGCCTCGTCAGCCCCACGAGGCTCAGCAGTCCCACGAGCCTCGGCGACTCCGAGAACACCGCTTGCCCCGCCGGTCCCATCGCGCCCGCGCACATCCGCGAGCCCGCGCACGTCGAGTGCCGCGGAGATGCCCCCACTCCCTAACGAGCCACACACCGCATCGAACGCCACCGACGCGACTGGCAACAACGGCGCCAACCGCGGACGCACGTTGGCGCCCCTGTACGAGCGCCTGCCGCGCGGCCCTCATCGGCTGGACCCTGGCGAGGTCGCCGAGAACCAGCGGCGGCGGATGTATGGGGCGATGATCGAGGCAGTGGCGACCAGAGGGTATGGACGCACCAGCGTGAAGCAGGTGGTGACCCTGGCAGGCGTGTCCAGGCGCGCATTCTATGAGCAGTTTTCAAACAAGCAGGAATGCTTCCTGGCGACACTCGACCTGATTGCCGAGCAAGCGATCGACAATATTGGCGCCGCCTACAGTGCGAGCGAGGGCACGATCGAAGAGCGCCTACACGCCGCGTTCGCCGCGTTCGCCGAGGTGGTGAGGCGCAACCCAAAGGGCGCGCGCGTGATGCTGGTGGACGCGCCATCGGCTGGCCCCGCTGGGTGGGAGCGACTGACCGAGACGCTGACCGTGTTCGAGCGGCGCGTGGCGGCCAGCTTCGAGAGCGCGCCGGACGCCGTGGCGTTGCCTGAGCCGGTTATACGAGCGATTATCGGAGGGTTGCGACGGGCCACGTTCGTGCGCTTGACCGAGGATCGCTCCGAGGAGATGCCACAACTCGTGGACGATATGCTGAGCTGGACGCTCGCGTTCATGACCGACGAGCCAAGTCCGCTGGACACGCGCCCGCGGGAAGCGCCATCCACGGTGCCCACGACCTCGGAGGACGACCGCACGCGTGTGCTGCGCAGCGCGCTGGAACTGGCGGCGCTGGAAGGCTATGGGAACCTAACGCCGATGCGAATCGTCGATGAGGCGGGGGTGTCGGTGGATGTGTTCTTCGACCTGTTCGAGAATATGGAGGAGTGCTTTTTGGCTGCGCTTGAAAAGCTCCGCGACGAGGTGCGCGAGACTGTGTCGGACCCTCGACTGGACCAAACCGAGGAATGGCCTACCGCGGTGCGCCGGACACTGGATCGACTGATGCGCTACTTCGCGGCGCGGCCGGCCTACACGCAGACGATCGCCACAGGCGTGTTCGCGATGGGACAGCACGCGGTCGATCTCGGGGCGCAGCTCGCTTGCGAGGTTGCCACCAAGCTCACCGCCGGTGCGCCCGGCGAGCCACTGACCGGGCTCGCGCACGAGGGCATCGAAGGTGCGATCTGGCACACGATCTACGTGCACACGACCAATCGCGGGGCAAGCACGCTGCCGGAACTGTCGGACTATCTGGCGTTTGTGGTGCTCGCACCGTATCTCGGCGCCGAGGAGGCGACACGGATCGTGCTCGGCGAGCGTCCGCCCGCGCTCGCCAATGGCTGACCGCTAGCTCTTGCGCCTGTTGCGCGTCTCGGCGAAGTGCGTGAGCAGGATGCCGACGACCAGCGAGGCGACGATCACGATGATCAGCGGCGTTCTGGTCGTGCCGAAGATCCAGTTGACCTCGACCTTTTTGACGTTGAGCACGGCAAACAGGGTGATGAACACGGCGAGCACGACGAGCACAACAGCGCGCGCTGTCTCGCGCCTGCTGCGCTTCGCGGGGGCCTGCGCTGAATCGGTGCTCGCCACAGCTTGATGCTACCCGCTGGACCGCTCGGCAAGCTCCTCGCGCACCCACGAGCAGCCAGCGGACAGCTCGGCGACACCCATCGCGGCGGCAACGTTGAGGGCCATGCCATGACAGAAGAAGTCGTCCAGGCGCTCGGGCTCGGCGCCGGATAGCTCGGCCACGAACTCGACCAGCTCAGCGTAGCGGCGGCGCACGCGCGCGCACACCAGCTCGTCATCGCAGGCGGCGTATGCGTGGTGCTGGAGCATCAGATAGCTGCGGTCGGTTTCCAGCAGCGCCTTGTAGGCGGTGCCCATCGCCATCAGCACGTCCTCGCAATCCTCCGGGGCCTGCCCGGAGCGATACTCGGCGGCGGCTCTCGCGAACGTACTGGCGAAGCGATCGAAGCAAAACTCGACGGCGGCGAGGAACAGCTCGCGCTTGCCGGCAAAAAGGCTGAACACGTATGGTTGGGCAACGCCGACACGACGTGCGACACGATCGACGGGGGTGCCGTGCAGCCCGCTGATCGCGAACTCGTGGACGGCAGCCTCGATCAGCGCTTGGCGTCGCTCGGCGGCTGGTACGCGCCGGCGTACCGACTCGACACCCGGGGGGCCGTTGCTCATGTGGCGATTCCCATGTGTCCCATACTCGCGCATTTCCTCTTCCCATAGTTTAGCAGCCGCTAATAATTTTTTGGAGATGGGGTCGTTCCCTCGACCCGAACCACCTCCCGACGTGGCGCCAAGGCGATCTGCGCAACATGCGACTCCGAACGGGGTTCATAGACCGTGGCCCGGACACAGCGTGCCGCGCAACGCGAATATCAAGGCGAGGATGGGAGCTTGCGATGGCGAATAGATCGGGTGGGATGAGCAGCGAGCACAAACGTCGAGCGTTGCTGGCAGTCGCGACTGTTGGCGCACTGGCGCTCGCCGGTTGCGGCTCGGGCGCCACGAAGACGGTGTCCGTCTCAGGCGCGGTGAGCCCGCACACGACCGCCCAGCGCACGACGACCACAACCACGAGCAGCTCCTCCCCCACAACCACGACCCAGGCGAGCACCACCACGAGCACGAACGGGACCGGCGGCGCGGAAGCGACACGCACCACCACCGCGCCGGCGTTCACCAAGGAAGCGTCTGGCGGCGAAGGCGTTGGCGCCGCCGTGGCCGTGGTCAAAGTGCACGGATACACCGCTGGCGAAACCTCCACGTATCGCCCCGAAGACACCCTGCATGTACTTGTCGGCACACGCAACGGCTCAAGCGACGGGTACGGCCAGCAGGCGTTTTTCTTCGTGGACGGCCGCTACATCGGCACCGATACAAAGGAACCGAGCGCAAGCGTGAAGGTCGTCGGGCAGAGCGACACCGAAGTGACCCTCGCCTACCCGCTCTACAAACCGGGCGATCCGCTCAGCAACCCCAGCGGCGGCGAGCGCAGCGTGCGCTTCCAGCTCAACAACGGACAGCTGGTTGCGCTCGACCCGATCCCGCCGGCCAGCTCCTCCACCGGCGTCGCGCGCAACTAGCGCCAAGCGGAGCAGCGACAGCGAAGCGCTGGCCCGACCACCGGCAGCCGCGCGACGGCGCCGCTCGCCAGGCCAACCGGGCCAGCGCTCAAGTGCGACGGCTCAGCTTCCCTTGACACGTTCGAGCAGCCGTCGCCACAGCGACGGCCCTCGCGGCTGGGCGCGCAACCACTCATCGCGCAACAGGAGCTGCCCGCGCTGGCGGGCAGCCACGACACACTTGGTGTGGGCGTGGCGGCGTCGGCTTTTGTCGTCTTCGGGGAAGATCAGCATGTGCTCGCCGAGCGCCGGCAGGTGGCGTCCACACAGGGGACAGCGATAGGTGGCGGGCTTGTTGCTGTGTGCGCGGCGTACCGTCCACCAGCGAGCATCGGGCAACTTCGACATACGCACATTGTCGCGGCGATAGCCTGCAATATGGGCGGTGTTGCGCAATGGCTATTAGAAGCGATCCAATTGAGGGTGCCACGACAAGCTCGCGACCGGTGGACGAGGCCGAGCTTGTGCACGAGGCGCGCAAGGCGATCAAGCGGATGCGTGCTCTTGCTCGGCTGCTGCGCAAGGAGCTTGGCGAGGACGAGTTCAAGCGAGTCAACAGCTCGCTGCGTTCCGCCGCGACAAGACTTGCGGGCGCGCGCGACGCGGAGGTACGGCTGGCGACGCTGCAAGCTCTCGCCGAGCGCCATCCGAGAGCGCTCGCGCCGCCACGCATCCAGCTGCTCAAGGAGCAGCTGGAGAGCGAACGTGTGGGCACGATCGAGTCATCCGACCGCGGAGAGGTGCTCGCCGATATCGCAGCGATGCGCCGACAGCTGGCTCGCTGGAACCTGCTGGAGCGCGATTTCGACGCACTCGAGCCCGGGCTGAGGCGCATCTATCGCGAAGGGCGCGACCGCGGCAAGCTCGCCGTGCGCGGCCATGCTCGCGACGCCCAGGATCTGCACGACTGGCGCAAGCGCGTGAAGAGCCTCTACTACGTGCTCGACATGCTCGTCGGTGGAGCGAAGTCCACAGACGCACGAGAGGCGAGGCGCCAAGCCGACCGCCTCGGCGACTTGCTCGGCGAGGAGCACGACCTGTGGATGCTGCGCGTCTTCGTCGAGGAGCACCCCGAAGCCTTCGAGGACGACGAGCCGGCACGGCATGCGTTGCTCGATCGGATCGAGCGCCGGCGCCAGCGCCTGCGCGAGCGCGCACTGAAGCTCGGCGCTCGCCTCTATGAGCGCAAACCGCGTGACTTCGCTCGGCGCGTCGGTAGCTCACTGGCGCGCTGAGCCTCGAGCGGGCGGGCGGCTGCGGTCAATACGCCACGAAACCGAGGTCGCAACCGGGTGGCGAGCGCCACGCACCGCCGTTTAGGGTTTCCCCGCGCGCGGCCGATGTAGTGGACGACTCCCTCACCCATGCCCGCGCGACCGCGACTCAACACGTCAACGCTGTTCCTGGCCTCGCTGATCGGAGGACTAGGCGTGCTCGCGCTTCACGTGACGCTCGGCTTCGGCGGCAGTCGGCTGGACGGGCTGTTCGAAGTGGATGTCTACAACGCCCTGCTGTTCGGCGCTGCACTGGTGGTGCTCGCGCGCGCGACGCTGGTCGCCGAGCAGCGCGGCGCCTGGCTGACGATGGCCGCCGGGATGCTGTGCTGGAGCTTCGGCGAACTGTATGACGTGTTGTTCATCGAACACACGAGCGTCGCCGCCGGAGGCAGCGTGTCGGCGGCCGATGTGTTCAATCTTGCGGCCTACCCCTGCTACTACGTGGCGCTCGTGCTGCTCGCAAGGGCACACCTGCGCGAACTGCGGATCGGCATGTGGCTCGACGGGCTGATCGCGGGGCTTGGTGCCGCGACGGTGGGCGCAGCGTTGATATTGCCGCCGATCTTGCACGCCGCCAGCGGCGACATCAGCTCGGTCGTGGTGTCGCTGGCGTATCCGATCGGCGATCTGCTGTTGATGATGTTCGCGCTCGGGGCGATCGGGCTCACGGGCTGGCGACCGGGTGCGATGTGGCTGCTGATCGCCTCGGGAATGCTCGTCAGCGCCGTTGCCGATTCAACCTATCTCTACCAAACGGCCACCGACTCCTACCAGCCGGGCACATGGCTCGAATGCCTATGGCCGCTAGCCGCGATCCTGATGGCGATGTCCGCATGGACGCCGGTGGTCGTGTTCCAGCGGCGACGCATGAAGAGCTGGCAGATGACGGTGGTGCCGACGCTCGCGCTGCTCAGCGCACTCGGAGTGCTCGTCTACGGCAACCTCGGGCCGCGCCTGACACTGCCCGCGCTGATCCTCGCGGCCGCGACCGTGCTGGCCGTTGGGGCGCACCTGATCGTTACGTTGCGCCAAAACATCGCGCTACTGGACCGCTCCCGGCGCCTGTCGCTGACCGACCCGCTCACCGGCCTCGGCAACCGGCGCCTGCTGATGAGCGACCTGCGACTCGCTTGCAGGACCGCGCAGACGCAGGAGCCGCGACAGCTCGTGCTGTATGACCTCGACGGCTTCAAGCTCTACAACGACTCCTTCGGTCACCCCGCCGGCGACACGCTGCTGATGCGCTTGAGCGAGCGGCTGCGATGCGCGGTGGATACACACGGCACGGCCTATCGCATGGGCGGCGATGAGTTTTGCGTGCTGTTCGAGCACGCCCCGGACGGTGACGAGAGCTACGTCGACCTGAGCGTGTTGGCGCTTTGCGAGCACGGTGCCGACTTCTTGATCACGACCTCCCATGGCGCCGTGACGATCCCACACGAGGCACACGATCCGGACTCGATCATGCAGCTCGCCGACCAGCGCTTGTATCGACGCAAGGAGGAGGCCGCCGCGCGGCGCTCAGCTTACGCTTACGACGGTGAGCAGGCTCTCCCCCTTGGGGAGCACGACCGAGGCCCGCTCGCCGGCGCGACACCCGAGCAGGGCGCGGGCGACCGGAGAATCCGCCGACAGCCGCCCTTCTGATGGGGACGCGTCGTGTGAGCTGACGATCCGCCAGCTGCGCTCCGTGCCCGCCTCGTCGCGCACGACGACGGTCGAGCCGAACCCGACGACACCGTTGCTCTCCCCCGTCTCGCGTACCACCTCGGCGGTGGAGATCCGTTCGCGTAGTTTCGCGATCTTGGTCTCCAGATGCGCCTGGTCGTTCTTAGCGTCGTGGTACTCGCTGTTCTCTTTGAGGTCGCCCCACTCGCGCGCGGTCTTGATGCGCTCTGCGATCTCACGGCGCCCATCACCTTCGAGCGCCGCAAGCTCCGCCTCAAGCTCGCGCAGGCCCTCGGCGGTCATCATGTTGGCGGCCTCAGCGGTCATCTGAGCACAAGCCTACTCGTAACGCCCGAACGCGGCCGTTGGCGTACTCGCGCGGCCCGCCGCACCCACGACCAGTTGGGACGATCCGCCGGCCTCCTCCTCAGAAGTAGGTGCTGGGGGAGGTGGACAGCAGCGCGTAGATCTGCGCCACCGCCGCCTGGTAAAGCAGCTGGGTGGAGGGCGGCGAGCCGAACGCGAACAGATTGTCGCTCAGGCGCTGATGGATCCAGACTTCGTTGATGAAGCTCTGTGCGAGTCTCGCTCCCGGCGGGTCGTGGGTGACCGAGTCGAGATACATCAAGTTCCTGAAATAGACCGACACGAAGAACGGGTTTTCGCTCAGCAGGCGCGCAATCGTAAAGTACGAAAGTGCGGCCTTGGCGGTCTGGCGCGCCTGGTAGAGATAGGCGCTGTTGCCGGTTGCTTGATAGAGCAGCACCCCGGCACCCATCATCGAGCCCTGGTTGTAGCTCCACTCGGTCGTGTCGATCACACCGTGCAGGCGGATGTGGTCGTAATACATTTCGTTCGGGGCCCGCAGGCAGCGGCGCACCCATTCGTAGGCCGTCTCGGCGAACTGCAGATATGCGGTGTTGCCCGTGAGCCGATACAGCTGCACGCCAAGCTCGGCGCCTGGCCCGTCGGTGACGGTGTTGCGTTCGGTGTTGCTCGGAGCGTCGGAGAAGGGCTCGCCACCGGGACAGGCGAGCTTCTGGTTGGTGGACCACCCGGCCATCACGAACTGCATGATCTGCTCGGCCTTTTCCAGCAGCGACGCTTCGCGGTGCTCCTTGTAAAGCCGCACCAGCTCGATCCCAACCCACTCGTTGTCGTCGTAGTAGCTGGCCCCTCCTGGCGGCACCACCTCGCCGTTGAATGACGGCAGCGCCGGCGGCGCGATGCCGGCGGCTTCGGCCGGTTCGGAGCCTTCGCCCTGTTCTTCCTCTTCGGGCTGTTCGCCCGCGAGCGGCTGCCCGGATGGGGAAACCGTGCTCCAGTACTTCCCCAGCCCATACAGACGCACCTTCAGTTCGCGCGAATAGCCGCTGGCGGCGGTTGCCGCCTGACCGGGAATATTGGACACGCTGACGGTCGCCGCGAGTGCTTGGGAGAACGGCCACAGGAAGGAGAACGGTTCGCCCTCGTACAGGCCGGTGCCGGGGATGTAGTAGTTCTGTTGCATCGCCTGGTAGGCGAGCAGCGCCCGCGCTGGGTTGCCGTGCAGGACCGGCGCGGCTTTCTTCTTGCTCGGCTTTTTGCTCGCCGCCGTCTTTGTCGTTTTGCTCGCGACCTTGGGAGTAGCTTTGCTCGCCGCTTTCGTACTCGGCGTGCTCGCTGGAGGTGAGCTTCCCGGCGAGACTCCACCGGCGCCGTTTGACGAGCTGTGGGCGAATTCGCTGGGCCGCACGAGCTTGCGGGGCCGTTCGGCACCCGCCGGGTACGGCGAGGGGGCTGACTGACCGGAGCGTGCAGACGCGGCCAGCGCGGATGTCGCCCCCACAACCGCGGCGCCCGAAAGCGCACACACGCCAGTAATCCCCACCAGGGCGAGCAGGAGCCCGATGCGGGCAAGTTGCATACGCGCTCTGCGTTTGGTCAAGATCAAACCTCCACGACAAAGTACATGCGCCGGCGCGCGGGCTCGGCTCGTGCAAAAACGCGACCACAACCGTCGCTCCGCGCCAACCGTCGGAACACGTGCGTAAACAAACGCTCGCCCCAAACGATGCGCTGAGGGTATTGTGCGCAAACTAAGAACCTCCTTCAACGGGCGGCGCATTGGGCCTGCCGCCGCGTCGAGGAACCCGCCAAGCCATCCCTCAGGAGACGCACGTGAGCACAGTCAGAGAGGCCACATTCGAGCTGCTACGCAAACGCTCGATGACAACGCTGTTCGGCAACCCGGGCTCGACTGAGCTTCCGATGCTGACCGAGTTTCCCGCCGACTTCCGCTACATCCTCGGCCTGCAGGAGGCCACCGTGGTCGGCCTCGCCGACGGCTACGCTCAGGCGAGCGGGCGTCCTACGCTCGTCAACCTGCACACCGCTCCCGGCGTCGGCAACGCGATGGGTGCGATCTTCAATGCGCAGGCCAACAAGAGTCCGCTGGTGATAACCGCCGGCCAGCAGTACCGCTCGCTGATGACATTGCAGGCGAACCTCACCAATCGCGATGCCGTGCGCGTGCCGCAACCGCTCGTGAAGTGGAGCTATGAGCCACCGCGCGCGCAGGACGTGCCGCATGCGCTGGCACGCGCGATCCACATGGCGTCGCTGCCCCCGCGCGGGCCGTCGTTCCTGTCGATCCCGATGGACGACTGGAGTGCCGAGGTCGACGACGGCGCGGTCGCCCACCAGAGCGCGCGCACTGTCGCGGGCGCCGCCCAACCCTCGCCTGAGGTCGTGGCGGTGCTCGCCGAGCGGCTCGCTCGGGCGGAGCGTCCCGCACTCGTCGCCGGACCGGAGATCGACGCGTCGGACGGCTGGGAGGCAGCGATCGGGCTCGCCGAACTCCAGCGCCTGGCGGTGTATGCCACGCCTGCTCCGGGTGGCGGTCGGATCGGCTTCCCCGAGAATCATCCGCTGTTCCAGGGCATCCTGCCGCCGGCGGTGCTGCCGGTCGGGGAAATGCTCGCCGCACACGACCTGGTGTTGGCTGTGGGCACCTCGGTGTTCCCCTACTACCCCAATGTGCCGGGCCCGCTGCTGGCCGAGGGAACGGCGCTCGTGGCGATCACAAGCGACCCCGACGAGGCGGCAAGGGCGCCCATGGGCGATGCGATCCTCGCCGACCCGGCGCTCGCGCTCAGGGCGCTCGCCGACGCGGTGGGCGAGTCCGACCGCCCGGCGCCGCCGACCCGGCCCGCGCCCGAGCCGGTGCCACTCTCCGATCCGATGAGTCCTTCGACCGCCGTGCGCGCGCTCGCCGAGGTGTTTCCGGCGGAGGGAATCGTGGTGCTCGAGTCGCCTTCGGCAACGCTTGCCCTGCGCAATCAACTGCGGCTGTCGGCTCCCGGCAGCTACTACTTCTCCTCCGGCGGTGGGCTCGGCTTTGGGATGCCGGCCGCGATCGGCGTACAGCTTGCCCAGCCGGATCGACCGGTCGTGTGCGTGATCGGCGAGGGCTCGGCCCAGTATGCGATCCAAAGCTTGTGGACAGCCGCAGCGTATGACGTGCCCGTCACGTTCTTGGTGTTGCGCAACGACGAGTACGCGATCCTCAAGTGGTTTGGGATGCTCGAGGACATCGTCGGCGCCCCCGGCCTGGACCTGCCCGCGCTTGATTGTGCAGCCGTCGCACGCGGCTATGGCGTGAACTCACGCACTGTTGACGGCCCAGATCAGCTGCGCGACGAGCTGAGCAAGGCGCTAGCGTCGGACAAACCGGAGCTGGTCGAAGTGAGGGTGGCGCCCGGAATGGCGCTCGCATGAGCGCCACCAACGCCGATGTGGTCGTCGTTGGGGCGGGCCTCGCCGGCTTGGTGAGCACGCTTGAGCTGCTGCGCAGCGGCCACAGCGTGCTGCTGCTGGACCGCTGCCGCCCGGAGCAGCTTGGCGGCTTGGCACGCGAGGCGTTTGGCGGCATGTTCATGGTCGACTCGCCTGAGCAGCGCCGCTCGCGCATCCCCGACAACGAGCGCTTGGCACTCGAAGACTGGCTTCGGATCGCCGACTTCGATGCCGAGGACGTGTGGCCGAAGCGCTGGGCCGAGCAGTACGTCACGCGTGCCCGCGACGACGTCGGCGCCTGGCTGCGCGAGATTGGCGTGAGGTTTTTCCCGGTCGTGAACTGGGCTGAGCGCGGCAACTTCGGCGACGGCAACTCGGTACCGCGCTTTCACATTACGTGGGGCACCGGCAAGGCGCTCGTGCAGGCCGTTTGGGGCGCGATCGAGGCACACCCGCGCCGCGCGGCGCTCGACCTCCGCTTCCATTCGCGCGTCAGCGGGCTGCTCTCCGAGCAAGGCCGCATCGTCGGCGCTCGCGTTCTCGCCGAGGAATCCGAGCAAAGCGACGAATACGAGGTGCGCGCCGGCAAGGCCGTTGTGATCGCCGCCGGTGGCATCGGTGGCAACCTCGATCTCGTCCGCCGCGAATGGCCAACCTCGCGACTGGGGCCGGCGCCCGAGAAATTGCTGATGGGTTCGCACTACTACGCCGATGGCGCACTGCACGAAGAGGTGACGCGCCTGGGCGGCAACGTCACTCACCTGTCGCGCATGTGGAACTACGCAGACGCGGTGCGCCACCCCAAACCCCAGCGCGAACACCATGGGCTGAAGCTGATTCCGCCGCGCTCGGGCCTCATGCTCGACCCCGATGGGCGGCGCTACGGACCGGTGCCGGTGATGCCGACTTTCGATGCTTACGCGGCGCTCGAGCGCATGTGCGAGGACGAGCGCAAGTACTCGTGGTTGATCTGCAACTTCAAGATCGCCGCACGCGAGCTGGACGTGTCGGGCTCCCAGCACAACCCCAACCTGCGCGAGAAGCGACTCGTGCCGTTCCTACTCGGCGTGCTGCGAGGCAAGCCCGGCCTGGTGCGTCACTTTCTCGAGGGCTCCCCCGACTTCGTATCGGCCTCCACGCTTGGCGAGCTGGCCGGCAAGATGAACCAGGTGAGCGGCGAAAGCGCAATCGACGCCGCGACGCTCGAACGTGAAATCGGCCGCTACGACGAGACGATCGCACGCGGTAAGGGCCTGTTCAACGACGACCAGCTACGGCGCATTGGCCAATTGCGCAACTGGCGCGGTGACCGCCTGCGCACCGCACGCTTCCAGCGCATCGTCGATGCGAAGGCGATGCCCCTGCTCGCGATCCGCCTACAGCCGATGGCACGCAAGAGCTTGGGCGGCATCCAAACCGATCTAGGCTGTCGCGTGTTGCGCGCGCATTCGCAGGAAAACGCCGAAGCAGCACACGGCAAGCCAACCGAGGAAGCGATCCCGGGACTGTATGCCGTCGGCGAGGCGGCCGGCTTCGGCGGCGGCGGCGTGCACGGCAAGCGCTCGCTCGAGGGCACGTTTCTCGGTGGGTGTGTCTTCACCGGGCGCCTTGCGGCCGCCACGATCGCCGGTGCCGAGCTGCCTGTACGCATTCCCCCGCGCGTGGACTAAGGGCTGAGGGGTGGCACCGCGCTACCAGTACGTAACCGTCGGTCATGTAACGCGCGATCTGATCGAGGACCGAGCGGGCGGGACCATCGGCCAGCCCGGCGGGGGCGCTTTCTACAGCGCTCTGCAAGCGGCGCGGCTCGGATTGCGCACGTTGATCGTCACACAGGGTGTTCCTGGCGAGATAGAAGAGCTGCTCGACCCGTATGGCGAGGAGCTCGACTTGCGGGTCATCCCGGCGGAGCACACCACCACACTGAGCACGCGCGGCTCCGGCGCGCAGCGCTCGCAGCGACTGCTGGCATGGGCCGGCCCGATCGTGCAGCCGCTGAGGATCGACGCCGGGATCTTGCACCTGACGCCCGTCGCGCGCGAGACGCCGCTTGCCTGGCGGGGTCAGGCCGACTTCGTCGGTGTCACACCGCAGGGACTCGTGCGCCACTGGGAGCAGCGCGAGGGCGTGCCGCTTGTGCAGCTGGACACCGGGGCGCTACTTGGCGACGTGCCCCTATCGGTCGGCGGCGATGCGGCGCTGAGGGGCGATATCTCTCTGGTCGAGCTTGACCCCAACATGCTGCCGGCGCACTTCGACGCCGCCGTCATTTCCGAGCAGGAGCGTGGGAGCTGCCACACGCTGCTCACGCTCGCGCGCAAGCGCGGCGCATACGTCGCAGTGACTGCCGGCTCCAGGCCGGCAACCGTTCATCTTCCCGAGCCTGCCGAGGAATCGGTCGTGCAAACGGGGCCACCACGCCCGGTCGAGCCGCGCGAAGACCTCGGCGCCGGCGACGTGTTCGCGGCCGCGTTCTTCGTCGCACTCAGCGAGGGTCGCAGTCCACTGGAGGCGGCCACGTTCGGCAACGCCGCCGCGGCTGTGCGGATTGCGGGCACTGGGGCCGGCGCGATCGGCACTCGTGCGGCTGTCACTCCCTGAATACGCCCTCTTGTGCGAGTGCCGCGTCGAGCAGTGGCTTCAGCTCAGCGGGATCGACCGCGTTGCGGCGGCCGGCGGTCACGGCTGCCAGCAGCACGCAGCCGCCGACAGGCGCCATTTCCACGACCGCGACCTGGGCTTGTGGTGCGAACTCGTGGATGGCCCGCGCAAGCGGAGCCACGAACAGCTCACCTGCCTTGAACGCGCTGCCGATCAGACCGACGGGGAACTCGCCCGCGAGACGGGTCCGCTCGACCACCGCGGCGATCTGCCGCGCTAGCTCTCCGGCTGCCCGTGCGTATAGGCCCTTCGCCACTTCATCCCCGGCGTGCGCGAGACGCGCTGTCTCGATTGCAAACGCGGCGATCTCGCCCTTGGAGAGCGGCTTGGCATAGACGAGCGTGGCGAGCGCCTCGACGCTGGCTACGCCAAAGAAGCTCTTGGCCGCCGCGCTCAAGGCCGTCTCCCGGCCGGAGCCCTCGCGGTCGGCAAGCGCGGCCTTGATCGATTGCACGGCTAGCCAATAACCGCTGCCCTCGTCGCCGAGCACGTGCCCCCAACCGCCCGCGCGCCATGCACGACCGCCTGTGCCGACGCCGAGCACGTTGCTACCAGTGCCCGAGATCACACCGACGCCCGGACGGGCTCCGGTGGCGGCCGCCCAGGCTCCGACCACGTCGTTGACCACCACCCAACTCGCCGGACAGCGCTCGCGCACATGCGCGGCTACCGCATCTGTGTCGGTGCCGGCAATAGCCAGCACGGCGGCGTCGAGCTGCTCGCGCTCGACGCCGGCACGTCCGATTGCTTCCTCTGTGGCCTTGACCAGGGAGTCCGTCGCCGCGTGAGCACCGACCGCGTCGAGATTGCTCGACCCACCGTGGCCGAGGTGGAGCGTCTGCTCCTCCAGATCGAGCACCGCCGCCAGGGTCTTCGTCGCGCCCCCGTCAACACCCATCACAAAGCGCGCGGCCGACCAGCCTTGCCCCGCGCCGTCCCCGTCGGCAGCGCCATCCGTTGCGCGTCCCGCGAAACCGGGCGCGACCAGAGCCGGGGGCAAAACGACCAGTGGATCGCGCTTCATAGCCGGGATCCTCGCAGGAGTACTCCCACCAGGAGTTACGATCGCGCGAATGGATGTGTCTGCGCAATCTCCCATCGCACCCCGTCGGACACAACTGGGGTGCTGAGCACTCCGCGCGCTGGATCTGGCTGCACGCCGGCGCCCTGGGCGTGAGCGGCGCGTGGCTCAGTGCAACTGCTGATAGATCAAGAAAACGTTCAACAGCGTGATCAGCGCCGCGATCGCGATCGCCGCAAGCGTCGTGAGGCGACGGTTGACGTGTACGCCCATCACGCCGCGGTTGCTCGTGAGCATCACGAGCGGCACGAGCGCGAAGGGAATGCCAAAGGACAGCACCACCTGGCTGAGCACCAGCGCGTCGGTCGGGTTCATACCGGCGGCCAACACCGCGATCGCCGGCAGCATCGTCACAGCGCGCCGGGCCAGCAGGGGGATCTTCACCCTGATGAATCCCTGCATCACGACCTGCCCGGCGTACGTGCCAACGCTCGATGAGGAGGCGCCCGAGGCAAACAGAGCAACGGCGAACGCGAGCGCCGCGCCGCCACCGACCAGATGTCCTAGTTGAGCGTGGGCCACGCCGATCGAGTCAAGCCCCGATAGCGCCGGCGTGTGGAACAGCTTGGCGAACACGGCGAGCATCGCCATGTTGATGAGCCCCGCACAGCCCAGGGCGATCATGACGTCAACCTTCTCGAAGCGCAGCACGCGCCGGCGCTCGGTGTCGTCGCGACAGGCCATGCGCCCGTTCGTGAGCGCGGAGTGCAGGTAGATGACGTGGGGCATCACGGTCGCGCCGATGATGCCCACCGCCAGATAGAGCGAACCAGTGCCGCGCAAGCCCGGGAGCAGGCCGTGCAGCGAGCCGCTCGCTGACGGGCCGACGTGCAGGGCCTCGTAGAGGAAGCCGAGGAAGATGATCCCGAGCAGAGCGCTGATCGCCAGCTCGAAGCGACGGTAGCCGCGCGTCTGCAACTCGAGGATCGCGAAGGCGATTGCGCCGGTCATCAGACCAGCCGGCAGCAGCGGCACACCGAACAGCAGATTGAGACCGAGCGCCGCGCCGAGAAACTCGGCGATATCGGTCGACATCGCCATGATCTCCGCCTGCGCCCATAGGCTCCATGTGACCGCGCGCGGGAAGCGCTCGCGACACAGCTCGGGCAGGTCGCGGTCGGTGGCGATGCCGAGCTTGGCCGACAGGTACTGGATCAGCATCGCCATCAGGTTGGCGACGAGCACAACCCACAGGAGCAGATAGCCGAACTGAGCGCCACCCTGCAGGTTGGTGGCGAAGTTGCCCGGGTCCACGTAGGCGATCGCCGCGACAAACGCCGGCCCGAGCATCGCAAGCGTGGCACGCAACCTGCCTCGCGCCAAGAGTTCCTCAAGCGCGCTCGGCGCGACGGCGCCCTCGGGCAGCGCGACTGAGGCGCCCTCCAGGGCCGCAGCCGGTCGCAGTGCCGTATCGCTCATGACGCCAACGACTCCAGATCCACGCGCATCGCGCCCAGGAGCCCTCCGCCGAGGGTATGCTCGCGCCCGTCCACGTTTACGAGCAGCGGACCGCCGAACGGCTGGCGTTCGAGCACGTGTATGCGCTGGCCGGGCAGGATGCCCTGCTGGGCCAGGTAGCGCAGCATCTCCGGATCGGCGTCGGATACGCGCACGAATGTCCCCTCGTCACCGGGCGCAAGACTCTCGAGGCTGCGGGTCGGGGTCTCCTCCAACTCCAGCTCGGCGCTGGGAATCGGATCGCCGTGCGGGTCGATCGTGGGATGGCCGAGCTTGGCCGCGATCAGCGCCTCAAGCTCCTCGGAGAGCACGTGCTCGAGTACCTCAGCCTCGTCGTGCACCTGATCCCACGGCATATGAAGCGCCTCGGCGAGATATAGCTCGAGCAGCCGGTGGTGGCGAATCACCTCGAGCGCCACGCGGCGTCCCTCAGGCGTGAGGCGCACACCTCGATACGGCACGTGGGAGATCAGGCCGAGTTCGTCGAGCTTGCGGAGCATCCCCGACACCGAACCGGTTGTCAGCTCCAGGCGCTCAGCCAGCGCATTCGTGGAAACCGGCTCGTCCGCACGGGTTTCGAGCGTGTATATCGCCTTGCTGTAGTCATCAATGGCGGGCGAGCGTACATTTTCCTTGGTGGCCATGCAGAAATAATAAGGCAAGCCAAGATTTTCTTCAAGTCCAGCCGCAAACATTTTCCTGGCTACGTGGCCAAAAGCTGCCGAAGACGAGTAACATCGAGCAACCGCGTCCCCCGCAGCGACCACGAAAGGCTCCCATGACTGCCACAGACGCCAACCTCGAGACCCACTCAGACACAAAGCTCGAGGACCAACTGCTGCTCGAGCGCGAGCTGTGGCCCTACGGGCCTCCCCACGCTCTGTTCAAAGACATGCGCGAGCGCTGCCCCGTGCACTGGACGCGGGAAGTCAGCGAATTCCCTGAGGAGGGAGGCTTTTGGTCGGTCACCAGAGCCGAGGACGTGCACACCGTCAGCCGCGACTGGCAGACCTACTCCTCCGAACTGGGGGGCATAACGGTGCTCTCGACGATCTTCCCGATCGAGCTGACACGAGCGATGTTCATCGGCATGGATCCGCCCAAGCACGACCGCGTGAAGGCGCTCTTCCAGGCGGGATTCACACCGAAGCGGATCGCCGCGCACGAGGACGCGATCCGCGAGATCGTGCGGGGCACGCTCGACGGCCTGGATGGACGCGAGCGCTGCGACCTCGTAAACGACGTCGCCCAACCGGTCGTCTCGCGCGTGATCGGAAGTTTCATGGGCATCCCCGAGGAGGACGACGCGACCTGGGCGCGGCTGATGAACTCGACACTCGGCGCCGGCGACCCAGACCTAAATCCCGATGGTGTGGAAGCCGTGATGGAAAAAGAGATTCCCGAGATATTCCAGCGTTGCGGAGCGATGATCGCCGCACGGCGCGAGAACCCGACCGACGACTTGACCAGCGTGCTCGTGCATGCCGAAATCGACGGCGAGACGCTTGAGGAACACGAGATCGTGATGGGCTTCTTCCTGCTTGTGGCGGCTGGCAACGACAGCACCAAGGCCACCTATTGCAGCGGGATGCGCGCACTGATGGAAGACCCCGAGCAGCGCCGGCTGGTATTGGAGGACACCTCGCTACTGGCCGGGACGGTCGAGGAGTCGCTGCGCATGTTTCCCGCCTTTGCGCACTTCAGGCGCACGGCAACCAAGGACACCGAGCTGGGCGGCAAGCAGATCAAAGCCGGCGAGCGGGTGGTGATGTGGTACGCGTCCTCCAACCGCGACGAGTCGCGCTACGAGGACCCTGACCGCTTCGACGTGCGCCGCACGACCGAGCACCAGGCGTTCGGGGCGGGCGGGCGGCACTTCTGCCTCGGCACAGCGCTCGCGCGGTTGGAGCTGAAGATCCTCTTTGAGGAGACGCTCGCGCGCTTTCCTGACATCGCCATCGACGGCAAACCGCTGACGGTCGAGTCGGCGTTCATCAATCAGCTGAAGACCCTGCCCGTACGACTACACGGGTAGACCATCCGGTGGCTGCGATGGACCGCGCCCCAGCCTGCAGCGAACGCCAATGGTGACAGTCACCGAGATCACGCTAGCCGACGACCCGGACCGTTGGGAGACTCTCGGCTTTGCGGTCTCCGGCGGGACACTGCTACTGGGTGGCGTGCGGGTGGTGCTCGCGGGCCTCGCCGCCGGCCGGGGAATACTCAGCTGGTCGCTGCGCGATCTCACAAGCACGCAACTCGACGGCCTCCCGACCGTCGCGTCAGATACCTCGACATCGCACGACGAAGCGCCACCAACAGCACCTACCGACGAGCTTCCATCCATCAACGAGCCTCTACACACCAGCGAGTCACGACACACCGAGGCGCCATCCGCGCAAATCGCAACGCCGACGCATCCGAACGGCATTGCGGCAATCGACCATGTGGTGGCGATGTCGCCACAACTCGACCGCAGCCTCCGCGTCCTGCAAGCGGCTGGGCTCGACTTGCGCCGCATCCGCGAGCAACCAACACCGGCTGGGGCACCGCGGCAGGCGTTTTTTCGCCTCGGCGAAATCATCCTCGAGCTGGTGCAGGAACCCGAGGAGGTCGTGCAGGCACGCCCGGAAGGCAGTGATGGGCCAGCACACTTCTGGGGACTTGCGCTTCTCAGTGACGACCTCGATCGCACCGTCGAGCGCTTGGGATCGCACTCCAGCGAGATCCGCGCCGCAGTCCAGCCAGGTCGGCGAATCGCCACACTCAGACGTTCCGCCGGATTGAGCATCCCGGTGGCAACGATGAGCCGCACCGTAACGTAAGCCACAATTCGCGCCGTCGCGTAGGCCACAATTGAGCGCGATGGCGTCCTCCGAAGACAGCGAGGCGGGATTCAGGTACGGCGTCGTCTTCCTGCTGACACTCACGCTGCTCGTGTTCGTGATCGTTGCTCCGACCGAAGACTGGTCGCAGGCGGTCGGCTGCGCGCTGCAGTGGCTCGCCTTGCTCACGGTCGTTGCCACCTCGCGGGCGAGCAACAACGTGCGCCGACCTGTAGCGGTCGTATTGCTGGGCCTGACGAGCTTCACGGTCGTGGGCGAGGCAGCCGGGGCACTTCCGGACGCCGTGCTGTTCGCGATCAGCGGAGTGCTGTCTGCAGCGATCCCACTGGCCCTGGTCGGCGGGTTGCTGCGACTGGTGCGGGCGCACGGCGTAACACCGCAAGCAGTGATGGGCGCACTCACGTTCTACCTGCTGCTTGGGCTCTTGTTCGCCTGGGTGGTCGGGTTCGCGGCCAAGGTCGAGAGCGCCCAGTATTTCGCCCAGACGGCCCACGCCTCCACGAGCGAGATCGTGTACTTCAGCTTTACCGTGCTCACGACAACCGGCTTCGGCGACCTAACCGCCGCGACCAACGTCGGTCGCTCGCTGGCGGTCGTCGAGATGCTGCTCGGCCAGCTCTATCTCGTCACGGTGATCGGCGTGCTCGTCGGCAACTTCGCCGGGCGCTCGCGGCGAGCATCGGAACCGGCCACAGGCGGGCAACCAGCCCGCGTGGACCCCTGAGTGACGGACGGTTCGCGGGCTGCACGCCTGAGTGCGTTCTTTCGTAGGTGAGGCGCCGCTCGATTGTACGGGCACTGTCTTCCAACGGCTCATACGCAGGCAATTCCTGTCATGTTCGCCTTGCGGCCTTTGCAAACAGTGGGCGAGCACGTAGGGTGGGGTCATGTCTTCACCCCCACGGATCGCAACCCCAGCCAAGGCCCCCTCCCCCCGCACGCGCGTGCGACGGATGCCGGCTCGTGCCGACTATGAGCGCGAGACGGTACACGCGATTCTCGACGAGGCGATGGTCGCGCACCTCGGCTTCGCGGTGGACGGACAGCCCTATGTGGTGCCGACCCTGCACGCCCGCGTGGGCGAGCAGGTGTACTTCCATGGGTCGAGTGCGAGCCGCACCGTGCGGGCACTGGCGGCCGGCGCGCAGATGTGCCTTACGGTGACGCTGCTCGACGGGCTCGTGCTCGCCCGCTCGGCGGTGCACCACTCGGTCAACTACCGCTCGGTGGTCGTGCTCGGTCAAGCGCGAGCAATCGAGGAGCCGGCCGAGAAGATGGCCGCGATCGAGGCCTTTACCGAGCGGCTGGTGCCGGGCCGCTGGCAGGAGGTGCGTCCGGCCACCGCCAAAGAGCTGAAGGCGATCCGGGTGCTCGCGCTGCCGCTCGATGAGGCGTCGGCCAAGCTCCGCTGCGGACCGCCCATCGACGACGAGGAGGACTATGCGCTCGACACGTGGGCCGGCGTCATTCCGCTGAGCACGGTCGCAGGCGAGCCGAGCCCTGACGAGCGCCTCGCCGATGGCATATCGCCCTCACCCGCCGCGCTCGCGTGGGCCGATCGACGCAGCGGCAGCCAAACATTGCGATAGGGCGCGCCCGCCGACCTAGGAGCCGGTGGGAGCAGATCCCGTGCCGCGGCGCGGCCCCAGCTCCTAACCGGCGAAGTAGTACAGCGTTGTCCCCCCGGAGGTCGAGCTTTCGCCCGGCACGTGCACAACCGTGCCGTGCGCCACAATCCAGGCGTCGCGCGCGCTGATCGCCGCACTGGTTGCGACCGATGTGCTGCCAGGCGCGCCACCAGCGGCACCCGGCCCACCTGACGTGCCACCGGCCCGACCGCCAATAGCGCCGGCCGTGCCGCCACTGCTCAGCAACACGTAGTGCAGCTGACCGGAGGCGATGAAGCTCTTAAGCTTGGCGAGGCTGGGCGCGGGGTCTGAACCCATGAAGCCACCCATGTCGATTGCCTCGCGACCGCTCTGCAGCGCGATCTCCCCGGCCGTGCTCGAGCCGACCGCGGCCACTAGATAAGCGGCTTTGCCCTGATGGGCCTTCAGGTAGGACACGAGCGTTTTGCTCACGGCAGCGCCGCCAGGACCGGCGCCCGCACCGGCACCGGCAAACGCGGTTGCCGCGCCGCTCGCACGACCCGACGCCCCGCTTGCGCCAAGCGCACCGGCGGGAGGCGCGCCACTTGCGCCAGCGGCGCTCGAGTTGCCAAACAGGCTTGGCGGGCCGCCCTGCGCTCCACCGGCTGGCGCGCCACCGCCGGGCACACCTTCAGCTGCACCACCGGCGCGGGGGCGCAGCCCCACAGCCCCGCTGCGACCACCGGAACGTGCAGCAAATCCCAACCCAAACGGCCCCCCTCCGAGACCGTGTCCAGGTCCCGCGCCAAGGCCCACCTCAGCGCTTGCCGGACCGGCGAGCGGATCGCCTCCACCCAGTGTCTCACCAACCGTGGCCAGCGAATACGCGGTTGGACCGGCGAGTATCGCCACCAGTCCTACAGCCCCCGCCGCAAACGCCACCTTGTTGCGGATCGACGCCGATCCCAGCACAGGTGTGGACCTCGCAAGCAGCAGCACGCAGGCCGCGAGCACGGCGATCGCCATCGCCGCGGGAGCCAGGAAAGGCGCGAAGCCGCTGGCGCGGTCCAGCAGCACGGCGGCCAGCGCAGCCGTGCCGATCAAGCCGATGGCAAGCGCGAGCGCCCACGCGGGCGAGTCGCGCGAGCGGTCCCATAGCACCACCAGCGCACCCGCCGCGAGCACCGCCACGGCTGGTGCGAGCGCCGTTGTGTAATAGGGGTGAAAGATGCCAGTCGAGAAGCTGAACACCAGCCAAGACACGAAGGCCCATCCGCCCCACAGCAGATACGCCGAGCGACGCGGGTCGGTGCGCGGCGCGCGGCGCCGGGCCCACAGGCCGAGCACGAGCCCGAGCACAGCAAGCGGCAGCAGCCAAGCGATCTGACCGCCCACGATCGAGTTGAACAGTCGCAGCGGTCCCGCGGCACCGCCAAAGGTCGCACCGCCTCCCGGACCATTGCCTTCGCCGGACACGCGGCTCAGCCCGTTGGCACCGAAGATCAGCGAAAACCACGAGTTGTCGGTCGTGTCGCCCACCCAGGGCCGATCGGCCGCTCCGATCAGCATCATCGTCGCGTACCAAGCGAAGCTGACGAAGAACATCGCGGCGCCCCCGCCAAGCAGCTGCGCGGCGCGCCGTCGGATTGTCCCCTGGCCGGCAACCAGCAGAGCGAGCGCCAAGCCGGGCACGATCAGGTAGGCCTGCAGCATCTTGACGTTGAACGCCAGCCCGACAAACAGCCCACACAGCAGCACGTCCCGGGTGCGGCCCAACTGCAGCGCTCGCACAAGCGCCCACGCCGCCGCCACCTCCAGCAGCACGAGCAGCGCATCGGGATTGTTGAAGCGGCTCATCGCCACAAAGATCGGCGTCAGCGCCAGCATCAGCGCGGCCAGCAGCGCGGTCCGATGCCCCAGCGTGCGCTTGACCGTGTTGTGCAGCAGCAGCACAGCGCCAACGCCACACAGCGCCTCAGGCGCGAGCATCGTGAAGCTTGAGAAACCAAACAGGCGCCCCGACAGGCCCATCAGCATGTTCGACAGTGGCCCCTTGTCGAGGCTGTCCGAGCCGCTCGTATCGACAGCGTTGGTCAGCCACGCGGTCCAGCTGTGGCTTGCCGCCTGCGCCGCCTCGGCGTAATAGGTGTTGGCATACCCGTTGCGCGTCAGACCCCACAGGGTCAGCGTGCCTGCCAGCAGAGCCACCAGCCACAGCAACGGACGCTCCCAGGCGGGGTCGGCCTCGCGGCCACGGGCGACGCGGCGAAAGCTCGAACGTGCACGCGAGGCCCACTGATCTGCATCGCGGGGAACCCGTGTTGGGGCGCTGATCGAAGGAGTTGCCATGCCGGTCTCGCTTTCAGGGACGGTGTGCGCTACCGCGTCGTCCCACTTGGGAGGACGCGAGGTGGAACTGCTGTGGCGTTCAGCATCAACGAGCCGCACTAGCGCAAGCTATGAGGCGCATAAGGCGAATGTAGGAGTTTTCCCGCAAGCGCTGCACGGCGCGTCAGAATCGGCAGTGTGAGAATTCTCGTGGTAGAGGACGACCGAGCCGTGCGCGAAGCGGTACGCCGAGCGCTAGTGCTCGGCGGTTATGAAGTGCAGGTTGCCGAGACCGGTGAGGGGGCGATCGAGAAGGTCGTGCAGGAAGTGCCCGACGCGGTCGTGCTCGACATTGGCCTGCCGGGTATCGACGGGCTGGAGGTGTGCCGCCGCCTGCGCCGGCTCGGCAATCGCGTGGCAATCCTGATCCTCACCGCACGCGATGTTCTCAGCGACCGCATCGACGGCCTCGACGCCGGCGCCGACGACTATCTCGTCAAGCCGTTCGACGTCGAGGAGCTGAAGGCACGCCTGCGCGCCCTGCTGCGCCGCACTGGCCCCGGAGGCGATCCCGACGCGCTCAGCTTCGCTGAGCTGCGACTTGACAGCGCGCGCCACGGCGCCGAGATCGGGGAGCAGTTCATCGAGCTAACACGCACCGAGTACCAGCTCTTGGAGCTATTGATGCTCAATCCGCGCCATGTGCTTCCCCACAGCCTGATCTACGACCGCGTATGGGGCTACGACTTCGGCCCAGCCTCCAACGCACTCCGTGTATATATCGGCTACCTGCGTCGCAAGCTGGAGGAGGCCGGCGCGCGGCCCTTGATCCACACCGTCAGGGGCGTCGGCTACGTGCTGCGCGAGCCGTGACCCAACCAGGCCGAGCATCACACGAACCGAGCGCGCTGCCCACCGATGTGGCCCGGGCTCGACCATGACGCTGCGCGCGCGCATCGCGGCCATGGCCGGCCTGGCGGTCGCGCTCGCCGTGCTCGTCGCCGCTGCCGGCCTGTATGTCGCGGTGCGCTCGGATTTGCGTGGCGAAGTCGACAAGTCGCTGAGCCAGCGCGCCACGGCGTTCGTGCCGCCGGCCTCGGCCAGCGATCAGGCAACCCCCGAAGAGGGCTCCAGCCCACCCGGCGGGTCTTCTCCGCCGAGCGGCCCCTCCCGGAGTGCGGTCCCGCCCCCACAGGGATCATCTCCACCGGCTGGGGACGAGCAGCCCTCCCCAGATAACGGCAACGACAGATTCCCCAGCAGCGTCGAGCCGGCGCCGCTCGGCGGACCCTCGGGCTACGTGCAGTTCGTCTCGCCAAGCGGCGCCGTCCACGTGCCCGCCGGCCAGGGTTCCTCGACAACGATCCCGCTAAGCGCCGCCGACAAGCAGATCGCGCGCAGCGGCAGGGGACGAGTGCTCAGCGACCGCACGGTCAAAGGCACAAGTTTGCGCGTGCTTACGCTCGGTACCGGTGCGCGCGGCGCAGTCCTGGTCGCGCGTCCGCTCACCGAGGTGAACAACGAGCTGAACCGCCTGCTCTTGATCCTTGCGATCGTCGGCGTCCTTGGTATCGCCATTGCCGCTGCGCTCGGTGCACTGGTGGCGCGCACCGCGCTCGCCCCGATCGCGCGCTTCACGCGACGCACCGAGACGCTCACCGGAAGCCTCGACCTTTCAGAGCGCCTACCCAGCGGTGGCCGCGACGAGCTGGCGCGACTAGCCGCGAGCTTCAACGCGACACTCGACGCGCTGGAGCACTCGGTCGAATCGCAGCGCAACCTGGTCGCCGACGCCAGTCACGAGTTGCGCACCCCAATCGCCAGCCTGCGCGCCAACGTCCAAGTACTAGCCGACGCGGAGCGCTTGCCACCTGAGGATCAGGCGAGCCTGCGCGCGGACATCATCGGCGAGCTGGATGAGCTGACGCGGCTCGTGGGCGACGTTGTCGAGCTGGCGCGCGGCAGCGAACACACGGGAGCACTCGGCGACGTGCCGCTCGACGAAGTCGTTCGCGCCGCGGTGGAGCGTGCACAGAGACGCTCGCAAGCGGCGTTTCTCGTGAACCTCTCGCCGGCAGTGGTCAGGGGCGATGCGGCGCGCATCGATCGCGCAGTGTCGAATCTGCTGGAGAACGCGCGCAAGTGGAGCCCGGCGGACATGCCGGTCGAGATCGGTCTGCACGACGGGGTGCTCACGGTACGCGACCATGGCCCGGGCTTTCAGGAGGCCGACCTCCCGCACGTGTTCGAGCGCTTCTACCGTGCCGACCGTGCTCGCAAGCTGCCCGGCTCGGGGCTCGGCCTGGCGATCGTGCGCCAAGCGGCCGAGGCGCACGGTGGCTGGGTCCAGGCCGAGAATGCACCGGACGGCGGCGCGGTGGTGCGGGTTTGTTTCGGGGCGCCGGTCGGCGCCGCGTAGCCTACGCGGCCGCCGCAGGCCCTTGCGGATCCTCGGAACGCGGTGCGCGTTGGGTACTCCACCAGCACCAGCCGACGACGGCAAGCACCGGCACCGCGAACATCGCGGAGGCATACCAGTGCATCATGCAGGCAAGCACAGTCATCGAAGGGCGAAAAATATCATGCCCACCCGGCGGCGCGGGGCAGTCGCCCGCCAGGTCGAGCGGCGATCCTGCTACCAGACTTCGCCCGCCCCCGAGGACGAGCCGGCGCGCGTGCGTCGCTGGCGCACGAACACCACGAAGCCAAGCGCGAGCACGACGATCGCGACGAACACCGCGATCGCGGCTGTGGGCGCTTTGGAGCTTCTCGGGCACCCAATACAGTTCACCCGCGATCGTGCCCTTCTGGGGCCCAACCGCGATCGGCACGCTCCAGTCGAATATCCACGTGCGCTTGCTCTTGTCCTTGACCTCGGGTGGCGTGACAGGGCTCATCCAATGGATTCGATGGTCGTGCCATTCGAATTGACCGGTGCGGTCCACCGCCACCCACTTCGGGGGATCGCTTGCGTTGGCAGAAGCGGGCACGCTCACGTCGGCATAGAAGTTGGTGTTGAGATACACCGCCGGTGAGCGCATGTTCTCTTCGGCCGCACCGTTTGGCCGGACCCGCGCGTACGGTTCGCCCGAGTAGCCATAGATCGTGACCGTCTTGCCCGTGTTGTTGCGCAGCAACAACCGATCGGCGAACTCCAGCACTTCGATGCTCAGTCCCCTCACCTTCGGCGTGACCGAAGTGATGTACGTGCGGTAGTCATAGTTGCTGCCCTGGTCTTCGATCGGGCTGCCGCTCTCGGTGACCGTGAGCGGTTGGGTTGATGTCACAGCGGCGAGCGCACCGCGCGCGGGCACCGGCGCAAGTGCCACAAGCACGGCGAGGAGCGCCACCGCGAGTGCCATCCGGCGCGCCCCGATCGCCGCCCACCGCACTCCAACGCTCGCGCGCCACACCCTCATGTGCCCACCGCCGAGAGCAGCCACAGCCCGAAGCTCGTGAACGCGACCATCACGGCAAGCATCCAGTATTGCGAGCGTATTGCCTCCTCGGGGTCGCGATACACGCTGAGCGAGCGGTCGTGGGCAAGCGCGAGACCGCCCACATGGCCTGACACGAGCGCCGTGACCTGCACGTACCAGATGGCTGCGTAGGAGATGATCGTGTAGTCGATCCGATAAGCGTTGGTGCCAAACAGGTTGGTGCCGTTGCCGAGCGGGTCGGAGGCGAGATAGCCCATCGCCTGACCTTGCCAGATCAGCAGTGAGAAGTAGTGCGCCAGCACATAGGCGAAGCCGATCGGCACGAGCGTGTGGGCGAAGATGTGGGCGAGCCGGTTTCTGTCGTAGCGCGGGCTGACGCTGTGCACGCCGATGATTCCGAGCCGGTAGATGCCCGCCACCAGCAGCACACACAGCACGAGCCCCACCGAATACGCAAGCTCGAGCGCCGGGATGTGGTTGAAGCCGAGGTCGGCAAACATGCTCTGCAGGCTCGGCTCACTCTCGCGCCACACGCCGCCGTTGGAGAAGCCGTCGAAAGTGGTCGTGCCGATCACCGCACACACGAGCCCGACCGTGCCGGCGATCACCGGCATGTCGGCCAGGCCGCTCAAAAGCCGGCGCGAGTAAACCACCCCGTTCTCGTCCTGGCACAGCGGGGCGATGCGCGAGAACAGGCCAAAGTAGGTGCCGAACGCGTCGGCGCGCTCGCTCCACACCTCCACGCCGAAAAGCGCCATGCCGGCAAGCATCGCCAGGAAATACGCAAGCGACAGCGCGGCCAGGGTCGAGGGTTGGTCGCGATCGGGCACCACATACACCAGCTCCATCCACGCGAAGCCGATCAGCCCGGCGACCGCCGGCCACATGCCGAGCTTCTCGGGGTAGCGCAGCGGTGCGCGCGCAAACACTCTCGGTGCCACGCGCCGGCCCGCCCAGCGAATGGCGCGCGCGGTCGAGCGCCACGGGCTGAGCGCGCGAAACACGTCGCCACACAGCGCGCTGGCGAGCGGTGTGCCGACCCAGAACACCACATAGATGAAGGTCGGGGCGAAGTTCACCGACCACACCTGGGTGCCCGCGAAGCCGCTGTAAAGCACGAGCACGAACAGGCCCATCCCAAAAAGGCTCGCCAACCGCGCACCGGCCGCGGGCATCTTGAATAGCCGCTTGCGATACTCGCTTTGCAGTTGCGGGCTGCGCCACATCGTCGAGAGCGCCACAAACGACACCACCAGCACGATCGCGGCCGTCCAGCTGAACAGCCACACGGGGATCGGCAGGTCGGCCCTGCCAACGATTCCGTGCGCCAAGGCACTGGCGGGGAATAGCAGCGCCGCCAAGCCGGCGCTACCGAGGGCGCACGGCAGCAGGCGACGCGGTCCGATCATGCGCGCGCCAGTGTATGGCAGGCTTGCGGTCAGTGATTGCACTCGCCACGTCGAGCAGCGCGGTCGCGACGCTCGCCCAGATCGCGGCACTGCTCTGCCTGAGCTTCGCCTACGCGAGGCGCGCGCGCACGCTCGCGCTCGACGGCCGTCCCGTGCCCGGCTGGCGCCAAGCTTGCTTCTACGGCGGCATGGTCATGGTCGCCGTCGCGCTGGGCGCGCTCGAGGGCGCCGCTCGGGAACTGCTCCTCGCCCACACGGCCTCGGAGCTGCTGCTCGGTGACCTCGCCGCGCTGCCGATCGTGCTCGGCCTCACCGGCCCGCTGATCGCGCCGCTCGCGCGCGTCGCACCGCTGCGTCGCCTGCGCGCGCTTGCCCACCCGCTGATCGCCTACCCGGTGTGGGCAATCGACCTGTACGCGTGGCACCTACCCCTCTTCTACGAAGCGGCCCTGCGCGACCCCCGCGTGCAGGCGCTCCAGCACGCGATGCTGCTCGGGTGTGGTGTGCTTATGTGGATTTGCCTACTCGGGCCGCTGGCGATGCCCAGCTGGTTCGGCAACGCGGCGAAGCTCGCCTACATCTTGGCGGTGCGTCTCACCGGCGCCGTGCTCGCGAACCTGCTGCTGTGGTCGGGCAACGTGTTCTACGCCTACTACAGCAGCGGCGACGCGGCCCGGCACATCTCCCCCATCGCCGACCAAAACCTCGCGGGCGCGGCGATGACGGTGCAGCAGAGCCTCGTCACGCTGGGATTGCTGGGCTGGCTTTACCTACGCAGCTCGCGCCGGAGCGAGCAGGCGCACGAGCGGCTCGGCTTCGCGCGCTCGCGCACGAGCTGGCGTTGAGAGGCGCTGCGTCCGGTGCCCTCTCCAGCGGCTCGTTGCCTCAGCTGGAGGCCAGCAGCGGCACGTCGTGCGCGATTTCCTTCGGCGCGAAGCTGGCTTCATACACCGTGGTCATCTTGCCGCTCGCGTCGATCCCATACACGATCGCGGTGTGGTTGACGAACTGCGGCTGTTCGAGATCCTTCGACGAGCCCACTCCCCACGCCTTCCATACGCGCGCGAGTTCGCGTGGAGAGCCGAGCAGGTACTTCATCCGCCCGGTCATCCCGTGGCGCGCGAGAAACGCCGCCACCGCCTTGGGGGTATCGCCGCGCGGATCCACCGACACGGCGATCACCTGCGTCCTCGCGGCCTGCGCCGGGCCCATCGTTTCCAGGGCGACGCGCAGGTTCGAAGCGATCAGCGGGCACACGTCGGGGCAGTGGGTGTAGAGGAACGTCACCAGCACCGCCTTGCCGCGGTAGCGGTCGAGGTTGACCGGTTCGCCCGTGTAGTTGCGCAGTTGAAGCCGCGGCGTGGCCTGGGGGGGCGTAATCGCGGAGCCGTCGTAGCCGGGAGCTTTGGCGCGGTGTGCGGTGCCGCTGGTGGTGAGCAGCGCAACCCCGCCAGCGATGACGAGCAGCACGACCAGCGCGAGCAGCATGCGCGGGCTCAACCCGCCTCCGGCTGGGGGCCGCTCTGGGATCTGCGTCGGCGGCGACTGCGGTGCTGTCATAGTCTGGCGAAACTAGCATCGATGGAGGGAGCGACATGCACGTTGAGTGGTTCGGACAGTCCGCGTTTGCCCTGAGCACACCCGAGGCGAAAGTGTTCATCGACCCCTTTGGCGACCTCTCCCCAATGGCCGAGCGAGGCATGCAGTTCGACTACCCCGCGATCGACGCGGGCGAGGTCGACCTGCTGCTGGTCACGCACGAGCACCTCGACCACAATGGCGTCGAGGCGATCCCCGGCGAGCCGCCGACCCTGCGCTCCACCGCCGGACGCCTCGGGTCGCCGATCGGCGAGATCCTCGCGATTGCCTCCGAGCACGATGAGCAGGCCGGCACCGAGCGCGGGCCCAACACGATCTTCGTGTTCACCCTCGACGGACTGCGAGTCGCTCACTTCGGCGACTTTGGCCAGAGCGAGCTACGCGAGGAGCAGGCGGCCGTGATCGGCGAGGTCGATCTGCTTGTGTTGCCGGTCGGCGGCGGCCCCACGATCGGCGCGAGCGGCGCGTCCGCGATCGTGCAACGGCTAAAACCCAAGTGGGTGGTGCCGATGCACTACCGCACACCCAAGATCAGCTTCCTGGAGGACGCGGAGGAGTTCTTGGGCTTGATGAGCCACGTCGAGCGGTTGGACGGGCCGAGCTTTGAGACCGGCGAGCTGCCGCTGCAAGACGGGCCGGTCGCGGTGGTGCCCGCGGCACCGTAGGAGCCGCCGCGGCCCGAGCGGCGGCGATCCGCCACGATGCCGGGATGGCGGCGCGCAACCTCCTCAACCTGAAGGAAGTACAGAAGGGCTATGGCAGCCGCTCGGTGTTGCGCGAGATCACGCTCGGGGTGTCGGCCGGCGAGCGGATCGGCGTGGTCGGCGAGAACGGTGGCGGCAAGTCAACGCTACTGCGCCTGATCGCGGGCGTCGAGCAGCCAGACGCGGGGCTGGTAACGCGAGCCGGGGACGTCGGCGTGGCGCTGCTGGGCCAGCAGGAGCAGCTCGAGGGGCACACCACCGTCCGTGAGGCGCTCGTGGGCGCTCGCGCCGAGCACGAGTGGGCGTCTGACAGGGCGTTTCGCAGCGTGCTCGATGGGCTGCTCGGCGGCGTTGAGCTGCGTCGCCTCTCCGCCGGCATGGACACTCGAGTCGCAGGCCTCTCCGGCGGTGAGCGCAAGCGCATCGCGCTCGCGCGCCTGCTGCTCGATCCGCCCGAGCTGCTGCTGCTGGACGAGCCCACGAACCACCTCGACGTGGAGGGCGTGGATTGGCTTGCGCGACATCTCGCCGTGCGACGCGGCTCGATGCTGGTGGTGACGCATGACCGCTGGTTCCTCGACGCGGTGTGCACCGCGACGTGGGAGGTGGCCGACGGAGCGGTGCACCAGTACGAGGGCGGGTATGCCGCCTATGTGCTCGCGCGGGCCGAGCGCGACCGCCAGCAGAGTGCGAGTGAGAGCAGGCGCCGCCAGCTGGTGCGAAAGGAGCTTGCCTGGCTGCGACGCGGCCCACCGGCGCGTACCGCCAAGCCGAAGTTCCGCATCGAGGCGGCCAATGCGTTGATCGCCGACGAGCCGCAGGCGCGCGATCGCGCCGAGCTGCTGCGCTTCGCGAGCGCGCGACTCGGCAACAAGGTGTTGGAGGCGGTCAATGTTTCGCTGACGCTTGGCCAACGTGAGGTGCTGCGCGGAGTCACCTGGCGCCTGGGGCCGGGCGAGCGCGTGGCGCTGGTCGGGGTCAACGGTTCGGGCAAGACATCACTCGTGCGACTGCTCGGCGGCGAGGTCGAGCCAAGCGCCGGTCGGATCGAGCGCGGCGCGACCGTCCGCATCGCCCACCTCTCCCAGGACACGGTCGAGATCCCCGGCCAGCTGCGCGTGCTGGAGTCGCTGGAGGAGGTGCGCAGCAACGCCGTCCTCAGCGATGGGCGCGAAATTACCGCGACACTGCTGTGCGACCGCTTTGGTTTTAGGGGAGATAAGGCACGTACCTTCGTAAAGGATCTCTCCGGCGGCGAGCGCCGCAGGCTCGGGCTGATGCGCCTGCTGATGGCGGGACCAAACGTGCTGCTGCTCGACGAGCCAACCAACGATCTCGACATCGACACGCTCACGGCGCTTGAGGATCTGCTCGACGGCTGGCCCGGCACGCTGCTCGTCGTCAGCCACGATCGCTATTTCGTGGAGCGGGTTTGCGATGACGTGTATGCGCTGACAGCCGACGGTGGCCTTCGGCATGTGCCGGGCGGGATCGAGCAGTACCTGGCGGAGCGTGCTGGGACGGGTCCGGGCGAAACGCAGGCTGTGCCCGCTGGTGAAACGCGGGGCTTGACGCCCGGAGCCGCCGCGCGCGCCGCGCAAAAGGAGGTCCGGCGCTCCCAACAGGAGGTCAAGCGCTTGGAACGCGAGATCGAGAAGCTTGCCGAGCGCGAAAGCACGCTCCACGAGCAGATGAGCACACACGCCACCGACCACGGTCGGCTTGCGGAGCTTCAGGGCGAGCTTCAGCGGACAGTCACCGAGCGAGAGCGGCTGGAGGCGCGTTGGCTCGAGGTGTCCGAATCGATCGAGCACTGATCACCGTGGCCCGCGATCCACACGACCGATCTCAGCATGCCGCGCTAGCGTGCTGGCGACCTCGACAAGGAGACCGCAATGTTCAAGAACGTGCTTGTGGGCGTAGACGGCAGGCCGGCTGGGCGCGATGCGATTGCCCTCGCCTCACACCTGACCGCGCCTGACGGAAAACTCACGCTGGCCAACGTACACAGTGGTGGGCTGCACCCGATTCGCGCCGTCACTCCCGGCTCGAGGGAAGCCGAGCACGACGGCTCCAACACGCTGCTGGAGACCGAGCGCGCCGCGGCGGGCGTCGAAGCGGAGCTTGTGAGCGTCGTCTCGGGCAGCCCCGGTCGCGGTCTTCATCAACAGACCGAAGACCAGCACGCGGACCTGCTCGTGGTCGGCTCCTGCGGTCGCGGCGCGCTCGGGCGCGTGATGCTGGGCGACGACACGCGCGCCGCGTTGAACGGCGCTCCCTGCGCGGTCGCGGTCGCCTCCGCCGGCTATGGCAAGCATCCCACTCCGCTCGCGAACGTGGGCGTCGGATACAACGACTCGGCGGAGAGCGAAGCGGCACTCGCCGCGGCACGCGAGCTTGCGGCAGCGACCAAAGCGACCGTTCACGCCCTGCAGGTCGTGTCGATCCCGCCCTACGCCTACACCGGCCTGATCCCCGCGGACATCGGCGACAGCATGGAGGAGATACTCAAGGATGCAGAGCGCCGCATGGCGGAGCTACCCGACGTCGAGGCTCGCGTCGTATACGGTCTCGCGGGCGAGGAGCTGGCGGCGTTTGGCGAGCGCCTCGA
The DNA here is from genome assembly GCA_963776985.1 of uncultured Solirubrobacterales bacterium. Taxonomy (GTDB): domain Bacteria; phylum Actinomycetota; class Thermoleophilia; order Solirubrobacterales; family Solirubrobacteraceae; genus Palsa-744. The sequence continues at coordinate 727,726 of CAVZOV010000004.1, forward strand.
CATGCTCGTCGTCGGCTCACGCGGCTACGGTCCGGTGAAGCGTTTGATGCTCGGCAGCACCTCCGACTACCTGGAGCGCCACGCGCGCTGCTCGCTGCTGGTGCTACCGCGCGCCGCGGCCATCGACAGCGCGCACCCATAAACCACTCGCTCACCGCCATACACTCTCCCGCACGTGGATGTTTGGATACCCGATCGAGCGGGCCGCGACGCGGTTGGGGATCTGCCGGCCGATGTTGCGCTGAGGCTGATCGCGCCCGACGGCGAGCCGCCCGAGGCAATTCTCGAAGCCGAGTTCCTGGTGCCGGGCTCGGACGATCCCCGCGTGCTCGACCTGTTGCCAAGCATGGGCAGGCTGCGGGTGATTCAAACACTGTCGGCGGGGATCGATTGGGTACTCGGACGGGTTCCCGCCGGCGTGACGCTGTGCGACGCGAGCGGCACGCGTGACGCCGCGGTCGCTGAGTGGGTGCTGGCGGCGATCCTCGCCTCGGCGAAGCACCTGGGCGAGTTGCGCGATTGCCAGCGCGCACACGAGTGGAAGTGGCGCCAAACGCAAGAGCTTGCCGGCAGTCGTGCGCTGATCCTTGGATACGGATCGATCGGCGCGGCGGTGCAGGCGCGACTCGCGCCATTTGGCGTGGAGACGATCCGCGTGGCCCACCATGCCCGCTCAGGAGTGCATGCCGTGGAGGATCTCCCGGTCCTCCTGCCCAGCGCCGACATCGTCGTCGTGCTGCTCCCGCTTACACCCGCCACGGCGGGCCTGCTCGACCGGGACATGCTCGAGCGGATGCGCCCGGGCGCACTGCTCGTCAACGCGGCCCGGGGATCGATCGTCGATACCGAGGCGCTGCTGGAGCTGCTCTGTGCAGGCCGCGTGCGGGCGGCGCTCGACGTCACCGACCCCGAGCCGCTGCCGGCCGAGCACCCACTGTGGGATGCGCCGGGCGTGTCTGTCTCGCCCCACCTCGCGGGCGACACCGCCGCCGCTGAACGGCGCGCGTTCGCGCTTGTCGGCCAGCAGGTACGTCGCTACGCACGTGGCGAGCCGCTGGCAAACGTGGTGGAGCACGGCTACTAGCGCACGTGCGCCGTCGCGCCAGTGAGTTCGGCGCCGGTGAGCTGCCGCCGGTAGGGCCCGCGCCCGGTTAGACATACGGCGCCACAGCGTGCCGCCAGGGCCAGTGCGTCTCCTATCGCAAGGCCCTCGCCCAGGGCATAGGTGAGCCCGGCGGCAAAGGAGTCGCCGCAGCCATAGGAGTCGCCCTCCTCGCCGGGCGTTGCGGGGTCGCCCGACTCGCCGCGCTCGCCAGCACGGCTCGACTCGCCGGAGCGTCCGCGCTCTTCGGCCTCGCCGGGCGCCGCGGCGGGCGGTACCACGGCCTCCCATCGTCCCGAGCTGCCGTCGCGCGCGGTGTAGCTGCCGCCGCGCGCGCCTTCGGTGGAGACGACCAGACGCGCGTCCTCGCGTGCGCGCACGGCCTCACGACGCTCGACCGCGTCGTCGCCGCTGAGCACGAGCGCGTCGAGCCGTACGCCATGGGCAAGCGCATCCAGGGCACGCGGGCTGCTGAGAAGCACTCGTGCGGCGCGTGCGGCTCGCAGCGCACCCACGTCGCCAGCCGTGAAGTACACGGCGTCCATCTTCGCCAGCTCCTCCCAGGGGATCTCCGCGTCGTCGATCGTGGGCTCCAGGCGCGAGCCGAACGTGACAATCGTGCGCTCGCTGGCGTCGTCTGCGAGCGTGACCGCGGTGCGGGTGGGCGCCGTGCGCCTGGCCGCACGCACGCGTACTCCAAGTTCTTCCAAGCGCGCTATCGAGCGGGCACCGTGCTCGTCTTCGCCGAGTGCCGTGACGAGCAGCGCCTCGCCAGCCAGGCGCGCGAGCTGTACCGCCGCCACGGCGCCCCCTCCAGCGGGCTCCTCGAAGGAGTCGTGTGCGTGCAGCACCTCGCCGGCGTGCGGCACGTGGGACACGCGAGCGAACCGCACCCACTCGACGTGACCCACGACCGCAACCTTGAGCTGGTTTGAACTCACGATCGCAGTGTCACACACTCAGATACTCCGGACCGCTCACGGAGCCCTGACCGGCGTGCCGTCGGCCCCGTACGAAGGATCGGGGTTCGACGACTGTCTCACACAGATGTCGGGTATCCCATTGGCGATCGTAAGGTCGGTTCGGAAAAACACGACTATGCTGCACCAGTACACGGTCCTACATTCGGGTCAATGTGCTGGACTCCAGCATTAACGAAAGGGCACCACAATGATCCTCGCAACGAGCTACCCGTTTCTCGAAGTGTTCTGGACGATGTTGATTTTCTTCGCGTTCGTCGTCTGGATCTGGATTTTGATTACCGTTCTGGCCGACATCTTTCGTCGCCACGACACATCAGGCTTTGCGAAGGTGGCGTGGATCATCTTCATAATCGTGCTCCCCTACCTGGGTGTGTTCGTGTACCTCATCGCCGAGCACAACGGAATGGCAGAACGCGCCGTGAAGCATCAAAAGGACGCCCAGTCGCAGTTCGACCAGTACGTGCAGTCCGTCGCCGCCAAGAGCGATCCGACCGAGCAGATCGCCAGAGCCAAGCAGATGCATGCCGACGGCACGATCACGCAGGCGGAGTTCGATCAGATCAAGCAGAAAGCGCTCGCCGCGGCATAACCGCCCTCCGCGTCGCAGCGCCGTCCGGGGGCTCAAGCCGAAGCCGCAGCTTGAGTCGCCGGACGGCCAGCGTGTCGGGATCGCGCACGCCGAGGCCCAGACTCAACCTGGGCCTCGGAGGAGCACCCGGGCGCTAGCCGGCTCCAGCGAGCCCACCACATCCCGGGTCCACCACATCCGTGTGGTTTGCGGATACCCTCTGGCCACGTGATTCGATCCACTTGGGGGAGGCTCTAAAAGTTGTCGGCGAGGACCCGCGACTCGACGACCGCCACGCCGGGAGCGCCCGGCACGGGCTCGGCGCTCTACGCTGCCAGCCGGACGGCGCGTCTGGCGCGCTTCGTGCTCAAGCACCGCCGCGTCGTGATGGTTGGCTGGCTGGTGGTATTCCTCGCGGGCGCGGTCAGCGCCTCGCAGATTTCCAAACGCCTCGAGCTCGACTTCTCTCTGCCCGGACAACCCGGCTATGAAACAGCACAGAAGATCATCGCCACCTACGGCAACGGCGGGATAGTCCCACCGGCGATCGCGGTGATCACGGTGCCCCCCGGGCACACTGTTCGCGGCGAGCGAGCGCAGATCGCCGTGGCACTTCGGCGAATGCAGGCAGGCATCCCCGTGGTGCGCGTCGTGGACTTCGCCAACACCGGCGACCCTCGCCTGATCACACGCGATGACCGCAGCACGTACGCATTTCTGTTTACACCGCTGGAGAACACGCTCGGGCTGCCGAAGATCCCCCAAGCGGCGCAGCGTGCGCTGAACTTGACGCTGCCGCGGGGCACGCGGGCGGGCATGACGGGGCTGCTGCAACTCTCCGACAGCGAAGAATCCCGTGGCGGTCCGGGCGTGTTCCTGGAGACCGTGATCGGCGGCATCGGGGCACTCGCGGTGCTGGCGTTCGTGTTCGCGTCCCTGCTCGCGTTCCTACCGCTGCTGATCGCCGCGGTGGCGATCCTCGCGACGTTCCTCGTGGTCCTCGGCATGACCTACGTCGCCAACGTGTCGTTCATCGTGCAGTTCCTCGTGGCGCTCATTGGGCTGGGGGTGGCGATCGACTACTCGCTGCTGATCGTGACCCGCTGGCGCGAGGAGCGCGCGCACGGGCACGAGAACCACGAGGCGGTGGTGATCGCGATGGCGACCGCGGGACGCGCGGTGGTGCTCTCCGGCCTGACGGTGGCGATCGGCCTGATCGCGCTGGTGGTGTTGCCGGTGCCGGGATTGCGCTCTATGGGGTACGCAGGGATGATGATCCCGCTCATTTCGACCGGCGTCGCGCTCACCCTGCTCCCGGCACTGCTAGGAGGGGTCGGACCGCGCGTTGACTGGCCGCGAATCCGCCACGAGCACCATGCAAGCCGCTGGTGGACGGCCTGGTCGCGGACGCTCGTGCGCCACCGTTGGATCGGCACCGCGGTTGCGGTGGGAATTCTCGTGCTGCTGATCGTGCCGTTTTTCAGCCTCACAACTGGCGAAACCAGCGCGAGCGCACAGGCACACAGCGGGCCGGGGTACGTTGCCTACCAGCGCATCCGTCGTGGTGGCGCGGCGAGCGGGGTCATTACCCCGCTCGAGGTACTCGTGCGCTCCGCGTATGCCCGCGAAATACGGGCACGACTGGCGCGGCTACCGGGGATGACAGACTCATTGCACTCGAGGGCCCCCGACAGCAACCGTGCCGGCACGAGCATCATCGTGGGAGTACCGCGCGAAGAGACGATCAACTCCAAGACACTCGGTACCGTGCGCACGGCGATCGACGAACTGGAAGGACGTCCGGGGGTGATCGGCATCGCCGGCGATGGCCCGGGCGGAGATCGATTACCAGAAGGCGGTGTTCGGCAACTTCCCGTTGATGTTCGCGATCATCGCGCTGCTCACGATCGTGCTGCTGGCACGCGCGTTCCGCTCGCTTGCGCTCGCCGTGAAGGCGGTCGTGCTCAACCTCATTTCGATGGCGGCCGCGTTCGGGTTCATGACGTGGTTCTGGCAGGAGGGTCATGGCTCACAGGCGATCTTTGGGATTCCCGCGACGGGAGCAATCACGTTCTGGGTGCCAATCCTCGTGTTTGCTTTCCTGTTCGGCCTTTCGATGGACTACGAGGTGTTCATCCTCGCGCGCGTGCGCGAAGAATACGACCGCACTGGCGACACCGACGAGGCAGTTGTCGCCGGCCTGGGACGCACCGGTCGTTTGGTGACGAGCGCAGCGTTGATCCTGTTCCTGGCGTTTGCGTCGCTGGCGTCAGCCCCGAACACCGACATCAAGGTGCTGGCCACCGGTCTCGGCGCCGGCATCCTGCTCGACGCAACCGTGGTACGGGCGCTCCTGCTCCCTTCGTTGGTTTCGCTGCTCGGGAAGTGGAACTGGTGGTTTCCGCGCCCGCTGGCGTGGCTGTTGCGCGTGCCGCCCAACCCTCGCGGCGCCACCGCGCAGAGGCCGGACAAGGACTCCGATGGGCTCATGTCCGTAGCGCAAGAGGACGGAGCCGGCGGGTAGCGTGCGAGTCGATTACGAGCGCCACGGGCGCAACTACGCGCAGCACCGCCGACCGGACCCGCGTATCGCGGCGCGCATTCACGCCGCGCTCGGGGACGCGCGCACCGTGCTGAACGTGGGGGCTGGCGCCGGCTCCTACGAGCCACTCGATCGCTGGGTGCTCGCGGTGGAGCCGAGCGCGACGATGCGCGCCCAGCGCCCGACGGGCGCGGCACCGGCGATTGCGGCTAGCGCGGAGAACCTGCCGTTTGACGACGACACGTTCGACGCGGCAATGGCGTGCGTGACGATCCATCACTGGCACCCGCCCGAGGCGGGCTTGGCCGAGCTCCGCCGGGTCTCGCGCGGGCCGGTGGTTGTGTTCACGTTCGAGCTGAGCGCGCTGCCAGACTGGCAGCTTGAGTATTTGCGCGAGGGGGTCGAGAAGGAGCTACTGCGATTCCCCGCAATGCAGGACATCGAGGCAGCGTTGGGCGGCCGCACGCGCGTGGAGCGGGTGCCCACCCCGGGCGATTGCACCGACGGGTTCTTCGAGGCGTTCTGGAAGCGCCCCGAAGCGCTGCTCGACCCCGAGGTGCGCGGCGCCCAGTCGATCTGGGCGCTACTGGAACCGGAGGTGGAACGGCACGTGGTGCAGCGGCTAGCCGATGCACTCGAGAGCGGCGCCTGGGACGCCGAGCATGGGCATCTGCGTGAGCGAGACAGTTTTCAGGGGGCGCTGCGACTGGTTGTCTCGGAGGTTTCCTAAGCGCCGCTGGCCGGCGCTTTCGTCTCGGCCCAGTGCACGATCGCGCTGGTGCCGGTGATCACCTCGCCATCGTCGAGCGCGAGGATCGGCACTGCCCACTGCCCACTCAACTGCTGCACCTCGGCTCGGTCGCGGGCGCGATTCGGCAAGGTCCAGAACATGAGGTAGCCACCCTTGACTGACTTGCACTCATAGCTGTGGCCGGCGGCGTCAAGCGCCTTGGCGGCCCTGCCGCACGGATGCGCCAATGGCGTGGGCAGTCCGCCGAAGGAGGTGCCAAAAGGACAGACATAGAGAACCACGCGAGCATCATACGCCCGGCCGCCAAGTGAAACGAGTACCTCCGCAAGCGCCGTACGACACGCGGAAACCGCCCGCCCACCACGGACTTCTACGGATGCCCCGCACCCACTCGGCTGGTTGACTCGCAGGTGAGCGCCTACCTGCCTGAAGCGGGCGACCCGAGCGCTCAACCGACGCAAACAAACCGCGAGCGTCCGCAGCCGCGCCGCTCGACATGCCCAACAGGAAGCGAGACGCAATGAGCGACAAGCCAGTTTTCATCTATGCGGCAACGTATGCCGACCGGGCGGACGCCCTCGCCGACTATGACGGCCTGATCGAGCTTCACAGGGCCAAGCTGGTCGGCACCTATGACGTGGCAGTCATCAGCAAAGACACCGATGGCAAGGTGCATGTGGAGAAGCACGAGAAGCCAACGCAGCACGGCGCCTGGGGCGGAATCGCCGTCGGCGCGCTCATCGGTGTCTTGTTCCCACCCTCGATCATTGGCGCGGCGGCTGTCGGCGGTGTGGTCGGCGGCGTCGGCGGGCACTTGCGCAAGGGCATCTCGCGCGGCGACGCCAAAGAGCTTGGGGAGCTGCTTGAGGGTGGCAAAGCGGCGTTGATCGTGATCGGCGAGTCGCGCCTGCAAGAGCAATTGGACAAGGCACTCGAGCACGCGGAGAAATCGATCGAGAAGGAAATCGACGCCAACGGCGAGGAGATCAAGCAGGAGCTACGGCGCGAGCTTGACGAAGTGGAGCAGACCTCCGCGAGCTGAGGGTGCGAGCCGGCCGGTGCGCCGCGCGATGAGACGGCGCACCGGCACGCCGTCTCAATCCGTGCTTTCCGCCGCGCACGGGAGCCAACCCCGGACCCTCGACGTGTACGCTGCCGGCACGCTGGGGTGCGGTGCTATTTATAGTCGGCGGGAACACCCCCGCTGACTCGCTGCGGCACGGAGGCATTCGGGCGGCCCCAACTTGCGCAAGCGCTCGCCCGGCGCCTATCTATGCGAACTGATCTGCTGATCAGGCTAGGGCATAAGATAGCCGGCATGATTTGCCGCTGTGGACATCCAAAGCACGAGCACCGCCACTACCGGCGCGGTATGGACTGTTCGCGCTGCTCGTGCGTCAGGTTCCGCTGGCGGTGGCTGCCGCGACTCAAACGCGACAAGCACGAGCGCGAGCGGACACAAGCGCGGCAATAGGCAACGACATCGAAACGGGACCGACGCGCGCCTGCCTCCAGCCCGTCGAACCGCCCATCCGGACCCGTCCGGACGTCGCCTAGGAAACCGAGGCCGGACCAGCGCCCAGCGACGAGAGGGGCTGCTCCGCGTCCGCCCGCGAGCGCGCCAGCCACTCGAGAAGCGTCTCGTGCATCGCCTCCACCCCCACGATCGGAGCGGCGGGTTCGCTCCAGTCAGAGGGCACTACGGCAAACGGCTTTGTTTGCGGACCGCCAAGCCCGCCGTGGGAGCCCATGAAGTCCTCGAAGGGCGCGACCTCCTCGACGCTCGGGTCGTACATGCAGTTCACGAGAATGTCAGGACAGTGGGGAAAACGATCGTGGCGGCGCAGGTGGTCGGCCGCGGTCGCGTCGAACGCGGCGAGCGGGTCCTCCCCCTCAACCACATCGTCGCTCAGGCGCCGCTGTCCGGCTCCGCCGAGCACGAGCGCACCGTGCGCTTGCGAGCGCACCATCGCGTAGGCGATCCCAGGATGAGCGGTGAGCGTGTCGAGCAACCGCGGGTGTATGTCGGCGATCTGCTCAAGTGTGAGCCGCCGCGGACTTGTGGGCAGGTAGATGAGGCCGAGCCCGCCCGAGGCCATCACGATCGCCTCGTGCTGTGCGTCCGCGGCCACACGCTCCTGGAGTGCGTCGCGGTTGGGTCCAAGTGCGACCGTGCCCTGCACCGATCTGGCGCGCGTGGCGCGTGCGAGCATGCGTCCGCCCACGCTCTGGTCCTGACGGGCGTCGGCGAGCACGGCGCCCATGTCGCCCCAAGCCTCATCGACGGCCGTCGGCGCGTAAACCTCACCTCTGGTGAGCGCCGCGCGCACCACGTCCTCGAGCGTCTCGCCGTAGCGCTGGCGAAACGGCGCGCCCTGCGTTTGCCCGTGGTCGGAGAGCACCACCAGGTGGTAGGGGCGCGGCGACTGGGCGGTCGCGCGCTCCAGTCGAGCCAGTTGCCGGTCGTGTCGCTTGAGCACCGCCAGCGCATCGGGCTCGCGAATCCCCGAGTGGTGCGCGACCTCGTCGTAGCCGACGAAGGTCGCGTAGCTGATCGGCACACCCTCGACGATGTCGGCCATCAGCAGGGCCGTCACGAGGTCGCGCATCGCCACCGCGATCGCCGCTCGAATCAGCGGGTAGAAGCCTTTCCGCTCGACATGGGCCGCGCCCGCCCGGCGCTGGCGAGCAGCCGCCATGCGCTCATACGCGATGTCGGCGAGCGACAGCACGATCGTGCGCATGAACCCATACGGGTCGGAGAAGTAGGCAAACAGATCTCCAGCCTTCGATCGGGAGCGATCGCGAATCACGCTCATCGTCGCGGTGCAGCGCGGGGCGTCGCCCGAGAACATGTTCCCGCGGCTCGTTCCCCCGCCGACGAGCAGGCCCGCGCCGGTAGAGCGCCGACGCTCGATCTCGGCCGCGTCGGCGGGATGGTTGGAGACCATCGTGCGGCCGGACTCCTTCTCATACCAGCGAAAGGCCGGCATGTCCCAATTGCTGCCGAGCAGCAGCCCGGCCTGACTCGCGCCCGTTTGGGAGGAGAGGTCGCACTCCCAGCCGAGCATGCGATGTGTGCCCTCAGACAGCCAACGCGCGATCGTGGGGGTGTGCCCGTCGCGGATCGCCTCGCGCAACACCTGTTCCCCCAGCCCGTCGATCTCGAACAGGATCACTCCGGGAACGCTGGTGCGATTCTCGCGACGAGCGCGTCGCGTTCGGCGGCGGACCACGCGCAGATTGCGAGCGTCACCGTCGAGGTCGAGCAGAGGCGCGACGATCGTCGAGATGAGGGCCAGGCCGAACGCGATCGCGACGTCTGTCCAGAACGACGGCGTCTTGCCGTCAACGGCGTAGAACGCGAGTGCAACCATGCCGGCGCTAAGCGCCAGCGAGCCGAGCCCGAACGTGACGATCGTGAGTGGCAGGGCGACGCGTATCAGCAGTGGCCACAGCACGGCGTTCACGATCGCCATGACCACCGCGACGAGTAGCGCGGCGCGAAATGACAGCGAATCGCGACCCGAGAGCAGCGCGGTCATCAGCACGAGCGCGAGCGCCTGCACCACCAGCATCGCCAGCACTCGCGCGCCGAGCCCCACCAGCATCCGCACGTTGCGCGAACGTCGTCTGCTGCTGCCCTGGTCACTTGCCGGCTGCATCGTGTTGCTACCTTCACGTCCATGGTCGATGGCGCGGTAGGTGCCCAGCGTTCGGGCACAGCCGCAGACCGTATCGTTTTCCTGGGCCACGCCACCGTGCTGATCGAGCTGGAGGGCGTGCGCGTACTCACCGACCCGTTGCTGCGCGGTGGCGTCGTGCACCTGCGCCGCCAGGTGCCCACTGTCGAGGCGAGCGTCGCCGCCGATCCGGACGCCGTGTTGATCTCGCACCTGCACCACGATCACCTCGACCTGGGCTCGCTGCGACGCCTGGGCCCCGACACGCCGCTGATCGTTCCGGCAGGCGCCGGCGCATGGTTGGAGCGCCGGGGGTTTACGCATGCCGGCGAGCTGAGCGCCGGTGAGTCCGCGAAGGTCGGCGCGCTCACGGTTACCGCGGTCGAGGCCCACCACGATGCTCGCCGCCCGGGCGCCCCGCGAGCCGCGCCGCTGGGTTACCTGGTGAGCGGCCGGCAAACGGTTTACTTCGCTGGCGACACCGAGCTGTTTGCCGGTATGGCCGACCTCTCCCCCTCGCCGGATGTGGCGCTGTTGCCGATCGCCGGATGGGGCGCGAAACTCGGTCCGGGTCACATGGACCCACTCGACGCGGCTCGTGCGGTCGAGTTGATACAGCCGCGCATCGCGATTCCGGTGCACTGGGGAACGCTACGCCCGATCGGCCTCGGCCGCCACCGCCGCGAGCGCCTCTCCGAGCCGCCGCGCCTGTTCGTCGAACACGTTGCGCTCCGGGCACCAAATGTCGAGGTGCGAACCTTGACTCCTGGTCAGCAAACGATGCTCTAGCTGCTCTCAGAACTAGAATGCCGCCGATGGTCAGCTCCGAGCAGACGCTCCCCCGCCAGGCACGACGATGCTCGCGCATTCGCAGCGGACGCGGCCGACCGGCATGACAATGGTTGCTCACCCCCACCCAACCCTCCACCGGCAGGCATAGCGCGTGGCCGAGGGCCTTTCAGCCGCCGAGGTGGGCAAAGAGATCGGCGAGCACAAACATGCCACCGAGGCTGACGATAAGGATCGCCGCGACCGCATGCTGTCGGTGCTCGAGGCGCTGTTGCTGTCGCTCGTCGCCGTGCTCGCCGCCTACTCGGGGTATGCCGCCGCGAAGTGGAGCACCCACTCCTCGGTGGAGCTGGCCAAAGCGTCGGCCGCACGCACCAAGGCCAATCGCGCCGACCTCGAAGCCCTCCAGCTGCGCACGCTCGACTCGGTGTCGTTCAACGCGTGGTTCAGCGCGTTCACGGCCAAAAACCACGGTGCTGAACTGCTCGCGGAGAAGCGCTTGCGCCCGGGGTATCGCCCCGCTTTCTATGCGTGGTTGGCCACCGACCCGGCCCACAACCCAAACGCGCCGCCCGGGCCGTCGTACATGCCCCAGTACGTTATACCCCAGGAAATACAGGCAAACACGGACGACCGTGAGGCGGACGCGAGCTTCGCAAACGGCTCGGCGGCCGGCGCCACCAGCGATAAGTATGTGCGCGACACGGTGTTCCTTGCAACCGTGCTGTTCCTGGTCGGCATCAGCGGCCACTTCCCGATGCGCCAAGCCCGCTACGCGCTGATCGGGATCGGCTCGCTGATCCTGCTGTTCGCCGTCGTGCAACTGCTCGGTCTGCCAGGGCCCCCGTGAGGTGCCGGGGCGACGGCCGCCACCGCTATGGGGTCAGTCACTCTCGACGCCGTGCGCACGCCGCTTGAGGATGACCTCGCAGTCGCGGGCGGGCGCCAGGGTGACCCCGCGCAGACGCGGGCTCTCCTCCTGCGAGCGTGTGGCCTCGATCGTATAGCGCTCCAGCAGAAGCGTGACGATGAGTTTCATCTCGAGCATCGCAAACGCCGCACCGAGGCAGCGGCGTCGACCGCCGCCGAATGGCAGCCATGCCGACCCTGAGGGCTTGGCGTCGAGGAACCGCTCGGGGCGAAACTCGGTCGGCTGATCGTGGTGCTCCGCACTCGAGTGCACGAGCGCGATCGAGGGCAGCACGTAGCTGCCGGCGGGGAGCAGGTAGCCGCCAAGCTCGACCGGCTCGGTGAGTCGCCGACCGACGTCCATCACCACCGGTCGCACGCGCAGGATCTCGTTCAGCGTTGCATCCAGATAGGCGTGCTCCTCCCGGGCAAGCTCTGCTTCCAGCTCAAGCAGTACCCGCGGATGGCGCACGAGCCGCTCGACCGTCCAGGAGAGCGAGGTGGCGGTTGTCTCGTGGCCCGCCAGCAGCAGCGTGACCAGCTCGTCGCAGATTTCCGTGTCTGAGAGCGGCTCGCCCTGCTCGTCGCGCGCTTCGAGCAGCAGGCTGAGAATGCCGCTGCCATCGGGGTTGGCGCGGCGCGGCTCAATCTCTGAGACCAGCAGGCTGTCGATCTTTGGGCGTGTCCGACGTATGCGCCGCGGCGAGGCCTCGCCGGTCAGCAATCGGCTCAAGCCGAACAAGAGGATCTTCGCGGCGCTAAGTTCGAACAAGCCGTCGAGCAGAACCCGCAGCTCCGGCGCTCTGGTGCTGCCCGCCTCTCCGAAGATCGCCTCGGTGATGACCTCCAGCGTGATCGCTTGAAAGCGTGGGCGCAGGCTGATCGGCTCCTCGACCGGCCACTGCTCGAAGTGTCTGGTCGCGATCTCGGCGATGGTGCCCGCGTAGCTTTCCAGTACCTGCCCGTGCAGCGGCGGCAGTAGCATCCGGCGATGGCGCAGATGCTCGTCCTCGTCCAGCAGCAGCACCGAGCGGGGACCGGTCACCGGTTCGAGCACGGCGTTGGCCTCGCCGGCGTGCATGACGCTTGCGTCGCCCGCGAACACCTTGCCAATCAGATCGACGTCGGAGAGGTAGTAGACGTGCCCGTACTCCGCAGGCAGGCGCAGCCTGAAGATCCCGCCGTAGCGCGCGCGGCAGCGCTCGAGGAACTCCAGCGGCTTGAAGACGAAGAGCAGACCTTGGACGATCTTCGGCAACGCCGGGCCCGGGGGCAAATCGCTCGACATGGGACATTTGTATCATACATTTGTCCCAGGATGTGCTCGATGCGCGATGAACTCCAGATCTAACCGCGAGGCGCTCCTCGAGGGAGCGCTGCAATGCCTGCAGGAGAAGGGCTACGCGCACACGACCGCGCGCGACATCGTCGCCGCCTCGAACACCAACCTCGGCGCGATCGGCTACCACTACGGCACGACCGAGACCCTGCTCAACGCCGCCCTGATTGAGGGCTTCGAGCGCTGGTTCAGGGAGGTCGCCGACGTCATCCTCGAGCTGGAGGACGCAAACGAGCTCGAGCGCTTCACGAGGGTGGCGGCGGAGTTGCCGGGCACGTTCGAGCGCAACCGCCCGCTCGCCCGCGCCTTCATTGAGGCCCTCGCCCAAGCCGAGCACTCGGAGGAGATCCGCACCGCGCTGGCCGAGAGCTACGAGCGCGCCCGCGAGAACGTCGTCGCGCTGTTGCAGGCGCTGGACGGCCCGGCCACTGTTCCCCATTCGCGCGCCGTCGCGTCGCTGCTGATCGCGATCTTCGACGGGCTCCTCCTGCAGTGGCTGCTCGACCCCGACCGCACACCCACCGGAGCAGAGTTGATCCAGACCGCCCTGCAGGCCGGCTCGGCGAGAAGCGAGACCCCCGAGGCTTGATGGACCAGACACGCGCGTGCCGCGAGGGGTGAGCGTCGTCGTTGCTGTTCCACCCGGCGCATGCGCCGGGTGGCAGGGCCGCGCATGCGCGGCCCTGTTCCGGTCCTTGCATGCAAGGACCGGCCGGCCGGTACATGTACCGGCCGGGCCAGCGCCACATGTGGCGCTGGCATCTGAGATTTGAGTGTCACCTTTCGCAACGGCCGTCGGATCAGGCAAGAGCAAACAAACGAAGGGAAGCTCATGCCCGGCCACGCCGTCCTCATCATCCTTGCTCTCACCGCCAGCATCACTGTGTTCTTCATGCTGCGATCCGGTGAAAACCTGCGTTTCGAGACGCCCGCGGACTCGCGTCGCATCGTGATGGCCGCGGTCGCTATCGTCGCGACCAAGCGCCACTGGCAGGTGATGGCGCAAAGTGACGACGGGGCGAGCTTTCGCTACCACCGCAGACCCAACGCGCTCATCGCCGTCGTGCTGCTGTTCTTCTTCGTGATCCCGGGCATCGTGTACATGGTGCTCGCCGGCAAGCGCGAATCGCTGCTTCTGAACGTCTACAGCGACAGCGCCGGAATGACGGTCGCCCAACTCACCTCCAACGGCTTCCGAGGCAAGTTCGCCGGGCGTGCACTGGCGCAACAGGTTTCGGTGCGCGCGGGCACGATGGCGCTTCGCGAGGCCGGGTCGAGCGCGGGAGTGGGCGGGTAATTCATGTCGGCCTGCTAGAGCGCCGCGCGTATGCTGGCGAGGTGTCCGCTCTGAAGATCTCCATCCCGATCGCTAGGCGCTCTTCTGGGTCTAACGGTCGCCACTGTCGTCACCGCGCGGCTCAACCCACGATCTCTTGGGAGACGGCCTGGAAGATGGCCATCTGCTGAGCCAACGCCTCGCCCGTGTAGGCATCGATGACACCAACATCATCGACGATCGACGCTGCTCGAGCGACCAACCTCCGGAACTCCTCGCTGGAGCGAACCTCATCCAGCGAGGCGCGCGAGCCGCGCAACAGAATGAACCCGGCCATGCCGCCACCGTGCAGCGCGATCAACACAGGCTCGAAGCTATCGATTCGACCATCCTGCTGCAAGGTGCCGTAGTACGTGAGGGTTTCCTGGAACACCTCCAGTGCCTTCAGCTCGCGGCCCCGGACGACGGGACCCCAGCCAAGGAACAATGCATCGCCAGCCATGTCAAATCCTCTCTGTCGGATTGCCCGTTGAGGCTACTCCTGCTCGACGGATCGGTCGAGATGACAGTAGGCAGACTGAGCGTATAGGTCAGGGCAGGGGTTGACTACCCCGAGACGGAGCCTGTGGCGGTACGCCCACGATCGGTGTGGACGTCCGGCTCGGCGGCGCGCAGCGCGCGCGTCAACAGGCGCCAGAGCGTTGCGCGTTCGTCCGCGTCGAGCGCCTGGAGAACCTCATCCTCGATGCTCTCCTGCGCACGCTCGGCGTCGATCAGCGCGCGGCGTCCCTGCTCGGTCAGCTCGACGCGATGGCGGCGACGGTCCTCGGGGTCGCGCCGCCGGGCGACATGGCCGAGATCCTCCAGCTCGTTGAGTAGCAAGACGACGTTGTTGGCGTCCATGCAGAGCGCCTCTGCCAGCTCCTGCTGGGGTGCGCCATCGTGGTCGCGCAGGTAGCTAAGCGCCATCACGAGCCGCATGTGGATGCCGAGCAGCTCCTCTGTGCTGCGCCGGTAGACCTGCTTGGCCAGGCGCGTGAGCAGGACCATTGAGCCCAGATCGGCTGCGTGATTGCGTTTACCCATAATGAGCGGATTATACCATGATGTAGCAATCATCACCGATAACAAGATGATACTTGTTAGATGGATTATCCCTGCTATGTTGTTCCCCTGACCAAGACAGGAAGGAGCAACATGAGCACCGCCACCGCCCAGCCAGAGAGCATCCAACGCATCCAGAGCGCACGACAGGCAGCCGGCCAAAGCGAGGTCGAGCGCAAACGCGAGCGCCGGCGCTGGATCGCGCTTGCGGTGCTGTGCCTGGGGCAGCTGATGATGGTGCTCGACGCGACGATCGTGAACGTCGCGCTGCCCTCGATCCAGCGCGAACTGCACTTCTCCCAGGGGAACCTCACGTGGGTGATCAACGGCTACCTGGTCACGTTCGGCGGCTTTCTACTGCTGGCTGGCAGGATGGGCGACCTCGTCGGGCGCAAGAAGGTGTTCCTGACGGGCCTCGTGATGTTCACCGCGGCGTCTGTGCTGTGCGGGTTCGCCCAGGATCAGACGATGCTGATCGTCTCACGCATCATCCAAGGAGTGGGCGGCGCGGTTGCCTCGAGTGTGATCCTCGCGATCATCGTCACCGAGTTTCCCAAGCGTGCCGAGCAGGCCAAGGCGATGGGCATGTACGCGTTCGTCTCGGCGGGCGGCGGCTCGGTCGGGCTGCTTGCCGGCGGCGCGCTCACGCAGTCACTTGACTGGCACTGGATCTTCTTCGTGAACGTGCCGATCGGCATGGTCGCGTTTTTGTTCGGCTGGATGTTGATCGAGGAGAACGAGGGCATCGGTCTCGCCGGCGGCGTCGACGTGTTCGGCTCATTTCTGATCACACTCGCCACGATGCTTGGCGCGTTCGCGATCGTCAAGTCCAGCGAATACGGGCTGCTCTCGGCGCGCACGCTTGGCGTCGGCGGCGCGTCGCTGGCGCTGCTTGCCGGCTTTCTCGTGCTCGAGTCGCGGCTTGCCAACCCGATCATGCCGCTGCGCATCCTGCGCCAGCGCATGCTGATGGGATCAAGCCTCGTGCGCGGACTGCTCATTACCGGCATGTTCTCCGCGTTCTTCCTTGGGGCGCTCTATCTAGAGCGCGTGCTTGGCTACAACGCGATCGATACCGGCCTCGCATTCCTGCCGCTGACGTTCTCGATCGCGGTGATGTCGATGGGAATCTCGGCCAGGGCCGTGCAGCGTTTCGGCGCTCTGCAAACGCTGATGGCCGGCCTGGCGGGGATCGTGGTCGGCCTGCTTTTGCTCGCCGTGCAAGGTCTGCACGCGGGCTACTTCCCAGGGCTGTTCTTTGCATTCCTCACGCTCGGACTTGGCGCCGGTGCGTCGTTCCTGCCGCTGCTAACGATGGGGATGTCCGATTCGGCTCCCCGCGACGCCGGGCTTGCTTCGGGGATCATCAACGTGTCGGTGCAACTGTTCGGCGCGATCGGCCTGGCGACGCTCGGAACGATCGCGACCGACCATACGAACGCGTTGAGCGCTAGCGGGGACTCGTTGGCCAGGGCGTTGACCGGTGGATACCACCTGGCCTACTTGGTTGCGGCGGTGTGCGTCAGTCTGGGCATCCTTGCGGCATTCCTGGTCTTGCGCCCACCCGCGGTCGCACAACAAGAGACCGTGGCGGGAGCCGAGGAGCTTGAGCCGAGAGCCGATGTGGAGCTGGTCGCGGCCTGAGGCCCACGCCGACACAACCATAGACTGTCCAGCGGTGTTGCGGCTCATCACGATCCCTATCAGCCACTACTGTGAGAAGGCCAGGTGGGCGCTGGAGCGTGCGGGAATGCTCTATCGCGAGGAGCGCCACGTTCAGGGCGTCCATCAGCTTGTCGCGCGGCGCGCGGGCGGCGGAATCACAGTCCCGGTGCTAGTGACGCCCACATCTGTGATTGGTGAGTCCGCGGGGATTCTCGCGTGGGTGGATGAGCGCACCTCGCCCGAGCATCGGCTGTACCCAGCAGAGCCTGGCGCGCACGAGGAGGTTGACTCTCTCTGCCGGCGTTTGGACGAGGGGCTCGGGCCGAGAGGACGACGGCTGATGTACATCCACATGCTCCCCGATACAAAGCTCGCGTTGCGCTTCAACAACGCGGGAGTGCCCGGCTGGGAGGATCGTTTCATCCGCTACGGCTGGCCGCTTGCCCAGCGCTATGTCAAGTGGGCGCTCGGCATCCATCCGGGGATCGAGCTGGAGGACGAGGAGGCAGTCTTTAGCGAGCTGGACCACGTCGCTGAACTGCTCTCCGACGGCCGACCCTACTTGTGCGGTGAGCGCTTCAGCGCGGCCGATCTAACGTTTGCTGCGCTATGCGCCTCGATCGTCGTGCCACCCACATATGGCGTCCCATTGCCGCAGCCCGATGTGCTCTCACCCGGCATGGCGGCGCTGGTCGAACGTGCACGCGAGCATCCCGCCGGGCGCTACGCACTCGCGTTGTTTGCCGAACATCGGCACAAGACCGTTCTCTGAGGGATTGGCACGCATGCCATCGTGGTAGGGCGTGAGGCGGCTTGCGCACCATCCCACCGACATCGCGTGAGCCGCGGAGCATGCCGCTGACACTCTTGGCTTACGCCTAGCGCTCTTGATCTATTGGGCGGATCAGGATCTCGTTGATCGCGACGTGACGCGGGCGGGTCACCATGTAGAGGATCGCATCGGCGATGTCGCCAGCCTGCATCGGCGATCCAAGCCCAGGACGGGAAGTCAGGGCGTCTAGGATCTCGGGCCTGTTGTGGCCCACCAACTCCGTCGCAACGGCGCCGGGCTCGATCAGGCCAACGCGCACATATCGGCGGGTGATCTCCTGACGCAGCGACTCGCTAAACGCGCCGACACCGTGCTTGGTCAGGTTGTAGACGCCGGAGCCGTTGTTGATTTTGCGCCCCGCAACCGAAGAGACATTGACCAGATCCGCCACGTTGCGTGGTCCTTGCTCGGCGGCCTCGAGCAGGTGCGGCAATGCGGCATGCGCACAGTGCAGAAGTGCGCGAACATTGATGTCGATCATCTGCTCCCACTCCTCCAGCGGCGCCCCCACGATCGGGCCGAGCAGCATCACGCCAGCGTTGTTGACAAGTATGTCGATCCTGCCCGCCTTGGCCACCACCTCGCTCATCACCCGCGGCGGCTGGGCCGCGTCGGTCAGGTCGGCGGCGATCACAAGCGGCGTCGGTCCCACTGAGGCGATCTGCTCAGCGAGGCGCTCCAGTCGCTGCGCGCGGCGAGCGACAAGAGCAACAGTTGCGCCCTGTGCGGCAAGCGCTAGTGCGGTCGCCTCACCAATGCCACTGGAGGCACCCGTGATGACGGCGACGGTTGAGTCAAGCGCAAGCGAGTCAGGCATCGGTGCTTAGTATCCCAACCCCACCGCCAAACTGCAGAAGCTAGATACCAACACGACACTTGTGATGGGCTGCGCCTCCCGGCAGCCCGGCGCGTCGCCCCGCTATGCCGAGAGGTCTCGCCAAAACACGACGCGCGGTTGACCCAGGCCGGAGTAGTCGGCGACTTCCGTGACCGACATGCCGAGCGCACGGTGAAAAGCAATCGAATCGTGGTTGGTGGGGATGGAGATCGCCTTGAGGGCCGTGGCGCCACGATCGCGGGCGAGCGTCTCAAACTCGCGGTACAGCCTTCGTCCGAGGCCACCTCGCCGCGAATCGGCACGCACGCCAACGAGATGCACGTAACCGACTTGAGTCGGCGCGAGGAATCCGAAGAGATACGCCGCCACGCCTCCGCTCCCGTCACGCACGACGAGGGCCGTATCCCCGAACTCGTGAATGAACATCGGATGATGCCGCGCACGCATGTCGCGCTCGCCCCAGTACTCGGCGAGCGTGTCGATGATCGCGTTGTAGTCGACGGTCGTGACACGCTCGGGCAGCATCGAAGGCGCTGTATATCACATATCTCATCGACGGGCGCGGCGCCCACGAGTCGCAGGAGGACAAACCATCCCTGCGCGGGGAGAGGCGAACGCGGACGCCGAACCAAGCGCGCGAAAAGGCGGGCTACAGCGGCGGGACCTGGTTGTTGACCTGTGTTCCCTGGTACAGGTGGTCGTTGTCCTTGCAGGAGGCCGAGAAGCTGAATCGGACGCTGTCGCTGCGCACGCCGTTATAGCTCGCGAACAGGGTCGCGCGTCCGATGGTGCCAACTCTACATTCCGGATCGTTGCTGGCTCGTACGCGGACCTTGATCTTCATGATGTTCCCCGGGAAACCCCACATCACCGCGTAGTGCGACTGGTAGAGCAGGTGATGCTCGACCGTCATGGTGATCGCACGAGTTGGCTGGTCGCGAATGTGGTCTTCCTGGCAAAGAATCCCGGAGACGGTGTGCGCTCCCAGGTTGATTTCGCCATGGCCGCGGGCGAAGCTGCCGGTGGTCCCCGTGATCGGTGCACCGGTATGGAAGCCCCATGGCGGAATCCCGTAGACGATCGGGACCTGGCCGCAGCCGGGCGAATACCCGGTGGCATCGCTGACTGTGCCGGTGGGCGCAAGCAGCGACCCGAGCACCACAGCCACGAGGCCAATGCGTCGCATAATCCGCTTGGTCATACCGGTCATTTGAAGCCCTCTTAGAGGTCTATCGGATCGCTAGCGGCTTGGGCTAAAGCATCAACGCGACGAATCCGATCAGATACGCCGCCACACCTCTACTCCCATCACGCACGACGAGTAGCGCGTCACGTCACCTGACACGTGCACGCGCGACCCGTCGTGGGCGAGCGCTTCCCCGAGATCCTCGCCGCGCAGATGCACCACAAAGCGCCGCTTGACGGCCACGAACTCACCCATGATGCGCCTGTACAAGGCCACGTTGGGCGTTGCAAGATGGCGAACGATCTGAAAGAAGAGGACTCCACGTTGGAACCTTAACCGTCGTGGGGGACCATTCGGGACGGGCTGGCCAGATTGGCAGTCGCTGTTGTTCATCCGGCGCATGCGCCGGATGGGTGATCGCACATGTGCGATCACCTCCGGGCCTTGCATGCAAGGCACGGCCGGACGGTGCATGCACCGTCCGGGACAGGGCCGCATGCGGCCCTGTCCACACTCGAAAGAAGGTGTGAGAGCACCAGCATGTATCTCAGACAATTGTGTGCAATGCTATGAGCATGACGCTAATCGTTGGAGAAGCACTGAACCGTCGGGCCGACCTGCAAAAGCGGGTCGCACAGCTCCAGGACCGCCTGTCCGCGTGTGTGCTGGCCCAGGAGGACGAGAAGCCGCCCGAGAGCCCGGCCGAGCTGCTGGCCGAGCTCGATCGGCGCTGTGACGAATTGCAGGAGCTGATCGCCCAGATCAACCACACCAATGCGCGCGCGCAACTCGCAACCGGTGAGACCGTCACAGAGGGGATCGCACGCCGCGACGTCATAGCTCTACGCCAGGGCGCGCTGCGCGCCGCGATCAAAGCGGCCACAGGCGGCTCGGGTTTCGGGCTGACACGCTATAGCCGCTCTGAGATCAGGATGGTGCGCCATGTCAAGGTTGCCGAGCTTCAGGGCCGACTTGATGCGCTTGCCCAAGAGCGACGCGAACTGGACAACCGGCTACAGGAACACAACTGGCAGGCGACACTTATGGAGTGAAACAGTCGGTAGCCGACAAGAGCGAGCGTCAAGGCCCGCGACCGGCCAAAGGTCGCACAACCCTAGATCCTTGGCAGGAGCGCCGGGGGCAGGCGCAAACGGAAGCCCGAACCCAGAGCACCGTCAGCCCAGCAACCCACAACTCACACCAGGTATCGCGGATCGGGGCACCACCTGACGCTGACCTGCCGGCGAGGGTGGGTAAGGGGACTGTGCGATGAATGGCAGCACCAGTGACGAACGA
This sequence comes from uncultured Solirubrobacterales bacterium, assembly GCA_963776985.1. GTDB lineage: Bacteria > Actinomycetota > Thermoleophilia > Solirubrobacterales > Solirubrobacteraceae > Palsa-744. Next base: position 748,589 of record CAVZOV010000004.1, read on the forward strand.
GTGACTACGCAATCGATCGATAATGCGGTTACGGAGTGTGAAAGAAAATAAGACAAGGCAGGGCTGTGCGCGACGCTGATTCCCAACAGTTACTCAATGCGGTCCATGTACCAGGGGATGCCGGTGAGCACGCCGAAGCACTGCGGGGAATACTCCTGCGCATTCCCGACCGTTGGGGACGCTGGATTTCCTGCGATCGCGGCTGGTATCCGCTGCTGGTGGAGCTCGACGAGCAACTGCACATACTGCTTCCCAACTATGTGCTCCACCAGGTAAAGGAGAAGTTTGGCGGCCTGCGGTACTACTGGGAATCTGGCGAGCATGTACATGACCCCAAGGATCCCGAGCCGCCGACACCAGGACGAGACGGCAACGGGGTTGAATGGGACGGATGGAGGCAACGGCACGACGCATGGTGCGAGCGCCTGGATGCCTACCGGCAGACACCAGAAGGACAGGCACGCGTCGCCGATCTGGAGCGGCGCATTGAGCCTCGCGGAGAAGCTCGTAGACACCGCCGAGCGACGGGCGAGTGTCACCTGCGAGCTTTGCGGCGTGGCCGGCGTGCTGCACCGTACACCCGCGCCCAGCCCCCGGTATAAGACACTCTGCGCGGCTTGCGCCAGGAGAGAGAAATACATTCCTAGTGGAGGACCAGACACATAGTAGATCCTCAAGCCCGCGGACTTCGGGTTATGAGGTCGTCGAAGGGTGGTCTGGTTGGGTGGGATTACCTGTGGTTGCTGGGGTTGTGTCGGGCTCGGCGGGGTCTGTTTTGCTCAAAACGGAACCTTGAATGGAACCTTGGAACGGGCTCACCGGCGGCGACTCAGGCACAAGTCCGTCAGCCGCATCACCCGGCGCGTCGCCGTTGGCGGGAGCAGGCAGCATATGGTCGGCAGGCGTGAGCGGCAAAAGGTCGGGCGGCGATGGGGGGTCGCTAACGTCGATAGCAGTGGCCTCGGTGCGGATTTGGGGTGGGCGCACCTGCCATGTCTTCAGGTTCTGCACGAGGTCTCGATAGAACATCACCGCCTGTTCGCGCGTCTCGCGTACGAATGATCCCTCGACCCGGCCTCGCTTCTGGCCCATCGGTCGGCTCAGCGTCAATACGAAGGATCGGGGCTCACGCGTGGGATCAGCAGCAAAGGACAGCATCTCTGGACGCTCCCGTGCCTGCTCAAGGGTCGCCGCGACAGTCTCTCTCGCCCGCGGATACCAGACCTCGACTCGTAGGTCAGGCCATGCCTCAGCGAGCTGGCGTAGCAGCCAGTTGATGCGGGACTTTGTCCTGCCCTCTGATGGGGCAGTCATATCCACACTCAGTGATGTTTGCCGAGACTTGAGGTCGGCTCGTATCTGAAGGTCACCGACGGCGTCCGGGACTCGGATAGTCGCGCGAAGATCTCCGTCGGTAGTCAGCGCCTTTTCCAACTCGTCGAGCCGGGCGCTGGTCGTCTGTCTGCGGAGTCGAACCGACACTACGTTGTGCCCAAGTTCCTGCGACAAGCTGAGACACAGATACTCGGTGAACTGGTCCCATCGCTCGGCTACCTGACGCGCACGGAGATCTCCGCTACGCAGCGTCCCGTCGTGAGCTGCAGTGCGCACCGGAACCCAGTCTTTGCCCATGTCCTCGAACCCGACGACACCCGACGCTTGACCAGTCAAGTAGTGGATCAACTCTCGAAGAACCCAAGCCTGGTCGGAATCCGACACGCCCTTGCGGCTTAGCACCACTGCCTCTGTCAGGATGCGCCACCAGGAGAAGTGCCAGAGGGCTGTTTTGCGGAGCTTACGGCCGTCCACAGCCACCGGGGATTCGGAGGCGATGTGGGTGATCTGGTTTGAGATCGTCAACACGCCGTCGAAGCAGTGATCGCGTGCGATGTCGAGATATTTGCCGACCTGCTCGTCCTTCAACGTCGCTGCGCCGGTCTTAACCTCCACCAGACATGTCCAGCGCTTCGCGCCTCGCCGACACACGATTGCTCCGTCCGGGATGTCCACTTTGCCGTCTGCGTTCTTGAAGCGAACCTCGGCAAAGGTGTCGATGCTTGGTGACTTGGGGGCACCCAACTCTCGGAGCAAGGCATGACCGAACTCAGGAACCCCGTGCATCACTGCCAGCAGGCACGAGGTCGCGCGCTTCTCTTGCTCGTCCTGGCTCCGGATGCCGTAGGTCGGGATCAGACGAGCATGCAGCCAGCGATCCGCCTCCGAACCGGACTGCGCCCCATCGCCGGCAGTTGTCATAGACGAAACTTATCGAGAATGCGCTCGACACGCTTTCTACGGCTTGGGCTTCTCAGAACCTGCCGCAAGTTCACGCGCGCGGCGTGCGGCAAACTCGGTGACCTGCCGCTCAACGCGGCGCATGCCCTCCATCTCATTCTCAATGCCCTCTGTGATCTGGCTCTCCTCATCAGCCATTAGGACACCCCTCGCACCGACCGTGTAGCGCGTCACGGCAATCGGTGTAGCGATCCCTTGGAGAGTCAGGTGAGCAACAGCCTCGTCGCGACCGGTACAGAGGATGAAGCCGACCGTTGCACGATCCTCGTCATGAGCGATCAGCTCATTGACGGCGTTGACATAGAGGTTCATCTTGCCAGCGAACTCGGCCTTGAAGGGTCCGATCTTGAGGTCGATGACTACGAAGCGTCGAGTTGGATGGTGGTAGAAGAGAAGGTCCAGCATGAACTCCTCGCTGCCAACCTGGAGCGACTTTTGGCGTCCCGCGAAATAGAAGCCCTCGCCGAGCGCCAACATGAAACCTTCGATGTCGCTCAGCAGAGCCGCTTCGAGATCACGCTCCTTATAGCCCTCGGTCAGAGCGACGAAGTCCAGGACCACGGGATCGCGCGTGATCCGCTGCACCGCCTCGGCATCGTCGGTTTGCAACGTCTGGCCGAAGTTGGTGAGCGCCCCACCCTCGCGCTCACGCAGGCGATTGGCGATAGCTGCTTGTAGCTGTGCCTGCGACCAAGCCACCGCCCGCTCTGCATACCATTCCTGCGCGTCGCGATCCACCTTGGCCACGAGCGTCGTCACATGCCCCCAGGGAAGGTCTCTCATACGGTCTGAGAGACCTTCCGGCCAAGTCACCGCGAGCGCCCGCATCCGGTAGAGATTGGGCACCGAATAGCCGCGTGCTCCTGGGAATGCCGCACGCAGATCGGCCGACAGGCGCTGCACAACGCCACGTGTGCGTCGTCCCAGCTCCGACCCCTCTGCTTGCTGACGGCGCACGATCTCCGAGCCGATCTGCCAATACACGTCGATGAGCTTCCGCGTTAATCGCGCGTGCGGCCCGCGCCTGGGCTCTGCGAATGCGTCCCTTGATGTCCTCAAGGAACTCCTCGTAGCTCAGGCTCGCGGAACCCGGTGTGCCGGTGGCAGGCAGGTCAGACATGAGGTTCCCGAGCGTACTGGTCAGATGCGATGGTTCGTTGCACATCGCCGCCGCCAAACGCTCGCTCCGGCGAACGAAGGTGATCGGCCGGTTCCCCGGCGAGACATCCGCCCTCTCCCTCATATGGGCCGTGCTGGAGGACTCTCCTCACGCGGCTGGCGCGGCGTGAAGATGAACCCCAAGACCGTCGCCGAAATCGAGCGACTACGCCGCCAACTACGCGACACCACGACCGCTCCACCAGCAACGACGAACACCCAGGAGGTGATCGCCGCATAACATCCACTCAAGCGGAGCTACCCCCAAACGAATTCACCCGGGGAATGAGACGCGACCCCCTGCGGTCGCGCGTCACGAGGACGACGTGAACTAGATGCAATGATCGGCGCATGGACGGAGCCGTCGCAGGCGCGCTAATCGGCGTGGGAGGCATCGTGCTCGGCGTGGGCCTCACTGGAGCTGTCGACCACCTGGCACGCCGAAACATGAGTCGAGAACAGCGCGAGCAGGCTCGGCACGCGCGAGAGCTGATCGCCGTCGAGCAGCTCGACGAGGCGCTAATCGAAGCGTCGAGTTTCCTGGACCGCGAGTCTCCGGAGTCGTTGGAGGAGCGTTACGCCGACGCCCGGGATGCGTGGGCGAAGGGCTGGGTAGCGTACTCGCCACGCATTCGCCAACGCGAGCTGCTAGACCGCTACCAGGCTGTCGGCAGCATTCTGAACGAGGTGGTGCTGAGCAACCGGACGACCAAGCAGGTCACGCGGCGCATCGTGGTGCGTGCGATCGCCAACGCACGCACGACGCTCGCGCACTTCATGCGCGGCGAGAAAATGCGCTCCCGGATGCCAGTTTCCCCCGCGCCTGATGAGCTGACCCGTCTCCTTGGAGAAGGTGATGGGCTCGAGGACCCGATCAAGCCGCTCAAGAACTGGATCACCAGCCATCCAGAAGCAGACTTCCACAAGCCATGACCACCCAGTCCAGCAATCCTTCCGATGGGCATGGCCGGAGGATGTCGGGTCTGACGCTCGTGCAACGACAGGCTTTCGCGCGCACTGATCGGTGGCTCAAGGCGATTCGAACGGCGATCGTCAAGCCGGTCCTGACGCAGCGTCCAGTGCTCGACCGCGTCGAGGAGTGGCTGCAGACCGATGGAAAGGCGCTACTCACCATAGTCGCCGAATTCCATCGGCTGTGGGCGGATTCGCTTCCGCCAGCATGGCGTAGTCTCGAACCCGGTGAGATTGCGGACCTCTTCAGGCTGACCTCCGAAGGCACGCTGTGCCTTGTTTGGGCGCCGCGCACCGACATCCTTCGGGAACTGATTGACACCGCGGATTTTCCGGGGCGTGAAGCCGTTCTCATCGCCCGCCGAGAGGACATTCTTGACGACATTGAGTTGGCGCTCGCGGACGCGAGCGTGGGAGCGGACGAGGATGACGCGAAGAGGTTTGCGGTCGCTGCACTCATTGCCGCCCGTCACGACCAAGACCTTGCGGCCCAAGCCCTATGTGGCGTTGCCCTTGCGCGCGTGGTTCACGGTGTCCTCGACATGCCGACCCTAGCCAAGGCGCGCGAGGAAATGAGCGCGCTCGACCCGAAGGAGGCCGCCTTGTCGAGCTTCGCTCGGTACTGATTGGGCTGGCGACCGCTAACAGCCTGCGCAAGACCACAGAAGATCCGCCGGGCTTTAACCGACATGGCACGGTCCACGGCATTCCCGATTACTTCAGCGAGGCGAGACATGCTCGGCGGACTCCTTCTCCTCACTGGCTGGATACGAGAGTTCTCGTGGTTTGCCGAGCACAGCGGAGATGCGTCCGGCGATCAAGCCAGATGAACCTTGACGAACGCTCCTAGAAAAGAGCTTGCCACGTCTAGAGACACTGCGCGCTGGGAAGCGTGCTCACGGCGGCGCGATGCGCTGGAACTGAGGGTATGATCTGAGCGCCGGAAGCAGTGATGAGAACTGTAACCTCGCCAGCGCATCTGGTGTTGCCGTCGACTGAACAGTTGGCGCAGATGCCGTTCAGCTGCGTGCACATAAGACCAGGGAACCCTTGAAGGGTACGGATGCTCTGAAGTGTTTGGAGGGATGGATGCCCGTAGCGGTTATTGCTGGCGACGCTGATGACGTGGAGGTTTGCACCAACTCCCTCAAGGAGGTCAACGAGAGTAAAACCGTTTGAGCTGGTGGACATCGACGCGCCGTGATGAGGGATTTGGAGAATGTCGGCGCCGAGGTCGGCGCCGCGCAGGCGGATCGCCTCCCAACTATCAGCGTCTGCGTCGGCGCTTACGAGAATACGAAATTCATCTACCGTGAGCTTCGTAACGACGCTGGCATGGTTGACCTCGGAAATACTTTGAGCATGTATCAGCTGGGCAAGATCTGGGGCGAGGATGTCCCACTTAAGTTCGCCGACCCGTCCGCTGTCTCCCGCGCGAGCGTCCATAAGCTGGACCCCTTGGCGCTGTAGTCCGAGGATCGCGCGTAGGGCCGATCGCAGCTTCTTGGCATCGGCTGGATCAGCAGGAACGTGAGTGGCCATGTTCACGCGCAGCTGCTCGATCGGGAACGCCTGGCCACCGAGTAGATACCGCCCAGATGATCCAGATGCTGGTGACTGGCGATAACCAGCTGAAGCCGAGTGGCGCCGTGAGCCTGGAGAGCCAGACCGCCTGCTGGTCGCGTCCCGGCGGACAGTCTATGAGTAGCCCGAGACCGGTGGGACGATCCACAGCGATCGTGCAATCCCCTTGACCAACATCAAGAAAAGCGACAACGACATCGGTCATGCAGGGATTCCGCTGCTGATTAGAAGGTCAGGAAGGTCGAGATGACTCTCTGACTGATACGAGAACCGCGCACGCAGGAGGTCGCGGCCTGGCACTTCGACGTCGAAGGTCGCACCAGCACGTAGCTGGCTGCCGGGAAACGCTGGTGGGACCGGAATCCATTCCCCCTCTTCGGGTGTCAACCCCGACATCCAAACCTTGAGCCGTCCCTCAGCCACCTCTAGGACCGTTCCGAATGTGCGGACGACGCTCTCAGCAGCCTCCGCGCTATCGCGAGGTTGCGCTCGCGGTCTTGTTGGATAGCGAATGCCATCCTCCGGGGCAGGTACGCCCGCAAAGTGCTCTGCCAACGCTTGAAAGGCACCCTCGGGAAGACCGTATCCCGCGATGACCATCCGATCTGTCTCTCTGAGCTCCTCGGCCATGAGCGCATCACGCTCCGCCAGTTCGACAATCCGCCTGCCCCTATCGGCAAGTCGCTCCCAAAACGGACCAGCTGGTGGGACCGGCATCGTTCTCAAAATGTCGACGGTGATCGAGCGACCTGTATTCAGAGTGTCAACCCAACACGACGCGACGCTGCTTCCCAACAGAGCACAGAAAGCGAACGCTTGCGACTCTGTGGCTTCGTGAGGGATTACGACGCACATGCTGTCTCGCGGGATGACTCCGCCTTGCGGGTCGGGCAGTACCTTTAGACGCCAGGGGATATCGGGGTTGCGAACGCCGGAGACGATCACCTTTGGCCTTAGGTACTGCTCACCGTCATCGGAGCGCCAATTAAACTCGTCTGGATAGCGAATAGGAGTCAACAGCGCCTCGGGCACGGGCACGTACGCGCGCGTGCCGCGGAGCGTCCGAAGCCAGAGAAACCTGCCGGTGCCGCCACGGTCGCTGACCGGTGGCGTCGGAACCGGACCCTTACCGACATTTGCGACTGCCTGGAGTGCGGGCGAGCCCGAGAGGATGTGCTTGTAGCGATCGAGGGGGCCGTGCAGCCAGACGGTGGAGGCAAGTCGTCTACTCGGCTCGACTGCGTAGGTTTCATCAGCCAGCGCGTCGGCGTTCAGAAAACGCGATTGCCATCCGCGCGTGCGTCGGACCCGACGAAAGACGTACTGTCCATCGGCGCGGTCGCGGCGGGCAAGGACGACGGACGCATCCATGTCAGCGCCCGGAAACGTGTCCTGTGGTAGGCGCCAAATCTCAAAGAGGCTGCACTGCTCCTCAAGCCGTTGGCGAGTTGCGCGCGAGGTCGCGGAAGACAGCCGCCACCTGGCAAGATCGTGGCCAAGAAGCCACCCGGCTCGAGCAGCTGGAGCATGCGATCGACAAAGCGGTCGGCGAGCTGAGCCCGGCGGCCACCATCGGAGCGGATGTCTCGCCAAGGAGGATTTGACACCACGAGGGTGACCGCAGTAGAAGGAAGCGTCTGGTCGAGCGCGTCGCGTTGCTCGACATGCCAGCCGTTGCCAGCGGGCATCGCGTTCAAAAGGAGAGCAAGACGTGCGACCTCGACTGCAAGCGGGTCCAAGTCGAAGCCCGTGAGACGCTTGCTCGTGTCAGCGTGGGCTTCGATGAGATCGAAATCCAACGGCGCGATGTTGCGAAGCCGGTCATAGGCTGCAAGGAGAAAGGTTCCGGAGCCGCACGCGGGATCGAGTACCTGACGGCGTGGGGGTGCGATCTCCTCCACCGGTACCTGAGCGAGCATCTTTCGCGCGAGTTCAGGTGGGGTGTAGAACACACCGAAGTCCGCGCGGCTTGCTGCATCGAGAATCGCGGACTCATAGACCGACGCGACTACCATCGGGTCCAGGCCCGCGTAGCTGACATCTCGCCCGAGCTCCTCGATCGCCCAAAGCAAATCGTCGCGATCAACGGGATGCAGTTGCCGTGTCCAGCTGAAGTAATTCCCGAAGCGTTGCTGAGCGCGAGACAGAATGGTCTCGGGCCGTTGGCTTCGGTCTACAAGGACCTTGTCGCTGACCATGAGCGCAGCCATAGCGCCGATCAGCAGCCTGGATATGCGGGCCAGCTCTCGCTGCTTCGCTAACGGGGTCGTGAGCGGCGAACCAGAAGCGAGATGGGAGGCCGCGTTTTCAACGAGGCGGATGAGCCGACCGGCGCTGTTCTTGCGAGCGGCTTGCAACAGTCCGGCTACGTCGGTCGGGAACAGCGCCTGTTGGTAGGTGGCGTTCTTCGCCGCCAGTAGGTTACGTGGAGCGAGCTGGTGGACAAGCGCGTCCGGAGGCGCGGCAGCGTCTTGATAGGCCAGGCCGTAGAGGCGCTCGCGATGGCCCACGGCACCGATCGACCAAAGGTCGATCGATGACTCGCTGGCGATCGCCGCGACCGGCGCAGCTAGCGCTCGCGCAGTGTCGAAGGCACCCTCGATATCTGCGGCTAGCCCGGTGTCAAAGCCGGCGATGGCCGAGGAGGTTTGATCCTGCGGCTCAGGCGATGGGCGGCTGAACGCCGCAACGTCGACCGCGTGAACCCGATCGCCGACCCAGACCGGGAACCCGTGACGAACCATCTGACTGTCGTAGCCGAGCGTTGCAACGAGGTCATCTAGCGCCTCGTGTCTCTGCTCCGCTGTCGAGCTCATGATGTCGGTCCCCGCACCATCACACAAGCTACGGACTGCACCGGATCGCCGTCTCCGCGCACGATGTCGACCACTCGGACGCCTCTATGGCAATGGTGTCGGAACTGCTGCGGACATTACAGCTTCTGCTGCTGCGAGACCTGGCTCTCGGCCTCAAAAGAACCAGCCCCTTCCGGCTCCCGACGACGCAGATTTGCCGTGCCGTTCCAGGCCCCGGACACTGAGGATCGTTCTGGAGGGTTCCTGGGTGACGGTCAAGAATTGCGCGCGTCGATCAGGTGGCCTCAGCACTCTCCAGGCTCGCGATGAAGGACTGTCATAGTCGCGGCGCGGCCGTGCAACATAGGCGGCCGCTGTGAGAAGTCCGAGCAGGCAGCTTGCGCCCGCGAGCGGGAAAGCCGTGCCGAGCTGCGCTACGGTGGCGGCGGCATGGGTTGCAGTCCCGTGAGTAGACACTTGTCTGAGTTATAGCAATCCTTGCGGCCGGAGTCCCTCGGACTCCGCCTCTGGAGATGCGGATGTCCGCTCGCCTCAGTTGCGGAAACGCCGAGCCGTCGGCTCGCATCACCGTGAAGCCACTGATGGTTCCGGGACCCCGAACCGTGGGCGGGTCATCCGTCCGATCGCGAGTTCAGGCTTGCTGGCACGATGAGCGTTCCGCCCGCGAGTCCGGTGCCCACACCGAAACCGATGCCTGCTCGCATCTTCGTCATCGAGATGGCGTATTTGGTTCTACTTGTCGTCCTGCTTGTCATTTACAAGACTGACCACGGCTTCCGGAAGGAGCTTCCGGCGCTGGGGAAGATCCCCATCGAGGTAGTCTGGTTCGGTGCTGCGGGAGGGGTACTGGCGGGATTGGGCGGCGTGTTCTTCCACAATGCCGACTGGAACCCCGCCTACGACTACTGGCACTACTCGAGGCCTCTCGTGGGGGGCGTCGTCGGGGGCATCGGATGCCTCCTCTTTTATGTCTCAATCCTCGTCGGCACCAAGAACGGCGTGACACCTAGGGCAGTCACGTTCGACGCAGTCGCCTTCCTACTCGGCTTTGCCGACGAAGCGTTTCGAGAACAGATTACGAAGCTCACAAGGCTGCTCTTTGGCCCAGGAGACACTAGCCACGGCGCCGCCGGCAGCGGCGGACATAAGACCTAATCTGGGCCGGTCGTCGAGTGACCAGGCTCACGCTCATAACGTGATTTTGCGCATCTTTCTCGCGCACAAACCCGCAGCGAGCCGAAACCCAGCTGCCGCCTGAGATGACGAATGACGAGCTGCACCGAGGTTGAGCAAACGGGTGCGAGCGCAAAGTCCGAGCACCACCCGACTTCACGACCAGAAGCGCAGCGCCGCCGGGTCCCGCAGCGACTGAGCGCCTGTCCGCGAGGATCATCGGGTCGACTTGAGACTTCTCGCCGATCGAGCTAGACATTGGTCCCCTAAACCAAATACATGCGGCCCGGACGAGTGTTGGTAGCACCCGCCCGGGCCTGTGGACACCGAAGAAACAGCCTTCGATGCCACGAACGAAACCGTACTCTGAGCAGACGGTCGAAGTCGTGCTTCGCTCGCGCGAGCTTCTTCGGTGTGAAACCGAAAGGAGCCGCATAGGACGCGACGAGCAGCAACCACGATGACGAGACACCAGGCGAGCGCCACGTACAGCGCGATCAAGTTTGCCGGTCTTGCTGGCGTCCTGAGTGCCGCACTTGGGGTCGCCGGAGTAATCGTCGATGAAATGTGGACGATTCCAGGGACCGGTGCCACGGCGGGCGAGATTGCTGGCTTCTCGACACGCATCGATCAGCGCTACTCATCGCCCTCGTCCTCACCACAATCGGGGTGTCGCTCTGGCTGGTCTTCGGTGTCGGCGTCTGGCTGTCGATGCGAGCGACGGCCCGCGAGGAGAGCTTTCTCGCGGCGTGCTTTCTCTCTGGGTTCGTCAGCTTCGTCACGCTACTGTTCGCCGGCTTCACGTCCTGCATCTGGAGCTGGGCCTCACCCTCGACACCCTCGACCGCCTAGAGGCTGCCGATATCCACGAGGTCGGCCAGCTCGCCAGTGCCAGCGAGCTGATCCAGCGGCCTGGGCTGAGCAAGGGCATCGAGCTATACGAGCTTGTTCGTGTGCTCAGCCGCCACGGACTGAGCTTGCCGATCAACCGTCGTCAGCGCCCTCCGGGCGAGCGAGAACTCGAGATGTTCCGCCTGCGCGTCATGGAGGGATTGAGCTTGGAAGCGATCGCGGAACGGTTCGCGATCAAAAGCGAGCGCGTCCGGCAGATCCTCAGCTATTCCTTCGGCCTCAAAGGCAGACCACCCGCCGCCAAGGAGCACGAGCGCACCGCACGCGCGAAGAGGGACGGCGAGTCGCGTGAGATTGGTTGACCCCGTTTGGCAACCGGCGGGCGCTTAACGGCCGTGAGGATCGTTCCTGCGCACCAAATCGATGAGAGCGATGGGCTGCCACTGGATCAAACGGCGACTGCGCGTTTCGCGGCATCCCGGTTTCGCCTGCACGGCGGTTTTCTCGGCTGGCGGCGTGGGATCTGTCGTCGCTAGTCGTCGTCTGCTTGTTTGCCTCACGCGGCTCTGCGTCTCCCATCGCTCGGCCCAACGCTCTGGGCTTCGACTCGCTCGAGGGAGGAGTGATGACCGGCGACACGCCTCGCCGCCGCAGGCGCACAAGCACGGCGACTCGACTTGAGAGTTCCCACGGATCGAGGTAGACATGCGTGCATCGAACCGAACCTGGAAGCAGCCAGTCTCGCGCGAGCGGCGCAACGCAGTACGGATTGCGAGCGACGAGCGAACAGCGAGCAGGTGTTCATCGAACCGCCGACCGCAGACGGTCTCGAGGTCGTGGTCCGAGTCATCCCGTTGCCCGATCCCGAGTCGAACGCGCTACGCGCTCGACAGCTCGCCGTGATCGTGGACTTGCTCCGACACGCGGCAGTCAAGACAGCAGAGAAAGGTACGACCGACTTGCGCAAAACCCAGGCATCGCAACGGACAAAAGCAAGGAGCTGAGCAAATGAAGTGGGCGTACTTCGGTCGCGTCTCCGACAAGGACAAGCAGGACCCCTCGCTTTCCATTCCCCGCCAGTTGAAGAAGTGCGCCGAGGCGTTGCCGATCGGCGATCAGATCACCTCGCACTACTGGGACATAGAGAGCGGGCGCAAGTCGATCGAGGAACGCGGCAACGGCGCCGACGGCACGCTGTACGGGATCAGCGTCCCACGCGACGGCGGCGTCACCGAGCTGCTCGCAGACGCACGGCAGGGCCATTTCGATGCGGTGATGGTGGAGAGCATCGACCGCCTCTCGCGCATGACAGCAGACTCGACTCGCGTCGAGCAGGAACTCGAACGGCTCGGGATCGGGCTGTTCGCCTCCGATGAGCCGATGACCGCTGATGCGACCGCGATCCTGACCCGCCGCGTCAAGCAGGGCGTCGCGGAGTGGTACGTCCGTGACCTCATCGAAAAGAGCCGTCGCGGCATGGAGGAGTCAGTCCGGCAGGGATGGCACACCGGCGGGCGAGCACCCTACGGCTACATGCTGGAGGCGCACCCCCATCCCAACCCGAACAAGGCACGCGAGGGCAAGCGCAAGCACCGCCTCATCCTCGACCCGGTACGCGCCCCGGTCGTGCTGATGATCTTCGAGGACTACTGCATGCGACTGCTCGGCATCGGAGCTATCTGCGAGAAGCTCAACCGCGACCTCGACCGCTTCCCGGCGCCGATCCCCAATCGCAAGGACGAGAACGGGCTCGCCCCAACGTGGAGCCGGTCAGTCATTCATGCGCTATTGAGGAATCCGAAGTACACCGGCTACAACGTGTGGGGTCGTAACGACAAGCGTCCGGGCCGACCACAGATCCGCCCACGCGAGGAATGGATCGGAGCCCCGAGCCGACCCACGACGCGATCGTCTCGCGAGAGCTTTTCGAGATGGTTGAGGAGCGCGCGCTCACCAACCACAAGGGCACGCAGGCCGGGACCCGCCAGCACGCCGGGACTACCACGCCGCGCGCGGGGCGACTGTATCCGCTCCGCGGTCGCGTGCGCTGCGGCTTGTGTGGACACCGCATGGAGGGCTCCCACCAAAAGGGCTCCAACTGGTATCGCTGCCAGTACGTCCAACGGCGCAGCGAGGCAGCCGCCATCTACGCCGATCACCCCAAAGTCCTCGGCGTCAAGGAGGCCAAGGTGCTGGACGCGATCCTCGACTTCCTTGCTCGTCGCGTGTTCGGCCCAGACCGGCTCCGCCTCCTCAAAGACGAACTCGCCGAAGCAACCTCCTCGACCTGGGATCGGCACAAGACCGAGCGTGAGCGACTGGACGGCGAGCTGGCCGGAATCAACCGCTCGCTACGCGCGCAAACACTCCGCCTGGAGGAGCACAAAGACCCGAGGCACCCAGTCGTCGCGCTCGCAACCGAGCGGATCGAAGAACTCAGTGCGCGCAAGAGCGCCGTCACAGACGCAATCCACAACCTCGACATAAAGCGACCCGCAGGCCACGACCGGTCGCGTCTCATGAGCCGGGGGATTTGATGTTGCGGGCGTAGCCTCCGCTTTGACCCTGACAAAGTCGAAGATGGAGGTACGCCCGCATGGAGAAGGTAGCCCCGAGCGAGAGGTTTCGCCAAGAGCTGGATGAGGTGCTGGCCGGTGTCGGGGAGGAGCGAGACCCGATTGAGACGGTCGGGCGGCTGGGAGCACGGCTGATCTTGCAGCAGGTGCTCGAGGACGAGGTGACGGAGTTTCTCGGCCGCCGGCGCTATGAGCGCGCTGAGGAGACTGTCAGTCACCGCAATGGCCACGAACCCAGGACGGTGAAGACGACGAGCGGCTCGGTGGCGTTGGAGCGTCCGCGGGTGCGCAACGCGAGCAAGCTGGGATTCGAGAGCAGGGTGCTCGGCAAGGGCGTCACGCGAACGCACGCATTGGAGTCCCTCGTGATCAGCTCGTTCTTGCGGGGGCTGTCCACTCGTGATGTAGAGGCCGCGCTTCAGGAAGTCTTCGAGGAGCCAATCGCGTCGAAGGCGACGGTTTCCCGGATCTGTGAGGACACCCGGGAGCGATACCGCCAGTGGTGCCGGCGGCGCCTTGAGCAGCACGACATCGTCTACTGCTTCTTGGACGCGATCTACCTGAAGGTGCACCCCGACGACACACCGGCGGAGGGCATCCTGGTGTGCTGGGGCGTGACGCTTGAGGGCCGCAAGATCCTCCTCGGATTGGCTCTCGGGAGCCGCGAGAGCTACGACAGCTGGCTCGCCTTCGGCCGGGACATGATCGCCCGCGGCCTCAGGGCGCCAGCGCTCGTGATCGCCGACGGGGCACCCGGGATCTGGAAGGCTGTCCTGGAGTTCTGGCCCTACGCGCTGGAGCAACGCTGCACCGTCCACGCGCTGAGGAACGTCACGGGCAAGCTCCCCGAGCGCCACCATCAGGAGGTCAAGGCGCGCTGGTGGAAAGCATTCGACGACGCCAGCTCCCCGGGCGAGGCAACCCGCGAGCTGCAGGGCATCATCGTCGACTACAAGACGGCATACCCCTCGGCGATGGCCGTCATCGAAGCGGATCTGCCGGCGCTCGTCACCCACCTGCGGTTCCCGTCCGCTCACCGCAAGCGAATCAGGACCACAAATCTCCTGGAGAGAACATTCGTGGAGGTCCGCCGGCGAACGAAGGTGATCGGCCGGTTCCCCGGCGAGACATCCGCCCTCTCCCTCATATGGGCCGTGTTGGATCTCTCCTCACGCGGCTGGCGCGGCGTGAAGATGAACCCCAAGACCGTCGCCGAAATCGAGCGACTACGCCGCCAACTACGCGACACCACGACCGCTCCACCAGCAACGACGAACACCCAGGAGGTGATCGCCGCATAACATCCACTCAAGCGGAGCTACCCCCAAACGAATTCACCCGGGGAATGAGACGCGACCCCACGACCCCGACGAAGTGACAGCCATGCTCGACGCCGTGCCCGATCTCCGACAAGCATTGGGGGAAGCGAGCCCATCGCAGCTAATGGAGATCTTCAGCGCCTTCGATGTGACGATCACCTACGACAAGGAAAACCAACGCCTCAAGCTCGGCGCAACGATCACACCAGAGCTACTACCCGACAACAAAAACGACCGCCCCACAAGTAGGACGGTCGCAGATGTTTGTCATAGCGGGGGCGGTATCGAAACCAGTACCCGCGACTCCAGGGAGCCCCGCTGATACTGGCCGAAGCATACCATCAGCCGTCGCGCATCGGATCGAAGAAGGCTGGGATTTGGTCGCCCGGCGCCCAATCCCGACTTCCCAAGCTCCGCATACCGCGAACTGACAGCCCTGACGTACCAGGCCGGGACTGCCCACTCCCGCGCAAGCCGCAAGCCCCTTGCACCCAATGTTCGGCTCCCGACTTGCATCCCTGGGTCGCGGGAGGGATGGGACTCGAACCGGAACTTTACGCCCCATCGCGTTCCGATGGTGATCTGTTTGAGACTGGTTAACCTTGGCTTGGAGAGCCATGAACAGGCGGCATGCACCCCTGTTTGGACGCAAGCTCGGTAAGCCGCTACTTGAGGGTTCGCGTCTCGCAGTGCGGCAGCCAAGTCGCCGGATAGCGCGCCGTCCGGTCCACGTCGGCGCGGTTGGCGCGACCCGTACTCGCTCCGAGCGCCGGCCTAGTCCCCTATCCGCGCTTGCAACCCCCGAGAAGGATGTAGTTGCTCTCTGCGAGCAGCCAGGTCGGGCCACTGCCAGTGCCTCCCAACGAAGGCAAGCAGCGCATGGCACGCAAGCTGAAAACCAGGCAAGGGCACGCCACCCACGCTCGGCGCAAGGCGATCGTCAAGCCCGTCTTCGGACAGATGCAAACTGTCGACGCCCACCAACTGCTGCTACGCGGAAAGCCCGCCGCGCGTGCGCAATGGCGCTTCCCGTGCGCCATCCATCTCCTCAAGCTCCACCGCAACGGCGGACTGGCCCTCCCTGAACACAGGCTAAGCCCAGCCACCGCAGGCCCCCACACGCCCCAGGAGCCCGGCCCGAGAAACCCAGCGAGCCCCGCCGCGGCGGACCAGCCATTCACCAGGCCGCGACCCGCACCACCAGCGCCGATCTCCACCCCCTCACGTCGGCCGACCCTCAATAGCGACCCCGGCTCCTAGCCAGACGGCAGAGCTATCGCAGTCACCTGGATATTACTAACGCTGACCCTGGTCGGTCCGCCCACGGCCGTGAGTTCTACTGTGTGGCGGCCAGCTGGGATATTGGTGAGCGTCGCGATAAGTGACATCGACGCTTCGCTGTGGGGGGTGATCATGGTCACGCTATAGGGTGCTTCCGGACCACCCGTGCGACCTTGGTCGATGCTCACGTGTAGCTGCACGGTCCCCGATGTTTCCGGTCTTTCGGCGCTTCCCGCCACGCCAGTCCCTAGGACAAGAAGGTTCGCGCGTCGCTTCAAGGTGATCGACGTGGAAACGAGACGCACAGGCCTTGGGCCCAGGCATGGTGGAGCGGCGCTGCCGGATCCGCCGCTGCTCTCGCACGAAAATCCCGGTACAACTTGCGGTGCCGGAGACTGAACGGCGCTAGACGCGAGGGCCACACCTAGCTTCGGCAGCGTAACTGCACCCTTCCGGATTTGCGCGGTACCCACGCTGTTAGCCGGGACGCTTATCGCCGCATAGGAGGCGCCTCCAAGTGCAATAAAGACAGCAACCGTCGACAGGACGTTTGCGTACGTCACGGCACTCCCTAGCCTCATTGTAAAGTTTCGCACTTTATCAGCACCAACCGGGCCCGCCATAGTGGAACGAGTAGGCGCCTTTTGAGGGTACCCACTGTCCGAGATTGTACTCAAGCGGATCGCTCATAAATCCTTCCGTCAGTGTGGTGCGCCCCGAGTATCCAGCGTTGCTGTAGCTGCTTTCGACAACTGTCGCCGACTCGGCCTGCGTTCCAAGGAGTCCGTTTCCCATATCAGTACAGGTTTCCAATTCTGGAGTCTCGACCTCACCGCCGAATTGGATGTCCTGGCCTAGCGGAATACGGCACCCCCACGCGCCCCCCGGAATGTATCCATACCAGTTGCCATCATAGTCAAACCACATGTTACCTTCGTATAGCTCTACGGCGTAGACATGAACACTGTTCACGGCTAGCACCATGTTCGGTACCACCATGCTGCTCTCTTGCACCCACGAGATACCACTGAGACCTACGTACCCGCCATCTGGGTAGACACCACAGTCCGACATGGCCGCAAACAGGTGCGTGTCAACGTCCGGGTACTGCCCAGGCGCCTCGATCCAGCCGGTCTCGGCTGTCGACGGCTCTCCGTTTGGCGTCCGACTGTCCACATCCCACAGCTGACCGATACTATGGGAGTAGGTTACGTAAACGTTTGGTTGCTGATTAGTTTGCTTCAGCACCACGAGGTAAGCATAGCCGGTCTTGGGTTCCTGCGACGCATGTGCCCACGAGTACCACTCATCGCTGACTTTTTGGCGCGCCGCTCGCGCGCAGCCGCGATCTCGATCGCTCCGGTGATGGACGCATACATAAGACGAAGCCAGGGAGCCTGTTCGGGCTCGTATTGAGCGCTGGGCGCCTGCAAGGACTGAGGCACTCGCCTGCCGTTGCGGGGCCCGAACTGCAACGCGCCCCGTCATGGTTGACGAAAGGCCACCGGCGACTTCGGTTCCGCGCGGCGGCGAGGTCTTGTACCCCACTCCACCCGTCGGGATCGGATATGGCAACTCACCGCCAGAACACAGGGCTGTGAGGTGATCACTCGCTGGGGCTGTAACCACGGAGCCATTCTCTTCAAGAGGTGGAGGTGGCGAGGCCATATTGGCTTGCGGGGACCTACATTCATAACCGGCCTGAGCGGTAACAGCTGACGCGGACGCCACCGATGCGGCCGACACGACAGAGACCAAGCCGACAAGGATCAGTGCGTACTTGATCACAGTAGTTCGGACGACTCGACTGTGGAGCGCGCTGAGGGGGTGGTGATCTATGACCAGGGCCGTGAGGTCGTGGTGGCGGTTCTTTTGCGGGTGGATGGGCAGATCGGCAGGCTGGAAGCGCGTGTGGCTCGTCAGGAGGAGCGGATCGCTCAACTTGAGCGGCGGCTGAACCGCAGCTCGCGCAACTCCTCGCCCCCTGCCGAGTCTGACCCACCGGTAAGCGTGCAGGTGCTCGGCCCCCACGCTCCACAGCGCTCGCCGTGGACTGGTGAGACTACGAGAGCTTCGCTCGCCTACCACACAAAGACGGACGATACGCCGATACAGACGCGGCATGGGGCCACCGCAAAACCAACCATCCCGCCCACAACGAGAACTTCTTCGGCTACTACCTACGCGTTTACAGATAATCCTTGAACCTATGATCCTAATCACCGTTCCTTGCTCATTGCGTGCTCTCGTCATCCCGCCGGTATCCCAGGCGAGCCGATATGGCGTCAGCCGTAACCACCAAATTCGGCGAGAGCCGATCAACCATCTCTTCTAGTGAAATCATCGACGTGTGCGCCGCCAAGTTGATCGCCGCGACAACCTCGCAACTCTCCCTTCGAAGCGAAGTAGCAATCGACACCAACCCTTGGGCTAGCTCTTCGTCGTTGACGGCCATGCCCTCGTCGAGCACGTGCTCAAGCTCGGTGCGTAGCGCCTTCTTGCTCGTGATCGAGTTGGGTCCGCGACGCGTGAGCGTCATGTTGCCGATCAGATCGCGCTGCTCGGCCTCGGGAAGGTTCGCGAGCAGCACCTTGCCCATCGAGGTGCAATAGGCCGGCAGGCGCGAACCGGGACGTAGGTTCAGATCGATCTTGTTCTGTCCGCGACGGAAACTGCGCGCACGATCGACATACAGGATCTCCGGCCCGTCAAGCACGGACATGTTGACCGTGTAGCTGGTGCGCTGGCGCAACTCCTCCAGGTAGGGACGCGAATGCTCGCGCAAACCCGTCGAGTTGAGCGCGGACATACCGAGGTCGGTGACCCGCAGCCCGAGGCGATACTTACGCGACGCGCCCTGCTCGAGAAACCCGAGCGCGACCAGCGTGATCACATAGCGATGGGTCGTTGAACGACTCATACCGAGATCGTCGGCGATATCGGCGATACCGAGCACCGGACGCTCAGGAGTGAAGCAACCGAGGATCGCTAGTCCTCGCTCCAACGATTGCGAATAACGTGGCTCGCGAAGAGTCGGAATCTGATCCGGGTCCTCTGGCTCATTCATTCGTGAGTTCATCGCTCCCGATCAGCCTTCGCTCTTACGCGTCTTGGCGGCGCCGCCACGACGCGCAGTCTTGGGCAGATAGTTCCTCCAGCGTCGAGCGATCTGGTAGCGACGATCCTCACGCTCTTCGAGAACACCAAGGACTACCCACGTTTTCAGATACCGCCAAAGGGTCGTAGAACTGATACCAAGGTCCCTAGCCAGACCGTTCACGCCAAGCGTTGCTCCCGACGCGAACGCGCTCAAAATCAGCAAGCTCCGAATCACTGACTGCGAGATCCGAGGCGACCGAAAGTATGGATCGCACTCGAGGTCCTCAAGCTTGACTGGCTCACCAACACCGTTGAGCGCCAAAATCACACCCAACAGTCCGTCCCCACCTCTGCGACTCGTCGCCTCCTGCTGAACCAAGTCCTGAGCCTGCCCGTGAGACAGCATGAGCGAGGACTGCGACCCGGACTCTTCCGGCTTCGCGACAATAGGCCCCGTACCAATCCTGCCGACAGTCGGTGGCGTCTTGGCGGGTCGAGCGTCAGGCCCCACAGTAGCCTCGCGGTCGCTCGACCCGCCCCGGGACACGAACAACGACCGAGAAGAGCGCGGCGCCAACCAGCCGCGGAGATGAGTCATCTCTCCCGAGCGAGTGCGTGGACAGATCGCACTCGTCGCGAACTCGGACGGCATCATCGGTCATCAGTGGATCCATTGTCGCTATTGCCATGTCTCACCGTCCTCGCTACACCGAGAAACATGGGGCGCGTCAGATGAGACTCGACCGCCTCAAGTAACTGCGTCCTGTGCAGGCCCAGGACGTCTCTGTACGAGATGGTGGCCCGAGTCGACACGGATCGTGGGTAAGACACCATGCTCGGATCTTCCCTTGCTTCGAGCGTCGCGACAACTGGTCGCACCAGTACTGGTGCGACCAGTACTGGTAATTCCAATAACAATGCTAGACGCTTGGTTTTCTTAGAACTCCTAACGAAAAGAGGTTTTGGGATGTTGTTGTCGTAGACGGTTCTTATGGCGAAACCTTTGGTCGGTGATGGGTTGTGGGCTCGTGTCGAGCCGTTGTTGCCGTGTGTGGAGCGTCGGTATCGGTATCCAGGGCGCAAGCGGGTGCCCGATCGGCAGGCGCTGACGGGCATCCTGTTCGTTTTGAAGACGGGTATCCCGTGGGAGGATCTGCCGCAGGAGATGGGCTGTGGGTCGGGGATGACGTGCTGGCGTCGCCTGCGAGACTGGAACGAAGCTGGGGTCTGGGAGCGCCTGCACCAGGTGCTCTTGGACGAACTGCAAGACGCGGGAGCGTTGGATTGGTCAAGGGCGGTGGTGGACAGCTCGCATGTGCGAGCAAAAGGGGGGGCGAGAAGACAGGCCCCTCGCCCGTCGATCGCCGCCGGCCGGGCTCCAAGCATCACGTGATCTGCGACGGTCAGGGCATTCCGCTGGCCGCGACTCTCACCGCCGGGAACCGCCACGACGTCACCCAGCTCATCCCGCTCGTCGATCGGGTCCCGCCAACCGGCGTTCACGGCAAGTTCAGGCCAAAGGCGCTGCTCGCCGACCGGGCGTATGACAGTCGCAAGCATCGCAACGCACTGCGCGAACGCGGCATCACACCGCGGATCGCCAAACGCAACACGACGCACGGCTCCGGGTTAGGCAAAGAACGCTGGGTGATCGAGCGCACGATCTCCTGGCTACACCAACACCGCCGCCTCGAGCGCCGCTACGACAGGCGCGCCGACATCCACGAAGCCTTCCTCGCAATCGGCTGCGCACTCATCTGCCACCAACAACTCCAAAACTCATTCTGTTAGGCGCTCTTAGCACAATCTCATGGAGGATCGTCGGATAGTGCGTCGTGCTCGCATGATTAGCAGCGCGGGTGTTATCAGGTCTTCCATTGCACCGAGCACACCGTCAGCGACACATTGTGCTCTCGGCGAGCGTGCTTCGGGCGCCGAGAGGTAGAGCCCTGTCATTCCTGCAAGGAGAACGGCGTGCCGGCTCGCTTGTGGCAGCACAATGACTGCACTGCGTGAGCGCCGTGCGAACATCCGCAGCCTCTCGGTCAGTTCAACGCTTGAGTTGTAGCGGTCGAGAAGGCTGGGTTGGCTGTCGAGTTCGTCCTCACTCCAATCTATGAGACTGTCGAGCAGGGTATGCAGGGCTCCTACCCAAGGGTGATACGCGCCTTCTATCGCGACCACATCCCCCACCTCAAGAGCCGGGTCCGCTGCCGCCGATAGCAAGGCCAGGGCAGTCAGCGATGAAGCACAGGCGGAACTTGTCTCCCACCACCACAGACCGGTCCCACGCGGTGTTTCGTTCTCGGCCCAGTATGCAAGCGCCTGGTGCGTGCTTGTACCACTGTGGTTCAGGCTCTGGTAGGTGACGATTCGTTCGGCCGCACGCCGTACGGACGGGATCACCAACGTGTGCGCGGGCAATTCATAGAAGGCCCTGCGACACATGTTCGAGAGGGCCCTCAGATAGCCTCCGTCCTCGCTTGACCGGCTATACGCGTAGTGGTCGGGATGCGTCGCGCTCGCATCAAGTGCTACCAGCAGCGACTGGTGAAGCAGACGACCGTTTGCGATCGGGTCCTCATGGGGTTGCTCGGCGAGCGTGTCCGCGTAGTCGTAGACGGCTTGAAAGCTCACGAGCGCTCTGATAGCCGCGTTTCGGTAGGCCGGCGGAGCCAGTGTCGCGAATGCGGCGGCGCCCTCGACGTTGCCCCACTTCGCGCGGTGGGTTTCAAGCGCGAGGTGGCGCAGTCCGGGATCGGGGATCTCCTGAGCACGCCTGCGCCAGTAACGAAGCTCCCGTTGTACGCGAGGAAAGACGTTCAGCCAGTAGCAGCGAGCGGCCGAGAGAAACGCGGTTGCGAGCGTCGCGCGATGTCCAACTCGTAAGGCCAAGTTGGTGCCGTCCGCCGGTAGCGCTCGACAACACGCTCACTCTTGAAAACTGACTTCTGGCGAAACCCTGGCCGCAGACAGACCGGGGAGCGCGATCACGCTCAACGCGATACCCGCGACGAGCGCGATCGTGAGCAGCAGCTCCACCTCGCCGAGGGCGAATGGTGCCGGGAACCCGGTGGTCAGCTTTAGCCAGCGTCCCGCGAGCACGTGACCGTAGATTCCAAGGATCGCTCCGTCGACACAGCCCACGCCCAGAACGATCGCACTCTCCAGCAGAAGCGAGCGCCATAGCTGCCAGCTGTTGAATCCCTGCGTCTTCAGCGAGGCGAGGCGTCCCCGCCGCTGCCAGATAGCCGCGCTCAACGCGAACGCGACCGCGAGTGCCGCAGCAACCAGTAGCAACGTCGATATCTCACCAAGGGTACGCAGCGCCTGACTTGCACTCGCGGTGAACTCCGCTTCTCGCTGGGCACGGGTCTGCACTGAGAGTCCCGGTCGCGATCCAAGCGCGAGGCGGATCGCTCTGCGCCCGGCCGCCGGACTGATACCGGGCTTGAGATTGACCTCGATAGCGGCCGGATCGGTCGTCTGCCAATACTTCTGATAGTCAGCGGCGACGACGGTGAGCGCACCCGAGGGCCAGCCAGTGTTCGTCGTAATCGCAGCCACACCCAGGCGCTCAGAGCCGGCGGGAGTCGGGAGCGAGAAGCTACCACCGACATGCAGTCCGCGTTCGGAGGCGAAACCGGCAGAGACGGCTGCCCAACCGCCTTGGCGAATCAAACTACTCGCCTGCGTGTAGTTGCCTTCCAGTAGCTGGCTTGACTGGAGCACGACATCGTCTCCTGGTGGACGTGCTCGTATCCACAACCGATGGTCACCCACGTTCAGGAGCCCACCCTGATAGACGCGTGCCGACGCCACTCCAGGCGTGTGCGCGATCTTCGCGAGCGCCCCGTCATCGTGGAAGCTGTCTGTCGTGAAGACACTCTCGCCGCTCGTCACCCACACATCGGCGGTACCGAGGAACTGGACAATGGCGGCGTGCAATCCCCGCGACAGGTCCGCGCGTGCGCCTTGGATCGCAACGCTCCCGTATACCGCCACGGCAGCGACCGCAGCGAGCGCGATGGAGCGTGTCGCCGTCGCCCTCAGTTCAACGATTGCGAGTGCGAGCATACTCCCGCGCATCCGTTCGCTGAGAGGCGTCATCGCACTGACCGCGCCTGTAAGCGCCGCTGGCACCAAGCATGCGGCGGCGAGCGCGAGCCCAGTTCCTCCGACGATTGTGAGGCTCGGAGCGATCAGTGTTCCGACAGCGACTATCGCGATCAGGACAAGCCCAACGACAGCAAACGCTAGGACCATACGCGTCCCGATGCGCTGTCCAGGCTGCCCACTGTCACGCAACGCACCATCGAGGGGCCTGCCCGGACGGAGATCGAGAGCTGGCGGCAACGACGCCAACAGGACAGCGAGCACGCCGCACACGAGCGCCAGCAGGACGGTCGTGACAGCTATGACGGAATGAGCGCTCACTGGGAAAGCGACGGCGAGATAGCTTGGGATTTCGCTGAAGACCGTCCGCGCGAGCACGGCTCCGACGACGATCCCCACCGTTGACGCGGCGACGCCCAGGATCAGAGCTTGGGAGCCGAGGACGAGCAGGACCTGGCGGGGACCGAAGCCCTGTGTGCGCAGCTCGGCGACGAAGCGGCGTCGCTCTGGGACCGTCAGCAACATTGCGTTGAGCGCGAGCAGGAACCCAACGATCGCGCTGATCGCCGCAAACAGTGTCGTCGATTGACCGCTCGGACCAGCAGCGTCGCTCAACAGCCGGATTTCGCTATCAGCCGGTTCTACGTCGAGCCGCCCTGCGGCAAGCGTACGAAGCTCCGCAGCGACCATGGATTCCGAACCCGGGTGCGTCTTGATGAAGACTTCGGTGACCCGTTCGGGAAGGCCGGTGAGGCGCTGGACCTCGCCCAGCAACGCCACTGCGACCGGACTGGATGCGACCGGTCCAATAGCCTGACTGCCGAGCACACCACGGACCGTCGCAGTGTGAGCTTCACCATTCGCAAGGACTGTGATGTTGTCGTTAATTTCCGCGTCGATTGACCCCGCGACGGAGGATGGAAGGCCGATCCCCCCCGAGAGCAATCCGTCGGCGACGTTTGCGTCTTTCGCCGCTGGCGCTCCGAGTAAAGCCAGTGCCGGCGTGACACCGATGAGTTGGATCGCCTGCCGCCGTCCCCGCAGACCAACGATCACGGCGTCTAGCCTGAGCACCGGCGCAGCCACTTCAACACCCTTAAGTTCTCTCACGCGTTCGACTAGCCGCGCTTCAAAACCCGCCGATGAACGGGCGGCAAGCTGTAGACGCGCGGACCCGGTCACAGCGTGAATGAGCTGGGACTCCGAACTCGTTGTGCTTGTGTTTGCGACGAGCACACCGAAGAACAATGCGACGCCGACCGCGATGCCTATACCCGCGAGAAGCTCTTGGACCTTATGGCGGCGCAACCGCCATCCGTAAAGAGCGAGCAGCGTGCTGACTCTGACTTTATAGATCGTCGGCGTGAGCGCGCGCCGCTTGCTCATCGACCCACCGACATGCTTGCCAGTTCCGCATCGAGCCCGTCAGCGAGTTGCCCGTCTCGCAACGTATGGACACGATCGACGAACCCCATCGCCCGCGGATCATGTGTAACGATCAGCCCCGGTATCTGGCGCTCGTGACAAACATCGCGCAGTAGGCTAAGAATCTCCGAGCTACGCTTAGAATCGAGATTGCCGGTCGGCTCATCGGCCAACAACAGCCGCGGTTCGTTCACGAGCGCACGAGCTATCGCCACACGCTGGCGCTCACCCATCGACAACCGCTCCGGCGCGTGCTGGACACGCGTAGAAAGCCCGACCCGCTGAAGCCAAGGAAGCGCTCGCTCCTTCGCCTCGCGCAGCGTGAACTCGTCGGCCAGCAGCTTCAACGCCGTATTACTCAAGGCAGAAGCACCAGCCACCAAGTGAAAGGATTGGAAGACAAAACCCACATCGCGCAACCTAAAGTTGTCGGCCTGCGTGCCAGACATCGAGGAAAGATCATGCTCGCCGAAGAAGACGCTCCCGCTGTCCGGAGTGCTCAGGCCAGCCGCAAGCAGCAACAGTGTCGTCTTGCCCGATCCGCTCGGACCGTACAACGCGACGAACTCCCCAGGAGAGATTCGCAGTGATACACCATCGACAGCGCGCACGGTCTCTCCGCCGCTGGCGTAGTGCTTGACGACATCGCGCAGATCCAGTGCGCTCACGATCAGCCCAACGATCCGTCAGAAACGCGCCCGCGCGGGAACGAGACGACCTCTCCCTCCTTGTCCGACGAGCGCAACACGCCTCCGCCAAGCGTCATCATGCGTCTCGCACGACGGACTATCCGAATGTCCTCAGACGCCACAAGAACAGCAGGAGTAGAAGCACGACCAAACGACGTAATCAAACCGTAGAGTTCGTCACGCTCACTGGTGCTGAGCACTACTGCGGGTTCATCGATCAACAGCAACCTCGACTCGAGTACCAGCGCCGCCGCCAAGCCCACACGCAAAGCCTCGCCGAGCGAGAGCCTCTCGATCGGCATGTGCGAGCAGTTCAGGACGCCCATCCGCTCCAACTCCTCCCGTGCAACCCGGCGCGCCTGACGAAGGCTCAGTCCGTCCGCGAGAAGCGGGAAGGCGACACGATCGAGCGCATCTCGCCGCACCACGGACTGCCTATTCGACGTGACAAACCCGATGCCATGAGCGCGCAACAACTCAGCACGAGCGTCCCCAGAGAGGCGAGTCAGGTCGTGACCATCGAAAAGAATCCGTCCCTCATCCGGCAGTTCCATACCAGCCGCAAGGCGCAGCAGCGTGGACTTACCCGATCGTCGCACGCCCCAGATGCCAACGAAGTCTCCCGCATCGACTTCAAAGGACACGTCATCGAGAACGGTAAAGGGGCGACGCCCGTCCCAGTGGCGCTTTGTCACGTGCTCGAAAGCGAACAGGCTCATAGCCCTTGGATACCATGCTTAACGGCATAGTCGCGCATCGATTCGCGAGTACGCATGATCCATCGCAACTCGCCTTCCAACCGCTCTTCGGTCCACGTACTCGACACGTTCATCCTCAACCCAGTCCACGAGGACATTGGAACTTCAGCATCTAAACATTCCGCGAGCCGATCCAGACACTGCAGTTCGTAAGTGTCGAGCGTCCCCAGCAGCACCGGAGCGTCACACGGCCGCGAAAACGCGAACTTGATCTGCAACACGGCACGGATCGCTTTCTCGGACACGGGGGCCGCCATCCACTCGCTCACCGCACGCTCGGTAAGGTCAGTTGCGCCATACACCTTCTGAGGTGCCCCATCCTCATTCTTGCTCATAGCGCAAGCCACAAGACCCTGTTCTACAAGCGTCGTAAGCATCTTGTAAACGAAACTCGGGTCACTCGCAGACGCCGGCCCCAACCGCCTCGCAGCCAACGTCGCCAGCCTCCACGGATACGTCGGTTCGTCAAGCTCCAACAAGAGCGCGAGCAAAGCCCCTTTCAAGGGCGAGCCCCCCATCCACTTCCGGTCCACAGCCGCCTTAGCCTGGATCCACCGCGTGGTTTGGTGTTTGGTGGCGATGGGTGTTTTTGGGGGTGCGGCGAGGTCTGATTGTGCGTGTGTGGGCGTGGGTGGCGGCGGGCGAGGCTTTAATGGGGTGCGTCGGGGTGTTTTCTGGCAGGGCAAGATTGCCGGTGTCGGCGCGAGGTGCGTGATGGTCAGCGAGTTCGGCGGACGGCGGTTAGGTCGCTGCGGGTAGTGCGCGAATGCGGGCGAGCGCGCTGGTGAAATCGTCCTGCCAGGGCCAGCGCGCGGGAAGGTGAAGCGTCCATTGACGCCCTGTGCGGGTCAGGCGGCCAGGTATCCGAAGTAGCCGGCGGCGCATGGTGCGCGCAACGCGGACGGTCTCGCCGGAGAGCCCGATCGCATTGGTCCAGCGCAATAGGTTGTGTGCGATGGCGGCGATCACTGTCCAGGCGCTGTTCGCGTTGAACTGGCCGGAGGGGAAGTGCGCCAAGGCTTGGTCCTTCAGGTCGCGGATCGTGAGCTCCACGACAGCGTGTTGGCGGTGCTCGGCCTCCACGACCTCGAAGGGGTCGACGCGGTTGGTGATGAACGGGAAATATCGCCAGTCTGGCCACAGTTCTGCTTGCGGGCCGATGAGCCGGGTGCGGCGCACGATCAGCCGTCGTCCGTGACTGGTTGTCTCGGCGATCTGCGCTTCACCGTCTTGGGAGTAGTCCTCCAAGGACTGCCACGCCTTCTCGGGGATCGCTTTGATCGCCTCGGGGACCCAGAACTGCATGCGCACACTGATCGAATAGGACCATCCGGCGTCCTGGAGCCTCGCGATCAGCTTGCTGTTCCAGAACCCAGAGTCGGCTCGCAGAAGCTTCTCGCCGCTAGCGCCTGCCCGTGTCACGCGCGCGATCAGCTCCTCGGCGAAGCGCACAACACCGCGCTGGGTGTTTGCCTGTCCCTTGCGCAGCCGAACGTGCAGGACCTCGCCTGTCCCGGATCTGGAGGCGAGCAGCGGATGGTATCCGCGCTGTTTGGTGTAACCGAAACCGACACCCTCCTTCTTATAACCGTAGGCCTGGCCGATAAAGCTGTCCACGTCAACGATCAGCCGCTCGGCGCCCGGACCAGCACCCGCCCTCCACGCACGCACCAGCGCGTGATCCAGTACTCGGTCGAGCTGGCGCACATGCCCGAAAGTGAACGCCCGCAAAAACGTTCCGAGTGTCGAGGGCGCCGGCAGCCAACCACCCAACAATCGGCGCGTGCGACCCGCTCGCAACACATCACAATCATCGATCGAATCGGCGCCAAGCAGCATCGCGAACACGAGCGCCATCACCTTGCGCCCCGGATTCGCAGCGCCCGGAATATCACGCCGAAGCCCCACGAACCGACCAACCAACCCCTCAATCCCAAGCCGGTCGGCCAACGTCGCGACCAGCGCGATACCCGCGTCTGAGACCACGCGATCATCGTCAAAGACGACACGCACCCCGTCCAGTCCGACCCGCTCGTCATCCTGCACCATACGAGTGACCTCCTGATCCCGGGCCGCGACAGCCGCAATCTGTCGCTACCAAGCCCGATTCAGGAGGTCATTCAACCCTCACCACCGGACAACACCGGTGGATCCAGGCTTAGCCACAGCCCATCTCCTCCGATCCCAGTCCATTCGAGATATGCAGACTGTCGGAACCATAGCCTACGCGGCGCTTCAGCGGACCTGTCCGGAAGTGTTCGTGTCCTCAGACTCCGACCACAGGGCATCGAGCCGGTTTGGCTCGTTCTGTCGCGATCCAGAATGGCCACGATCATTTGATCACGTAGGCACGGTATCCGCCCACGGTCGGGGCTGGGCTGAATAACACCCATGACATTCGTTGACCCCTTTTCGCGGCCGGTTAGGTGCTTAAGAGTCGTGATGGTCGCTCCCGCATATGACATCGATGATGCTGAAGGGCTGCCGCTGGATAGCGACCCTGAGCTGGATCGCAGGGAAGGTCGAACAACGGTGCTGTTGGGAGAGCCCATATTCGGTGGCGAGTCCGACCTGCCGGATCAGCCGGAGCCGCCGTCGGATGACGATGCGCTGACGGCGGTACTACGCTCAGGAGAGCGCGCTCGACATCCGGGATGGTTGAGAGCGCCACGGTTCGCCGTGATCGCTCTACTCGCTCTCGGGGTTGGTGTCTCGATCAGAGCGTTAGGCGCCAGAACGGCGCGAGCCACCGCCGTGGCGGAACCGAGAAACACGATATAGCCGCAGAGGGGGATAGAACGGCTCCAATTCGCCCTCGGCCAGCCCCATCGCGACACGAGGTTCGCAGATGCCCCTGCCCCGATTCCGCCTGAACTCGCGGTGCGCTGGGTCGCTCACGGAAAGTCTGTAGCCGATGCGTCGAGGCGCTTCCGCGTAGATGCATTGTGAGTGTGTGCACGGCGATTGCTGTGTCGTGAATGTGCGTTTAGCGACTGCGTTGTAGTCGACGTTCCCCGCGTGGGGGAATGTCGGGTCTGGTGTTCAGGCTGGCCTCCTGTGGCGATGGACGTGACTCTCACATGCACTGGCCCCGTGTGTTGCACGGGTGCCCTCGGCTCTGATCTGTCCGTCTGTTGCTGCCGGTCCCTGCTTGTGGCCTGATCAGAAGCCTGTCCGCCCCGTTTTGTGGGGCGTGACTCATCACAGTCCTGCCCTTCGCGGTTTCGTAGCCCAGACCGAGCACCGACAGTCAAACCCCCGAGAAGGAGGTCGTATTCATGCTGGCAGACCAAGCCGATCATGTGCTCGGCGTCGATACACACCGCGACTCGCACTCAGTAGCGATACTCGCCGCTGAGTGCGCGATCGTGCAAGGACAGACCACGACCGCTGCTAACGAGCGGGGATACCGGCGGTTGTTGCGCTTCGCGCGTGAGAATGCTCCGGGCCGTCGTGCGTGGGCGGTCGAGGGAACAGGCAGCTACGGTGCGGGACTGACCGTGTTCCTGCACCGCGAAGGCGAGCTGGTGCTCGAGGTCGATCGTCCCCGCCGACCCGCGCGTCGTGACCGCGCGAAGTCCGACGAGCTGGACGCGATCCGAGCAGCCAAGGAAGCCCTCACACGCGAGCACCTCGCGCGACCGTGCCAGCGCGGCGAGCGAGAGGCACTACGCGTGCTGCTCGCGACCCGTGAGAGCACCGTGAAATCAAAGCGAGCAGCGATCACGCTGATGAAGGGCCTACTCGTGTCAGCCGCACCGTCGCTTCGCGAAGGACTACGCGGACTCGCGACCCGCGAGCAGCTCGACCGCTGCGCTCGTTTGCGGATAAGCCCCACACAAACAAGCGAACAGCGAGCCACGATCATCGCCATCCGCGCCAGCGCCCGACGAGCCACCGCCCTCCGCGAAGAAGCCCTCCAGCTCGAACGAGAGATCGAACCGATCGTCGAGCGTGTCGCGCCCAGCCTCCTGAGCGAGATGGGCGTCGGACCGATCGTCGCGGCACAAATCCTCTGCGCGTACTCCCACACCGGCAGGATCCGCTCCGAGGCCGCCTTCGCCGCACTCGCCGGCGTCGCACCCATCCCAGCGTCATCAGGACAAACCGTCCGTCACCGCCTCAACCGAAGCGGCGACCGAGAACTCAACCGAGCGCTCCACACGATCGTCCTCTACCGCATGCGCGACGACCCCCAAACCCGCGCCTACACAGCCCGCCGCCAAACCGAAGGACACACCACCCGAGAAATCAAGCGCTCCCTCAAGCGCTACACCGCCAAACACCTCTACAGACTCCTCAACAACACACTCCCAAATCCCGCAAACAGCGAAACCTGACAAACATAGAAGCATCAAGACCTTGCGGATACGGCTTGGGGCACAGCGATTGATCGCTTACGCCGACGCACTCGACGTGGCGCTAACAGCAATCCCCACCGATAGGCTGGAGCCGTTGACTCACCACCAACGTGCGCCAACGCCACCGCTATCTGCCCGGCCGTCCATCGACGAGCAGGTCTACATCGACGCTGGATTCCTGGACCGAGCGGAGCACCCCGTTTCCTTGTCGCGCCATTGAACACACTCGTCACTCAGTTGCAACCCTGAGAGCCTTCGTCCGCCTTACCCGTCCGGGGCAGGTTCTTATTACCAGTCACGACGACAGCCTCGCCACAATCTTGGCGGACGAGTTCGCGCCAGTGGATGGCTGGCCCGCAGCTGTAGCACGCATCCGCTGCGAGCGCGACGGAGACGACGCGAGTGTGGCAGTGCCTCAACCGGATGCCAGCGCGGCGAGTAGTGTTGACCACAAGGCACGGCTACTCGGTATTTTCGGGGAGTCCGAGCTGTCCTCGTAACAACACCAGGCAATCTTCAACGCCCGCGCGAAACCTTACTCCCCACCCGCAAACGGTGACCCAGTGAAACTAAACGTCGGTCATCGAGTCGCGCTCCGGCTGATCGTATTCGCTCGAACCGTGATCCTGAATCGAACCTCGCGATTCGGGTGCCGAAGCCTCGGCAAGCAAGGACTCGGCCCAGCTGACGGCACTCTCGGCGACCACCAATGCCGCCGGTCGATCGAGCGCGATCGACTCGTCGTAGCGAAGTTCGGCGGCCCAGGGAGTGAGCCACTGGGCATCCGAGAGTTCTTCTGGCGGCTCGACCCCTGCCTCACGAACGCGCCGCACGAGAAAGTTGAGATCGTGGCTGAGAGGGAGATCCGCACCCTGGAGCACGAGAGCAACCTTTAGAGCCTTCTCGACAGCCTGCTGAGCGTGGAACCCAACGATGTTGTCGTCGATCTCCGTATCGTCAGCGAGTACACGGCAGGCAGTGAGATCGCCTTTGGCCCGGCGAAGTAGCAGCTCCGCGTACTCGACCTGCTCAGGACTCGGCGACAACGAGCCCCTCACGCATAGCTCGATCGACCATCGTCCCGCGCACCTTCGCGCGGCGCCCCGCTAGCGCTACATCCATGACGATCAAGTCGACCGGGGCCGCGAAGTCACCAAGAGCCTTGCGAAGCCTGACGGCCTCGGCAACACGATCCGAAACCTCCTCCTCGATGACCAAGAAGTCGAAGTCGCTCCCGTTCTCAGCGTCACCGCGAGCCCGCGATCCAAATAGGATCACCTTTGCCGGTGCCGGTGCAGCATCGATAAGAGCACGTCCGGCGCGCTCGATCATCTCCGCTGCGACGGCCGCGTCCAAGTAGCGGGGGCGGTATCGAAACCAGTACCCGCGACTCCAGGGAGCCCCGCTGATACTGGCCGAAGCATACCATCAGCCGTCGCGCATCGGATCGAAGAAGGCTGGGATTTGGTCGCCCGGCGCCCAATCCCGACTTCCCAAGCTCCGCATACCGCGAACTGACAGCCCTGACGTACCAGGCCGGGACTGCCCACTCCCGCGCAAGCCGCAAGCCCCTTGCACCCAATGTTCGGCTCCCGACTTGCATCCCTGGGTCGCGGGAGGGATGGGACTCGAACCGGAACTTTACGCCCCATCTCCGCGACGGTATCGAAGTGTGGCGGGTGCCGCCTTGGGTCGTGGTTCGTAGCGTCAGCCCGCGGCCTTGAGCGGCCTCGCTTCCCTATCTCTAGTCAGCATGGATGCCGAAGGGTTGGCTGGCCCTCGGCGTTCGTAGGTTCGCGGGTTAGCCTCGCGGTTGTCAACGACCGCGGCCAGTACCGCATACGAAGGAGGACCAGCCATGCCTGACGTTAGCTCTGCGGCGCCTGTGGAGGTCACCACGTGGGTCGCGATCGACCAGCACAAGCTGTGGCTCGTGGCCTCGACGCTGCCAGCGAGTGGTGGGCAGCCCGAGGTGGTTCGTTTGGAGAACACCGAGCGCGCGATCCGTCGTTTCATCGAGCGGCTCGGGGGCCCCGGAGGTCTGGCCGTGGCTCATGAGGCGGGCCCGGGCGGCTATCAGCTTCACCGCCTCTTGAGCGGCATGGGCGTCGCGTGTGACGTGATCGCACCATCGTTGATCCCGATCCGCGCGGGTGACCGCGTGAAGACCGACCGACGTGACGCCAAGAAGCTCGTGCGGCTAGAGGCTTGATGCGGGTTGGGGTTTGCTGGCAGGAATCGTGGTGTTGGGATAAGAAGAGGGTCCCCAGCTCTTTGTTAACTCGTGATTGGAGCACGAGATGGACGCTTCGCTGGAGACCCTCTTTGTTGCAGCCTACGTATTCGCTTGCTCGTTGTCGATTCCTCGCCCGGGCCCGTCGGGCAAGGTCACCGATCAGGAGCTGATCGCCTTGGCGGTCGCCCAGGCAGTGACGGGGATCTGTTCAGACCGCCAGTTTTTGGGTGTGATCGGCCCGTTGCTGCCCGGGTTCTTTCCGGAATTGCCTGGCCAATCCCAATACAACCGCAGGCTCAGAGGACTCACACCGCAGATAACGACGGCGCAGATGATGGTCGCCGAACTGATCGCCGACGGACAGGTGCGACTGGTCGACGGGACGCTGATCGCGTACGCCAATTATCCCGGTTGCGCGTCATTCAGTGAGTTCGCCGGATACGCCAGCTACGGATACTGCCCATCCAAGAACCTATTCGTATGGGGAATGCGCCTGGTGCTCATCAGTGACGCCAAGGGCGTCCCCATCGGCTATGACCTCACCGGTCCCAAGACCGGGCAAGAGCGCGAACGCGCCTTGGAACTCGCTGCCGCGCATGCCGGCAGCACACTCTTTGCCGACAAGGGCTTCTGGGGCAAGGAGTACCGCGACTGCATGGAACTCATCGACGTCAAGCTCATCACACCCGAGCGTCACCGTCACGGTCCGCGCCCCGCGAGCGAGATCGTCAAGGCACGCGTACGCCTGGTCATCGAGAGCGTGTTCTCCAACCTCAAGCGCCAGATGCGCCTAGAAGCCCACCTCGCCAAGACACTCGCAGGGCTCGTGCAGCGCATCGCACAACGCCTACTCGCACTCACCCTCGCAATCCACATAAACATTCACGCCGGACGCCCACCCCAAGCCCTCGCCGCCTACGACGGACGACGAACCCGCATCAAGCCTCTAGCCGCGGTAGCCCTCGTTCTGTTCGGCTAGCTCGTCTCCGTCGCGATTGTGGGCGAGCGCCTTCGTTGGCTTACGCCGCGCCATGATCCGTCGCGCCAGCTCATCGTGATCACTGGCGGGGGCTGGAACAGGAGTTATCCCAGCCCTGGCGAGCCGCTTGCGCAAATCGCCCTCCATGCTCTCCGTCAGAGCCCGGCGCTGGAGTTGCTCGCGTTGGTGGCCGGCGGCCGCGAGCAGCCGCGGGAGGTCCTCAAGCGCCCCCCGCATGTGCTGCAGCTTGCGCCTGTATACGAAGACGGTCTCGGCCAGCACTACCTCGGGGATGATGACCTGCACCCGCTGATCGGCGGCGTCGCGCAGCAGATGCTCAAAGGGGCCCGAGCGACCATAGCCAGCATCTACGATCACGCTCGTATCGAGCAACACTCTGGGGACTGGCTCGCTAATCAGACGATGTTACGCGGGTTCCGCCGCCATGCCCGACACGCTTGATGGTGGTTGCCAGCTCACTGAACGGCACTGGGTCTGCGTGCTTGCGCACCCAGGCGATGCTCACGCTCTTGTAGGCGCACTCGGTCAGCAGCTACGGCGTAGAACTCCCACTGCGAGAGGTGGAGCGCGTCGTAGTGCCGTGGGTCCTTGCAGGTCTGGACCGAGAACACGAAGACATCCGCGCGGACCTCGGGCTCGGCACCGAACTCGTTGTTGTTCGCATCCCAGGTGCGGGCTATGACGCGCCCAAAGCTCAGCCGCGAATGCTGGGCCTGCGCCCACGATTGCAGATAGCCGCTTGCCTTGACCTCGACGCGAAGCCCAGAGCCGGTCATCACGTCATAGTTGTCCCACGCCTTCCGCCGCGTCTCGGTGCGTCCGAGCGCGAGCGCCACAAGAAACTCCGCAAGCACACCGCGCTGCGTGTTGTCCCGAAGGTCCGAGAACGCCCAGCGCCAAAGTCCAGCACCGTCGCGTCGGTGTCAGCGAAGCGGTCGGTGCCCTCAAGCGCCTGCGGCGGTGCTGGGCGGAGCCAGCCTTCGAGTGGACGTGACGCAGCCAGGCTTCGACCTTACCGGCCTCGCGCCCTCCTGCGCCCGACCGTCACCGGGCCTTGACGACCTTCGGGTTCTCGACCCGACAGTGGCGTCTTGGCGGCTGGTCAGGTCGCTATTCCCGTGCTCGCCGGCGAGCCGTGGAGCGCAGCGGTCCTCCCCCCGTTGAGTCGTGTCCGGTAGGCGTTCAGCAGACGCCGGTGTGTGAGCCAGCCAACGACTTGCTCGCCTGTCTCCGCGAGGACTGGCACGCCGTTTTCGTCTCTGCCAGCGAGGGCTTGCACCGCTTCTTCGAGGGATTCATCGGCGCGGACTTTGGCTGCGGGGCGGGCGAGTCCTGCGGCGGTCAGATCGTTGCGTCCCTCCTCGATAGCCTGCTCAACGTCGGTCGCGTCCACGACGCCGAGCAGTTTGCCGTGGTGGTCGATGATCGGCAATGTGTCCGATTCCTCGACCGAGAAGCGTACGATGAGTTGGTGCAGCGGCTCCTCAGGCCTGAGTGCCTGTGGGAGGGCGCCCATCGCTTCGGCTACGTGGATTTGTGCCATCAGGCCCGGCGGTGTGGCCTTGTCGATGTCGATGCCGCGACGGCGGAGCTTGAGCGTGTAGATCGTGTCGTGCGTGAGCGCGTTTGAGAGCGTGGTCGCCACGACGACCGCGAACATCAACGGCAGAATGATGCGGTAGTCGCCGGTCAGCTCGAAGACGATGATGACCGCCGTTATCGGAGCGCGCGCGGTGGAGGCGAAAACCGCACCCATCGCCACCAGCCCGTATGCCCCGGCGGCGAGCGCAAGGTGCGGGGCGAAGTGATGGGCGATTGCGCCGTAGGCCGAGCCGAGCATGGCGCCCATGAACAGCGAGGGAGCAAAAACGCCGCCGGACCCGCCGATCCACATTGTCAGGCTCGTGGCGATGATCTTCGCGACGAGCAGACCGAGCAGGGCGAGGATCAC
The DNA here is from genome assembly GCA_963776985.1 of uncultured Solirubrobacterales bacterium. Taxonomy (GTDB): domain Bacteria; phylum Actinomycetota; class Thermoleophilia; order Solirubrobacterales; family Solirubrobacteraceae; genus Palsa-744. The sequence continues at coordinate 784,250 of CAVZOV010000004.1, forward strand.
ATAGTGTCCGGCGACCGCGAGCTGGAGCACCGGGTAGCCCACACCGTACATCTCGGGGACGGCGAGCAGCAGCAGCCCGAGCAGCACTCCTCCAGCGGCGGGGCGCAGCCATTCCGGGCGCCCGCGCCATAGCCGGTCGGCGATGTCCTCGCCCGTGTAGAGGACTCGGATGAAGGTGAGCCCGACGCCCGTGGCGAGCACACCCAGGCCGGCATACAGCACAAGCTCGACCGGCGAGTTGAACGTGAACGCCGGGAGCGTCAGGAAGGGATGGTTGCCGAACGCGGCACGACCGATCGCATCAGCGGTGATCGAGCTGAGGACGACGAGCCCGAAGGAACGTGTCTGGAAGTCGCGGAGAATCAACTCCAGCGCGAAGAACACCCCGGCGATCGGCGCATTGAACGTCGCCGAGATGCCGCCCGCCGCGCCGCACGCGACCAGCAGCCGCAACTGTGACTCCGGCAGGCTCAACAGTTGCCCGGTGACCGACCCCAACGCAGAGCCGATCTGGACGATCGGCCCCTCCCGTCCGACCGACCCGCCGGAGCCGATGCACAGCGCCGAGGCGAGCGACTTCACAAGCGGCACCTGTGGGCGCATCCGGCCGCCGAGACGGTTGACCGCATACATGACCTCGGGCACACCATGACCGCGTGCCTCGGGAGCGAAACGGCTCACAAGCGGCCCGTAGATCAACCCGCCGATGACCGGCGCGATGATGACGAACCAGATGCCCAGGCCAGGTAGGAGCGGGTTGATCGCGTGCCCGGCGGCGCCGTAGTCACGATGGCCGGTGAACAGATAGGTGAAACCGAGGATCATGTAACGAAAGCCCACAGCACCAACGCCGGCACCGGCGCCCACCAGCAGCGCCAGAGCCGTCAGCCCCGTGGAGCCACGAGCGACAGAGCGCTGCACACGCTCCCGCCAGCGCCCCAGCAGCGTTTTTCGGGCAACGGTCACCGACCCTACCCGGCCTCGATACCGGCGAGCATCACGTCTATCGCGCGGCGGATATTGCGCCAACGAAACGCCCCCGGATCAAGCGCACCGTGCAACATCAGGCCATCGGTCAGCGCGAGCAGGATCGAGGCGAGCGCGTTGGCCGGGATCGCCACCAGCTCACCGCTGCTCACCCCGTCCTCGATCCACGAGCGCACAAGCTCACGTCGGCGCTGCGTCGCCTCGGCGAGCTGGCCCCGTACCCCCTCGTCGGTCAAAAGCTCGGCCCACAGGTCCGCGCGGACCTGTACACGCGCTGGATCGTCACCACGAGCGAGCATCACCTGCGCAAAGCGCCGCACCCGCTCCACGCTCGAAGCATTGCCCTGCGTGATCTGCTCCAGCTCGCCGTCAAGCGCAGCCGCGTCATCCTCCAGCAACGCGAGCAGCACATCCCGCTTCTGCGTGAAGTAGCCATAGAACGCACCCTTGCTCATGCCCGCCTCTGCGCACACGTCATCGACGGTGAGATCGCGGAAACCACGCACCGCAGCGCACCGCCATGCAGCATCGATCAACGACTGCCGACGCTCAACACGGGTCTCGGGACGAATCTTGGGCACTACCGATCTCCTTTCTCGCAGGCTCCAAACCGACTCGTCGGTTTTTATGGAGGATATCGGATTACACCACCGGACAGACGCCTGACTCGGCTCGCGGAGGCCTCGGCACCGTTACGGTCATAGCCCACTGATGGGTTTGCCGCGGCGGATTGGTAGGACGCGCGACACGCCCGTGGCACAGGATCGGCATAGCTGTTTAACCACGATTGGCGTGTGGTAGATTCGCGCGGTCATGGGCAGCGTGAGCGATATGAGCATGAGCCACCCTGGCGATGTGGCACGGCCGTGATCTCACGTGCGTCGTGTCTAGGAGCATTGGCCCTGTGCTCTGCGGCTCTGCTGGCTGGGTGCAGTCAGGTGAACTCGCCCAAGACGGTTAGTGGGGTGCGGGACATGTACAGATCGATCGGGATCGACGACAGCGCCGGCGACTTCACCGACATCTGCGACTCCTATATGGATGAACCCCTGCGTGCCACGGTCGAGCGAGCAAACCACGACTGCGCGACCTCAAGCGCAATGTCAACGCTAGAACGATGGGCCGAAAAGGTCCGGCTCTCAAAGATCAAGCCTCAAACCAAGATCATCGTCTCAAAAGGAGAAGCGCTCGTCTACGACGGCTCAACACCAGAACATGTCCTCTACCGGGCGGGTCAGTGGCGACTGACCGTCGTCCCGGAACTGGTTGCGACGCGGCGGGCAGGCTGATACTAACGTCGGTGCTATCTGAGTGAGTCGATGAACGCGACGAGCGCTCTGACGTCGGATGGTTTGCTCTTGAGGTTGAGCCCTTCGATCGCCTCGGCCATGACTTCGCCGGGGTATCCCTGGACGGTGAGCGCGTTGGGTTCGATGATGTGTCTGGTCAGGTAGGCGTTATCGGCGGTGATGGTTCGTCCGTCGCTCAGTTTCACTTGGCTGCCGGCCAGCCCCTTCCATGATGGGCCGGTCATGCGTGTGCCGTTCAGCGAGTGACAGTCGGCGCAGCCATCGTCTTCGTAGAGCTTTCGCCCGAGCACCACAGGGGAAGTGCTGGTATTGGGCGATGTGGTTGGTTTCGTGTGGTCTTGCGTATTGGCGCATCCGCAAATGAGACAGAGCAGCGCACTCAGCCCGATCGCCGTGGAGAGTCTGGTGACATGCACTGAATCACGTCGTCGGCGAGGTCGTGTGAGCCGCTGTAGTAGCGGCCGTACACGACCTCGCCGAGCGTCCATGAGCGATCCCGATCTTCTCGGATGCTTCATTGGGCTCAGGCTGCGCTTACCCCTGGCGCCCCGACTTGTGGTGTTTCCTCGGGCACTATCTGTGTGGATCGCGCGCGCTGACTGGAGGTCGCGACCTGCGCGACCGGGAACAGCGCGAACGCGAGCAGGACGAACAACGGTCCCGCGTTCACATCGGTCGCGTTGCCAGCCCAGAACGGTCCCCCGAGGCTTTGTCCGAATACCCAGTAGGCGAGCGAGACGACGATCCCAACAGTAAGCGCGGACCAGCGTAGCGGCGCCCACCACACACCGAGTGCGACCAGGAGTGAGATGATCGCGAGCACGACCGCGATCGTGCTGCCGTGACCGGCGGCGTGGTTGCCGATCGAGTTCTGAATTTTGGCGAGCCAGTGCGGTGAGGCTTCGGCCATGCCCTTGATCATTTCGTGCGTCGCGCCGCTTGCCCGGTTGACGTTCGCAAGCCACAGGCCGCCCGAGAGCGCCCACAGCCCCGACCACGCCCACAGTCCGCCCTTATCGCTGAGCGGTCCCATGTCCGCTGGTGAGCGGCCCTCCTGCTTGCTGGTGGGCCATACGAGCAGGCCGACGATCGCGTAGAGGATCACCGCGCCGGGCGCGCCCATCAACGGCGAGGGCAACGTGTTCGAGGTCAACCCGCCGAAGCCCTCGCCGAACCACCAGACCGCCGGTGCCCACAGGAACGAGAGAACCAACGCGGCCTTCACGGTCTTCTTGCTGAGGATCAACCCGAGCCCGATCGCACACTGGATCTCCGCGGCGAGCGTATTCCACAACGTCAGGTCGTGCCCGTAGAAAGTGTTGATCGTTTTCATCGGGTCACCCACGATCGACCATTGTTTTTCTGCCGCAGGCCCAAACACTTCGGTGATGAGGCCGTGCGTGTACATGAAGCTCTGGAACTGCAGCAACCCGACCAGCAACCAGATCACACCGAGCGCGATCTGGATACCACGCGTGGTGATGAGCGGGCGACCGCTGACGCGAGTGTTCACGGTCGGGGCGGTGATGGTGTTTGCGTGGTCGTTTGTCATGACATCACCAGTTGCATCGCGGCGAACATGTAAGCCATGCCGAGCGTCATCGCGGCCATCGAGACCCGCAGATCCTTGTAACAAATCAGCGGCTCAGCGACACTCGCCGCCAACGCACCCTCGGGCGTCACCGTGACAGCTCCACCAAAGATCGTCCGCTCGTCAAGGTTGCGCATCCGGTCAGTACCCCACAGGACGGCTTGCCACACGAAATAGGCAACGAGCAGCCACGTGATCGGCGCCTGAAAACCGCTCGACGACCACATGTAGGCCATCGCACCGAGATCAAACGCCATCAAAAGCCACAACAGGTTCGTCCCGCGCCCAGCGAACGCTTGAACCATTACCCACAGGATGATCGCGATCGCGACGTTAGCGAACGCCAGCGACCAAAACCCTGTCGGAATATTGAAGTGATCGACAGACGCCGGCGCATACATGACCGCCATGCCCACCGCCATCAGCACGTGGCCTGAATGCCAGTACCGACGCTGCCCGTCGCTTTCGAGCACGTGCCGTCCGTGGATCGCGATGATCACGAAGAACACAAGCATCCAGATCACCGCTAGCCAGTTCGGCAGGATGTTGGTCGTGTGAGCACCCGCGCTCATCGACATGCTCCCCATCGACATCGAGTGCATCCCACTCGTATGCGACGCGGCCGTTGAGCCCATGTGCGCCATGCTCGACGCACCCGAGGTGGATGCTGGCATCGTCGAGCTGGTACTGGTGGTGTGAGCTATGGATGAGCCGCCGCTCATCGTCATGCCCCCGGACTTTTCTGCGGCAGCGACATTGGCGAACCGCAGCGCGGCGGCAAGCAATCCGGCCACCGGCACAAGCGTGCGCCTGCCACACCTACTGACTGTTGCAATCATCGTCATGTCCTCCTTGGCTGTTCACGTACGCGAAACACTCCGCGAACGCGGGGAAGTGCCCGCATGGGCGCGGTCTTGCGCAGCGCTGCCTCAGCGTTGGTTCAACAGCGCCGAGGCGCGATCCCTGAACCTCAAGCCACACTCGGTCGGCATACACGCCAACCGCAGGCCCTCAGATCAGGACAGCAGCCGGAGGCGCCCGACCCGCACCGGGCACAGCAAGCGCGGCAACGCGAGCGCCAAGCAAACGCGGCGCACGAGGAAGGACGACCGAGCGAGCGATACGTACAGGCGCGACTCGACCGACCAAACGATGGATGACTCGCTCACCCGGATAATGCCCAAACAGCAACGGCAACACCAGCAACACCGCCGGTGCCAGCTCCAAGACGCCCCCGATACCTACAACCGCGACAAACGCAACCGCGAAGATGACGCAAATAGCCAGCCGAAACGCGAGGTGCGGACGAGCACGATAAGCAGGCACGCGCCAGAATATACACGCGTCCCAACACCCTGAATCCAGACCAGCGATGCTTGCCACATAGTCCAAGCGGACACTTGCGTCTGGTCATAAGATCAACTTATGCCTGATCTGCTGCGCAGAGTCGATCTCGCGGAGTTGCGCGCGTTCTGCGTGGCGGTGGAGCTGGGCAGCCTTGGGCGGGCCGCGCGGCTGATGCGCGTGACCCAGCCGGCCCTGTCGAAGCGGATGCGGGCGCTGGAGCTGCTCGCGGGCACAACGCTACTTGTGCGCTCTCCCCGCGGTGTGCGTCCGACGCCCGCGGGCGAGCGGTTGTACGCCGAGGCACGACCGCTGCTGACACAGGCCGAGCGCGTCGAGGAGATCCTGCAGGGCCTGCGCCGCGAGGACGCGCCGATCCGGCTCGCGGCGGGACACACGATCGCCGAGTGCCTGCTGCCGCGACTACTCTCGGAGTATCAGGCGCGGCGCGGACGACCGCTGGCGCTCGAGCTGCTGGCCGCCAACTCGACGGTCGTGCACGATCTGGTGAGCGAGGGACGCGCGGACTTCGGCGTCGCGGCGGCCGCGCCCGAGACCGTGCCCGATGCTCGGCTGCAGTGGCGAGACCTGTGCGAGGACGAGGTCGTGGTCGCGGTCTCTCCCGCCCATCCGTGGGCGGCGAGGCGGACGATCCCGCTGCAGGAGTTCGTCCGCACGCCGATGGTGATGCGCGATCCCGCCGCCAACACACGCCGTGTCGTGGACGCAGTGCTGCGCGAGCACGATCTGCGCCTGGCGGCACCGCTGACCGAGGTCGGATCGACGGGCGCGGCGATCGCCGCGGCGATCACGGACGGCGCGCCGGTACTGATCTCAGGGCTTGCGATCCCGCCGCACGACGAGCACATGGTCGCGCGGCGGGTGCAGGGGTTGCGCTTTCGGCGGCGCTTCGTGATGCTCTGGAGCGCGCGGGAGGCGCTGGGTCCCGAGGTGCGATCGCTGATCGACCATCTCGCCTCTTCAGTCATAACCTGGAGTTATCGCTATCGCGACGATCTGAGCACTACCGGCGACTTCGGGGGAGGGATAGGTTGATCAGCGATGTGGCTGATCGCCAGCGCACAGCAAGCGTACCTCGACCAGGCCGCCCAGATGCAGGCGCTGTCGTTTACGGTGCACATCCCGCTGGTCTGCTTCGGGATGGCGCTGCCGAGCATGATCGTGTTCGTCGAGTGGCTACATCTGCGCAGCGGCGAGGAGGTCTACCGCACGATCGCGCAGCGCTGGACGCGGATCATGGCGGCCCTGTTCGCGGTCGGGGTGATCACGGGCACGATCCTCAGCTTCGAGATGGGGATGCTGTGGCCGGGCTTCATGTCGACCTTCGGCGGGGTGTTCGGCCTCGGCTTCGCGATCGAGGGGTTCTCGTTCTTCCTGGAGGCGATCTTCATCGGGATCTACGTCTACGGCTGGAAGCGCCTCTCCCCGCGGGCGCACCTGCTCAGCGGCATCCCGATCGTGATCGCCGGAGTCACCGGGTCGCTGATGGTGATCGCGGTGAACGCCTGGATGCAGCACCCATCCGGCTTCAAGCTCGTGCGCGGCCGTGTGGTCGACGTGCACCCGCTCGCGGCCCTGTTCGGCAACAGCTTCCTGTGGAACGAGTTCATCCACATGTACCTTGCCGCGTACATCGTGGCTGGCTTCCTGCTGGCCACCCCGTATGCGATCGGGCGCCTGCGTGGAAGCTGGGGCCGCTACGAGCGCACTGCCTGCGCCATCCCGCTCACGATCGCGGCGGTCGTCTCGCCGGTCCAGATCCTGATCGGCGACTGGTCCGCGCGCGACGTGGCGACGGAGCAGCCCACCAAGCTGGCGGCGATGGAGGGCCTGGCGAGAACCACCCGCGGGGCCTCTGAGCACCTGCTCGGCTGGTACGTGGGTGGCCAGGTCAAGTTCGGCATCGGCATCCCGGACATACTCTCGATACTCGCCTTTCACAACCCGAGCGCGAAGGTCCAGGGACTGAACGCGGTGCCGATCTCACAGCGCCCGCCGGTGAACATCGAGCGGGTCTCCTTCCAGTTGATGGTCGCGATCGGGACCGGGCTGGCGGCGCTGGGCGTGCTGTTCCTGATCTTTAGCTGGCGGCCGCGGATCATGCCCACGCAGCCGTGGTTCTATCTGCTAGTGGCCGTTGCCGGACCGGCGTCGGTCCTCGCGTTGATCGCCGGCTGGATGGTGACCGAGATCGGCCGCCAGCCCTGGGTTGTGTACCGGGTGATGACCACCGCCGAAGCGGTCACCCGCGCACGCGGAGTGCCGGTCGGCTACAGCGTGCTCGCGGCTGCCTATCTGCTCGTCGCCTGCGCCGTGGTGTGGGTGCTGCGCCGCCTCGCGCGGGCGCCCCTGAACGGCGGCGAAGACGAGACCGTGCCCGCCGGCAAAAGCGCGATCGGCGCCCAGCCGACGGGAGCCTAGAGGGAGCGCGATCGGAGATGCACTTCTACGACCTCCCGATGGTCTGCGTGTTGGTTAGCCTCGCGCTCTACGCCGTGCTTGGCGGCGCCGACTTCGGCGCCGGGTTCTGGCAGCTGACCACGATTCTGCTGCCGGAACACTCACAGCGGGCGCGGCAACGCAACGAGCGGATTCGCGAGCACGCCCACCACTCGATGGGACCGGTGTGGGAGGCCAACCACGTGTGGCTGATCTTCGTGCTGACCGTGACCTGGACCGGCTACCCGATCGCGTTCGGTGCGATCGCCTCGACACTGGCGGTGCCGCTGTTTATCGCGGGGCTCGGCGTCGTGTTTCGCGGTGTCGCCTACGCGCTGCGCGCCGGCACCTCGCAGCCCTCGGAGCTTGGCCTGATCGACACGATCTTCTCGCTCTCCTCGATCCTCACGCCCTTCGCGCTGGGAGCGATGGTGGGCGCGATCGCCTCCGAAAGAGTGCCAGTCGGCAACGCGAGCGGACACCTCCTCTCCAGCTGGCTGAACCCGATCTCGATCGCGATCGGCGTGCTCGCGGTCCTCTTCTGCGCCTACATGGCCGCCGTCTACCTCGCAGCGGACGCCGACCGTCACGGCGACCATGAGATGACACAGCGGTTCCGGACTCGTGCGCTGATTGTGGGCGTGATCGCCGGGGCGGTGGCGATCGCAACCCTGCCCGTGCTGAGCGCACAAGCACACCGGGTGTTCGAACGCCTCGTGGGCGGCCCCGGCCTCGCCGGGCTCACGATCTCAGTGATCGCGGGCATCGCAACGCTGGCGCTGGTGAGCGCACGCCGCTTCGCGCTCGCACGCATCTCCGCGGCGCTGGCCGTCATCGGCGTGATCGCCGGCTGGGCGCTCGCGCAGCAGCCAGTCCTGCTGGCGCACCTGACCATCGGGCAGGCGGCCGCGCCGAGCGAAACGCTGATCGTGCTGCTCGCGGCGATCGCAATGGGCGCCGTGATCCTCTTCCCCTCGCTCGCCCTGCTCTTCGGCCTGTTGCTGCGTGGACAGCTCGACCCATCCGCTGACGATGGAACCCCACCCCGACACTCGCACCCGCCCGCGATCGGCCCCTCCGCGCACGCCCTGTACGCGCGCATCTCGATCGCCGGCCTGCTCGGCGGGCTCGGGTTCCTGACCGCGGCCGAAGCTCCCTGGGCACACGGCGTGGGGGTCGCCTGCCTGTTTGTGTGCATGATCTTCGCGTTCCTCGCGGTCGACCCAGCCGAGCTCGCCAAGCCGGGGCAGGACGAGCCGCCGGGGCCGCTGGGGCTGCCACAGCTTCGGCGGCGCTGAACTCAGAACCTGTCTCCCACGCGCGTAATCTCGAAGACGATCTCGCTGCCGATCCCCGCGGGGATCCTCGGTGAGGTCGAGGTAGGTATCGAGCACACAAGAGAAGGAGACAACATGCAAGACAAGTCGAGGAATCCGAGCGAAGCCTCCGGCGGGGCCGCACCCCAACTGCCGCCGATCGTCGACCGCGGCACTTGGCAGACCGAGCTGGAGGAGCTGCGGATCCGGGAGAAGGAGCACACGCGCGCGGGTGACGCGATCGCCGCTGCCCGTCGCAAGCTGCCGATCGTCGAGGTGGACCCGAGCACCGCTTTGATCGGCGTGCATGGGTCAACCACCCTGCTCGACACGTTCGAGGGCCGCCGGCAGCTCGTCGCCTACTACTTCATGTGGTACAGGGGCAAGCCCGCCGCCGACCAATGCGAGGGATGCACGCGCTACACCTCGCATATCGGCGAGCTGTGCTACCTGCACGACCGCGACGTCACCTACGCCACCTTCTGCCAGGGTCCGTACGAGGAGAGCGTGCTCTACCGCGACTTCATGGGATGGACCATGCCGTGGTACTCAGCGGAGCAGTCGCTCGACGCGCTGCTGACCGGGCGCAAGGTCGGCATGTTTCACCTGGTGTGCTATCTGCGTGACGGCGACCGGGTGTTCGAGACCTACTGGACCAATGGCCGCGGCGCGGAGGCGATGGACTACAGCTACGCGCTGATGGACCTGACGGTCTATGGCAGGCAAGAGGCTTGGGAGGACTCGCCGGCTGGCTGGCCGCGACGCGACCACTACAACTACCGTACGAACGGACGTCCCATCGCCCAATGGGAGCATCTCCAAGCCGGGCGCTCCGACGATCTTGGCAGCGCTGTGTCCGTTCAAGAGGCATCTGGTTAGACGCTGAGGCCGTGCCGAGCGCTCTCGCACCTTCTCTTGGGGATGAGAGGGCCGCATGCGGCCCTCTCCCGGACGGTGCATGCACCGTCCGGCCGGGCCTTGCATGCAAGGCCCGGAGGGGGTCGCACATGTGCGACCCCCCATCCGGCGCATGCGCCGGATGAACAGCAGCGACCAAATGAACTCTCGCGCGCAGACGTCGAGCAGCGTCGCCGGATACCGCTACGAGACTCCTTCGTGGCCCCGCGCGCCGCGGCCGACGAGCGCACGCCCGAGCAGTGTCCCCGGCGCAACTACCGAGTCGGTGAAGATCCCGACGCCGAGAAGCGCGCGCTTGAGATCAAGCGCTGCGACCCGGAGGTCCGGGAGTCGTTCATCGCGGCGTTGGCGTCCGTAGAGCGGCCGCAACGGTAGCCACACCCGCTGCCGAGAACACCAGACCCCCGGATAGGTCGTCGTCCACTTGTCCTCGGCCACGTGCCTCGACCAGCGCGGAGAGCATGTCAGACGCGTCGATCGCGATAGCGGCAACCGCAGCCGGCCGCTCGAGGCGCCGCCAGCGTCGACTGGCAAAACCGACCACGGCTACGGCTATCTGGTGCGCGCCGAACCCGCGAACGAACAGTCGAGCCTCTGGATGCTCGGCGGTATCCGCCGCCAGCCTCAGCTCGGCCATCTTCAGCGGAACGAACAGTGCCCCCAGTCCGTAGCTCAAGCGGAAGAGGCTGTTGACGAGCATCAGGCTGCGTTTCGACACGTTCGCCGGAGCCTAACCGGTCCCGCTTGAAAGTGGCGCATCCTGTTCGACAGGGATGCCTGCCGAGGATCACACGGAACGTAGCTGGGGACACGCATATTCCATGCTCGCTCTCCCACCGAGCTCCCAGATTGGTGATCCGACGGCCCTGCACTCGCGTTCTCGAAGTCTGCAAAACCTTGACCCAGAGCTTGACCCGGAAACACCTTGACCGTCAAGCCCCGACTCCGAGCAAAGAAAACACCGTAGCCGTTCAGTCCTTTGGGTTCCCGGGGGCTGCGGGTCAGAGGAGGGCGGGGAGGGCACCGCCGTGTTGGTGGGCGGTGAGTAGTTCGCGGAGGTAGGCGAGCAGGGAGCGGTGTTGGAGGCGGCAGGTCACTGAGGCGGAGAGGGACCGTTCGGTGAATCGCTCGCCGTCATCGGATTGGTTGCCGTGGGAGAGCTTGCGGTGGATCACCGGTCCGCGGAGCGCGCGCTCGGCAGCGTTGTTCGTCGGGGTGACGCCGTCGATCGTCACGAACGTCCAGAGCGCGGGCCAAATCTTCAGAAGGTTGTTCGCGAATCGGCGGTGCAGGCGGTGGCGTTTGCTGCCGTTGGCGGCATGCTCGAGCAGCTTGCGGAGATCGGCCATGACCGGTTTCATCTCGCGTGTCAGCCAACGGCAATCTCGGTGCTCGGCGAACGCGTGCCAGACCTCAAACAGTCGGCGGGTGAGCGCGAGGCCGGCTTCTCCGAACTGCTGCTGGGCGGCCAACCCTTCGCTGTGGAACCGGAAGTCCCGTTGCAGGTGACTCCAACAGGCTTGTCGCTGCTCGGGGTTCAGGAGGTCGTACGCCCACCACCGGTCCGAGGTCACGATCCCGTGAAAATCGTTGCCGAGCAGCGCTTCGAGCCGGTCGCGGTGGCGATCCTCAACGATCCGGAAGATCGCCGCCTGCGCAGTCGTAGCAGTCCACATCGTGCGGTTATCTCCGGCAAGGAACCAGCCGGTCTCATCGACGTTTACCGCGCCAGAGCCCAGCACCTGGCTCGTGAGACGCTCGTGCGGGCCGGCGAGCAGCCCTGAGGTGCGCTGACAGATCTGATCGATCGCGCCGACCGAGACCCGCACCCCGAACAGCTCCCAGGCAAGCTCGCTCATGTCCCGCCGCGAGATCCGGTTACGCGCCGTCAACGCCACCACCGCCGCCTGCAACCACGGCCCGAACGCCGACTCGCCAATCGTCCCGAGAACTGCGCGAGTCCGCTTAGCGCATCCCGAGCACCGCAACCGATGGGTGCGATGCTCGACATACACAACCGTCGTTGGTGGCAGCTCGGCAACCTGATGGCGGCCGGGCCCATGACGCGGGACCTTCTCAGCATCGGTGAACTCCCGCCCGCACCCGGAGCACTCCTCGGGGTAATGATCAACGATCTCACTCATCTGGTCCTCAGACAGCAGCTCTCGCCCCACGCCCGGATGACCGGGCTGACCGCCCGCCTTACGCTGCTTGGCGTCCTCGCGAGCCAAATCCTTAGCTTTCTCCCGCGCCTCCGCCCGACGCTGCTGACGAGTCTTCGGAGCATCAGCCGACGGTGGCGAGGAGCTATTACGCGAAGTGGGAGCCACCTTCTGCTCGACCGCGCGCAACCGTTGCTCCAACCGCATCAAGAACTCCACACACGCCTCACGCCCCGAGTCATAAACCGCCTCAGCCTCAGACCGCTCCACACCAACCACGTTCGCCGCCCAGCCAACCAAACCTTGTTATGTAAAGCCCAAAGGACTGAACGCCTACAAAAAACCCGCCGTTTCCAGCGGGTTTCTCTTGTAGCGGGGGCAGGATTCGAACCTGCGACCTTCGGGTTATGAGGTCGCCCAAGGGTGGTCAGGTGGGGCCAGATGACCCGTGTTTGCTGGGGTTAGCTCGGGTTCGGTGGGGTCGGATTTGCTCAAAACGGAACCTTGAATGGAACCTGGGAGAGTGCGGGGAACACCGATTCGTGGCGAGTCATGCAACCATCCTTCGGATGGCACACCACCGTCGCAGCGGTCCTAAGAGTACGCGCGCCGGATGTCTGCTGTGCAAGCCGCACAAGCATCAGGCCGAGCGCCATCGTGGCCGCGCTCGCAGCGACCGTCGTTGGCACGAGCAGCAGGTGGCAGCCGACCACGATGGCTACCGCGACCGCTCAGACCCCACGAAGTAGACGCACTGCCGAGGCCAGTCCAAGTTCGGGCTCTCGAGGCTGCACAGGGAGTCGTCAAGCCAGCCGACGACGGAGGGGGTCTCTCACACCGACCGAGAGACCCATCGTTGGAGTCCGACTGCGATCTAGGATGCGCACGTGCCCTCGACCGTCGCCAGCCTGCTCGCCGTAGCGGGCCTTGAGTCGGGCGGCTGCGTCGGTTGGGGAGCGCGAGTTCCCGAGACGCGAACCGGCGTATACCTCGTATCGCTCACCACGACCGGCCACGTCGCCGACGCGCTGACCGACTGTCCTTTGAGCGACGCAGCACTGGACGAGCTGCTGATCTCGTGTCCGGCCTTGACACTCGACGGTGAGCGCCCGACACGCGCGCAGGTCGCAAAGCGCATCGGCTCTTACTGGCTGCCGGATGAGTGCGTGCTCTACATTGGTCTGGCCGGACAGCCGCTCCGCACCCGAGTACGCCAGTACTACAAGACGCGAATAGGGGCTGCGAAACCTCACAAGGGCGGCTGGTGGCTAAAGACACTGTCAGTCCTCGGCGAGTTGCACATCCACTACGCCCCGACCGACGACTTCAAGGGCGCTGAGGAGCAGATGCTGCGAGCGTTTGCTGCTGGCGTCTCGCACACGACCCGCGCCGCGCTGCCCACCGGCGATCCGGTGATGCCATTTGCGAACCTGCGCGATGGCGACTGGCAGCGCAAGCGCCACGGCATCCGAGGAGCGACCAGCGAGGCTGCAAGGTCGACGGGAGCCGTACCAAAGACAACGAAGGTGACAGGGTCCAAACCTTCGACCGCGTTCCCAGCCCGAACGGGCAAGTCGCCCACAACCTCACATTTCCGTTCTCAGCGCGTGACCGAGAGTGACATAAAGGCGGGGCAGGTACGCATCCCCATCGGCGCGACGAAGACCATCCTTCCGCAGGAGCGTCAGGACATCCCCGTGCTATTGGGCGGTCGCGAACTCACCGGCCGGTGGGACCCGCGCTACGGCGAGAAGGAGCGCTCCGGCGTCATCCGTATCGGCCGGACCGCCGCGCTTGAACTTCTGCACCCCGGCGACATGCTTGGCGTTTCAATGAGAGCCGACGGCACGGCCCAGCTCAGCTGACTCAGAGCGCCGTCGGGTGCAGAGCGGTGACGTATGCGACGCAGATCGCCTGCACCCGATCCTCGGGGATCGCGGTTCGCAATGCTCTTGAGGCCATCTCGATGCCGGGGCGTCCACGTCTGCCGAACAGCTCCTCAATGTAGGTGAGCGCCGCGGTCGTCGGAGGCCCGGCGATCGCATCCTGGGCGAGGGCGCTGAGCGTGACTGCGATCTCGTCCGGCCTCGTCGTCTGCATGAGTCGCACGACATCGGAGGCGTCCTTGTCGTCGAGACGGGCGGCGTGACCGCTTGCGACGCGATCGTGGAGCTTGTGGGCCTTTGCGACGAGCAGCGCGGCGGGGCCGGCGACCCTCGCTTGTAGCGAGCGCTCATCTGCTGGGTCCAGCGCCGCGATGGTCATCGTGCTGTTGTCGACCAATGCTGCCTCGAGTCCGACCGCGCGCCGAGCAGCACGAGCGCCGTGGCCGCCCAGGCGTGCGGCGCGTTTGCCGGTGCCTGACGCGGCCCCCTCGGGGACGATGAGATCGACCGGAACCAGGAACTCCTCGCCGGCAGCGGACGCGCTTGCCAGCCAGATGCCCGGCTCGACGTGACCGCCGGGCTGCAACTGAAGATGGAACCCTGCGGCAGACATCCCGGCTTCGAGCTCCGGAGCCTCTCCGAGGAGAAGCGGGTCCAGCACGAGATCACCGTCCGTGGTGTACGGGGCGATGGCCAGGTCGGCGGCGCCAGTGTGGAGGTAGACGGCCTGAGCACCGGCCAGGATGATGGCGTCGCCGTGGGGTGCGAGCACGGTCAGCGCGTCAAGTAGGACCCGCCGCGCAGCTATGTATCGCGGGTCGAGGTCCTGATGTCGCCAGACATCGCTTCTGCCGGTCACGCGTCCGCCTGAGAGAAGTGCAGATCGGCGATCGAGGGCAGCCGCCAGCGCGGCTCGTTCTCCGCCATCCACGCGATGAGCGCTTCGCCTTCGGCTGGCATTCTGCCGGTGCCCGTCAGGCAGTCGACGGCGGCTTGAGAGGGCGCGACGTAGCGAAGGCCCGCATCTTCTGTTCCCCGCTCCCACGCGACCGGATCGAACGCGCGGAGTAGGACGACGTTGGCTCCCTCGTCGGCCGGAAGCAACCCGAGCGTCTTGGTCAGCGCCTCGATCTCGTTACAGTACGCAATGAGCAAGGCCGGCGCGGCGACGGGCGCAAGACGCACGGCGGCGAACGAGCCGGTGACCGCCACCGACGGCCCGGACAGCTCGGCGACCTGCGAGAGCGCATCGCTTGCCCCGCGCGGCGCGAGGAAGGTGGACGCATCGTTGCTCTTGAGCACGTCGTATGACTCCGCCCACCGCCGCAGCAGCCCGGGCATATCGGCGTCCTGTACCCGTCCTCGACGGGTGCGCTCGACAAGCGCGTCCCGGTCTAGCGCGTCGAGCAGCCGCGAGACGTAGCCCTGCGTCAGGCGGGTGACCTCTGCAATCTCGCTGACTCCATAGGGCGGTCTGACGTCGATGAGCAGACGGATCAGCCGTGCGGCCTTTGGCCCGCGGACCCTCGCCTGGCCGCGAGGCATGGGTTGGGGGTTCCTGGCGGCTCCTACAGCGCTTATGTAGAGCGCGGGATTCTCGAGCTTGATTCGCGCGTTACCGGTGAGGTCGATGAAGTTGATGCCGTCCCTGGTGAGCAGCTCCTGAGTTCGCGAGCTGATCCATGGAGCGACCACGAGAAGGGGGATGTGGCCGGCAATCGAGCGGATCACGCTCGACAGCCCGCCCGATAGCTGTCCGACAGCGCGAGGATCGAACGATCGCTTCGCCTCAACCGCAAGCGTCACATAGGTCCCCCTCGGGTCACGGAGGTCTATCGCGCCGTCCGTCGGCGTGCGGGCCTGTCCCGAGTCGGCGCTCACCTCAGCCCTACTCGATCGCTCTACCGTCCAGCTTTGCGGCAGCATCTCGCGCAGCCGCGCAACAGCCCCGTCGATGAGATCGATTTCTTGGATGGTCTCGTTTGCGGGCATGATGAATAGAAGGATATCAGAAAATCTTTTCTATTTCCATCTCTTTGCTGTCGTCGCAAATCTGCCGATCCAGGCATTTTATTAGCGTTCGGCTCTCCGTACGCCAGGGCGAGACGCTGCGGCAAGCTCCCTCGGCCTCTATTGGGCGCGTCCTATATGGTCGCGCCGATGCCCTGCCGTGTCCGTCAACCGTTAGTCGCGTGAGCGTCACGAGCCCGGATACCGAGGTGGCGTTGTTGCCGCCCGCGCCCGACCCAGGCCAGCTCGCCCGTGTGCGTGGGCGCATGTGGGTCGTCGGAAACGTCTTGCGTGACACTCAGGCGGCACTTGACGATCGGCCGGTCCAGCATTTGGTGTCCCTCGTTTCTGTCGAGGACGATGCCACCGGGGAGGAGCTCGAGGTCATCTGGGAGATCGAGCCGGGCACTGCGCTCATCGAACGAGCTGAGCTTCCGTCGATCTCAGCCGACGCGCTGGACGAGCCGGCCGAGCTCGACGCGTTTCTAGACGCAGTGCGTTGGGGTGCGGTCACGAGCGCTGATCAACGGTCGCTGCAGGCGCCGTTTCGCAGCGGGATCACGATCGAGGACTATCAGCTGGAGCCGCTCGTTCGCGCACTTCGGGCGCCCCGGACGACGCTACTCATTGCCGACGACGTCGGTCTCGGCAAGACCATCGAGGCGGGACTTGTGGTTCAGGAGCTGCTGCTGCGCCATCGGGCACGGACAGCGCTCGTTGTGTGCCCGGCGGCATTGCAGTTGCAGTGGCGCGACGAGATGCGCGACAAGTTTGGGCTCGAGTTCCGGATCGTTGACCGTGAGCTGCTGGGTCGACTGCGTCGTTCACGCGGCGTGGGTGCTAACCCATTCGCGCACTTCCCCCGACTGATCGTGTCCATCGACTGGCTCAAGGGCGAGCTAGGCATGAGACTGCTCCGCGAAGTGCTTCCGCCGCGTCCGGAGATTCCACGGCGCTACGACGTTCTGATCGTCGACGAGGTCCACAACTGTGCACCAGCAGGTGCTGGGGGACGGTGGGCACGGGACACATTGCGTACCCAGGCGATCCGCACGCTCGCGCCGCACTGTGAGCACCGCCTGTTCCTCTCAGCGACCCCGCACAACGGCTATGACAACTCCTTTGCTGCCCTGCTCGAGCTGCTTGATCCGCATCGCTTCGCCCGGGGCATACGGCCTACCGCCGACGCGGTACGAGAGGTCACCGTCCGCCGACTCAAGCAGGACCTCGAGTACGAGGACGGCACGCCGCGCTTCTCGCGCCGAAAGGTCGTGATGCTCGAGGTAAACCACCCCGAGGCCGAGCGTACCGTGCACGCCGATCTCGTGGCCTACGGCACGGCTCGCGTACACCGCCTCCAGGGCAACGCCTCGGCGAGCTCCGCAGCAGACTTCGTTGTCACGCTCCTGAAGAAGCGTTTGTTTTCCTCACCAGCTGCGTTTCTGCGGACCCTGCAGGTTCACCGCGAGACATTGCGCCGTGAGCGGAGGCCGGTAAGTCCACCGACGCCCACCGTCCTGCAGCGGCTCTTCGACGACGTGGAGACCTCGCTCGACGAGGAGAGCGCTGAGGACGGAGTGGGAGTGTCGGGACGCGAGGCACTCGAGGCCGCTGCCGATGCCGAGACGAGTAGGCCGTCCTTGCAAGAGACTGAGCTCCTCGACCGCATGATCGCTTGGGCGGAACGTGCGGCGGTGACTGAGGATGCACGGACAACGCGGCTGCTCGACTGGGTCTGCGAACACGTCAAGCCGGCCGTACGATTCACCGACGAGCGTGTGATCATCTTCACCGAGTACCGCGCAACCCAGCGCTATCTGCAGGAGCGTCTTGCGGCGCGAGGCATCTCAGGCTCGCGTGTGGAGCTGCTCGACGGGACGACTCCCGAAGGTGACCGCGAGCGCATCAAGAGCCAGTGGCAAGAGCCGCCGAGCGACTATCAGGTTCGCGTCCTGCTCGCCACAGACGCCGCGTCCGAGGGTATCTCGCTCCAGCGCCACTGCCATCTGCTTGCACATGCAGAGATTCCGTGGAACCCGAACCGTATGGAGCAGCGCAACGGCCGCGTCGACCGCCACGGCCAGACCGCGCCCGAGGTGCTCGTCCATCACCTCGTCAGTGCGGGCTGGGAGACGGAGGGACGCGGGTCACTTGAGGGAGACATCGACTTCCTCGCTCGAGTCGTGCGCAAGGTTGAGCAGATCCGCCTTGACCTGGGAAGCGCCGGGCCGGTCATCGCCGCGCAGATAGAGGAGGCGATGCTCGGGCGCCGCACCGCACTGGACGAGACGCGGCTGATCAGCACCACTCGCAGCAGGGCGCTGCTTGCACACGAGCGACGCATGCGCGAGCGCCTCGCCGCCCTTCGCGATGAGCTGCACGACAGCCGCGAGACGCTGCACCTAACCGCACCGCGCGTGGAGAGGTTGGTGAGGACCGCACTCGTCCTCGCGCGTCAGCCCGCGCTAGAGGCCGGCCCCGAGCCCGAAACGTGGATCGTGCCGGCGCTCACCAGCAGCTGGGCGCGCGCGACAATCGGACTGGAGCATCCGGCCCGGCCCGAGGAGCGACGGCCGATCACGTTCGATCACGATGTCGCTAGTGAGCGCACAGACATTGTCCTGGCACACTTGGGCCATCCACTTGTGCGCCTGTCGCTTGCGCTCCTGCGCGCCGAGGTTTGGGGCGCCGGCCACTACCTTCACCGTGTCACCCTGCGCTACGCGGACCCGACACTCGAGGCGCCCGTTGCCGTGGCCCATGGTCGTCTCGTGGTGACGGGGCAGACCGGGCATCGCCTGCACGAGCAGGTCATCGCCGCCGGCGTGCGACTTGGTGACGACCGGCCCGGGCGGCTGAACGTGGAGCAGACTGAGGCGGCTCTCGCGCTCTCACATGACATTGCCATCCCGCCGACGCTGCGCGATCGTCTCGTGCCGCAGCTCGACGAGGCGACCGACGCGCTGCGTGCTGCATTGCAGGCCCGGGCAGTCGATCGCGCGCGCCAGTTGCGCGCGACACTCGAGCTGCGCTCTCACGGCGAGCAAGAGCACGTCGCAGCGACGCTCACCGAGCTCGCCACCACCATTCGACGGGAGGCCTTTGGCGACGACGGCGATCAGTTGCAGCTCATCACTGGCTTGGAGCTGGACGCCGGTGATCGACGTCAGGTCGCCCGTGACATCGAGGCGCTGCGAGAGCGCCTCGACCGGATTCCCGCGGAAGTCACGATCGAACAGGAGGCGATCCGAAACCGGTACGCCCAGCCCGCCCACCGCCTGTTCCCAGCCGCCGTCACTTTGCTGGTTCCTGAGGGAGGACGACTGTAAATGGCGCAACGCCGGACACGGATCGAGGATCGCCATGCGGAGTGGCTCTCCCTGGTGGAGACAAGTGGCCCGTTCCTGACGGTGCCCGTGCTCAAGCGCTCGCTACCGGAGGGCCTCGAGGCGACGCCACCAGCAGCGAGCGCGCTACACATGACTTACGACGAGTGGCGCGAGGATCCGACGCTCCAGTGGCGCTGGATCCGCTGGGTCCTCGACGAGTTGCTCGAGCTTGAGGGATCGGTCGCAGACGCCAGCGAGGCAGATCCATCGCACCGCGTCGGCGAGCACGGGACGACATTGCTTCCAACGTTCGTCGTCCGGGATCACACGCGTGCGGGCAGACCCGCCGTACTGCTCGTACATGTCCTTCCCACCGGCACGACACTCGACCGACCACTCCCCGGTGAGGCGTGGGTCGCAAGCCCGATCGATCGAGCCGCCGAGCTTGCGCGTGCCACCGGCATCGAGCTCGCGCTTGTCACCGACGGTGCCCGCTGGACGCTCGTCTGGGCCCGAGCGGGCGAGACCGTCGGCACCTGTACCTGGCGCGCGGAGCTCTGGTTCGAGGAGCCCGTCACCCTGCGGGCTTTCTCGACGCTGCTCGGCGCGCGACGGTTCTTCGCGCTGCCGGCCGAGGACAGCCTCGAGGCCCTACTCGGGGAGAGCGCAGGTCGTCAGCAGGAGGTCGCGGATCAACTCGGAGCGCAGGTCCGCCGCGCGGTCGAGCTTCTGATCGCCACGCTGGACCGCGAGGACCGCGAGCGCCATGGGGAACTGCTCGGCGCTCTCGAGGGCGCCGAGGTCTACCGCGGCGCGGTAACGGTGATGATGCGCCTGGTCTTCCTCTTCGTCGCCGAGGAGCGCCGACTGCTCCCGATCAACGAGCCGCGCTATGCGGAGACGCTTGCCGCCAGCACGCTGCGAGCACAGCTTCAAGAGCGTGCCGATCGTGACGGCGAGGATCCGCTGGAGCGCTCGACGGCCGCGTGGCACCGGGTCCTTGCGCTCTTCCGTGCGGTCCACGGCGGAATCGAGCACGACGGGCTGCGGTTGCCGGCCTACGGCAGCGGACTATTCGATCCTGATCGCTACCCGTTTCTCGAGGGCCGCGCGCCGAGCACACGCTGGCAGGACACCGCAGCCCAGCCACTGCCGGTCGATGACCGCACCATGCTGCACCTGCTCGACGCTCTCCAAGCGCTCGAGCAGCAGGGTGCGCGCGTCCTGCTGTCCTACCGCGCACTGGACGTCGAGCAGATCGGACATGTCTACGAGGGACTGCTCGACCACACTGCCATTCGCCTCAGCGACCATGCCCTCGCGCTCGGCGGCCGCAAGGAGCCCGAGCTCGCCCTCGGTGAGATCGAGAGGTGGGTGGCCACTGGCGACGCCGCGCTCATTGAGCGGCTCGCTGAAGAGACCGGACGCTCCACCAAAGCGATCGCAAAGGACCTCGCGGCGGAGCTGGCCGACGAGCGGCGTGCCCGGTTGCGTGCAGCGTGCGGCAACGAGGAGGCACTGTTGGCGCGGGTTGCGCCGTACCACGCACTGCTGCGCGACGACCTGCGGGGCGATCCGCTAGTCCTGCTTGCTGGCTCGCTCTTCGTGACCCAAGCGCTCGACCGCCGCACCTCCGGTACTTACTACACCCCGCGCCAGCTCGCCGAGGAGGTCGTGAAGTATGCCCTCGATCCGGTCGCGTACTCCCCCGGACCGGCACAGGAGCGCGAGGAGGCTGCGTGGCAATTGAGATCTGCCGCCGAACTGCTCGACCTGAAGATCGCTGACATCGCGATGGGATCAGGCGCTTTTCTGGTGGCGGCCTGCCGGTATCTCGCCGCACGGCTACAGGAGGCCTGGGAGGCAGAAGACATCCCGCTCGGAAGCGATGTCGCTGATGCGCAAGCGGAGCTGCGTGACCCGCTACCGGCAGACCCCCTTCAGCGTGAGTTGCTTGCCCACCGGCTTGTCGCCGAGCGCTGCCTGTATGGCGTCGACAGGAGCCCGATGGCCGTCGAGATGGCCAAGCTCTCGCTCTGGCTACTAACTCTCGCCAAGGACAGGCCGTTCTCTTTCCTCGACCACGCGTTGCGTTTGGGCGACTCGCTACTCGGCATCACGGACCTTCGTCAGCTACGCGTGATGCACCTCGACCCTAGCTGGCATCGCCAGGCAAGCCTCAACCTCGGCATCGACGAGATCGAAGGCGCTGTGGCTCGCGCCCTCGATGTGCGGCTCGAGCTGGAGGCGTTCGTCGTGCGTGACCCCAACGACGCCGTGCGGAAGGCTCAGCTACTTGCTGGAGCCGATGAGGCGCTGGAGGATGCTCATCTGCTCGGAGACCTCATCGTCGGAGCCGCCTTGGCACAGCGCGATGATTCGGACCCGTTCGCGGCGACGCATGCCGCAGCATTCGTTCAGACGCTCCTCGATCCTAAGGCCCGGGCCTTCGATCGAGATGCCGCGCGATCGTTGCTGCGTGACCTCGCGGACGATTGGCTCGCCGAGCGAAGGCGCGCGGTAGGCGAGGTCGCGGAAGTCGACTTCTCCGACCGTGACCCGTTCCACTGGGCGCTGGAGTTCCCTGAGGTGCGCGAGCACGCCGGCTTCGACGCGATCGTCGGTAACCCACCATTTCAAGGTGGACGAAAGATCAGCGGCGCACTGGGCGGGCAGTACCGCGACTTCTTGGTCACCTGGATCGCTGGGGGTGCACGAGGCGGTGCTGACCTCGTCGCCTATTTCTATCTGCGCGCCGCGCAACTTCTGCGCCCAGACGGGACGTTCGGGCTCATCGCGACGAACACGATCGCACAGGGCGATACGCGTGAGGTCGGCTTGGATCGGCTCGCCGCCGACGACTTGACGATCTATCGTGGGATTGCCAGCGAGCCGTGGCCCGGAGGAGCGCACCTTGAGACGGCGACGGTTTGGGCGAGGCGCGACGGCTGGTTTGGGACATACGTCCTCGACCGCGTCGAGGTTGGCGGAATCACCCCGTCGCTTGCCGTGCGCAGCAGGGTAGAAGGCAATCCTGAGCGACTTGCCGGCAACCAGGACCGTTCGTTCCAAGGCGCCGTCGTACTCGGGATGGGCTTCGTCCTATCGCCCGAAGAGGCAGAGGCGATGCTCCAAGCGGATCCCCGCAATGCAGATGTGGTGCGGCCCTACCTGATCGGAGATGATCTCAACCAACGACCTGATGGCTCGCCATCGCGCTCGGTCATCGACTTCCGTGAGTGGCCGGAAGAACGCGCTCGCCAGTATGCCGCGCCATTTGAACGTCTTGACCGTCTCGTACGTCCAGAGCGGGCGCAGAAGGATGCGTCCAAGTACCCGCGCATGGTGCACGAATGGTGGAAGTTCTGGAACGCGCGGCCTGGGCTCCATCACGCGATTGCGCGTCTTGACCGCTGCATAGTTATCACCAGGCATACAAAGACCGTCATCCCCATGCTTGTTCCGGCGAACATGGTGTACTCCGATGCTACGACCGTCTTTGCCTACGACGACAACGCCCACTTCGGTTTGTTGTCGAGCGGCTTCCACTGGTGGTGGGCGGTCACACACGCCTCGACGATAAGGACCGACATTCGGTACACGCCGACTGACTGCTTTGAGACCTTCGTGCAACCCAACCTCACTCCCGTCGTCGCTGATCTTGGCGGGGCACTCCACGAGCACCGCGCGGCGCTGATGCTCGATCGCAATGAGGGACTAACTACGACGTACAGTCGCCTCCACGATCCTGGCGACCAGGCTGAAGACATCGCCCACCTCCGAGAACTGCACGTCGAGTTGGACAACGCGGTTCGGAACGCGTATGGCTGGGAAGATCTGGACCTAGGTCACGCTTTCGATGACACACGATTCGGTACGCGGTTCACGTTTGCGTCGGACCCGCGTCAGGAGGTTCTCGATCGCTTGCTTGAGCTTAACCACGAGCGCTACGCCGAGGAGGTGCGCCAGGGCCTCCACGGCAAGAAGAAGTCGGCCCGGAAAGGCGCGGCTTTCGGAGCGTTGACCCTGGAGCTCGACGGTGTCTGAGCCGTTGATCGCCAAGAGCGGGCGTGAGCTTCGCGATGAGGTCGAGCAGCTCATCCGCGACGACCTCATCGGGCCGCTCGGAGGCCCGGAAGAGGAGCTGTTCGATGCGCCGGTTGACCGTTACCTGCTCGGGTTGCTCGCCCCACGCTTCGGCTTCAACGCGCCAGCCGCGGATACATCGGCCGACGAGGAGGAGGCCGACCCTATCCAGGCCGACGCGCAACCGGAGGATCCGCTCGCCAACAGCAGCGTTGCCTCAGACTCGGGATGGGAGGGGACACCTGAAGATCGCCCGCCCGCCATCGATCAGCTCGTTCCGTCGACGTTCGGGCTGACGTTCTGCATCGACTCCGACTGCGACGCGCTTGTCGTGGAGGCAACGTGGGGCGCGTACTCGCGGGCGACAAGCGACGAGAAGCTCGACGCAAACGGCCTGCCCGCTCGTGTCTGGCGACGTCGCCAATGCGGCGGACCACAGACGATCGCCCTCTCGGGCCCGGCAGCAATCGCACCTTTCGTCCCGGACGTGGACGAGCCTGAGGTCATGGTGCGCGGTCTCGTGCGGGAGCGCGATGGCCAGCGTCTGGTGTCTCTGTTTCTCGTCAACGAGCAACGGGCGGATTCCGGCCGGTCTGTCGCCCGCTGGCTGTGCCAGGCATCGATGATGGTTAGCGCGCCCGATCGCGGGCCGGTGTTCGTCCGGCGCCGGCTCGATGCAGTGGCGCTTGCGCCAGAGGTCGACCGCCCAGAGCTTGCGGGCCTCGAGATGCTCTACCGCACAAGCGTCGAGCTGGCAGTTGGCCACGGCGTCGCGGTGCAGGCTACCCCAGCGCCCTCGGCGCCCGATCGGGGCATTCGGCTGGAGACGGCGGCGATGCCAGTCGAGGACGTGCCGAGAACCGAAGCGCCAGGCCTCGACGACTTCGAGGACGCAGTAATTCGCGAGCCGTTTACGGAAGCGCTCACAGCACTGGACATGCAGACGCTCAGCGAGGCGGGTGACGCCGAGCTGCTGGCCCTTCTGACGCCGCTCGTTGAGGCATATCGGCGCTGGATCGATCTCCAGGCCCACCGCATTGACACACCTGGTGAGGATCTTGAGCTGCACGCGGACACCGCACGCCGCCATCTCGACACTGCGCAGGCTGCTGCGCGGCGTATGCATGCGGGTATCGATGCTCTCCGGGACACAGATGTGGCGGACGCGTTTCGCTTCGCCAACCACGCGATGTGGCAGCAACGCGTGCACACGATCGCTTCCGAGGTGCGCCGGCGCGACCCCGCACTCAAGCTCCACGAGGCGCTCGATGTCGCCGACGTACCCGGCAACCGCTCGTGGCGCCCGTTCCAGCTTGCGTTCGTGCTACTCAACCTGCCCGCGCTCGCCGATCCTCGTCACCCTGAGCGCGCAAGCGAGGGCCTAGTCGACCTGCTGTTCTTTCCGACGGGCGGTGGCAAGACCGAGGCGTACCTCGGGCTCACCGCCTTTGCTATCGCCATCCGCCGCCTTCAGGGGGTTGTCGCGGGCCGAGACGGGCGCGAGGGTGTCGCGGTCCTCATGCGGTACACGCTGCGGCTGCTGACGCTGCAGCAATTCCAGCGCGCCGCCGCGCTCTTGTGTGCGTGCGAGCTGCGCCGCCGGCAGCTCTATGGCAAGGGTTCCACCGAGCCCGAGCGCCGCTGGGGCGCGACGCCGATGCGCATTGGCCTCTGGGTGGGCCGCGCCTCGACTCCGAACTCCACCGATGAAGCTGATCGCTGGGTCAAGGCGGCCCGGCAGCGCGGCGGCGTCGGTCGTGGCTCCTCGCCGATGCAGCTCGCGCGCTGCCCCTGGTGCGGCTCGGAGCTGAACGGTGGACGTGATGTCGAGGTGGACGCTGCCCACGGGCGGACGCTCCTCACGTGCTCGGACACCACGGGGCAGTGCGCGTTCACGCCGCGGAACAGTCCAGGCGAGGGGTTCCCGGTCGTGGTCGTCGACGAGGAGGTTTATCGCCTGCTGCCGGCGCTCGTGATCGCAACCGTCGACAAGCTTGCGCGGATGCCGTGGGAGGGACGGACGCAGGCTCTTTTCGGGCAGGTCTCACGACGCTGCGAGCGCCACGGCTATCTCACGGCCGGCGAGCAGCATCCTGGCCAGCATCCGGCCCGGGGGGCGCTTGCTCCGGCGACGGTCGTGCCATGCGAGCCGTTGCGGCCTCCAGACCTGGTGATCCAGGACGAGCTCCACCTCATCAGTGGCCCGCTCGGCAGCCTCGTAGGTCTCTACGAGACCGCCGTGGACGAGCTCTCGAGCTGGGAGGTCGATGGGACGCGGGTGCGCTCGAAGGTCGTTGCTTCAACCGCCACGATTCGTCGTGCCGGCGATCAGGTACGCCGGCTCTTCGACCGCGCGCTCGCGGTATTCCCGCCGCCCGGCATCGACGCGCGCGACTCCTTCTTTGCTCTGCAGCGCGATCAGCCTGGCGACGAGCTGATCCGTCCGGGACGCCGCTACGCCGGCGTATGTGCGCCAGGCCGGCGGTTCAAGCAGGTGCTCATCCGCGTATACGTCGCCCAGCTGCGTGCCGCATGGACAGTGCTTGGCCGCCAGCCAGGCGAGGACGCTGACGCTTACATGACGCTCGTCGGGTACTTCAACTCCCTACGCGAGCTGGGCGGGATGCGACGCCTCGTCGAGGACGACGTGCAGAGCCGCCTGTTCCGCGCCGAGGACGAAAGCCGCGGCCTACTGATCATCGAGGAGCTGACGTCACGCAAGTCGGCCTCAGAGATACCCCAGGTGCTCGACCAGCTCGGCGTGCGTCGGCTCTCGCGGGCAAAGCGCACAGCGCCATCGCGCAAGTCGGGCGAGGCGTACATCCCGCCGTCGATCGATGTGCTACTTGCCACGAATATGATCTCGGTCGGCGTCGATGTGCCGCGCCTTGGCGCGATGGTGGTCGCAGGACAGCCGAAGAGCACGAGCGAGTACATCCAGGCCACGAGCCGCGTCGGGCGCTCGCACCCTGGGCTGGTCTTGACGGTCTACAACTGGGCGCGGCCCCGCGACCTGTCGCACTACGAGACGTTCTGCCACTACCACGGGACTCTCTATAGGCAGGTCGAGGCGTTGTCGGTCACACCGTTTGCGCCGCGCGCCCTCGACCGCGGCCTCACCGGCGTGCTCGCGTCACTCCTGCGGCTCTGCGGACCAGACTGGAACCCCAAGGATGGCGCGCAGAAGGTCGATCCGACCGATCCGCGCGCCCTACGCGCCCGCCAGGCAATCCGCGATCGCGCCGACGACCAGGTCGGACCCCAAGCAAGCGATGCACTCGGTGAGCGCATCACCCACCTCCTGCACGCGTGGCGCAAGGAAGCGGACGTCGGCCAGCGCAACCTCGTCTACCAACGTCGTGGGCGCAGCGACGCAGACGTCTCTCTACTGCAGGAGCCAGGCATGGAGGGTTGGTCGATGTGGACAGTGCCAACGTCCATGCGCAACGTCGAGACTGCCGTTCCTCTTGCCCTGCGACCCGACGCGATCGCAGCCGCCGAGGCGTGGGAGTCACCTGAGCGCTCGGCGCCAGTGCCGGACAAAACGGACGACGCATGAGTCCGCCGCGCAACCATGTCGGTGAGCTCCGGCCGAGCCAGCTGCTGCACACGTACGGTGTTGGCGCGACTGTCGAGCTGCCCGAGCTCACTACGCTCGTCCTCGGCTTGGACGAGTGGCCACAGGTGCTCGGAGAGCCGGTGGCTGAGCCACGCCTCCTGGCGGCGGTTCGTGCAATCGAGGGTGCCCAGGTCGAGCGGCTGCTCAGCCCTCCGGTTGTCCCTGAGGGAGACCCGGCCGGTGTGCCAGTGGCGCCCTTCCCGCGCTGGCTGAGGTGTCCGCTGTGCAGTTTGCTTGCGCCGATCGAGCACGGTCTATTCGAGTTCCGCCCAGATCCCTGGCGCCCCGAGCGCACCACGTATGTCCACGCAGGATGCCCGAAGACCGGCTCGGCACGACGCCCGCCGACAGCGTTCCCCGCGCGGTATTTGATGGCATGCGCAAACGGCCATCTCGACGACTTTCCATGGGTCGAGTTCCTCCACGGCGGCATCCCATGTCGCGGTACGATGCGCCTGCGCGAGCTGGGAGCTGGCGGCCGCGCGGGCGATGTGCAGCTCTCCTGCGACCACTGCGGACGGCGGCGGCGTCTCTCTCAAGCGTTCGGCGACGAGTCTCGCCCGTTCCTGCCACCGCACTGCCGCGGGCGCCATCCACATCTCGGGCTGACAGAAGCGTGCGATCAAGAACCGAAGACTCTCATCCTCGGCGCGAGCAACGCCTGGTTCGCGGTGCAGATGTCAGCGCTGTCGATCCCCACGCGGGAGGGGGAGCTCGCGCAGGCGGTTGACGAGGCATGGGCCGTCCTCGAGACGCTTCCCGCCGGTCTTGACGGGCTCCGCTTCGCGCTGGCTAACGTACCGTCGCTGCGCACACTACGAGCGCTCGCCGACGACATCGGCGAGGAGGCTGTCCTCGAGGCCGTCGAGCAGCGCAGCTCGGAGACTCCGGACGAAGACCCCGAGGACCTGCGGACACCTGAGTGGCGCGTGCTCAGCTCACCGGCGACGGCGCCGGAAACGCCGGACTTCCGGTTGCGGTCGGTCGGTCCACCACCCGAGTTCGCCAACGTGCTGGCCGACGTTGTGCTCGCCGAGCGGTTGCGAGTTGTCAGCGCGCTCCGCGGCTTCACGCGTCTGAACGCACCGGATGACCTTGCGACGCACGGTGGCGCGGTTGTACGCCTGTCCCGTGAAGCGCCGCGCTGGCTTCCTTGCAACGAGGTCCGTGGCGAGGGGATCTTCATACGCTTCGCCGAGGAGTCATTGAGTGCTTGGGAGCACCGCTACCGCGAGGCCGGCGATGCTGCTCGGATCCGTGACGGCAACCGGGCTTGGCGGACGCGTCGCGCGCTCGATCCCGAGGACGGCTGGCCGGGCGAGCGCTACATCTTGCTTCACACCTTTGCCCATGCCTTGATCCGCGAGCTTGCGCTTGAGTGTGGCTACACGGCGTCGTCGATTCGCGAGCGTCTCTATGCAGCGTCTGGCGTCGATGGCGAAGCGATGGCTGGCCTACTGCTCTATACCGCTGCACCCGACAGCGAGGGAACACTTGGCGGGCTCGTGTCACTCGGCGAGCCCCAGCAGCTCGGCCCACTCCTGCGTCAGGCCCTCGAGCGCGCGCAGCTGTGCTCGTCAGATCCGCTGTGTTCAGAGCACGACCCTCGGTCGGATAGTTCGGTACACGCGGCTGCCTGTCATGCCTGCCAGTTCGCGTCTGAGACGTCATGCGAGCGCGGCAATCGATTCCTCGATCGCGCGACGCTCGTGCCAACACTCGCGCGCTCCGATGTCGCGTACTTCACCGTGCCGTGAGCATCGAGGTGGCAGTCCGACAGGTTCTTGAGACGCTGAGCGACGCTCAAGTCGAGGCACTCATCGACACGTGCGCCAGCCGAACCGGGCCTGGCACCGCACTTGGACGAGCGGTGACCGGCGCTAAGCCCGACAGCTACGACGCCGTCGCGCGACTCGCCGACAGTTGGGCAGCGAGCCCCGGGTTGACCGGCGTTGGGGTCGCGCTCGCGTTGCGGACTGGGCTTGTCGCCCGGCAGGACGCCGACACGCGTCGATCGCGAGCCGTGTGGACCGGGCCCGGTGCCTCCGGTGAGCAGCGGCTGACCGCGGGCGTTCTGCGCGATCTCGTCACGAGCGCCCGCAAGCGCGTTCTACTCGTGAGCTTTGCCGCATACACGCTCGGCGATCTGGCCACGGATCTCGAACAGGCCGTCGAGCGCGGCTGCCAAGTCGACGTAGTCTTCGAGACTGAGGACGACAGCAGCGGGGCGTATTCAGGGCCGCACTCGACCCCGTTCGGCGCAGTCGCCGGGATTCGACGCTGGCGCTGGCCCAACAACCAGAGAGCGGCAGGGGCACTCCTGCACGCCAAGGTTCTAGCTATCGACGGACGCCGCGCGCTAGTGGGCTCAGCCAACCTCACCCATCGAGCGCTGACGGCGAACCTCGAGGCCGGAGTACTCGTTGAGGATCCTGACCTTGCGGCTTCGATTGAGCAGCACGTCCGAACACTGATGGATGAGGGCGTCTTGCTGAGGTAGGCAAGATCGCGCGCGAATGAGCGAATCAGGTCTTTGGCTCTGCCTGCTCCTCCGATCGCGATGGGGAATACTCGAAATCCGCCTCGGTCACCCGTAGGCGGCGCAGCAGTTCGCCGGGCGTGGGCTTGGGGCCGTCGGCGAGTCCCCAGGTCGGGGGCAGCTCGAAGCTCTTCCACAGACGCCGTCGGCCCTCGCCGGTGTAGCCGGGCTCGAGCATCCGCGCTGCGAGATCCTCGGGCGCCTGGGCGCGCGCCATGCCAATCAGCTCGTGCACATCGCCGCGGGCATCAGCGTCGAGCGGCGCGGAGACCATCCCGAGCAGGTCGATGTCGGGATCGAAGCCGGACCGAGAGACGCCGAGCAGCTCTTCCCTCGCGCGCGTGACGAAGTCGCCCGAGGCAGCGCCGGACTTGATTTGCGGGAAGCTCTTTATCGAGGCGCACCACCTCGCCGCCGCGAACGTGACGAGCAGGTCGTCGAGGCGCCAGCCGTCGGCATCCACCTGAAAGTCGATCCGCGTCGGCGGGCCGAGCCTCTGCGTCCAGCGGCGTCGCGCCGGCGAGTAGCGCGGCGGCCATCCACGCCCCGACGCGATCCTCGAACGTGAAGCCGGCGCCGCTCAGGTTCTTGACCGGGTGCGTATTCGTCATCGCGATCAGGGTAGCTCTGACGATCCGGCGGTCTGAGCCTGCAGCGCCCGGAGCCGGTCTGCGCGCACGCGACGGCTCACGCTGAGGGTAAGCGTCACGCAAACGGAACCCTATTGGAACCTTGGCCTAACCCCTCCACCCCGCGCTTCCACGAAAAAACCCCGCTTTCGCGGGGCTTTCTCGAGTAGCGGGGGCAGGATTCGAACCTGCGACCTTCGGGTTATGAGCCCATTTCGGGGGTGTCGTGGGGTCGGCCGATTTGACTCTATTGCTCGTGATTCGGCGTTTGGCCGGATTGCCGATGTCGTGGAATGGCGTGGGGCATGTTTGCACTTTGTTTGCACTTTGGATCGACCAGCCTCCGACTCAGCGAGACACCACGGCCTTCCCCCGTTGAGCTGGCCTGTTAGCGCCAGGGCGCGACACGCGTCTTGGTGAGCGCGGTGTCCCGACTTCCGAGACACCGTTCGTCTGCGCGACGGTGTCGATGGCGCCCTCTTCGACGGCTAGTTGCCGCCCCCGTACGGTAATGAAGACCCTCCGCTCGGCCGCGTCGATGTACTTCTTGCTGATGTCGTAGCCCACGAACCGACGCCCCAGCTCGGCGGCCGCGATTGCGGTTGTTCCCGAGCCGACGAACGGATCGAGCACGAGATCGCCCGTGCGGCTGGTTAGGGCGATGCATCGCCCTGCAAGCGCAAGGGGAAACTCCGCGCCGTGTCCGTTCTTGCCGCTCGATGTAGGCAGGCACCAGACATCGGTTATCTTCTCGGCCGACTCATAGATCATGTTTGGGCCGCCCAGCTCAGGAGACAAAGTCTGCCATGCGCCCTTGTCGAAGAACGGCGTACGCTCGACCGATAGGTGTAGAAGATACTCAGCTTGGCGCGACACGCGACTTTTGGCAGGCTCGGGCGTGGAGCTGTGCTTTCGCCATGTGATGAAACTCTTTAGCTTGTAGCCGACGCGCGACGCGCGGTCGGCGATGCGAGAAGGGATAGAGCTGAGCTCGGTGTCGTCTAGGTACATGTGCCCAGCGCTGTGCCGACACGCGCCGTGCTCTGTCCACCCCTTGCGGCTGCCTGGAGTTTCACTCATGGCGTCCAGTCGCTCGCGGGCGTTGCCCCGAATGGGCGTACGGGTGTTATAGGTGTCCATGATGTTCCACCACACGGAGCCCTCCGCCGTCATAGCCGGCTTCATGAGGACAAGTAGCTCGATCGTGTGGCGGATGAACCCCTCGGGAGTCTGCTCGAAGCCGTAGGGACAGCTCTCGCCGTCGGCCCACCGAACGTTGCGCTCGTTGTCGTATACCCGCATGCCCCAATATGGCGACGACGTCACGACGCACTGCACCGACCCCGCATCGAGTAGCGGAACTAGGTCACGAGCATTGCCGACCACTAGGCTGACGTCCTCGATCTTCCTGGCAGAGCGGCGCAGTCCAGGTATTTCGCTGGGCGGTGTCGATGCATCCTCCAGCAGGTACCTTGGGATACGGCTCCGTGGGATGAACGTCTCTTGGAAGCCGTCGACGTCGAGAAACATCAGAACGTCGGCGAGTGTGAAGGTCTTGGGACGAGTTCCTGGTCGGTCGAGCGCACGCGCCATGAATGCGCGGCTCATTCCCACCACGGCCGACACGAACTCGGCATCGAACTCGCAATGCAACTCCTTCTTGGTGTAGTCCCGCTTGAGCCTGTCAACCGGGGATCTGGGTGTGATGTCGCCGATCACGACGGCGCGAGCCGATCCATCGGCGCAACGATACACGCGATTTCGGCAGCGACGGCGCGTAGGCCGCGGCTGGTTCGAGTGGTTGTCTCCTCAAGCCTTTGTCGTCAGCTCCGCGTAGATCCGAACGTGCCCATGAGCCACCCGCGGATCTGCTGCCACTCCGGGTCGACCTTGCGCTTAGCCGCGCGCCGGTCCTGCTGCATGGCGGCGATCCCGGAGATCAGATCCTCGGCACGCGCGAACACCGCCTTGGGGCCTGCGCTTTGCGCGCTACGAGCCCGCTCGAAGGGCACGTAGTCGCGGAGGATGTCGATCTTGTAGCTGGACAGCCCACCGGCCTCAATCAGCGAGCGAAGCATCACCTTGTTGTCCGCGGTCACCTGGATCTTCGCTTCGCCCCCCTCGCGGAACGGCAGCTTCTTGACGTCGAACACCGGCGAGTACTCGGCGGGGATCGACCGCCGCCACACCTGAGTCAGGGCCAGGTCCGAAGCCGTCTCGTCCCATGCGCGGCGCGTCACTCCGGAGACCTGCTCGTGCACTGCGTGCACCGCGTCGGGACTCAGGCGACCAAGATTGCTGTGCATCGCTATCAGCACGCGGTTTAGCGGGTTGTCGCGGCGGCGCGCGGCCGTCCGCTCCCGCTCCGACCCGTACTTCACGTACTCGACGTCCAAGTCGAGGATGGCAGCGGCCAGAAGCCGGGCCCGACCGTCCACGACGACGTCATCGTCGTACTTGACGACCGGAAACTGCTTTAGAAACCCGTGCTCCCGCATCGACGCGAGCAGCCCCTGAAACGCAGGACCATCTGGATCATCCGCAGCGCTCGGGAGGAACCTGCGAATGTCGAATCCAGCGGTGCGGAGCCGCGCGTTGTCGCCATCGAGTCTCTCGCGCGCGAGCTCGAGTCCCGGCGAGTAGTCGCGGACCTCTCCATCGGGATACCGAACGAGCGGCGGCTTGCCGGTCAGCGCTAGGAGCTTCCGCCCGTTGTCGGAGTTTATGGAGACCAACTCTGCCTCAACGCAGGCCTTGATCTTCTCCTCGACGTAGGACCGCTCGCCGGCGAGGTGCAACTCCCGCGGCACCAGCACCCGCAACCGTCCGATGACGCGTTCGAAGAGCTCGTCATCTGTGATAGCCAGTGCACCGTTCGCGCTCGAGCGCTCGTGCAAGGCGTCGTAGATCGCCACTCGCGATACGTTGTCGGGCGGGAGATCCACGGTCTTGTCTGATTCGAACGTCGCCATTGTCACCGCACCTCCGCGAGGTCACGTGATCGCACCTGCGCGGTGCCGACCTGACGAGCCTTGGCGAGGTCCCACTCGACGCTCGCCCGCGCAATCGCTCCATCCAGCCTCTCCCGCAGAAGATTCATCCGCACGAACATGTCGCTTCGCCTGTCCGGTGAGACGTCCAGTAGATCTTCGACCTCGAACCGCAACAGTCCGCCGATGTGCAGGGCCGACCCGGCACTCTTGCGCCGCGCGCTCTTGAATCCCGCCGCGATCGCCTTGACTTCGTCGGAGCGCACCTCGTGGGCGCGCGCGACCACCGCGAGCGCCTCCGACTCGGATGAAGCGGCGTTGGCCTCGGCGATGATCGCCTTGAGCTGCACCGCCGGCACTCTCGCCTCGATGGCCAGCGCCGTGACCTTGAGGAATACAGCCCTGAGCTTGGTCACGTGCAGGGCCGCCCGGACGCTGTCTGATAGGCCCTCGAACCGGTCTGCCTCGATGCCGTCTCGAGCCGCGCGCATCTCGAAGTGCTTCGCCGCGACCCATCGGGCGAGGGTCGAGGCCTTGACGCCCGTCATGCGCGAGTAGACCTTGGTGTCGAGCACCTGCCCATCCTCGACCGCGCTCGTGACGAAGGCGTGGATCTCGTCTTCCGTCATCGAGAGCCCGTGCGACTGGTTGAGCTCGACAGAAAGCGATCGCGCCTGGAGCGCCGAGAGATCCGCGCACACGTACGCCGGGATGGTTTCTCTGTTGTTGTGCTGAGCCGCCACCCATCGCGTGTTGCCATCAACCAGCTCATGCCGATTGTTGACGACGATGGCTGGAAATACGGCGCCACCCTTCATCTGCTCTGCGTAGCGATCGACCATCGCCTTCGGCGCGCGGTGCTCACTCAGGCGAACCTGGTTGCCCTCCACGTCGCGGATCCGGTCGATGCGAAGGTTCGGCTCGAACGTGAAGCTCACGTGGCGAGCCGCCAGCTTGCTCTCGATTTGCATCGACGCTGACGGGTGCATCGAACGCCCGATGTCGTTGCGTGACATGAGCGTCACCTAGCCCGCGACGCCCACGGGGGCGCCGGTCGTATGCTCGACGCTCGCGGCATCGTCGGCCTCCTCGGCCGGAGGCGTCAGGTCCCACTCACGCTCGGCCTGGGCTACGGCCTGATCGAGGCGATCGCGAAGGAGTCTCATGCGCTGGAACGTGTCGAACTGCTTCTCGGGCGCGACGTCCAGCAGATCGTCCACCTCGAACCGGGCCAACCCGCCGATGTGCTGCGCCGAGCCCTTGGAGCGCCGGTTGTCGCGCGGGCTGAAGCCGGAGGCGACAGCCCGGATCTCGTCGGCGCGGGCGTCGCGCTCGGCCTCGACAACAGCGAGCGCCTCGGACTCCGAGGGCGCGGCGTTGGCCTGCGCCACGATCTTCTTCACCTGCGCGGCCGGCATACGCGCCTCGGCCGCGAGCTGCGTGAGGGAACTGAAGACCGCAGCCAGTCGCGTTGCGTGGAGCGCCGCGCGAGTGCTGGCAGGCAGAGCGTTGACGTGACGCTCGTCGATGCCCTCACGCTCGGCCCGCGCCATGAACTGGGTCTCGGCTACCCATCGCGCGATCTTCGTGTCGCGGACGCCCGTCATCCGCGAAAGAGTCCGGAGGTCCGCATGCTGGCCCTCTAGGACCGCACCATCGATGAACCTGCGGATCTCCTCCTCGGTCATCGCCAGGCCGTTGGATTGGTTGAGCTCAACCGAGAGCGAGCGCGCCTCTAGCGGGGTGAGCCCGTGGCAAATGTAAGCGGGGACAGTCTCCTCACCATTCTTGATGTAGGCCTCGAGGCGGGTGTTGCCGTCGATGCGCTCGAGTCGGTCATTCAGGACGATTGCGGGGAACGTCGCGCCGTGCTTCATCGCCACGGCGTACTTGGCCACCTGGTCCTTCGGCGCGCGGTGCTCGGTGAGACGGACCTGGTTGCCCTCGGCGTCCCGGATCTCGGAAATCTGGACATTGGGCTCGAAGTCAAAGTCGATGCTGCGTGCCTTGAGCATCTGCTCGATCTGCTGCGAGACGGCCGGGTGTGCCGTTCGGGAGTTACGAGGAGCCATCTGGCGCCCCCTTTCTGGTTGAAGTTGCGAAAGCCTAGCAGATTGCGAACTCGATACGCAACCCATATGTCTAGGCCACGGACCTTGCCAGACCAAATATGACACCGAATACTGCCGTTTGCAGGTAAAATTGTGCTATAGATGCGTACTATAGATCGAAAATTCGCTTGGTACCCGGCCGGTATAATCCTCTGGCTAGCGGATTGCAGCCGTATCGTATGAGTATATATTTTGCTAGTTGGAAAGCAATTCTTTACGGCTGGCCGCATCCGTGGATTGGCTCCTTTGATCCGTCCGCCTGTTGGCAGATAAGTACCGCACAACCCTATAATGTGGTACCCTCATGCCAATGAGCCTCGGCCCTCGACAGCCACAGAGTGCTTCCGCGGTACTCAACGACATCCGTCGCACCGGAGGCGCGGCGACGCCGCGTGATCTACGCCGGAGTCTGGGCTGGGCAGAGCGCACACTCCACCGCCGCTTGGCGGAGCTGGTGGACAGCGGCCAGGTAGTCCGTCATGGCCACGGACAGTACGCGGTCGCCTCGACAGAGTCGCTGCCGCTCCCCGACACGGGCCGGGAGATCGTCGGCCTCCTGGCAGGTGCCGGCGTCGAAGCGCACATCACGGCGTTCGACGTACTGGCTAGGTTCGCTCACCAGTTCGTTTACGCGTTCCCGCACGTCGTCTACGCGGAGCCCTACGCGGTGAGCGAGACAGCACGCGCGCTCGCCGACGCAGGCTTCGTCGTGGTGCCGGCCGGCCGGCCGGCGGGCGTGGAGGTGGGAGACCTCTCCCGCGTCGTGATACTACGCGGCCAGAGCGACGCGGCGCGGCGTTACGGCGTGATCGGCCATGTCGCCTCCCCCGAGAAGGCTTGGGTGGACCTGCTGCGCGAGACGCGGCGCAGCGGCCTGCCGCTGGACCTCGGTGAGGTCGGGCGTCTTCTGCACGCCCTGCGGCAATCGGGCTGCGACGAGGGCCGTCTTGGCCGCTACGCAAAGCGGATGCGCTACGACGCCTGGCTAGAGGGAATCGAGCGAGCCACACCCGTCCAGGAGAATCCCGAGATCGCCGCCCTGCGCAGCGGCTACCGGACGCCATGAGCATCCCCGCCTCCCAACGACACCTCTTCAAGCTCGACTGGGTACGCAACCCGGCGTTGCTTGCCGAGCAGCAACGCGCGACCGGGATCACCAGCCAGTACACCGCCGAGATCGCCGCATGGTGCGTCGAGCTGCACCAGCAGTTGCAG
This sequence comes from uncultured Solirubrobacterales bacterium, assembly GCA_963776985.1. Lineage (GTDB taxonomy): Bacteria > Actinomycetota > Thermoleophilia > Solirubrobacterales > Solirubrobacteraceae > Palsa-744. The sequence goes on from CAVZOV010000004.1 coordinate 820,752, forward strand.
GAGCTCGCCCAAGAGATGGGCTTGAACCTGCTGCTGATGGGCGGCAACGGCGCCGCGCTGCGCATGGACCTCTCCAGCCTGCGCGGCAGCGCCGACAACGACTATCTCACCAGCGCCAGCCCACGGGATGTCCAGGCGCTTCTCGACGCTCTCGCGCGCCGCTTCTCCGGTATGCCCGACGAACTGCTGCAGCCGCAGCGCATCTCCAAGCCCGAAGGTGCGGAAGAGTTGCCGCTGCTCGCCTACAGGGTCGCCGTGCCCAAGCTCTTCGATCCGAACCCGACGATCGACGCCTTGACGGTGAAGCTGGAGTTCCATCTCGATGACGAGCTACCGCCATCCGACACGATCACCGTCGCTCACGGCGTCGTGGGCCAGTCCCTGACGGCGCGCGTCCCACAGCTTCCCTACCAGGTGGCGCTCAAGATCCTGACGCTCGTCGAGCCTCCGATCGGCATCGACGCCAACCGCGAGCCAGCCATCGCGCGGCAGATCTACGACATCGACGCGCTGCTCGCCGCGATACTGCAACCGACCGACTGGGACGCGCTCAGCATCTACGCACCTCACAGGTACGCCAAGGAGATCGCCCAGCGGGGCCTGCCATCCGCCCAGGATGAGCCCTGGTCCGGCGTGCATTGGCGCCTACAGGAGTGGTCAGCATGCATCGACAGGAACACAAGGTTCTGGCATCACATCAACGCGATGCAGTCCTCGCAGCTGGCACGCGGCAGCCAGCGCACGCCCGAGGAGTGGGCCGCTCGATGCCACCGCCTGATCGTTGCCACCCACTGCCTGCAGGATGCCAAGCCGCACGAGCCCTGGCAACGCGCGCTCTCGATTGAGGCGCTCATCCCACCCAGGCCTCACGGTCCCGAGCTGAGAGCGCTGCGACGCACTGTCAGGCGTGTCGCAAAGGCGCCTGTAGGACATCCGCGCGCCGGCTTCTGGGCAGCGCTCGCCCAGGCGAAAGACAGCAGGGATCTCCTGGCACGGCTCGACGCGTTCGACCGCACTCTGGCTGACATCTGAATACGTTCGAGCGGTCAGCCACGGGCTACGACGCGGTCTGCTCCTGCAACTCCTTCAGGGTGCGCCCATCCGCGTCGCGCCACTGGGTGCGCCCGTTCTTGTTGCCGCCACTGAGGACACTCGCCGCCGCGGAGGGCGAATCGAAGAGATGGCTCTTCGTAAGCTTCACATGGTCGCCCTCCTCGACGAGGATGCCCTCCCGCAACAGCCTGTCGCGCAGCTGCGCGTAGCCAGGGATCATCACCCTCTTTATCTTGCGGCCAACAGCCCCTTCGAACACCAGGAAGCCGCGAGATCGGTCTTCTCCCTCAGCCTCGGTGAGCTGGGTCTTTAGGTACAGGCGCTCACCGCGCTCGTCAGCCATCGGCTCCGATGGCGTCACGGCACCAGCTGCGGCGACGGCAACCTCCTCGGCCGGTTCGAAGACATTGACTCCGACCAACGCGAACAGGGGGAGCACGTTATCGAGGTAGGTCTCCATCTCAGCGATCTCTGGCTCGCTCAGGCGTGCCGGCTCGGGCGCCGTACCGTTGTCGAGAGAGGCATTATCAGCCTTTGCGGCCAGCTCGAGCAGCCGCGCCTCGAGATAGCGGACATGGGCCTTGTTTAGCGAGTCATCCTTCGTCGTAAGCACATAGCCCTGCGTCCAGAAGTCCTTCTCCTTCTGATGGGCGTCGAGCCGGACGCGGATGTTTTCGCCCTCACCGACATAGACGCGCTGCAGCCGGCGTCCCTCCGGATCTGGGCCGAGCAGGACATACGCGCCGGTCTGTGACACCTCTTCGCGCGCGAGCGCTCGGGTAATCGGCTCGCGCGAATGTGAGGAACGATCCTGTCCAGCCCATGCGCTCGACCAGCCGCAACCCCTGGGGCGTGCCGTCGACCAGGAATATACGGATCGTCACACCACGCGTCGGCTGGACTGCCATGCCCGCATTATGTCGAGCGCTGGTCCCCTGCGGTCATCCACCAAAAGCTGTGCTCGCAGCCCCAAGCGGCTCGCCGAGGTCGTTGTCGAGCAGGTGGACGTAGGTGTCGAGCGTGAAGCTGGCGGAGTGATGGCCGAGCCAGCGCTGCACCTGCACGACGTTCCGCCCCTCCGCGAACAGCCGCGACGCGACGGTGTGGCGAAACGTATGGAAGCCCGCCCACTCGACGCCGGCCGCCTTACACGCAGGCGCGAGCACTCTCATGGCCAGATTGTCCGGGTCGAGAACCGTGCCGGTGGCCGTGCAGAACACGAAGTCGTCGGGCGCGGTATCGAGGGCGCGGAGGCGATCAGCGAGAGCGCGCGGGATAGGCACGTCGCGCTTGGAGTAGCGGGACTTGAGCGGGCCGATCACAAGTCCCTCACCGCGGCGACGGCGCACGCGCTGGCGCACCTTGACATGCGGCCGCTCACCGTCGAGCGCGAGATGGCGACCTTCGAGCACGAGCAACTCCGAGCGTCGCAGACCTGTCGCCGCGAGCAGCTCGAACATGAGTCGATGCGATTCGTGGACGTGCTCGACAACCAGCTCCATCGTCTCGATCAGCTCGCCGTCATCGCCCTCGATACGAGGGAAGGGCCGTGGCCGGTCATCGTCGTCGTCCACCCGCGCTCGGTGAGGCAACGCGACATCGGTCGCCGGGTTGTGGCGGATCAGCCCCTCCCGGCGGGCCGTCGCCAAGCACGCCTTGAGCGGCCCGAGCGCGTTACGCACGGTCTTGTCCGACAACGGCACCCGCCTATCCGGGTCCTCCTTCGTCGCCGCCGACCTCGTCTGTTCGCACAGCCAGCCCACGAAGGATGCGATGTGCCTGGGCGTGATCTCGGTCAACTTCATCTGCGCGGGGAAGTGGCTCAGGGCGTACTTGTCGAGCAGCGCCCGGTACTCCGAGCGCGTCTCCTCGCGAAAGCCCCTGCGACCCGTGCCCTGGTAGCGCTCGACCCACTCACGGGCGTACTCGTGCAGCGTGATCCGAGAGCGCTCCTCGAACTCGCCGCGACCGATGTCGGTCGCTCGCGCTGCCTTCGCCCTGCGCGCCTCGTCGAGCGTGCGGCATGACTCCCAGCGCTGCCTGCCGTCCACGCGATAGGCGAACACATACCGACTCCCGCGCTTGTAGATGCCCGGCGTGCGGGTCTTCTCCATCTTTGCTGCCATCAGGCGTCCTTCCGGCAAACACTCGGCCTCGGCCCCGGCCGTGCGTCGCCCCCGTGGGGGCGACGCTGGACTGCAAGCCGGGCGGACATCACAGGCTCAACTCGTCCGCTCGGATGGCAGCACGCGAGGCGCAAATCACGTGCTTGTTGATCCGGGTAACGAGCCCTGCGGCGTGCAGCTCGGCGATAGCGTCCACGACCTCCAGCCGGTTGCCCTTCTCGCGAATCATCTCCTCGACGGTCCACGGCCGATCCTCGGCCATCAGCGAGGACAGGACTCCTTGTGGATTGGTGGTGCTCATGGGCTCCTCCTTTGGTTGGAGGCCCCGGGAGGACTGCTCTGGGCGAGGAAGCCAAGCAGGCAGACTGCTAGCTTGGCTCGCGCGCCGGGAGTTTGCGCTCTCGGTGCCACGGCGCCCGGCGGTCCTACCCGCGCGGGCGCCAACTATTTTCTGTGTCGCAGAGCTTACAGCAACCTGACCCGGAATACCAAGACAGCCATGAGCGAGCTCAACCGCGATGACGAGCTGCGCCTTCTCGGCGGGGCGCTTCGTCGCCTGCGCGACGCAGCCGGAATCACCCAGGAGGAACTCGCCGAGCGCCTCCAGATGGACCCCACATACATCTCTCGGATCGAGCGAGGCAGACGTGGCGTCCAATGGCTCACCGTCCAAAGATTCCTGCGAGCGCTCGACTCCGACCTTCAGCAGCTCGCCAAAGCGATCGCCGAGCAAGAACGCCAAGCCAACGAGTGACGCCCACGACGGGCAGGTCATGTAGTCCGTCCTTCGACGTAGCTGTCGAGATCGTCGCGGTGCAGTAGGACGCGGCGGCCGTCGCGGCGAGGGTGGAGCTTGCCAAGGGATATGAGGTCGTAGATCCGGTCCTTGCGACAGCGCAGCCGCTCGGCGGCCTCGGCGACGTTCAGCCACGGCGAGACGGCCGGAGCGCCGGTCGGGATGAGAGCAGCGGCGCGCTCGGCTATCTCGACGAGTTGCTCGTCCGTGAGCCTGACAGTCAGCTCGATCATCGCTACGACCCTCCTTTCGCGACTCGCGATTTGCTGTGGGCGATGTTGCCCCTATGTGTCTATGACCGTGAGCACGTGAAAACGGCCACCGACTTTCGAAAGACCGTCCAGCGGCGTCCGTCCCGGAGCCGTCCGCGGCGTCCCGCGGCAACACATCAGACATCGCGCCCAACCACAGAACGCACATCCGTCGTCTTCGCCGTCGTCGTGTTCCCGGAACGCCGCGCCGCCCAAAGGCCACCGTTGCAGACTACGGGTATGAAATACCGCTTGGGCCTCTGCTGTCCGGTGGCGATCCTAAGGTCGTTTGACCGGGACAGGGGCTTCGTGGGAAGGACGCTTGTGGGCAGGCCGCTGTGCATCTGGGCTGAGAGCCCGTCAATGACTAGATGGCCGCCCCTGCGACTCACCCGGGTGGGCTGAGAGCCCGAATCCGTAGTTGTCGCTGCCCGCGGTGCCTTCCATTTCATATGTCCAGTTCGTGAAGGGAGGCGGTTTCTCGTGCGGTTCTTTGGTTTGGATGTTCACCTCGATTTCTGCGAGGTTGCGGTCAGCGAGGCAGGCAAGGTCTCGCGGGTCGGTCGGATCGCGAGCACACCGGAGGCGATCCGGGAGTTCGCGGCCGGTCTGAAGGGCAGCGATCAGGTGGTGTTGGAGGCGAGCTGCGGCGCGATGATGATCGCCCGGCTTCTCGCCGAGGGTCGGGTGGGAGGAGTGGTGGTGTGCAACGCCGCTGAGACACGGGCGATTTCTCACGCGCGTGTGAAGTCCGATCGTTTCGACGCGGCGATGCTCGCCAAGCTCCTCTCTGCCGGGATGCTCAAAGCGGTGTGGGTACCCGATGAGGCCACGAGCGCTTTGCGTAGGCGTGTCGCTCGCCGTGCAGGACTTGTCAGGGCACGCACACGCGTAAAGAACGAGGTGCACGCGGTCCTCGCAAGGTGCCTGATCGGCCGTCCCCCAGTGAGCGACCTCTTCGGGAAGAAGGGACGTGTGTGGCTTATCGAGCAGCAGCTACCCGAGGAGGAGGCCGAGACGGTGAGGAGCTGTTTGCGCCACATCGATTTTCTGAGCGGCGAGATCACCGGACTTGACCAGCGGATCGCCCAGCAGGCCCTCGCGTTCCCCGGGTTTCAGCGGCTCCTGACGATTCCTGGGGTCGACGTCGGGACTGCGGCAGCCGTGATCGAGGCGGTCGGGGATATCACGCGCTTCCCCACCGCCGGCCAGCTCGTTGCCTATCTCGGCCTTGACCCCAAGGTCCGCCAGTCCGGGTCAGAGCCAGCTCGCTATGGGCACATCTCAAAGCGCGGCGACCCGCAGGCCCGCTCGATGCTAGTCGAGGCTGCGTGGATCTCGATCCGCTCGCCTGGTCCGCTGAGAGCGTTCGGTGAGCGTGTCCGCGCCCGCAAAAACGCGCAGGTCGCCGCAGTCGCTGTCGCGCGCAAGCTCGTCGTTCTCTGCTGGCATCTACTCACCAAGGATCAGGACTATGCGTTCGCGCGCCCGTCGCTGACACGACAGAAGACCCGCCGCCTGGAACTGCTCGCTGGCGCACCGCCACTGCCGCGGGGCCACAGCGGGCCAAACGTCAGGCCGACCAGCAGCCAGCGCGCAGCCGAGCGCGAGCTACAAGCCCAGGCCGAGCTCGCTTATCGGCGTCTCATCGATGACTGGCGAACAACGGCACCAAAAGGTGGTGCGGGCGCGACACCGGGGCGCGCATCTCAAAGGCCCTCGAAGGGCAAAGCCGCGCGGCAGGCCACAAGCCCCTGACGCCTGCGCTTCGCTACGTCAGTCACCCGCACCACGACAGATCATTCCACTCCGAAGTACCGGGCGCGACCCCACCGCCGACGCTCGCCCCTGCACCACGACACGCCCGTCGGCACGACAAAAAGCCAGTACCCAGTACAGACCATATGCACTGTGAGTGTGTGCACAGCAATCGCTGTGTCGTGAATGTGCGATCGCTGTGCCGCCGGGGCCGCACCCTCAAAGTCGAACAGCACCCTCAGCAACCCCGAAGAAAACTTCGCGCAGCCCTTGACTTTTCATCCGCAGATGCACTGTGAGTGTGTGCACGGCAATCGCTGTGTCGTGAAGGTGCGTTCGGTAATTGCGTTGTAGTCGACGTTTCCCCACGTGGGGAAACGTCGGGTCTGGTGTTCAGGCTGGCCCTGGTGGCGATGGACGTGACCCTCATATGCACTGGCCCTGCGCTTGGCGTGGGTGCTCTTGTCCTGATCTGTCCGTCTGTTGCTGCCGGTCCCAGCCTGGCCTCCGCTGGTGGCCTGATCAGAAGCCTGTCCGCCCCGTTTTGTGGGGCGTGACTCATCACAGTCTTGCCCTTTGCGGTTCCTATTGCCCAGGCCGAGTACCGACAGACAAACCCCCAGGAACAGGAGGTCGTATTTCATGCTGGCAGACCAGGCCGACCATGTGCTCGGCATCGACACGCACCGCGACTCGCATAGCGCGGCGATCCTCGCCGCGGACACGGCGGTCGTTGAAGGACAGATCACCGTCGCCGCCAATGAGCGCGGCTATCGACGGCTCTTGCGCTTCGCGCGTGAGAGCGCCCCAGGCCGCAGAGCCTGGGCAGTCGAGGGAACGGGCAGCTATGGCGCGGGACTGACCGTCTTTCTTCAGCGAGAGGGCGAGCTGGTGCTCGAGGTCGATCGTCCTCGCCGCCCCGCGCGCCGCGACCGCGCCAAGTCCGATCAGCTCGACGCGATCCGTGCCGCCCGCGAAGCGCTCACACGCGAGGCTGCGTGAGGCGTTCTCCGGCCGCTCGCGGGAGGTCGCGCGCGCCGCCGACAGGTTTCGCGCCCGCTACGGCAGGGCGCCCGAACGCGGCGAGCTGCGAAACCTCGCACTCGAGAACCGCCGCGCTAAGCAGCTCGCCACACGCTCAGACCTCGAGAACTCCTGGCGGGAGACCGCCGGCCGATACGACTTCGGCCCCGACGAGGCCCTGAGACTCCTCGCCGGCGATCACCCACCCAAAACTCTCCGCCCGGTCGAGGACCGTATCGAGGAGCGGCTGACCGAACGTCATGCCGTCTTCGAGGCACGGGAGCTGCGCACAGTCGCGTTGGAGCAGACCGCCGGTGAGCTTGCACCCCACCACGCGCTCCAGATCGCGGACGGCATGATCCGCGAGCGACGAATCCTCACCCTCGAAGGCGGCCGGATGACGACGCTCGCGATCCGCGCCCAAGAGCAGGCAATCGAACGACGCACTACCAGCCTCGCCCGACCCGCCGGACGAGACGTCGGGCATCAGGCGAGAGCGAGCGCCGCGCGTGAGGTCGCAGAGCGCATCGGCAGCCCGCTCACCGACGAGCAGGCGAGAGCGCTGCACGTCCTGACAGGCCCCGAGCGCGCCACAGCACTCGTCGGTCCCGCCGGCACAGGGAAGGGCGTCGTGATCGACGCGACCGCACGCGCGGAGCAGTTGGCCGGACGGCAAACGCTCGGGATCGCCGTATCCGGGTCCACCGCCGAGCGACTGGGTGCTGACAGTCCAGCGCTCCAAGAACAGACCCTCACGCTCGACGCGCTCATCGCGCGAGCGAACACGGGCAGCATCCACATTGGTCCCGACACGGCCGTGATCCTCGATGAGGCGGGCATGGCCGACCACAAACGCCTCGACGCGCTCACGGAGTTGGTGGAGCGCACAGGCGCGAAGCTGATCGCCGTCGGCGATGGCAAGCAGCTCCCCTCGATCGGACCCGGAGGCATGTTCGACCGGCTCACCCAGCACGCGCCCACGGTCGAACTGGAGACCATCCACCGCACCAAGGACCCCGACGAGCAGAAAGCGTGGCAAGCCCTTCGGGCCGGCGAACCCGAGCGCGCGATGGCCCACTATCAGGCCCGCGGCCGACTCCACCTGGCAGACACACGCGACCAGGCAGCCGAGAACGCCGTTCAAACCTGGGCGCAGCTCACCGAACACCACGACATCCGCCAAGTCGCCCTGATCGCCGACGCATCCAACACCGAGATCGACCGGCTCAACGCCCGCGCACAGCACATCCGCGCACAACGCGGCGAACTCGGCCCCGACGAGCTCCCGCTCGCGAGCGTCAACTACGGCCTACGCAAAGGCGACCACGTCGCATTCGTCGCCCAGCACCGCCCGCCCGGACAGGCGCGCGTCGAGAACGGCACCCGCGGCGAGGTCACGGACATCAGCCGAGATCGAGCCGTCACGCTCGCGCTGGATGGCTCGGGCCGCACACTCCGGCTCGCCGGCGAGGACGTCGAGTCGCTGCGACTCGCCTACGCCCAACACGTCTACCGACAGCAAGGAGCGACCGTCGATCGCGCCGTCGTGCTCACCGGCGGCTGGCAGACCAGCAAGGAGACCGCCTACGTCGAGGCCACCCGCGCCCGCCACGGCACCGACTGGCACCTCGCACGCGACCAGCTCGGCGAAGAAGGCCAGGACCCCGACCGGATCACACGGCTCACCCAGCACATGAGCAATAGTCGACTACGAACCCCATCAACCGACTACCGCGAGCTGCCTGGTCCCGCCTGGCGCCCCACCCGCGACCCGCTGCGCCTGCTCCCGCATAAGAGCTGGCTGGTGCGCGCCCCAAGGGACGACGCGCCCGATCGAGCCGCCGAACGCGGGCGCTGACTGCACCAGGGCAGCGCCCACTTCGCGGAGCAGCCGAATCGATGCGCGAAAAGCGAAACGCCCTCAATGGCATTGTCATCTTTCGTCCGTTCCGGGCGTCTTGCTGGCTACACGGCGCGGGCCTGCTTTCCGCGCAAGGCAGCAGCGCCTGCGGCCTCCAGGCGCTCCTAGCTTGGTCGCGGAAAGACGCTTGCTCTTTCTCAAGCAACCACCCAACCGCGCCGAACTACGAGCACGGTGCATTGAAGACCGATGGTATATGCGGCGAACACCACCGCCGCCACGGCTACCAACGCCGCCACGACGACCAGGGCGACCATCGCCGACCCCGCTGCCACGTCGTCCAACCGGAGCTGGCATCAGATTGCTGATCATCGCGCTCGTCGGCATCATCCTGATTCTGGCCACGATGTTGACGGCTGTTGAGGGGCTCAGCGCTGCCGCGAGGGGTCCCCGGCGCCCGTGTGTCGGATCTAGCGTGGGGGAGACATCAGCGCGAGTAGCCCGAAGCACAGGTGAGTGTCGCCGGTCACCCCGGGAATTGGTCGAGCTCGAGGAGTTGGGACGGACCTCAGCCGATGCCGGTGCCCGAGTTTGATCTTGAGCTCCGTGGACGCCCGCTGATCGCCCATTCGCGTCGCCTCGTCGATGCCTCGAACGGCACGCTTTCGCGCTGGCTGGCTACCGAGGCTTCGCAAGGTCCGGGTTTACGTGCTTGACAAACCATGCGAAGTATGTAAAGCTTGTCGCATGGCCTCGAAACAAGCTGACTACAAACGGACCGCGGCGCCAACTCGTCGGGACGAGATCGTCGAAGCGGCGATTCCGGTCTTTCTGCGGTTCGGGTACAAGAAGGCGTCGATGGACGCTGTCGCCGCGGCGGCCAACCTTTCTAGGCAGACCGTCTACCTGCATTTCCCCGGCAAGGAGGCGCTCTTCAGCGCCGTGGTCGACAAGCTCTGCGAGTCAACCAACGAGGTCGCCAGCGCCGCTCTCTGGCGGTCCGGACTGGCTCTGGAGCAACAGCTTCTCGCCGCCTTCGACGAGACGATGCCGCGTGAGTCCTTGCAGCTCCTCTCCGAGCTGTTGGACACCGCGAAGGAACTAGTTCCGCAATCGGTCGCCGATATCGACGCGCAGATGATCTCCGAGGTCAGCGCGCGCCTGCACGAGGCGCTGGGCCGGAAGGACTGGCCGGTGCCGGGGGGCACGGTCGACCAGGCTGCCCAAGTCCTGCAGGCAACCTCGTATGGGCTCAAGCAACAGACCGGCAATCGCAGCGACTATCTCGCCGGCATGCAATCAGCGATCAGCCTCGTCCTGACTGCCGGCGGTCTGACAACCCATCCACGCCACCGAAAGGGACAACAATCATGAACAAGCCCATTCTCGTAACCGGGGCGACCTCTGGCATCGGGCAAGCGACGACGCGCGCGCTTAGCGTCCGCGGCCACGATGTTTTCGCCACCTACCGTGACCCACGCGATCGGGACGCTCTCGCTGAACTCCCGAGTGTGCATCCAGTGCAAGTCGACGTGAGCGATCCCGTCCAGATCCGGCGGGCAGTATCGGGGATCGACGACGCTCTCGGGGCCACCGGACTGTATGCGGTGATCAACAACGCGGGCATTTCCTACACCGCTCCGTTCGAGTACGCGCAACTGGAGCGAGTGCGCGAGGTCATCGATATCAACCTGGTGGCCCCCTACCTGATCACCCAGGCCTGCCTGCCGATGCTGCGCCGCCACAGCGAGTCCGACCCTGTCAAGGCACGGGTCATCAACGTCGCGTCTTGGGCCGGAATAATGGCCTCGCCGTTCATAGGCTTCTACAACGCGACAAAGTCCGGCTTGATCGGGCTGACCGAATCGATGTACTACGACCTCCGCCTGCTTGACATCCACGCGGTGCTCGCAGTCCCGGGCGTCACCAAGACACCTCTACTCACCAAGACAACGGGCGCCGCCTTGGAGAGCCTCGACGTGATGCCAGCAGAGGATCAAGGCCGCTACCGTCCTTACCTGGAGCACTTTTCTGCCCTGAGCCAGGACTCGGACAGCATGCGCATGCTCCAGACGCCCACACGGGCCGCCGCCAAGATCGCCTCGATCGCCGACGCCCGCAAACCGCGCTTCCGGTACAACCTCTCCGCCGACGCCAAGCTTGTCGACGGCATCATCACCCGACTCTTGCCGTTCAGGGTCAGAGCCGCGATCAACCGTCGAATGTACCGGCTCGACAAACCACCGGTCCGACCCGGGTCGCTCACGGCCGCTGCTACGAAGCCTCTGCGTGAAGCCGAACGGGTCAATTCGGCGTAGCTGGCGGAGCACTTCTGTCCGTAGTGGGAAGCAGCCACCTGTAGGCCTGGCACGAGCCAGACCAGGCAGGCAGTTCAACTCAAACGCTAGGAGCAGGCATGTCAAGCACTCAGACCACAGCCACGCAGGGCGAGCGCCACTTCGGCGGGGGGATCTACCTGGCGTTCGCGCCTTGGGTCCTGTTCAGCGTGACCACCGCGCGTTACGAATTGACCGCGGCGGCCGTCGTCGCGCTCGCGGCAGCGATCGCCATCAGCGTCCCGTCACTGCGCGCAGGCCGTCCAAAGACGCTGGAGATCGGCGCGATCCTCGCATTCGCCGGACTCACGATCGCCGCATTCAGCGTCGATGCTGCGACGGGCGCTTGGATTGCGCGCTATGCGCGAGCGATCGCTGCCGGCCTGCTCGGTCTGACCGCGCTTAGCTCTCTGCTGTGGACGCCGTTCACCGAGCAGTACGCCCGCGAATCGGTACCCCGCGAGCTGTGGTCCTCTTCGCGCTTCAAGCAGGTCAATCGGAAGCTGACGCTGATGTGGGCCGGCGTGTTCGCGGCGATGGTGCCGGCGCATGTGCTCGCAGGAGCGATCAATACACACCGAGCCAACACGATCTTCAACTGGGTCATCCCCATCGCACTCGTCTTCTGGGCGATCAAGCGGACCGAAGCGCTTAGCGGCGAGGGCTCGACCGAAGAGACCAGCCGCTCGCTCGACGCTCTCCGCGCGTAGCGGACCACCAATATCGAGTTCCATGACTACATCGGCCGCGCTACGCGAGAAACCCTGCTCTGGCGAGGTCTCCCTGGTCGCGACCGCATCTGCAGGCGATGCGCGCGTCGGCGATCTCCCCACTGCACTTGTGCTATGGACGGTGGGTGTCGCGCAAAGTTGCTGTGGGCGATGGGTGAAGCGCTGGCGGGATGGCAGCGGTGCTCGTAGAGATCGGGTTCTGCGGGTCTGGTGGAGGGTCCGTGCGGCCCGGATGTCGTTTTAGGCCGTCTGGGCGGCTAGGTGGTGTTTGTGGAGCTTCATTAGGTTGTGGGTCGCGGTGATCAGCCGCCATTCTGAGCGTGCGGCGGATCTGCCTCGTCGCTGGAACTGGTTGATGCGCCGGTTGTGCTTGGTTTGAGCGAACACGGGCTCGACCATCGCCTTGCGTCTTCGGTAAAACCCGCCGCCGTGCTCGCCAGCGAGGACGGTGCGCATGAAGGCGTAGCGCCCGCCATTCCAGCCGCGACGCGGCGTGTCGCGCTTGCCGGCGTCGGGCGGGATCAAGACCTGGGTGCCCATGTTCACGACCTCGTCGATCTGCTGCTCATGCCAATAGCCGGTGTCCGCGACGGCGACCCCTGGCGTCTCGCTCACACCGATCTGCGCTAGCTCGCGGCGGGTGGCCTTGACCATCGGCTCGAGCTGACCGAAGTCTGGTGAGGTGAGCGTAACCTCGGCCGCCAAGACGATCTGATGCTCGTTCACGGCGGCCTGCACGTTGTAACCCTGCGTGTAGCTGCGCGGCGTCTTCACGTTGCGTGAATCGAGATCGGTCACGTTGATCTTCCCCGGCGGCACGTCGGGCGCCACATATGGGTTCGGGCGCGCTCCGAACCGCCGGCCGTCCTTCGTCACCGCAGTCTCGCGATGATGCTCATAAGCGTCGTTGGCTTCGCGCTCGACACGTAGGTTCTCCTGAAGACGCTGCTCTGCTTGCAGCAGCCGCTCTACTCGCGAGCGTGGAATCGGCTGAGCCGCTAGCCGCCGGTGCTCCTCGAGCTGGTGGCGTGCCTCGCGTACCCACCCCTTACGGCCCTGGACGCGGGCGACGATCACCTCGCGATCAAGCACGAACTCCACACCCCGCGATTGCTCGTCAGCCACCTCCACCTTCGCGTCTTGCCTGCCCGTGCGCTCGCGCGCGAGCTTCTCCTTGACTTCGCGCAGAGCAGCACGTCGCCCCTCACGGGTTCGCAAATGCTCGGGCAGCTCATCGCCGCGCTCCTCGCCGTAGAGCTCATCCTCGGCGGCATCGATGTCGCCCGCCTCCTTCAGGATCTCGCGGGCGAGCTGCTCGTACTCCAGGTTTGAGTGATGCGACGCGTTTGCGTGAACCTTCGTGCCGTCGATCGCGATCATCCCGACCTTCACGAGTCCCGACTCCCGACAGAGCCCCAGCACCTCGCTGAACAGGCCCGCGAGGGCCGCCTCGTGGCGCACACGAAACCGCGCGATCGTCGCATGGTCCGGCGTCTGCTGAGCCGCGATCACCCGGTAGGCGACATCCTCCACACAGCGACGCTCGATTCCCCTTGAGGATCGCTCACCACGCGCGTACGCATACAAAAGTAGCGCCACCATCATCGAAGGCTCGAACGCCGCGCGGCCCCACCCATCCTGACGGTAAGACCCATAGAACGCGTTCAGATCCATCTCCTCGACCGACGCCAACACGAACCACGCCAAATGACCCTCCGGCAACCAATCCCACGGGTCCGGCGGCATCAAAAACACCTGCTCACGATCACACTCAAGAAAGTTCTGGGGCATACCCAGAAGTGTCTTAACCACGTCGGACAGACCCGAGGTTTACGCGACACCCACGACGAAAAGCAGCAGCGGCGCAAACGGTCGCTGCCGAGGACCGACAAGCAACATGAAGCCACGCTGAGTTCGCGATGATGTTTGCACTTCTGTTCACACCCTCGCCTCCAACGCCCTGCCAACGCGACCCCAGAAAGCACGAAACCCGCTCAGTTGAGCGGGTTTCGTTGAGTAGCGGGGGCAGGATTCGAACCTGCGACCTTCGGGTTATGAGGTCGGATCGGGGTGTTCGGCCTATCCGAGATTCCCCGTGTTTACTGGGTTTCTGGGGGGTCGAGTTTCCCCCACTTTTGCTCAAATTGATGCCCAAATTGATGCCCGCTCCGTCAGCCGCACGCGCGACAGGCCGGCGCTCTCGAGCTGCTTGCCAACTAAGGACGCGAGTCAGCCGACCCCGGCCTTGTCGAGCATCGCGATCAGGGTCGGACGGCGACGGTGCTGTTCGCGTAGCCCCGCGATCTGGGCAGCGAACCAGTCGACCTGACCGGCGGCGTCGGCGGCACGCCGGGCGTTCTTGAGTACAGGGACGGCCCGGGCGTAGGCGCGGCGGCCGGTCTCGACCAGCAGCTCATCCACGACGAGTAGGTACCAGGGCAGCGCTTGTCCCGGGTGTTGTGGCTCGCGGGCTTCGGCGAGACGCAGGCGCCGTGCCAGCCCCGGGTCCCACTCTGAATCCTCGTTGGCGACAGCCCACGCCTCCTCGGTTTCCTCCTCGGCGAGCAGCGCATCGACCAGCCCACCAAGATCGCGCTCGCGCAGGGCCAGACGCGCCGCATCGCGCTCGATATCCCAGGCGCCCACCGCGTCGGCTGCATCGTGCAAACGCGAATAGGTGCCGGCGGACGCCGTTCGCTCGTGTTGCTCGCGCCGCAGACGCAACACCTCCAGCGGAGCGGAACGGCGCTCGTGTACATCGCACGCGAAGTCGTAGAGCCTTTCGACCTGCCAACCGTCGGTCTCGGCGATGCCACGGTTTGCCCACGCGAGTACCTCCTCCTCGCGCCCCAGCTCCGCCATCGCCTCGCACACCCGGATGAACTGGCGCGGCGCACTGAGATCCCCGCCAAGCAGCGCCACAATCGCCTCCCCGTCACCATCGAGGACGGCCAGGCGCTCACGCGCCCAGCGCACCGCGAAGGCCCGCTCCCCGTTCCCGCGTTCATCGATCGCACGACGGTACGCCAGGAGCCCACGCTCACCGAGGGCGTTCGCATATCGAACCGGATCGACCTCGAAGAGGTCCTGGTCCTCGCAGCTGAAACGCACCATCCATGCCGCGAGCTTCACAGGATCGGCGACGCCCGCGTCACAGACCTCGGCGTGAACGTTAAGCAGTTCGCGCACGAGATCGCCGATCGTCCCGTTGGAATCGTCGGCGTGCATGATCACCTTCACGACATGCCCGATCGCACGCTCCACCAGGACGACAAGATCCTTAGACGGCGAAGACGCGGCAGCCAAACGCAACTCTTCCATGACCGGCCGCGCGGCTCGTGCCCACTCCGAGCTTCTCGCGATATCCGAGGAACCGCCGCGTCCGCAGCCCACGATCCACCTCGGCCCGAAGCTCCGCCAAGTCGCCTGCCTCGCGCGCCGCCGCCAGCCGCACATGCCGCTCGACGTCGTCATGCCAGTCGGCAGCAGAGACGACGATCTCATGCAGAACCTCGGGCGAGAGGTCGCGCACCACCTCCCCGAGATCCTTCCGCTCACTTCCTGCTCGGCTCACCACGCCGCAATCCTCGCACCCAGGCGCTAACCCCCGCACCTACACTCCAACCAGCGCGTCGGCGCACACCCCAGCCATCAGCGTGGGATCAGGCCGAAACGCTTACCGCGCTGTTTGCGCAAACGCAGCTCCTCCATCCGTGTTTGCATCTGCTTGCGACGCTTCTCATCGGGCGCCGTAGCCAACAGTCGGTCGACGAGTTGCTGCTTCGTTCCATGCGGCGGGTCGGCCGCGAGCTTCAACCGAGAGCGGACCAGATCGTAGGCGCCCTGGCCCTGGCTGGCGATTGGGATCATCACTTCGAATAGAAGAGCCTTGCGGACACCCGTCTCGACTGGTTTCAAGGCCTCCCAGAGATCAAACAACTCGACGCGCGAGCTGTGGTTGGAGGATCCAACTGCGAGATTGATGATCGCGGCGCTGACTGTGGTCTCGTTAGCGTCTGCATAGCGGATGTCGGCGAGCAACTCCCTGGTGGGATGCCGTTTGAGTGCGTCGGTGGTGAGGGTCACTGCAAGCTCGGTTAGCTGCTGCGGCTCAAGCACGGCGGCGTAGCTGCGGAGGGCTTCACGAATCTCGTTCGGGGCGCGTTCGGAGATCCATGGCTTGAGCACGACGAGCACCTGGGTCACTGGCGGTTGAGCACTGCGAAGCCAAGTGGCGATCACCACGTCGGCCAAAGCACCGCACTCCTCACGCAGGGCAGTCAACTCCCGCACGCCGAGGGCGCTGTTGCGCAGCGCGGGCGGAAGCGCATTATCGAGCAAGACGCGCATAAGCTCGCGCGATGGCGATGCCAACCACGGCGAGTCTCGCACGGCTTGCACGCAGTCGATGAGACTTTCGTGATCGGCCTCGTTCACCGCGTTTTGTAGGACATTGGCAAGCCGTTCGGATTGCTCGGTCGTTGCGAGCTCCGGGGCCGGCTCCTTTGCGGCAATCTGCCCGACACGCGAGACGGTAAGGGTGCTTGCGAGCTTGGCGTCGAGCACATCGGCTCCCGCGAGCATCGAAGCGCCACGGGAATAGTGCGCGAAGGCTTCGATGTCCTCAGTCGTAAAGTCGGCGCTCAGCGTGCCCTCAACATCGCCGGCCAACCCCGGCAGCGCCTCTGTCGGCTGCAGCTTGCGAAGCTGGATGACCGCCTTCAGTGCCGTCTCAAGGGCAGGTATCTCCCCCTCGCCAGCGTTCCGCCAGTTCGTCCACCAGTGCATAGCGAGTTCGTCCTGTAGGTCGGGTGTCGCAACTTTGCGCAGCGTGTCACGGTCGAGCTTGCCGAGTAGCTCGCGCCAGTCCGTGAGACGACGGTTGCGCAGGTCGTGTGCGAGCGCACGAACGACCTCCTCAGAAGCGATCGGCCGCAAATTATCTTGGAGCTCGTCGAACAGTTCCACGACCGGCTCCGCGGTAAGGCTCATCAGGCCGAGCAGCAACTGCTCGGCTGCGTTTGTCTGTCCACTGCTGGCGAGCGCCGTCGCAAGCTCGCGGATAGAGACGAGCAACGACGCAAGGCGCGATGAGCCCTCCCCCTCATCGGGCTGCTCGGTCTCCTGCTCGGTCTCATCGACTGCTTTCTCGAGCTCGTTCTCGAGTTTGTGGATGGCGGCGGCAATGATCGTCGTGGCCTCCCCATCGGACAGGCCACCCATAACCTCAGCGAGGCTGCCGGGGTGGAGCTCAGCTTCGTATGCCGCGATCGAGCCGAGCGTTCCGCGGTGGCGCAGCAAGCGTGGGCTGAAACGCAGGGCGTAGTGGCGCGCTGCCTGCGAGATGATCAGCTCGGGGCGAACCATAAGTTCGTCAGCCAGCCGGGTGCTGTCGCCAAGAACCGCGAGGCGCAGAGCACCGGCGATCTCTTCGGAACCGACCGTGGCGCCCGACTCTTCGAGCTGGCGCACGAGCGTCGGCGCAATGTCATCAATCGGATCACCTGCGTCCTCGCAGGCGCGAAGCAGTGAGCGCATCACGTTGCGGGCATCAAAACCGCGGGAGCGCTTGACCAGCGCGGCGAGCACGAGCAGCCCCCTGGGACGTTCCTCTGCACTTGCAACCGTAATGAGCTCGAGCACGCGCCTGGTCTGGTTGGCGAGTGCGGCCGATTCGAGTTCCGTCGCGAACCCGGGGTCGGCTCCAAACGTTGCGCCAATGCTCTCAAGGTTCACAAGATCCTGGCGTGGACCAGGGACCAGCTGGGTCTGGCGCAGGTAGTCGACGAGCTGTGCAGCGTGCGCGCGGCGCACCTCAGCATGTTCGGAGGGTTGCTCCTGTTCTCCGTCGTATACCTCGCCTTCTTGGTCGTCTTCGGACAGCAGTTGGTCGACAGCGAATTCGCCGTGGATCACCTGTTCGCCCCGATCGCGAAGGCCCGGCTCGAATCCATTAAGCCTCCGATCCTCCGGGCCGTCCTCACCCGCATCGTCCCGCTGCAGGCAGAGGGAGATCACGTCGATGATGCGAGCGTCGCGCTCGAGTTCGGCCGCGAACAGGGGGAACTCCGTGCGGATACAGACAAGCTTTGCGAGCTCGGCAGCGCGCTCCGGAAGGTCCTCGCCGAGACTTCCCGCCGCTACACGCTTGCTTGCCACTGCATATGTCATCGCAAAACGGTTGAGCAGCACCTTCACTCGACGCGGGCTGCGAACATGCACCGGAATCAGGACGGATAGCACGCTGTCGAGGTCTTTGAGCTCAGTCCAAACCCCGCCGATGTCCGCAACGAGCGTGGCCGCGAAGTCGACCAGCCGGCTGGGTAGCAGCGCGGGGAGGCTCAGCTGATATTCGAAGATCTTGTCCAAGTAGCCGCTGCCGGCCGTGTAGTAAGGGTTGATGTTGTTTGGGGGCGTCGACTGTCGGACATGTTTGGTGAGCGCGTGCTCGAGAACTTGCTGGTCGGCGGCCACGATGAAGATGCAACCGGGGATGTTCACGAATGTGCGCAGCGTCTCGAGTGTCTGTGCGACCTCCCCAGGCGAGCAGCGGTCGAGCTCGTCGATGAAGACGATTAGGCGCTTGTCGTTCTTGCCGTCTATGCCGAGGTCCTCACGCACGAGATCTCGGAATATCCGCTCGAACTGCTCGGCGCTCACCGGAGCCAACTTTTCGTTTTCGGCGGTGAAGTACGGGAGGACCTTCGCAGCGACGGTGACAAGCACTCCGACGACGATTGCGCTAGGGACAAGTGCCCGTAGCACGTCAAGCACCGTGTGGTAGGCGGTGCCCGCAGGTAGCGCGAGTAGCAATGCCGCCGCCGCAGCCAACAGGATGCCCACTAGCAGTGCTGTGACGGTAACGACGCTGCGCCAGCCATCGGGGCCTTTCAGCTCCGTCCGGCTCGCATGCTCATACAGTTCGCGACGGTACTGCTCGAGCTTCTTGGGGACTGTGACTTCGGCGATCCGGTAGATGAACGTGCGCAACAGCGGCGTGTCGGCGTACTTGAATGCGTTTAGCTCGACGAAGCGAAAGCGTTTCCGGTCCCAGTCAGACCGGAAACGATCAGCCAGGCGGCGGGAGATGCTGCTCTTGCCGGCCCCCCACGATCCGTACAGAGCGATGTTGGCCGTGTCGATCCCGGAGCGGACTAGCGCTTCAAGCTGGTCGACAAAGTCGTCATGGGCGAAGCGGTCCCGCTCGCCGGGTTCGAGTGCGCGGTCTGAGATCAGCCCGAGCCGGTGTATGCCCTCCTGGTTTGCCATCCGGGGTATTCTCGCCGAGGAGGCGGTCGGTTCCAGCGCGCGGGATCGGCAGTGTCACGTCTCCGATGCGCCGCTGGAACCTTGTCACCTCTGCGGCAATGAACAGTCATCCGTCGCGCTCGATGTGACGGATGTTCCGAATGCTGTCTCAGCGAACTTGGCGCCTTGGGTTGGGTCGGGCGCGTAGTCGGCGTAGATCTCGGTGGTCTGGGCGCTTGAGTGGCCCATCCACTCTTGGATGAACCGCAGTGGGGCACCTGCGGCGGCCATCCTGGTGCCGAAGGTATGGCGGAGGTCGTGGAAGCGGATTTCGTTACGTAGCCCCGCGCTGTCGCGTGCCTCCTTGAAGCGCGTGCGCATCTTGGAGGGATCGTACGGCCCTCCGGTGTGGGGGTGGCAGAAGACGAGATCGTCGTCTGTATTGAAGATCGAGCGCTGGTAGTGACGCTCGAGTTCGCCGGCCACCCGGTCGGCCATCGGTACGCCGCGGCTCGATCGCTTGGACTTGGGCTTGCCGAGCTTGCCGCGGGTGATGTTGCGCCGAACGCGGATCACCCCAGCGGTCCAGTCCACGTCGCGCCAGCGCAGCGCGATCAGCTCGCCTTGACGCAATCCGGTCAGCGCGGCGGTCAGATAGAGCGGTTTCTCCACGGCACCGAGTTCGTCGTCGGGGATCGCGCGCAGCAGCGCGTCGAGCTCGGCGATCTCAAGGAAGTGAATGTCCGGGTCGGCCCCGGTTTGGCGCGGGCGCTTCACGGCGGCGACTGGGTTGGTGGATACCCAGCCCCGGTCCAGCGAGTAGGCGAACAGGCCGTGGGCGAAGTTGAGATGGTTAGAGATCGTCTTCGGCGAGAGCTGGCTCTTGGCGGCCATGTATGTAGCGAAGTCATCTGCCGTGATCCGCGCGAGATCGCGCCGGCTGAAGTATGGGATCAGGTGTGCACTCAGGATGCTCTGGTAGTCCTGCACCGTCGAGGGCTTTCGCAACATCACGTGCTCCACATGGTGCAGGTAGCCGGCGCCGGCGTCCTCGATCGTCATCTTACGCTCCGGTGGGGCGTGGCGAACCTCGTCCATCAGCTGGCGCAGCCTGCGCTCCGCCTGCGTGCGAGTCATCCCATCGCGACCACCCGGCTCGCGCTTTGCGCCCACCTTGCGCTTGACCACGCGTCCGCCGACACGCCACTGCCCGTACCACGCGCCGCGATAGACGAACAGCGAGCCCGTCCCGTAGGAACGCCTGCTCTCCTTCGTGCTCTCCGACTCCATCGTGTGGCTCCCTTTCAGCGTCTCCCGGCCGCCGGCCTCGCGGTTCCTGTGGAACGATGCTCCATCTCGCACAGCCATGCCTCGATCGAATCGGGACGGTAGCGGTAGTAGCGACCGAGCGTCACATGTGGGATGCGCCCCGCACGTGTCTCGGCATATACCCAATCCTTGGTCATGCCCACGAGCGCCGCAACATCGTCCGCGAACAGCAGCGATCCATTGGCTGACGAGGAGGGCTTGACGGGTTGCGATGGGCTGACGAGTGAGAGCACCGTGTCCTCCGATGGTTTTGCGTGAGAGCGGTTCATTATCCAAAATTAGCAAAACAGTAGATGTTTGTCTATACGGGACTTTTGATCCGTCGTGAAGAGCAACGCCCTCGAGCCTGGCAGCCTCGAGTAGGTGCGCAGAATGAGAATATTGCGCATATCATGCTATAGTGCGCTGGGAGGAGTTGACTATTCCTACCGTTACCTCACAGCCAAAGCTGCTCTCGACAACCCAGGCCGCCGATCTTTTGAGCGTGAGCCGTCGCACGATCCTCAACTGGATCGAGGGTGGCAAGGTGCCCTATGTGCGGTTGCCTGGTGGCGACTACCGCGTCCCGCTCTCCGGACTGCTGGCTTCATTGTCGGGGACCTACCGTCTCGATCAGGAGATCCGTGCGCTGGATGAGCGCACCGCGGCGTTGACCGATGAGGATGTTCAGGCCGCGATGGGCGAGTAAGTCTACGGCGGCGCCTAGAGTGCCGCCTCGATGCGACCTGTAGTTCTCGACACCAGCGTGGTCCTGCCAGCGGTGCTATCGCCGCGGGGATACCGGCGACGGTTCTGGGTGCTAGTCGCCTTCGGTGCGCTGGCGACTCACGCCCTCATGCAGCGAGATCCTCGAGCTTGCGACGTAGCGCGCTTGCGGCCATCGGGATCTCGTCGAGCTTGGCGGCTTGGGCCGTGTAGTCGACGACAAGTGCATTCAACGCGTCGTAGCCGTCCTGCTCAAGACCGCACTCGACGAGATAGCAGCGGCCGTGTCCCGTTGCGGGTCGGTCGACGATCCGCACGATCCCTTTGATGCGCTGGCCATAGATGACCCGCTCACCTTTGGCGACGCTGTAGCGGGAAAGCTCGACTCGCTCGCCCACAGTCGCGTGGGCGATTGCTGTCTGCTGGTTCATTGTGCCCTCCTGCAGGTCGGGGTTGATCACGCCCGGCCGAACAGCAGGCCGGCGCAGCCGGTCTGCTAGGCCTTAAAGGGTGGGGTCAACCCCGACCGGAGCGAGGCGAGCCGTAGTCGGCGTTCCCTTGCCTCAGCTGAGGCGCGCAATCAGCCCCGCTCGGGCTAACGCGGCTCGTCGCCCTGCGCTTCTGACTCCGTTTGCCGGCGGCTTACCATCTCAATCTCGCTTTCGGCCCACGATCTGAGCTGTTTGACGAGCGCGAGTGAGGCGACGCGGTCAAACGCCGGCGGCTGTTCGCCCTCGTAGCGAGACTCGACCGCCCACGGTGTCAACGCCTCCGCGTCGCGGATGCCCTCTGGCGTGGCGATCTCGCCCTGGGCAACCAGATCGATCAGGTACTCCAAGTCGTGGCTCTTGGCAAACACCATTCCGTGGGCCGCCAGAACGGCCTTAACCAGCTTCTCCGAAGATTGCTGCGCATGGAAGCCGGCGATCGAATCGGCGATCTCCGAGTCCTCCAACGCCTTGCGCACGATCGTCTCGTCGTCGATGGCCCGGGCGAGCAGCGCGCGCGCCAGATCCACGTTGTCACGCGGCGGCATGGAGCACCCGCCCCTCAGTGAGCGCAGCATGCACCATCGTGTTCTGCACGCCGCCCCATTCAGCCGCGTATCGCTCGCTCACAACCACGATATCCATCGGCACACGCAGCGAATGCAGGGAACGGCGGAGGCGCACCATCTCCTCATGCCGGTTCTTCGGATCGCGCTCCACCACTAGGAAGTCGTAGTCACTTTCCGGTCCCGCGTCGCCCCTCGCACGAGAGCCGAACAGCACGATCTTGACCGGATCGGCAGCGACCGCTGCCAGCGTCCGGCCTGCGGCCTCGATCACTTCCTGCGGCTCCACAGCCACACCGTAGCGAAGGGTCCGGGTGCCACGAGCTTCGCGAAGAGCATGTTGTCCACCGGCGAACATCAAACGAGGAACGGGTCGCGCTCTTTTGCGGGGCGAGTGTTCGCCCATTTCGCGGTTGACCCGTAGCCGGTGATCTCTTGCGCCTTGACGGTGCTTGCCCCGAGCAGCCTGTCGCGATCGCTGTGTTGGTGTGCCGCCTCGATGTACCTTTCGGGGCGTGTGAGTGGTTTCAGGCACTTGATGCGGTCGATCTCGCGGCTCGCCTGAGCCTTGGTGGCAGGCGACGCGAATGTCGTGCCGGTGCGCAGCGCGAGTGCGCGCAGGCACCGTAGTTGACGGACGGTCGGCCGATCTGATGGTTCGATCATCAGAAGCTCCTTGTGGTCGGGTTCGGTCACGCCGGCCGAACAGCAGGCCGGCGCAGCCGGTCTGCTAGGCCTAAAGGCGGGACCGAACCCGACCCAGTGGAGCGCCCTTTTGACGATCCTCGTCCCAAACCCGCTACGATTACGCCAAATGCCCCAAACAAGCAATATTCGTGACGATATGCGTGTGCTTGACGAGTTCAAGCGTGGCCTAGACGGCTGGCGCCAGGCGCTCGAGGCTCACCGTCTCGCACCGCCGGACTCTGGTTTCAGCGCTCGGCTCGCAGGGCTCGCGGCCGCGGCGAGCCAGCAGGCAAAGACATGCCGCAAGGCCGATAAGGCCGGGTATGACTGGACGCCGACACGCGCCGCGGAAAGCAAGCCACCGTTTGAGCTTCAGCCAGGCAGCGGGCGGCGCGGACCGCAGGAGCTGTGGCTACGCTTCGACGCCGCCGTCGCCGATCTCAGCAGGATCGCCACCGGCCGGGATATGCCCGCTGTCGCCGACGCCTACGACGAGCTCTCGCATGCTGCCTCAGAGCTCGCGCAGGCGGTCGAGCGCGAAGACCGCGCGAATGGGCTTCTCGCACGCGCACGCGCACGCCGCTCCGCATAGCACTCACCATTCAGGAGCGTGGCTGGCCGGCGCGCTTTCACCAGTCACACATTCGTCCATAGACAATTGTCTATTAACCTTGCGTGGCTTGACGTCCTGCCTTGCGACACCAGTTTTTCCTACTTGACGAGTGCTACATTCACAGACGGTACGCGTTATCCAAATGGGTAGCGTGCGAGGGAGAGCGACAAGGGGAAGGACGATCCCAACGTCAATCACACCTGACAGTCCTGCCAGCGGTATGGGAGGCAGCCCGGACGCCGCTGAGGGTTTGTGTGCGCCGAGTTTGGCGTCAGGCACGCTTGGAGGGAAGCGGTATCTCGCCTCCGTCATCCCAAACCGACGGCGGCTCGTGCGCCTCGCCGCGACGGTGAGGGAGCCCCATCGTCTTCGGCTGCCAAATATCCCTGCGAGTCGCGAGCGAGGCGCTCTCGGCCTGAGCCCGAGACAACAGCTCATCGACGTCCTCGCGACGGATGCGGTGATCGCGACCGATCTTGATCGCCTTCAAGGCGCCGCTCTTGATCCAGTTGCGGATCGTCTGATCGGTCACCTGGAACTCCTTGGCGACCTCGCTCGCGCTCAGCAGCTTCTCATCATCAGCCATTCCAAATACCCCAACCAATAGTGACTTGAAGAGAAATAGCATAAAGCAACGGTAGACCGAAACGCAGGGAGGCGTCATGACACCCACGGACGATGACAGCGGTATTCCCGATGACGACGAGCTGGTCGCGCAGATCGTCCCGCTACGCCGCCGCCAAGACGACAGCGACCGCAGCGAGCAACCGCACGACGAGCCACAACCCGCAGCCCAGCATACGGATGATTGGAGCGTCTTTGATCCGCCTGAGGATCTCCAGCCCGTCGAACGCGCCCACCAAGAGCAACACAGCGAGCCGGACCCCGACCATACTCCCCCCGACCAGTATCTCGAGCATCCTTGGACCTCCACGCCGCGCACGCGTAATCGCCTCATCGCATTCGCGGGCGTCGCGCTCGCAATGCTCGCCATCGCGGCTCTCGCTGTGCTCACACTGAAGGGTCACACTGGGGCGTCACCCCATCGAGCCGCTGCGCCTACGCGGACCGCCGGGCTGACCAGCGCAAGCCGCGCTCTCACGGTCCACCAAGGAGGCACACCCGCCCCCCGACACGACCGGCCCGCCGCGCGATCAAGCCACCACCAGCCCGCCCAACGGAGGCCACCAACGCGCAGACTCTCGTATACCGCGACCGCGGGCACGCCTACCGGCGAAGGTGCCTCGGCGGGTCGCAATCCGGACGGGTCCATCCCCACACAGACCCAAAGCGAACCGTCATCGGCCGCGCAGGGCGCCGGCAACGAGTTCGGCATCGAACCGTAGCCTCGCCGAGCGCAACCCGATCTCAGGCCAAGGCGGCGTCCTCGATCCGCCGCGCGAGGCTGTCGATCAAAGCCGCAGTCCGCTCGATCGCGCCGAGCTCACCCTCCTGCGACCACGACGCCAGATACGGGATCGAGTAGGCCGAGCTGTCAAGGCCAAGCGCGCCGGTCACGGTATAGGCGACGGACTCGACCACGATCTCCTCCTCCGCATGTCCTAGTTCCGGGGCGTCCTGCGCTGGCTCGACGCGCAACAGCGCGTGCGCTAGCTCGTGCACCAGCGTCTTCACTTGCGCGTTAGCCGACATCTCAGCGTGGATCGCGATGCGTCTACTTGCGATGTCGTAGTAGCCATGTCGACTGCCCCCGATCGCCTCGAACTCTACGGTTGAGCCGATCTCGCCAGCGAGCGCTGTCAGCCGTGGCAAGACCGCCGCCAGATCCTCACCCATTATCTCGCTCATCGGCGGGTCAAGCGACACAGGACACGCCGGCGGCGGCAGCGGCTCCACCTGCTCCCGATCGAACACTGGGCCGAGCCTGAAATGCGTCCTCGGCCTCTCATTCGGATCGCCACCCTCACTCTTCCATTCCTCAAGGCGCTTGCGCGACGGCGGCACCGGCACCCAGATCCGGATCGACCTCTCCCCCCGCTTGACGGCATAACCGAGCTTCAACCAAGCGCGGAATCCCGCCACCCGCGTCGCGTCTGGACACTGCAAAGCGATCAGCAGCTGGTTGGCGAAGCTGTAGCGATGGAAGTGCCTACGGGTCGCCAGCCACGCCTTCCAGCCCTCCGAGCTACGCAGGCGCTCCACCGCCCTGCAAGCGAACTCGCGATCGGCACGGCGACGCTCGGCGCGCTGCTCATCGGTGAGACGCGTCTTGACACCGGGCATGTAAGCCTCCTTACGGTCACGGGCCCGCCCGCCGCGGCACCCACACCCCGACCCCCGCACGCGCAGCGTGCGAACATTGGGAGGGGCGGGCGCCGCAGCGGGCGCGAAGGCCACCACAGCGCGTAGGTGTCACCTGCATCGTCCTCCGGGAAGCGAGTCAGGGCATAACGTTTGCCGTCGGAGTGTGTGCGTCGACACGAATGCGCGAGCGTGCCGTCTCGGCGCCGACATCGCTGCTTGTCGTCCAACTCAGGCGTCTCCGTTGGCTACGCTGGGGCGCCTGCTTTCCGCGCAAAGCGAGGTGAGTGAAGGACGCGAAGCCGTGTCGAGCGAGGAGTGCTCACACCTCGCGTCACAGCGCCTTATGCTCGCTGTGCCTGCGATGCCCTCGATGAAGCGGGCAGCCCGCTTCATCTCATGTCTGCGGACGGGGGGTCAGCCTTCGGCTCGGTTGAGGAGTGCTCGGAGGTGCGCCAGGTTCGCGCGACCTTCGGTATAGCCCACAACCTGCCCGGCCGGATCGACCACGAACGTGACAGGAAGCGGCGACTGGCTACCGAGGAACGCCCGGTAGAACGCGCGGCCCGCAGGTTCCGTTGGGTTCGCAGACAGGATCGGCACAGAGAGGCGATCCCGCCGTACCATTCTCCGCGTTTCTGCGAGCGAACTCTCTGCCGAGACGAGCACGACAGTGCCGGTGTTCTTAGCGCGCAGTTCTCGATTGATCTTGGCCAGCTCAGACTCCTGCTGGATGCACGGTGCGCACCACGGCGCCCAGAAGGAGACCAGGACGACTTGCCCACGAAACTGCGCCAAGGAGACCTTGGCTGGCCCTTCCAGCGACCGAACGGCCGTCGCCGGAACTGATGGCTGCGTGCCGTGGCGGATCGCGCTGCGAACATTCGGCCAAACGCCGACCGCAACGGCAACGCTAGACCCGACAAATGCCGCAGCAACGAGTGCGAGCGTGGCACGCCGAGCAACTCTCTGGCGCCCATTCCCACCCTGCTGATCGCGGCGGATGGCGTCCAACAGCGCGCCTTCGACTTGGGGCATGATCGTCACGATGAAGCTCCTCCATGTGAGAAATGTTGTCTGAGTTGGTGCAATCCTCGACTTACGCGCTTGCGGGCGACCTGCTCCGTCACGTTGAGACGCGTCGCGAGCTCCCCGTAGCCGAGGTCCTCCACCACTCTCGCGCGCACAGCATCGCGCTGTCCTTGAGGGAGATCGTCAAGAAACGCGAGTAGCTCTGAGCCGTCGATGCTCGCGATCGCCGCGATGGCATCATCATCTATCTGCACCGTGCTCATGGCCAATCGTCGGCGGGCCGACGCCTCGGTCCGCTCCTTCCTGAGACTGCGAAGCAGCTTGTTTCGGGCGATTCCCAGAAGCCACGAGGCAGCCGGCTCTGGGCCAGGACGGAATCGTGGAGCCGCGATGTAGGCGGCAGCAAAGACCTCCGCCGTCAGGTCCGCAGCCAGGTCGGGACGACCCGTCTGGCGCACCAGCCACCCCGCCACAAGGCGCTCGTGACGGCGATAGAAGGCAGCAAATGGCTCCTCGCCCGAGTGGGACCTACGCAGCAGTTCGTAATCGCTAACCCCGTCCAGATTCTGCGGCATTCATGGCGATACTTCCACGAGCCAACGGTTTTGTGACCTGAAGAGCCTATGACTCACAGTGCAGGCCACATTGGCGCAGGTGGAGAGCGCGACAGCAGCCACGCTCCGGAGGCACCTGCGCCGCGCCAGACGCAGGGCTCGCAGGCCAGACGGTCACAGCCTCGCAATTCGCCAAAAGCAGGCACGTCGTCGGCCCGAGACGAGACGCTTGCCTGGGACGACGAGCAGCAGCCCGAACTGACGCCGATCCTACGCTCGCTCTCACGCCAAGTTGGACCCAATCGGCTGAGTTCCAATCTCAAGTCCACGGCATTGGGAGGGCGCCTAGCGGCGACTTAGGCCGCTTGCGGCGAGCCTAGCCAAAGGCGTGGTAGCAGAAGCACAGGCGGGCGGCTGATCGCACTTGGGCTCCGCATTTAGGGCAGGTCTTCATCGCGGAGCTGCGCGGCGCGTGGCTGGTTGGGGTCGATGGCTTTGCGGGTTGCATCTGTGTTGTCGTTGATGGTCCTGATCTGCCGAGCGCCCCTTGGAGGAGGAGAGGTAGCCAGATGCACAGCGCGGTTTGGCTGAGGTGATTAGCAGTGAGGAGCACCCATACAGGCACGCCAGCGAGGGTCACTGCGATTTGGTAGCCGCTGAGGGGTGTCCGCATACCAACCGCCGGACGGGGAGGTCTCGGTGGTGGAAGCGGTCGGTTGCGGAGCAGGCAGAGAGCTTGTAGGCCGTCCGAGGGCAGACCCTTGGTGATCGGGTTCCACTGAGTCCGATGCGGAATGAGGTTGAGAAGCGCTAGGCCGTTGAGCGCGGCGAGTGTGAACAGCACCGGGCGGACCGCATCGGAGGCCGCCTGACCCGCGAGCCAGAGCAGCGGCGCGAGAAGGAGGTTGACGGCCGGACCAGCTAGGACGCGCATGAGCGCTTGCTGGCGGGTCACGCGGCCCTGAGTGCGGCAGAAGCCGCCGGCACCGAACGGCGAGAACATGACGAGTAGGCGCCCGATCCGCAGCTTGACGGCAGCGTCCGCCCGACCAACACGGACTAGCACGGGCTCCTTGGTGAACTTCAGCCCGGCGGCAGCATGCCCAAGCTCATGGGCAAGCGTGACCATCGGGATGCCAGCGAATGTAGAGACGACTACGGCTCCGTTTGCCGACACGCTGCATCCATCGTCAATTCGACCGGCGCCCTTGAGAGCGCACGCGGCGCCTCAGAATATTGATTGCCGCGGATGCCCACTTCTCGCCTGCGGTCGAAACCGGCGTATGTCGGCCAAAGTGCGGCCGACAAGTTCGAGCATATCGAGAAGTTGCATGTAGTTGACGACTGACGCGCCGACTGTCTGAACTAATATCTGCGGTGTGACTTCTCTTCCCATCCTTCGCCAGCACGCCAACCAGCGAGCCGCTGCGAACGACGCGATGATCGCGATGCTGATTGCGAGCGAGCTCTCTGTCGAGTTCCTGAAGGAACGAGATGATCAAGAGCGGCTTGTAGACCTCGTCCCTACGCTGCCATCGCGCAACCGACTGAACCGATCGGTGGCGGATACCAGCGCGATTCTTGGCTCAGCCGAGCAGCTCTTGGCATACATGGCAATCCCGCATGTCCTGTCGATCCATCACCGGACGATGGCCGGAGTGCTCAAGATCCTCAGCGATGACGACAAGCGAATCGAAGCGTGGCGCAAGCGCGAAGACAATCAAGGGAATTTCCTGCCCACCCTCGTTGAAATCGACCCGCACGAGTCAAGCCTTGCCGAGGTGCACGAAATCTTCACTCGCTCCAGCGGTGCCGATGCCGTCGGCCGAACCGTATTCGCCGGAGCCGAGATGAACGCATTCCAGTTCGCCCGCCAGGTCAGAAACCGCCTGACCCACCACGGTGCTTATGCCGGAATGAGCCTGAAGAAGCAGTGGGCGGCAGCCCGCGGGACGCACAGCGATGGCGTCTACCCCGACAACGGTCAGACACTGTGGACCCAACTCGCAAGGCGGCCGATGAAGATCGTCAAATCAGGGGAGGATCTCGCACTCGGCTCGGGAGAGTTGTTTGCGACGCTGGCAGTTTGCAAGCGGCTTGAAGACGCCGCCGAGCAAGAGGTGATTAGGACGCTAACTATTCCCGCGCTGGCCGACATCGTGGTACACGACTACGCTGCGGAGTTTCCACAACGGATAACAGATACAACCAGGATCGAGCGGCGCCTTGTCGGTTTTCGGCAGCGCCGATACCCGGCCCTCAACCAGGTGGACCCACAGGATCTGATGGACGCATTGAGGCGTCTTCCTTAATCGGGAGCAGGGGTAGCTCTGACCAGCGAGCTTCCCGTCGCTTGCACGACGACCGGGATTCGAACCCGGGACCTTCCCCTTCAACCTTGGTGCCATACCGGATACGCGAGGCGCATTCTGGGTGGGCTAGAGGATAAGCATAGCGATTTTTGCCGAGGCCTCTGGCGGGATGCGCGCCATATCCCGAACAGAGGTTCGTAGTGTCCCTTGCACGCGGAATTGACCGCTGTTGCTTTGAGTGACGAGCGGTCACTGGTTCTTATCCCACGGGAGTTCTTGCGTTGTGACCGTGACACCGGCCTCCGCGTACTTGCGTGGACCGGTGACGCCTCTCCGCTCGCACTTCTCAAGTTGATAGTTCTCCTTTGCTGTGACGCATACCATCGTTCGTAGACGGCGCATCGCGTTGATCCACATCTCAAGCGTGTCGTTTCTGTAGAGCTCGTTCTCGGTGAGCGGGTACACATGATCGGCGTGGAGCGCGTCGAGCGAGCCATTCTTCGGCACGTTCGCTGGGCCGTAACCGTCGATGACCTTTTGGGCCTCGGCCGAGCGGGTCGGTATCTTCTGCGTTTGATTGGTGTTTCGGCGACGAAGCTCGTGTTTGAGGATGCGCAGAGCATCGGCGGCCACGAGTTCGCCGTCCCGAACCGCTCGGGCAAGGACGTGCGCGACCTGCGCCTCGCAGCGATCGCGATCTGACAGCGGCGACATCTCGGGGCGAGTCACACCGGAAGCGTACTTGTGGTGCGACGCGTCCCACATGGCACGGCGCCACGAAGGCCGTCACAAGCTGGGGTTGCGGGGTCAGCCTTCGATTTCCTGTGGCGCGGTCTCATCGCCACCGTTCACATCGTTTGCCGACTCACTGGCTGCTCCGCGTTGCCGTGCGATCGTGGAGAAGCTCCTGTTGGCGCTTGGTGTAGTCCCGGGCCTCGCGCTCAAAGGCTCTTTGTAGTTGCTTATAAGAGCCGGGGAGAGCGTTCTTGGTGAGGCGCTCGAATGCCTTGCGGGCCGTGTCGTTGCGCGACCGCGGGAGCATCGAGGGGTGCCGTTGACTACGCGGCAGCACAAGATCGTAGGCGTAGTGCTGGGCGGCGAAAGCAACCAGTGCGCGGCCGTATAGCTCACCGGCGTTCTTGGCGCCGTCGATGAACTTCCATAGCCACTTCGTGGCGTCCTCCACGTCGCCATAAGCGATCTTCGTCTTGCCCGGCTGTCCGTTTTTGAGGGTCGGTGTTGTCGTGGTGCGGTGTGCGTCGAACACGAGGCGGATGCCGCTCGCCGCGATCTTGCGTGCCGCGTGGCGATCCTCGTTTCCGAGATAACTGTTTGTGTCGGGGCCCAGTAGGCCGTAGACGAAGAACCTTGCGACATCCATGTCGTCAGGGTCGACGACGGCGAGCTTGTGCATCAGGTCGGTTCCGAGATCGAGGTTGACGTTGTGCGCGCGGTCGGTGAGCGCCCGGAGCGTCGCGCGGTGCTCGGCCTCGAGGCTCCTGTTGTGGCGTGCGCTCGTGCTTGCCCTGTTTGCGGCGGGCCTCGCGCTCAGCGTCGTTTGCCTGCTTTGCGGTCTGCTTCTCCTGCACAGTGCGGACTATTGCTTGCTTGACAAGCTCCTTGTAGAGCGCGCGGTCGGTGATCACCGGTGCGCCGTACTCGAACTCGATCAGCACGCCTGCTGCGCGCGCCTGGTCGACTTCTGCCTCTGCGAAATGGATCTGCGGTGGACCGTAGGCGTGGCGTTCGAGTGCTTTGTGCAGCTCCTCTGCCTGCGCATACGCCGCCTCGGTCTTCTTCCCGAGCTTCAACGCGGCGATCTCGTGGCTGGTCACGGCGGTCATGTATGCCGCGAAGACTTTCGCGTCGTTCTCGCGCAGTGTGTAGCGGATCGCCCAGCCTGGGTCGCGCGCGAACTGCGATCCGCTGATCTCACTTCCGGCCACGGGCGCAAGCACCGCCTCGCATAGCGGCGGTGACACTGCCGCGATCTGAAGCAGGGTGTCAACCGCGCTCACTGGCAACTCGCCGCTGCCAAGCAGCTGCTGGGCTGCCTCGGGCAGGTCGAGGATCTTGGCCCTCGCGCCTACCAGCGCACGAGACCATCCGAGGACGCTTGCGGCGCCGTCGAGGGTGTAGCCCTCGTCGAGCATGTGCCTCACTGCACGTGCCTCCTCGAGTGGTGAGAGCTGCTTGCGCACGACGTTCTCGGCCGCGCTGTCGGCGGTTGAGTCCTCGTGGTCGCGTAGGGTCACCTCTACCTCCTGCAGGCCCAGCTTGCGGCAGGCCGCGTGACGGTGGTGTCCCGCGACAAGCTGGAAGCGCTCGCCGGTGGGGCGCACGGGCAACGGAACGACCAGGCCGCGCAACTCGATCGAGCCAGCGAGTGCGTCGACGTGCGTGTCGTCAAGCTCGCGGACGTTCTCGCCCACGTCGATCAGGTCGAGGTGGACGCGTTGGGGTGCGACTGTCACGGTACTCATCAAAGAACCTCCAGGTTCGTGTGGTCCCGCCCGGTGCGGGACCGATCCCGACCCCACCGCACGCGCAGCGTGCGACCCTGGGAGGGGTCGGCCCCGCACGGGGACACCGACAGTCCAGATCACCGCACAGGACGAGCTCTATGCCGGACAAGCGGCGGGCGCCTGCGCGTAGCAAGAGAGCAGGGCGCGTACCCCTTCGGCATGTTCGGGGCGCGCGAGATTGAGGACCGGGATGCGGTAATGGGAGGCGATACGCAGGGCTTGACCGGTACCGCCAACGCGGCTTCCGCGACCATCGAGGCTACCGTCCGGGGTCCAACAGATCACGCACCTGACCAGTGCCGTGAGGTCCGGGCCGAGTATCTGATGAGAGTTGCGGGCGTGTAGGTGGCGTGAGCCGGCAGACACCCGCGACCACGCGGGATGAAAGCGCGCCGCGAGCTCGTAGGCCGCCGCAGCTGGCCGCTGGAGCACGAACTGCTGGTCGCTGGACGCAACGCGTGCGTCGGACTCGAAGCCGGGCCAGGGCAGAAAGAGCTCGACGGGCCCGTGGTCAGCTGCACCGTGGTAGAACGCTTGGTCGGCACCGGCGGCGAGGCCGGTGCGCAGCACCCAACCGTGCGCTGCGAGCTGGTGAGCGAGCTCGTGCATCAACTCGAGTGTTTGGCGTGGTGTTTTGCGGGACCCGATCCCTGCATAGGCGGGCTGTTGCAGCGAGGGCCAGAGGGCGATGGACATCTGCGCGTCCTTTCTGTTGGGTGGGCCCCAGTGCGGGACCGATCCCCGACCCTCCGCACGCGCAGCGTGCGACACTCGGGAGGGGTCGGTCCCGCACTGGTTCACCCATGGGCGCGGCCGTTGGGCTGATCCCAGGGATCGCCTCGCTTCTCTACGCCCCCATCTCTTAATGGCGTTGGTCGCGGTGTATTCGGAACACGTCGTCCAGGCGTGCTCGCAGCTCGATGAACGCTGGCCCGCGGGCTGGTATGTGCCAGAGCAGCGACGCCAGCGTGTAGACGTCACCACCTACCGGTTTGCCATCGGCGGTCGGGCAGCCGTAGCAGGCCCAGCCCTGCTCGGGGGTTTCGTAGACGTGCAGGCTCGGAGTGCGGTCGTCGTGGAAGGGACAGACGATCTTGCAGCCGGGGCCGGGGGTCTGGCCGGTCAGCAGACGGACGTAATGGGCTGGCTTGATCTGTTGCAACGGGTCGTCTCGCCGGGCGTCGCGGAGGTACCGCGGACGATCGGTCGCCTGCATCGGGACTGCTCCGGACAGGGCAGTGAGGATGTCCTCTGGGTCGTGGCGCTCTGCGGTGTAATCGATCAACTCGACCGGACGAGGCGGGGTGTGCTTGAAGTTCAGGGTGTCGGGTGGTCGGAGGATTCTGGCGGCGTCAGCACAGCGCTGATCGGCGCCGAGAACGTCGGCGAGGCGGCGGTTGGTGTGCTGTAGCTGCTCGACTGGGAGGGGCTGTGTGAGGGTCCAGTAGCCGTGGGCGTGGTGGCTGCTGCCGGAGGCGACGATCATTGTCGGCCTCGGCTCGAATGCTTTGAGGGCCGCGAGGGAATGTGGTGTGTCGCAGTCGGCCCACAGGAGAGGTGTCGGTGCGAGGTCTGCGCGGGTGCCGCGTCGGCGCATGCGCATCGCGCAGCCGACGTACACGTCGGTTTCGTGGCCGATCTTTGTGATGATGCCCGCCGCGTCCGGGGCTCGTGCGTCAATGAAGATGCGCGCGAGAGCGTGTCCTTTGGTGCGGTAGCGCACGTCGAGCAGAGCACCTGCCGGCGCGCCCGCGCTCAGCGTCCGGATGTACAGCTCGGCGGCGGCGCAGTGTGTGAGGGGAAGTGCGTTCACTGGCCTGTCGGGTGGCGTGAACGGGTTGGACGGCGCGCAGGCGCTCGGCGTGCGCGCCGTCCTTGCCGTGTCAAGCGGCCACCGGCTCCTCGACGGGCTCAGCGGGTTGGGAGTCCTCGCGCTCGGGCTGCTCGCCGCCTGGGGTGCTGGTCGGGTCGTCGCCGGACACCGCCGTCGTGGACGTGTCGCTGCGGGGGGCGGCGAGGAACTCGACGTGGCCGATTACCTCCCAGTCGCGGCGCTTGGAGCCGTCGGGGGCCTCCCAGTCGTGGTACTCCAGGCGTCCGTCGATCGCGACGAGCCATCCCTTGGAGAGCACGCGTGCGGCGGCGTCCGCGCCGGCGCCGAATGATGTCGCGTTGATGTAGCCCACCTCGTCCTCTCCGCGGGCGAGGCCCTTGATGGCGAGGCGTAGCTTGCAGACCGCGGTGCCGTTGGGTAGGGCGCGTAGCTCGGGGTCGAGTACGAGCCGGCCGGTTGCCTTGTAGTTGTTCATGGGGTTCTCCTTTGTTGGTCGTTGGTGTGACTGACTCTCGCCCCACCGCCGCCGCTTGCGGCGGCGATAATCAGGCGAGTCAGACGCACGACAACGACCGCCGGCGAGCCAAATGGACTGCGCGGCCGGCGGTGTGTCGTGGACGGGATGCGGCCCTGCGCGAGGGCCCCCAGCTTGCGGTGTCGGTACCACGGCCGCAGTGCTAGCCATGCGGGCGGGAGGCGACCGTAGATGAGCAGTGCCGTGTCGGGGTCGGTTTGGCGGACACGGTCGGGGGTCGCCAGCGCACGGAACTCCTTGCTTGTGGTGTGAGACCCGGTGGAGAGGACTCCTTGGCGGTTGGTGGAGCGTCGTGCTATCTCCTGCTCGCCGAGGGTGCTCCGGAGGTAGTCGAGTGTCGCTCTGTCGGCGATCCCCGAGCAGAAGACCCGGGCGCGGTGGTTTGCGAGGATCGTCTCGGCACGGTCTTTGCCCCACCTGTCGGATGCCTGGCTGAGGTTCTGGAGAACCGTGAGCAGTTGCACTCCCTGGCCGGGACCGGTGGAGGCGATCTCATCGAGGTTCGGCAATGGCGCGATGTTTGCTGCCTCATCGAGGGCGAGCAGTAGCGGCGGGTCGATCGGCTTGCCGGTCTGGGTGGAGCGCGCGAACGCACCGGCGACGACGTCGGATACGAGCGCGCAGAACAGGCCGCGCAGGCGACGCTGATCGTCGGCCGGGGAGATCAGATACAGCGTGTTGTGACCGTCGAGCAGCCAGTCTGGTGTGATCTGACTGTCGCCGATCGTGGCGGCTGCGATGCTCGGCTCCTGCCAGGGGTCAAGCGCAGTCGCGACGGTCTGTAGGAGCGAGCTGCGAAAGCGAGGGTCGGCCTCCCATACCGACCGCAGCGCGTCGAGCGCCGGTCCGGCGCCGGGGTCGGGGCACGAGTCCAGCAGTTCGGTCGGGTCGCGATCCTCGATGGTTGCGATCCAGGCGAGTACCTCGCGCATCGTCAGGTTTCCGTGCGCGGCGGCGAGCATTAGTGGGGCGAGGTAGCGTGCGCCGGCGGGACGCCAGAACGCCTCGTCGGCGGAGCGAGCGACGGCGCTCTCACCGACGCTGAGCAGTCGGGCGGCTGTGCGTCTGGCGGCCTCCCATGTTTGCGAGGCGCCGATCGGCGACCAGGAGGTGTGTGGCAGTTGGGTGCAGCCGGTCGGGTCGAACACCTTTACCTCTCCCCTGCCGGCACGCGCGACGTGGGTGTCGTGCACGACGTCGCTCTTGATCGATGTCGAGAGGGCGGGGCCGGCCCATTCGAGCAGCGCGGGCACGACCAGACCGGTTGTCTTGCCCGACTGTGACGGGCCGATCGCCATCACCGACGCTCGCGGCTCCGCGGCGACCAGTTTGCGGTGGTGAACGCCGAGGGTCACACGACCGGGGTTCGTCTCGCGGATGTGCAGGGTTTTCAGCTCGCCGCGGGAGGCGAAGCTGGCGGCGCGGGTACGTCCACGCTTACCGCGGGTGCGCAGGAGGGAGAACAGGACGACGACGCTGGCGAGGAGCGCTATCGCGCCCAGCAGATAGAGCGCTGTTGGTGGCGGGCCGGGAAGCGTAGTCTGGTTGCTCATGCGCTCGCGCCCCTCGGTTCGCGGTCTGCCATCGCTGCGTCGGTCGCGGTGAGTGTTCGCTCGCGTCCTGAGCGGACGTGGCGCACCTCATATGAGCGTCCGCCGATCCGCCAAAGCGCGACACCTTGCGGGTAGTGGACGATGCGTTGTGTCTCGGTAAGCGAGAGTCCGAGTGCGGCGCGGGTGCGCGGGGTTTCCTCGGGGTGCTGGCGGTAGATGATCACTGTGCCGGTCTCGGCGAGCAGTCCCTTCACGAGCGCCTGTTGGCGGCTGCCTGCGTCGCCGGCTGCGTCGAGGTCTGAGAGGCGGTGCAGCACCATCCAGTGCTGCACACCGGTTTGGCGTCCCAGCTTGAACGCCGCCTGGTAGTAGTCGCCGAGCCCTGCGATTGGCAGGGCACGCCATGCCTCGTCGTTGACCCTGATGGTCTTCTGTGCCTCCGCGCCGGCGGCCTGTGCTGCGTGTACGCGATGCACGCGTTGTGCGTCAAGGAAGGCTGTGGCGCAGACCATCGTGATCGCGAGCGCCAGATCGGAGGATGCACCGCCGGCTTGTATTTGTGAGATGTCCAGTGAGATGACGGGCGCGTCCCACACATCCCTGAGACTGGTCGGCGCGTCGAACATGCCGTGCAGCGGCCCGTGACAGAGCCGCATCAGCGCGAGCGCGACCTCGCGCAGCTGCTCGCGCGCGGCGTCCTTGGTCATGTCGAGTGCGCCGGTCGTGCGCTCTGAGGGGTCGCGCAGCTGCTCGACGACGTGCCCGACGCACACCTCCCCCGACTGCTGTTCGTCGGCGGCGGCGAGCGCCTCGACCAGCCCGACCGCCTCGGCCTGACTGAGGGGCCTGTCGAGCATCGCGCGAGCGACAGCCTGCAACAGACCCTCGCGCATTTGCGGCGTGCCGATCCTGGTGAGCGGGTTCAGTCGCGTCTGCCCGCCCGGCGCGAGCTTCAGCACGATCCCGCCGAGTGCTTCTACGAGGGCTCCGTACTCGCCCTTTGGGTCGATGATCTCGCAGCGGCGACTGAACACCCTTGAGCGGTAGAGCCAGCTCTTGGTGAGTGAGCTCTTGCCGAAGTCGGGCATTCCCAGCACGAGCGTGTTCGCGATCGAGAGGATCCCCCGCTGGTAGAGCAGCCACGGGTCATACACGAACGACCCACCGTGCAGATCGCTGCCGATGTAGACGCCGCGCGCACCCAATCCTGCCTCAGCGACAGCCGGGTAGGCGGCCTGGAAGTGCGCCGTGGAGAGCTGATGGCCCGCCCGCTCGGCGTGACGAGCGAGCCGTCCCAGGCGAGCGCTCGGGCGCTGAGAGAACTCGCGAATGAGCGAGGCGCGCCGCGCGCGCTCCCGGCGGCGCGCGTTGCGCTCCTCCCTGCCATGCCGGTCCATGCGAGTAGGTCTCATCGCAGGCCTCTGCACAACGGGAGTCCGTAGGTGAATGCCTCGGCCTGTTGGCCCCACATCCGCTCAAGGCGTAGTGGGGCGCGCTTTGCCTCGAGCTCCACGCGCGAGACGTCGTTCTCGAGCTCTGAGAGGGCGCCCTGACCGTTCGCGGGGACGCTGACGGTGACATATGTTGCGTAGCGAACCGCTGCGTGGCCTTCGGCGAGCTCTCGCTCGCGCTGGTTTGACGCCTGATCACGCTGGGATTGGCGTTGGCTCGTGCGTTGCCCCACTCGCGCGCGCAGGCTCTGCTCGGTCGCGGTCTCGGTGGCGGCGCGCTCGGCTTGGCGGATCGCACGGCTCGGCCCGACGAGCTCCATGCACATCGAGATCGTTCGCGTCGTGCGACTGTCCATCAACAATGGCTGCAGAAAGAGCGCGCGCACGTCGATGCGTGGCCACTCCGCCGCCCACAGAGTGCAGTGCAGTGCACCGTCCGCGGCGATGTGAGACCACTGCTCGCTGCGCGCGACCGGTCCGGCGGTATGCGGTGCGATCGCGCCGTCGGGTGAGACCGTGCGGTCGAGCTGGCGTTGGCGTCCGCGTCTTCCCCATGGGTCATACGCGTCGCGGATCGCTCCAGCCAAACCGCGCCGAGTGAGCACTCCTGTGACGGTTATGTCCGCCCTGTCGAGCAGCTCGATGAGTTGGCCGACCTCTACGGCGAGGACCGCGAGCGCGCCGAGGTCCCCGCCGCCCATCCGCGTGATCGCACGTCGCGCGCTGGCGCGCTGTGCGTCGATCTGGATCGTGAACAGCAGTTCGTGCTCGTCGGCTACGTCGCCGGCGCGACCGATCAGCTGCAGGTAGGAGACGAGCTCCTCGGGGGGATCCTCAAGTGAGGCGTCCGTCCGCTTGGCCTGAAGGAGATAGTCGCCGAGCGCGTCGCCGTCCCCGGGGAGTGTGCGCTCGATCCAGCCGATGCGGCGCACGGGAGAGTCATCGCGCGCGAGCGCGGCGAGCACCGCCCCGTAATCGGCGAGACGCTGCTCCTGCTCATCGGGCCCGAGCAGCGAGAACGCACGGCCCCTCACCCGCAACGTCGCGGTATATGTGCGGGCGCGCGTGTCCTTCGCCACGCCGAAGCGCGCTCGGTCATAGCGTGTGAGCTCGCCCTCCAACAGCTCGATGTCTGCCAGCTCGCCAGGTAGCGACCACGGCTCGACCGGTACTCGCGGGTCAAGGCCACCCGAGGGGAGCGTGACTATGTGGCCGAGCTGTGCGCGCTGGGCCTGGAAACGCGCCCTACGCGTGTAGCGACCCAAGAGGAAGCGCACGCTCAGCGGCGCCCACTGCTCAAGCGTATGTCCACGCACAGGCACGAGCAGCACACCGGCAGCGATCGCAAGCAAAAGCAGCGCGAGCGCCAGTCCGCCGAGGCCACCCAGCCGCAGCGCACCGAGCGCAAGGGCGCCTGTGAGGATGAACCCCGCTAGTTGCGGGATGCGCAAGCCCAGCATGAACCCACCGGAGGGGTGCGGAGCGAAACGATAGGTAGCCTCGCTCACCTGCCGCTCCCCTCTCCGTGAGGCTCGCGATCGGCGTCATGCACGAGCCGCAAGTGTGGCCGCGGACGCCCCGCGCCCTCCCGATCGCTATTCGAGGCGCTGTCTGGCGCAGAACGCTGGGATGGCGAGCTATTAGACGACGACGAACCGCCGCCTGACATCTTCGCAACGGGCCCGGCCGCCCCGGTCCCTTCAGAGGAGCTCTGCGCGGCGAGTCTTACGCTCTGAGCGCTACTCGTACCACCGGTTGCGCGGGTAGCCGGCGACCCGGATTGTGCCCCGCTCGCACCCGAGCCGCTCCCGCCGCTTCTCGTTGAACCGGCGGTCATGCCGGCGGCTGCGCCGATGCTGCCGGTGCCGATGTTCTGAGCACCCACAGACAGCGTTCCGTCGGCTGCGCCGCCGCCGCTCTGCGTGCCCGCGCCCTCACTCATCGGGGAAGCGCCACCCGGTGAAGAGGCGCCGCCCGGCGACGAGGAGCCGCCCGGGCCTGCCCCGCCGCCGCTACCGCTGCCGCCGTCAGGGGAACCGCCTGGTCCACTACCACCCGGGGCGCCACCCCCGCCACCGCTCGGGTCTGCGCCAGATCCACCGCTTGCGAGCGCCGCACCCCTAGGCCCTCCAGCGGCCGCCCCACCAGCTGCGCCAGCTGCACTCTGTGAGCCGGTGCCGCCCAGACCACCCATCGTGCGAACCGAGCGGCCCTCCTTGCCAGCCGTGGCAGAACCAGCGGATGCACGGACACCAGCGCCCATATATGCACTCTCCGCGTCCGCGGCGAGCAAGTACATGAGCGTCCATGGCGCAAACGCGGCGAGACCGAGGATGACGGTCGCGGCGAGGATCGTCCCGACAGAGCCGCTCACTCCCCCGGCACCGAAGGAGAGTCCCGCGGCGGCGGCGTTGCCGGCGAACGCGAGCACGATGATCGCGACGGGCTTGAGGATCACGAACAGCAACAGCAGCCGTCCGAGACGACCGGGCCAGGAAGCCAGGGCAGGCCAGATCCCGGCGGCGAGCACGACTGGGAAGAAGGACAGCAAGGTAGATCGCGGCGTTACGGACGATCAGCTCAAACCACACGAACAGCGAGGCGAACACCTCGACCATCGCGATCAGCATCGCCAGCGCACTGGAACCGAACCCGCCGAAACCGTGAACACCCCAGGAGTGCGCGACCGTCGCCCAGAACGTGTGCGGCGAGCTGGCGAGCACCGTGTTTGAGATTTCATCGGCTACGGCGAGCCCGATCGCGGTAAGCGCGACAAGCAGACCGGTACCGAGACCGGCACGAAAGATCCCCGAGAGCGTCCCAGCGAGCGCATCGGGACTGCGCCGCACCGCCGCGGAAGCGAGCGCGAGTAGCGCGACAAGCAAGCCGAGCGCGGCGCCGAGATCGGCCATCGGTCCGAACTGCGCCGCAAACCACGCGGAGGTCAACTGCGGCGTGGTGGTGTGGGTCATCTCGCTGGCCACGAACCCGGTGACCTCCGTCGTGGCAGCGATCATCCATTCAGAGACGCTGTCCAGCACACTATTCACAGCAGTCCCCGCGGCTTCTCCCACGAGGCCGCCGACCGCGCCGACCGCTTCGCCGACGACGCTGCCCGCTTCACACAAACCGTTCGTGATCTGGCTTACCGCTTCGCCAATCACCGGCAGTCCTACGCCGCAGGGCAAGCCCGTGTCCGTATGCTGCGCGGTCGTGGCCGCCTGCACGGCACGGCCGGCCTGTACGCCCGCTGGCGCCGGTAGCGCCGCAGCGCTCGCACAGAGCACCACCACAGCAAGCAGCGATACCGACAGCACGGCCGTGATGCGGGCGAGCGGGCTCATACTCATCCGGCGCTGCCGTAGAACGGTGCGGTCATCCCCGCCAGCCGATCGAACGCCTGCGAACGGTCGTTGCCACCGTTTACAAACACGATCGCGGGTACCGGTGCGGGCGTACGATCGGTCTCAGACGCCGTGACGAGCCAGCGGCCCGACTGCCAGCTCAGTGTCGTGTCGATCAAGTTCCACGACTGACGCGGAGACAGACGGGGACCCCACACGAACCCGGCGAGCCAGCTCGTAACAGTCGCTGTCTGGGGCGTGTAGGCGTCGAGGCGACGAGCAGCTATCACTGCGATCCCGTGGCCCCCTTCGCTGTAGTTGCGCATGTTCTGCGCGTCCGCCGCGCGGATCTGCGCGGCCTGCGCGAGCGTCTTCTCGCGTACCCCAGGCGCATAAACCTGAGCGACCAGGGTTGCGAACAGGGATGGGTCCTGCTCGATCGACTGCGAGGAGAGCGCCACGTAGTTATCTGCCGCGGCCAGCGCACCCGCCGCGGTGTCCTTGACACCAACCGGGACACCTCCAACGAGCTCGACCGTCTGCGCTCCCGCCCGCGAACCGCCGCCTCCCCCAACCAACAGGGCGAAGACCAGAAGGACTACGAGCAGGAGCGCACCGGCAGCGAGGAGCGCGAACGTGACCGGGTTGACACGCGAGGCGTGTAGTTCGCGCATCGCTCTAACCGAGGCCGTATGCGAACTGCAGGATCGCTGCGGCCGCGCCGACCAGGAACGCGACCCCGACGGATATCGCCATCCCGAGCTTGCCGCCCACGGCGGTGTGGTCGTTGCCGATCCGACCGCCGAACGCCCACACCGCGCCACCGATCAAAAAGCCCGCCAGACACGCCAAGAGCGTGTAGACGGCGATCACGTTGACCGCCCCCTGGATGCCGGTCGCGCCAGGCGCTTTAGCGGGATCGGGGTTGACCTGGAACGTGAAACCGCTCGCTGCAATCAGGGCTCTCATCTGTCCGTCACCTCCATGCGTTGGGTTCAGAGACGAGCGAGCTTAGCCCAAATATCCAAAACATGCAATATTTATCGCTATGCGTCTTCGTTCTTCGATAATCCTTTGGCTGGTGGGAGGGCGCGCGTGAAGGTCCTGCTTGCAGCCACAGCCGTGCTCGCGGCGATGCTTATCGGCCTCGCCGTTCTCGCAGCGGTGCTCGACTCGAGCCAGAGCGCGGCCGCCTGTTCAACTGGCTTCGCCGGCGCATCGAGCGAACCGGGAGTTCCGGGCGGACCGGGGTCGTGGGTTGCGACCTCATACGGACCGCCGTGGGGCGGCATCCAAGGCAATGGAGTTACGGCGACAGGGCTCAACCTGTCAGCCGGACCACCGGCGTATGAGGTCGCGGTCGACCCGCGCGTGATCGCGCTACGCAGCTATGTGCACGTGGCACCCAACCCGTTCGGGACCAGCTCCGCCTTCTACGCCGGGGACACCGGTGGTGCGATCATCGGTAAACACGTCGACATCTACGACTGGCGCGGACGGGCAAGCCAGGACGCGTGGGGCACACGCACGGTCACCGTCACACCCGCACCGAACCCAGGCGCGGGAAACCTGCTCGGCGGCGTCGCACCCACACCCCCTACAGCGAGTTCGCTCACGGGTGGGGCATGCGAAGCGGCGCTATCCAACGGTACTGTCGGGCTCACGCCGGGCCAAACCGCGCGCATCCAGCCCGATGGGAGCGCGAGCGCCCCGAAGGAAGCCCCAGTGGCCGTGGACCGCGCGATCGCCGCGGGCAACCTGATCCACACCCGCCCCTACCCCGAACCCGACGTCCACTACGGCACCCTCGCGACGCTATGGCCCGCATATGACTGCTCGGGCGCCACATCGTTCGTGCTCTACGACGCCGGACTGATGGGATCAAGCGCGCTTGACTCGACCGGTCTTGAGAGCTACGGACTACCCGGGCCCGGACGGTGGATCACCATCTACGCCAACAGCGCGCACGCCTGGATCGTCGTCGCGGGCATCGCGCTCGACACCGCCGACTACGGCGGACCACCCCTACCCGCAGGCTCTGGGCCGCGCTGGCGCGCAGAACCGCTTGCGAACCTCAGCGACGGCGCAAGCTACGTCGCCCGCCACCCACCCGGCCTATGAGACCCGCTCGCTTAATAGTTCCGCTCGTTCTACTGGCCCTCGGCGGATGTGGCGGTGCCACTCCGCCCGGCTCACCGCCACTCGGCAGAGCGATCGGAGCCGAACGCATTCCGGTGAGCCGAGCGCCGGCGCCCATCGGCGACCCTCGAGCGGAGCGCGGCGGAAAAGTGGCCCCGGCGCAGACCGCAGCACAGGACACACCCGCTACCAACTCGATGTCGGCCACGCCACAGATCGCGCTGCGCCGCTACGCGCTTGCCTACACCAACTGGACAGCCACCAACCTGGCAGCCACCGAGCGACGCCTCGCCTCACTCGCCGTCGGCGCAGCAAGACTCACCGCTGAGCAGATCGCCGCATCCAACAGCGCCACCGTCGAGCTAGCCGCAAATCACGTCCAGAACAAGGGTGTCGTACTCACAATCGCTCCCGGACTAGGGCCAGCCGTCGGTCAGTGGGTTGTCGTTACCCAGGAGCAGACGACCGGCACAGGACCATATGCCGGCTTGCCGCCGACACTGCATGTGACACTCGCTGGCACAGAGCGCGTTAACGGCGGCTGGGTCATAGCCAAATGGACCCCTCGGACGTAATCCCCCAAGGAGCAAACCACGAATGCACACGACAGCTAACCGACCGGGCCACCGCGGCAATGCTGGAAGCGCCACGTAACGAGCACGACTTGCGATCACGAACCGCATGAGCGAGGCCATGCATGTCACGATTTGCGCATGACCATGCTTCGACGGAACATCAGTCTGAAGGCGCGCGACCCCAACCCTGGTCACCGGTCTGAGGTATCGGGGCGAGATATGACTGTCCGCTCCGCGCTGTCGTGGAGTGGTGGCAAGGATTCGGCCTTGACGCTCTGGACCCTGCGCCGCCAGGGAGTGGAGCCAGAGGCCCTGATCACGACCGTGACCGACGGGTATGACCGCATCAGTATTCACGGCGTTCGTCGCGAGCTGCTCGCAAAGCAGGCTGAGGCGATCGGCGCTCCGCTGGTTGAGATTCGCATCCCGCCCGCGTGCGTCAACGATGTCTATGAGGCACGCATGGCTCAAGCGTTCGCTTGCCCCCCGCTGTCCGACGTAGACACGGTCGCGTTCGGTGACCTGTTTCTCGAGGATGTCCGTGCCTACCGTGAGGAGCGACTGGCCGCGAACGACAGGCGCGGCCTCTTCCCGCTCTGGGGACGCGACACCGACGTCCTTGCGCGGGAGTTCATCGCCGTCGGCTTTCAGGCGTACATCGCTTGTCTAGACCCGCGAGCACTCGACGCCTCATTCGCGGGCCGAGCGTACGATGAGCAGCTGCTGGCAGACCTACCTGCGAGTGTTGACCCTTGTGGTGAGAACGGCGAGTTCCACACCTTTGTCCATGCCGGCCCAATCTTTCCCGAACCGATCGTGTGTGAGACCGGCGAGGTCGTCGAGCGCGAGGGCTTCGTCTTTTGCGATCTGATGCCTGGGTAAGCAACTTCACTGGACTCTCGGGTCCCACGCTCGCCAGTGGTGATGAGAGACTCCGGTAGATGTCCACCGATCGTCGCAGTGCCGCACTGGAGGATCTCATGCGTGCCGGTGGACGCAACGCGCCGGTCGAGATCGTCACGTATGACCCAGCATGGCCGGCCACATACGCGGCCGAGCGCGATCGGCTCACGCCCCTGCTACCCGCCGGAGCGCAATTGCACCACTTCGGATCCACCGCCGTCCCGGGTCTGGCGGCCAAGCCAGTGATCGACATGATCGCGCTCGTGGACGACCTCGACGCGCCGATCGCGGCGCTTGTGCAGCACGCGGGCTATCAGTATCCGCAGGCGTTCAACGCGACGCTTGCCCACCGGCGGTTCCTGTGCTACCCGACGGCTG
The DNA here is from genome assembly GCA_963776985.1 of uncultured Solirubrobacterales bacterium. Taxonomy (GTDB): domain Bacteria; phylum Actinomycetota; class Thermoleophilia; order Solirubrobacterales; family Solirubrobacteraceae; genus Palsa-744. Next base: position 865,720 of record CAVZOV010000004.1, read on the forward strand.
CTGACCGCACCCACCACCTGCATCTTGTGGACGAGCCGGGAGAAGCTCAAGCAGCGCCTGCATTTCCGTGACCGCCTGCGCACCGATCCGGGGCTTGCGAGTGAGTACGCGGCGCTGAAGTGCGCACTCGCGGAGCGCTACCGGAATGACCGTGAGGCATACACCGAAGCCAAGAGCGAGTTCGTCAAGCGATACGAGCTGCCTGGGCTCGAACTGCGTAAGGCCGTCCCCTCCGATGCCTACAAGCTTGGTTAGCGCTGCGCGGTCACTCTACGGACGCCAGAGCCGCGATGAACGGCTCACGGACCTCCGGGTCGCAGTGCTCGGCCTCAAGCGCGTGCTTTTCGGCGTCTGGATCTTTGCCGGCTGGGTAGTCGCGTCCGGGACCGCAGGCAAGCGGCAGCGACGAGCGGCCGTCCCACGGCGGCCCGGAGAACGTCGCGTCCACGTTAATACGTCGATTGCCGACCACGATGGTGAGGTAACGGTGGACATCAACGAGCCCATACTCAGGGACGACGTTGGCGACCCTCGTGTCGAACAGCTCCCGGGCGCGAGTGCGATCCAACTGGTAGACGCGGTGAACCATCAACGATTCGGCCTCGGAAAAGCGCTTCGCCAATATCCGGGCAAGAAACAGGTGCTTGGTGGAGCAGGTGCCGCGACGCTCGCGCAGCATCCCCTCGACGCTGCGGTCACTCGGACGGCCATAGGGCAGTGCCCGCACAGCTTCGACCAGGTCGAGCAGGGAGGAGTCGGGTGCAACGAGCGCGTCGATGAGCGCAGCGTAGAGCGACGCGGCGGACCTCGCGCACAACAGCCCCCGGATAGGGTTTCGACGGAATGCAGGCCGACGCGGCACAAACCAAGGAGATTCTTTCCGGCGAAACCCATCTCGCCCACCAGGCGATGCGCGCATTGCGGACTACCTACGAAAGCGAGCGGGAGTTCGTCGAGCATGTGGACGGTGTGCTGCGACCTGCCGGCTACAGGCTCCTCGGTGCCTTCTCGCCAGATCGCGAACCTGCCAGTGCGGTCGCTGGATTCCGTGTTAGCGACAATCTCGCTTGGGGTCACTATCTGTATGTCGATGATCTCTCGACTTCGCCCGAAGCACGGCGCCAGGGTCTCGCTGGGGTGCTATTGGAGTGGCTGATCGAGGAGGGTCGGAGGCTTGGATGCGGCCAGTTGCATCTGGATTCGGGAGTTGGCTCGGAGCGCTTTGACGCACACCGTCTTTACCACAATCACGGCCTGTCGATCTACGCCCACCACTTCGCCCGCGGGCTGTAGGGGCACGAGCAAGAATCTCCTATGCCGTCGCAGATGGATGCAGTCGTATCACGAGCGAGAGCGTCTCTCGCCAATGCCGGGTTGGCCGTAGCCGGCGAGGATCTGACTCGCCCCTGGGGCGGATTCCTGCTGATCTCCCAGACCGACATCAGGGAGTTCATCCAGGCTTACTTCCCAGATACTGGTATGCAGGAAGCAAGCGAGCAGCTGGCGCTCAGCCCCAAGCTTCTGCTGGTTGCCCCAGGGCAACGTCTATCGTGGCAATACCACCGCAGACGCAGCGAGATCTGGCGCATCGTCGACGGGCCGGTCGCCGTCAGCCAGTCTCTTACAGACGAGGAGGCACCGATGCGCAGCTACGCTCCGGGCGAGGTTCTGCGCTTGGAGCTCGGTGAGCGTCACCGCCTGATCGGACTGGAGACCTGGGGTGTGGTCGCCGAGATCTGGCAACACATCGACGCGACCTCACCGTCAGACGAGTTCGACATCGTGCGCGTCGCCGACGACTACGACCGAACCTGACTCGTGCCACACCAGCCACCGCTCACAACCGAAGGTCCAGGCGCATGAACCGAGCAATTACTGTCGGCGTGATCGGCGAGTTCAATCCAGAGTTCCCGCCCCACGCGGCGACAAACGCTGCGCTCGAGCACGCCGCCGCATCACTGAGGGTCAGGGTTGACGTTCGCTGGCTGAACACTACGGAGTTGGAGGATCTTCCGGTCGTCGATATCGCCAACCACGATGCCCTGTGGTGTGCGCCTGGCAGCCCCTACCGCAGCATGGACGGCGCGCTGCGAGCGATCCGTCTCGCGCGCGAGTCAGATCTACCGTTCCTCGGAACGTGCGGCGGTTTCCAGCACGTAGTGATCGAGTATGCGCGCAACGTGCTCGGTTTCGAGGATGCGCAGCACGCTGAGTACGACCCGTACGCCTCTGAGCTGTTCATCTCGGCTCTGTCGTGCTCGCTCGTCGGGCAGACCATGAGCGTCCAGCTTGAGCCTGGCTCGCGCGCCGCTCATTTCTACGGCAAAAGCGAGGCCTCCGAGCAGTACTACTGCAACTTCGGCCTGAACCCCGAGCATCAGCAGCGCCTGAATGATGGCGGCCTGCGTGTTGTCGGCACAGACCAAGACGGCGAGGCACGCGTGGTTGAACTACCCGACCGGCGCTTCTACCTCGCGACACTGTTCGTCCCGCAACTCAGCTCCACACCCGACTCTCCGCACCCACTGATCGTCCCCTATCTACGAGCAGCAGCGAAAACAGACCCAGCCGGGTCGCTCGGATAGCCCGCAGCCGTCGTCGAAGCGAAGACCGGCGACCAGTGCGTGGGGGCGAAGCATGTCGCCGCGATCTCGGCTGCTCGCCAAACATTCTCACGGCGAGACGCCGCACGAAGATACTGACACTACGCATCGCTATGGCGCACGAACCGCGCCCCTGTGCTGTTGTTGCTCGTAGTCCGTGGCCTGCCAGAAGCTCATCGCCGTCGGATCGTCGTCGGCGACGATCGGCGGTGAACCTGACCGCGCCTCGCTCGCGCAGGCGCCGTTCGCCCTCTCTGAGCAGCTTCGTCGCACGCGCCTTGCGTCATCGCTCAACGGCGCTTCGGGTCGTCCACTCGGACATGAGCCGGACGGACATCTGCAGCGGCGAGAGCAGCTTGGACGGCGCCAACCGCGCTCGCCCCGGCTACTTGCAGAGGCTCAGGGGTGCGCATGGCGCGGCAGAAGATGAATGCGCCCTCCAGCAGGGAGAGCATCGTGAACGCCAGTTCGCGTGCCGTGTCGCGTTGGATGCCGGCGGTGGCGAAGTACTCTGTCGCACCGACAATCCAGCTGTCGAAGACCTCGGCGGTAGCTTCCCGCAGCGGCTCGCTGGTGCTGGCAACCTCAAGGGCGACGGTGGCGATCGGGCAGGCGTCAGCGTAGTCGGTTTCTTGAAGCGTCTCGGCGGCGCCAGCGAAGAAGTCCCCGACCGCGCTGAGCACGTCCGGTGCCTGCATAGCGATCGTCGCGAACAGCTGGATGTAGAGCTGGCCGGAGGAGCGGATCACCTCCGCCCCGAGTTGCTCCTTGCCTCCCGGAAAGAAGTGGTAGATCGATCCGAACGGAGCGTTCGCCGCCGCCACGATCTGTTTGACGCCGGTGCCGGCATATCCCTGGCGCCGGAACAGCTCAGAAGCTCGAGTCGATGATGCGGTCCTTGGTGGTGCTGGCCATGTTCGGTCCTCTGATTCGCGTTGCGCTCGAGTGCGGGCTTCGCTCCCGTGCTCCCTTGTCCCCCGTGTGATGATAGTCTTCCCCGCCGCTAGAGCGATCTATCAAATGAGAGTCGGAGGTGCCCATGCCAGAGGTGGAGCTGTCGGCGGGAACGATCGAGTACGAGGACACAGGCGGGACCGGTCCAGTGATCGTGTTCGTGCATGGACTGATCATGGACGGCTCGTTGTGGCGGCACGTGGTGGCCGACCTGCGTCGCGACTACCGCTGCGTGCTGCCTACCCTGCCGTTCGGTGCCCATCGCCATCCGATGCACCCCGACGCCGACCTGTCGATGCGCGGGATGGCGGAAATCCTCGGCGAGCTCATCGAAGCGCTAGACCTGCGCGAGATCACGCTCGCGATGAGCGACTGGGGCGGGCCCATGCTGCTTGTCGGCGGCAGCCACGACGAGCGCCTCGCGCGGCTCGTGGTGTGCTCGTGCGAGGCGTTCGACAACGTGCCACCCAAAGGAGCGGCAAAGCTGCTCCCATATATCGCTCGCGTTCCCGGAGGCCTGGACGCGGCGTTGTTCCCGTTCCGCTTCGACAGACTGCGCAGGCTGCCGATGACCTACGGTCCGCTGAGCAAGCGACCGGTCCCGCGCGAGGTGATGGACCGCTGGTTCGGCCCCATCCGCGCACAGCGAGAGATTCGTCGCGACCTGCGCAAGTACGTGCTCAGTGCAGCACAGGGACGACGGGACCTACTCGCAGCGATGGACAAGCTACCGGCGTTCGAGCGTCCCGCCCTGATCGCATGGGCCAACGAAGACCGTCTGATGCCACGCGAACACGGCCGCCGGCTCGCCGAGCTACTTCCGGAGGGCCACCTCGTGGAAATCGCAGACTCCTACACACTCATCCCCGAGGACCAACCAGCAACGCTCGCCGCGCACATGCGCAGGTTCCTTACCGGCGCACAGTCCACGACCTGAACCAACTGATCCCGCTACAGCTACGGTCGCTGGCTTCGGGAAGGTACACAGAGGCATCGCTAGGCAGGGCCCGGCCGCCGGGGACGATTCGCTTCATGCCAGCAACCCGGCGGCGGTGAGATCGGCGTCGAAGGTGCGCAGGCTCTCGATCGTCCCAGAGCAGTTCAGCGGCGCTAGCCTCATCGCGTAGCAGCGACAGAACTCTCGATAGATGCCTGCCAACGCGGCTGTCGTGAGCTGCGGAGCCTGACCCGCGGCGGGGAGTCCGTGACGGCGCCAGCGCGCTGCGGCGGCGACCACCTCCCTGCCGGGGCGCACCTGGTCGCCGAGGTACCAGTCGGCCGCGTCATCGTTGGAGCCGACGCGGCCGCACTCGGCGGTATAAAGGAACCGAACAGGGAACAGGACCAGCTTTGTCGTCGCTCGTGTTCCTTCGCCCAGCACTTCCTCGGGGGTGCGCAGCTTTCGCAATAGATCCCCGCCCAAGAGTCTCGTAGTCGCGAAAGTCGCTGCGTCGAGCATCAGCTCCTCCGTGCTCGGTGTCGCGATTCGGCTTCGTTGGTCGTGCCCGACCAGCAAGCGTCCGGAGGCGAGTAGGTCTATGCGATCAGGCGCCGGAAAGCGGCCAGACCCATACGCTCCTCCCTCGAGCTGCCGCCAGTCGCTCCAGAACACTGAGAGGCGCTCAGCCAAAGGCATGCGCTGTGCCTCAGCACCAGCGACCATCCGCTCGCCCAGATCATCGTCACCGGGCGACAGGCGATCGACGATAACGGCTATATCGACGTCGCTCACGGTCTCGACGAAGCCTCCGTGGCCCAGGCTGCCAATCGCGTATACGGCCTCCAAGCGCTCCCCCAGAATATGCTGTGCCAAGTCGACGGCGCTCCGCAGAATCGTCGTCTCGACCGGGTCGCTGACCGTCATTGATCAAACCTTTGCATGCCCGGACGCCGAGCAGCTTTCCCGCGACCGCGGCTTGCCTGGGGTCCATCCCCACCGGCGAGGAGCTGGGCGGCTGACGGGGCGCACATCGACGATCGCGCCCACTGGCAAGAACGCAGCATCGAAGGGGCGCCCAACTGGCTTGAGACTATTGTGGGCGCGGTGAGCGATCGATACGTGCCTGCGGCCGGCCGTCGTGTTTTCACACCGCTCTACGACACGGTCAACGCAGTGGCGATGCGACAGGGGCAGTGGCGGCCACGTCTCGTCGAGCGAGCGTTGGGCTCTGGCGCTCCGATGCGGATCTTGGATCTCGGCTGTGGCACCGGCGAGATGGCGTTTGCGATTGCCCGTGTCGCCCCACACGTGCACCTGATCGGCGTCGACGGCGATCCCGACGTGCTCGAGCGAGCAGCTGCCAAGGCGCTGGCGGAGGGCGTCGAGCTCGAGCTCCACGAGGCGCTCGCCGATCGCCTCCCGCTTCCGGACGCGGATGTCGATTGTGTCCTGAGCACGCTGATGTTTCACCATCTCGTCCCTGCGGCAAAGCGCGCTGCGCTTGCGGAGGCACGACGCGTCCTGCGCCCTGGCGGCCGCCTCTTGGTATGCGACGTTGGCCGTGCCAGCGACCCGGTGATGCGCGCCGTGTTCTTCGCCGTGCAGCTGCTCGACGGATTTCCCAACACGCGCGAGCACGCGCGCGGCGAACTTCCCGAAATCATCTCGCAGGCGAGCTTTTCGGCTGTCACCGTGTTCGGCCGCTACCGTACCGGCGGCGGCACGCTAGACCTGATCGAGGCACTGCGACACTAGGATCATCACTGGAAGCCGCCGCGGCGAGTGTCGATGCGCGACTCACGGTTCCGGACTGGGATGATTCTTTGATGAGCGGGACCACAAGGCATCACGCCACGGTTCTCTGGGACGCTGACAAGAGCGATCTGCGTGCTCACACGATCCAGCTTGCTGGCCAGACGCTCGCGGGATCTTGCATGCCTGCTGTTGGGGGTGACTCTGAAAAGGCGGATCCGGAGGAGTTGTTTGTCGCAGCGCTGTCGGCTTGTCACATGCTGTGGTTTCTGGACTTCGCCCGACATGAGCGTCTGCGTGTCATCTCCTATGAGGACCACCCGGAGGGCACGATGGACGACGTGCGGTTCCTCGAGGTGGCGCTCCGTCCCCGCGTGACGTTTGAGACGGTTGTCTCCATTGAGATCCTCGACCGGCTCCACCATCGAGCTCACGAGGCGTGCTTCATCGCCAACTCTGTCACGTGCGAGGTAAGGGTCGACCCGTCCGGGTAGCGCTGGCGGGAGCTTTTGCCTAGAACCAAGGCGATCGCTAGGCCAGAACACCGCGCCACTGCCTCGAAGCGCTGTGTAGTCAACCCTCCCGCACGGTCTGGACAAGTCGTTCGTCAGCATCGAGCACAAAGCCAGGGAGCGAGAAGCGCGTGGCAAGCAGCTCCGGTACCGCATTTCGCTCGATCTGCGTCACGCTCGTGCCCGCAGGCGTCTCCTCGCTGACGGATAGCTCGCTCCAGTCGCACAGCAACATGCCCGAGCCGTCATCGCCACGAACGCCCACGATCAAACCGGCGACAAACAGCGAGCTTGGATGCGTGGAGGTCCACCAGTTGCTGGTCTCTACATCAATCAGCGGAACCGGCTGCGGGAGAAAACCGTAAACATCGATCCATTCATCCCCCACCAGCTTTTGGAGTACGAGTTCGGGGTCTTCATCGATAACGCGAAAGCTCCAGCCCGACTGCTCATACGTCGAGCCGGGCCCGTACGGGATCGGCTCGAGCATGCCGCGAGGGAACCCCACGTCGGCGTGCCAGCTTGCACCGTTCTCCCTGACGCGCAGGAAAAGATGACTGCGGGGCCGAACCACCCCCGGCTTCGCCCCCAAGCGCATGCGCGCAAGGAACATGTCCACCTCCCCACCGAGCGCCTCGAGGGCTGCCTTCAGCAGCAGGTTCTGCTCGAAGCAGTAGCCGCCACGACGTTCGCTCACAAGCTTGCGCTGAAGATCCTCCACCTCCAGCGACACCGGCAAGCCCTGGTGCGGGTCGAGGTTCTCAAACGGGATCGAGGTCAAGTGCGCCCTGTGCACTTGCGCGATGCTCGGGCGCCCGCCCAGGCCGATCCGCTCCAGGTAAGCGTCAAGGTCGAACACGCCCGCACTCTAGCCGCCGCAGTCACTTCGCCCGGTGATGTCCTACCAAGCGTCGCTCACGCGAGTTGCAAGTAACTACTACTGTGGCTTTGTTGCGTAGGCGCCGATGATTGTCGGCCAGAGCGAGATGCGTCCGACCGGTCCGGTGTCGGCACGTAGGCGTTCGGCGAGGGTGTCGATGTCCACTTCCTCTTCGGTGGCCACCCCGCCAGCCACGATCCCGGGCAGCAAGCTACGGGCGTAGTCCACGGCCTCGGAGACAGCCTCCTCGCCAACAGCGATCGCGACTTCGCTGTCGAGGTCCAAGTTGGGCTCGAGGCCTGCTTCGGCAAACGTCGCGGGCAACCGCATTCCCATGTCCGGCTGCGTGCCCAGCCCGCCGAAAGCACTATCAATCCACTCGCTGAGCTGCTCAGACGCCGGGGTATGCGGCCAAGACACCAAGAACCTCTGCGGTACCGCAGACCCTGTGCGCATGCACATCTCCGCGAACACGACCACCCCACCCGGGCGTACGTGGCGTGCCGCGGCCCGCACCGCCGCGGGCGGGTCACCCTGGTACATCAGCACCAGCCGCCCGACCAACGCGTCAAACAGGTCACCGGCGAACTCGACCTCGCGAAAGTCACCGAGCACGAACTCGACGTTCTCGATGGCGGCCTCGGCCGCGCGCTGACGCGCCCTCTCAAGCGCCTGCTCGTCACGCTCGACCCCGACCACCGAACCGTCGGCGCCGACTAGCTCTGACAGAAGCAAACTGACATCGCCCGGCCCACAGCCCACATCGAGGACCCGCATCCCTGGCTCGATCCCCGCGCGTGTCAGTAGACGGCGCGTGAACGGCGCATACATGTCAGCCTGGCGGACCAGCCGCTCATGCTCGTCCTCGCTGGACGAGCTCAACGCATATCCAGGGTCTCCTGTGACCGACACGCCGGGAGAGTCTACGCACGGCGCGCCGGCCAGAGCTGGTCGCATCCTGCGCTACTTCGGGATTTATCGTCGGTGGGTCGCGCTCAGGGCCGATTGGCATGTGGTCACCGCCAGCGTCGCACGCGAGTTCAGCGAACTCGTAGAGACGCCACTCTGACCGAAATTCCAAGCCGACCACATGGTCGCCGGCGACAACGACAACCACGCCTTCGTTACCGCGATCTGCACATAGCTCGACACGTTCGCCGCGCACACACCACCGAAACACCACACGACCCTGCTGTGAACAATCGCCTACTGTTCCCCGGCCATGATCAACGACCTATGGGCCGCCGTCGACGACTATGTCGGCGATCACCTGCTCCCAGCGGACCCTGTGCTCGACGCTGCGCTTGCCGCCAGCGACGCGGCCGGTCTTCCCTCCGGCACGATCACCCCAGCCCAGGGCAAGCTGCTCGAACTGCTCGCGCGAGTTCGCGGCGCCCGCAGCATCCTCGAGCTGGGCACGCTCGGCGGCTACAGCACCATCTGGCTCGCCCGCGCATTGCCCCAAGACGGGCGGCTCGTCACACTTCGAGCTCGACCCCCACAACGCCGAGGTCGCCAACGCGAACATCGCCAACGCCGGTCTCGCCGAGCGCGTGCAGATCCGTATTGGACCCGCGCGAGAGACGCTGCCCGAACTGCACTCCGAAAGCGCCGGACCATTTGACGTGATCTTCCTCGACGCCGATAAGCGGGATAACCCGTTCTACCTACAGTGGTCGTTGAAGCTCTCCCGTTCAGGCACGCTGATCATTGCCGACAACGTCGTGCGCGGCGGCGCGATCCTCGACCCCGACGCAGACGACCCACGACTCGGCGATGGGGGTATACAGGGCTTGCGTCGCTTCTACGAGATGCTTGCCGCAGAGCCTCGCGTGAGCGCGACTGCGATCCAGACCGTCACAGCCAAGGGCCACGACGGCTTCGTGCTCGCAGTCGTCTCCGACACCGCGTGAGGCATCCTCATCGAGGCTCGCCAGCGTGATCTGCCGGATGGTTGATTACGACGCCGTGTTCTTCGACCTCGACGGTGTTCTTGTCGACTCGCGGGTGCCGTTCGCACGCAGCGTCAACGGCGCGCTGACCTCGCATGGTCTGAGCCCAAGGCCGGAGCACGAACTTCACCAGTATCTCGGCCCTCCCCTTCACCTGACGTTCCGTGCGCTTGTGAACGATGAGCCACTTGTTCAGCCTTACGTTGATTCCTACCGCACGCGTTACCGCAAGATGGCGGCGAGTGAGACTGTCGTATTTCCGGGCGTCCGCGAGATCCTCGAAGGCCTCGTGGACAAGGTGCCGCTTCTCGTCGCGACCTCCAAGCCGCGCGCGCTGGCCGAACCGTTGCTTGATGCTCTGAATCTGCGCCGCTTCTTCGCCGCGGTTATCGGGCCCGGGTTGGACAGCGAGAACGAGCGGAAGGCCGTGACGGTCGGTCGCGCGATGCAGGAGCTCCCAGCCAACGCCCGGCCTGTCATGGTCGGAGATCGCAAGCACGATGTCGCGGCCGCCCACGAGCACGACATCCGCGCCATTGGCGTTCTATGGGGAATCGGGTCGGAGGCAGAGTTGCGTACGGCTGGCGCCGACGCAATCGCTCGAACTCCGGTCGAGCTCAAGGCCCTCCTCTCTCTCTCTGGCTGACGCTGCCATAAAGTGCTGCAGAGTTGACCCTTCCTGCTCGGTCGTCTCGATGCGCTTTCAGGGACCGAAGGGTCCTCCGCCGTGCTGGCATGTTGAGAATTCTGGGCAGCGCGTGCCGGTCGGTCGGGAACGGTATTGGTGGCGCACACCGTGCTTGGACCGGGCGACAGTGACCGCCAAGGACGTACTCGCTTGTGGGTCAAGGCCGTTGTCGGCTGGCGGGGTGGCCCAAGCGCAGAATCGGTAGCGACCGGCGGGCAGGGGTTCGACGTCTAGGTGCTTCATCCAGGGTCCACCGTCGATTTCGGTGTCTATGAGGTGCTCGCTACCGTGGGCTGCTGGGTTGGCGGGGCATCCGCTGGCCAGTCGCGTGCGCTCCACGACCAGCTCGCGGGTTACCTCGCTGGTGATGTGAATATTGAGCGCGAACGGTTTGCCTGCCCGAGCAGGATGGGGAAGGCTCAGCGCCAGGTTGATGTTCGGCGCACGGGCATCGAGCGCGGTTGAGCTGGACGCGGTAATCGGCCCGTGACCATTGGCGACGACATTCGGGTCATAGCGGATCAGCCATCCGCACATCGTGTAGGCGCCGGTCGATGGCGGGGTGTAGTTACCTGAGCCTTCAAACGGCCCGACCGCGCTGGGTAGCGTCCAGATTTCGGGGGTGATGATTGCGATCCCGACGTCCGCTTCAGGGTCCGGCGCACACGGAATACTTGGAGCGTTCACGTAGACGGCCGCAAAGGCCCTCGCTTCGGCATCGGCCTGGAACGTGATCTGGCTCGTACGTTCCTGCACGGGTTCAGGCGTGACCGAAAGCGAGATCGAGTCTGCGGATGCGCTGCCCGGCAGCCACAGTACCGCCACGATCAGGCCAGCGCACAAGCTCGCAAGCGAGCAAGACCGCGAATGATGTCGGCGCGCAAGCGCGCGCGGAGCGGATGGATGATGGTTCATGTCGAGTCCTTTCAGTTGGTCGGGTCCGTTTCTCTAGACGTATGTCGTTGAGGGCGACGTTTTGACCCCCCCTCCTATTCCGACCAGGACGCGAAAACCGGACAGGTGCTACGACGGCCGCGCTACAGATCCAGCTCGTCCATCCGCCGTGCCGCGCTGGTTGAGAACACGAGCTCATCGTGGATGTGGATGAGTCCTGCGGCGTGGAGGTCGGCGAGGGCATCGGAGACGGCAAGCGATGGGCTGCTCAGTTCCCGCTCGATTTCCGCGCGGGTCCACGGACCTTGATAGTCGCTGGCAAGCAAGAGAGTGATAACTGCTGCCGCGGCTGTGTCTACTAGGGGTGAGACGTCGAGGTTCTTGTCGTTTGCGGGTGTGGGTTGCTCGCTCATTTGTTCGCTCCAGTGGGTGTTGCGCCCCGCCCGTTGCGGGGCGTCGCCCGACCCAAGGCACGCCCGCAGGGCGTGCGACGATGGAGGGCGTGCCGTCCCGCAACGCTTCGGGTGCCAGGATCGTCTGCCGTTAGACGCCGATGCCGAGGTCGACGGTGCTGTCTCGCTCGACGGACTGCCCGCGAGTCTTGGCCTGCTCGTGTCGGGTCTCTCTCAGCGTTCTGGTGAGACGTTCCTGTTCGCTTTTCAGACGCGCGGGGTCGCCGAGGTCGCGCTCGATGCTGGCCAGCTCGGTGAGCGCGGTATCGAGTGCTTGCTTGTTCGCGTCGAGTGCTGTGCTGAGACTGGTGCGCTCGGCGGCATGCTCGTCGTGCTCGCGGCCGAGACGCCGGCGTGGCTCGGGCAGCGACGCGAGGCGTTTTGTGAGCTGGACTTGCTGAGTGCTCAGCGTATTCGCGCGTGAACGCAGGTCGTCCATCCGGCGAAGCTTCTGCGTTGGGAGCGCGTCGAGGCTCTGTTTGCATTTGTTGCTCTGTTTGCAGCTGTTCGGTCGCGAGGTCTTCGTCGTCTCGCTCGAGCATCCGTCGCTGCACACGCTCGAGTAGCTCCTCGCGCTGCGATTTGGTGGTGCGGTCTTCTGGTGCGAACTCGACGCGCTCGGTTGCGAGCTGGTCGTCGTGGACGAGCAGGCGTGTTGGTCCGCGTGCGCGAGAGAGAGCGGTGTAGCTCCAGCCGGCCGTCAGGTCTCTTGGCGAGGCGAGCACGATCGCGCTCTCCACCGTGGCGCCCTGCATGCCGTGGCCGGTCAGCGCGTAGGCGTGCTCCACGTGCTCGGCGACATATTTTGCCGGCAGTTCGCGCCGCTGCCCGCCATCGGTCTCGATCACGACCCGATCCGTATCGGTGTGGCGGACGGTTCCTCGCATACCGTTGTCCACGTCGAGCTTTTTGTCGTTGCGCCGACAGATCACACGGTCACCCTCGGCGAGGACGATGGGACCGTAGGTGCGCTCCTCGCCGAGCGCGCCGCGTCCGTGCTGAACCTCGCGCGCCATCCGGTTCAGTTGGTTGCGCGTCTCGTTCTCACGCGCGATCATCACCGCCTGCGGGAGGCCGACCGTGGCGCTTGTCCGCTCCCACTCGCTGAGCGCCTGCGCGCGCGCGTTCGTGAGGTTGTCAAAGGTCTCGATCCGGCCTGCCTTGCTCGCCCAGTCCAGATAGGACTTCGGCTTTCGGTCGTGAAGCTCCGCGAGCGCCCTTCGCTCTTGCGGGTCGCGCTGGCGCATCACCTCCGTCAGCCTCAGCACCCCCAGTCTCTTACCGACCGCGGCGAGCCAGCCGCCCGCCTGAACGGAAGCGAGCTGGCCCGGATCGCCGATCGCGACCACCTTCGCACCCATACGCTCGGCGGCCCGCAGGAGGCGGGCTGTGAGTCTGGTTGCGGCCATCCCCGCCTCGTCGAGTATCAGCACGCAACGCTCTGGCAGTTCCTCGCCGAGCTGCTCGATGTCGATCAGCAACTGGTCGAGCGTTCGCGACGCGATGCCCGCCTGCTCTGAAAGCTCGCGGCTCGCGCGGCCGGTCGGTGCCGCGCCGAGCACGGTGTAGCCCGCGTGCTCATACACCTCGCGCAGAGCACCGGCGGTATATGTCTTGCCGGTCCCCGCGAGGGCCTCGATCACGCTCACTCCATCGCCGCCGCTCACCACGCTCCCCACGACCTGCGCCTGCGCGGCGGTCAACGAACGCTCGGCGGCGCTCAAGGCACGCTCAACGCGCACAGCCTCGACGATGCCGGTCTTCTCACCGGCGCGACCGACGGCGGCTTCGATCAGTGTCTGCTCGCAGCGCAGGAGCCCGACGGTCGTGAACTCGCCGTGCTTGGTGGCGATCACGTCCGCGCGCGCGGTGAAGCGCTGCGCTTGCGCGCGGACCTCGCTTGCGAGCGCACCCTGCTGGGCGGCGCTTGCGAACTCCCGCAGGACGGGGCGCAGTCCGAACGTGTTCTCCCTCTCGGTCAAACCATCGTCGCTCGCGAGGCGATCGGCTACTGACAGCTCGTCGCTCTCTGCTCGGACGTGAGCGTTCTCGATGCGCGCGCGACCGTCTGCGAGGAGCGTCTCGACCTCGCAGGCGCCGAGGCCCAGCTCGCCGGCGCGAGCCCTCACCTCCTCGCGCCACGTGTGGGTCTCGATGCCGTACTGCTTGCGCTCCCGAGTCGCGATCGCCGCGCTCTGCGCCGCCGCCTTGGAGTCCAGCGGGATGCCACCATCAAGAGCAGCGGCAAGCATCTCTTGACGACGCTTTGAGAAGTGCTCGATCACCGGTTGCTCCACCCCGGCGAGCTCGGCCATGCCGTTGTGGACCTCGCCCCATTCGAGGCCGAAGCGGTCTGAGACGAGCGCGCGCAGGTGGGCCTGGTAGAGACAGCCCGCAGTCTTCGCTGCCTTATATAGCTCCGTGCCGTGCAGCGCGGTGAAGCGACCGTCCGGACCGCACGCCAGGTTCGCCGCCACCACATGCGTGTGCAGTTGGGGATCGAGCGCCCGGCTCATGCGATGGCGGTACGCCGCCGCGATCAGACCGTCCGCCCTCTCCACCCGCTCGCCGCCATGACCGCGACGGACCATCGTCGCCGAGTCCTCCAGGTACTCAAGCGCAGCCACCACCGCCTCTTCGTGACAGGCGACTAGCTCACCCGACGTGCTCTCGGGAGCAATCGCGAAGAGGACGCTCACCGACTTCGGCGCGCTGAACGTCAGGTCGAGCGCGGCGACCTCGGGGTCCGCCTTTGAGGAGCGCAGACGGGTTCCCGGAGCGGTCGGATCGTTGCCCGCGATCAGAGCGTTGAACTGCTCAGCGCTCACCTTCCCGGTCAAGCCGAATGCCTTGGCACCCGCACCCGTCCACTGGCCGGGCGACTCGCCTCTACCGGAGTAGTAGTCGTCCTGGCCGTCGGCTACCTGACGCTCGTAATAGCGGTGCTGACCCTTAGCTATCTTGCCGATCGAAAGCATCCTTGGCTATCCCAAAATAGCAAAACTAACTGCGTTTAGCACCTATGGTGCAACTGTGTGCTGCGGCGCGGAGCGTAAGCGGAGCGGCCAGCGGCAGGTTGGCCTTTGAGGGTGGCGAGGAGAAGCGTTGCGGAGGCGGAGGCAATGCCGATCAGCGTGGCGAGCGGCTTCTGTAGCTTGCTCGTCATGCGTGTCGCGGGAATAGACGTGTGGCGCGGCCGGTGGGTCGCTGTCGTGCTGAACGATGGCCTGTACGAGCGCGCCACGATGACCTCAGGCATCACTGATCTCCTCAGCGCGCTCTCAGACATGGCCGCCATCGGGATCGACATGCCCATCGGCTTGACGAGCGGGAGCGAGCGACGGGAGGCCGACAAAGCGGCTCGTGAATTCGTCGGCCCACGGCGGAGCAGCGTCTTCCCGACCTACCCGCGAGAGGTGTACGAAGAGGAGACCTACGACGCCGCCCGCGAGCGGTGCCTCACGCTCACTGGCGGCTCGATCTCCAGGCAAGCGTACGGGCTGCGGGACCGGCTGCTCGAGCTTGAAGAGGCAGTCTCAGCACACCCCAACGTCTTCGAGGTTCATCCTGAGGTCAGCTTCCGCGAGATGGCGAGACGACACCTCGCGTGGAGCAAGACCTCGTGGAACGGCTTTCAAGAGCGCGTTCGAGTGATCGGCGAGCACGGGCTGGTGCTGCCGTCAGAGATCGCCGAGCTGCGCCACGTCGGCGCCGAGGACGTGCTCGATGCCTGCGTCGCCGCGTGGAGCGCAGCGAGGATCGCGAGCGGGACCGCACGCAGCTTTCCCGATCCGCCGCAGGTTGTGGATGGGAGGCGGGTCGCGATCTGGTTTTAGGGCGAGGGCCGAGGGATTCGCCAGCCTTGCACGAGCAGGAAGCGGCTGCTCCTCCGGCGCTACATGTGAGATGGGAGGCTCAAGCTACGGCAGGTTCGCCAATAGCTCGAACGAGAAGGCGGCAGCGTGCGCCGCGGCGACTTGCTGCCAGCCCTCAAGGTCGGTCTGCGCCTTGTTACCGAGCAGGTCCGATATCCCCCGGACAACCAAGGCCTTGACCTGCTGATTGCCGTAGGCCGCACGAAGGAAGCCGGCACCCTCCATCTCAACGGCGACGGCGCGGCCATAGTGCTTGCGAATGAATCTATACGTGTCAGTCTTCTCGGATGCGACGACCTGCTCGCCGGCGGCGATCGGCTCAACGATCGCCTTGGGTTTGCCGCCGAGGCCATCAATCCGGATGCTCCAGTGCCCCTCGAGCGCCGCAGCGCTCGCCTGCTGCACCAGTGCGTAGGCCGAACGAAAGACATCAGGTCGCGGCTCGAACTCTTCGAGCGCCTTGCCAGCATGGTAGAGGTAGACCTCGTTGGCGACGACGACATCCCCGAGCGAGACGTCCTTGATTCCACCGGCGACGCCTACGAAGAGCGCGACCTCGGGCTTGAAGTGGCGAATCGCCCGCTCGGCCTCGGCGGCGGCGCTGGCGTTGCCGGCGCGTACCGCAACCGTCGCGACGCGCCAGACTGACCGCCCAGCATCGAAGCGACCGACGAAGTAGACGGTGCCAGCTTCATGTACCTCCCGCTCGAGCGGACCGAGGTGCGCGTGCACGGCGCGTTGCTCGAGTTCGAGGGCCGTCAGGATGACCACAGTTCGCTCCGGTCGTTCCGCGCGCATCCGCGCCTCGCTGGCGGCCGGACCCGAGAGTCGGTACACGGTCGCCTCGGTCTCCGTGCCGGTCATCGTTTCGAAGCACTGCGTGCACTCGATCTCGTCGCCGTTCTCCAGCGCTGTCCGTACATACTCGACCGGCATCAGGTTGTTGCACAGGCCGCACGGCAAATAGCGCTCGGCGAGTAGCAAGCCGATGTGCGGCTTGGTGGCAAGTTCGAGCATGTGGCGAACCTGATCGCATGGGGTGCGCAGGGCGCTCGACACCTCGTCTGGGTCCAGCACCCAGCTCTCGTTCGCATGCTCGAGGAACGCGTCCAGACGCTCCGCTAGGTCGCCGAGATCGCCGGTCGCTTCAGCCAAGCGCTCGGATGCGCTGAAGAACATAGGCGATCGACTGCTCGTTGGAGGGGACCATGAAATGGACGCGGGAATCGCGCGCCAGGATGACCACATGCAGATCACGTAGGATCGGATTCGTCTGCGGAGCCGGACCGGTAGACGGAAGCCAGAAGAAGTTGCCGATGCGGCCGGTCGCAGCGCCAGCGACATTTGTGAGCGCGTCGTCCACGACCTGCTCACCCACAACAGATGTATTCATGGTTGGACTTGTCGCCTCGATCGCGCGGCCACCATGGCTCGTGTAGCCGACGCGGTGGGAGCGAGCCTCTGGGGTACCGCTCCTCTCCGCGTCGTGCAGGCGGCGTACCGCGCGACGGATGTCCTTCTGCTGGAAGCGGTCCAAGTCCAGGAAGTCTGAGACGAGCGCACTGAAGCGCCCGGCAGCCTCCTCGTAGTCGTAGTGTCCGAATCCCTCGCTGATGTGCAGAGCAGCGGCACGCGTCGCGGTGTTCCAACGCAGCGCGATGATGCCGCGCGTTACCACATGGCGGTAGGCCTTGAGGATGATCAGCTGCCCGTCCTCGTCATGATCGATGCGGTCGAGCTCGGGTGCGCGCTCGTCGTAGTCGCGACGCTCGACAGCAACGATCGTGATCGTGTCACCGCTGGCGGTGATCGAGGATAGCGTCAGGTCTTCGGGGAGCCGCTGACGTCTACGCCGATCAAGCAACCCCTCTACGCCAGCCTCCCCGAGACGGCGACGGATGCCGTCTTCGCGCCGCCATCCGTTCGCTGCCGACGCCTCGGCCTCAAGCACGATCACGTGCTGGCGACCCCACGGCTCGACGCGGTCGAGGTAATCAATCAGGACGTTCAGCGAGACGGTATTGGAGAGGACAGCTTCTTCGAGCCGATCACGCAACTCGGCCTTGGTGCCCGAGCGCGGCAGTTCGACGCTGTCCATGAACTCCCGGACGCGGTCGACACGCAGGCCCAGAAGAACATCGACGAGAAGATCCTGCTCGCTGCGTTGGTCCCGTTCCGGCGCGGCCACGGCTCATACGGTACGCGATTGGGTGTGACGACTGTCACATCGACCCCGCAGCCTCCGAAATGCTGGACGATATGGACATGACCGCCCCGTCCGACAATCCTCCTGACGAGCATGACTGGAAGATGTCGGCCCTGACAGCGGCGCAACGACAGGCGCTCGAGCGGACCAATCAGTGGCTCGAGAGCACTCGAAAGGTGATCGTCGAGTCAGCTCTAGTGCAGCGCCCAATGTTCGAACGCGTCGAGAAATGGCTACAAACCGATGCAAGAGCGCTTCTCAACACAGCCGCCCAGTTCAATCGGCTGTGGATGGATTCGCTTCCTCAGGCATGGCGTGATCTCGAACCCGGTGAGCTTGCCGAACTCTTCAGACTGGCCTCGGACGGGACACTCTGTCTTGTATGGGCACCGCGCACCGACATCCTGCGGGAACTGATTAAGGCCGCCGACTTTCCGGAGTGCGAAGCCGTTCTCGTCGCGCGTAGAGACGACATTCTTGAAGATATCGATTTGGCCCTCGAAGACGCGACCTCGGGCATAGCCAGCGACCAAGATGACGCGAAGAAGTTTGCGATGGCGGCTCTTGTTGCCGCCCGTCACGGCCAAGACCTTGCAGCCCAGGTTCTATCTGGTGTCGCGCTAGCGCGCGTGCTTCATGGAGATCTCAGCTTTCCGACCCTAGCCAAGGCCCGCGAGGAGATGAGCGCGCTCGACCCGGAAGAGGCCGCATTGATCGACCTTCGCTCCGTCCTCATCGAACTGGCCACCGCCAACAGCCTCCGCAACACGAAAGAAGAGCCGCGAGGCTTTAACCGACATGGCACAGTTCACGGTATTCCCGAATACTTCAGTGAGGCGAATATGCTCGGAGGCGTTCTACTCCTGACTGCCTGGACAAGAGAGCTTTCCTGGCTTGTCGAGCATCACCGAGATGCGTTTAGCGAGAAAGTCGAGTAAGGGATTGGCGGCACGTCGCCGCGCCGATCGGCCGCAGTGCTCTCCAGACGCGCGATGAAGGGCCGCGATCGTCGCGGTGAGGCGTAATCGGGACAGCGAAGGCTATGTGCGGAGCAGGGGACCGCGGCGGCCGAGCAAGCGGGTCAGGAGCTTCGCCGAGAGCGCTGAGAGCCAGTAGCCACGACGACGGGCGTACCACAGCGTGCCCCCTCCCCACACGAGCGTGCCGAAGATTACGAAGGCGGCGCAGTAGCCGTAGCCGCCCTGACTGCCACACGCCCACGCCACCCACCACGAGCACCAGCCCGTCGTCCTAGCGAGCGTTGGGCCAAAGCGCCATACGACATACGCGAGGGCAGCGAAGAGTCCGAACAGGGAGATCGCGTCGGCGAGCGGGGATGCCGTGGCGAGATATTCGGTGGCCGCAGCGAGGGGAAGGGTTGCAGCAGGTTGGGTAGACACTTGTCTGAGATATAGCACTCCTTGCGGTCGCAGACGCGAAGTCGAACCGCCGACTCCCGGCACGCCCGGCATGACGATCATGCAGGTCATCTCCAACGGGTTCCGCAGAAGGGCTGGCGCGAGTTTCGGCAGCAGATCTCCGTGCCGGCGATGGCGCTTGGCAGCGGGCGACGCGCCGCTCACAGGAGGGGCAACTGAGGACCGCAAGCCTGAAGCTGGCCGATTCTTCCGGCGCAAGCCCCACTCACCGCTCGTAACGCTCGTTCCCCTGGTGGATGGAGGGCAGCCTGGAAACCTCAGGCGGCTTCGGCGGATCCAGGACGCCGGCAGGCGCATGCTCCGGACAAAGGATCCGATAGCCCTCCCCAGGGCCGGCCGCCTCCACGATGCCCTCCAGCGCTCACACGCGCGAGCCGCACACGCCACAGAATCCGTCCCAGGTATTTCGCTTCGCCATTCGCGGTCACTCCGCTGGGTTGTTTTCGGGCTTTCTCGACGAGATATTCGTCGAAGCTTTGAGGAGAGAGATGTACGCTCGGCGAACGTCTCCATGTCCACCGCCACTGCCCGTCGGCACCGAAGCGCTCTCTTTGTTGTGCGAAAGTCGCGAGCGTCTCCGCATCCGTCCGACGCAGAGACGAACATACGTTCGTGTGCGCAGGAGGTAGGCTTACAAACCCGAACGAGTAACCACCTTGGCCGACAACAGCGCAATCGAGTGGACTAACGCGACCTGGAACCCAGTGACGGGTTGCGACAAGGTTTCGCCGGGCTGTGCGCACTGTTACGCCGAGACGTTTGCGGAGCGCTGGCGCGGGATCGCAGGGCATCCGTACCAGCAGGGCTTCGAGCTGCGTCTTTGGCCGAGCAGGCTCGACCAGCCGTTGCGCTGGAAGCGTCCGCGGACGATCTTCGTGAATTCGATGAGCGACCTGTTCCACGAGCGCATTCCCGAGACGTTCATACAGCAGGTGTTCGACGTCATGGGAGAAGCCAGTCAGCACACCTTCCAGATCCTTACCAAGCGCCATGAGCGACTCGCCGAGCTCGCGCCGAGGTTGACCTGGCACCCCAATGTCTGGATGGGGGTTTCCATCGAGAATCGGCGGTTCGTGCACCGAGCCGACTACTTGCGCCAGGTCGATGCGGCCGTCCGATTCATCTCTGCCGAGCCCTTGCTTGGGCCTCTTGAAGGGCTCGACCTCAAAGGCATCGACTGGCTGATTGCCGGAGGCGAGTCCGGCCAGCGGCACCGGCGCTGCGATCCAGCCTGGGTAGACGATCTACGCAACCGCTGCGCGGACGAGGACGTCGCGTTCTTCTTCAAGCAGTGGGGTGGTCGCACTTCAAAGGCGGGCGGCCGATTGCTGGATGGTCAGACCCACGACGCGATGCCCACGCCGTCGCGCCGCGCTGAGGCCAGCGGACTAGTCCTGACTGCGTAGACGACGCCTGCGCGGGCCGCTCTTCATCTCGAAGAGCGTGATTTGCCCAAGCTCCTCCTCCACACGTAGTCGCACGCGGTCGAACACAGAGTTCATGATTCTCTCGCCGGCATCGTTGTCGGTGGCGAAGATCAGGAAGTACATCGGATGGCCGGTCGACTTCTTGATCTGGCGGTCGAGCACGGTCGTGTAGCCCAAGCGCTTGAAGCCCTCCGCGTACATGCGGACGTACTCGCCACGCGCCACCTCCGCGCTGATCTCCTTGCTCTCGCGCCGCGCGTGGATGTCCTTCCAGCGATCGTGCCCGTAGATCCGCGTCACCAGGTCCGGATACTCTGGCGCAAGCCGCACGAACCCCATGTCCGTCGGAAGCAAGATGAGCTGCTCGATCTTGTTGGGGCTGTGCCCGCGCTTATGCTCAGCGATGGCCTCAACGGTCGGCCATGCCAGCTCCGATCCCTCGGGATCCAAAAAGGCAAACGCCGGTGCCTGTCGAGGAACAAGAGCCAGCATGTTCCCAACGATCTCGTTGGCGTCGGCGTTGAAACGCTCGACTCGGTCGCCATAACGCACGGTCCGACGCTCCAGCACCTTGAAGGCAGTCGCATGCTTCTCGGCGATGATGACCTTGGTCGCTTCGGGAGGGCGCGCTTCGAGAGCTATGAGCGCCGAACCGTTGATCTCCGTCTCGCGTGTCTTTGACCAGTTGAGCCCGGTCCCGGCAAACAAGTCCAAGCCATACCAGCCCCTGGCCTTCCTGCACGCCTTGGCGAACTGGTTGAGGTACGCATCGAGGATCATCAGCTTCTCCTCAGTCCATGACGCGGCGTTGCGAGCGGGGTCGCCGTCGCTTGCTTCGTGGGAGGTGGCCCGTGCCATGCCGCACGCGACTGTAGACGGCGCCTCGGCGGCTCCAGGGCATCGTCGTCGCGCTCGTCCAGCGGACCGCGGGCCGGCAAGTCCGTCAACAAATTGATGCCCGATTGATGCCCGCAGGGCCTCTGGCGACTGACCCGTCCACGAAAAAAACCCCGCCGTAGCGGGGTTTTTTTGAGTAGCGGGGGCGGGATTCGAACCCGCGACCTTCGGGTTATGAGCCCGACGAGCTACCAGACTGCTCCACCCCGCGTCGCACCCAATGTTCTAGCAAAGATCGCGCCCGGGCTGTAGTCGTGGGCGCCCGGCTGCGCCCAACCCGCACCCAGTGTTCGTCGCGGCCGCACACGCATCCATAACTCGAAGTGCCACCACGCCCCGCCTGTAGTCGCGGGCGCACGGCCACATACCAACCCGCGCCCAACCGCGCCGCGCTTTACGATCCCGCGACATGCGCACGGCCGTGGTCGACATAGGCACCAACTCGACGCGCCTGCTCGTCGCCGACGTGGACCCTGGCAGCGGCGCGGTGAGCGACTTGCATCGCGAGTCGCAGGTTACGCGCCTGGGCGACCGGGTCGACGCGGGCGGGCAGCTGTCAGAGGAGGCGATCGCGCGCGTGCACGCAACGCTCCTCGAATACCGCGCAACGATGGACCGCTACGAGTGCGAGGCCAACCTGGCGGTGCTCACCTCAGCGGTGCGCGACGCGTCCAACGGGGCGGCGTTCACCGCGGGGGTGCGCTCGGAGTTTGGCCTCGATGCGCGCGTGCTCAGCGGCGACGAAGAGGCGCAGTTGACGTTTCTTGGGGCGATGAGCAACCGCGATGGCAGCTCGAGCGAGCCGACTGTGGTGATCGACATCGGCGGGGGCTCCACCGAGTTCATCGTCGGCAGCGAGCGCGTCGCGTCGTTTCACGTGTCGGTGCAGGCGGGGGTGCTCAGGATGAGCGAGCGCCACATCCACAGCGATCCACCCGCGCCCAGCGAGCTGCAGGACTTGGCGGCCGACACGCGCGCGATCTTCCGCGAGAGCCTCCCACCGGCCCAACGCGAGGCGGTGACGCGCGCGATCGCGGTTGCCGGCACCGCCACTTCGGCGGCGGCCATCGATCAAGCGCTCGACCCCTACGATCCCGAGCGCGTGCACGGATACACGCTGCTGCGCGCCACGGTGCAGCTCCTGATCGCACGGCTCGCCGACATGACCGAAGAGCAGCGTCGCGAAGTGGTTGGGTTGCATCCCGATCGCGCGCCCACGATCGTGGCGGGCACGATCCTGCTGGACGAGGCAATGGGCGTGTTCGACCTCGACCGCGTCGAGGTCTCAGAGCACGACATCCTGCGCGGCGGCACGTTGCGTCTCGCCGGACTCGGCTAGGCGCTCGCGCGAACACGACAGCAAGCGGACGTGTAAGCGCGGGCAGGGCGAGCGAGGCTGACCGCGCTACGCGCCCTACTCAACTTTGCGACAGAGCGCACCGCACTGTCCTGCCTGCCCGGCACGCAGTGCGTGGACAATCGTTTGAACGTGCCCCTATCAATTGATCCATTCGCGACTGCTGGCCGAAGGAGGGGTATCGGCCGTGTGCGCGGGACCTGTTCCGTGCTCTACTGCCGGTCCATAGGCCCGTGCCGCGCCGAGCAATCGGCTCACCTGCCGGGCCACCTAACCAGGCTTTGAGGCGTGCACCCCTGCCTTCGTCTCCAGGCCAAGCCCCTGAGGAAGCCGTCCACCCGGGCGGCTTCCTCATGTTGATGCTCAGCTCAGGCGAGGTTTGACTTGCGCGGGTACGCCACGGTTGGGTCGGTGAGCACGTTCACCAGCGCCGGCTTGCCGCAGGACAGTGCGCGTTCGATCGCGGGCACCACATCCCCTGCACGCTCCACCAGCTCGCCGTGCCCGCCGAGCGCCTCCACGACCTGGTCGTAGCGCGTGCCCTGACGCAGGTCGGCGGCAACCGAGTACCCGTAGAGAAACTCCATCGGGTGCTTCTCCAGCGCCCAGATGCCGTTGTTGCCCATCACCGCCACGACGTTCACGCCGTGGCGCGCGAGCGTGTCGAACTCCATTCCGGAGAACCCAAACGCACCGTCGCCGAGCAACAGCACGACCTGGCGCTCGGGATGGGCGAGCTTTGCCGCCAGCGCATACCCGGGCCCCGTGCCCAGGCACCCGAACGGCCCCGGGTCAAGCCAGCAGCCGGGAGCGTAAGTGTCGATCACGCGACCCGCATACGAAACGAAGTCGCCCCCGTCGCCGATCACGATCGCATCGCGGTCGAGCACCCGCGCCAGCTCCGCATACACACGCATCGGGTGTAGCGGAGCGCGCTCGTCGCTCAGCTCGGCCCGCTCGGCCTGCCGCCGCTCGGTCTCGGCCGCACGCAGCTCGGCGACCCACGAGGCGCTCGACAGCGGCTTGCCGCCGGCCGCCGCGCACAGGTCGGCAAGCGTAGCCGACAGCTCGCCATACAGCTCGGCGGCGGGCTCGCGCGGGTGTGCGCGCGCGGGCTCGACAGCGTCGATCGCGACGATGCTCGTGTCCTCGCCGAAGGACCCGCCGAAGCCGAGGCGGAAGTCCATCGGCACACCGATCACGAGCGCCACGTCAGCCCCCTTCAGGGCGTGCGAACGAGTGCGTGAGAAAAACAGCTCGTGGTCGGCTGGTACGCACCCGCGCGCCAGCCCGTTGAGGAACACCGGCACGCGCAGCGCCTCCGCCAGTTCCAGCAGGGCCTGCTCGCCGTGGCCCCAGTAGAGGTCGGTGCCGGCCATCACGACGGGCCGCTCGGCCTCGCTGAGTAAAGCCGCGGCGCGCTGGATCGCCTCGGCACTCGCCCCTCCACCGGTCCGCGCGCCACGCGCCGGCACGGCATCGGGCTCGACCGCGCTCATGAACACGTAGTCGAGCGGGAAGTCCACGAACGCCGCGCCGCCATGGGGTGCGGTGGCGGCCGCCAGCGCCTCGTCCACGAGACCGGGAATCTCGGCCGTGCTCTGCGCGGTCGTGGCGAGCTTGCACAGTGGCCGCACGAACGGCACATGGTCGATCTCCTGCAGCGACCCCTGCCCCCAGCGCAGCGTGGGCGCACGACCGCCAAGCACCAGCACCGGAGAGTGGTTGGCCTGCGCGCTTGCCATCGCACTCATCCCGTTGGTCACGCCCGGACCGGCCGTCAGCGCGCAAACGCCCGGCTCGCGCGTCACCTTCGCCCAGCCCTCCGCGGCAAACGCGGCGGTCTGCTCGTGACGCACATCGACGATCTCGATGCCCTCCTCGCGACAGCCATCGTAGATCGAGAACAGGTGCCCACCCGACAGCGTGAACAGCTTGCTCACGCCGTGTGCCTTCAGGCGTCGAGCGACCAGGCGCCCGCCGTGCAGCTCGGTCTGCTCGGTTTGCTCAGTGCTCTGCGCTGACATCGCGCCCGCGACTCTACCCCAGCGCGGCACCCGCGCGCTCTCGCGGGGCCGTCCGGCGGTGCGCGCGCGGAAGGTCGTGGTTGTGGGGATTTGGGGTGCTACCCAGGGTGCCAGCGCGGCTTGCGCCATCACCTCTGCTCAGTGCCCGGGGTGGGACTCGAACCCACACGCCCTCGCGGACTATCGATTTTAAAGTCGACGGCGTCTTCCAATTCCGCCACCCGGGCCTACTGTGGCACTCTAGTCCAGGGCGTATCTCTTGTGTCTAGAGTGGACAGCGAGCAGACACGCTGGACGGTGCGCGGTGCCACGGCGGTGTTTATCTGGCCTTTCCAGTGGGCATCGATACTTCACAAAGACCGCAACTACACCGTTGCTAGCGTGTCTATAGGCGTGACAGCAGCGAAAGGACCGCCGTGGAGGTCTCCGCACTAAAAGCCCCAGCAGCGCCCGGCCTGAGGAGCCCCTCGGCCCTGCTGCGCCTGCAATCCGACGAGCGCCTGATCGTGCTAATCCGGCGCGGGCAGCACGCGGCGTTTGAGGCGCTCTTCTCGCGCTACCAGTCGCGCCTGCTGGCCTTTTGCCGGCACATGCTCGGCTCCAAGGAGGATGCCGAAGACGTGCTGCAGGAGGTGTTTGCCGCCGCTTTCAACGCGATCCTCGCCGACGAGCGCGAGATCAACGTGCGCCCGTGGCTGTATCGGATCGCGCGCAACCGCTCGCTCAACCACCTGCGCAAGGCGAGCGCGATCGGCGTGGACTCGATGGACGTGCACTACGCCGAAAACGGAGTGTCCACCGCCGAGAAGGTGATGCGCCGCGAGAGCTTCCGCCAGCTGATCGGCGACGTGCAGGAGCTGCCCGAGACGCAGCGCACCGCGCTGCTGTTGCGCGAGATCGACGCGCTCTCCTACGAGCAGATCTCCGAGTCAATGGAAACCACCGTGCCGGCCGTCAAGTCGCTGCTCGTGCGTGCTCGCATCT
Organism: uncultured Solirubrobacterales bacterium; assembly: GCA_963776985.1. Lineage (GTDB taxonomy): Bacteria > Actinomycetota > Thermoleophilia > Solirubrobacterales > Solirubrobacteraceae > Palsa-744. The sequence continues at coordinate 891,559 of CAVZOV010000004.1, forward strand.
CACTCGCCGAGGCGGCGGAGGCTCGCAAGCTGACCTGCGATGAGGCGCGCATGGAGCTGGGCGAAGTTGCCGAGGGGCTAGTGAAGATGGGCCCCGCCGTACGCCGCCATGTGCGCGATTGCGAGCGCTGTCGCGCGTTTCGCAAGCAGCTGAAGGACAACAACGTCGCACTCGCCGCGATCTTCCCGGTGGGACCGATGCTGCTGCTGAAGAAGCTTGTGCTTACAAAGCTTGGGGGCACCGCTGGCGCGGGGGGCGCCCATGTGGCGAGCGCCGGCGGAGCAAGCGCCGCCGCAAGTGCGGGGGCGGCCACAAGCGCGAGCGCCGGCGGGGGGCTTCTGACCGCCGGCGCCGGCGCGCTCGCCACCAAGGCAGTCGCGGGACTCGCGGTCGCCGCGATCGTCACCGCCGGCACGGTCGAGGTGGACCACTCGACCACACGCCCGCACCACCACCATCGCGCCACGGTCGCGTCGCTCGCGAGTGTCGCGCCGACCGTCGCACCGACGATCGTGCGCTCGAGCGCGCAACCGGTCAGCATCGCCCCGGCTGCGCTCGCCGGAGCACGCGTGGCCGACAGGCTTGGACGTCGCCGCGTAAAGAAGGCCAAGCCGCTCGCACCGAAGACACCACCCGCCTCGACCCTCGTCGTCGCCGCGACGCCGCCGGACAGCAGCACGACGGTGCCCGTCGCGCCCAAGCCCGCGACGCCGCCCCCCGTGACCGAGGTGACAACCAGCTCAACCCAGCTGCCCAGCACGCAGGCGCAGACCCCGTCGAGCACGCCGGTGGAAGCGCCGGCGGTTACGACCACAACCACGACCGCCCCGGCGCCGCCGAGCCAAACGACCGGCACGACAACCGAAGCCGCACCCGCGCCGCCGACGCCGATCGAAGAAGCATCGCCGCCGCCCGGAAGCGAAACACAGGGCACAGGCGCCTCCGCACCGGGCGTGCTTCCCGTCGGTCAATCTCCGCAGCCAACCACGCCACCGCCAACACCGGAAACCGCCACAACCGGCGGCACCCCCGCCGGCTAGCGCGTCGCACTCTTCTACCCCGGCCGGCGGCGCGCCGGCTCAAGCGCGAGAAGCGCGCGAAGCGGCTAGCCGAAGGAGAACGTCTTCAGTGGCGTTTCGAGCACGCCGCTACTCGCCACCGGCAGGGAGATGGTCGCCGGTTCGCTGCTCAGCATTTCGAGCACCACGCCTTTGCGCACACCATGTCCGCCCGGCAGCAGCATCACGTTGCGCCCGTACATCGTGCGCCCGTCCACGAGCGCGCTGTACAGCACGTCATAGCCCGATAGCGTCGAGCTGATACGCGTCTTGCCCTCCCCTTCGAGCCTGAAGCGAGGGAAGCGGCGGGCAAGCGCTGCCGCATAACCGCTGGCAAACAGTGGCAGCTCGCCACTGGCCTGACCGCGATAGGGCGGTAGAGCGAGCGGTGCCACCGAGAAGGAATCATCGAGCAGCCCGTGCGAGGTGCGCACGAGCGTGACGTAGTCGCCAGGTTCGGTCGCGGTGCGATACAGCCCCCGATACTTGAAGCTGAACGGCACCCGCCCGCCCTGGGAGTAGCTGGAGTCGAGCAGCGCCAGCGCGACGCCGATCGCGACCGCGAGCAGACCGAGCAGCGCCGCAACCGTCAGCACGCGCGCGGTGAGAGTGGCGGAGCGCCAGCGCGGTTCCAGCAGCTTGCCGAGCGTGGGGCCGTATTGCGGCTTCAGCGGTATTGAGGCCATCGCCGCGCCAGTGCCTACTCGCCGATCGAGAACAGCGACTCCAGGTCGTGCCTGGAGAACGCGGCGAACGCAACCATCGTCTGTGTGCGACCCACGCCGGAGAGCTTGCCTATCCCCTCGGTCACAACCTCCGCGAGCTGCTCGTGGTCGGGCACGCGCACGATCGCGATGAAGTCCCACTGGCCGGTGACCGAGTAGGCCTCCGCGACCCCCTCGATGTCGGCCAGCTCGCCGCCGAGCGTCGAGAGCGCGTCGCGCTCGGCTTCGATCAGCACGACGGCGCTGGTCATCGTCATGGCCGCGCCCCCATCCGGACGCGAGGCTCGCCACTCGTGCGACCTCGGGTCTGCACGCTGTGCGCTGTGCTACTCATGGCGTATGGGTGTCCCCGGGCGCCAGCACGACCACCTCGGATGAGCCCTGTGCCTGCACGTCGGCCTTGAACGCCTGCGCGTCGGTCTCGATCGGCGGGAAAGTGTCGTAGTGGCAGGGGATCGTCTGCTTCGCGCCAACCAGGCGAGCGGCCTCGACGGCGTCGTGGCGGTCCATCGTGTAGTGGCCGCCGATGCACATCAGCGCCACGTCGATGCCGCCCTCTCGTTGGGCTATCAGCTGCAGATCGGAGAACAGCGCGGTGTCGCCCAGGTGGTAGATCGTCTTGCCGGCGAAGCGCACGATCAGCCCAGCCGGCGTGTTGACGGTGCCCTTCGGTGTCGTGGAGGTGTGCCAGGCGGGCACCAGCTTGACCGAGCCCCACTCCAGCTCGACGGTGCCGCCGAGGTTGGGATCGCTCACATTCTTTACGCCGTCCTCGCCAAGCTCGCCAGCGATCTCGACGATCGCGACCACGTGCGCATCGGTGCGCTTGGCGATCGACACGGTGTCGCCGATGTGATCGGCGTGACCGTGGGTGAGTAGAATCGCGCTTGGGCTCAACTCCTCGGCAGCCACGGCCGCCTTCGGGTTGCCGGTCAGAAACGGATCGATCAGCACCGAGTGCTCGCCGTCTGAAAGCTCGAACGCCGCGTGGCCGAGAAAGCGAATCTGCATGGCTAGTGCTCCTCTGTAGATGGTGGTTTTTGCTCCAGCTCATGTGCTAGCTCGAAGCCGACCGCGACGCCCACGAACATGCCGAGGCGCGTTTGGTCGGCGACCAGCGTGCTCACCGCGGTAGCCCGCTCGGCCAAGTCGCTCTCGCCGGCGACACGGGCGATCTCGGCCTCGTGTGCCGCCCCGAACCAGCCTCCCTCCGCGAGCGCGCTGGCAAGCATTCGCTGCAGCGTTGGCGCCGCGTGCGTCACCACGTCCTGGGCGTGATCCAGCCGTCCGGGCTCGACCAGCGCCGTTAGCGCCGCATCCACTTCGGCCGCAGTGTAGGAACGATCCGGCAAAGCCGCTTCATCATAGGCCCCTGGGGACTGCCTGGCGGCGCCAGCCGCCACGCCCGATGCCCGCCTCACGCGGCGCGCGCGCGGCTCACACCCAGCCCGACGGTCAATCCGAGCACGGCGCCGACGACGCCCGCCAGCCAGCTCGCCTCAGGCCGCGCGTAGGGCAGCGCGAGCAGTACCGCGGCAATCGCGGCGGTGCCGAGCAGGTCGCCCTCGTAATAGTCGCCCGCACGCGCCGCCGCCAGGTTGGGGGCCGCCCACGCGGCCAGTAGCGCCAGCGCGCCGGCATTCGCACCGGTAACCAACGCCAGCGGGTAGAGCGCCTCGGCCGCCAGTGCGCCCGCGACACCAGCGCCGAGGAACAGCGCGAGCACCAGCGGCGCACCGTGGCTGCGCTCGAGTAGCCCACCGAAGATCGCCACCGCGAGCAGCGCCGCGAACATGTACAGCCCGGCCGAGAAGCCGCTGCCGTAGACGAACTGTGTGCTGAGCAGTCTCCACCATTCGCCGGCCAGCGGACCGAAGACGATCAGTTTGCCGATGTTCACGTAGGCGCCCTGGGTGGCAACCCACAAGCCGCAGCTCGCGGCCACCAGCGCGATCGTGACGTAAGGCGGGCTGTCGGCGCGCACGCCCGCGATCTCCCCGCGGCGCAAGCGGCCGAGCGAAGCGCGCCCCAACAGCCCCCCGCTCGGCGCTCGCCCACCTTCACGCGGGAGCTTGGGTGCGCGACGACGCAGTCTGTGCCCGCAATAGGGGCACTCGGTGATGTACGGGCTGACCTCCGATCCGCACTTCTTGCAAACCACGAACAAGTCGGCGCTTGAGGGCATCAGTCCATTCTAAGAGCCACGCAAAGCCCGCCGGCGATAGAGTGCAAGACGACCTCGCTGGCGACTTGCGAGCCTCGCGAGTCGCGTGCGGCGAGCCCCGCGAATTTCGTGCGTGCACGTCGGCGGGGCGGTACAAGCGACTGCCAAAGGAAACCGATCGATGCAACTCGGCTACGAGAAGAAGCTCTACATCCTCGCGTTCGACCACCGCGGCTCTTTCCAGAAGAAGTTCTTCGGGATCGAGGGCGAACCGGACTCCGAACAGACCGCGATGATCGCGGACGCCAAGCACCTGATCTTCGAGGGCGTGGAGCGCGCGGTGGCAAGCGGCGCGGAGGCGTCGGTAACGGGGGTGCTCGTCGACGAGCAGTTCGGTGGGTCGGTTCCCGAGGAAGCCCGCCAGCGCGGCCTAAAGCTTGCGATGCCCGCGGAGCGCTCGGGCCAGAACATGTTCGACTTCCAGTACGGCGAGGAGTTCGGCGAGCACATCGAACGCTTCGATCCCGACTTCACGAAGGTGCTCGTGCGCTACAACCCGGACGGCAACAGCGAGGAAAACGCCGAGCAGCTGGGCAAGCTGAGGCGCCTCTCCGATTGGCTACACGCAAAGCAGCGCAAGTTCCTCTTCGAGTTGCTCGTGCCGGCTGAGGAGGCGCAGCTGCAGGCGGTGGATGGCAGCACCGAGCGCTACGACGCCGAGCTGCGACCCGAGTTGATGCGCCGCACGATCGCAGAGATCCAGGACGCTGGCATCGAGGTGGACATCTGGAAGATCGAGGGCGTCGATGAGCGCGCCGACTGCGAAATGCTCGCCGCCCAAGCCCGCGTAGGCGGACGCGACGGCGTCGTGTGCGTGGTGCTCGGCCGTGGCGCCGACGACGCGAAGGTGGACCACTGGCTGGAGCAGGCCGCGCCGGTGGACGGCTTCGTCGGCTTCGCCATCGGCCGCTCGATCTGGTGGAACCCGCTAAAGGAATACGTGGACGGCAAGATCGAACGCTCCGAGGGCGCGCGGCAGATCGCCGAGAACTACCTGCGCTTCGTAAAGGTGTACGAGCGCGCCGAGGGCAAGGCTCCGGTGGGTTAGCCCATGCGGATGCGCCAGAGCTTGACCGAACTCGAGCGTGAGTTTGCTCGCGAGACCTCGATCGAGCGCCACCGGCGCGCGTCGCTGCGACGCACCACCGAGCAGCGCGCGCTCAAACGCGAGGTGGACCGGCGCCACAAACGCGGGTCGGTTCGCTTCGTGCTGCTGGTGCTGGCGCTGATGATGACCGCGGCGATCGTGACCGTGGTCATGTTCCGCACGCTGTATCTGCTGCTCGGCTAGCAGCGTTGGCTAGGGCCTTCCGGGATAGGTCCTGAGATGGACGTGGTTGTCAAGTGTGGGTGGGTTTGTTGTTTTGGTGGTCATGGTGGGTGTGGTTGCTGGGGTCGGGCGACCGGTGCGATGGCAACGACGACTGTCACTCTGAGATTCGCGGGTTGGGACCGCAGGACAGTGTCCGGTCGTGAGCTGCCTCGAACTAAGATCGCGAGTCGGGATCGCATAGGGCCTTCGAGGGTCCTCCGGCGGTCGCACCGGTCGCCCGGCGCCAGCACCCGGGGGTTGGTCAGGCGGCGAGTTCCTCCTTGCGGTCGGGCTGGTTGGTCATCGCTGCCCATAGGAAGCCGGTGAGCTCGCGGGCGATCGCGATGTTGACGACGGTCGGGCGCTTGCCGTGCTCGGTGAGGTGGCGGTAGCGGTGGTGCAAACGGATCTGGGCTTGCCAGGCACGCTCGTCGGGCTGCGGCCCAGACACGGGTCGACGGGGGGCGTGGCGGTAGTGCCAGGAGGTCTCGACCAGCAGGCGGCGGGCGTGGCGGTTGCCGGTCTTGGTGATGTGTCCTCGGTGCTGCTGTTCGCCTGATGAGTACTCGCTCGGGGTGATCCCTAGCCACGATGCCAGCTCGCGTGGATGAGAGAAGCGAGCGAAGTCGCCGATCTCTGAGATCAGCCCGAGCGCTGTGAGCGTGGAGATCCCACGGAAGCGAGCCAGGATCGCGACTTGGCCGGCCCAGCGCTCGCTGGCAGCGATCTGCGCGAGCTGGGCGTCCAGCGCGTCGAGCTGGCGCTCGATCCCGTCGAGGTGGATCAACATCTGCTCCAGCGCGAGCTGGGCGAGCGGGTCCCCCAGACGCTGGCGGGCGACCCACGCACGGTGCATCTTGGTCCAGGCCTTCTTGCCCTCGCGGAAGACATGGCCATGACGTAGCAGCTGCTTCAGGACACGGTGCCGGGCCGCGGTCCTTGCGCAGCGCAGATCATCACGACAGCGCAGCAAATCCCTGAGCCCCTCAGTCTCCGACGTCGGGGGTTGGACGTAGGTCAACTCGCCGGCGCGGAAGAGCCGCACCAGCTTCTTCGCGTCACGGCGGTCGGTCTTGACCCGGTCACCGGCACGGACCGGTACCAACGACGGCGCGATCACATCGCACGCGACACCCATGCTGCTCAAAAGGCGCCACAGCGCAAACCCGCCCGGTCCGGCCTCGTAACAGACTGCGAGGCCCTCAGGGCCACCGAGACGGTCGATAAAGCGACGGATCGCTTTCTCGGTCGTCTCGAGCCTCTGCACCTCGGGCTGGCCGCCCGAAGGCGGCAGCATCGCGGCAACGATCGAGAGCTTATGAGCATCGAGACTGACCCACAAACGCACATCAGCGGGAGCAATCGAAGCGGTAACGTCAGGCATGGCTGGTCCTCCATTCGTATGCGGCACTCGCCGCAGCGGTCGATAACAACCGCGAGGCTAACCCGCGAACCTACGAACGCCGAGGGCCAGCCCCACACCGTCCATGCTGACTAAGTGGGAGTCTCACCCAGCTTGTCCAGGGCGTCGTCGACCTCTGCCCGCACCGCATCGGGGTCGCTGGAGGGGCCACCGGGCTCGCTCTCGCGCTGAATCTCGACATATATCTCGGTTCGAAATACCGGGATGTCGTGGGGAGCGTGGATGCCGATCCGCACCTTCTCTCCCACCACGGAGAGCACCGAAACCTCGATGTCGTCGCCGATCATGATGCTCTGGTTGGGCTTGCGCGTCAGAACCAGCATCGGTTGCACCCTTCTCGTTGGCCATGGACGTAGGGCGAGATCGCCCCCGGTCCCGCCCTACGGCAAGCATAGTGTTCTGTCCCACCGAACGCGAATATGTCGTCCACAAGCGCCATTGCGGGCGCCCCTCGATTATGCGAAGGCGCGCACCGCCAGCTCAATCGTTGCAACCCCCGACTGTGCAGAGGCGCACCCATGTAGCGTCCGAGCGACGCTCGCACGCCTCGGCAGCGGGCCGTCCGATCATGCGCTAGTCTCCCGGGCCGTTATGAGGTCCCCCTATGGCTCGTAGATCGCTGCGCCCACACCTGAACCAGATCCGGAGCTGGGTACGCCAGGGCCGCACCGACGCCTGGGTGGCCCACCAGCTCGAAGTGACCGTGCAGGAGATCGAGCAGTTCAAGCGGCAAAACGACCTTTTTGGCGACGAGAGCCCGGCCGATGGCGCCAGCGGTACCGCGGATGCCTATCCCGAGGAGATCGATCTGCGCGCCGAGGACGACGAGGCGATAGCCGCCGAACTGGAGGCGGCGATGGAGGCGGAGCGCGCGAAGGCCGAGGAGAAGGCCGCGGAGCGCGCACGCGCTGGCACGGAGGAGGAGGACGAGGAGGACGCCGCCCCGAGCACTCGGCGCCGGCGCGGGCGCAGAGGCCGACGCTCCTCCCGCGACGCGGAGCCCCTGGAGGGCACCTTCGACCATGGCGAAGAGGGCTACGGCCTGTGGCTCGACCCCGCCATCCAGGACAACCCGGTGTATGCAGAGCACTGGGCCGGCCACCGTCCGGTGCAGGTCACGGTGGAGGAGGATCGCATAGTGATCCGCCGCACCGGCACAGACGACTAACCCGTTTGCTGAGCTGCGCAATACTGCGTCTTCGCCCACTCGCGTACCTAGTACGCTATGCGGGCTGCATCCTTGTCTCGCTTGCCCAGCAAACGGCTAGTAGCTCAGCGATTTCCAGGTATGCGACGAGCTGAGGTTAGCCCTCGGCAACCACAAGCCGCCCGCCCGCGTAGTCGACGGCCTCGCGCAGGTAGCGCGCGAAGGCTGCGTCGATGACAACAGCGGCATCCCACGCCCACGGGTCATCGGGAGCGATGTCGATCGCTAGCTGCAAACACCAGGAGGTGCCGCGCGCGTAGAGATCCGCGAGCTCTTCGGCTGAGAAGCGCCCGCCGAGCCGTTTGCGCAGCTCGACCACCAGCGTGTCAACGACCTGCTGGAGCAGCACAGAGCGCTCCGGCGGCGCCTGGGCGAGGCGTCGCTCGCCCTGCTGCCATTGGTAGAGGGCGTTGTCGAAGGCGGGCACAGGGGCGAGGCTAGCAGCGGCCCGCAAGAGCGTCAGTTTGCGGGCAGACCGCTCACGCTGTACACCTGCTCGCCTTGGCGCATCATGCCAAGTCGACGCGCCTCTTCCGGCACGGTGCCGGGACTGGCCAGGGCCGCGTGTTCTTTGCGCAGAATCTGGTTTTGGGCTTCCAGCTGGTGGACCTGAGCGCTGTCGCGCCCGGACTCGCGCCATGAGGACAGCAACCGCAAGCCGGCACTCAGGTACAGGTAGGCGAGCGCCGCGACCACGCACAACATCGCGATGCGCCCGACCCGATCCCAGCGGATGCGCGGCAGCACAGCCGCAGAGCCTGTGCGCGGCGCGGCTCCGGACCTGGCCCGCGAAGCCGCGGAAGCCTGAGACCGGCGTGGAGCACGGGACGTGGAGGCGGAGGCGGCGGGCATACAGTCGCATTCGACCCGACGCGCCCACCTCCTGCCATCGGGCCCACTTGCCCATCCCCTGGCGAGCATAATCGCGCGCCTTCGGTCCGGACTAAGACCGGGCGCGATCACGCTCTTCTGCTCGACTGGTGTCGTGTGTGTCGCAGAGTGGCGCGCAAATGAGGTCGCGCCCGGCTCTCTGTACATACCTCGCCAACGGAGGTCCCAAACGGATTGTGAGCTAAAGCCTCACTGGCAGCTCAGCTTCGAAACACCGAGCGGCCCGGGAACTCCGCGTCAGCGCCGAGCTGCTCCTCAATGCGCAACAGCTGGTTGTACTTGGCGACGCGATCCGAGCGCGAGGGAGCGCCGGTCTTGATCTGCCCGCAGCCGGTGGCCACGGCGAGATCGGCGATCGTGACGTCCTCCGTCTCGCCTGAGCGGTGGCTCATAACTGCCGTGTAGCCGGCCTCACGCGCCATCGCAATGGCGGCGAGCGTCTCTGTGAGGGTGCCGATCTGGTTGACCTTGATGAGGATCGAGTTGGCCACGCCCAGCTCGATGCCGCGCCCGAGACGCTCGGTGTTGGTTACGAACAGGTCATCGCCGACAAGCTGCAGATGCTGGCCGAGGCGCTCGGTAAGCATCTTCCAACCCTCCCAGTCCTGCTCGTCCATGCCGTCCTCGATCGATACGATCGGATAGCTGCCGGCAAGCGTGGCCCAGTAGTCGGCCAGCTCGGCGGGGGTGAGCGTGCGACCCTCGTGCTCGAGCACATAGGCACCGCCTGAGAACAGCTCACTGGTGGCCGGGTCCAGTGCGATCGCGACGTCCTTGCCGGGCTCATACCCAGCCGCTTCGATGCCAGCGACGAGCATCTTCAGCGCCTCCTCGTTGGACGCGAGATCGGGCGCGAAGCCGCCCTCGTCACCGACAGCCGTGGATAGGCCACGCTTGTGCAGCGTGCCCTTCAGGGCGTGGTAGACCTCCGTGCCGACGCGCAAGCACTCCGAGAACGTGGCCGCGCCGCATGGCACGATCATGAACTCCTGGAAGTCGACCTTGTTATCGGCGTGCGCACCGCCGTTGAGCACGTTCATCATCGGCACGGGCAGCACGCGGGCCGCCTCGCCGCCGAGATAGCGCCATAGCGCCAGCCCCTCCTCGGCGGCCTGAGCGTGGGCGGCAGCCAGCGACACGCCGAGGATCGCATTGGCGCCAAGGCGTGACTTGTTGGGGGTGCCATCAAGCGCGATCAGCGCCTCGTCGAGCGCCGCCTGATCGGAGGCGTCCATACCGGTGACCGCACCAGCTATCTCGCCGTTCACGCCCGCCACCGCGCGCGTGACGCCCTTACCGAGCCAATGCTCGCCGCCATCACGCAGCTCGGTGGCCTCAAACTCGCCGGTGGACGCGCCCGATGGGATCGCCGCGTGGCCATGCGCGCCCGAGCGCAGCGCGACCTCCACCTCCACGGTGGGGTTGCCGCGACTGTCGAGGATCTGGCGGGCGTGGACTCTCTCGATCTGGCTCATCGCTCTCCTTTGGGTGCGTCGGTTGTCTCGGGCGTCTCAGGGGGGTCTGTGGGGCTCGGTATGTCGGCGGTGTCAGGCTGGTCGCGTGCGTCTGTTGTCGCCGCCACATCGATGCTGTCGCGGAATCGCTGTGCCGCCGCGCGCAGAGCCAACTCGGGGTCCACCTGCGCGAGGCGCGCTTCGTCGACGAGCGCGAACAGGTGCTCGCCGATCATGCGAAAGGATTGTCTATCCGCGCCGGCGGCGTCTGCCGGCCGATCCTCGCCCTCAGTGTCCGCTGGCGCGGGGTGCAGCCCCGCGGAGGCGGCCCGACGCTGAACCTTGCGCGCATACAGCAGCGCGGGCAGATTCTCGGGCACCTCGCCGAAGACACCACGCTCGCGGCCAGGCTCGGTGGCCTTGATCGCGTCCCAGTTGCGCAGCACCTCACCCGCATCGGCCACTTCGACCTCGCCAAACACGTGCGGGTGGCGACGGATCAGCTTTTGGCGGCAATGCTCGGCCACCTGCGCAAGGTCGCCCGCGCCGCGCTCCTGTAGCAGCAGCGAGAGGAACATCACCTGGAAGAGCACATCGCCAAGCTCGTCGAGCAGCTTCGCGTCGTTGCCGCTATGCGCGGCGTCGGCAAGCTCGTATGCCTCCTCGACCGTGTGCGGCACGATCGAGCGCTCGTCCTGCTCGCGATCCCACGGGCACTCGCGACGCAGGCGTCGCGTGAGTGCGTCTAGCGCCAGCAGCGCTTGTGCGGCGTCAGAACTCACGTCCGATCCTGCCCGCCACGACGCTCAGGCCGTCGTGGGGTCGCCAAGTTAGGGGCTCCCTAGGGCGTGGTGGTGCTGGTGGACCCCTTGGGGGCTTTGTAGCCCTTGCAGTCCTGCACCGAGTATTCGGCGCGGCATTCTGTGCGGGCGGTCCATGTCTTGCGGAAGTTCTTGATGAATTCGCTGAGCGCCTTCTGTTGCTTTTCGGCGGCCATCTGTTGAGAGATCGTGGACTGCACCGAGGAGAGCGACTTCTGGCTGCCGGGAATGATCTTCGTTACCTCATAGACGTAGTAGCCGAACGGTGTCTTGATAGGACCGCCGAGCACTTTCACCTTGGCGCCAAACACCGCTTCGCTCAGTGCCTTCTCCTCCTGGCCCTTGACCACACCGGGCAGCGATCCGCCGGCGGCCTTGCTGACCGGGTCGATCGATACTGCCTTGGCGACGCTCGCGAAACTCTTGCCGGATTCGATTTCCTTCTTGGCTTTTTCGGCCTGAGCCTGAGTCTTGGTGAGGACGATCAGGATGTTGCGCTTTTCGGGCTGACCGTACTGCGACTTGTGCTGTTCGAAGTACGATTCGATTTCCTTCTTGCTCGGCTTCTTCTGAGCGTTCTTGGTGATCTTCTGCTGGATCTTCGTCGAGAGTTCGTCGAGCTTGACACGCAACAGCAGGTCGGAAACGGTGTAGCCGGTGCTGGCCAGGAACTTCTGGAAGGCCGCTTCGGTCGGGAACTGCTGGTTCTTGATCTTGCTGAACGCCTTCTGCACTTCGGCGTCGGACATTTTTATGCCCTGTTCGTTGGCCTCGCCGAGCAACCAGTTGGCGGATATCAGGAAGCCAAGAGTTGTCTGCTTCAGCGACTGATACTGCTGTTCGCACTCGCTCTTGAGCTGTGCGGCGGTCGGCTTGGACTGGCCCTTGGCGGGCTTTGGCGCAGTGGCTTCAAGGTGCGCTATGCAGGCCGTGTAGGTGGGCGGGTCGGGCACGACCGCTTTGGCCGCGGTCGTCGTGCCGGTCGTGGAGGCGGTACTCGCGTTCGCGGCGACCGTCATCCAGTGGTTGAACGTCGCGGCGGTCACCGGAGTGCCGTTGACGCTGGCGACAGCGTTGCCGGGCACACCGCCTCCACCGCACGCGGTGAGCGTTACCCCTGTAATCAAAACAGCGCCGAGCGCCGCGATCTGACCCTTTAGTTTGGACACGACGCGGGCACTCTAGCGGAAACAACCCAAGCCGTGCTTAACGACTTCCTTAAAGATCCCTAAGCGCCCTTCGGGACTTGACGCGGCCCCACGGGAGCGCACCTGCTCACGGGTGGGATCGGGTCCATTAGGCGGCTTCGCGCACGACTGCCAGCAAGACATCGGCAGCGCGCACGACGGTCGGGAAGCGCTCCTCGCCCTCCTTCGGCACGCGCACCGACACCTGTGAGCGTCCCGACTCGTACAGCGCCTCGGGCAGTTGCTCGCGCAGGCGCTTGGCGCGCACCGAGTCCAGTTCGATCGGAGTCACCGCGAGGCGGTCGCCGCGGAAGCTCACCGCCCGCGCGCCCGCTTGGCCGAACTTGATGCGCGCCCGCTGCAGCGCGAGCAGGTTCGCGAGCGGCTCTGGGACGGGGCCGAAGCGGTCCTCCAGCTCTTCGCGCAGGCGTTCCACATCGGCCACGTCCAGGGCCGAGGCGACGCGGCGATGGACGTCGATCTTGGCCTGCTCGTAGGCGATGTAGTCGGCGGGGATGTAGGCGTTGACGTTGACGTCGAGGCGCACGGGCTCAGGCAGCTCCGCCTCCTCCGCGCCAGCCTCCCCCGAGCCGTCGGCCGAACGGGTGGGATCCGATTCCCGGACCGCTTCGTCGAGCATCTGCATGTACAGCTCGAACCCAAGCGCAGCGACGTGGCCGGACTGCTCGTCGCCGAGTAGGTTGCCGGCACCGCGAATCTCCAGATCGCGCATCGCAACCTTGAAGCCTGCTCCCAGCTCGGTGTAGTCCGAGAGAGCCGAGAGGCGCTGCGCCGCTTCAGGGGTGAGCGTGGCCGCCGAGTCGTACAGCAGGTAGGCGTAGGCGCGCTCGCGGCTACGTCCCACGCGGCCGCGGATCTGGTAGAGCTGGGCGAGCCCGAAGGCGTCGGCGTGCTCGACGATCAGCGTGTTGGCCTGCGGGATGTCGATGCCCGACTCGACAATCGACGTGCACACGAGCACGTCCGCGCCTCCCTGCAGGTAGCCCATCATGACTGTCTCCAGCTCGCCCTCGGGCATCTGCCCGTGGGCGACGACGAAACGCACACCGGGGCACATCGCGCGCAGGCGCTCGGCGGTGTCCTCGATCGACTCGACGCGATTGTGTATGAAGAACGCCTGTCCGCCACGCGCGTGCTCGCGCACGATCGCGCGCTTGACCAGCTCCTCCTCATACTCGCCCACGTATGTCTTGACCGGCCTGCGGCCTTCCGGGGGCGTCTCGATCACCGATATCTCGCGCAACCCCGCCAGCGACATCTGCAGGGTGCGGGGAATCGGCGTTGCCGACATCGAGATCACGTCCACCTTCAGCTTGAGCTGGCGCAGTAGCTCCTTCTGCTTGACCCCGAAGCGCTGCTCCTCGTCCACAATCAGCAGGCCGAGATCCTTGGCGCGCACGTCGCGCGAGAGCACGCGGTGGGTGCCGATCAGGATGTCTACGGCACCGCTTGTGAAGCCGGCGAGCGCCTGCTTCTGCTCGGCCGCGGAGCGAAAGCGCGAGACGTGCTCGACCGTGAGCGGATAATCGGCGAGGCGCTCGGAGAAGGTGCCGTAGTGTTGCTGGGCGAGGATCGTGGTGGGAACGAGCATCAGTACCTGCTTGCCGTCGCCGGCGGCCTTGAAGGCGGCTCGCAGGGCAACCTCGGTCTTGCCGTAGCCGACGTCCCCACACACGAGCCGATCCATCGGGCGCGGTGCTTCCATGTCGGCCTTGACGAGTTCGATCGCCTCCAGCTGGTCGGGGGTCTCGGTGTAGGGGAAGCGCTCCTCGAACTCGCGCTGCCAGTCGGTGTCGGGCTCGAAGGCGTGGCCGGCGCGGCGTCGACGCTCCGCATAGAGGCTGAGCAGCTCGCCGGCCAGCTCCTGCGCGGCGCGGCGCGCACGCGCCTTCATCGCCTCCCAACGCGAGCCACCGAGCTTTGACAGTGGCGGCCCGCCTTCCCCGCCGGCCCCCACATAGCGCGAAATCTTGGCGAGCTGGTCGGTGGGGACGAATACCTTGTCGTCGCCCTGGTATTCGAGATAGAGATAGTCGCGCGTGACGCTCGCGACGGTGCGCGTCTCAAAGCCCGCGAAGCGAGCGACACCGTGGTCCTCGTGCACCACGATGTCGCCGGTGCGCAGCTCTGTAAACGAGCGCAACACGCCGCGCCGCGTCGATGGCCCGCCCGGCCCGCTTTGCCCCTCCCCGCCCCTGCCCGCGCGCCGACGGCGCAGCAGTCGATGCTCGGGGAACACCGCGAGCTTCAGAGATGGCGCGACAAAGCCCTCGCGCAACGATGCTGCGGCGAAGCGCAGCGAAGCCTCGAGCGGCACGCGCGCGACGTCGACATCGATGTCCAACCAGTCTGCTTTCAGGCGGCCAAGGTTGTAGGCGGCACGCTCGCCTTCGCCCCGGCGGGGGAAGGCGACAACCGTGCGATAGCCCGAGCGTACGAGCTTCTCAAGCTCCGGCTCCGCTTCGGCCAGCGAGCGAGCAGCGGTGTCAGCCGCGGAAGCCCGCAGCTCGATCTCCTGTCCGCTTGACATTGAGGACAGCCAAATGCGTGTGCGGGCAGCCAAACCGGACTGCACCTCCTCCGGGCTCACGTAGAGGTGATGGGCGTCCTTGTCGGCGAAGGCCGCGCACACGTCGCTCCAGTGGTCGGTGAGAGCGGGCGCCAGCTCCTCCTCGGCGGCGACGATCACCTGCGCACTGGCCACCGCGCCAACCGGATCGCCATTGCCCGCGCTCCCGCCGCCCGAACCGCCGCCGCGGGCGGTATCGGAGCCCGCCCCGTCGATCAGCTCGAGCAGCGCGCCGAAGCGATCGACGGGCAGCAGTTCGGCGATGTCGGGCCTGCCATCCCCCTCCGCCTCCTCGGCGCCATCGCCAGCCGCGAACGCGCCGGTGGCGGCGGCAATCTCCGCCAGCTCGCGATGCTCGGGGGCAAGCTCCGCGGCGGGCGCGATCTCGACCTCCTCGATGTCTCCGAGCGAGCGCTGTGTAAATGTGGAGAACCAGCGCAAAGATTCGATCTCGATGTCGAACATGTCCACGCGCACGGCGTGCTCCTCGGTGGCGGGAAACACGTCGAGCAGGCCCCCGCGCATCGCAAACTGCCCACGCTCCTGGACCTGATCGACGCGCTCGTAACCAGCCCCCACCAGTTCGGCCGCGCACTCGTCGAGGTCGAGCAGCTCACCCGCGCGCAGCGTGAAGGAGTGCGGGCGAAGCTCTGGGTCGGGCACCTTCTCCGACAGCGCCACGGCGGAAACCACCACGACCGGCGCGTCCGCATCGCTTGGGGGCGACAGCAAATCGTCGAGTGCCGCGACACGCAGGCCGACGAGGTGCGGCGGCGGGGTCAGATGCGACTCGTAGGCGACCCCACGCGAAGGGTAGTAGCGCACTCGCCGTGGCGCGAGCCAGGCCCGCAAGTCGCCCGCCAGATCGCGCGCGGCACGATCGTCGCCAACCACCACGAGCGTCGGACGCGCGGCGTCCCGGTCGGCGAGCGCGGCAATCGCGTACGGGCGCAGCGAGGACGACACGAACGCGTGCCCCCCCTCGCC
Organism: uncultured Solirubrobacterales bacterium; assembly: GCA_963776985.1. Classification (GTDB taxonomy): domain Bacteria; phylum Actinomycetota; class Thermoleophilia; order Solirubrobacterales; family Solirubrobacteraceae; genus Palsa-744. The sequence continues at coordinate 907,438 of CAVZOV010000004.1, forward strand.
GGCGAGTCGGGCAGCCCCCGCGTCCTGGTCGATCGCGCCTAGCAGTGCCCGCAGAGCCATCGCCTCAACGCTCCTCCCGCGCTGCCGAGCGCCACGCCAAGCGCGACGCATGCTTGCCGGCCGTGCCGGCTCTCGATCTCCTGACGCGCATAGCTACACGCCTTCATCTAGCAGCACGCGCTCGACCGCCTGGGCGGCGCTGCCGATCAGATCCTCGACTTCGCCCGGGGACTCGCGAAAGCGTCCGAGCACATATGCGGAGACGATCTCCGGGTCGGTCGATTTGGGCCGCCCGACGCCCACGCGTACGCGCACGAAGTCGGCGCTGCCAAGCTCGCGCTTGAGCGACTTGAGCCCGTTGTGACCGGCGAGCCCGCCGCCTACCCGCGCCCGCACCTCGCCGAACGGCAGGTCAATCTCGTCGTGGACGACCACGACGCGATCGAGCGCCACCTTCAACGAGCCCCGTGCCGGGCCGACCGAGCGTCCGACGTCGTTCATGTATGTCTGGGGCCATAGCACCGCTACACGCGACCCGTTTACGCGACCCTCCGCGATGCGCCCGCGGAAGCGGTCTTTGGCGCGCCCGAGCGACCAGCGCTCGGCGAGTTGGTCGGCCACCATGAAGCCCACGTTGTGGCGGGTTTGCGCGTGCTCGCGACCGGGGTTGCCCAGCCCGACGATCAGCCAATCGGCTGGCGCGCCGCCGCCGAAGGGGCGCAGGAGCTACTCCTCGGAGGAGGCGCCGCCGTCCTCAGAGGCCGCCTCGCCACCGCCGCCGTCGCCGACGAGCTCAGTCTCAGACTCGATCTCGCTCTCATCCTCGGACTGCAGCCGGGGCGCCGAAACCGAGGCGACCGTGGTCGCGAGATCATCGAGCAGCGTGACACCCTCGGGCAGGACGATCGCCTCAAGCGAGAGCGTATCGCCGATCTGCAGCTCGCCAAGCTCGTGCACGATCGACTCCGGGATCGCGGTCGGGAGCGCTTCGACATTCAGCTCGCGTACGAGCTGCTCGAGGATGCCGCCTTCCTTGACGCCGGGCGTGTCGTCCACGCCGGTGAGTTCGAGCGCGACCACCGCGTGGATCGGCTTGTCCAGGCGTACTCGCAGGAGGTCCACATGGGTCGTCTCGCCACGCACCGGATCGCGCTGAGCCTCCTTGAGCACAACCGGAGTGGCCTTGGCGCCATCGATGCTGAGGTCGACCACAGCGCCCGCGCCGGCAAGCGCCACGCGCAACTCGCGCGCGTCGACGCTAAAGCTCACGGGGTCTACATCGCCGCCGTAGAGCACGCCCGGGATGCGCCCGGTGCGGCGCAGGCGCCGCGCGGAGCGCGAGCCATCGGGACTGCGACTGTCGACATCGAGCTTGGTGGTGGTGGTAGCCATGAGACGGCCGGGGACTTTAGCAACCCGCCCGCCTCGGCCGCGCTCAGAACAGCTGGTTCTCGCCGCCGAACACTTCGCTGACCGAGTCGTCGGTGAAGATGCGGCGGATCGAGTCGGTCAGCAGCTCGGCGCATGGCAACACGCGAATGTTGGCGGGAAGCCCTGGGCGCGTGGGGATCGTGTCGGTGACGACAATCTCCTTGAAGCCCGAGTCGGCGAGGTTCTCGAAGGCGGCGCCGGAGAACACGGCATGGGTGGCTGCCGCATACACGCTCTTCGCGCCCGCGTCGAGAACTGTGCGGGCGGCAGCCTTCAGCGTGCCCGCGGTGTCGATCATGTCGTCGACGATCACGGCGGTCTTGCCGCGAACGTCGCCGATCACGTACCCGATCTCGGCGACCTGCTGGGCCGGGCGCTCCTTGTCGAGGATCGCCAGCTCCGCGCCGATGATCGAGGCGAATCGCTTGTTGAGCTTCACACGACCCGCGTCGGGCGCGACCACCACGAGGTCGGACAGGCCAAGATCGCTGAAGTACTGCGTGAGCATGAACAGCGCGGTCATGTGATCGACGGGCTTTTGGAAAAAGCCCTGGATCTGTCCGGCGTGGAGGTCCATCGTGAGCACTCTGTCAGCCCCGGCGGCCTCGATCATGCGCGCCACCAGGCGCGCGGAGATCGGCTCGCGGGGTGCCGACTTCTTGTCCTGGCGGGAGTAGCCGAACCATGGCGTGACGGCGATTACGCGGTGAGCCGAGGCGCCCACGGCGGCGTCGATCATGAACAGCAGCTCCATCAGCGAATCGTTGGCGGTCACACCGGTGGCAACGTTGCCGCAGGTCGATTGCACGATGAACACGTCGGCGCCGCGAATCGACTCCTCGTAGCGGCAATACACCTCACCGTCGGAGAACGTCTTGAGCGTCACCGGGCCGATATCGACGTTGAGCTTGTCCGCGATATCCAGAGCGAGCCGCGGGTTGGCACGCCCCGAGAAGAGCATCAGCCGCTTGTTGTAGTCGATCGGCAGGCTCGTCGGCGAGGACGGCTGCGTGCGCGCGTCGATCACGCTCATCTCCGGGAGTGTAGGGCGTGTGGCGGTTGAGGCGCGTGACTGTGCCAGCACGCGACCGGGAGGCGCGCTATGACTCGCCCTCGCCCGCCGTGGACCCGCCGTCTGGACGCGGCGCGTCTGCCTCGACGCCACCCTCACGCCGCCCCGCATAACCCTCAACGTTGCGCTGGCGCGCACGGGCAACGGCGAGTGCACCGCCAGGCACGTCCTCGGTGACGATCGAGCCGGCGGCCGTGTAAGCGTCGTCGCCGACCTGCACGGGGGCGACGAACGAGGTGTCCACGCCGCCGCGCACACGCTCGCCGATCGTGGTGCGGTGCTTGGCGCGACCGTCATAGTTGGCGGTGATCGTGCCCGCGCCGAGATTCGTGTCCCGGCCGATGTCGGCGTCGCCGATGTAGGAGAGGTGTGGGATCTTCGCGCCCATGCCGACATCCGAGTTCTTGACCTCGACGAACGTGCCGACCTTGGAGCCCTCGCGCAGCAGTGCGCCCGGACGCAGGTAGGCGAACGGGCCGACACTCACCCTCGCGTGGACATCCGCTTGGGAAAGCCACGACATTCGCACCTGCGCGCCATCGCCGATACGTGAGTCGATCGCGGTCGTGTGAGGCCCGACGACCGCGCCCACACCGACGGCGGTTGAGCCCTTCAGAGCGCTGCCCGGCTCGATCCTCGTGTCCTGGCCGATGGCCACATCGACGTCGATCACGGTCGAGGCGGGGTCGACGACTGTCACCCCGGCGAGCATGTGGCGCTCGGCGATCGCACGCTGGGCGAGAACTCGCACATGGGCGAGCGCGACACGGTCGTTGACGCCGAGCATCAGGTGCTCGTCCGCGACGACGTGTGCCGCCACGCGCGCGCCGTCGGCACGCAACAGGTCGAGCGTCTGCGGTAGGTAGTACTCGCGCTGGGCATTGTCGGCGGTGAGCCGTGGCAGCGCGCTGAGCAGCGCCGCGCCGCCGAACACGTATATGCCGGAGTTCACCTCGCGGATCTGTAGCTCGGCGTCGGTTGCGTCCCCCGGCTTCTTGGTCTCCACCACACGTGCGACCGATCCGTCCGCCTCGCGCACAACCCGGCCGTAGCCCGTGGGGTCCTCCAGCACGGCCGTGGCCATCGTGGCTGCCGCGGCGCTGTCGGCGTGCGCCCTCACCAGCTCGGCGATCGACTCGGCACCGACGAGCGGAACATCACCGCTGAGCACCACCACCGGCGCATCGGGATCGATCAGATCGGCTGCGGCACGCACCGCCCCACCGGTCCCGTCCGACTGCGCCTGCACGGCCAGCTCGACCCGCGCTGGCAGCACGTCCTCGAGCGCCCGATCCGGCGAGTCCACCACCACGACGCGCCCCGCGCCCGCGGCAAGCGCGGCGCGCACCGGCCACAACACCATCGGTATCCCACACAGCTCGTGCAGCACCTTCGGGGTGCAGGAGCGCATCCGCGTCCCCTGCCCGGCGGCGAGGATCACAACGGTCGGGGCTGGGGACATGCGCAGACTTTAGTTGGCTGCCCGAATCGGTGGCGGTTGACGGAGATTCGCCAAGCGCCAACACTGGGGGGCAGGGACTCGAACCCCGATTCTCAGGACCAAAACCTGATGTCCTGCCATTGGACGACCCCCCAATGGGGTAGGAGCTACACCGGAACTGTACCGTCAGCTAGGGCCTCCGTGGAACTGGCCGTCGGCGTCTTCGCGCCGGCCCGAACTCCTGCCACTTGCAACGGTTCTTGCAACGTGGCCTTTTGCGGGCCACGGTGCAGCAGGTTGCAGACCAGTGTGTGCGCTGGAGGGTGCTCTCTTAACAAGGCGGCGACATCTCATCGCCCACTGCTGCAAGAATCCTTGCGATGCGGCTGGCAGGGGACGCATTCGTGCGACGTGGGGGCGCTTTTGTCGTGCTCGCGCTTGCGGTGGCCTGCGCCTCGCTCGGCGCGATGACGGCTCAAGGGGCAACGAATACCGCGACCGGCGCCCGCTGCCGAGGCGCACTGACATTGCCCACAAGCTCAAACCAGGCACTGGTCGACAGCGCGGTCACGTGCCTGATCGACCGCGAACGGGCCCGCCTGCGAGTGCCCGCACTGCGGTCGAATGCCGCGCTTGGAGGGATCGCCACGAGCCTTGCGCGGGAAATGGCCAGCCATGGGTACTTCGGCGACGACGCCATGACGGGGCAGACGCCGTGGCAGCGGATCGCCTCCTCTCCCTATGCGGTGGGCGCGCAGGTCGTGGCCGCCGGGCAGAACATCGGCTGGGGCACAGGTGGGCTCGCGACGCCGCAGGGGGTGGTCGAAGAGTGGATGCGCTCCCCTCCGCACCGCCTGATCCTGCTATCGAGCAGCTATCGCGATGTCGGCGCGGGCGTCGCCCCGATCGCGCCGTCCAGCGTCACCGACGAACGCCCTGGCGCTACGTACACGGTCGAGTTCGCGGCGCGCGGTTAGTCGCTCACGAGCGCCGCGGCACGCGCCCGCCGCGTGCGCCTTCCTCGCTGGCGGGACCGCGCGAGGAGGAGATGCCAAGGACCCGCATCGCCTTCAACCCAAGGCTCAGCTTCTCACGGCCGTCGCTGGAGCTGACGTCCAGGCCGGTCAGCTCGCGCACGCGCTCCAGGCGGTAGTAGACGGTGTGGCGGTGGGTGAACAGGCGCTGGGCGGTGCCGGCGACGTTGCCGTCGGCCTCCAGGAACGTCTCCAGTGTTTGCAAGAGATCGGTCTCGTACTGCTCGTCGTAGGCCACGAGCGGCTCGACCGTCTCCGCGTAGAAGCGCTGCAGCTCCCCTGGGTTCTCTGTCATCGCGCTGAGCAGCAGGCGGTAGGCGCCGGTTTGCTCGAAGGCGAGCAGCGCGCCATCCGGGGTGCCGCCCTCGGCTACGTTGGCGGCCAGCAGCGCCTCGCCGGCCGCGCGCGGCAGGTCGGCGGGGTCCTCAGCGACTCGGCTGCGCCCGATCGCGAACGTGTAGCCGGAGAGGGCGCTCTCCATCTCGCGCAACACGGCTTCGGCGGCGCGCGCCGCCGCTGGCTCCTCGCCGCCGGGGAGCAACAGCAGGATCTCCACGCCCGCCGCGCCGTCGCGCTCAGATAGCGCGGCGATCGAGCGACCGACGACCGCGCGCGCGCCACGCTCGGCGACCGCGCGCGCGCGGGCACGCCAGCCCTCCTCGGTGGGCGCCTGGGGGTGGGCGCGGGCGACGATCACGCTGGCGCCGGCCTGCAGGTCGAGCGACAGCTCGCGGGCGCGCGCCAAGAGATCCTCGCGCGAGATCGGCTCGCGCCCGAACGCGACGCCGAGGAAATCCGCGGCGGCGCTCTCGGAGGCGACGTCGGGGGCGCGCACGCGCTGCACCTCGGAGGCGATCATCGTGACGAGCAGTCGGCGCACGAGCGGGCTCGGCTCGGTGCGAGCGCGCATGTGCAGCGAGCCGACGATCACGTCGGCGACGCGCAGTGGCAGGCTGCTGACGCCATCGGCGCCGGAGAGCAGCGAACGCTCGTCCGCGCTGGAGCGCGCGGCGACCGCGATCGTGGCGCCCGAGGCGTCGGTCACGGCGAGGCTCGCGTCGAGCGCGCGCGAGGCGGCGCGCACCACCTCGGGCAGGCCCGCTCCGGACTCGACCGCCTCGGTGACGGCGTCCAGCCCGACTAGCTCGGACACTTGGAAGTCCTCACGGTCAGCCCCAGAAGTACACGGCGGCGAGCGCGGCGAGCGCGCCGACGCCGACGAACACCGCGAGCACGTATAGCGACAGCAGCGTGGCCGCGATCCGCTCCCACACACGCGTGTAAGAGCCCCAGGCGGGCACGAGGATCAGCCCGACGTAGGCGGCCAGGCCGAACACACCGGCGCACGCGGCCACAAGATCGGTGATGTCGGTGTTGCTCACTGTGCTCTCCGGTGGACGGTTTCGCCGCTACGGGCGATTTCGCTCCCATGCGCCTGCGGTTGCGAACTCGCATTGTTACGTACCGAGAGGCTGCACGCACGCGAAGTCGGCGTCCACCGACTCGGCGGCGAGCGCGGGCGGCTCGCGGCTCGCCAGGCCGGCGACGGCACGCTCTGCGCGAGCGAGACCGTTGGCGCGCGCGAACAGGCCCACGACAGTCGGCCCGCTGCCGCTCACGAGCGCCGCCTCCGCACCCACCTCGCGTGCCTGCTCCAGCGCCGCCACGATCTCAGGGCACAGCGACACGGCCGCCGCCTGCAGATCGTTGTGCAGCAGCAGCGTATCGGCGGGCAGGGCTGAGCCCAGCTCGAACGCCCGAGCCAGCATTTCGCGGCGTTCACTCAAATCGAGCGCCGGGCGGACGGGCGCGATGCGATCCAGCTCGCCGTAAACCGCGGCGGTGGACAGACCGCCCGCGTGGGGCAATACCAGCACTCCCAGTGGTGAGAAGGGATCGGCGAGAACCTCGAGGTGCTCGCCGGCGCCGCTCGCCAGCCAGCGTCCGGGCACCACCTGCGCGGGCACGTCGGCGCCGAGCTTCCCAGCAAGAGCGTGCATCAAGTCCATATCCCCCAGGCCCGATGCGGCGTGCGCCAGCCGCAAGGCGGCGGCGGCGTCGGCCGAGCCCCCACCCAACCCTGCGGCCACCGGGATGCGCTTCTCGATGCGCAGGCGCAGGGGCGCGTGCGTCCAGCCGCTCTCCTGGCGGAACAGGGCCAGTGCACGGGCCGCGAGGTTCTCGCCCTCAACGCCCGGGCAGAACACCTCGTCGTGCTCGGCGTCCGCCGGGGCCGCTTCCAGGACAAGCTCGTCGGCGAGCGAGATCGACTGCATCACGCTCGCAAGCTCGTGGCGAGAGTCGGCGCGGGTGGGCCCGACGAACAGGCCGAGGTTGATCTTCGCGGGCGCTAGTGCGCGCAGCGGCAGGGGAAGACGCACGGGCGCGCTGGTCATAGCTCGAGGATTTTGGCCAGCTCGACGAACTCGCTCGGCGCCAGTCGCTCGGCACGCTCGTCGGCGGGGTGTCCGATCGCAAGGAGCGCCTCGCGGATCTGCTCGCGCGAGCAGTGCGTACCGCTGAGCGCAAGCGAGCGCGCGAGCGCCTTGCGGCGGTGCGCGAAGGCGCCTGCCACGAGCGCGCGCACGGCGGGCGAGCCGGCGAAACCGGTGCGCACGATCCGCACCAGCACCGAATCCACGTTCGGCACCGGGCGAAACACGGTACGCGGGATCGCCCTCGCGACCCTCACTTCGCCAGCCAGCTGGGCGAGCACCGAGCTGATCCCGTAGGCGCCGCTGCCGGGGGCGGCAGCAAGCCGCTCGCCAACCTCGCGCTGCACCATCGCGACCAGCAGGCTCACGCCTGGCAACTCTTCGAGCGTGCGCAAGAGCACGCCGGCGGCGATGCCGTAGGGCAGGTTGGCAATGAGCTTGCCCGGCACGGGGCGCATCGCGGCGAAGTCCACGCGCATCGCATCGCCCCACCACAGCGACACGTTCTCAACGCCGGCGACGCTTTGCTCAAGCGCGGGGCGCAAGCGCTCGTCGATCTCCACCACGTGCACCCAGCGGACACGTGGGGCGAGATAGGCCGACAGCACGCCCTCGCCCCCACCCACCTCCAGCACAACGTCCTCAGGCGATAGCTCGCTCTCGCGAGCGATCACCCCAAGGATGTTGGGGTCGCGCAGGAAGTTCTGGCCAAGGTCGCGGCTGCGCCGGCTCGCCCTGCCCGAGGTCGTGTGCCCTGCGGGCATGTGCCCCGTGGGTGCGCCCGTCGCCCGGCCCTCCGAGTGGGCGCCTACCACCCGAACACGCGCGTGGCGTTGCGCTCCACCGTCGCGCCCAGCTCAGCGACGGACACCCCGCGCAGCTCGGCGACGAACGCGGCGGTGTGCGCGACGAACGCGGGCTGGTTCTGCTGTTTGCGCACCGGCTGGGGGGTCAGGTAGGGCGCGTCGGTCTCGAGCAGCAGGTGCTCGTCCGGCACAGCGCGTGCCGCGGCGGCCAGATCGCCGGCGCTCTTGTATGTGACGTTGCCGGCGAAGGAGATCGCATAACCGCGGTCGATGCACTCCTGCAGGTGCTCGGGCATTGAGAAGCAGTGGATCACGACACTCAATCCCTCGGCCTCGGCGGCCAGCTGTGCGAGCGTGTCCAACGCGGCATTTCTCGTATGGACTATCAGCGGCGTTCCCGTGGCTCTTGCCAACTCGATGTGGGCTGAAAAGGACCGCTTCTGGTCCTCCCTCGGCGATCCATCGCGGTAATAGTCGAGCCCCGTCTCCCCGATGGCGATGCAGCGCGGGTGGGCCGCCAGGGCCTCCAGCTCGGCCAGGTCGGCTTCGTCGAAGCCGCGCGACTCATTCGGGTGGCGTCCGACGGCGGCGTACACCTGGGGAAACACCTCGGCCGCGGCCAGCGCCGCACGCGAGGAGATGCCGTCGGTGCCGATCGCGAGCATCTTCACGACGCCGGCCGCGACGGCATTCTCGACCAGTTCGGCGTCGGGCTCGTCGCACAGGTACAGGTGGGTGTGGGAGTCGATCATGCCGGCGCGGCGGCCGGCTCCGCGATGCCCTTCGGGAACAGCGCCGGGAGCTTCTGCACCTGACGGATCGCGCCCTGTCCGTAGCCAGCCCCGGCGAACGAGAGATCGGGGGCTCCCAGGGCGGCGAGCAGCTTCGCGGTGGCGTTGGGCAAGTATGGGTACAGCAGTACCGAGACGACGCGCAACCCCTCGGCAAGCGTGCGCAGTACGCGGTCGAGGTCCGCGGCACGAGCCGGGTCCTTGGCCAGTTGCCACGGCGCCTGCTCCTCGACGTAGCGGTTGAGCCGACGCACGCGCTGCCAGATCTCGTCGAGCGCGATTGTCGGCTCGACGCTGTCGAGCAGCTCGGCCACGCGCCGCGGCAGGGTGGCGAAATCGTCGTGGAGCAATCCGTCGGGGTCGCCCCCATCCACGACCCCGTCGCGGTAGCGGGCGATCATCGCGAGTGTGCGACTCGCGAGGTTCCCGTAGTCGTTGGCCAGCTCGGTCTCGTAGCGCTGCTCGAAGGCGGCGGTGGACACCGAGCCGTCCTGACCGAAGGGCACGTCGCGCAGCAGGTAGAAGCGCAGCGCGTCGGCGCCGAAGCGCTCGATTACGGCGAACGGGTCGAGCACGTTGCCGAGCGACTTGCTCATCTTCTCGCCGTCCATCAGCAGGTAACCGTGCACGAACACGCGCTTTGGCAGCTCGATCTCGGCGGCCATCAGGAGCGCGGGCCAGTACACGGTGTGAAAGCGCAATATGTCCTTGGCGATCAGGTGTACGTCGGCTGGCCAGAAGGTCTCTGTCAGGCCGTCGCTGACGCCCGCGACCACCGGCAAGCGCCCCTCGCCAGCCCCCGTGCCGGCCGGCGCCGGCGCGTAGGTGAGCGCGGAGTAGTAGTTCAGCAGCGCGTCAAACCACACATAGAACACGTGCTCGGAGTCCCACGGCACGGGCACGCCCCATGTCAGCTTGTGGCGCGTGAGCGGCACGTCGCGCAGCCCCGACCGGATGAACGACAGCGCCTCGTTGTAGCGGCTCTTCGGTGCCACGAACTCGGGATGCTCCGCGTACAAACGTTCCAGCGGCTCCTGAAAGCGCGAGAGCGCGAAGAAATAGTTGTCCTCCTGCTCGCGCGTCAGCTGGACGTGGTGGATCGGGCACAGCTCCCCCTCGTCCACTTCGTTCTCGGCCTTGAAGTCGGCGCACTTGGGGCAGTACCAGCCCTCGTAGGTACCCTTGTATACATATCCGTTCTCACGCACGCGCAAGAGCACGCTTTGCACGACGGCCATGTGCTGGGGGTCGGTGGTACGGATGAAGAAATCGTTGCTCGCCTCGATCTTCGGCGCCAGCGCCCGAAAGCGCTCGGAGTTGCGATCGGCGAGCGCCTGCGGCTCGACGCCCTGCGCGTGCGCGGCGTCCGCCACGGGCTCGCCGTGCTCGTCGGTGCCTGTCAAGAAGAACACGCTCTCGCCCCGCTGGCGATGGTGGCGCGCGAGCACGTCCGCGGCGATCGTCGTGTACGCGTGGCCGAGATGCGGGGCGGCGTTGACGTAGTAGATGGGGGTGGTGACGTAGAACGACACGTACCTCCAGCCTACTGCCCGTTATGTGTGGGCGTTGGTGATCGTGTTGTGTACATCCTGGCCTGTTGGGGTGAGGGTCCAGGCGTTCGCTTCGCCCTTGGCCCCGGTGCCGGTGTTTTCGATGAGGCCGTAGCGTTGTAGGCGACTCAGGAGCTTTGATGCTTGTCCTTGGTCTGCGATGTGCGCGATCTCCCCGATATGACGGTTGGAGGCTCCGGGAGCATCAGCTATCGCCGATAGCGTCATCGCGGTGCGGTAGGTCAGGCGTATCGGTAGCTCTCGTAGCGGGTCGCTGGCGTGCAGCACTGGACCGTTATCCGAGGGTGTGGGGGTGGGCTTTGCGATCTCCTTGCGTGCGGCTGCTTGCCCGAGGTAGGGGGCGACGATCATCGCCATCAACGCTCCCGTTAGCTCCAACAAGCTCTCCTGACTATCTTCGATCAGGCGGTCGTGCAGCAACGACAGCGCACCACCAACAACACCCTGCGCGGTCAACGGCGGCAGTTCACCGCGACCTGCTGTTTGCTCGCGACGACCCTCATCGACCGCGGCCACAATCGGTGCGAGTGTCTCTTGGCGTCGCGCCAACATGCATGGTCCCGCGGCGAGGCTCTCGACGATCAACAAGCGCGCGGTCTGGCGATCGTGCTCCAAACAATCCAGTAGCGCGACCAGACCAGCCCTGAGCTTCTCCTGCCAACGACCAGATATCGAGTACGCCGCCACGACAACACCGCTGACGCCACACAGCGCGTCCTCAAACGCGGCTAGGAAACACGCATCGCGGTCGTCGAACAGCTCATAGAACGTGCGCCGCGATACACCGGACCGTGCGACCACGCTTGAGACAGATACGTTCGCGGCACCGTGCTCTGCCACTTCCTGGACCATTGCGCCGAGCAACCGGACACGCTGAACCTCAGCCACACGACCCCGACCCGCATCGCGATCCTCACGCGTCGGATCATGCTCGCGCCCCGAGCCAGACCCGCTCAGAACCGGATGTCTTTGAGAACGAGCCATAACGGGTAGCCTCGTCGCAACCGTCGACATCGCTCACTTGCTCCGCTTACCGGTTTGCTTGCGCTTGGCTTTGCCCTTCTTCTTGACCGTCTTGTGCTTCGCGCAACCGGTGACGCTGATCGGAGAGGACTGGTGTATTTCCGCTCCATTCTGTCCGATGAACGCGGTCGGCATCTTCAGACCGCCCTTCACGTTGCAGAGGTTCGTGTTCGCCGCGAGCGCCGAGAACTTGCCCTGCGGCAGGTTCAGTTCGAAGCTCTGTATTGGGACGTCCGGCACTTCCTTGAACGTGCTGCTCGTAATGTTCGTCTTGGTGTTGATGAATGTGTCGCCGATGAGGTCGATTGTGACGTTATCGCCCTGCAATACGAGGATCAGGTTCGGGAATTCTTCCCCAGCATGCGACACGAAATACGCTGGTCCTTCCACCGGTACCGGCAATAGCGGCGTGATCGCCCTCGCATGACCAACGATCGAATCGACCGGGCAGGATGCCGGGTTCGCTTCAAACGTCTTTGCGGGACACGCCTTCTGCAACGTCGTCAACCTGGACGGCAGCTGCTTGGGCAAGTCCACCTTCACGCTTTTGATGTTCGACTGCGAGGAAGCCTGGTTGGCACCGAGGTTCCCGACGGGATAGACGATCCTTGCCGTCAAGCTCGCACCGTTAGCCCGTGACGTTTTCCCACTGGTTGAGACTTTGAAGTTGGGACTGAACAAGAGGCTGCGACACGACCCCATCTGGAAATGACTCGATACCGGTGCCGTCGCTCCTTCGAAACTGTAGGCCGTGCCGGAGAAGCTCATAGGGTTGCAGTCTGTAGGGTTGAACATAAATTCTGGCCTATCGATCACAGCGTCAATCTCGCGAATATCGGTCGGGATACCCTTCACCGTCTTTGGGAACGCTGTCGTTGAGATCGTCAGCTGGCTGGTGTGCGGGTCCACTTCGATCTTCGCCCGCACAACTTCAGTGCCCAGGTTGAACGGACCAGCCACGATCGGCACCGCGATACTCAAACCGAACGGTGCACCGTCATACGGGCCGGTCAAGTAGATCGGCGCTGGCGGCGCACCGGGCTCTGGTAGCACGAACGGGTATGGGCCGGGCCCGACCTCCGCGACCGTGTGTCCGATCTGCGACGCGCTGGAGCACGTTCCCGATGCTGCTTGTGGTTCTTGACATAGGGGGACCTTGGCGATCATGCCCAATAGCCCCTCCGGCGTTTTGAACTGTAGTTTTTCGATGTGCTGCTGCCCGTCGCCACGCGATAGCAACATCGTGAAGTCCGTATATCCACCGGCCTGGTCGGTAGTGGCACCGGCAGTCATCGTGGGACTGAACGGCAAGGGCCCTGTGCAGTTGGCGGGACTACTGCCGCCTGGGCCCGCGGTGATCTGGAAGTTGCTTTCCGACAGCGCATCCGCGGTCAATGGCGTGCTCCAAGGCGTGAAGTCGGCAGTCGCGGTGTATACACCACAATACTGCGGTGTCACCAGCGCTGCTTGTGCTCCTCCACTGAAGTTCAATACGAATTCGCTCAGCGGAGCGTCCGGGGTGCCGGGGTCTTGCGGGGTGCCCTTGAACGTCGTCGTTATCTGACCGGTCTGTTCGTTCAAATGAACGGTCCCGATCAGCTTCAAGAAGACGCCTTCGCCTTCAGCGGCGACCAACAACTGCAGGTTCGGCGGATTGGACTGAAGGACATACACGTTGCCTTTCAACCTTCCCGGCAATAGCGGTGTCGCGATTTCGTCTGTGCCGACCTTCGAGGCTGACGGGCAGGACGGTGGTCCGTCCATCGTTTCCTTTTCCGCTTCCGGTCCACCGATATTCTCCTGCCATGGTTGGCATGCCACCAGACCGGTAGCCTGACCCGGGTTGATCGCTACTCCTTCGGGCAACACAACCGTCGTTTCCTTCAAGCCCGGCGTGGCCAACCCTTCAGGGTTCAATCCTTGCGGGACCTTTACGATCGTCGATAGGCCTGCTGGCGTGTCTGAGAAGCTGGTGTCCGGCGCGAGATTGATGAACGGTTGGAAGTGCTTCAGCTTTTCGCAACCGGTGATCCCGACGGGAGCGTCTTCGTTGTTGTGCATTGGGACATTGAACGGTTCGCCGTTTATGCTTTCGTTCTCCCAGGCACCGTCCTGTTCAACGCTCACCTTGATTTCGCCCGGTTCGCGTCCCGGACCCCCACACGCCGTCGGCATCGACAACAGGGGTTTCAGGCCGACGTTCGCCTCGTGTTCGCCCGGGACACCCCAAATCGTCGTGGAATTGAACACGATGTGGAGCTGAGGAACATTCGCGTGCTCGGTGATCCCATAATCCCCACCGCTACGTATACGAGCATCGATAAAAACGTGTACACCACCTTCCGTCGTGAAAGCGAACTCGGCAGCCACGCCAGGGGGCGGCACCATGTTGAACACGGGCAGGATGGCGGTGACTCCTGCCCCCGTGTCTGACGCTGCATCTTCCCCTATCTGACTGTCAAGACGACATTGACCAGAGTTGTCGAATTCCGTGCGCGTGCACTTAGGCACAGCGCCGGGTTCCCCGACGAACCCAGGCGGAACGCTCACGTTCAGGAAGCGCGCTTCGCCATTGCTAGGGACTTCCTGCCCATTGCCCATCCCGTAACTCGTAGGAGCCCACACTACCGTAATCGTGGGGTGAGAACCGGCCTGCGTATCGATTGTTCCGTCAGGATTGGTGAACCATGCATCCGCGTTGACCAGCCCAAACGGCGCCGGTTCAGACCCATAGTGCACCGGCACCGTCGCATTGGCGACACCCAGAGCACCGCCACCACTCACCGCCACACGAACAGCTTCACTCCCCGGCGAACTGGACACACTCACCGGAATTACGACCAGTACCACACTGCCAATCGGAGAAACGTGGCATGTGACCACGCTGGTGCCGGTACATTCAGCGCCTTCAGCTTCCGACGCCCTCGCTACCATGCCCGCAGGCAGCACGCTAGTCACGGTCGGACCAATGTTGCCCTCTTCGTCACCCAAGTTATATACATACAGGTGCAGTAGTCCTTGACCTCCCAGGGTAAGGTTGGTGGGGCCGAAACGCCCAAACACCTCATAGCCGGGCGCGGGACCATAAGCTAGGGCAACCGACGCAAACGACAACGCAACACCACACGCCGCAAGCACAGACAATATAGAGCGCTTCATCATTTCTTCCCCTTTACAGCCGTCCCCGAACCATTACGCGCCTTCCGATCGAGCAGGCCGTAGCGTCTCCTGGCCCGCGCTTCACACGACGCCCGCCTGCGTTTTGACTCCCCGCGACATGCTCTCAACGCAACCGCAAGCTTCTGAGCACGCGACAGCTTCTTCGCCTTAGTCTTAGATTTCGCCGTGCTGGTCACAGAGGGCTCGAAGTTACCAATACCATCAAATGTGACGCTCGACGGTGTCGCGAACGTTGGTGGCGGCGCCGGCACACCCTGACAACCGGAACCGGTACACACCGGCGCAGACACAGGTTTCACACCATCAACCCTGACATCGTAGAGATCGAACATTTCGTTCTGATCTTCAGGCGCCAACTGTGCACGGGTCGAGATGAACACGTCGTTCCCGCTTTCACCAGTGCCTATCAACCACGAATCGGATGGACTAGCACCACCGGAGAGCAGGAACACACACCCACCGTTAACCCCAGAACCGTCGGTGCACGTACCGGAGCCTTCGCGCTCCCACTCATACACATTCTGCGCGCCACTCGTGTCCTGGGGCGAAAGCACCGAGCGACTGTCGAAGAACGCGCGGTCACCGTCCTGGCTGGCCCACCGACCGAGTTCCGTAACGTTCCAGCTCACAGGCAAATAGCCACTCGTGACGCCAGCCCCCGTCGAACCGCACGAGGCACAAAACAAGCTGTTCGAGTCCGCGTCATACACATATACCTCATAAGCACCATCTTTTTGATACCCATGCGGATAGCCGACCGCGCTCAACGACTCGTTCGACATGAACACAATGCCTTCACCATCGCCGAAGACCCTGGAGGTCCGCGTGCCAAGCCCAGCTTGCCAATCGCCGGATGAGTATGTATAGCTCCCTCCCTGGAGTGGGACTCCACTGCCGTCTTCGGCCGAAAGCGACGTTATAAAGCGCGTTTCCCCTTTATTTATCAGATACAAATTACACCCGGTGCCAGCAGACCAACCTTCGCAGGTCTGTGCAGTCGCGCCGGGGGCAAGCGCTCCCTTCGCTACGAAATACACGCTTTCGCCGTCCCCACTGACGCCAAGCACACCGACAACGCCGGCACCAGCACCGGCCAACACTTCATTAGACCCCTGTCCGACTCCGGGCCTAGCATCGAAGCGGTACAACTGACCTCCTTCGGTATAGAACGCATAGCGACCATCCGCCGCGGACGCCCAATACTGAGCTTCACCACCGGATACCCGCACAGTGCAAGCGTCGCCCGGCACACTGCACTTACCATTGACGATCGGGCTCTGCGGCTCCACAGGGTTTTCACGCAGGTAAAGACCCGTAGGTCGCTCGGCGTAAATGTTGCCGTTACTGTTACGTTCGGTCACTTCAACGGAGGACCAATAAACGCGACTACCGTCTGAAGAGATCGCCCCATAAAAATCGGGCTGATTTTTGTTCGGTGCACCGAGTGGAAGTCCGCCAAACGTAGCACCGGTAACGACCTTCCCTTCAGGAGAGACATCGACCAAACTCAACTTACCGTCAACTGAATCGTACAGATAGTTTTCATCGTGTTCGATGCCTTCGGCAATCTCTTGCTTTACATCCCTCTCCAGTTCCGTTTCCAAGACACCATTCCCGGCTAGCAGTGCATCGTTGGCCTCAAACAATTGATCGCTGAAACCCGTCGATCCACCAGCGAAGACAGGCGCTATTTCTTCGAGGCTCGAAGCAATAGCGGCAGTATTAGTACCAAACTCACCATTAAGATAATGATAGGATTTCCCCTGTGCCGGCCGGTTTGGCCGGACTTCGTTTGTGAAAAGCGGCCGATAGACAGCAGCTCCGCTTGTCGCACGAGCATAGAGCACTTTATAACCTTCACCCAGTGCGTTTTCCGCTAGTGGCGGATCCTTAGGTTCCGCTTCAGTGCCCGCAACAATCACTCCGACTGACAGATCGGGGGAAAAGCCCTGATACAGATCGCTACGTACTCCGGCCGGCATGATGCTATGTGTGCTCCACCCATCCGCAGTGCGGTTAGCCAAGAACTGATTACCTAGTTTGCTGCCACTTTCCCCGTTGCCTCCGCCAGAAGTGGCATCGCCCACGTACGCGACCGCAGACCCATCGGCCGACACCTGGAACAGCCTGACGGTAGGGATTCCGTTCCCCAATTCACCATTCATATCGCGAGCATCGGGCACATACACGTCCGAGTTCTCGTTCTCCGGCGGAGTCACCATTTCAAACACACGATCATCTGGAAGACTCCCACTACGAACCAGTGGCGCTTCACCGGTCGTGAACGTCGCGTCTGTGGAGCGTTCGCTACCAGTAGCGCTAGTCGCCACGATCCGATAATGGTATTCGGTATCGGGCGTCAGACCTGTCAGCTGTACTTGGATACTCGCAGGCCCGTGCTGCGCGCCTATGCTCGCTTCAGGCGAGCTCGACCCGTAAGCGCTGCTCCTACCGTATTCCACGCGATACACGACGGATTCCTCATACGGATAGATTTCGCCACCAACCGTCGCTTCGGTCGACGAGACGTTGGACACAGAGACGTTCGCGATCACTGGAGCCTGAGCCCCGGTCTGCGCTGGTATTTCCCCGCTAGAGGCCTGCTCACCCTGAGCATCGGTCGCCACCAAACAGAACGTGTACTGCTGGTTTGGTTCAAGGCCCTGCGCTTCCACCACAACCTGATCCTGCTTAGCTTCAGCGACTTCGACACCAGGCGTACCCTGACTGCCCACACACGTGCCATTCGTGTTGTACTCAGCCTGGTATGTGAGCGTTCCCGTCGCACCAGCCGGGTTCAACTCGCCCTTCAACACCACCGCGGTCGAACCCTGCGCTTCAGCGGACACCAACACTGGAGCTTCGGGGAGAGTCGTGAATGTAACTGTCGGACTGCGCGCTTCTTCATGCCCCGCCACCAGATACTGCAGGCACACCGAGTATTCGGTGTCCGGCGTCAAACCAGACAGTGCTTCAGAGACGCCTTCCCCCTGCAACCCCATAGCCACACCGGCAGGCACGGGAGCTTTTGAACCACCAGCACAACCAGCATTCCCCTCCCTGTACAAGAATTCATAGGAGCCAGCTTCGCCCATACCTCTGGGGTTCAACACGCCCTGCACCGTGGCACCGGTCGCCTGCACAGAGCCCACCGACACTTCCGGTGTTTCAGGAGCCACGGCAAACGCGGATACGGCCCCCCAGGCCAGGGAGCCAAACGCACAGCACGCGACGACGATGACCGGCAAGAGCTTACGAACACCTATAGACACAACCCCTCCTCAAAGAGCGATCCACACGAAAACCCGCGGGACCGCGGGCACAATCCCCAACCGGGAGACAGGCAAAGATCGCCATGGGCACAGGGCCCACAGCGACAGAAAGAACATGAGGCGCCACAACAACGACGCGGGTGCCCCTTGGGGCACGAACAACCAAACCGGGTCCTACGCCCGGCTAGCCGCGGTGAAAACCCGCGGCGAAGAGGACTAGCGCCTAGAAGGCAGCTGTCCCAGAGAGAGAGAGAGAGAGAGAGAGAACGCGTCAGCGACGCTGACGCGTCCTATAAAGGACCCGCCACCGCCACACGGACTCTCAAACACGCTATTCCCCAAAGAAAACACGCTGAATACAACCCTCTCTCAAAACGACCCGGTCCCTCTCCCAAGGGCCCTGCTGAAACCGGTTAGAAGTCAGACCGCAGAGGCCAAACCCAAACCCGACCTTATGTCAAACCCGCAGCCCCAACATGGAAACCACGGACACTGGCGCCAACATACCACCCCCAGATCCATCTGTCAAGCCCCCCGAAGATACCCCCCGTATCCAGGTCATCCACCATCCATCAGCGCCCGGTACAGCTCGTTGGCGCTGAGCCCGGTGAGCTTGGCGATCGCACCGGCAGCCGGACGTGCTCTGGCGCCCGCCTGGATGGTTGCGCGCAGAGCAACCATTGCCTGCTCGCGGTCGGCACCGCCCTCGGCGGGCGCTCCGAGCACGAGCACGATCTCTCCCTTGGGCGGGTGGGACTCGTAGTGGGCGGCCAGCTCGGCGGCCGTCCCGCGCCGCACCTCCTCATGCAGCTTGGTCAGCTCGCGGCACACCGCCGCCGGGCGCTCGGGATCGTGCTCGGCGAGCAGATCGAGTGTCGAGGCCAGCCGAGCCGGCGACTCGAACGCGACGAGCGTGTCCAGCGACTCGTCCAGCAGCCGCACTAGCTCTGAGCGCTTGCGCGGTAGGAATCCAGCGAACCGCCAGCGCTCGGCCGGCAGCCCGGCGAGAGCGATCGCCGTCACGACACTGCTCGGCCCCGGCAGCACCTCGACCGCGACGCTGGCTTCGATGCATGCTCGCACGAGCACATAGCCCGGGTCGGACACGAGCGGCATGCCCGCGTCGGAGACGAGCGCGACCGTCTCACCACGCCCGATGCGCGCGAGCAGCTGCGCGGCGCGCTGCGCTTCGTTGTGCTCGTGCACGCTGACCAGCCCGCGCGCCTCGATCTCATAGCGCTCGAGCAGCACCCGCGTGCGCCTTGTGTCCTCGCAGGCGATCGCATCCGCGTCGCGCAGCGTGTCCAGCACGCGCAGCGTCACATCCCGGAGGTTGCCGATCGGCGTGGGACAGACCACCAGCCGCCCTACTGCGCCATCCGCGGTGCTCATGCGAGCAATATAGGGTCCCGCCGCTCGCCGGCGAATCTTCATATCAGCCGACGACCCAGGGCGCGAGCGCCACGCCGATCCACGCGCCGCCCAAGGCTCAACCCCATCACAGCTCCGTGACCCCCAACGACGCCCCAAACGACAAGCCGCACTACACGCGCTATCGCGCCGGCCCGCGCCTGCCAGGCCGCGGCGAGGACAAGACATGGGAGAAGAACCTCGCTCTCAAGAAAGCTCCGCGCCAACCGCGCAAGCCAGGCGAAGCCGGCGCCGGGCAGGGCAGCGGGCGGCGCGTGTATGGCGGCGGTTCGGGGTATGACGCGGGCGGCACCGACAAGCGTTCCTGGCGAGAGCGCATCACCCCCAAGCGCATCGTCCTCGGTGTGCTCGCGCTGGCGCTTGCCTGGGTGCTGCTGTCCGCCATCCTGTTCCTGATCAGCGCTCACTTCGAGCGCACCTCGCTGCCCTCGAACGTCGCGGGCGTGCTCGACCCCGCCGGGTATCCGCTGACCTCGGCCAACAACATCCTCGTGCTCGGATCGGACCGCCGCCAGAAGGACAGCAAGGAACCGGGGGCCGAAACGACGGGGTACGGACGCTCCGACACGATCATGCTGATCCGCACGGGCGGCGGGCACGCCGCGCGACTGTCGATTCCGCGCGACACGGTCATCGAAATCCCGGGGCATGGTCTTCAGAAGATCAACGCGGCACACGAGTACGGTGGGCCGGCCGAATCGGTGTCGGTCATCAAGCACTGGCTGAACATCCCGATCAACCACGTGGTCGAAGTCAACTTCGAAAACTTCCCGCAGCTGATCGACGCGATGGGCGGCGTGAGCTACAGCGGCGGCTGCATCATCTCCAACCTCGACGGCGGTGCGGCCAACGGCGGCTTCACGCTACGCCTCAGCGCGGGCACGCACCACATCGACGGCAAGCAGGCGCTCGCGCTCGCACGCACTCGCGAGAACCTGTGCGCGCCGAACGAGACCGACATCCAGCGCGAGGAACACCAGCAGGCGCTGTTCACCGACATGAAGGACCGGCTGCTCTCCCCATCCAGCTTCATGCGCCTGCCCCTGATCGCCTGGAACGCGCCGCCGGCGATAATCTCCGACATGAGCGGCGCGGAACTACTCGGCATGTTCGCGGCGCTGGCCGTCACCGGCACACCCCCGACCCACGTGCTCAAGCCCACGGGGCAGATGACGCTGCCCAGCGGCGAAGAAGGGCTCACCATCTCCGAAGTTGCGCGCCGCGCGGACGTGGCACGCTTTATGTCGGGCTGAGCGCCTACTTCGCGGCCGCGACGGGTTTGGCGTCGCTGGCCTTCTTCTCGGGCTTGGCGCTTGACTCGCTCTTCTTCGCGTCGCCCTTGCCCGCCGTGTCTGCCTTGGCGGAGGACTCCGAGGACTTCTCGCCCGAGGAGGACTCACCCGAGGAGCTACTGGAGCTGTCACTGGATGCAGCGTTCTCGCGCTGGCGCTTGCGCGTGCCGTAGTCGGTGTTGTAGAAGCCTTTGCCCTTGAAATGCACCGCCGGCGCGTGCAGCACGCGCTCGACCGGCACCCCCGTCTCGGGGTCCTTGGTGAGCGTGTCGTCGCTGAACGATTGCTGCACCTCGAACGTGCTGCCGTCGGGGCGCCTGTACTCATAGATGGGCATCGCGCCCTGATTATAAGAGGGTGGCCGTGCTGTCAGCCGGCGAGCAGCAGGCGAACACGATCCGCCATCACTCAGCGAGCGGCGAGCGAGCGTGCTCGCGCGTCAGTCGGCGACGAGCGAGCGGGCACACTCGATGCCCGCCTGGATCGAGGCGCTGAAGTCGCGGTCGGGCTCTGAAATCATGCGCAGCGCGAACCCGTCGCCGAGCGAGAAGAGGATGTCCGCGACGGCATCGGGCTCCGCGTGCAGGCGCAGTACGCCCTCGCGCTGTGCGGCGGCGAGCATCTCCGCCAAGCGCTCGCGCGTGCGCCGCAAGAGGCTCGCGTACTCGACCGCGATGTCGGCGTTGCGCCGCGAGAGCGTGAACATCTCGAACACGAGCGTGACGAAGTCGGGGTCCTCGCTGATCGTCTCCTGCAGGTTCAGCGCGAGCAGCGCAACGAAATCATCGGCGGTTTGTGCACCCGCCAGGCGTTTCTCCAGCACCTCGATGCGCAGCTCGCAGTCGCGCCGCGCCGCCTCGACAAGCAACTGCTCCTTGGTGCCGAAGTAGTAGTGCAGCAGCCCGCGCGAGACGCCCGCCTCGCGCGAGACATGGTCGAAGGTCGAGCCAGCGGCGCCGCGGCGCGCGACGCTGTGGCGCATCGCCTCGACGATCCGCTGGGCCTTCTCGCCCGACAGCGAGCGGGTCGCGCTCCCCGCGTCGGCCTCAGCCTCCGCCTCCGCGCTCTCGCTCAGTACGGATGCCGCGTCGGTCACGCGGCGGGCATGTCGGCCGGCGCGGGAGCCTCCGCGGCGGGCATCGTGGTTGAGCTGTAGTCGAATTCCTCCTCGGCCCCGAACAGCAGGTCGAGCACCTTCGAGCGCAGATCCTCGCTGAGCGCCAGCGCCAGCACAGTGCCCACCACCAGGAGCACGAGCGCGCGGCCAAGGCCGCCTTTGCGCTTGGGCTTGGCCGGGGGCTGGCGGATCGCGACCGACGCGTCGCGCAGAGCGTGCACCGCTTCGGAAAGCTCCTTCTGGAGCTTGCGATCCTCGAACAGCGCCTTGCTCGCCGGCTTGCCGTTACTGACGCGCCCGTAGGCACTGCGCGCCGCGCCGTAGGCCAGCAGCAGATTCTCGCGCAGCTGCTCGTCTTCGATCAGTCGCTTCAGATAGTCGTTGCTTCGAACTGCTTCGCTTGCCTTGCCAATCCTGTCTTTTGCCGCCATTGCACCACCGCCTTGCTGAGAGCTTTGCCAGTCACGTCCAATATACCCGCGATGATCTGCGCCATCCCTCCGACGATCCTAAGCGCCGGCACATCGAAGAGCAACCTCGCGTGCGCGTGAAAGGCTAGGCGCGTGCCCACGTTCCAGGCGACCGCGGCTTTCCTCGGCGGACTCTTGATCCTCGGCGCGTTGCTCTCCGGGCTTGCCCAGCGCTCGTTTCTGTCGCTCGCGGCGTTGTTCGTGCTCGCGGGATTCGCGGTTGGCGACGGCGGGCTGCAACTGGTCAGCTTCCACGCCAGGTCGGGCTTTGTCGAGGATCTCGCCTTCACCGCACTGATCGTGATCCTGTTTCGCGACGGCCTGGAGGTCGAGGGAGAGATGCTGCAGAAGGCGTGGCACCTGCCGCTGCGAAAGCTCGCGATCGCGATGCCCATCACCGCTGGGGTGGTGGCGGTCGCGGCGCATCTGCTGATCGGACTCTCGTGGACCGAGTCGCTGCTGCTCGGAGCGCTGCTCAGCCCAACCGACCCGGTGCTGACCTCGAGCATCGTCACCAACCCGCGTGTGCCACGCTTGGTGCGCCACTCGCTGAACCTGGAGTCCGGCTTGAACGACGGCCTTGCCCTGCCGGCCGTGCTGACGCTGCTCGCCGCGCTCGGCAGCGAATCCCAGAATTTCGTGTGGTGGCGGTTCGTGCTGCAGGACGTCGGCCTGGGCTTTCTCTACGGCCTGGCGATCGGGTATTTCGCCTCGCTGTTGATGCCGAGCGAGAAGAAGCGCCCGCTTGAGCATCCGATTCCCTCACACCAGAAGTCGCTGTATGCGCTCGGGGTGGCATTTGCCACATATGGCGTGACGGTGCTCTCGCCGCGTGGCAACGGTTTCATCGCGGTGTTCGTCGCGGCGATCGTGCTCGGCGTGCGTCGTCCCGACCTGCGCCGGCACTTCGAGCAGCGCGCGGATGAGATAGTCGAGATCGTCAAGCTTGGGATTTTCGTCGTGTTCGGTTCGCTGCTCACACTGCACGCGCTCACCAGCAGCGGCTGGGCGGCGCTCGCGCTCGTCGCGGCCACATTCCTGATCGCCCGCCCGCTGGCGGTGTGGATCGCGCTGATAGGCACCGACACCGATCCGCAAACACGTTTGTTCATGGGTTGGTTCGGACCGAAGGGGATTGCCACGATGACCTTCTCGCTGCTGGTGCTCGACCAGCACATCTCAAACGGTCAGCGAATCTTCGACCTGACGGCGCTCGTCGTGTTCTGCTCGATCGTGGTGCACGGCCTGAGCGACACGCCGGGAGCCAACTGGATTGCACGACACGCGGAAAAGACTCATCAATAATTCGGGAAGACAGGGCCGCATGCGGCCCTGTCCCTGACCGTACACGTACGGTCAGGCCGGCCGGTACATGTACCGGCCGGAACAGCAAGATGTTAAGCGTGCAGGGCGGCCTGTTCCTGGGCGGAGGGGAATGCCCAGGCGGCACGCGAGCGGCGTTCCTGGCGGAACTCCAAGCGCAGTTGCTTGGGGGGAGCGAGCTTGGCCTCGGCCGGGCGAAACGTGCCACAGGGCTCCTGCACCTGTAGCGCACACAGCAGGTTGCACCTGAAGTAGCAATCGTCACATGTGACCTTGCGGGTGGCTTTCCTGCTCTGCTTCCTCGACACTGACTCCCCTTTGGTTGGCGGCTCAAACGAACGAGGGGCGATCAAAGCACTCGCCGGCCCCCCGCTCAAGGGGGGCGAGCACGTCTTCCCCGCAAACCGCGAGGAAAACCGCTTGCGTCATCATCTGAGGCGATGCGCATCCTCCTGACTGGCGCCAGCGGCTTCGTCGGCTCAGCGCTGCTCCCGCGCCTGCTCGAACAGGGACACGATGTGCGCGCGCTCGCACGCAACCCGATGCGCGTGCGCCGCGCACTCGACTATCTCGCCGATGTCGGCACCGCCGAGGTCGGCCCGGGCGACTTCGAGCTGATCGTCGGCGACACGCTCACCGGAGCGGGCGTGTTGCGTGCGATGCGCGACGCCGACGTTGCCTATTACCTGATCCACTCGATGGAGCCAGCCGCAAGCGGCGAACCGTTTCCCGCACGCGAGCGCATCTCCGCGCAAACGTTTGCTAACGCCGCACGCGCCGCGCGGGTGCAACGGATCGTGTATCTCGGAGGCCCGCGTGCCTCCTCCGCCCACCTGGCCAGCCGCTATGAGGTAGAGCGCATACTGCTTGCGGCGGTGCCCGATTCGGTGGCACTGCGCGCAAGCGTGGTAATCGGCGCGCGCTCTCGCTCGTTTCGTTTTCTCGTGCGTCTCATCGAGCGCCTGCGGGTGCTCGCGCTGCCTGCGTGGCGACGCTTTCGCATTCAACCGATCGACGAGCGCGACATCGTTGAGATGCTGCTCGCGTGTGCCAACGGCCCAGCGGTGTCAGGGCACTCGCTCGATGCCGCCGGCCTCGACGTGCTGAGCTACGGTGAGATCGTAGGGCGCATCGCCGAGCTGATGATGCTCGCGCGCCCCAGCGTCGGACTGGGTGTGACGCTAACCCCGATCGCAGGCCGCCTCGCGGCGTCGCTCGCTGGGGAGAGTCCCGAGCTGGTGCTGGCGCTGATGGAAGGGCTCACCGGCGATTTGCTGCCGGTTGGTGAGGATCCAGCCGAGATCCTCGGTGTGAGGTTGCACTCCTTCGATGCGGCTGTCGAACACGCACTGTGCGAGTGGGAAAAGGTGGAGGAGCTGGCCGCGCGATGAGCATCGTCACCGCATCGATCGAGATCGCAGCCCCGCCGGCTGAGGTGTGGAAGCTCGTCATGGACCCGGAGCGACTGGGCGACTGGGTCACCATTCATCGCAAGCTGCGCAGCTGTGACGAGGGTCCCACGCGCGTCGGTTACCGGATGGATCAGCAAATCCACCTGAGAGGCGTGAGTCTCGACGTACACTGGACACTGGTCGATTGCGAACCTGACGCCAGCGCCGTGTGGGAGGGACACGGGCCGGCACGCTCGCGCGCACGTACCGAGTACCGCTTGCGCGCCGTCGATGGTAATCGCACTCACTTCGACTATCGCAACGAGTTTCGCGCGCCCCTCGGACCACTGGGCGCGCTCGCCGGGCGCGCGCTTGTGGGCGGTATGCCGCAGCGAGAGGCGACGCGCACGTTGGATCGCCTGCGCTCACTGCTGGAGAGCTGAGCACTGGGCATTGCGTACTGGGCGCCGGGGCACCAAGCGCCCATTCCGGCGTTACACAGAGGTATCCACCTCGATGTGCGCGGCCAGGAGATTAGTCGTAGGCGACTGGCCGTGGGCGGTTAGTGACTGCGTTTTGCGGGAACCCAGCTTGGTAATTCCCTTGCATGCGCTTGCAAGTGCACGTGCAAACCGGCAACTTGTGTAGAGTTAAGCGCAAACCCCATGCCGTCCGAATCGTCGGACCGCATTAATCCAGTGAACAGGACACAATCGTGACTGACTTTCTTGACGAGAAGCGCCGAGAGATCAACGACCGACTGGCGGAGCTGAAGCCGCTGATCGACGAGTACAACCGGCTGGAGGCAGCAGCCACGGCGTTGGCAGGTGTCCGTGGCTCGGCTCCCCGCGCCACCGCTGCCGCTCCTGCCGCCGCCGCAGCAGCGGCGCCAGCCAAACGCGGTCCGGGCCGTCCGCGTGGTTCTAAGAGCCGCGCTACCGGCGCACGCCGTGGTCGTCCGCCCAAGGCAGCAGCCGCCAGCACCGCCACCCCAGCGGCAAGCACAGCAACCGCCGCCTCGCCGCGCCGCGCCGGACGTCGCAAGGGCAGTGGCACACGTGCCGCGCAGGCACTGTCGTTCGTAACCGGGCAGCCCGGCATCACAATCCCCGAGCTGGCCGCCAAGATGAACATCAAGCAGAACTACCTGTACCGCGTACTGCCCGGCCTCGAGCAGGAAAAGAAGATTAAGAAGCAGGGTAGAGGCTGGCACCCAGCCTGATCGGGCCTGATTCACGACAACGGCCGGGGTCGCGAAGTGCGACACCCGGCCGTTTTTCGTTAAGGGTTGTAGAGGAATGACAGGGTGTGGCGCACTAACTCGAGACGCGCCACACCCCTGCCCGGCAGCTTCGGCCTAAATCAAACCCTGGCTCTGCACGGTGTCGCGCTCGCCCGCCAGCTCGGCCACTGAGGCGTCGATCTTCGCGCGCGAGAACGCGTCGATGTCGAGACCCTGCACGATCGACCACTCCCCATTCGCACACGTGCAGGGGAAGCCACTGATGAGGCCCTCCGGCACACCGTAGGAGCCGTCTGAGGGAACGCCCATCGACACCCAGTCGCTGGCCTGTCCATCTGAGGGGGTGCCGCTCACCCAGTCATGCACGTGATCGATTGCCGCGTTGGCGGCCGATGCCGCGCTCGAGGCACCACGCGCCTCAATGATCGCGGCACCCCGTTTGCCGACGTTCGGAAGGAAGTCATTTTCGATCCACGCCTGATCGTCGACCACCTCAGCCGCCCGCACCCCTTTGACTTCCGCGTGAAACAGGTCGGGGTACATCGTCGGCGAGTGGTTGCCCCACACACCCATTTTGCTCACATCGCCAACCGACGCGCCCACCTTGTTGGCGAGCTGGGCGACCGCGCGATTGTGATCGAGGCGCAACATCGCGGTGAAGCGCTCGCGGGGAATGTCGGGCGCGTTGTTCATCGCGATCAGGCAGTTGGTGTTGGCGGGGTTGCCGACCACGAGCACCTTCACGTCGCTTGCGGCGCCCCCGTTCAGCGCCTTGCCCTGTGTCGTGAAGATCTTGCCGTTCTCCGAGAGCAGCTCGGCGCGCTCCATGCCCTTCGTGCGCGGACGCGAGCCGACGAGCAGCGCGATGTTCACACCGTCGAAGGCGTCGCCCGGGTTGTCGTGCAGGTCGAGGCCGGCCAGCAAGGGGAAGGCGCAATCGACGATCTCCATCGCGACGCCCTCCAGGGCGCCCATCGCGGGCGGTATCTCCAGCAGTCGCAGGTCCACCGGTTGGTCAGGGCCGAGCAGTTGGCCGCTGGCGATCCTGAACACGAGGCTGTAGCCGATCTGACCGGCCGCGCCCGTGACGGTGACTCGTATTGGTTTGCTCACTTATTCATCTCCTGCTTGAGGTTGTCGTCGATCGACCCGAGGAACTCCTGTGTGCTCTGCCACTGCTGCCCTGGCCCCACCAGCAGTGCGAGATCCTTGGTCATGTTGCCTTCCTCCACTGTGCGCACGCACACCTGCTCGAGCGTATCGGCAAACTCGCTCACCGCGGGCGTGCTGTCCATGCGCCCACGCGCCGAGAGCCCGCGCGTCCACGCGAAAATCGAGGCAATCGGATTGGTGGAGGTGGGCTTGCCCTGCTGGTGCTGGCGGTAATGGCGGGTGACGGTGCCGTGCGCCGCCTCGGCCTCCACCGTCTTGCCGTCGGCGCTCATCAGCACGCTCGTCATCAGCCCGAGCGAGCCGAAGCCCTGCGCGACGGTGTCGGACTGCACGTCGCCGTCGTAGTTCTTGCAAGCCCACACATACCCGCCTTCCCACTTCAGCGAAGCCGCCACCATGTCATCGATCAGGCGGTGTTCATAGGTGATGCCCGCTTGCTCGAAGGCATCCTTGAACTCGCTCTCATAAATCTCTGCGAACAAATCCTTGAAACGACCGTCATAGCGCTTGAGGATCGTGTTCTTGGTCGACAGGTACACCGGATAGCCGCGGTCCAGCCCGTAGCGCATAGAGGCGCGGGCGAAGTCTCGAATCGAGGCGTCGAGGTTGTACATCGCCATCGCGATGCCCCCGCCGGGGAAGTCGAACACATCCAGCTCGATCGGCTCGCTGCCATCGGCGGGTGTGAAGCTGAGCATCAGCTTGCCCTCGCCCGGCACCACCATGTCGGTGGCGCGGTACTGGTCGCCGTAGGCGTGACGGCCGATCACGATCGGCTTGGTCCAGCCTGGCACCAGCCGCGGGATGTTGGAGATCACGATCGGCTCGCGGAAGATCACCCCGCCGAGGATGTTGCGGATCGTGCCGTTGGGCGAGCGATACATCTCCTTGAGGCCAAACTCCTCCACGCGCGCCTCGTCGGGGGTGATCGTGGCGCACTTCACGCCGACCCCGTATTGCTTGATCGCGTTGGCCGCTTCGACGGTGATCGCGTCCTCGGTCGCGTCGCGGCTCTCAATCGAGAGGTCGTAGTACTTCAGGTCGACATCGAGATAGGGCAGGATCAGCTGCTCCTTGATGAAGGACCAGATGATTCGTGTCATCTCATCGCCGTCGAGCTCGACGACGGGGTTTTGCACCTTGATCTTGGCCATGTGTCGGTCCTTGAGTAGCTGAACGGTTTCCCACCCTCCGGGCGGCGATGCTATCGCGGGCAGGTCGAGCGGGTAACCTCTCATGTGATGGTCACAGTCTCGGCACAAGATTCCTGGCAGACCCACACGGTCGCCAATCAGGTTCCGCCACTACAGGGCGTGGACGTCTTCTCGAGCAACCTACCGCTGGTGGAGGCCACCAAGCGCGAGGGCGCCTCCTGGGCCCTGGAGCGCGCGGCCGAGCTGGGCAGGCTCGTCGGCGAGGTCGATGGACCCCAGCAACTGTGGGGCCGGCAGGCCAACGAGAACAAGCCTGTGCTGAAGACCCACGACCGCTACGGGCATCGCATCGACGAGGTCGAGTTCCACCCGGCGTGGCACAAACTGATGAAAATGGGCGTCGAGCACGAGCTGCACTCGCTGCCCTGGACAAGCTCCGAGGCCTCCCCGCACGCCGCACGCGCAGCGCTGTACATGACCGCGATGCAGGCCGAGGCCGGCTTTGCTTGTCCAATCACGATGACCTTTGCCGTGCTGCCGGCGCTGCGCGCCCAGCCGGAGCTACTGGCCGAGTGGGGGCCGCTTGTAACGGCCAACACGTATGACCCGCGCCTGGTCCCGGCAAGTGAGAAGGGCTCGGCGATTGCGGGCATGGCGATGACCGAGAAGCAGGGCGGCTCGGACGTAAAAGCCAACACGACGGTTGCGCGCCCACTGAACGGAGGCGGCGCGGGAGCGGAGTATGAGCTGACGGGCCACAAGTGGTTCTGCTCGGCGCCGATGTCCGATCTGTTCCTGGTCTTGGCGCAAACCGACGAGGGCCTCTCCTGTTTTCTGATGCCCCGCGTGTTGCCCGACGGCACTCGCAACGCTTTTCACATCCAGCGCCTGAAGGACAAGCTCGGCAACCACTCCAACGCCTCCAGCGAGGTCGAGTTCCACGGCACCTGGGCGCGGATGGTGGGAGAGCCGGGGCGCGGCGTGCCGACAATCATCGAGATGGTCGGCCACACGCGCCTGGATTGTGTGATCGGCGGCGCCGCCGGGATGCGCGCCGGGGTCGTAAACGCCACGTGGCACGCCGCACACCGCTCCGCGTTTGGCAAGCTGCTCATCGACCAGCCGCTGATGCGCAACGTGCTCGCCGACCTGTGCGTGGAGTCCGAGGCCGCCACCGCGCTTGCGATGCGTCTCGCGCGCGCCTATGACGAAGCGGGCGCCGAGGGCGCGGCTCAGGGCGAGGGCGATCTGAACGACGCGCATCTGTTCAAGCGCCTGGCAACCGCGGTTGGCAAGTATTGGGTATGCAAGCGCGCTCCCAACCACGCGTTTGAGTCTTTGGAGTGCCTTGGCGGCAACGGGTATGTGGAGGAGTCGGGTATGCCACGCCTGTACCGCGAGGCGCCGCTTGCCTCGATCTGGGAGGGGTCGGGCAATGTCATGAGCCTCGATGTGCTGCGCGCGCTGGTCAAGAGCCCCCGCTCGCTTGAGGTGTTCATGCACGAGATCAAGCAGGCCGAGGGAGCCGACGCGCGCTTGGACGCGCATGTGCAAAAGCTCGAAGGCCAGTTCTCCGATCCGGCGACGCTCCAGACACGCGCGCGGCGGGTTGTCGAGCACATGGCACTGGCACTGCAGGGCTCGCTATTGGTGCGCCACGGCGCCCCGGCGGTCGCCGATGCATTCTGCGCCGCTCGGCTAGGCGGCGACGGGGGCCTGGAGTACGGCACACTGCCGGCGGGCTGCGACTTCGAGGCGATCATCGCGCGCGGGCGCCCGCGGATCCAATAGACCCAACCCAAAGACCCAACCCAAAGACCCAACCCAATAGACCCAACCGGCACGCACACGAGCCCAACGGGACCGTCACAGGGTCAGTAGGTCAAGGACTTTTTGAAGAGTTCACAGTAATAGCTACATATTGTAGCTACCATCGTGAATCGACTAAAAAGAGTGTCACTCAGCACCCCCGCCCACCCCGAGCGCCGCCCAGCCCAAGCGTCCTAAGATCAATACATGGCCACAAGAGCACCAATGCGTCCCCGCGGCAGCATCCAGCTGGCTCGTATCTTTGGGATTCGCGTGGGCGTCAGCGCGAGCTGGTTTTTCGTGCTGCTGTTCCTGATCTTCTTCCTGTCGCAGTATTTCCATGAAGTGCTCGGTGGCTCGACAAGCACCGCCTATGCCGTCGCGGTAGCCGGCGCGTTTGGGTATTTCGCCTCGCTGATCCTGCACGAGCTGGGACACGCGCTCGTCTCGCGCCGCCTCGGCATCCCGATCCTGGGCATCGACCTGTGGTTTTTCGGTGGCATGGCGCGCCCGGCACGCGAACCGGAGACGCCCGGCGAGGAATTCAAGGTCGCGGCGGCGGGTCCAGCGGTGACACTCGCGATCGTGGCGCTGTGCGCGGTGGCAATCGTGGTGGCAGCCAACAGTAGCCACCTGACAAGCGCAGTGCTCACCCGCGAAGCCCAGGCGGGTGTTGTCGCGACGCCGCTGCTGGCGCTGCTCGGCTGGCTTTTGTTCATCAACGCGATCCTGCTCGTGTTCAACCTCGTGCCCGCGTTCCCGCTCGACGGGGGGCGCATCGCGCGTGCCGCGATCTGGCGGAGGACGGGCGACCGCAATCGCGGCACGCAGATGACCGGCCGCGCCGGCCAGGGATTCGCGATGGCACTTGGTGTGATCGGCCTGCTCGTGCTGCTCGAGGGCGACAGCTTCGGCATCTTCACGCTGCTGCTTGGCGTGATCCTCTACCAGGCCGCCGGCGGCGCGGTCATGCAGGGGGCGATCGGCCGTCGTATCCAGAGCGTGACGGTCGCCGACATCATGGATCGCGAGCCGACGACGATCCCGCCCGAGCTGAAGCTGCTCGACGCACAGGAGCAGTTCTTCGCGCGCTACCGCAGCCCGTGGTTCGCCGTGGTCGATCACGCGCGCCATTTCCTCGGCGTCGTACGCTCGGAGCGCATCGACGAGGAGATCGCGGCGGGACGTCCGGCACTGGAGGTGGGCGAGGTGCTCGAGCAGGACCTGCAGGTACGCATCGACGAGCGCGAGCCACTGGAGTCGCTGCTACGCAGCGAGGCGCTTGGGCGACTCGGCGGGATGGTCGCCGTGGACGCCGACGGCGTGCTGCGCGGCACCGTGACCGTAGCCCAGATCCGCCAGGCGCTCAGCCCCGCCGGTGGGCGCTGAAACCGGACACGAGACGCGCGCGCTCAGGCGCGATTCGCGCGGCGCGAAGGCCCCGCTGGCAGGCGCTGAGGCGCGGCGCGGGGGCGCGGCGTTATAGAGTCCGCGCCGACGCGCCACCACTGCTATCTCCTTCGACCCCGGGAAGCCATGCCAGCACACGACGTACTCATCATCGGCGCAGGTCTCGCGGGCCAGCGCGCCGCCCTGGCGGCCGCGGAGGCCGGTTCAAGCGTTGGCATTGTCAGCAAGGTCCACCCCGTGCGCTCGCACTCCGTGGCGGCCGCGGGCGGCATTAACGCCGCGATCAACGTCGCCGACGACTGGAAATCGCACGCCTACGACACGGTCAAGGGCTCGGACTTCCTCGGCGACCAGGATGCGATCGAGATCATGTGCTCAGAGGCACCGCACGAGGTGATGCACCTGGAGCACATAGGTGTGACCTTCCACCGCAACGACGACGGCGAACTTGACCTCAGAGCGTTCGGCGGCGCCTCAATGAAGCGCACCGCATATGTCGCCGACATCACCGGCCAGGCGATCTTGCACGTGCTTTACGAGCAGCTGATGAAGCACCACGACCAGGTCGATCGCTATGAGGAGTGGTTCGTGACGTCGCTGCTGAAGGACGACGGCGGGCGCTGCTGCGGCGTGATCGCACGCGACGTGCGCTCGGGGCGCATGGAGGTGCTGAAGGCAAAGAACGTGATCCTCGCGAGCGGCGGCGCCGGACAGGTGTACAGCCCGACGACCAACGCGCTGATCGTGACCGGCGACGGCATCGCCCAGGCCTACCGCGCGGGCGCGCCGCTGATGGACATGGAGATGGTGCAATACCACCCCACGACACTGGTGGAGAACGGCCTGCTGATAACGGAGGGCGCACGCGGCGAGGGCGCGGTGCTGCTGAACTCCGAGGGCGAGCGCTTCATGGAGAAGTATGCGCCCAACAAGATGGAGCTGGCCTCGCGCGACGTGGTCTCGCGGGCCGAGCAGACCGAGATCCTCGAGGGCCGCGGCGTGGGCGCGAACAAAGACGGGATCTACCTGGACATCACGATGGTGCCGCGCAAGCGCACCCTGGAGGCGCTGCGCGAGATCGTCAACATCGGCAAGGACTTCGCGGGCGTTGACATCACGCGCGAGCCGATCATGATCCGCCCCGGCCAGCACTACATCATGGGCGGGGTGAAGACCGACGTAAACGGCGCCACCTCGGTGGAGGGGCTGTATGCGGCCGGAGAGGTCGCGTGCGTGTCGGTGCACGGCGGCAACCGCCTCGGCGCCAACTCGCTGCTCGACACGCTGATCTTCGGTCGCCGCGCTGGCGAACATGCCGCGGCGCGGGCCGCCTCAATGGCCATGCCGCAGGTATCGGACGCGCAGCTGCACGACGACGTGGCAATGATCGATGAGATCATCGCGCGTCCCCACACGGGCCGACGCGTGTCGGCAATCAAGCGCGAGCTGGGCGAGACGATGAACCAGTACGTCGCGGTGTATCGCGACGAGGAGGGCCTGCAGACCGCCCAGGGCGTCGTGGCGCGCCTGCAGGAGGAGGCAAAGAGCGCCTACATCGACGACAAAGGCACCGTGTTCAACCAGGATGTGCTCGGCGCGATCGAGCTTGGCTACATGCTCGACTGCGCGGAGGCGATCGTGCTCGCCGCGATCGAGCGCAAGGAGTCCAGGGGCGCCCAGTTCAGGATCGATTTCCCCGAGCGCAACGACGAGGATTGGCTCAAGCACATCGACATCAGCCTGAACGGCGATGGCCCTGGGATCGGCTACTCGCCGGTGACCTTCACGCAGTGGCAGCCGGAGGAGAGGAAATACTGATGGCGTCGGGTATCGATGCCCACACCGTGCCCTGCCGGCACCCGATCGAAGGGGAGCGCGCCTGATGGCCGAGACGCACAAGCCGCCGGAGAAGTTCACGCTGCGCATGCGCCGCTATGACCCCGAGTCCGGGCAGGCGCCCTATTGGGACGAGCACACGATCGAGCTGGAGCCCCACCGCTCGGTACTGGAGGGCATTCTCCAGGCGAAGGCGGAGTTCGACGGCTCAATCGGCATTCGCTGTTCCTGCCGCGCGGCGATTTGCGGGTCGTGCGGGGTGCGCATCAACGGCGAACCGGGGCTTGCCTGTCACACCCACCTCGATCATGCGCGCGCGTCCGCGAAGGACGGCGTGATCGAGGTCGAGCCGATGGGCAACATGCCTGTGATCAAGGACATGATCGTGGACATGGACGCGGTGCATTGGAAGAAGGTGCAACGCGTCACGCCGTGGCTGATCAACGAGGGGCCGCAGCCTGAGCGCGAGCACATCGTCTCGAGAGAGTCGATGGTGGACATCACACAAACGATGGCCTGCATCCAGTGCGGGGCGTGCGTGAGCGACTGCCTGGCGATGGAGGTGGACCCGGGCTTCATCGGCCCGGCGGCACTTGCCAAGGCCTACCGCTTCGTGGGCGACCCGCGCGACGAAGAGCAGCGCGAGCGCCTGCTCGATCTCGCCCAGGACCCGCAGGGGTTGTATGACTGCACGCACTGCTTCAAGTGCGTGGAGGCGTGCCCGAAGGACGTCAACCCGATGGGACAGATCATGCGCCTGCGACGGATCGCGGGCAACGATCAGCACATCGTGGACCGCAACAACGGTGAGCGCCACGAGCAGGCGTTTGTGACCCTGGTGAAGGACAGCGGACTGCTGCACGAGGCCGAGCTGCTGCCGCGCTCCTACGGCGGCAACTCATGGTTCGGCAAGTTCCACCCCGCCGCCGGCAAGGAGCTTTTGAGTTCGCTGCCGGTCGCGATCCGCGGCGTGATGAAACGCAAGATGAGTATCAAGATCGCGCTGTTCGGCCACAAGATCCCCAAGCAGGACCTGGACGCGGTCAAGAAGATTTACGCGAAGATCGAGAGCAAGCCCGAGCGCTACGAGCTGAACCTGTATGTGAGCGGCGAGGACGAAGAGGAGGCAGCATGAAGGTCGCCTACTGGCCCGGCTGCGTGAGTCGCGGCTTCACCCCGGAGCTGCACGGCTCGATGGCGAAGGTAGCGCCGCTGCTCGACATCGAGCTGGTGCAGCTGGACCGCGCCAACTGCTGCGGCGCGGGCGTGATCGCCGAGCACAACCAGGAGCTTGCCGACACGCTGAACGCGCGCACGTTCGCGCTTGCCCAGCAGGTGCAGGGCGCGGAGCTGATGATGAACATCTGCTCCACCTGCCAGGGCGCGCAGGGCGAGTGCCAGGAACGCCTCGACGCGAACGCCGAGTATCGCGCGCACGTGAACGAGACGCTCTCCGACGAGGGCCTAACGTATGAGAAGGGCCTCACAAACAAGAACTTTCTCTGGCTGCTGGTCGAGGAGATCGGCTTGGAGAAGCTCAGCGGTTTGGTCAAGCGACCGCTCACCAACCTCAGGGTGGGCCCCTTCTACGGCTGCTACATCGTGCGCCCGCGCAATCGCCTGGGCATCGACGCAGAGCACCCGCGCGACCATTACCTCGAGCAGCTGATCGAGGTGCTCGGCGGCACCACGATCGAGTATGCCGGGATGCGCAAGTGCTGCGGGTTTCCGATCATCACCATGAACAAGGAGGCCTCGCTGACGCAGGCGGGCCGCCACCTCGGCGACGCCGTCGACGCCGAGGCCGACTGCCTGGTGACGCCGTGCCCACTGTGTCACCTCAACCTCGACATGCAGCAGCCGCTTGTCGAAGGTGTGGTGGGGCGCGAGCTGAAGATGCCGGTGCTGCATCTCCCCCAGCTCGTCGGCCTCGCGCTCGGCCTGGAGCCGAAAGAGCTGGGCCTCGGCCGTCACGTGGTCAAGCCCACGTCGGTTATCGACTGGTCCACCTCAGTGGTTGGCGCGGCTGCATAAGCTGCGTCGATGCGCATCCTCACAGTCGTAGGCAACCGCCCCCAATTCATCAAGGCCGCGGCCGTGTCGAGGCCGCTGCGCGCCGAGCACGAGGAGATACTGGTGCACACCGGCCAGCACTACGACGACTCGCTCTCGAAGGTGTTTTTCTCAGAGCTTGGGCTGGCCGCGCCCGAGCGCGAGCTGGGGATTGGCGGCGGGTCGAACACGTCGCAAACAGCGCGCATGCTGGGGGCGCTTGAGCCATTGCTCACCGACAGCGAGCCGGACGCGGTGCTGGTATATGGCGACACCAACTCGACGCTCGCGGGCGCGCTCGCGGCGGCGCAGCGGCGCGTGCCGGTGGTGCACATCGAGGCGGGTATGCGCTCGCATGATCACGCGATGCCCGAGGAGCTAAACCGCGTGCTCGTGGATCACATGAGCGATCTGCTGTTGTGCTCCTCGGAGGTGGCGGCCGAGAACCTGAGAGGCGAGTCGGCGCATGGCACGATCGAGGTGGTTGGGGATGTGATGATCGATGTTGCCTACCGGTGGCAATCGAGCGCCACCGCCGCAAGCGAGGTTCTCGCCGCCTACGATCTGACGCCCGGCGAGTACCTGTTGCTGACCGCCCACCGCGCCGGCAATGTCGATGATCCAGAGCGCTTGCGGCTACTCGCGGATTTCGTTGCCTCGATTCACGATCGCGTTGTATTCCCGCTACACCCGCGCACGCGGGCGCGCTTGTGCGAAGCCGGCCTGCTGGAGCGCCTGCAGGCGCAGGAGAACCTGACGTTGACCGAGCCGCTCGGGTATGTCGAGTTCGGCACGCTGCTGCGAGATGCGCGCGGGGTGCTCACCGACTCCGGTGGCGTCCAGAAGGAGGCGTACCTTGCCAGGGTGCCGTGTGTGACGCTGAGAAGCACCACCGAGTGGGTGGAGACCGTGCAGGCCGGATGGAACACGCTCGCCGACCTCGGTGATGGCGAGGGCGTGCTGTCGGCACTGGAACGACCCATTCCCCAAACCCATCCAGAGCTGTACGGGGACGGCAAAGCGGCCGAGCGCTGCGTGGCCGCGATTGGCAAGCTGTGAGCATCGGGAGTCGCCCCAACCCTGGAGGAGCCCAGATCCCACAGTCCGGCGAGCAGCCCGTCAGAGTGGGTGTGGTCGGACTCGGCTACTGGGGTCCCAACCTGGCGCGCAACTTCGCCGCGATCGATGGGTGCGAGCTTGCGTGGCTGTGCGACGCGTCGCCCGCCACGCGCGAGAAGCTCACCGGCGGGTTTCCGGGCGTGCGCGCGAGCGGCGAGATCGACGACCTGCTGGGCGACCCCTCGCTTGACGCGGTCGTGCTGGCGACACCGGTGCCCACCCACGCCGAGCTGGCAGTACGGGTGCTGAACGCGGACAAGCACTGTTTTGTGGAGAAGCCACTGGCCACAACGGTGGCCGACGCCCAGCGGGCGGTGGAAGCGGCCGAGCGGGCGGGGCGCATCCTGATGGTGGGCCACTTGCTGGAGTATCACCCGGCCGTGACGCGCCTGAAGGAGCTGGTGGACAGCGGCGAGCTGGGCTCGCTCTACTACGTGTATGGCAATCGTGTGAATCTCGGCAAGCTGCGCGCCGAGGAGAACGCACTGTGGAGCCTCGGCGCGCACGACGTGTCGGTCGTGCTGCACCTGATCGGCGAGGAGCCAGTCGAGTGCTCCGCACATGGCGAGTGCTATGTACGCGATGGCGTACAGGACGTGGTGTTCTGCTACCTGCGCTTCCCAAGCGGCCAGGTCGCCCACCTGCACCTCTCCTGGCTCGACCCCCACAAGGAGCGGCGCATCACGGTCGTGGGATCGCGACGTATGGCGACGTTCGACGACATGCAAATCGAGCGCAAGCTGACCGTGTACGACAAGGGCTTCGACGAGGACGCGAGCTCCTGGGGCGAGTACATAACACGCGCCGGCGAGTCGTTCTCCCCGCGCCTGGCCAACGCCGAGCCGCTGCGCCTGGAGTGCGAGCATTTCGTGCGCTGCATCCGCGAGGGGAGTGCACCGCGCTCGGATGGCCATAGCGGGCTGCGCGTGGTGCGGGTGCTCGAGGCGCTTCAGCACTCGCTTGAGGGGTAGCTCATTTCGCTAGCAGGGCTAGCAGGGTCACGACGACAACCTGGATCGTGAGGAGCATGATCCAGCGCGTCAGCCCGATCAGCTGTTTCTGGGCGGCGTCCTTCCGCCCGTGGGAGATCCTCGTCACAAACGGGGTAGGCTCCGGCCATGACCGTCCAAACAGCACTCTCCTGGAGCGGCGGCAAGGACTCGGCGCTGGCGCTGTGGGACCTGCGCCGCGAAGGGGTCGAACCGGGGGCACTCATCACCACGGTCACCGATACCTACGAGCGCATCAGCATGCACGGTGTTCGTCGCGAGCTACTTGCCAGGCAGGCCAACGCGGTCGGCATCCCGCTCGTCGAGATTCGCATCCCGCCAGGATGTGTCAACGAGGTTTATGAGGCGCGCATGGCGCAGGCGTTCGCCTCACCGCCTCTGTCCGAGGTCGAGGCCGTCGCCTTCGGCGATCTGTTTCTCGAAGACATCCGTGCCTACCGCGAGGAGCGGCTCAGCGCGAACGGCAGGCGCGGTGTCTTCCCGCTGTGGGGACGCGACACAGCCGCCCTGGCCCGCGAGTTCATCGCGGCCGGCTTCCAGGCGTACATCGCCTGCCTGGATCCGCGCGTGCTCGACGCCTCCTTCGCGGGGCGCGCCTACGATGAGCATCTGCTTGCAGATCTACCAGCGGGCGTAGACCCGTGTGGAGAGAACGGCGAGTTCCATACCTTCGTCCACGCCGGTCCGATCTTCTCGCGACCGGTCACGTGCGCAACAGGCGAGGTCGTGGAGCGCGACGGCTTTGTCTTTTGTGACCTGACATCCGGGTGAGCCAGGGCGCCCGGCTCGCCTACGTGGATGCGGGGAGCGGTCGACGCTACTAGCGCGCCGCTAGACATTCCGCCCACGGCGGCCCACCAGGCCATCCGCCGGCCGGGGTCCAGGCCGTTGTTTCTTACCTGCGCTCGAGCCGCCTGCGCACCTGAAGATTTCACTGGCTTGAACAATGCGTCAAGTCTTTTCGACTCAGTCCCCGACTCAGCCTCATCTGAACGAGTCATGTCGTACTAATTCGAACCTGAAACACCCATTATTGGAACAGACTTTTGCACTCACGAACTGAAATCCCATTGACTTGAACCGATTTAAAATCGTAAGCAGTTCCTTCACATATTCGTCCAGCTTTGGTAGGGTGCCGCTCAAGTCGCGCTGGTGAGGCGACCGGCAGACATAGTCGTGACGAAAGAATGGAATTTGGGGGCCATCTCGCGGTGGGAGTTGGCAATGTCGTGAACGCGCGAATTGGCTTGAGAAGCGAAGGGGCCAATCACGTACTCCTCGACATCGGGCAATACATATCGGGTGGGAGGGTTGCATGGAAGCGACTAAAGGACGACCGATGATGAGCAGTCTCGAGGACACACCGTCAGTGGGTGCAGAGCTTGGCTTCAGCGATGAAGAGCTTTCCTTTGGGTCGAGGAGAGGCGAAGTGGGATCGATCTCCGGTGAAGCTCCCGAGCCTCAGCCTCGCCCGAGGGCGCCGATCATCGACCGTAAAGGCCGCGAGCGTCAGACGGAGCCGGGGAGTCGCGTCTCGGCCCAGTCACCGCGTGTGAGCGTCATCATTCCGACGCTCAACGAGGCCAAGAACCTTCCGCACGTCTTTGCCAAACTGCCGCGATCGCTTCACGAGGTGATCGTCGTGGACGGGTTTTCCACAGATGACACGCTCGACGTGACGCGCAAGTTG
Organism: uncultured Solirubrobacterales bacterium; assembly: GCA_963776985.1. Lineage (GTDB taxonomy): Bacteria > Actinomycetota > Thermoleophilia > Solirubrobacterales > Solirubrobacteraceae > Palsa-744. Next base: position 947,014 of record CAVZOV010000004.1, read on the forward strand.
CGCCCGGACGCAAAGATCGTGCTGCAACAGCATCGCGGCAAGGGCGATGCGCTGCGCTGCGGCTTCGAGGCGGCCACTGGAGACATCCTTGTGATGCTGGACGCAGACGGGTCGGCCGACCCGTCTGAGATCCCCGCATTCGTAAAAGCGCTGGTGGAGGGAGCCGACTTCGCGAAGGGCTCCCGCTTTCGCGACGGCGGTGGAAGCTCGGACATCACTCAGCTGCGACGAGTCGGCAACCGTGCGCTCAACGGCCTCGTAAACGTTCTCTTCCGTACTTCCTACTCAGACCTGTGTTACGGCTACAACGCCTTCTGGCGACATTGCCTGGGCGCGATGAACGTCGACTGCACCGGCTTTGAGGTGGAGACGCTCATAAACATCAGGGTCGCGCGTGCGGGGCTTGACATCCGCGAGGTGCCGAGCTTCGAGCGCGACCGCATGTATGGGCAAAGCAACCTGCGCACGTTCCGCGACGGTGGACGGGTGCTGCGCACGATCGTGCGCGAGCGCTTGCGTCGTGTCGCCGAGATGCCGGCCAGTCGACATGCGCTGGCGGACGTCCACCAGCACGCGATGGCCGACGGTATGGAGGCGGCGCCCGTCGAGGCGAGTTGACGAGGGCACACAACAGCCCATCCGCGTACCGCGCACACGGCACGCTCACCGCTGCAATCGCCCAGTCGCGATGAGTTCGCAAGCCATCCCGGTGTTGCTCTATCACGGAGTGACCGCAAGCGCCAACGGCGACCCGCTTGCGGTCACTCGCGAACAGTTCGCCTCGCACATCGAGGCAATTCTCGACAGTGGACGCACGCCTGTCACGGTGGGGGAGATAGCCGCCGGATTGCGTGGCGAGCGACCACTTGCCGAGCATACGGTGGCGATCACCTTCGACGACGCCTACGACGACACGCTCGATGCTGTCGAGCTGCTGTGCGCTTCGCAGCTGCGTGCCGGCGTGTATGTGACCACCGGTCAGGTCGATACCGGCTCGATGATCCGCGGCGAGCAGCTCGCACGATTGGCTGAGTGGCCGGAGATGGTCGAGCTGGGCGCACACACGGTCACCCACCCCGCCCTGGACGAGCTTGGCTTGCTCGAAATAGAGCGAGAGGTGTCAGGAAGCAAGGAAGCCCTCCAGGAGACGATCGGACGCACGGTCGACGCTTTTGCCTATCCCTTCGGGGCATACGACAGGCGCGTGCGCGAGGCGGTCATCGATGCCGGCTTTAGCTCGGCCGCGGCCGTCAAGAACGCGCTATCGCATCGCGGCGACGACCCCTGGGCACTTGCACGGTTCACCGTCAGCGCCGACACCAGCGCCGAGCGGATCGCGCAGGTGCTCGCTGGCAACGGCATTCCCCGTGCCTGGCATCGCGAGCGACTGCGCACCCGCGGCTACCGCGTCACGCGTCGGTTCAAGCGCCGACTCGGCCTGGGAGCGGGATCGTGGCATTGAGCGCACCAGCGAGCGCTCCGGCAATAGCTCTCCACGAGACGTCCACCGAGTGCCTGGACGGACACGTGCCTGTTGCTGTACGCGCGATCGACCTCGACTCCAACCTTCACGAGCTGACGCTGCCGCGTGGTAGAGACGGCGCTGCCTATCGTCAGCTGCTGGGGCTCGTGCTCGAGAGCGGATACCCACTCGGCTGGACCGTCCTTCCGGTGGCGACCAACGGCACCGTGTCGTTGCGTGCGCTGGCCGCCGGTGCGACCGTCCCAGCCACGGGTGTCACCGCCAACCCCACCGACAACCTCGCGCAAGGCGCTGGAGTAACGAACGGCACCACGTCGGCTGGCGAGAGGCAGACGCTGGTGAGCATCGTTGTGGCCACCTGCGCAAACCCCGAGGCGGTCGTTGGCTGCGTGGAGGCGATCCTGTCGGCCGCGAGCGGACCGTATGAGACGATCGTGGTCGAGAACCGTCCAGATCGCTCGACGGTAAAGCGAACGCTGGAAGAACGGTTCGCCGGTGAGAAGCACATCCGCTATGTCGAGGAAACTCGACCCGGGCTGGCCTGTGCTCGCAATGCCGGGCTACGCGCCGCAAGCGGCGAGCTGGTCGCCTTCACCGATGACGACGTCGTCGTGGACCCATCGTGGCTGCCCGCCATCCGCGCCGCGTTCGCGGCGACACCGCACGCCAGCTGCGTCACCGGGCTGATCGTTCCGCTCGAGCTTGAGACTCCGACGCAATTGCTGGTAGAGCGCTTTGCCGGCTATGCGAAGGGCTTCGCGCCACGGGTCTATTCGCTTGCCGACCCTCCCCCCGACCAACCGCTGTTTCCCTACACGGCGGGATATTTTGGCTCGGGTGCCAATATGGCATTCAGGACCGCGGCGCTGCGCGATCTGGGCGGATTCGACCCTGTTTTGGGCACCGGCACCCGCGCGCGCGGCTGCGAGGATCTTGACATCTGCATTCGCGTGCTGAACGCCGGCAGCGAGCTGGCCTACGAACCGCGCGCGATAGTGTGGCATCGTCATCCCAGCGCCCACGCTCACCTACGACGCCGCGCTTTCGACTACGGCGTCGCGCTCGGCGCAATGTTGACCAAGCACCTGCTCTCAGGCCCTCACCGCTGGGGGATGATCTCGCGTGCGCCCAAGGCGATCCACTACTACACCAGCGCGGCGTCGAGGAAGAACACTGCACGAGGACCGCGGTTTCCAAAGAGCCTCACTCGCCTTGAGCGGGTCGGCGCGCTGTATGGGCCGATGGCATACCTGGCGAGTCGCCTGGAGGTGTCGCGATGAGTCCGCTCGCCGAACCGCGTCGCAGCGGCGACGAGCAGACTGGAATCGCTTCCCAAGAGGCGGCCACGAGCGATGTGCGACCGGGCTGGCCGGCCGGCCCGGTCGGGCGGGTAACCGCGGACGGGCTTCTGCTTCTGCTCGCCGCCGCGACGGTCGCGGCGTGCCTCCTGGACACGCATGGTGCGGCGCGCCTACTACTTCTGCTGGCAGCAGCATGCTTGATTCCCGGCTGTGCCCTGCTCACATTGCTCCCGGTCGAGGATCCGCTCGAGGCCTTCGGACTCGCTGTCGGGCTCGGTTTCTCGATCGAGGCCCTCGGCGCGCTGACAATGGTGTGGAGTGGGTGGTGGCACCCCGTGGGCCTGGCGGTGGCACTTGGGGCAGTGGCTTGCGCGATGCTCGCCGTCGATCTAGCTCGCGGCGTTGCGAGGGTCAGGGAATCCTCGTGAGCGCGAAGCGGTCGGCAAACATGTCCACACGACAGGGCACGCGTGACAAGATCGTGTTCAGCGGCGAGTTTGAGCTAAATCGCGCGTTTAAACTCCCTCCGCGACCAACCACCGCCGCGGGACGACCGTATGAGCAGGCGCGCCTGCTCATACGGGTCGAAGGGGAGCCCGTTGGCTTCGTAACCGTCGAGCTGGGAAGCGAGCCGTTGAGTCATGCCACCGTGCTGCACGCGGTCGAGCGCGATCTAAGCGCTGCCGTAAAGGCCACGCTGGCTCGCCAGCAATCCGCACAGGCGACACTCAACGGGTACAGCCCGGACACCGGGCGGGGTGAGAAGTCATCGGTATCCGTTGTCGTATGCACACGCGATCGGGCACACATCCTCCCGAGCTGCCTGGATTCGCTGGGTCGGCTGGAGCACGATGCGCTGGAGTTCATAGTCGTCGATAACGCACCCACGAACGACGACACGCGCGAGCTGGTGGGGACGCTGACGGAAGCAGACTCGCGCTTTCGCTACGTGCGCGAGCCCTTGCCGGGCCTATCGCACGCACGCAACCGCGGACTGGCGCAAAGCACAAGCGAGATAATCGCCTACACAGACGACGACGTGCGCGTCGATCCGTTGTGGGTGAGGGGTCTGTTGCGAGGCTTCGGGCGCCGCTCGGATGTGGGCTGCGTCACGGGTCTGGTTGCCAGCGCCTCACTTGAGCTACCGGTAGAGCGATATTTCGACGGGCGCGTCGGGTGGTCATCGAACTGCGAGCCGGGGGTGTACGACCTCAACCATGGGCCGGCCGGCAAGGCTCTTCACCCCTACGCCGCCGGATCGTTTGGCACCGGAGCCAACTTTGCCGTGCGCACCGAGCTGCTGCGCGAGATCGGCGGCTTCGACGAAAGCCTCGGCGCCGGCTCGCCCTGCTATGGGGGCGAGGACTTCGATGTCTTCGTTCGCTTCATCCTCGCCGGATACGCGATCGCCTACGAGCCCGCGGCGCTGGTCTGGCACGAGCACCGCTCCGAAGCTGACGATCTGCGCCGGCAGATGTACGGTTACGGCAGATCGCTCTCGGCTTACCTCTTCAAGTACATGTCCTCGCGCGCGACCGCGCTCGACGTGCTGCGCCGGCTGCCGCAGGGTATGCGCCACCTCGGCGTGCTGGGTGCCCGCTCCAGTCGCATGGGGTCGCGAACCGGCCTCGCTCAGGAGCCTGTCATGGCGGAGATACGCGGGCTGATCGCGGGACCGTTCGCATACACCCGCGCGCGACGCGCGCAGGACCCAGAGCGCCGGCGGGCAGTCGCACCATGAGCACGATCTCTCAAGCGGCGAGGCTCGAGCACGGCCCAGGACAACAGACTGGACATCCTACGCCGGCGCACCCGCGATTGCGTGTCTTCGCCCTTTCGCTGCCGGGCATCGTCGCACTCGTGCTCTGGAGGTTGTCGCTGATCCACGTAAACGTCTCCAACCTGGGCGACTACGGCTTGCCACCGGCACTGCCGGCAACGTGGTATCTGAGCCTCGCGCTGGCGGTCATTGGCGCCGGCACGGTTATCGCGATCAGGCACACCAGCGGGTTGGCGATGGTCGCCTATGTGATCCTCGTCGCAATCGTCCTTTACGGCACGGTGCCGGTGCTATCCGCACAACCGCACTATGCCTGGGTGTACAAGCACATCGGGGTTGTGCGGTATTTGGAGGCGCACGGCAAAGTCAACACGAAAATCGATATTTACAATCGCTGGCCAGGTTTCTTCGCGTTGGGGGCCGTGTATTCACGCGTCTCCGGTAGTCCCAATCCTGAGACATATGCGAATTGGGCTGAGTGTTTCTTTTTGCTCCTAGATCTCGTTCTCGTGATGGCGGTCGTGAGGGCGGTTACACGCAATATCCGTATCGCGACCGGGGCGGGGCTCTTCTTCGTCCTCACGAACTGGGTCGGACAGACCTATTATTCACCCCAGGCTTTCGCATACGTTCTCGGGCTTGCGCTCGTTCTGGTCGCACTGCGTCATCTGCGAGTCGAGGGCAAGTATTCCGCGCGAACCGTGCGGCTGATAGAGCGCCTTGGACGGGTGACGCAGCTGCCCCCACAGATAGACCGCAGCGCGAGATGGCCCAGGTGGGTGGCCATCGCGGCGGTCCTGATTCTCAATGCCGTGATTGTCGCAAGTCACCAGCTGACGCCGTACATGCTGATCGCCAGCATCGGTCTGCTGATGTTGACGGGCGTCCTACGCCCATGGTGGGTGGTATTTGCGATGGCTGCCACCGCACTCGCCTATCTGCTGCCCAACCTTAGCTTCATTCAGCGCAACTATGGCCTCTTTACCAGTATCGATCCTTTCAACAACCTACATGTCGCCAGATACACCCAAACTCCCTCGGCCGGAGTTTCTTTTGCCACTCATAACGAGCTGCTGCTCGTCGCATGCCTGTTCCTGGGTGCCTTGTGCGGTGCGATTCGCCTGCTGCGACGCGGACTATTTGTGCGTGCGTTGCCGATCGTAGTCCTGGCCGCATCGCCGTTTGCCGTGATATTTGGGCAGAACTATGGCGGCGAGGCATCTCTCCGCGTGATCTTGTTTTCGAGCCCCTGGTGCGCGGGACTCATATCCTGGGGATTGGCCACCATAGATCGCCAACGCCTGAAGTGGGCCCTGACAACGGTCGCGGCGATAGTTTGCACAACCTTTTTCGTCCCGTCATTTCTCGGCGCCGAAGAGCTAAATATCGTCTCGGCAGCCGAAGTCAAAGCGAGCGAATGGTTCTACTATCACGCGCGACCCGGGTCCGTCCTGGTGCTCGCTGCTCCTGGATTTCCGTACAAGTATGGCGGTACCTACAATGAGTTCAAAGGGCCGGAAGGCGATGCCGACCCGAACCTCTTGAGCAACCCCGTCTTTCAGAGCCGGCAACTGGGAGCCGCCGATGTGCGAAGGGTCATATATAGAATCGAAGAATATTCGAACTATGGATATATCGCGTTCGCCAAGGAGGAGACCGCTTTTGCCCAGACACTACACATAACACCGCAGGGGGCGCTGGCGCACCTGGAGGCGGCAGTAGCGCGGTCGCCGCACTTTAAACTTTGGTACGCCAACAAAGATGTACAGATTTACGAACTCATTGAGCCAAACAAAACGGCTCCGACCTCCACCGGGAACCACATAAACACCCTGGCCAACCTCAGCCTGGTGAAACCGCAGGCGCCTACGGGTAAATACGTCTTTGTTTGGAGGACTCCGCATGCAGGGAAGCCGGCAAGGAGCCATCGTGCGAAGCTCCGCGAGCGTCGCCGTGCCAAATCCCGCAAATGGACGCTTCTTCAGAGCAACCCCGAGAGGCTCTATTAGTCCGTATGGCTGCCGGCCGCCAATACGCGGCTGAGTCCGCGCACCTATCTCACCACCTGCTGCGCAGCGCCTACAGCCTGCTCGCCAACACCGCCGTCACATCAGTGCTCGGGATGGCGTTCTGGGTGGCCGCCGCGCGGCTCTACACGACAGTCGAGATCGGTCGCGACACTGTGCTGATCTCGGTGATGATCGAGCTTTCGACCGTGTGTCAGTTGAACATGGGCAATGGCATCGCTCGCTTCCTGCCCGATCTCGGGGGACGCAGCGCGCGGGCCCTGGGCATCGTGTATGGATTGACGGGCGCTGCCGCGCTTCTGGTTGGAAGCGTGTTTGTGATTGCCGCCCCCCAGCTGTCCCATGAATTGAGCTACATGAGCGGGGAAACAGCGCTCGCCGTCGGCTTCGTAGCCGCGCTCGCGCTGTGGGGACTTTTCGCCCTGCAGGACGCTGCGCTCACGGCGACGCGCCAAGCGCCATTGGTGCCTGTCAAGAACAGCGTGTTCGGGGTGCTCAAGCTTGTGGCGTTGCCTGTCCTACTAGCGGCCGGCGCTGTCAATGGGGTGTACCTCGCATGGGTCCTGCCGATGGCACTGCTGCTACTTCCGGTCAACCTACTCGTGTTCAAGCGGGCAATCCCCGCACACCGAACCGGCGTCGTCGGCGAATCCTCGATTGCGCGTATCGGGCCCAGGCGAGTGGCGCGCTTTCTCGCCCAGGACTACCTGGCGTCGGTCTTTACCCAGGCAACGCTGACCGTGTTGCCGCTGCTTGTGATCGCGATCCTCGGCGCGCACCAGAGCGCCTACTTCGCGATGCCGTTTACGATTGTGCTGGCATTTGACACGTTCGCCTACAGCGCCTGCAGCTCGCTGGTCGTCGAGGCGACACTCTCGCACGAGAGCCTGCAAACCCTTACCAGGCTCTTCGCCCGCCGCGTGCTGGCGTTCCTGATGCCCCTCGCCGCGATCCTGGCGCTGGCCGCGCCGCTGGTGATGCTGCCCTTCGGCCATGCCTATGCCGAACATGGTGCGACGGCGCTACGGCTGCTGCTATGTGGGAGCGTGTTCCGCGCGGTCATCGCCTTGTTCTCTGCCGTCTCGCGAGCCCAGACACGCGGTCTGCGCCTCGGATTGGTCGAGCTTACGCTGCTCGTGCTCGTGCTCGGCTCGGCGATCCCGCTTGCGCACGCTCACGGGATTGACGGGGTTGCGGCGGCCTGGCTCGCAGCCAACGCGGTCATCTGCCTGGCAGTCCTTCCGCTGCTCCTTGGGTTTCTACGCGAGCGCTGATCGCGCCAACAGGTGGCTCCGCGTCCCGATTGCCATGCGTCCACGTTCCTACGGAGGGCTCAACAGCCATGTGGTCCTGATCGATATCAAAGCCGATGGCGCGCTACGGCTCCACACGCCGATTCGCTCATGCAGCGGTATGCGGCTGCTTGGCGGTGGCGATATTCGCGCTGAGCGCACCCGTTAGCGGGTTTGCCGTCGAGCGTCATGCGCCTCGCGCTCGCTCTCCGCACACCAGTCGCCACCGTCATCGCGCCGCCGCTCGACACCGGACGCGCAAGCTCAAGGGCACCTCAGCGACACATATGAGGCCGAAAGTCGTCGCGAAACCGGGACACACCAGCGATTTCGCCACGGTCGCTCCTCCATTGTCCGTTCCCGGGTCGGCCGTCCCGACATACCCTATCTCCGAAGTGCTTCCCCGCGAATCGCTGACGTCGGAGCCCCAGACGCCCGCTGACCCCACGGATCCTGATATGCCCGAAGCACCAGCCAAGAGTCAAACACCCGAAGATCCAACCCAGCCGCAGTCACCCGAAGAGCCGACCACGAAAGAGCCAACGCCCGAACCGGCCCCACTCGGCTCGAGGAAACTGGTCTTCTCCGACGAATTCAACGGGCCCGCCGGCGCCTCTCCGGGCGCACAATGGAGCTTCGACACGGGCGGTGACGGCTGGGGAAACGAAGAGCTTGAGACCTACACCTCACGGCCGGCCAATGCCGAGCTCGACGGGCAGGGCGATCTGGCGATAACGGCCCGCGAGGAAAAATACACAGGCGCGGATCGGATCACGCGCGATTACACCTCGGCGAGGCTGCAAACACTCAGTACCTTCCGGTTCCAATATGGAGTGGCGGAAGCTCGTATACGGGTACCGGCAGGACAGGGGCTGGTAGCGCAGTTCTGGATGCTCGGCCAGGAAGCCTACGAGCAGGAAAACTGGCCCGCGTGCGGCGAGATCGACACGATGGAGGTGCTTGGCTCCGAACCAAACATCGTCAACGGGACGCTGCACGCCCCCTGGTCGTGGGCTCCGACAGGCGTGCAGGGACAGGACGAATCGGCCACACCCCTCTCGGCCGGCTTTCACACCTACAGCGTGGAATGGGAACCTGAAAGAATCAGCTTCGCGCTGGACGGCGAGGTGTACAAGACCGTCACCCCGGCCGACCTGCCAGCCGGGTCGGCGTGGCCGTTCAAGCACCCGTTCTTCCTGCTGCTGGACATCGCCGTCGGCGGCGAATGGCCGGGCTCGCCAAATGCCTCCACTCAGTTCCCAGCGCAGATGCTGGTCGACTGGGTACGCGTCTGGCAATAGCCTCTCGGCGTTATTGCCGTGCGAGGCTCACCACGGCCTATGGAGCGCCTCAGCCGGAATTGCCCGTATCCGTCGCCGCACCACCTGTCCTGCTCGCCGATGTAACGACCGGATAGCCATAAAGCAGCAACAGCGGCAGCGTGATCGTCGTCACCTTCGCGAGTTGAGCGCCCGACAGCCGTGTTTGCCACTCATTGTCGAGGCGCAACGGGAGCCAACCCTTAGCGGTGCGCATCGGGTTGCCCGAGAATATGTGATGGTCGCTGAGCTTTACTTCGGTGTCCGTCAGTTGCGACTCGGGCAGGAGGAGCTCCTCATCCGCAAAGGAGCTGAGCTTGCGCAGCACCCCACGAGGATCGGCGATAAAGCTCTCGTAGGTAAGCTTGAGGTAGGGAGAACGCGCAACCGAAAACGCATGAAACGCCGTATTCCACGTCACCCAACTCCTCGCCGTACGCGCCGGGCTGACCTGATCCATGAACTCCTGTCCTCCGATTGGGCTCGGCTCACGGCGCTTGCGAGTCCAGGAGTAAGCAACGGCGCGACTATCGCGCACGAGGTGAAGAACGCGCACATCTGAACCCGGCATGCGCATTAGGAGACAGGCAAATGTCGGATCCTTGCTGATCTCGATTATCGTCTTTGCACCCGAGACACGAGCTATTGCCGCATACAGCGACGTGAGCTGGTCGACGTAATTGTCGATTGTATCCCTCAAGCGCGGTCGCAGCCATGGCAGCCAATAGAAGGGCAACGCCGCGATCAGGTTCGTGACGCGATCGATCTCCACCAGCGACCGCGCGTCCACCCGATCCCAGCCGCCGAAGGCGTCCTCCCCCACCGCGCTCCAAAAGGGACATGAGCGGAAGGGCTCTCCACAGCCGCACTTAACGTTATCGATGAGTCCTCTGCTCCACAGAAAGCGGGTCTCACCAACGAATACCGTGTCCTGCGCCTCGCCAAGCACGCGGCCAAGCAGGGTGCTACCGCTGCGGGAGTAACCGCCTACGTAAAGTATCTTCACGGAGAGCCTTCCATGCGATGGATCATAGACCAGGCGCGATCATAGACAACACGCAATTGTGGGGCTGCTCAATTACGGCCGGTTCTGCTCGGCATGCGAATCGCGCTCAAGACCGACGCATGGATTCCCACCTTGCGAACTACCAGCCAATACAGCCACCCGTTCCACAGTACAAACCCCATTGTCGAGCCCAGAGCGGCACCGAGCAGACCAAACGCCAACACCCCTCCGATAGCGAGCAATATACATGCGACAGCACTAAGGCCAAGCGCTCTCGTTGCCTCGCGGTGGTGGCCGGTGAGCGTCAGCAAATAGCCGACCGATCCCGCCGCGGCATTGACGATTTGGCCGACCAGCAGGATGAGCAGCGCCGTGCGAGCATCGTGAAATTCGGGGCCAAAGAGACCGAGCAGCCACCCCGAGAGGGCCGCAATGCCGACGGAGATGGCCAGCGACGGCCAGAAGATCACACCCGCAAGCTTGGTCACGAGGCGTTGCAGGTCATCGACCCGCCCCAGCGCCCACAGGGATGCGAATTGCGGAGCGGCAACCGCGTTGACGGCCAGAATCACGAAGGCAACCAGCGATGCCGTCTTGCTCGCCGCGGCGTAGATTCCCGCATCGCGCGAACCGCGCAGCGCACCCACGATCACGATGTCAACCTGCAACAGAGTGACGGTGAATGCACCGGCGGCGAGTAGCGTCACCCCCACCCCAAACCACTCTCGCAACTCCACCACGTGATTGTCCACCGTCTTGTGAGCTTCAAACAGATGACGCGTGAGTAGGTACTGGACAACCAGTACGAGGTAGCAGGCGATCAGCGAGGCCACGAGAGCGGCGCTCGTGGAGAGGCCACCATGCAGTCCGGAAAGAGCCGCGACGCCGATCCCGATCAATACCGGTCGCGCTATCAGGCTTGGGACGAAGGCGGCACCGACACGACCGCTCGAGCGCGCGATTTCCGTGTATAGCATGGAGCCGGCAAACGCCGGTACGAGCAGTGCCCCGAGCACGAGGGCAGACGGATGCGCAAGTCCCACAAAGGCGTGAAGCACCTCGGCGGCTCCCAACGCGCAGAGGGTCATTGCGATGGCCGTCGCGAATGTGAGTCGCGATGTCGCGCGTACAAAACCGTGAAACCGAGGCCAGTCCTGCTTGATGCGGTACGCGGGAAGAAAGCGAATGCTGGCTGCTGGAAACCCAAGCCCCGCGATCAGAGAGGCAAAGCCCACCCAGACGAGGACATATGCGTACACGCCGTACTGGGATGCTCCGAGCAGGCGTGCCAGCAGCACCTGGACACCATAGGTGGCGCCGGCGCCAACGACCTGAACCACAAGCACGACGCCGGCGCGCCTAACGAGGTGCAGAAAGCCTGATATAGCCCCTTCGTCAAGCGCGGGAGGAACCTCGCCGGTGCCCACCTGCGCGTCCTGCGCCGCGGCGGTGGAAGTTGTATTCACTGATCCATATCGCAGTCGAAGGAGGCTAGCTCATGGCGCACGCGTGAGGCCTTTGCGAGCGATTTTGCAAGCCGACGCGAGGTACCCAAGCTAGCAGCTGGTGTAGGATTGGCGCGAGGACGCAAATGGACGAGGATCGACAAGGGGGGCATCGGGCCAGCGGCAGAATGTCGCGGGCCCTTACCAACGGTTATCTTCCGACCACCGCGTTCAAACATCTGGGACCAACATCCATCGGGGTGGTGGACTTGGAGAGATCGACCGTACCGAGGTCTCCAGACGGGCGCGCGTGGAGCGTAGATCACCGCGACGGCTTGGCGCTGGTCCGCTTGCACGGCGACCCGCTTGGGGTCGTGCATGTCGAGCGCGACCTCACCGCGATATCCGCGGAGGATATGGCCGAGGAGATATGGCGATCGACGGCTGAGGAGATCCGCCGGCATGTACAGCGCTTTCGCTGTACCCCGATGCCGATGGCCCCCGATGCGCTCCTGGAGGGACAGCGTTCACCGGCAAATGCATGTTCGGGTGGCAGTCCACGGCGGCCCGAGGCAACCGTAGCCGTGATCCTTTGCACCGTTGGTCAAGAGGAGCGGCTGGGACGCTGTCTGCGCTCGCTACTCACCCAGCGCCGCAGCGATCTTGAGGTTGTGGTGGTTGACAATCGACCACACAGCGGCGAGGCCTTGCACACGGTGAAGACGATAGCCGCAGACGACGCGCGTGTACGTTATGTGAGTGAGCCGCGCGTGGGACTATCGGTGGCTCGCAACCGCGGGATCAGGGCGACAGAAGCAGACGTCGTGGCTTTCACCGACGATGACGTGGTTGTGGATGCAGACTGGCTCGAATGGCTGCTGTCGCCGTTCGCCGAGCCGGGCGTGACAGCCGCGTGCGGCATGGTGCTGCCGCTGGAACTCGAAAGCGAAGCGCAGAAGCGCTTCGAGCAGTATGGAGGCTTCTCCAAGGGGATGGAGCGCCGCACATACGATCTGTGCAGCGGACGGGCTGCGCGACCGCTGCTCTACCCGTACCTGGGCGATCTCTTTGGAGGTGGCAACAGCATGGCCTTCCGGCGTGAGGAGCTGCTCGCGGCCGGCGGCTTCGATCCGGCGCTCGGTGCCGGGAGTCCCACCGGTGGAGGCGAGGACATATATGCATTGAGTACGGCGATCCTGCAAGGCGGCAGGCTCGTGTATGAGCCTCGCTCGCTTTGCTGGCACGAACATCGCAAGGATGGCGAGGGTCTACGCGGACAGGTATTCAGCTATGGCGTCGGTCTCGGCGCAATCATGACCAAGGCGCTGACAAGCGACCCACGCTTCTATGCGGCGGCTGCGAGATCTCTACCGATAGCACTTGCCTCGCGCAGGCGCGGGGGGGCTTCAATCGACGGGCAGCAGGCGAACGACGAGGACGCGGGCGCCTCTCGCGCGGAACTGTTGCGGGCGCACCGCAAGGGCATCATGCATGGACCGCTCCGCTACGCCGAGGGCGTCGTGCGGGCGCGCAGGCTGGGTCTGAACAATGTGATCCGCGGCGACTGAGACTCAGGAGCCCACACGGAGCGTGGTGCCCAAAGGCCTGGCCGCGCTTTTGCACACGGCAGCTGGCGCAGATGACTCACGCATGGGAGTTGAGCTGCTTAAGCTGCTCGAGGACGGCATCGGCGTTGTCGGTCCAAGAGCCGGCATCCTCGAAACGTCGATCGCGTAACAGCATTGCCTCACGCAGGCCGTCGTGCAAAGCGTCCGGATCGGCGGCGGGGACAAGCACGGCACCGGCATACCCCTGGGTGGCCTCGCCGAGGCCACCCACGTCGCTCACCACGACGGGAAGACCCGCATCCATCGTTAGATGAAGCGGTCCGCTTGCCGAGGAACGGCGATAGGGCAGCGACACGACGTCGGCGCCGGCAAACCAACGGCTGACCTCGGCATCCGGAACGTAGTGGTTGACCAGCGTGATCCTGTCGCTATAGCTGGACGCCTCGATCATTTCGATCGGTCGAGTCCAGTCTTCCCATGTCTCGCCAACGACCGTAAGCCAGCAGTGCTCATCCTCCTGGGCAAGCATCTCAAAGGCGAGCACCAGATCCTCCAGCCCCTTGTAGGGGCGGATGGTTCCGAAGAAAAGGATGTTGCACATGTCCTGCGGCGCCGTTCGCAAAGGCGCGGACTCCGCAACGGCGTAGTGAGAGTAGGGTCCGTGTCGCACGACCCGTACCGGACGCTCGTTGGTTTCAAAGCTCATGCCGAGCGCCACGCGATCGAACTCGGAATGCACGATGTAGGCATCGGCCATGCGCATCAGTAGCCGCCCAAAGCGTCTCACATAGGAGCGCGCCGGCGCCATCCCCGCCTCGCCGGTGTCCTGTATCTCGTGGATCTCGATGATGATCCGAGCACCCTGCAGACGCGCCGCAAGGGCTAGCAACAGGTAGGAATGAAGTACGGCTCCCGTCCACCACTGGAACAACAGCGCCTCGGGTCGGCTGCGACGCAGCAAACGCAGCGCTCCCAGCATGGAGGGAAGCCAGTACCAGTCAACCCCGTCGAAGACCTGTATCTCGGGTGGGTAGTCCTCGTCAGTGAGGGTGTCGTCGCCAACCCGTGCTCGCCCTGGATACAGCGCCCGCGGGATCAACCTGCGCATCAGAATCACCGATACGGGCGTACGCTCGGCTAGCGCCACCGCGACGTAGCGCGTGTAATGGCTAACGCCGCTGATGAAGTGGGTCCCGGACCCAACGACCAGCACCCCACTGCCCGTTGCACCGGTGGAGAGCCTCAGCCCCTCGGCCAGCCCAGCGCGTTCGTTCATCGGTGAACGCTCACGACGAAGCGTCGCCTCGCCCAGCAGGTAGCCGGCAACCGTGGCGGTGAGCCCTATCACGATTGAGATGCTGCGGGCAGCACCGCTCGCGTCGCGGCCGACGCTGGCCGCCCTTAGCCCCTGCGCAAATCCCTTGGGAAGCGTGCGAGCCGTGTAGAAGCGCTCGGCCGCCAAGCCATCTTGCCCCCCTACGAACTCCACGATCGAAGCCTTTGCTACGCCCTCGTCATAACAGCGCGATATGAAATATCTCAGACGCGAGCGGCCGCGCGGAACCCTGTGCCGAACGGAGACGGCCGGATCATACAACCAGATGCCCTCTGGCCAGCGTTGGCCGCCCCTTATACACAGGTCTGTCTCCTCGGTTCCCGATCGTGCTCCCTTCTTGCCAAAGCCGGCACGAAAACCGCCCAGCTCAAGGAACGCAGCCCTGCGCACGAACATGTTTGTGGCGATCAGATTGCGGATCGGCGCGGGTTCGGTGGGCAGCCCAGGATAGGTGCAGCCAACGGTCCAATAGAACTCCTCGGCCATCCAGCGTGGACGCCCTCCCTCCCAGATCGGCTCGATCGTGCCGCCGACTCCGAGGACTCGCTGATCGGAGAAAGCGACCATGGCCTTCTCGATCCATTGCGACGTGGCAATCGCGTCATCGTCGAGAAACGCGACTATCGAGCCACTTGCAAGCGCCACCCCGCTGTTGCGGGCTCCGCCGGCCCCGCGACCGCCGCTGTTTTCCTCTGAAATGACGTCGGGCACCGCCGCGCGAAGCCGCGCCAACAGCTCCGGGTTGCTGTCGATTACGACGATGATCTCCCGCGCCGCGACCGATTGCTCTTGGACCGATTTGACGGCCGCGAGCAGATCGTCCCAGCGCCGCTCGGTGTAGGCGCAAAGCACAACTGAAACATCGACTGGCGCCCGCGGGCGGGCTTCGGAAGGATCTAGAGGCATATGTTCAGTTCATCCCTGTACGATCCATAGCCGAAGGAACGCGCGGGGGCCCCGATGCGTGCCGGGCTCCCGAATGGTGGAGCCTACACAATGGCCACATATAAAGGGGGTAGCAAGTGGCAGCCTGGCCGATCGCCAACAATGGAGGCATCCTCGCCGGAGGGCCTCCAAACATAGAGCCAAAGGCGCAGGACGCCAAGCTCGCCGATAGCGGTTTCCAGCACGGACCGGGCGCCCACAGTCCCAATGTGCGCTGGCAGCGCACCGCTCTGACCCGTGAGCAGCGCTGGGAGTCGCTCGGGCACTTCGGCGCCACGATCTGGTTCACCGGGCTGCCGGCGGCGGGAAAGTCGACAGTCGCCAGCGCGCTGGAGGAGCGCCTGGTAACGGCTGGGCGCCCCGCGTTTCTGCTTGACGGCGACAACCTTCGCCACGGGCTCAACGGCGATCTCGGCTTCGACGACGTCGCGCGCAGCGAGAACGTGCGCCGCACCGCACATGTCGCGAGGCTGCTGGCCGAGTCCGGCACCCTCGCGATCGTGAGCCTGGTAAGCCCCTACGCCCGGGACCGGGAAGCCGCGTCGGCTCTGCACGCTGCCGCCGGATTGCCCTTCCTCGAAGTGTTTGTGGAAGCGTCGCTGCAGCTGTGCGAGCAGCGTGACCCAAAGGGCCTGTACGCGCGCGCACGCGCGGGCGAGCTAACTGGCCTGACAGGTGTGGACGCACCGTATGAGGTGCCCACCAACCCCGAACTCGTGTTGCAATCTGGCCAAGAGCCGATTGGAACCGCGGTCGAGCGCGTGATCGAGACGTTGCTGGCCCGCGTTGGGCATCAGCCACATCACGATAGTCGGTAGCGAACTCGGAGTTCACGATGCGATAGCGCCAGCGTCTTAAAATCGACCTGGTCGGGTACAAGGTCATCGTGTGGGAAAACTCAAGCACGAACCTGCTTGTGGCGATAGAAAGACAATGCTAAGAGGCTCGCTCAAATGGATCTTGTGCGTGTCGATGCTGGTCGGGCTGGTGGCCATCACGCCCGCGGCCGCTACTCCCGCGGGCAGACCGGCTCACTCCCGTCACGCCTCGCACCGTCGGACTGTCGCTCGGCAAGGGCGGCGTACCAGACATCGAAGCCGCCGACATCCCAAGGCGACACACGAGAAAAGCACGGCATTCAAGGCCACGGGCCCCCATCGGCGCTTGATCTGGTCCGAAGAATTTGAAGGGCCGGCGGGAAGCAGCCCCGACTCTAATAGCTGGGGTTTTGATACCGGCGGGAACGGCTGGGGCAACGAAGAGCTCGAGTCCTACACCTCCAGGCCTCAAAACGCCTCGCTCGACGGGAAGGGCGACCTGGTAATCACGGCCCGCAGCGAAAGCTATACGGGCTCCGACGGTATCGCCAGGCAATACACCTCGGCTCGGCTGCAAACGCTGCACAAGTTCCAGTTCCAGTACGGCCTGGTCGAGGCGCGCATCCAGGTCCCGGCGGGACAGGGGATGTGGCCAGCCTTCTGGATGCTCGGTGGCGAAGCCTACAACAGCGCAAAAACCTGGCCTGGGTGTGGCGAGATCGACGTGATGGAGGTGCTCGGTTCAACACCAAACGCCGCGCACGGCACCCTACATGCTCCATGGCCGTTCGCGCCAAAAGGAATCGGCGGCAAGGCGGAATCGCCCACACCGCTGTCAGACGGCTTCCACGTGTATGGGATGGAATGGGCCCCCGAACGGATCAGCTTCCTGCTCGACGGCGTCGCGTACGAGACGATCACGCGATCCCAGCTCCCGACGGGAGCGGACTGGCCCTTCGATCATCCTTTCTTCCTGTTGCTGAATCTTGCCGTGGGCGGAAACTGGCCGGGCCCACCAAACAGTTCCACCAAGTTCCCTGCGCGGATGCTCGTCGATTGGGTGCGAGTGTGGCAGTGATAGCCCAGCGCTAGTGTCGCTCCAGCTTGCGCGAGCACGCCGTCCGGGCTGCGGCGCTCGGCTGAGCCTACGATGCCGGCGCTGGCACTCGGCGACGACGCGGGCCCGGCGCGCGTCCCCCCGCTCAGGGAATCTGCACGGGAGCGCTATAGGCGGACACGTGCGAACCGTCTTTGACCACGACCAGCGCCTCATAGAGCCCGCGGTGGCGGATGCGAACGACCGCACTAAAGCGTGAGCTGCCCGTGCCGGCGAAGGTGGCGAACGTACCACCCTGGTTCAGCGAGGGCGCACCGGGGCGAATCCACTGAAAGCCGACGCTGGCACCCACCTCGGCCGGTGAGATCGTGCCGTAGAAGCGGACGAACCGTCCACGGCGGCGGCGATGTACGCGACGCGCGTGGAAGGTCACCCGCACGGCGACTCCCTCGGGCACCACGGGGCTCGATAGGTACGGCGAGGCGGTTGTGACGACGCGCAGCTGAGCGTTTTCCAGCAGGCCGAGCACCGGGAAGGAGAAGCTTCCGCTCGAGCTGGTCAACTCTGGGTTGCCGTAGGCCTTAAAGCCGGCGAGATACGGGAACGGGTTGATCTGCAGCGCCACGGCGCGACCGGCCGCACCGGTGCCCGAGAGCGTGCCCTGCACCGCGAACGGCTCGCCGTATGGAACCGGGTTGGGCACGCCCGCGATTTGCAGCGACAGCGGCACCTTGGCGGTCGTGAACGTGCGCCCGCCGCCAGCGGTCGCACCCCCCGGCCCGCTGGCGAGAATGCGGTAGTGGTAGGTGGTGTAGGGCTGTAGCCCGCTGAGCGTCTGGGTCACGTCGGTCGTCGAGGTGCCGCTGCCGGCCGACGCCGGCGCGGTTTGCGCTCCATAGGCAGTGGTGGTGCCGTACTGGAACACGTAGCTTGTGATCTGACCTTTCGGGTTGACTGCGCCGTGGAGCACCGCCGAGGAGGCACTCACACTCGAGACACCGTCTGTGGAGGCGCCCGGAGCGGGCGGCGCGGCGGCCTCAGCAGCCGCACCCAGCGTGATCGTCGCCAAGGCCGCTAGCAGTGCGGCAAGCGCAGCGCGGCGGGCGAGCGCCAACAACGCTCCGCGGGTCTGATGCGGTCGCTCACCCGGTCTCACGCTGGCCATGTTCCCCCTCATACCTCCTGCTAACCCTACAAACGCGCGAAAGTCGCGGCGTTGCGAGGAGCTTTGTCGCTGTGGGGAGTCTTGTCGGTGGCGTGCGCCGGTTGCGTATCAGTCCGCAACGGCGAGTCCGCAACGGCGCGAACGGACATGGACAGCCACGGTCGGGCCAGGGAGGTTGGCGCGCAGAGTCTTGCTAACGCGCTCGCGCGCCGCCCATAAGTAAAACTCCGGATCGGCTCCGGATGCCAGGAGCCATCGGAAGGCCAACCCGGCAAGCGCCGACTTGTTGGCACACAGATCGCCATTTGGAATGTATGATTGGAGGGGCATCGGCGGGACAGGGGCGCCATAGCCCTCTGTTGCGTCGAGGCAAACCGAATGGGGATTGGGTGCATGGAGTCAGAAACACTTGGCCACACCTGGTCGTTGGCTTACGTGCCCGCAATTGGAATCGTGTGAGGGAGGACAGAATGGGCTGTATCTCTAAAAGGATCGCGACGCGAGCGTCGATCCCGATCTGTGCGCTCGTGCTCGCGCTCACCAGCTGCACAATGCCCGCCCAGGCGCTTGGCGCCAACAGTCACGCGGCGGCCAAAGACGCAAGGATCGTGTCGCTGTCGGAGACCGCGCACCTGGAAACCAGTAGCAAAGAAATACCCGGCTCGGAAGTTTCCGAGAGCGGTCACGCGAACGGTACCTATAACGTGCCCATCACCGCCGGCGTCACGATCCATGCCAAACACATCGCGGCGGTGGTAAGCATCCTCCTGAAAGGCGGCACAATCACCGCAAGCGCCGACGCGGACTTCATCGAGTCGGGGGCGGGCGGCACCTTTCACGGAACGCTGAAAATCACGCGCGGTACAGGCACATACAGACATGCTTCCGGACAACTCGCCTTCAACGGCGGGTTCAATCGCGTCACGCTGAAGATGTGGGTCGTGACGAGCGGCTCGGCGAGCTACTAGCTCGCCGAGGAGGAGTCGATGCGCTTTGCTGGACCGATCGCGGTCGCGCTCGCCGGTTGCGCGTGCTTGGCGCTGGCGGTGAACGCCGATGCCACGACGCGTGCGGGTCGCGCTGTCAGCCTCACCGACACGGCAGGCGCCACGCCACCTGCCAGCTTGAAGGTGGCGTTTCGACCCGAGCACCCTGGCTCGGGCACGACCATCGAGATCGCGCTGCACATCGGCGGCACGGGCGACTCCGCGCCGGAGCCGGTGACCGCCCTGGAGTTGCGGATGCCCGCGGGCATGGGCCTCGCATCGAGCACGCTCGGGCAGAGCAACTGCCTACCGGCGAGCCTAATCGCTACTGGCCCGACCGGATGCTCGGGCAATGCGCTGATCGGACTCGGCAAGGCCAGTGCCGTCGTGCCCGTCGGGTCTCAGCTGGTGCACGAGACCGCCACGGTCGATGCGCTGCTGGGGGCGCCTGGCGAAAATCGCATCGAAATCCTCTTCTATGTGCGCGCACAGCAGCCAGTGTTCGGTGCACTGGTGCTGCCGAGCGTCCTGGAAGAAGACGCGGCGCCTTTCGGAGAAAGCCTCGACACCTCGATTCCGCTCGTGCAAACCTGGCCCGAAGGCCCCGACCTGGCGCTGCAGACCTTCTCCTCCAGTCTCGGCCCGCAGGGCCTGACCTACCATCGCCGGGTGGCCGGTAAGACGATCTCCTATCGCCCGCTCGGTATGAAGGTCCCCCGCACGTGTCCGGCCGGCGGCTACCCGTTCGGCGCGAAGCTCGCGTTCGCCGACGGCACGCACAGTACGGTCGTCTACCGGGTGCCCTGCCCCGCGGCGGGGGCGGCGAAGTGACCTCGGCTGTGCGCCCTGAGACGCACAGACGTGCCGGGCGGCTCGCGGCGCTCGCCATGGCGGCGATCGTCTGCGCAGCGTGCGTCGCGACGAGCGCACAGGCCGACGAAACGAACCCGTTTGGGATCGCCTCCTTCTCGCTGCAGACGACCGAGCAGGGGCCCTCGCCGCAGTCGCCCGGAGAACCGTACCTGTTCGACCAGGCGGAGGGCCATCCGTTTGCGCTGACAAGCACTGTGCAGTTCACCACCGATCAGATCGGCGGGAACACCGTAGCGAGCGGCGATCCAAAGGATGTGATCGTAGATTTGCCGCCGGGCCTGCTGGCCAACCCAAACGCGGTGACGCGCTGCCCGGGACAGCTGGAACACTGCCCAACCGATACGCAAGTGGGTACCTTTGTGTTTCGATTCGGTGACAGGGAAAGCCAGCTCGCGGTGCTCGGCGAGATTGTTGACGTGACCCCCTATACCGGCGAGCCCGCCGAGCTGGGGCTCGAAGCGCCGGATTTCGGCCGAGTGCTGCTGAACGGGCGCATGGTGCGCACCCCGCAGGGCTACAGCCTCGCGATCGTAGGCAGGGGACTCCCCGTGCTCAACCTGTCGAGCTTGCTGAGCGGGCTGCCACCGCTGCACCTCACGAGCCTTGAAATGACGCTTTGGGGTACGCCGACGGCGTCCGCCCATGACGCCCAGCGCGGCCTTTCCTGCATCGGCGGGTTGGGCCCCGGATGGAGCTGTAACGGCGGCGGGGTGGCAAGCGGCGAGGAAGCGATCCCGTTCCTTACGATGCCCGGCAGCTGCACCGGCGAAGGGCCGACGACGCTCGCGTGGAGCGACTCCTGGCAGCAACCGGGACGATACGTGCAAGCCCGGTCCACGCTGGCGCCGATGAGCGGTTGCGAACAACTCACGTTCTCTCCGGAAGTATCGGTAAGACCCGAAACGACCCGCGCACAGGAACCGGTGGGCATCGACCTGGACCTCAAGATGCACCAGTTCGAAGAGAACGAGCGCGCGGCGCCCGATCTGCGTGACGCGACCGTGACGCTGCCAACAGGCATGGCGATCAACCCGGCGGTCGCCGCAGGGATGCGTTCGTGCGACGCGAGCGGTCCCAACGGTATCGACATCCCCACCGGAGTCAACGCCAACGGCGAACCGCTAAAACCCGGCGAAGTGGGGATCGGCGAAGAAGTGCCTCAAGTCGGACTTGGCCCCGAAGAACCCGAACTCGCGCCCGGACACTGCCCCAAAGAATCGATCGTGGGCACTGCCGAAGCGAGCACACCGCTGCTGGCCCATCCAATCGAAGGCCACGTGTATCTCGCGACGCCAGGATGCGGCGGAGCGAGCCAGAGCCCATGCACCGAACATGATGCGACCGACGGCAACCTGTATCGACTGTATGTGGAACTCGGAGCAGGCACGAACAGCAAACGCGGCGAAGGCGTGTTGATCAAGCTCGCGGCCAGCGTGCAGGCCAACGCCGCGACCGGCCAACTGACGGTGCGACTACTGGAAAGCCCGCAGGTGCCGATCGGCGAACTGAGCCTGCACCTGTTTGGCGGGGAACGCGCGCTGCTCGCCAATCCCGCAAGCTGCGGACCGGCGACCACGACCTCGCTGTTGCGTGCTTGGAGTGCGCCATACACTGCTGAAGCGGCGCCCTCGTCCTTCTACGAAGTGACTGGCTGTGAAGACCCACAGCGGTTCGATCCGGGATTCCTTGCGGGAAGCTTCGATGTCGAGGGCGGCGCGTTCAGCCCGTTTACGACAACCGTGTCCAGGAACGCCGGCGAACCGTATATCGCCGCACTACAGCTGCACGCCCCGCCGGGACTGTCGGCGATGCTCGCGAGCGTTGTGCCATGCTCCGAAGAACTCGCGAGCGCCGGCCTCTGCCCGGAATCCTCGCGCGTGGGTGACTCGGAGGTCGCGACTGGGACCGGCCCGGCGCCGCTTTACCTACCGGGAACTGTGTACCTCACAGCTGCATACGACGGCGCCCCATACGGGCTGGCGATCATCACAAGCGCAGTGGCCGGACCGCTGAACCTCGGAACGCTCACGATCCGCGCGCGCGTGAACATCGACCCGCAAACAGGGGCGCTGACCGTTACAAGCGACCCGATCCCGCAAATCGTGCTCGGGGTGCCGCTTCACATACAACGCGTGACGCTGAACCTCGACCGACCGGGGTTCATTTTCAACCCGACCAATTGCGCAGCGGAGAGGGTGACTGCGACAGTGCTCTCAACCCAGGGTGAAAGGGCGGAAGTGTCGAACCCCTATGCCGCCGGGTACTGTGCGACGCTCGCGTTCAAGCCGAAGCTCGCGGCACAGACGAGCGGGCACACGAGCTTCGCCGGCGGCGCTAGCCTCGATCTGTCACTCGGCCTCGGCAAGGCTAGCCCTGGCAGAGACGCGAACCTGGCCCAGATCAGGGTTGCGCTACCAAAGCAGCTTCCGACGAGGTTGACGACACTTCAGGGCGCCTGCCCGGCAAGGACATTCGACGCCAACCCGGCGGCCTGTCCAAGCACTTCGGTGGTGGGAGGCGCGAGCGCACAGACACCGGTGCTCGCGGGCCGACTCAGCGGGCCGGTGTATTTCATCGCGCACGGCCGCGAAGCGTTTCCATCCCCGGTGGTGGTGCTGCAGGGTGATGGCGTGGTGCTCGAGCTGGGCGGTGCGACGACGATCGAGAACGCCGGTCGCGCAAGCGTTGCGTTCGACGCGATTCCCGACGTGCCGATGGAAAGCCTACAGCTGACCCTGCCACAGGGAACGCACTCGCTGCTCAGCGCCAACACCAACCTGTGCGCGCAGAGCACGACCGCGACGGTCGAGCGCAAGGTCGTGCACCGCGAGCACGGACGCACGACTCACACCACGGTGCGCACGCAGGAGCGTGTGCCGGCGAGCATGTCGATGCCGGTCGAACTGGTCGCCCACAACGGCGCGGTCGTGCACCTGGCTGGCTTGGTGCGGGTTAGTGGGTGCACAGCGAGCAAGCGGCACTAGCGGTCTGCAACGCTAGTTCGTCGAGCGCGCGTGCACTTCGGCGACGTGGCCGAGCCGAGCGAGGACGTCGGTTGTCGGGGCGACCTTTGCGTTCTCGTAGTCGGACAGTCGCGAAGCCGAAGTGCCGGCCGCCGCGGCGAACTGACGCAGTGTCATCCCGCACTCCTTGCGCCAGTGGCGAATCCGCGCTGCATACTCGGCCCGTCCTCGCTGAGTGACATCCTCGCGCGCGCCGCGGACTGCTCTGCTCATCAGAGCATCGACACCGTAGTGCTCGCCCCAGCCGGCGATGGTCTCGGCGGTGCGCGCGGCGGGCCCCCGAGGGTTGTGCCGAATCGCGACCGTGAGTAAGCGCCAGGTCCGAGAGCGAGCCACGGTCGATGAGCGTTTCGATCACCTCAGCCGCCTCCGAGTTCGCCGAGCACGCCTTCTCCAGTACGTCTTCGAGCGACGTCTTCACAACCATGTGTTATCAGATCAGATAACTTCTTACTTGTGAGGGCGGTGTTATGAGCGCACCCACACAGGCCGCGCGCAATTCACCACGCCGACGGACCGAGCCGATGCGACGGGTCAGTTCAGGAAAATGCCCGAGAGCACGGCGTTGATGCCAGCGGTGCGATCGACGACGATCTGCACGCTTTCCCCGGCCACGACCGACACAGGGAAGGACATCCATGCACCTTCGCTGAAGTCGCTGGACAGCAGCGCGGTTTGACCGTCTACGGTGACTGTCTCGCGCCTGCCCTGTTTGTCCCAGTCCAGCGCGTATAGCTCGACGTTGCCGGTGTAGGCGCTCGTGAAGGCGAGTTTCACAAGGATCTGGGTGGGGCTTGAATACGCTGCGGCGACACGAGTACTGGCTTCGGGGCTCTGAAGTGCGCGGATGTCCGCGGTGGACGCCGCCCACCGGTAGCGACCGCCCGATTCCAGGCTAAGGGTCGCGCTTGGCAGCGAGAGCAGATCCGAGGTGCCGCCCCATGCGGCCAGCGCGTAGCCAGCCGAACCGTAGGCTCCGACCCAGTTGCCCTGGGGCACCTTGCTGACGGGTGTTGATGGCGGCGCGCCCGCGCCGCCGAGGAAGATTCCCGAGAGCACGGCGTTGATGCCGGCGGTGCGGTTGACCACGATCGACACGGTGCCGCCGGCGGGAACACTGATCGGGAACGACACCCACGCGCCCTGACTGAAGTCGCTCGACAAGAGAGCGGTTTCACCGTTCACGGTGATCGTCTCGCGTCTGCCCTGTTTATCCCAGTCCAGCGCGTATAGCTCCAAGCTCCCGGTGTAGGCGGCTTTGAAGCTCAGCTGCAGGCGAATCTGGCTTTTGTCGGTATAGGCGGAAGCTACTCGTGTGCTGTCGCCCGGGTCGCTCAGCGCGCGTATATCGGAGGTGTTCGATGCCCACCGGTAGCGGCTGCCCTGTTGCAGCGTCGCGGTCGCGCTCGGCAGGTCGGAGAGATCCTGGGTGCCGCTCCAATCTGGCAAAAGATAGCCCGCCGATCCATACACTCCTACCCAATTGCCCTGCGGGGCGTTGCTCGTCGGCACCGCCGGCGGCGGACCTTCGTCGCCGAGGAAAATGCCCGAGAGGACCGCGTTGACACCAGCGTCGCGGGTGACGGTGATAGTGATGCTTTCACCCGCGGCGACGCTGATCGGGAAGATCGCCCACTCGCCTCGAGGGAAAGCGCCCCAGTTTTGGCCGCTGAAGACGACAGAACGACCGCCGACCGAGATTTCCTCCTCGCGACCTTTCGAATCCCAGTCAACCGCGTAGAGACGCAGGTTGCCGGTATAGGCGGCTTTGAAGCCAAGCTTGACCTGGATCTGGGTGGAGTCGTAATAAGTCGCCGCGGTGCGCGTCAGACCGTCTGGGCTCGGTAGCGCACGAGTGTCGCTGGTGTTGGCGCTCCACACATAGCGGGTGCCTTTCACGAGCGTGACGGATACGCCAGGCATATCGCTGAGATCGCTCTGTCCGCTCCAAGCTGCGAGGTCGTAGCCATCTTTACCGAAGGCGCCGGCCCAGGTCGTGGAGCTGGAGGTCGAGGACGGGACGAGCACCGTGAGTTCGGTGCCAAGATTCTGGGTGGCAAGCAGCCCAGTCGAGCTGAACGCGACGCTCGTGGCGGGCGCTGAGGTTGCAAACGGCGAGCCCGAAAGAACGGTGAGCACACCGCCTGCGCCGACCGAGAAGGCCGTTACTCCCTGCCCGTCGTTTTGGGTGGCGGCGACGGTATTGCCACCCGGACCGAACGCGACCGTGTTGCTCTCCAGTTTGGGATCGAACGGACCACTCCCGACCGGAGTGAGCGTCCCGGAGGCGCCCACCGAGTACATCGTGACTCCACCGCTGAAATTGGAAGTCGCCAGGTAGTTGCCAGCGGAGGAGAACGCGGCCGCGCTCGGGGCGGCGCCGAACGCATGGAATGGCGAACCCGACACCTTGCTGAGCACACCCGAGCCGCTAACCGAGAACATCGTCACTCCACTGCCAACATTGACCGCAGCGAGCAGTCCGCCCGCCGGACTGAACACGACCTGACTGGCGCTAACGCTGTAGGGCGAGCCGGAAGCGGGCGTGAGTTCGCCGGAGGGGCTCACGTCGAACACGTACAGCTCATCGGGACCATCGGTGCCGGGCCCGCTCAACAGACCGGCAGTAACCGCAAGCAGACTGCCGCTGGGACTGAAGGAGACTGACGTTGGCTTGTAGCCAACCGGAAACGGCGAACCGGACACTGCGGTTAGCGCGCCAGAGGAGCCGACCGAGAACATCGAGACGGTGTGGCCGCCGCCGGGCGTGCTGCCTTCTTCATCGGCCGCGGCAAGGAGCGCTCCACTGGGATTGAACGCGACCGCGCCGGCGTAGGGGTCGGGCGCGACGCCGCCAACGGGCGTGAGCGCACCTGCCGGGCCCACCGAGAACATGCTGGTGCCCGAGGCAAGCAGCCCACCGCCGGGACTGAATGCGATGCTCGAGCGTCCACCGATCGCGGAGGCAAGCGGCGAACCGGGCGCGGGCGTGAAAGCCGGTTCACTCGCGAACGCGGCACTCGGAACCAGCAGACAGAGGGCTACGATGGCGAGACACAACGCCCTCCCGATAGAGCCACGATTGGCGGTACGTGTATTCATCCCAGACTCCGTTCCAAGGCATGGTTGGCGCACTAGCAGCCGCGCAAAACCAAAGAGTACTGTTGTGTATATCTTTCAAACTATCCGCCATATGGCTCATATTGGCGTTCATGGCGTGAACAGCGGATCGGAACGAAGCAGCAAAGCAACTCAGCAGCACGCTGCGGGAGCGGTTGTTTTGGTGGCATCCGCACAGGCCAGGCAGGAGTCGCGCCCACGATTAGCACGTTGCGCGTATGCCCCATCTTTCCATCGCCAAACACCACTCGACGGCTACCGACTAGATCGCTCCGCTAGCTACGTTGGTTTAGGCGGGTGTCGCGACCGCAATGACCTGCCTACTTTGGCGGGCAAATGCCGCGACAGCACCAGCTAGGCGGAATACACCGACCCCCAATTCCCCAACCCGAGTAGTAAATGGCGGCCAGGTAAACCGAACGATCCGAGACTCGTGCACCGTGTATCCAGCCTCGTTGAGCAAATTGCGCAGCAAGAGAGGTGACCATGTGTATAGATGATGGTTTGGCTCCCGCGTATCGACCGTGAATCTCCGGTGCATTCTCCAGTCGTCGAAGGGTACGCAGATAACGAGCTTGCCTGTCGGCTTGAGGATACGCCTGAGGGCTTCTAGTTCATCCAGAGGGCGGATCGTGTGCTCTAGGGCGTGATTGGAGATGACAACGTCAGCGAACCCGTCAGCGATGTCGCTCGCGGAGCTTACGGTGTCGATACCGTGACGCGTCGCGTCCGCGCGAGCAGTGGGATTCACCTCGATACCGAGCTTCTCGGCCGCCGTCAAATACTTGAGCATCAACCCGGCGCCACACCCGAAGTCCACGACCGTGTCCGTCAGCGAGATGTACTTTTCGAACTTCCAAGTCTCGAACTGCTTACGTTCAGAGTTCGCGCCCGACTGGTATGCGTAATACTGCTCGCCCTCTGCTCCCTGGTAGTCGTTAGCGACGCGGCTCATCCGGTAGATCGGACGCGACTTGTCATAGCTTGGACGCTGGCACGTCCGCTTCCGTAGAGGAAGACGCGACACCGTTGGGCGAGGCGAGATTCTCGCCGGGTTTGGGTCGAGATTGCCCGTCGGACTCATAGGAGTAGTCGTAGGAATACCCGTAGCTGCCATGGGTCGCCTTGAAGCCATTGGCGATGACACCGAGCAGCGGCGCGCCAGCGCCAGCGAGCGTTTGGTGTAGACGCTCGGCGATATCGCGGCGGTTGCGGCCAACACGACCGACGATGACGACACCGTCAACCTTACGCAGCAGCGGGAACGCGTCGGACACCGCAGTGAGCGGCGGTGTGTCGATCACGACCAGGTCATACACCGACTTCACGTTCTCGAGCAAGACCTCCATCGCCCGACTCTCGATCAGCTCGCCCGGATTGGGAGGAAGAGCAGCACCTGCCACAAGCACGTCCAGCGTACGTCCACTCTTTCCCTCCCCCGACGGCTGCTCAAGGGCAACCGCTTGGATCGCGTCGTGTACAGAGAGGGCTCCGATCAGCACGTCGGCGAGACCTGGCCCCGAGGACACGTCGAGCTGCTGGGCAACCGTCGGACGGCGAAGGTCGGCGTCCACAAGCAGCACTCGCGAACCCATCCGCGCCGCCGCACTCGCCAAATGCCTGGCAACAGTCGTCTTGCCATCACCAGGAGCGGCGGAGGCCACCAGGAGCGTACGCAACTCCTTGTCCACGTTGAAATAGCGCAGGTGTGCCCGAATCAGGTGGAACGCCTCCGCCTCTCTGGGCATCAGTGCACGTCCCGACTCCCCCTTGCGCGTGGAGCGCGCGAGGGCAGGGCTTTCCGGAACGACGCCGAGCAGCGGCAGACCGTATACCGCCTCCAGGTCCTTCGGCTCCCGGATACGGCGGTCGAAGCGCTCAAGTAGAAACGCCACAGCCAAGCCAAGCAACAAGCCGAGCACAGCCCCTATGGCCGTGTTTCTGGCGGTCTTGGGCGAGGACGGCGACGTCGGCACAGTAGCGGACTGCGCTACTTGTACGTTGCCATTGCGAAGTTCTGCGAGCACCCCGAGCGACTGTGCGCGGTCCTGCAAGGCGAGCCCCGCGGTACCGGCCTTTTCCTTGGGCGAAAGCGCCGCCAGCTGCTTGTTGACGAGCACCAGCGCGGCGGCATAGTAGGCGTGGTTGCTGTTCTGCTGCTCGGTGACGAACTCAGTCGCGTAGGTGTTCGCGATGTCGGCGGCCAGCGTCGGTGAGGTGGCGGTAGCCGCAACGTCCACGATGTTCGATTCGCCCTGAGCGCTCACGGTGAGCGTTTCGTCGACCTTCGTCTTCGTCAACCCCTGACCAAGCAGACTGGCCGTCTTTGCCGCCATGTCGCCAAGCTCGACAAGCTTGAGATTGGTGTTCTCCTGGGCGATCTGATTGTTGCTGCTCGCCACCGGCAGCCCGGCGACCTGCTGACCCAGCTGGTTGTTGTTGAAGACAAGGGATGCCGTCGCTGTGTACTTCTTCGTCTCAAGCTTGGAGAATCCGTAGGCGGCACCAGTGGCGAGCACGAAGCAAAGCGCAATCCAGATGGCGCGACGACGGAGGACGCTTAGAATCTGCTCGATGCCTAGATTTGACTGCTCAATATCCATTGGTTGCCTCTCCTGCCACATCCATGAGCCTGGAGTCGAGATCGCCAGCTTGCGGATCGCTCAAAGAGCGTTTCGAAGCTCGGAATAATAGAGCACACACCCCCAGACACGCAAAGCGCGCATATCGGTCGCTAAGGATACGGCAAAGCCGCTGTCCGCGCACACCCGCTAGGCTGCGTTCGCCATGCGGATCGCCTATGTGGTCGGCGCTCGACCGAACTTTGTAAAGATGGCGCCGGTCATCTCTGAGATGCGCAACCGACTTCCGGGCGCCCATCACACCCTCATCCACACCGGGCAGCACTACGACCGCCTGATGTCGGACATCTTTCTCGAAGAGTTGGGAGTGCCCGCGCCCGACCACATGCTGGACGTCGGCTCGGCCAGCCACGCAGTGCAAACAGCCCGCGTCATGGAACGCATCGAGCCTGTACTGCAGGGGGAGCGCCCGGATCTCGTCATCGTCCCGGGCGACGTCAACTCGACGCTGGCGGCCACGCTCGTGGCCGCCAAGCTCGGCATAGCTGTGGCGCACATCGAGTCGGGGCTACGTTCCTTCGACCGGACGATGCCAGAGGAGATCAATCGAATCGTGGCTGACGAGTTCTCGCAATATCTCTTCCTGCACTCCGAGGAGGCCATCGAGAACCTTCGAGCGGAGGGCATCGCAGATGCGCGCATGCACTTCGTCGGCAACACAATGATCGACTCACTTGTGGCGATGGATGACCGCTTTCGGGACGCCCACGTCTCCGTGAAACTGGGCGTCCAACCAAACGACTACCTGCTCGTTACGCTCCATCGACCAGCACTGGTGGATGGCCCGTTGCTCGCCGACGTGATAGCCCGACTCGGCGAGTTGAGTCGCGAGCTGCCCGTACTGTTCCCGGTGCATCCACGCACACGCAAAACGATGGAACAAATGGGCCTCGAGCCAGCAGCGGGCATTGTGCTTAGCGAGCCGGTGTCCTATTTGGAGTTCCTCTCTCTCGAGACAGACGCCCGCGCCGTACTCACCGACTCCGGCGGCGTACAGGAGGAGACAACGTACCTCGGCGTCCCCTGCTTCACGCTGCGCGACAACACCGAGCGTCCAGTCACGGTACGAGCAGGGACGAATACCATGCTCGGCCTCGCCCCGGACCGCATAGCCGAGATTCCTAGCTACCTCGGCCGTCCGATGACGACCGTCACGGCTCCGGCACTTTGGGACGGCCACGCGGCAACGAGAGTGGCAGACGTCATCTGTGCCTCTACGACGAGGCTCGACGGCGAGCAAGAGTCAGCCTCAGTATCCAAATAATGCTTGGTTGGCACATAGTGGCACGGGATCGCGCGGCCAAGACACCCGAAGCACGATCCCGCCGAGCTTGATAGCAGACTAACGCTATGGCTATGACGCAGCCGATAGGGACTGACATGGGACAGCACATGAGGCCACGCCACCGTATGCCACCATCGCTACTCCATGACACGGCACGGCGCTCGGGGCGCTGAGCCGCTTACGCCATGGACCGCCCACGAGTACGACGACTTACGATAACTGCGGTTGCCATCGCGAGCAGCGGGGCGACCACTCTCCTATTCAACGTCGCAGCGGCCCGGACTTTGAGCGCTGTCGACTTTGGCGAAGTGGCTCGCGAGTTTTCGGTCGCGATGCTCGTTGCACAACTAACGATGGCAGGCATGGCACCTGCCTTGATGCGCCATTCCGGCCAGGGAGATGGCGACGAGAAGCGATGGTCACGCGCACGCGGCGGCATCCCCTTGCTTTGCTTCTCGTCACTCGCGTGTGCTCTCGCGTACCCTCTGCTCGCTCTCGCTGGACTTGCGCCCGTCTCGACCACATCGCTGGTAGCCGGATGCGCAGTCGCCGTTATCTACCCAATCTACTTTGGCCTCAAGTCGTTCCTGTTTGTGCTCAATCGCATCGAGACCTACGCCAAGCTGGAGTTCGCAACCGACGCACTGTTCTACGCCATCCTCGCGGCTCTGCTCATCACTGCTTCAAGTTGGGCCGTCGCGTCTTTTGCCCTAGCCTACGGCTGCTTCGTCGGCGTAGCTATTCGCCTCATCTCGCGCCGTGTCCCCATTCCGTCGAAAGTCAAGCTGAACAAGCCTCTCTTGAACTACGCTGGCTTTGCGATGTTGGGCACGTACGCCAGCGTCGCACGCTTCCCAGCGATCGTGGCGGCCGCCGGCATCGTCGTCGGTACTGTCGCCTCTGGTCACGTCTCTGCTCTGCTAGCTCTAATCACGCCCCTCCTGCTTATCCCACAGGCAGCGTCGATCCTTACGTTTGCGACGTATGCGCGTGTCCGCGGGCCCCACGAAACCCGCGATTTGAGCGCCACATTGCGCTTGACCTTTACCGGCGCCATGGTCCCCATCGTTGTAGGGATAATGGCATCGCACCTTATCGTGACTACGCTATACGGTCCGTCGTACGGAGCGCTTGCACCAGCATTTGCCGTCCTGCTCCTCGGGCTCGGGCCGATGGTGGCCGGTATGCCAATAGGCAACGCACTCGCCGGCTCGGGTCACGTACGTATTACCGCCGCGGTAGCCATCCCAGGGTTCCTCCTGACGGTAGCGATGGCCTGCGCTGGTGGCGCGACTGATGGAGCCTCCGGTATCCTTCTCGGCTGTGCTTTGGGAATAGCGCTGAACGGACTTGCCCTAGCGATTATCTCAGTGGTGAGACTAAATGTGCGTTTTGACGATTTCGTCGGAGGGCTTCTGCTTATGGGGGTGGGTGGGATCGGGCTCGTGGAGCCGTACGCGGCCTTGGCAGCCGGTCTGATAATGGCAGCCGGCGCCGTGGTCCTGCGGCTCCGTGCCAGAGAGGCGAGATTGTCATGAAGGTTCTCATCCTCACACGCGTCTGGCCGACATCCGACAACCCGCACTCTGGCACCTGGGTAAGGGATCAAGTGAGCGCACTCGAATCCCTTGACGTCGACTGCGACGTCATTCACGTCACCGAAGGTCATGGCATAGTGCCCTATATCCATCTCTGGCGCGCAATGAGGTCCAAACTCGCCAGCAATGACTACGACGTTATTCACGCACACTATGGCTTTACCGGGATCGTGGCGGCGACCCAACGCGCGATACCGACAGTCGTTACGTTCCACGGCTCCGACGTGCTCGGCCGCTCCTTCGCCGGTCCCTACAGGCGCATCTTTGGGATCGTCGAGAAACAACTCTCGAAGCTGCTCGCTCGTCGGATAGACCACGCTATTGTGGTTTCTCCAAGGATGCAGGAGGTACTCAAAGCGCCCCGCGCCACCGTGGCTGCGATGGGTATCGACCCCACCCGCTTCAAGCTTGTGCCACGTGAGCACGCCCGTTCGGAGCTGGGACTCCACGATTCAACGCCCATCGCCATATTCGTCGGCGACCCAGGCCTCAAGCGGAAGCGTTTTGAGTTGGCGGCGTCGGCGATGACACTTGCACGTCATCGGTTGCCAGACGCAGAGCTGCTCCCGATCTATGGACGCGACCATGACGAAGTCGCGTTGTTTATGAACGCCGCCGACGCGATGATCCTCACGTCGTACGTAGAGGGCTCGCCAACCGTCGTGAAGGAGGCCATGGCATGTGACCTTCCTGTGATAACTGTGCCGGTCGGCGACGTTCGGGAGCAACTGGAAGGCGTCGAGCCTTCGTTTATCGTGGACGCCAATGCTGCGGCACTTGCGACAGGATTGCTTCAGCTACTGGAGACTCCGTCTCGATCAAACGGCCGTGCCAGAATCGAGCGTTATGCCAATCAGCGCATAGCCACCATCGTCGCAAATATATATTCGGAAGCACGGGCAGGCAGGACGCAGAACTAAGATCGCGCCGAAGTGACAACATCATCGAGTTGCCCAGGACCGTCCGATTCTTCTTTCTTCTGTAGTCGATTGACCACAAGTGCCGGCCCGATGACCAAAGCGGCCAGCGTTACGGCCCTCCACTCGAAGAACGTCGGATCCCCCAATGAATCCACTAGCATGACCGCTATGACGCACAGACCGGCCAATGGTAGCCACGCAAGTTCATGGTTAGCCAGCTTAAGTCGTCGATATAGCATCGCCACAAGCAACAGCAAGCCGAGCAGATAGGCAAGGAATCCCGCGTATCCCGTCTCGCCCATGACACTGGGCCATGTGGTGTCGTCTATGTAATTCGGATACGATCGCTCTAGCCCGTAAATTCCACTCAAACCATATTCGTCATACACAGTGCTGTAGTGAGTACGAGAAGTATCGCTCGCGAATCGCCCAAATCCTACGCCCAGCGGAAAATCCTCATCCGCGATCTCTGCCCCCACCCGATAAAGATCGCCACGAGCTGTCGTCCCGCTGTTAGATGAGTAGCTTTCTACCTGTCGCGATATTATCGTGCCCTCAAATGAGAAGGCAAAAATTCCTAGCAATATGCCGAGGAGCACGGCAGGCACAAAGTTAGAGCGATTGGCGCGCCCACGACATAGGGCGACAACAACAATTACGGCCCCTATCGAGAGCACGCCCTTGAGACGAAGCGAGAGAAACACTGAAATCGTAAACAACAGAAACAACGACAGATCCACAAGACGTCGGCGCGACATATAGCGCGCAGCTGACACAGCCACCATCAGACTCATAAAGAGGCTGAACTCGCCAGGAAACGAGAGAATCGACTGCACCGCGTTCGCCCGGTAGCTGCCGATCGACGCTTGAGGCGAGTTGGTGTGCAATGTGCTCGCCACGATACCGTGTCCAAAATATTCTACGAGTCCGAAAAACGCGACGACGAGACCACTCCACATCAAGGCACGGTATATGCGATCAGGATCGCGTGCATGCCAGGGGAGCAGTACCGCGATTGCGATAAGCGTCCAGAACTTTATGCCAAGCCACATGCCCTGTATCGAAACGCTGGCTGATGCGTGGTTTGCAAATGCAGACAAGAGTCCAAAAAGCAGCAACAGGCAGCCCGGCACTACGACACGTAGCAAGCTCGTCTGTCTATCGTGGCTAAGCGAGCGCCAAATCGCCAGTCCGAGAATAAGCACCACCATCGCATCCGAACTCTGGCGGACCGCGGCGCCAGCAGACGAGTCATAGCCAACTGCCGTCGATAGCGGCGCCTGCGCGACCTCAATGAGCCAGATCCCGATAAACACACCGACTGGATCACGGCCAAACCACATGACGGCCCCAACCAGCATCGCCAACAGGACCAGCAGGCCGACGACCTCGACACCTTGGCTTGTCGTAGAGGCCACGCCAACGCCAATGGCCACAAGCACCAGGACGACTACCCCGCTTATCTTCTGCCATGTAGCCCCGGCGCCTGGAGCCAAGATGAGGCCATTCGTTTGGCGACTCATCTCGATGTCGCCCCTTGTTTCGCGACCATCGTTATGGCCACTCCAACAAACAGGCTGCCTTTCGCACTCAGCATAAGCAGCGCCATCATACCTGGTCGTGCCTGGCCAACTATGTTCTCCGAGCCATCAAAGCGTTCGATACTCTTCGCTCATGCCCAATGACGCACAGGACGCGGTTGAAACACGCGACAGGGCGATCATTCTCGACTGCGCGATCGACCGCCTGAACATGGCAGATACGCTGGCACGATGCCAGGCGATTATCGAACAGGGCAGCTTTGCTCAGCAAGTGTCGATCAATGCCGCCAAGCTGGTGACGCTGCGAGGCGACCCTACGATGCGCGAAGTCGTGAACCGCTGTGCGCTGGTCAACGCCGACGGACAGTCTGTTGTGTGGGCTTCCCGTCTGTTGGGAGACCCACTGCCTGAGCGCGTGGCGGGAATCGACCTTATGCATGGGTTGATCGAACTTGCCGCACGCGAGGGTTATGGGATTTATATCCTTGGAGCACGTAGAGAGGTGCTCGAGGACGCCGTAGCGCGCCTGCGTCAACAGCACCCAAATCTACGCATATCTGGGTATCACGATGGATATTTCGCCGAAGACGAAAGCACGCATATCGCCACAACGATACGCGAGTCCAATGCACAGATCCTTTTCGTAGCGATGAGTTCGCCGCGCAAGGAGCACTGGTTGGGCATGTACGGGCCTACTTTGAATGTGCCGTTTGCGATGGGCGTTGGCGGATCGATCGACATCGTGGCTGGTATAACGCGTCGCGCTCCACGGGCTTGGCAGCGGCTAGGACTTGAGTGGCTATATCGCCTTCTACAGGAGCCGAGGCGCATGTTTCGCCGCTATCTCGTTACGAACTTTCAATTTGGCTGGCTGGTCGCAAGAGGGATCGTGGTGCGCCTACTTCCCTTCACGACCGGTTCCGGAGAAGCGTACGACCGGCGTTGACGTCTGCGAGTCGCGGTGCGGCGGTCTGACGTCTCCTGCTGCGTCGTCAGGCTTGGATGTTGCCGCATCCAAGGAATGCCACGGCCACAGGTGACTACTCCCCACCCTCCACATCGCTTGAGGAAACGCTCGGCTTTGCCGATGTAGCCGCTATCGTCACCGTACACCCCAACACCGACCGGCATCTTGCAGCGACACGAGCATCCTGGGCCGCCGACCCACGCATAGCAACACGCACGTCGAGACTCAAAGCGTAGTAGTGCGATCGTAATCGGCACGACCCCACAGCACTCTCCAAGCACAGCTATTATCGACCATCATGGGACGCTTGAGTCGAATTTGGGACGTATCCGATGCTCGCTCGATCAGCACACGGATGCGCACACAACGGTGGGTACTGCTAGGGCGTACTTTTCCCGATCTCGCCGAGATGCGCGTGTTGGACCTTGGTGGCACTGTCGATTCGTGGCGGCTCGCACCAGCACAGCCCAAGGAACTTGTGCTGCTCAACCTCACCGCTCAAGATACACAAGTGGACTGGGCCACCTCCGTCGTCGGAGATGCGTGCGAACCACCAACATCACTCGCGGTCGAGCACTTCGATCTTGTGTACTCCAACTCAGTGATCGAGCATATTGGCGGTCACTTCCGGCGAGAGCAGTTTGCGAACGTCGTTCGTCGCTCAGGTGACCATCACTGGATACAGACGCCGTATCGCTACTTCCCGATTGAGCCTCACTGGGTGTTTCCCTGGTTCCAGCATCTCCCACCGGCGGCAAAGACGACCGTATCGCGCGCATGGCCGATGGGCAACTACGGGTCCATCGCAAATCGCGACGAAACCCTGTCGTATGTACTCGACATCGAGCTGATTGGGATAGCCCAAATGCAACACTACTTCCCTGACTCGAAAATTGAGCGCGAGCCCTTCATGGGACTGACAAAGTCACTCATCGCCGTCCGCTGAGGATCCCACGTGTCAACCAGTGCCGACGCGGGTGCCACGGGCGCCACGCCGGCTGGCTACCCCAGGAAGATGCCTGAGAGTACCGCGTTGATACCGGCGGTCTTGTCGACCGTGACCGTAACCGTACCGCCAGCAGCAACAGTGATCGGGAATGATACCCACGCACCCTGACTGAAATCGCTCGACAATGTCGCCATCTGACCGTCCACGGTGATTGTCTCACGGCGACCCTGCTTATCCCAATCGACCGCATACAACTCGATCGGACCGCTATAGGCGGCGGAGAAATTGAGCAAAATCCGAATCTGGTGGGCGGTATACGCGGCTGCATTACGCACTGGGCCGGTCGGTGCCTGAAGCGCACGTACTTCGCCGGTTTTGGTGGCCCACCTATAACGAGCACCTTCGACGAGATCCAACGATACGTTCGGCAAACTAAGCAGATCGCCCGAAGGGCCTTCCCAACCCGCCAGATCATAACCTTTCGAGCCGTAGATACCTACCCAGTTGCCTTGCGGAGACGTCGAGGCGGATATAGCGGGCGGGGGCCCTGAGTCGCCAAGGAAGATACCGGACAGCACCGCATTGATACCGGCGGTCCGAACGACAGTGATCGTAACCGTGCCGCCAGCAGCAACACTGATCGGGAACGACACCCACGCACCCTGACTGAAGTCGCCTGACAATGTCGCCGTCTGACCATCCACGGTGATCGTCTCACGGCGACCCTGTTTGTCCCAATCAACCGCGTACAAATGCAGATCGCCGCTATATGCCTTACTGAAATGCAGCTGCAGCTCGATCTGCATGTCGTCGCTGTACGCGGCGGCACTGCGAGTCAATCCACTTGGTCCTTCGAGGGCCCGGGGATCGGTGGTTTGCGAGGCCCACTCGTAGCGAGCACCCTTGACGAGCGCGATGGTCGCGTCAGGCATGTAGCTCACATCGTTGGACTCGTACCAGCCCGCTAGGTCGTATCCCGCCGAGCCCTTTGCTCCGACCCAGTCCCCCTGAGGCCAGCACGGCGCGCTCCAAGCTTCAAGCCCCAGGTTCTTCCGCATCGCCATGAAACCGAGTGCGTTGGCCTGCGCGCAGAACTTGCTTGGTTCGAGCGAATACTCGACCTCAAAGACAGCCTTGCCAGCTTTTACAAACGGCGCAAGCAGACCACATTCCGAGTAAGCGAAGCATTCCTCGTCCACCGAGAAGTCGAAGTCCGACTCCAGCTGGGCAACCTGTTTGGTGTCGTTCTTCAGGCCGATTGAAAGCCCGAGCGAGTGGGCAGTGCTGGCAAGCCATTCATTATAAGTCAGCTGCTCCGCCGCGGTGAGCGGAAAGCCAGTGTTGTTTTCGTAGCCGTCGACATTGTCCACTTCAACGCCGTCGAAACCCTTCTGCTTGCACATTTCCATGCGAGCCTTTATGATCGGCTCAAGGACGGACAACTGACGAATGTCAAGCCAGCGCTCGTCTGTCCATCCGGGATCGGCGGATCCCAGGACAGATGCCGGGAACTCTCCCGCATCCGGACGCCAACCCTCCCACGTGCCCGCGTCGAGCGAGCAGATCACGTGCCTACCCTGAGTATGCAGCGAAGACACGACAGACGCGGAGTTTTCAAACAGGTCGATGTCATAAACCTGAGCATCCACCGCCTGTTCAACTGGTGTGGTCAGCTGCCACTGCCAAGTCGATCCAGGTGGCGGAACCCACCAACCGCTGGCGGCAGTGGCGACCTGGGGTGCGGTGCACGTCAGCGCCAGCAGCAGTAGCGGGAGTCCGAGCAGGCCGCCGAGCCATGCCGCCAATCGCGGCATGGCTCGGTATCCGTACATATGCGCTCCGTCCTTGGATTGCATGAACCGCAACTAGTTCAAGAAGATCCCGGAAAGCACCGCATTGAGACCTGCCGTCTTATCCACGGTGATCGTGACCGTCCCACCGGCCGCGATGCTGACCGGGAACGACACCCATGCACCTTGAGTAAATTCGCTTGACAGAGCCGCGGTCTGACCATTCACCGTGACCAACTCGCGACGGCTCTGTTTATCCCAATCCAACGCATACAGCTCAACGTTTCCGCTGAAGGCTCCGGTGAAATTGAGCACGACCCGAACCTGACCGTTGTAGGTATAGGCGGCTGCGTTACGGACCGAACCCGTCGGTGCTTGCAACGCGCGCACTTCGGTGGTTTTTGCGGCCCACCTATAGCGAGCACCCTGAGCAAGGCTCAGCGATACACCAGCCGGCAAGTTGGACAGATCGCTCGTTCCTTCCCAGCCAGCCAGATCGTATCCTGTCGACCCAAATGTGCCTACCCAACTACCCTGTGGCGTGGTCGAGACAGTCATTGCTGGAGGCGCGCCAGCGTCTCCCAGGAAGATGCCAGATAGCACAGCGTTGATACCTGCCGTCTTGTCTACCGTGATTGTCACGGTACCACCGGCCGCAACGCTGATCGGGAATGATACCCACGCGCCCTGGCTGAAATCGCCCGACAGCACAGCTGTCTGACCGTCCACGGTCATAAGCTCACGCCGATTCTGTTTATCCCAGTCGAGGGCATATAGGTGCAGATTGCCTGTATACGCGGAACTGAAGTTCAGCGAGACACGGATCTGATTAGCCGTATAGGTGGCAGCATCGCGTGTCAGACCATCCGGTCCCTCCAGCGCGCGAACATCACTTGTGTTTGCCGCCCACTCGTAACGAGCACCCGCGACGAGACTTGCTTTTACGCCCGGCATGTCTGACAGGTCTTGCGTCCCATCCCAGTCAGGAAGCAGGTAGCCCGCAGAGCCGACTTCGCCCTTCCATGTGCCTTGTGGCGCGTTGGTCACTGGAATTGCCGGCGGCGATCCAGCGTCACCAAGGAAGATTCCGGACAGAACGGCGTTCAGGCCGGCCGTCTTATCGACCGTAATTGTTACGGTGCCCCCAGCAGCGACGCTGATCGGGAACGACATCCACGCGCCCTCGCTGAAATCGCTCGACAGGACATCCGTCTGGCCGTCTACCGTAACTAGCTCGCGTCGGTTCTGTTTGTCCCAATCCAGCGCATACAGATGCAGATTGCCGCTATAGGCGGTACTGAAGTTCAGCAAGATGCGAATCGGATTGCCGGTGTAGGCGGTGGCGTTTCGTGTGAACTCCCCGGGATCCGAGAGTGCACGCGGGTCGGTGGTGTTCACCGCCCACTGATAGCGAGCGCCCTGAGCGAGGGTCACAGACACGTTCGGCATGTAGGACACGTCGCCAGCCGCCCCGTCCCATCCGGCGAGGTCGTAGCCGGCCGAGCCCAGTGCCCCAACCCAGCCACCTTTGGACAGTTCCTGTCCTGTGGTAGCTGGGGGACTACCCTCGTTGCCGAGGAAGACCCCAGAGAGCACAGCATTGACGCCGGATACCTTGTTGACAAGGATTGTGACAGTCCCACCGGCGGACACGTTGACTGGGAACGACACCCACGCGCCCTGGCTGAAATCCGAGTTGAGGTCGACTTCGCGGGGACCGGAACCGTCATTTACGATGATTGCCTCACGCCGATTCTGTTTGTCCCAATCGACCGCATACAGGTGTAGGTTTCCGCTGTACGCGGAGGTAAAGCTCAGCTGCACCTCGATCTGGCTTGAACTGAAGTACGTGGCCGCGTCACGCGAAAGACCATCGGGACCCTCGAGCGCCTGAACGCCACTGGTGTTGCCGGCCCACTCGTAGCGACTACCCTGCACGAGGCTCGCTGTTACACCGGGCATGTTTGAGATGTCCTGCGTGCCATCCCAGTCGGCCAGCAGATACCCGGCCGACCCGTAGTTACCTATCCAATTGCCCTGCGGCGCTTGCTCAACCGTTTCCGGCGCCGTCGGCCAGCTGGTCGCCGCGGTGTAGTTGTTTGTTCCACTGGCCGCCGTCGTCCAGCCGGACTGAATCCCGCCATATGACGATCCGACGCTCGTAACGCCCGTCAGTGGCGTGCTGATCGCGCTACCCGAGTTCAGCACGGTGACCTGGTTACCTTCGATATACCCACTCACCTGGCTTGCGTTGGCCTTACTCCAAGCCTCCTGCTCGGCCAGCAGGTTGCCGATTGCCGCCAGCGTCAGCTGTTCGTAGGGCGCATCCGCGTTGAAGTACTCACTGTACTGAGCCAGCAGCGGGTTGAGCACCGAGTAGAGCAGCCCGTCCCCGGTCGCTTCAGGCGTGGTGGGCAACGGTGTGGTGTTCGTCGGTTCGCCGGCCGGTGGCTGGCCAATGATGTTCGTCTGGTGGACGTAGCTCGGCCGCGGGTCGTTACCCATCATGTTCTGGAACATGCCCGACACAACGCTTTTGATGATTTCGGCGAATGTGGCTGCCTTTTCCTCGCAGGTCGTGGTCGCGGTGTTTTCACACTGCCCGCCCTTCGACGGCGGCAGGAACAGCGTGTTCCACTCGTCGACCTCCTGCGCCTCGGTCGAGGCGTTGTAGTAGATGTTGATCGGATGGCGCGGCACGACCTGCGCTTTGCCCTCCAGGAACGTTTCCCCGGCCTGGTATTCGGGCCCCACGTAGGCTTTGCCGATGCCGAATTCAGCGGTCGGCGGGTCGGGGTAGTTCTTGGAGGCGTCGTCGCCGACGTCAGTGACGCCGACGCCTTCTAGCGCGGGGATGAAGTAGGGGTTCTGCTCCCACGCCGACTCGATCGCGTTCTCGGTCGTGGGCGGGGTCCATCCCGGCACTTCTGTGCCGGCTTCACCGGTGTCGGTAAAGGTCTTCTCCAGCTCGCCGCCGCCCTTGACGCTGGTCGAGGATTCCGCTTCGCCGACACTGTTGTCGGGCAGGGTGGCGTCGAACGGTGTTGAAACTGTGCCTATCAGCGACCATTTGCTCGCGCCGGCGAGGGTGCGGTAGATCTTGTAGGCGGCCGCGTGGCAGATCGCCTCCCATTCGAGCGTGACCGCGCCGCCCGCTTCCACCGCCAAGGGCTTAGTCACGTCGGCCGCCGATTCGCCTCCGCCTTCCACGAACTCGTCGGTGATCGCGTATTCGTAGCTGCCCGCGGCGAACGTGCCTTTGCCTTCTTCAACCTTTTCGTCGGCGTCGAATTCGGGCGCATCGACTGTGGCCGGGTTGCCCGGCACCAGGTCGGCGAAGCCCGAATGGTTGCCCGGCACGAACACGTGCGCGTTCTCGTATCCGAGTGAGAGGCCCGGTTCGGTGGTCTCGGTCAGGCCGAGGCCGCCGGTTCCCTTCGTGGC
Source organism: uncultured Solirubrobacterales bacterium (assembly GCA_963776985.1). Lineage (GTDB taxonomy): Bacteria > Actinomycetota > Thermoleophilia > Solirubrobacterales > Solirubrobacteraceae > Palsa-744. Next base: position 988,694 of record CAVZOV010000004.1, read on the forward strand.
CCCTGCCGCCGCGGCTGCCCAGTTGGTGTTCTCGTTGAGCTCGGCTTCTATGTACTTCTGCGTCGCACAGCCGACATCCATGTAGGGGGTGTCGTAGGTGTGGCTGAGCCAGCCAAACGAATCCGCGTAGGGCTTGCCCGTCGCGGGATCTGTTTCTTGGAACTTCGCCAGCACGGGGTCTACTCCGCCGTGGTTTTCGGCGTATTCGACGCTGCCGCCGCCGTTGAAAAGCTGTTCCATTCGGAAGCCGCCGTGTTCTTCCTGCCACTTGGCGGCGTATTCGACGTCGACCGGTTTGATGCGCAGCGCGTCGGCGTTGTCGTAGTTGATCTCGTGCGTGGTGGTGTCCCACGAATCGTCGGGCGTGAACGTGTCGTCGATGTCCATCTCTACGTAGTTGCGCTGGTCACCGAAGTAGACGCCGCGCGTGGCCCAGTTGAGCGCGCCGTGGCGCAGCAGCTCGGCCTGCATCTGGTCGGCGTTCTCATCGAAGCTCTCGACCATTTCCTGGATGCCGTTGGCGTGCGTGTAGATGCCAACAAGCGCACCGCCACCCGAGCCCGTCAGCAACGGAGTAAAGCTCGCGCCGGTCGCTTGGGTAGTGAGGGGGGTAGCTTCGTACCCGTAGGTACCGAGGCTCATCGGCACCGATTCTTTGAGGTAGGGGAAGACTGTCTTGCCTTCGCCCGTGAGCGTTCCCTTGGCACTTTCAGCGAATTCTCCGGTGAACGTCGCGGCGTTCAGGCCGTATGTGGCGCTCGGGAAGATGTCCCCTGTTATCTGACGCACATTGAAGGTCTGCTCGTACTCTTCGAGCGCGGTCCATTCGGTCGCTGTGAGCGTCGAGGTGCAGGTTTCCGTACACACGGGCAGATCGCCGACCGACACGATCACTGCTTGGTACTTGGCTTCCTCGGTGCCGTTGGACAACGTGTCCGAGAGCGTTGAGGCCGTGATCGGGGTGTGACTGGCCGAGGTCACGATCGCTTCGTAGGGAACGCCCTCGCGCTGCAGCGCGGTCTGCCAGGAGACGAAGTCCGGCTCAGTAGCTGAGGTTCCGAGCACCAGCACCTTCATATCGATGCGTTGGGCTGCGGCCGCCGACGCGGCGGCGATCGACGCCGATAGTGCGACCGCCAAAGCGACCGTCATCAGCATCGTAATCGTCTTCGTGATCGGTTTCCTCAGCACCTCAAACCTCTTTCCTTGACAGAACGTCTGGTTGTAGATCGACACTTGCGTCACCACTCAGGCCACGCTCTGGGCAAGCTCTGACGATCCTTCGTCGGCCCTGCCCGGCTCGCTGTCCTCGGCCTCGGCGGTGGGTGCGGCCGGACGCTCGGGCATTGCCCGCTCGTCCGCTCGGCTCTGGATCTCGCCCGTGAGCGTCTCCAGCCGGCCGCGTATTCCCCGCATCGCCTGCCGAGCCTCCTGGCAGGCGTCCATCATGCCTTCGCGCAGAGAGAGAAGCTCCGCGAGCGCTTGACCCTCATCGGCGCCCGACGGAGTCACTCCATCCCGCTGCATTGCTGGAGCGTCCTGCCTGATCGAGCGCATGCGCTCGATCACGCGACCGGCGTCGGCCGGGCGATGACGCTCGACCTTCAGTCGCGCGTTTTCCTCACGCAGGAGTGCCAGCTCGGTCTCCAGCTCGCTCATGGCCGCCATCTCGCCGGAGGAGGACTTTCCTCCATCGGAAACACCCATGCGCAGGAGCCGGGCCAACGCCGCGCGACGCCGTCCAGCGTCACTCGGCTGGCATCCTACCTTGTCGTATCCACTTGCCTCCATGCTCAGGTGAGTCTCATCCCTTAAGGCCAGATCACCAATGGCCCGGGTGCCCCATCTTGCGTTCAGGTACCTGAACGCACCCCCACGCCGCGCGCTGAGGGAGCTACTTCCCACGGACGTAGGTGAAGCGATCGGCACTCGATGTTGCGCTTGTTCCGCTCGCGGTCTTCACGGTCACGTCCACCGTGCCGCTGCCCGAGGGGGCCAGCGCGATGATCTCGGTGCTGGATAGAGTCAACGCGAGGGCGGCCTGCGAGCCGAAATCCACCGCCTGCACGCTTGCGAAGTTCTTGCCGGTGATCGTGACGATCGACAGCGCGCCACCGGAACTCGGCGAGATGCTGGTTACGACCGGCGCTGGCTCCTTGACCGTCAGCGTGGCGGCCGTACTCGTCGCCGTGCCAGAGGCGTTCTTGAAGACGGCGCGGTACTCGCGACCGCTCTCGGCGAGAGTGGTGGCCGCGACCGTCAGCGTGCCCGTCGTGTTGCCGGCATCGCTCGTGTCGCTCGCCCACGTGGCACCATTGTTTGTGGAGAGTTGCCACTGCACCGTCGGCGCCGGCACACCGGAGGCGGCCGCGGTGAACGTCGCGCTTTCGCCCGCCGTGACGGTCTTCGATGCCGGGCTGCTCGTGACCTTCGGGGCTTCAGGCTTGGGGTTGACCGTGAGCGTGGCCGCCGCACTCGTGGCCGAGCCGGCCGTGTTGGTGAACACGGCGCGGTACTCGCGTCCGCTCTCGGCAACAGTTGTCGTGGCGACAGTCAGGGTGCCCGTCGTGTTGCCCGCATCGGTCGTGTCACTCGCCCACGTGGTGCCGCTGTTACTCGAAACCTGCCACTGCACCGTCGGCGCCGGCACACCTGAGGCGGCCGCGGTGAACGTGGCGCTTTCGCCCGCCGTTACGGTCTTCGATGCAGGGTTGGCGGTGACCTTCGGAGCTTCAGCGGGAGGCGCGTTTTCAGGCCAGCTCGCCGGCGCCGTCTGCGTGCTCGTGCCGGTCACGCTCGTCCAGCCGGACTGGATGCCGCCGTAGAGCGAGCCGACCCCGGGTACGCCTGTCAGCGGAACGTTGATCGTCGCGCCCGAGTTGGCGATCGTGACCTTGTTGGCTTCGATGTAGCCGCTCACCTGACCGCTCGCGAGCGCCGCCTTCCAAGCCGATTGCTCGGCGAGCAGGTTACCGATCTGCCCCAGCGTCAGCTGTTCGTAGGGAGCGCTTGCGGCGAAGTACTGGCTGTACTCGGCCAAGAGCGGGTTCAGCACCGAGTAGAGCAACCCGTCGCCTGTTGTTTCTGGAGTATTTGGGGGCGTGCCCGTGGTGGCGGGGCCGGCCGGTGGTACTCCCATCAGGTTGGTCTGGTGGACGTAGCTGGGCCGCGGGTCGTTGCCCATCATGTTCTGGAACATGCCCGACACGACACTGTTGACGATTTCAGCGAAGTTTGCCGGATGCGTCTCGCAGGTGGTGATCGAACTGGCCACGCATTCGCCGCCGAGCGACGGTGGCAGATACAGCGTGTTGTACTCGTCCACCTCCTGCGCCTCGGTTGAGGCGTTGTAGTAGATGTTGATCGGGTGACGCGGAACGACCTGCGCTTTGCCCTCAAGGAACGTTTCCCCGGGGGCGTATTCGCCGCCGGTGTAGGCGGCGCCGATCCCGAACTGGGTTGCCGGCGGATCGGGGTATGCCTTGGAGGCGTCGTCGCCCACGTCGGTGATCCCGACCGCTTCGAGTGCCGGTATGAAGTAGGGGTTCTGCTCCCACGCCGACTCGACCGCGTTCTCGGTTGTCGGCGGCGTCCAGCCGGACGGCTCGGGCGTGCCGGTGGCACCGGTGTCGAGGAATGTCTTTTGCAGCTCTCCGCCACCTTTGACGTTGGTGCTCGATTCCGCTTCTCCAGAGCTGTTGTCGGGCAGCGCGGCCGACGGCGGCGTGGAGACCGTGCCGATCTGTGACCATTCGTTGCTGCCGGCTACCTCGCGGTAGACGATGTAGTCGCTGGCGTGGCAGATCGCCTGCCATTCGAGCGTCACCGAACCGCCCGCGGACACGCTCAGCGGTTCGGTCACATACGCGGCAGACTGGCCGGCACTGGGAGAGTTTTCAAACTGGTCTGTGACCGCATACTCGTACGTGCCGGCAGGCAGTGTGCCACCGCTTTCGTTGACGAGCGAAGGGTTGAGGTCAGGCTCGTCGACCGTTGCAGGGTTGCCCGGCACGAGGTCGGCGAAGCCAGAGTGGTTGCCGGGGACGAACACGTGCGGGTTCTCGGCTCCCAGCACCGTGTTCGGTTCGGCGCTCTCGGCCAAACCAAGGCCGCCGGTGCCCGGTGTCGCTCCAGGCACCGCCGCGGCCCAGTTGGTGTTCTCGTTCAGCTGCGCCTCGATGTAGTTCTGCGTTGCGCAACCAACGTCGAGATAGGGGGTGTCGTAGGTGTGGCTGAGCCACCCGAAGGAACTCGAGTAGGGCTTGCCCGTCGCGGGATTTGTCGCCTGGAACTTCGCCAGCACCGGGTCCGCGCCGCTGTGGTTTTCCTGGTATTCGACGCTGCCACCGCCATTGAACAACTGTTCCATACGGAAGCCACCATGTTCGGCCTCCCATTTGGCGGCATATTCGACGTCGTCTGGGTTCATGCGCAGCGCGTCGGCGTCGTTGTAGTTGATCTGGTGCGTAGCGGTGTTCCAGGAATCGTCGGGCGTAAAGGTGTCGTCAATGTCCATCTCGACGTAGTTGCGCTGGTCGCCGAAATACACGCCGCGCGTGACCCAGTTCAGCGCGCCGTGGCGCAAAAGCTCGGCCTGCAGCTGGTACTGGTTCTGGTTGAAGCTCTCGACCATTTCCTGCACACCGCTTGCGTGTGTGTACACGCCGACGAGCGCTGAGCCGCCGGGACCGGTTACAAGCGGTTCGAAGCTGGTGCCGGCGGCTTGCGTGGCGAGTGGGATTGCCTCGTAGCCGTAGGTGCCGGTGTCCATCGCCACCGATTCCTTGAGGTAGGGGTAGATCGTTTTGCCGGCGGTCGTAAGCGTGCCGGTCGTGCCGTCGAGCGCGCCAGAGCTGGTCGGGCTGTTCAGGCCGTAGCTGGCGCCGGGGTAGATGTCGCCAGTGATCTGGCGCACGTTGAATGCGTGCTCGTATTCTTCCAGCGCGCTCCATTCGGTGGTTGAGAGCGTCGAGACGCAACCTGATTCGGTGCATTCAGGCAGCCCACCGACCGACACGATGACCGCCTGGTACTTGGCTTCGGTCGTGCCGCTCGCCAGCGTGGCGGCGGTGATCGCGGCATGCCCGGGCGAGGTGACGATCGCTTCGTAGGGAACGCCTTCGCGTTGCAGCGCCGCCTGCCAGGAGACGAAGTCGGGCTCGCTGGATGAGGTACCGAGCAGCAGCACCTTCATGTCGATGCGCTGCGCCGCGGAGGCCGAAGTCGCTGCAGCTGCAAACACTGCCATCACCGACATGACCGTCGCCATTGCGGCAATCGATTTCCTCAACATTTCACACCACCCATCTTCCTTGACAGAGCGCAAGTTTCCAGTTCGCCACGCTTCTCCTAGATTCCACTCAGAGAAACGTGATCCGATCAGCGATGGAGTATCTTCGCCCCGGGGCCCATATCCAATGGGCCGGGTGCCGCATCTTGCGTTCAGCCCGTGAACGCGGAGAAACCCTAGAACTCGCGGGCCATCGACTCGGGTATGTGGGGGCGCTCGACTGAGCCGAACGCAAACGGCCTACGTAGGTCTACCAGCAGGGTTCGAACGTCTTGCCATCGAGTTCGAGGTCGTAGCGCGCACCCATGATGCCGGCCGCATTATCCGCAGCACAAAACGCGCTCGTGGCAAGTTCGTACTCGGCGTTCAACACCGGCTTGCCGGCCTTCAGATATGCCGAGAAGTTGCTGCATTCGCTGTACTGGTTGCACTGCTCTGTCAGTGCGCCGTCGAAAGAGGACTCCAGCTGAGCAGTCTGTTCGCCGTCGTTCTTCTGCAGCACCGCCATGCCCAGCGAGTGCACCTCGCCGGCAATCCACTCATCGTAGGTCAGCTGCTCGGCGGATGTGATCGCGAAGCCCGTACTGCCGCCTTCAGCATAGGTTTCCATGTTGTCAGGCTCGACAGCGTCAAAGCCCTTTTCTTTGCACATCTCAAAGCGCTTGGTCATGATCGGCTCGAGCACACTGGTATCGGCGATGTTCAGATACTTCTCCCCTGGCCACCCGTTTGAGTTGCCAAGTACCGAGGAGGGGAATTCGCCGGCGTCCGAGCGCCATTCCTCCCAGGTGCCAACGTCGATGTAGCAGACGACGTGCTTGCCTTCTTTGTGCAGCGCCGTAACCTCGGCGGCCGTGTTGTCGAAGCCGTCTATGTCATACGCTTCGACTGGCTCACTGTTGTTGACAGTGCCCTGCAGTTGCCAGTACCAAGTCAGGTGCTCCGCTGGTTTCCACCAGGTGCCGTTGGTTTCTTCAGTCCCTTTGGAGCCTTCAGACCCTTTAGCGCCTTCCGTACCTTTAGAGCCTTCTGTGCCCTTGCTGCCTTCAGAGCCTTTGGCGCCGGAGCCGGCCGGTGGGGTCGCGGGCGGAAGAACAATCGCAGGGAGGGCAGGGAGTGAGAGCGTCGGCGCCAGCGGTGTCGGCGCCACCGGTGTCGGTGCAGGTTCGTTCGGAGTCGCCTCCGCGCTCGGCGCGACGACATCGAAGCCGGTGGCCGCCTGACTGACGCTATGGACCGCGCCGCGGCGATTCCGAGCGGTCTGCTTGGCGATCACACGCAAGCGGCGGCCATGGACCGCGGGCACGACGAACCGCACTACAAACGCTCCGTGTGTGCCCGCGCGGAAGGCCGCCACCCGCCGCCCGCCGAACACCACAATGCCCACCAGTCGCGGGCGAAAGCCATAGCCCCTAACCGTCACCCGCTTGCCCGCGGGCGCAGCGCTAGGAGCGATCGTCAGCCGTGGGCCGGATCGCACCATTGCCATTGCCGGCAGACTAACCGTCGCGAGGCACGCGGCAAGAGCCGCCAAGCCCGCGAGAAGCCCCACGACCCGTGGGAGGCGTGCGCGCATATCTCAAGCATCGCACATCCCCAGGACAACTTGAGCGGCGCAAGGGCGAGTTCAGATAGGTCGATCCCGCGCATCTCGCGCACCGAGCGATCCGACGCCGGTGTGGGGACGCGCGCTCAGCCGATACACGACTCCCGACGCGGACAATGGCGTCCGGGCACCCCACTGTGGGGCAGTGTTCTGGGAGATAGGCGGATGGGGGCACTTTGCCCCCATCCAACCATCGCTACCAGCAGGGTTCGAAGCTCTTACCGTCGAGTTCGAGGTCGTAGCGCGCACCCATGATGCCCGCCGCATTGTCGGCCGCACAAAACGCGCTCGTCGACAGTTCGTACTCGGCGTTCAACACCGGCTTGCCGGCCTTCAGATATGCCGAGAAGTTGCTGCATTCGCTGTACTGGTTGCACTGCTCTGTCAGTGCCCCGTCGAAGTAGGGCTCAAGCTGAGCAGTCTGTTCGCCGTCGTTCTTCTGCAGCACCGCCATACCCAGCGAGTGCACCTCGTTTGCGACCCACTCGTCGTAGGTCGCCTGCTCGGCGGCGGTAATCGTGAATCCTGTCTTGCTGCCTTCTTCATATGTGTCCATGTTGTCGGGCTCGACAGCGTCGAAACCCTTTTCCTTACACATCTCAAAGCGCTTGACCATGATCGGCTCGAACGCGGTCGCATCGGCGATGTTGAGATACTTCTCGCCCGGCCAGCCGTTTGACTTTCCGATAACCGCAGCGGGGAATTCGCTGGCGTCCGAGCGCCATTCCTCCCAGGTGCCGACATCGATGTAGCAAATCACGTGCTTGCCCTGTCCGTGCAGCGTTGCGACCTCGGCCGCCGTGTTTTCGTAGCCGTCGATGTCATACGCTTCGACCGGCTCGTTGTTGTTGACCGTGCCCTGCAGCTGCCAATACCAGGTCAGGTGCTCGGCAGGCTTCCACCAAGTGCCGCTGGTTCCTTCGCTGCCTTTGACGCCTTCCGTGCCTTTTGTTCCTTCTGTGCCTTCGGTCCCTTTCGTGCCTTCCGTGCCTTTGCTGCCTTCAGTACCTTCAGCTCCTTTTGCGCCTTCAGCGCCTTCAGTCCCCGTGCCCCCTTCGGCGCCTTCACTACCTTTGCTTCCTTCGGTGCCAGTGGTACCTTCGGGGTCTTCACTACTTTTGCTTCCTCCAGCCCCCTTGACCCCTTTGGTTCCACCCGTCGATTTCGAACCTTTGGAGCCTTTGGAGGTTTTAGAGCCTTTACTTCCACCGGTCGATTTCGACCCCCCAGTCGAGCCGCCTTTTTTCGTTCCGGCCTTGGCCGCGGTCTTTACGTCTGAGGAACTCGTCGTCACGACCTTCCCGTGACTCACAAGTGCATGCGAAGTTGCTTTATGGCGACTCTTGTGGTGCCTGGACCGGGCGAAAGCCACACCGGTACACAGAGCGAGAGCGGCAATTGCCGCCAGCAACGCGACCGCCGTGGCGGCAAGCGTCGCGTTTCGATGAGAGCGAGCGAGCATCGGATACCTCCGTGACAGGCGCAACCGTTAGCGTGGGTTACGTTGCGCCTCGTTGACTAAGTGGCCTGCTGCGCCACAACTTGTTGCAGCCCACAAGTCCTCGACCGGGGGCCACCGTAAGCGTCACGCCCAGCCGATTCCTGGACACATGACCGACGATTGAGAGTTAACTACCCGCCTACGACGGGCCAAACCCCCGAACAACGATGACTTGTCAGGAGAGTGCGTGCAGCTGAACCGACCAGCCCGCACGGGTGGCTATGCGCACACCCGCATAGGTTCCGCGCGCCAGCCGCACGCTCCCGGTGCTCGTCCTTCCGCTCACCAGGATGAACCCATTTGTTGTGAATATCTGAATCGGCGTGTGCTGCGCACTCCACACCAGCAGCTCTGGCGACGCCACTGAGATCGTGCCGAGGCGCGTGTTGCCCGACCCCGCGAAGCTGCGCAGCACGGGTCCGCTGGCCGGCGGCGGCGTGGCGGTACTCGAACCGTGTGTGCTCGAGCCCGGCGCCGCTGTTTTCGCGCCTTTCGCGGAAGCCTGTGCGGAGGAGGAACTCGTTGTGGCTTTTGAAGAACTCGTCGTGGTTTTCGCGGCGCCCGTGGAGCTTGTTTGCACCGTGGCGGTGGACGCGGCGGTCGAGCTTGCCGGCGGCGCACTCGCCTGCGTGGAGCCGCTGGAGCCTTCGCCACAACCCGCAAGCGCCGCGAGCGCGACCGTCGCGAGCAGGGCAAATGCCCCAGGCACACCAAGCCCGCTCAAGCGCCTATGTTCGAACAAGCTCATCAAACACCAACCAAGAGCGGCGAGTCTATTGGATCCACAGGCTGGTGGCGAGCACTCGGCCCGGACGCAACAGCACTCGCAACAGCGCCGGCAGCGCCACGATCATGCCCACAACGGCACCCGCGATCAGCGCCGTGCCCGGCACCGCGGCGTGGCCGGGGAGTACGAGCTTGCTGAGCACAAGCTCGGTGGAAACGGCCGCAAAGGAGGCAAAGAACGCCCAGCGCGCATATGCCAAGGACTCGAGCAGGTTGACGAGCATCGTCACGAGCGCAACGCAGCCAAAGCCCACGAATAGGCTGAGTCGGTTGGTGCCCGAGGTCCATTGCCCAATTGCGATGACGACGGCCGATAGCACCACCGTCGTGCCCACCAAGCGCGCCAGCGAGCCCAGGAAGATACCCATCGCCGACCCGCGCAGGTTGCGCTCGTTTGCACGCTCGATCCCCACGCCCTGCAGCCCGCGCGGCACCGCGTCATAGAACTTCCACAGGTAGTACCCGCCCCAGAAGCTACCCAGCACCGAGGGCAGCAGCGCAAGCGCCGGAAACGCGCCGTGCACGCCCCAGCCGAGGCTCGAATCGCCCACGAGCAACCCTCCCAGAGCAAGGCCGATCGCGCCCGCCCACAGCGCCCGCCCGATGCGTCCCGCCGGTTCGTCGGAGCGCCCGCCGCCCGTGGCCACACCGACCACGGCGCCCAGCACCACCACCGCCGTAAGGCCCTCCAGCAGCGGGTAAGCCGAGACGTCCTGACGCAGGCCGATCACCGCGCCCACCAACAGGGCGCCATACGCCAGCGCCCAGCCCCGGCGCGCAAGCACCGTGCCCCCTACCCAGATCGCCACGAACATGCCCGCGAGCGGGCCAAAGGAGTGCATCGCCATCAGCGGCGCCTCGACACACAACAGTCCCAGCGCCGCCACCGCCATCCGATCGTGCGCCAGGCAGGCCAGGCCCGAGCGACGACTGAGGTAGCGGCTGCGCATCGCCCACTGCAGTGCCAGCGTCAGCGGCAGCGCCACGATGATCGCCTGCTCCAGCACCGAGGTTCCGACCTGACGGCTCAACGGTCCCGCCCACGACGCCACGGCGAGAATCGCGAGGATGAGGGCGATCGCCTCTGTCAGAACGCTGTCGCGACGTCCCGACTCCTCCGTAGTGAATCTCCCAGGAGTCCAGCGAGGTGGTTTCGGGGGTACGACCCTCGATCCCAAACTCAAAGCAGCGTTGGCGCGCATCCCGCCCCACGCCTCCAGCACGACCGCGGCCTCGAGCACGTCCTGCGCGCCGCGCCCGAGCCGCGCCTCGATCACGCCCGTCGCATACTTGGATGGCTCGTGCTCCATCGCCGCTAGACCCTCCCGCAGAGCGGTGCTTGGCGCCCACTCTTCGTTGTCAGCGTCATCGGCCTCATGCGTTCATCGCTGTGCTCGTAAGCTCACCAAGCAGATCGCGATAGCCACCCACGCACGCCGTCCGTGTATACACGCGGCGCACGCGCTCAAAGCCGCGCTGGCCCAGTCGCCTGGCCAGTTGCGGGTTGCGCAGCAGCGTCACAACCCCGGTCGCGAGCGCGTGCACGTCGCCCGGGGGCTGCACGATGCCACACCCGCGCAGCACCTCGGGCACGCCGCCAACGGCGGTGGCCACCACCGGGCGCGCTTGGGCCATCGCCTCCAGGATCGACATCGGCAGACCCTCAGAGATGCTCGTCATCAGCATCACATCCGCGTCGCGCACCACCCCATTCGGGTCTTTGGTCGAGCCCATGAATTTGAAGTGCTGCTCGGCGCCGAGCTGACGCGCAAGCTCTTCGCACGCGCGTGCGTACGTCTCCTGCCCTTTCGTCGGCGGACCCCAATACTCGAATTTCGCCCCCGGCACGCGACGACCGACCTCAACCGCGACGCGCAGCATCGTCTGCACGTCCTTCAGCGGATCGATCCGTCCCACCGACACGATCTTCAGGTTGCCCGGCGGATCGGTGTAGCTGGAGGGCGCCTCGATGCCATTCTGGATCACACGGATCTTCTCCGGCGCGACGCCCAGCCCGCGCTCCCAGGTCGCGTTTGCCTCGGTCACCGGCGCCACCCAATCCGCCGCGGTGTAGGCGGCGCGGCTGAGCCCGCGCGCCAGACGGCTGGAGAGGAATCGCTCGCCCTGAGAGGAGGGACTACGGGCCGCTGCCAGGTAGGCCTCGCGCACATACACGCCGTGCTCTGTCAGCAGCATGTCGGTTCCGTGCAGGCGCTTGTGTATGAGCGCCGGTATCACCGCCCAGCCAGCGGCCGTCACGTGCAGCAGGTCAGTCTTTGGGGTCGGTATCCCCGCCGCCCGCGCGATCCAATACACCGTCTGGTAGAGCCTCGCCGCCTCGACCGCGTCAAGCTTCGGCGCCACACCCGCGTCGGGATGGTGTTCGGCCAGCACCTCTTCGAGCGCCGCGATGAACGTCTCCCAGGCGCGCGCGCCGCGAAAAGCGGTGCGCACCGCGTCGGGCCTGCGCCGGCACCACAGCAGCGCCTCCAGCAAGTCCTCATAGCTGCCCTCCCAGCCGATCAGTGCACGCATCAATTTCGCCGGCAGGCTCTCCTTCGCGCGGCGTTCGGGGCGGACCATCAACCGTCGTCGTGGCAGGCGTTCCGACCACAGTTCGATCTGGCCAACCAGCTTCGCGTGGGGCGGCAGCTCGAAAATCGCGCTCAAGCGACGATCGCCGGCCATGATCGGGAGGATCTGCCAATCGAACTCGGGCAGTCCGCCGATCACCAGGTCGCACCACGAGCTGACCCCACCGACCGCATAGGGATAGGTACCCTCGGTGGTCATCAGGATGCGCGGACGGCGCGCCCCTCGCGCGAGCGGCGCGGATACAGCACGCAGCCTGGCCGGGGCCAACGTGTCTGGCGCCGGCGTGTCCGGGGCCGGCGGCGCAGGCGTCCGAGTGGCGGGGGCGTGCAATACAGGGACAGCCGGCGCGGGGATCGGCGGGGCGACAGCAGGACGAGCTGTCGCCATCGAGGAATCGGGCTCGAAACGCAATTGCGCCGGCGCGCCGCCCGCCGCGTCTGCACCGATCGCCGTCTGCGGTGTTGCCATCAGGGTGCCGCTACGCTATTGGAGCCGTTCACGCTGGCAGGAGCGCTCTCCACTCGGTGCTCGTTCGCGCTCGGCCCTTGGGGGATCGAAAGCGTCGCCGGCGAAACCGCCTGCAGGCGGTCGTGAACGGCGTCCATCGTCTGCTCGATCTCCCGGCACGCGTCCAGCAGTCCGTCGCGCATCACCAGGCATTCCGTCATTAGCCCCCAAGCCTCCTCCAGCAGCGCCCACGTCTTCTCATACAGGCGCTCCACGTCGGCGTGCCCAGGGTCGGCGCTCTGCAGTTCAGCCTCAAGGCGGCGCAACGGGTCGCCATCGCGGGCCAAATCGGAGAGCTTGTCGCTCGCGCCCCCGTCGGACTCGGTGGCTACATGTAGCACTGCGCGTGGTGTGGTCATCCGATTGAGCCCGCTTTCGTTATCCCCGTCGTCCTTGTCGAGAGCCTGGCGCGCCGCACCCGGTAGCTTCCAAAGAACCGACCCCTACACGCAGGTAGGGCGAGAGTGCGCGCCCGGCGCAACCAGTGTCCCCGCTGGCGGCTCCCTACCCAATGGCCCACCCGCCTCATCTTGCGTTCATCGGTTGAACGCCGAATCCACGAATCGCGGTTATGCTTGACGGTCGCATGAGCTTTACAGGCAGGGATACGCCACCGAGCCCATGATCGATTCGACCAGTACCGCACTCGTCCTACACAGCCGCTACGGGCACACGATGATCGACACGGTCGTCGGCCTGATCAGCCTGCTCGCCGCGTTCGTGTTCGTCGAACGAATGCGCTCCACGCACAGCCGTCGCGACCTTACGATCGCAATCGCGCTGGCCGTGCTCGGCCTGGTCAACCTCGCGCGCGCGGCGATACCAACCCTGATCGACTCGACCGCACCGCCCCAGGTCGTGCAGATCGTTTTGGCGCTGCTCGCGGCGCTGGCGGCGGCCGCGCTCGCGCGAGACGCGCTTCGCGGCGGCAACCGGTTCGAGGGCACACTCGCCGTCGGCGTGGCCGTGCTCGGGCTCGCCTCGCTCAGCTACTTCGTCGCGCCCTCGACGAACGTGGAGCGGCTGCACCTCGGCGACTTCCTCAAGCTCCTCGCGGTCGCCACGATCCTGTACGGGTGTCTCGTCGAGTTTCGGGCGCTGCAGCGCGAGTTGGTCAAGCGCGTGGCCATCGACGAGCGCCGGCGTATGGCGCGCGACATGCATGACGGCCTCGCCCAGGAGCTTGCGTTCATCGCCAGCCACTCCCAGCGCCTCAGCCACACAGGCGAGGACGCCACCACCGTCGCCCACCTGCGCTCCGCCGCCGAGCGCGCACTGCACGACTCGCGCACCACGATCGCAGTGCTCACCGCCACAGAGGAGCTGCCCCTCGATCGATTGATCGAGCGCACCGCCGACTCCTTCCGCTCGCGCTTCGGCGTCGAGATCGAACTGGACCTGCAACAGGACGTGCTCGTCGACGACGAGTGGCGCAACGCGCTGCTGCGCATCCTGCACGAGGCGCTCAACAACGCGGTCCGCCACGGCTCGGCCGAGCACATTCGCGTCAGCTTCGGCGCCAGGGAGAACGGCAACGGCGGCGTGCCCGCGCTGCGCATCGCAGACGACGGAGTCGGCTTCGACGTGCCCACCGCAGTTAGTGCCTCGATCGGCCTCGGACTCACCAGTATGCAGGAGCGAGCCGGCCTGCTCGGCGGCAGCCTGCGCATCGCCTCCACGCCCGGAGCAGGCACCGTAGTGGAGGTGGCACTGCCATAGCCGAGCGGCTGCGCATAGTCCTCGCCGACGACCACGCCACCGCACGGCTCGGCGTTCGACTGGCCTTGGAAGAAGGTGACTTCGAGGTCGTCGCCGAGGCCGTGGACGCCCGCGGCGCGGTGCAGGCCGCGCTCGAGCACCGACCCGACCTGTGCCTGCTGGACGTCTACATGCCCGGAAGCGGCATCGCCGCCGCCGGTGAGCTGGCCGAGGCACTGCCGGGAATGCCAATCGTGATGCTAAGCGTGTCCGATACCAACGACGACCTGTTCGACGCCTTGCGAGCGGGCGCGTGGGGCTATTTGCTCAAGGACACCGACCCAGCTCGGCTGCCGTACGCTTTGAGCGCCGTGCTCGAGGGCGAGGCGCCGTTGCCGCGTGTTCTCACGGCACGACTCATCACCGAGTTTCGTCGGCATGGCAAAGAGCGGCGCATTGCCGATGCCGATGGGAGTCTTGTTACTTTGTCCGAGCGCGAGTCGGAGGTGCTCGAGTTGCTTCGCGGGGATTTGAGCACCAAGCAGATTGCTCAGCGATTGGGGATATCGCCGGTTACCGTTCGCCGGCATCTTTCGGAGGCATTGCGGAAGTTGCGGGTCACGGATCGCGACGCGGCGCTTCGGTTGACCGGAGAGTCTTTGCGCTAGCGGCCCTAGGCTGGGGTGACCGTGCTGGCCGGCACACCGACAGCCAAGTATCCGGGTATCGCGACAATCGCCGTCGCGACTACGCTGACAAGCAGGAAGCTCGACAGCGCTATGAGCGCTTCGACTCCGAGTGCGACCGGTAGGCCGGTAACGGTCGCGAGCGCGTGGCTGATCAGGAGCTGCCCATACAGGCCGAAAAGCGCGCCGATCGAGCAGCCGGCGACGAGCATGATCGCGCTCTCACACAGCAACCAGCGCCACAGCACACCGCGGCGGTACCCGTCTACCTTCATAAACGCAATCAGGTCGCGACGCTGCCAGAGCATCGAAGCCATCGCCCCAGCGATAGCAAGCGCACCCGCAACGAGGATCAACAGCTTGATCTGCTCGAAGTGCGAGAGCCCCTGATCGATCAGCGCATAGTGACGCCCTCGACGTTCCCCGAGGGTTTCGACGGACAGACCCCTCCGCGGACCGAGGGCCTGCGCCACGAGGCGCCGCACGCTCGCCGGCGACACCCCGGGCTTTGTTCGGATCTCATAGGCGCTCGGTTCGCTGGAGCCCCATGCCCGCACATAATCGCCCGCGTTGAGAATGATCGCTCCAGGAGACCATCCGAGATTCGTGCTCAGTGCCGCGACCCGCAGTCTCACAGGCAGCGGCGCCGGCAGCACAAACACTGAACCGATACGCAGATGCTTTTCGGCGGCAAGCGACTGGGAGAGGACCGCCCAACCCCCTTCCCGAATTCGCGAGTCGGCAATCGCCAGATCTCCTTCCGCTAGCTGGCTCGGCGGAATCGGCTGTTGCGTGCTCGATGGCGGAGCCCGTATCCACAGCTTGCGATCCCCCCAATTGAGAAAACTTCCACGGTAGGAACCCAGCGCGGCGACGCCGGGGAGGGCCCTGAGCACGCGAATGTCGGCATTGCGGAACGGCGCAGCCGCAAACAGGCCCGCTTCGCCGCTGGGAGCGACCCATACGTTCGCGCCAGCATCGATCGCGCTGGCCGAAGCCTGCAGGCCGTGCTGCAAGTTCACCTGTGCACCGCCCACCGACACCGCACCGAATACGGCGGTCGCGCCGGTCGCCGCGACCGCCAAAGACCGGACACGAGTACGTGGGTTGCCCAGCTCGGTGACCGCGAGAACGCTCGCGGCACCGTCCAGAAAGCGCTCTTGCAAGCAGTCGAAACATCTCACCAAAACGTCGAACAGCAATGGGAGCAGACAGGCCAACGCGACCGCCAGCATGACGATCCCGACAAACCAGCTCTTGGCACGAAACAGGATGACCGTGGTTGTTATCGCCAAGCACACCGTCCCAAGCCCAACACGGGCGGGCGCCCAGGAATGTGAAGCGCCCGACGCCACCGGCTCGCCCCGATACGGGTCGCGGGCGAGTACGTCGCGTAGCGGCCAAATCACCCCCAGGCAGGCCGCGAAGATACCAGCCGCGCAAGCGAGCGCGACGCTCTGCCAGCTCACGACGCGTTCGTTGCCGACTGGGAACGCCGCGGTCAGATACCCCGGCGTCGAATGAAACACCGAAACCGACAACAACTCGCCGATCCCAAAACCAACTATGCACCCAAGCGCGCCGATCGTCCCGGCATCAAGGAGCAGGATCTGGGCAATCATGCCGCGAGTCGCGCCCTGCGGGCGGATATCTTCGATCAACCTGCGTCGAGCGGGAGCGGTGACAAACATCGCGGTGAGCGCAAACATGAAACCCACCAGCGCGCTAATGGCCGAGAACACGCTTTCACCTTGACTCTCCGTGGACGACGCGACCCGAAACAGCGTCGCATCGAAGCTCGCCGGCTCGACATTCGCCCCTGCGGCAGTGGCCAGTCCGGTCAACGCGCTGTGCACTTCGCGCTCATGTCCGGGCTTGGCACGCACAAAAACCCGGCTGATCCTTCCAGCCATTCCGGCGAGGCGCTGTGCGTAGCGAACAGGGGCTATCGCGACCGAACTGTGCACCAACGCGCCAATTTCGCTCTCGCCCAAGACCGCACCAAGCAGGGCTTCCGGGGTGCCTCCGCGGATTTGCAGGCTTACGGTTTCCAGAGGGCCCGCACCGATTGCGCCAGCTATCGGTGTCGGTAGGGCAATAGCGTGCAGCTTTGATAGTTGCTTGGAGGAGAAGCGACGCACCAACGGGCCGCGCAGGTGGATGTCCTGTGGGTCCACTCCGAGTAGGTCGACGGCCCGCACACCACGCGGCCCCCCTATATTCGCCTGTTGTTCGAGCACCGGAAACGCACGCGCGACCCCCGGCATACGCTGTACCCGATACAGCAACTCCTCGCCAAAACCGTCCGGCCCCCGAGCCTCGACCTGGAATTGCGTATCGCCCACGATCTCACCCGTGAGTCGCTGCACGGATTGCACGAGACTCGTACTTGCAACCTGGGAGGCAAACAACAGCGCCACACCGACCGCTATGCCGAGCACCGCAAATGCCTCTTGCACGACTGTCGCCCGCGCGGCCATACGTGCGCGATAGAGGAAGAGCAGGTCGGCGAAGCTCATCAGGGCCATACTCATGCGTCCCCGAGCGTGAAGTCGCCCAGCCTGACGTGCTCAGGCTCATAGGGGGTAAGGCGCCCGTCGTGAAGCTCATACACCTGGTGGGCAAACGCAGCTGCCCGCGGATCGTGAGTGGCGAGCACAAGCGCCATTCCCCGCTGCTCGCACAGATTACGCAACAGCCCGAGCACTTCAAGCGTGCGCTGAGTGTCGAGATTTCCAGTCGGCTCGTCCGCGAGCACGAGCTTCGGGTCCAGCGCAAGCGCCCTGGCGATCAAGATGCGCTGACGCTCGCCCATCGACAGCTGCTCTGTCCGGTGCCGCGCGCGCTCGCCTAGGCCGAGCTGTTCAAGCAGAGGCGCTATCGCCTGCTTCGCGCCACGCTTACTCGACAGCCAGAGCTTCAAGGACGCGTTGTCGATAGCCCTCGCACCGGGAAGCAAATTGTGCGGCGCTCCGATCACGCCGAGCTGGCGAAGTCGGTACTCGTCGCCCTCGCGACGAGACATGCTCGTGACCTCGACGCCCGCGACTCGCACGCTACCGCTGTCGGGCCTTCGCAACCCCGCGATCAGCTCCAGCAGCGTCGTCTTGCCCGACCCGCTCGGACCGTACAGCGCGACGAACTCGCCAGCGGGCACCGTCATCGACACGCCGTCCACCGCGCGAATCGGCTCATCCTCGCCAATCCGATAATGCTTTACAAGGTCGCGTACCTCAAGCACGCCTACGCGCCCACACCGCGTCGGCCATCGACACCACCTTCACCCCGGAGTACACCTCACCGATCCGTGAGATCTTCATACACCCGACATCCTAACCAATCGATCCGGGTAGAATCCCGGGTCTAAGAACGATTCGGGTCGGATCGCGATAGCCGAGAACGAGCGCCAGCTCGTCCGCGATCCGGCAATGAACTAAACGGGACTCACAAGTACTGGTTGCGCGAGCGCCCGTCGGGCGCGAGATCGAACTCGCACCAGACAAGCGTGCCCATGCCGCGCTCCACGCCCCAACGGTCGGCGACGCGGTCGACGATGAACATGCCCCAGTCCTCGCTGTCCATCGCCGGCGGCTTGCTGACGGCCACATCGGCTCGATGCTCCATCACCTCGGCACGCACTAACCGTTTGTCGCGATACACGCCGAGTTCGATCTGCTCGACCGCCGCCGAGCGGCTGTTTTGAACGCTTTTGGTGACCAGCTCGCTGACGCACAGCGAGATGTCATAGAACAGCTCCGGCTCGAAGTGCTCCTCCCACTCGCGTAGCGAGCGGCGACCGGCGCCGACCGCCTGTGGCAAGCCGCGAAACCTGAACCTGCGCTCGGTCTGGCTCAGCACGATCGGCGTGAGCGGCCCCGCGGCGTCCCATACGGTCATGCCTGCATTAAGCGGATCGAGAGCTTGGCCGTCGCCGAGGCCGGTGAGCGGCGAGCGGGAAAGCTCCGCTTCGGTGCTCAGCACACTGGGACCGAACGGCTTCGACACAGGATTCCTTTCCTTGAGCTGGTGCGTGGTCGGGGAGGCGGGAGCGGGATCGCGTTTCGAAAGCTAAGAGGACACTACCCTCTCAGCGCGCGCTCCATTCCCCGAGATGTGGACGTATACGGACGTGCATGGTGGCA
The DNA here is from genome assembly GCA_963776985.1 of uncultured Solirubrobacterales bacterium. Lineage (GTDB taxonomy): Bacteria > Actinomycetota > Thermoleophilia > Solirubrobacterales > Solirubrobacteraceae > Palsa-744. The sequence goes on from CAVZOV010000004.1 coordinate 1,007,505, forward strand.
CGAATTCGACGCTGCTGTCAAGCTGCGCAGCAAGTAGTTCACAAACGAGCGCGCGGCCCGACGCGCAGACGAGCGCCGAGCCGCTCCAGCCGCCGCCCTACTCGACCGTGACGGTCTTGGCCAGGTTGCGAGGCTGATCCACGTTCAGGGCTCGCTCGCGTGCGATGTGGTAGGCCAGTAGCTGCAGGGGCACGACCGCGAGGATCGTCTGCAGCAACACGTCTGTCTTGGGTACGTAGACGACCTCCTCGGCGTGCTCGGCGACCTCCTTGCTGCCCTCGGTGGCGATCGCGAACACGCGCGCACCGCGCGCCCTGACCTCCGAGACGTTGGAGAGCATCTTGTCCATCACGCTCAGGTCAGTCGCGACGCACACAACCGGCGTTTGCGCTCCGAGCAGCGCGATCGGGCCGTGCTTCATCTCACCCGCCGCGTAGGCGTCGGAGGGGATGTAGGAAATCTCCTTGAGCTTCAGCGCCCCCTCAAGCGCCACCGGCAACCCGGACAAGCGTCCGAGGAACAGGAAGAACTCGCAGCCGGCCAGACGCTCAGCCAGCAGCCGCACCGGGAGCTGCACGGAGGCGAGCACCGCATCGAGCCGCAAGGGCAGCAGGGCGAACTCGCCGTGCAGCTCCTCCAGACGCGCCGGCGAGAGCGTGCCGCGCAGCTGTGCCATCCGCAGCGCGAACCCATACAGCGCGGCGACCTGCGCCACGAACGTCTTGGTCGCGGCTACGCCGATCTCAATGCCGGCGCGCGTGAGCAGCACGCCGTCGGCCTCCTGGGTGACCTGACTGCCGGGCACATTGGTCAACGCGAGCACGCTCGCCCCGGACTCGCGCGCGAGACGCATCGCCGCGAGCGTGTCGGCCGTCTCCCCCGACTGGGTAATGCCGATCACCAACGTATCGGGCTCAAGCAGCGGCGCGCGGTAGCGAAACTCCGATGCCAGGTCCACCTCAACCGGTATACGAGCCCAGCGCTCGAGCGCCACACGACCCGCCAGCCCGGCGTGATAGGAGGTGCCGCAGCCGACGATCACGATGCGACGAACAGCGTCCAGCCGCCGCCTGTCGATTCCGATGGCCGGCGAGTCCATGTCGCGGTCGAGCCAACACTCGAGCGTGTCGGCCACGGCGGTGCTCTGTTCGTGGATCTCCTTGAGCATGAACGTCTCGAAGCCGCCCTTCTCCACGACGTCGTCGTCCCAGTCCACATTCACCGGACGCAGCGGCACGCTTACGCCCGAGGGGTCCAGCACGCGCGCACGGTGCGGCTCCAGCACCGCGATCTCGCCCTCCTTGAGCACCTGCACACGCCGCGCGTCCTTCAAGAACGCGGGGATCGCGGAGGCCACGAAGTGCTCCTGCTCGCCGACGCCGACGACCAGCGGGCACTCCCGTCGCGTGCCGACCAACAGATCGGGATGCTCGGCGCTCATCGCAACGAACGCGAAATGGCCGTGCAGCCGCTCCAGTGTGCCCCGCACGGCCGCCAGCAAATCGCCCCGGTAGAGACTCGCGAGCAGATGGGCGACCACCTCGGCGTCGGTCTCGGAGCTGAACTCGACGCCCTCGGCGCTCAGCTCTTCGCGCAGCACGAGGTGATTCTCGACGATGCCGTTGAGCACGATCTGAATGCTCCCGTCGGTGCTCGCGTGGGGGTGGGCGTTCTCCCAGGTGACGCCTCCGTGCGTCGCCCAGCGGGTGTGGCCGATACCGGTGGTGGGCTCCGCCACGGCGCTTGCCACGGCGCTCGCGCGCTTTGTCGCGACGCCACCCGCGGCGGCCATTGCCACATCGGCGCTAGCGGCGGCCGCGTGCTCCAGCTCACGCGCGGTGAGCGCCTCCCGCAGCGAGGCAAGATTGCCGACGGCACGGACTGACTCGATGTGGCCGTCGCGCTGCAGCGCGATACCCGCCGAGTCATAGCCCCGATACTCCAAACGCTCAAGACCCCTCAAGAGGATCTGCTCACACGGCCGACGGCCGACATACCCGATTATCCCGCACACGGTGGCCTGCTCCTTCCTTGGACTCCACCGGATCCGAGCGCTCCAGACCCCCCGCTGTCTCTCCAAGAATCCGAACCCGTATATGTAGGCTGATTTAGCTCGCCATGAATTAGACGGCCTCGGGGTGGTGCCGGTCAATGGCTCCACTGACTCATAGTGATGTTCAGTGCATGAACGCGAGCGACCCCCGAGCGGGCGTTCGCTCTAGACTGCGAGCGCGATGCCCACGCCAATCAAAGTGGTCGTTATCGATGACCACGTGCTATTTCGCTCCGGGCTGCGCGAGTTGCTCCAGCAGGAGGAGATCGAGGTCGTCGGAGAAGCCTCGACCGCCGAGTCGGGCCTCCAGACGATCGAGCGCCACACTCCGGATGTGGTCGTGATGGACCTGAGCCTGCCGCGCATGTCCGGCCACGAAGCGATCCGCCAAATCGCGACAATCTCGCCGGAGACGCAGGTGCTCGTGCTGACGATCTCCGCAGAGGAGGCCGACGTCACCGACGCAGTGCTCGCCGGCGCGTGCGGCTACCTGCTCAAGGACGCCTCAGTCGAGGACATTGTCGCGGGCGTGCGCGCGGCCGCGATCGGCGACTCGATGGTCTCCCCGCGAATGGCCACGGCGCTCCTGCGCCAACTACGCGGGCAGCGGCAGAGCGACGCGGGCCCGGCGATCGACAGCCTCTCCACACGGGAGCGGGAGGTCCTGCGTCTGGTGGTCGACGGCAAGGACAACGCGGCGATAGCGCAGGAGCTGTTCATCAGCCCCTACACGGTCAAGAACCACATCTCAAACATTCTGCTCAAGTTGGGCGTGGAGAACCGCCTGCAAGCGGCCGTGTGCGCCGTGCGCGATTCGCTGGTTTGAGGGCGAGGCCCGGTTGTGACACGTTGAGCAACGGGCACGAGGAAACGCGATGCCGACGCACAGGCACGCTGCACGGATTTCCGCCCCTCACGCGCCCGCCCCGGGCCCCTGTTCATAAAGCAGCGAGCCCGGCGTGGTCAGCGACTCACCAGTCTCAAGCAGCGTCTTCAGGCCGGAGAGGATCATTGGCCAGCCGCCGTAGAGTTCTTCGTTTGCACCCTCACGTAGCTCGTCGTGCGTGACTGTCAACCGGCACGAGTCGCCGACCGCTTCGATCTCCCACGTGACCCTCGAGGTCGCTTCGCGCTTGACGTCCTCGCCCCATAGGGCATTGAAGCTCTGCACCAGCCGACGCGGTCGATCGATCTCCAGGTTCTCGCCGGCACACAGCGGCGCGTCCGCCATTGCATGCTTTGCCGTGTAGCTCGAACCCGCCGCCCAGTCGGACTCAATGCCGACACCGAAGTTGTACCGACTCCGCAGCTTAGGATCGACAATCGCCTCCCACAGTCGCTCGGGGGTCGTCTTAATGTAGATCTCAAACACCTTCTCCATCGTGTCCTCCTCGATCGTCTTCTTGATAGCGCCGAGCGCTGCCGCCCAGGGCTCCGCATACTTGCTCACCCACCTGTCGTGAACGAGCCGGATCGGAACGGGGTTCAGGAAATGCAGCTTCTCCCGACCGCGCTTGCGCGTGACCACAAGACCGGCCTCCTCGAGCACCCGCAGATGCTTCATCACGCCAAAGCGCGTCATCGGCAGGCGCCGCTCCAGCGCGCTCAGCGTCTGCCCATCGCACTCGAACAGCTCATCGAGCAAGCTCCTACGCGTCGGATCGGCCAGCGCCCTGAACACCTCGTCCATGGCCGCCCATGATAGGTGACTAGATGGGGCGATTATCCCCTAGACGTAGGTAGAATTGGTGTCCGCCGGGGTGCCTGCGCTGCGGCGCTCTATCCAAATTGGCCCCCGCGCTGCGCTAACAGCCGGGGGCCGTGGCAAGGAAAGGCGGAGGTGAACTCAACCCGTCATTGCAACGCTGCCTCCAGGGTATCTGCTGGTGTCTTGAAGGCGAGGGTTTCGCGTGGCCTGGTGTTCAGCTTGGCGGCGATCTCGTCGAGCTGGGGTTGAGTGAGCTTGGATAGGTCGGTGCCTTTCGGCAGGTATTGGCGCAGGAGGCCGTTGGTGTTCTCGTTGGAGCCGCGCTGCCAGGGGCTCTGCGGATCGCAGAAGTAGACCTTGACGTCGGTAGCGACTGTGAATTTCGCGTGGTCTGCCATCTCGGTCCCGCGGTCCCAGGTGAGCGAGGCACGCAACTGCTCGGGCAAGCGGCGCACGTGCTCACTGAGGGCACGGGTGACCGATCGCGTGTCCTTGCCCTCGACAGGGACGAGCATCACAAAGCGCGAGTGGCGCTCGACGAGCGTGGCCAGGTAAGTGTTGGACGCACCGGAGATTAGGTCTCCCTCCCAGTGACCCGGGATCGCCCGGTCCTCGGCCTCGGCCGGGCGCTCGCGAATGGAGACGGCGCCGACGATCTGACCCTGTCCGCGGTTTCGCTTCGCGCCCTTCGGCCTGCGGATGGAGCGCTGGCGTCGCAAGTGCGCCACGAGCTCTCGCTTCAACGCTCCCCGCGCCTGGATGAACAACGTCAGGTAGATCGTCTCGTGAGACACCCTCATAGTCTGATCTGTGGGGAACTCGGCCTTCAACCAGCCGGCGATCTGCTCGGGAGACCAGTCCTGCGCGAGCTTGGTGGCGACCAGCTGGCGCAACGTGCGATCACCGGCGAGCTTGCAGGCCTGCGGTCGCCTCGCGTCCTGCCACGCTCGCTCGTCGGCCTCAGCAGCCCGGTAGCAGCTCCTGCCGCCGTGACGGCCAATCTCCCGGGTCACAGTCGACGGGGCTCTGCCTATCCACGCGGCGATCCTCCGAGCCGATCTCCCCGCCGCGATCCCGCGCGAGATCTCCTCCCGCTCACGCAGCGTCAACGCCAAGCGGCTACGCCGCCGCTCGGGCGGAGCGACCCCGCCCTGGCGACGGATCGTGCAATAGATCGTCGCGGGCACTCGATCGAGCGCCCGCGCAATGTCGCCGTAGGACTCTCCACGCTTCCAGCGCTGCCAGAACTCTCTGCGCTCAGCTACCGAATACTCCCTGCGCTTCCTCGCCATCGCAACTCCCTCCATCTCGAGTTCAACATCGTGGAGTGTTGCGACGACGGGTTGAGAGCACCAGGACCTTCCCATGCAAACGAGCGTTCTACGGACCCGACGGATGTCCTGCCGGTCAGCGACGAGAGCATCTTCGAGCGACTAACACGCCCCAACGAACAGCGGCCCTGGTCGGTCGGCGAGCTGGTGCTGGAACTACGCGATTCTATCGGCGTGGAAGACACTCTCACCCGGCTGCACGCGGTGGGGTTGATCCATCGTTGCGGAGAGTTTGTTTGGGCGACGCGGGCGGCGCTCGCGGCGGAGGTTATGGAGCTTTAGGTACTCGCGGAACGTCATATCGAGATGGGGTGCACTGATGCGCCGGTCAGATGGCGCCGCACCACTAGAAGCAGGTCGCTTCGGCCGCGTCGAGGACCCCCTTGACCGCCTCAACCGCCTCCTCAAGGGTCCGCAGGAGTGGCTGTTCGATCCCGTAGTCGGGCTCGTGGATGGCTATCTCAAAGGTGGCCTGTGCGTCCACGTGCACGCTCGGGTCGTCGGGAATGAGCAGGAGCTTTGCGCCGTATGGGGTCGCGGCGTCGAGTTTGGAGGTGAACCGGAAGGTGGGGGGCTGCGCGGGGAAGGTGTAGCGGCCAAAGGTGCCCTTGGCGATCACGTATCGGTGCTTGTCGATGTTCCAGAGCTGCTGGAGCAGCCAGAGCGGATGCTCTCGGTAGCGCGCCCCTCGCTTATAGGGTTGCGCTGTGCTGATGAGTGTTCTTGCGGGAAGCGAGACGCCACCGGATACGCCGGGTGTGCCTGGCCGCCCTTTCTTGCCGGTTCCTGGGTCCTTGTCCCTGATCGGGAAGCAAGTCTTTTCGGTCGGCGTTCCTTTGTTTTTCAATACGAGCTGCCAGGCAAGGTGATCGAGCCCCGAACGCAGATCGTGGAGATACTCGCCGATGATCGTGTTCATCCCCGGATCGATCTCTGGCAACGTGGTCGGATCGGTGATGACGGTACCTCCAGTCTGATCGAAGTCACGCTGATACTCGCCCGTCGTGAGGTATTTGTCGGCCTCATAGTGGCGCAGGAGGCAGCACTTGATCGTGTCCAGGTGTTCCTCTGCGCGCTCGATCCGGTCGAAGATCGCCTCAAGCTCTAAAACCACGCCGCGCTACCCTCGCTGGATATGACCGACGATCACAAGCGGGAGCCTACCCATCCGAATCACCGGGACGCGCTAAGCGAAGCGAAGCGGCTCACGGCTGAGGCCGAAAGCCATGAACGCCGGGTAGCGCTCCGCGAAGAGTCTGCACGGTTCCTTGACGAGCGCGGTGAGTCTGAGGGGGCCGATAATGAGCGTCGTGAGGCGGACCTAGAGCGCGACGCGGCCCGTGCCGCGTGGGATCGCGCTCGCGCGCTTCAAGGGCCTACTCAGGTGACGGAGAAGGGGCTAGAGATTCCGATTCCGACGCGCGGGGAGTTCCTGCGTAACATCGAGAAGGTGGTCCCCCGTGCCGGGCGCCCGGATGGCATCTCCGGTGTCGACTAAGTCAACGCCTGGACTGCAAGCGTCAGCGCGGCCCCGGCTACAGCGCTGCCCAGCACACCAGCGACCATAAGGCGAGTTTGCTTACGTCCGGCGCGAGCGGCATCCACAGCGCCCCCCATCTCCCGCTTGAGCTTTTTGATCTCCGTTGCTGCAGACTCAAAATTGTCTGCGGCACCCTTCCAGGCATCCCAGTCCTCATCGGCGATCTTCGAGCGCCGCGCCGAGACTATGCGGTCGACCGTTGCGTCGAACCGCTGTTCCACCTCCTCGGGAGTGATGTGCCCAAGGAGTTTGCTTCTCCTAATCTGTGGAGCAGCGAGCGAGTCGTACAGGCGTCCTACGCTCTTTGGCGACGTCTCGTCCCAAAGCGCCGCAATCGCCACGTAAACCTCCTTCTCGAACGACTCCATCATCACGCGACGGAGGTGGTCGCCCAAGAATGCGACCTGTTCGAGCTGCTTGTCGCGATTTAGCTCCGGTGCCCTCGCAAAGAGCGTTCCAACGTGAGCCAGCGCCTCCACGAGATTCTGGCGACCAATGATGTTCCGCTCGCCCGTGATGGACTCGACGCGCCGATGTCGAATTAGGACGTCGGCGAGGTGGCTACCAAAGATTTTGGTCAGCTTTTCGAGGACGTCCGGATACAGCTGCGAGTGTGGCTCGCGCCCGTCGCCGTCCTGCGGCTCCCCCAATTCAGCACTCACAACAGCGCTGACTTACCTAGGCAGCTTCGCGCTTACGCTTGGCGAGTCGACTTTCGACGAGCGCCTTGCCTCGGGCTGCAAGATGCTCGAACTCCTGGTCGGAACGTGTACGGATCAGCTTCGACCGAACCTCACCACCCAAATCGGAAGAAGGGCCGTCTGGAAGATCATCGTGCGCGTGCGCTACAAGCTCGGCTATGGCCTGCTCTAGGCGCTCCGCGTCGCGCTCGGACATCTCTAGTTACTTCCCTTCCGCAGTCGTTCTCGATCATGCATGGTGGCGCGAAAACAGCCGCAAAATGCGGCCCGGTGCGTTGGGCCATCTTCGCACCACGACGCCAATACCATACATAGCGGACGGATCGCGCGCCGCACGACATCTTGCGGCGCATCGTGTGTTGCACGCGCTCCACCCAGGGCGACCACCATCGTCAGTACAGCAGTGCCACCGGACGCCCCAAGTTTATGGTCCGTCACGTCGAGCCCATTTCTAGCGAGGCAGCACGCACCAGCAGCCTCTCGAACATCCCCCGCCCGTTGCCGCGGTGGTTGTAGCGCCATACATACTCGTTGACGTACGACTGCAGCCACTTCGCTGAGACGCCGTGGTAGTTCCCGGCGATGCCGTTCTTGACGTTGCCAAAGAACCCCTCGATGGTTTGCGTGTGGACATCTCCACTCGCGTAGACACGATCCGTGTGCTTGATCGTGTAGTGCGTCGGATGGGTGGTGTGTAGGTTGCGATATCCGGCCCACTCGTCGGTGTAGACGGTGGCCTTGGGGTCCACATGCAGACTTACGGTCTCTAGCGCTCCCTCGCGCGGCGTCACATATGCGCGGACTCTGCCGCCGCGCTCGACCATCGCCACGATCCCGGTCTTGCGGGCCTTGGCGAACTTCTGGACCTCCGACGGTGACATTCCGCGCGTCATCGACACCTTCGGCTTGCCGCCATACGCCGTCTCGTCAGCCTCAACGGAGCCTTTGAGCTTCCTTGAGTCGTCTTGGGTCATTAGGTGGGTGCGGATCAGGTTGCACATCCGCCACGCGGTCTTGTATCCGACGCCGATCTCACGCTCGATCGCCTTGGCGGACACTCCGCAGCGAGTACTAGTCATCACGTACATGACGTAGAACCAAAGTTGTAGCGACGTAGCGGACCTATGGAAGATCGTGCCGGCCGTAGGGTGGATATGGTGTCCGCACGAGTCGCAAGACCATGAGGGCCGCGACGCGACACGGTGGAACTTCCGTTCGCGCCTACACTTGGGACAGTGGGCGTGCGAGCCATCGGCAGAGAACCGCGAACGCCACAAGTGCTCTAGACACGCAGCATCGTCGGGAAACTCCCGCGCGAACTCCATAAGCGAGTACTGCGACTCCGATGCCCTGGAGCGCTTTGGTTCGTTGCGGTTGACCTTGGACATAGCCACATCATAGCAAATCTACCTACGTCTAGGGGATAATCGCCCTCGACGATCCCCCTGGCTGCTCGCGTGCACACCCCACCCACCGAGCCGCGCGCCGCGCTCGCAACACCAGCATCGCGGGGGCCACGTGCTCGCCCAGGGCCTGCAGGACCTGCTCGCTCGCAAGTCGAGCGTGCGGCTCTCTTGCCTGTGGCGCGGACAGGTAGAAGCTGACCATCGCGACCACGATCATCGTGTGGCAGTCGGACTGGTGGAGGGCTTTTGTGTGACGAACCGCGCGCGTCGCCAGGGTGTGCAGGCGCCCGGCCGCTTCCTCGCGCGAGCGGTAGCGGGCGGTTAGCGAGTGCTGGTCGGTAGCGCGGTCCTCGTACTCGTCGACGAGACTGTCGAGCAGGGTGTGCAGCGAGCAGACCCAGGGAAAATAGGCGCTCTCGAGTGCCGCGATGCGTTCTGCTCGCACGATTGGCTGGGCCGCGAGCGCCATTAGCGCGAACACGAGCAACGAGGAGCCCGCGGCGGCGCCCGTCTCCCACCAGCTGAGGTCGCTGCCCGGCGGTGTCTCGACCGCTGCCCACGCGGCAAACGCTCGACATGAAACTTCCGCCTGCCCGTGATTCAGCTCTTGATAGGTGACGATGCGTGCGGCGGCACGTTGCAGCTGGTGCGCGACTTTTGGAAACGACGGCAGTATTCGCAGCGAGGCCCTGCACCTCTCCACCAAGCAATTAAGGTAACCGCCGTCGTCGCGCCCACTGTGGTAATCGAGATGGGCAACACCCGGGCGCAATGCAACCAAGAGCGCCTGGTGCAAGTGGCGCACGCGGCCCGGCCCGGCGCCCCCCGGCTCCTCGGAGATCGCGTCGGCATAATCGTAGGCCGCCTGGAAGGCGATCGCCGCGCATGCCACCACGGTTCTGTATAAGCGAGGCACAAAGGCCGCGTATGCCACCGCGCCCTCCAGGTTGCCGCGCTCGGCGCGCAGCGCCTGCAGTGCCAGCCTGCGCAACAGCGGGTCGGGGATCATCCCGGCACGCCGTTCCCAGCGCTGGATTTCACCACACGCGAATGGGAACACACCCAGCCAATATCGTGCCGCCGTGGCCACGAACGCCGGGTCTATTCCCCCCCTAAATAATCCGCTGACGCCCACGCACACAGCATCGCGTGGGCGAGCCCGTGAAACTAGTCAATTCTGAAGAACGACAGTGGGGGACACCGAGACCGCTCACTCCTGCAGGGCGACGCGAGAGGACACTCGCGCGGCAGCCAGGCCCGGAAGCGCGACCACGATCAGACCGATGCCGCCCACCAGTGCGACATCGACAAGCACCTGCGGCACACCGAGAGAGAAGGGCGCGGAGAACCCGGTCGTGAGCGTCAGCCAGCGACTGGCAAGCACATGCCCATACACGCCGAGCACCGCCCCGATCGCACAACCGAAGCCAAGCACCACCATGCTCTCCAGCAACAGCGCACGCCACAGCTGATAGCGGTCATAGCCCTGGATCTTCAGCGACGCCAAGAGCGGGCGGCGCTGCCAGATCGTGGCACTCAGCGCCGAGGCGACCGCGACAGCGGCCGCGATCAAGAGCAGGGTCGAAATCTCGCTCAGACCCTGTAGCGCTTGGCGCGAGTTGGCCGCATACTGAGCTTCGCGCGCCGCACGCGTTTGCACACCAAGGCCAGGGTGGGAGGCGATTATCGCACTCACCGAGCGCTCGCCGGTAAGCGTGCCTGCACCGGGCTTCAAACCAATCTCCAGTGCCGAGGGTTCGCGGGTCTGCCAGTAGTGCGTGTAGTCGGCGGTGCCGAGAATCACTGCGCCTGGAGGCCAACCAACGTTCGTGACGATCGCGGCCACCGCGAAGGGTTGCAGTCCCGATGGTGTCGGCAACTCAAAGGAGCTTCCCACCCGCAACCCGTGTTCGCTTGCAAAACCGACAGACACCGCCGCCCAGCCGCGCCCGCGCAACAACGCGTCCGCGTGGGCGAGGTTACCGTGCAAGAGCTGACTGGGGGGCACGAGCGTGCGATCTCCCGGCGGACGGGCGATCACCCACATGCGCCGCGTGCCAACGTCCATCAGCTCGCCTTGATAAGCGCGCACCGACGCCACCCCAGGAGCACGCGCGAGCTGCGCCGCAAGATCACCGGCACGGAAACTGTTGGTGGTGAGATTGTTGCCGCCTGTCGTTACCCACAGGTCGGCCGTGCTGAGGTATTCGCGAAAGTTGGCATTTAGCCCCGCGAGCAGGTCACGCCTGGCGCCGCCGATCGCCACGCTCCCATAGATCGCAAGCGCCCCCACCCCGGCGAGCGCGACCAGGGGCACGCTGGTCGTGCGCAGTTCCCTGACAGCGAGGATCAGCGAGCTGCTGGATATGTTCTCGCTCGCTCGCCGCAGAGCACGCGCGGTCAGCGCAAACGCGGTCGGAATCAAGCACAGCGTCGCGAGCGCGAGCAGCGCGCCGCCAACGAGGGTGAACCCGGGCGCGAGCACGACCAGCAGCGTGACGATGGCGACCAGAGACAGCCCTACCAGTCCGAACCGTGCGGCGGTTCGTTTATCGATTCCCTCACCGCCGTCGGCGGCCTGCGCGAACACCGCGTCGCGGGGGCGGCTCGGTCGTATGTCGAAAGCCGGCAACAACGACGCGAGCAGCGTCGCGAGCACACCACACGCCATCGCGACAAGTACCAACGGTAGTTGCAGCGTCTGCTGGCTGCCAACCGGAAAAGCAAACGCCAGGTACACCGGCACGCTGTGAAAAAGCGTGTGCGACAGCAGATATCCGAGCACCACGCCAACCGCCGATGCGACGACTCCGAGCGCCAGCGCTTCAAACGCCAAGATCGTGAGCGCCTGGCGCCAGTCATATCCCAACATACGCAGGTCGGCGATATAGCGGCGGCGCTCGGGCACCGTCAAGAGCATCGCGTTGAAGGTCAGCAGAAAGCCCACCATCGCCCCGATCAAGGCGAACATCTCGGTCGCCTGGTTGTTGGGCTTGGCGATCGCGTGCAGCAAAGTCAGTTCGTCATCCGCCGCGACCACGTTCAGGCGTGCCCCCGCCAGTGCGCGCAGCTCGCGCGCCACCCGCGCTTCCTCCCCAGCGCGCGGCTGCACATACACCTGCGTCACACGACCCGGCCTGTCGGCGAGACGCTGGGCGACACCCAACAGCCCCACGACGAGCGGGCTGCTCGCGACCGCGCCGATCGTGGCGGGGCCAAGGATCGCGCGCACGTTCACCGTGTGGGCTTCGCCGTCGGCGAGCACGCTCACCGCGTGTTCGGGTCGAGCCCCAATCGCGCTCGCCACCGTCGAGGGCAGGCCCACGCCGCCGCCGATCAGCGACGGGCCGGCTCCGGAGTTGCGCGTCAGCTCGCCGCTGAGGGACACAAGGGCGGCAGTCACGCCGACGAGCCGCACCGACACCCGCCCCTTGGGGCCGACAATCGCGGCGTCCTCCTGCAGCGCCGGAGCCGCGACCTGTACACCCGGTAGCAGCGCAACACGTTCGGCGAGCCGCTGGCTGAAACCGTCGTTCGAGCGCGCCGTGCAGCTCAAGGCGCGCGCTGCCGACGACCCCGTGGATCGCTTGTTCGGTCGAGCCGAGCAGGCTCGCGTTCGCCGAGAGCACGCCGAGCACGAGCGCAACCCCGACCGCCACACCACTGCCGGCCAATAGCTCCTGCACGGTGTGCAGCCGCAAACGCCTGAGATACAGGTGAAACAGAGTGCTCACGCGGATGCCATACACGGCTCCGGGCATGTGCCTGCTCACAGCGAACTAGCCGCCAGCTCGCTGTCCAAGCCATCCATTAGTCGTCCGTCGCGCAGCGTGTAGGCGCGATCGACAAAGCCGATCGCCTCGGCGTCATGGGTGACGAGCAACGCGGGAACACCCTGCTCGTGGCACACATCGCGAAGCAGAGCGAGGATTTCACGCGTGCGCTTGGAGTCGAGGTTGCCGGTCGGCTCATCAGCCAGCAGCAACCGCGGTTTGTTCACCAGGGCGCGCGCAATCGCCACGCGTTGGCGCTCGCCCATCGAAAGCCGTCCCGGCAGCTGCCCGGCGCGCTCGCCCAAGCCAACCTGCTCGAGCCACGGTCGCGCCAGACGCCGTGCCTCGCGCAAGCTGAGCCCGTCCCCCACGAGCTTCGTCGTGACGTTGTCCAGTGCGCTCGCTCCCCCCGCCAGGTGAAAGGACTGGAACACAAAACCGACATCGCGCAGGCGATAGCGGGCGGACTCGCGCTCTGAGAGCTGAGCGATGTCACGGCCATCGAAGTAGACGCCGCCGCTGTCGGGGGCGAGCAAACCCACGGCGAGCATCAAAAGGGTCGTCTTGCCCGAGCCGCTGGGCCCGTACAGCGCCGCGAATTCGCCCGGCGCGATCCTCAACGAGACGCCGTCCACCGCACGCACGACCTCCCTACCGCTGAGATAGTGCTTGACGACCTCTCGTAGTTCAAGCGCGCTCACGGCTCGCGGCGGCCGGCGGGCGCGCCACCGCCAGGGAAACGAACGACTGCCCCTCGCTCGTCGGTCGAGCACAGCTCCCCGTCGCCCACCGACATCACGACCTCCGCACCGTGCAGCGGCGTCATCTCTTCGGAGGCAACCACGAGCGTCGTGCCGTCTTGGAAAGCGAGTGCCCTGAGCAGACCGTACAGCGAGTCCTGTTCGACCAGACTGGGCACCAGCGCCGGCTCGTCCACCAACAATAGGCGCGGTTCGCGCACCAGCGCCCGCGCGAGCATCGTCCGCATGCGCTCGGCCAGCGACAGCGAGCCCGTCAAGTCGTCCGCGTGAGCGCCAAGCCCGACGCGATCCAGCACGATCCGTGCCCGACGTTTGGCTTCGCCGACCGGCAGGCTGGCGCTGCCCAGAGCCAGCGCCACATGATCGACGACGGTTTCCTGGGAGGTGGGATGCCAGTTGGCGCTCGCCATCAGCGCGATGTCCCCGCGCAAAAGTCGTTCGCGGCGCGAAAGCGACATCGCGGACGTGCTCTCGCCGGCAAAGCAAACGCGCCCCGCGTCCGGCTGCTCGATCCCAGCCATCAACCTCAGCAACGTGGACTTGCCAGCGCGGCGAGCACCCCACACACCGATGAACACACCCTCCTCAAGCTCGAAGGAAGCACCATCGAGGACGACGACCTCGCGGCGACCGTCGGGATATCGCTTGCTGACATTCTCGAAGGACAACAGAGGTGTCATCGCGCCCATAACGCTATCGCTGTCGAGCGAGATATTCCTCGATCCGCCGGCGCGTGCGTCTGGACCATTCGACCTCACAACGCAGCTGAGCGTCCACGGCCTCGCTCGTGCAATCCATCACCAGTCCCTTCCACGAAGGCACACCCGCCGCCGGCGGAGCAAGGCGCAAGAGCCCCAGGCACTCCCGTTCGTAGGCCTTCAGGGCCAACAGCAACGGCCGCGCGTCCCGCTCGCGCGCGACCGCGACCTTCGCGCGGATGCCGACTCGCATCGGCTCCTTGGGAATCAGCGTCTGCATCCATTCCGCAACAGCCGGTGCCGTCAAATCCGTCGGGTGATAGACCAAGCGCGGGCGCCGCTGGCCCGGCTCGCGCTCTTCGCTTAGCGACAGCAGCCCTTCGTGTTCGAGGGTTTCAAGCAACCTGTAGATATCCTTGCGGACGATCACCCATGTCTCGCCCAGCCGACCGGCGAGACGATTGGCAAGCTCATAACCGTGGCCGGGACGCTCGAGCACCAGCGCCAGCAGCCCACCTCGCAGCGAGGTCGAAGAACCGCGCATCCATCCCTGTGCCTCGCCCGCATCCCGACGCGCGACCGCGGTGGATCCCCTACGCGCGGGCACGACTACCCGTCCGCTCCAAGGCGCTCGGCAAGCGCGATCCCCTACGCACGAGCGGGGCCCAGAGGAGCAGTACCAAGCCAACTCGCCCCACGGCGACCTTTCCGATAGATGGATCGATCCAACTCATGCGCCATTGTAAACGGTACTCCATCACCCGCCTCCGCGCACGCGACCGGATTGACTCTCGCTTGGCTCTGGCCAGTCCCCACGCCGTGCCGACCCTCCGGATGGCCGAGCGCGGCCCAGCCATCCGGGCGAGACGGGATCATGGGCGTGTGAACCGGGCACCAAGCACCCCGCCGATCGCTAGGCTGCATACGATCAGCAGCGCGAGCGTCGGAGCGCATGGCGGCCGCGCTGGGGCCGATGCCGGCGTCCGCGACCGCGACCGCGTGCGAGCGTTCGCGTGGGCCCACCACAGCGGACTCCCGCCTCAGCGCATAAGCGCAATGGCCAGCTGAGCAGCAAGGCAGAGCACCCGATCATGTCCCAAGCGTCGAGCCCCCTCCCCACACTGCCATCCGGTCCCACCCCGCCCGGGCCGACCCTCCCGCCGGGTCCGATGCACCCCGAGCCGCCACGTCGCGGGTGGTGGATCGCGCGACGCTTCCTGCTCGGCGCGCTTGCCGTCGTCTTGTTCGCGGGCGCCGGCACCTACGCGCTGATTCGCAACGAGGTCTCAAGCGTCGTCGCCGCGCTCGGCCAGAACAAGGCGGTCAAAGTCGCGCCGAAAGTGCTCGTGCCGACAAGCAGGGGCCAACCGGAGACGCTGCTGCTGGTCGGCAACGACGAACGCAAGGCCCCCAAGGGCAACGCTTCCGGAGCCGTGCTGCCGCACTCCAACGAGATGCTGCTGGTGCGCATCGACCCGAGCAAGCCCACGATCTCGATGCTCTCGATCCCGCGCGAGCTGCGCGTCAGCTTCACCGCTCCCAACGGCGAAGTGATCACCAACCGCGTCAACTCGGCCTACACCTACGGCTACGAGGAGAACGGCGGCACCTCCGGCGGCGTCAAGCTGATGCTCGAAACGATCAAGAACCTGCTCGGCATCACCGTAAACCACGTGTTCGTCACCGACTTCAAACGCTTCGAACACGCGGTCGACGAAATGGGCTGCGTGTACATGACCGTCGACAAGCGCTATTACCACAACAACGACGAACCGGACGCCGAACAGTACTTCGAAGTCAACCTGGAGCCCGGCTACCAGCGCCTGTGCGGAAAGGAGGCGCTCGAATTCGTCGCCAACCGCCATGAAAGCACTTCACTGATCCGCGACGCCCGCGACCAGCGCTTCCTGCTGGACGCGAAGGCGCAATATGGCGGCACCCTTTTTGAAAACCGCGAAAAGTTCGAGAAGGTTCTCGGCAAGGCCGTACAAACCGACCTGCACGGCGAAGAACAGGTTCTGCAGCTACTTGAGCTGCTGGGCGAATCGGCCGGCAAGCCTGTACGCCAGGTTCCCTTCCACGTCAACCTGCTCCCAACCTTCGACACCGCCTCGCCGCAGCAACTGGAAGAAGCGGCACACTCGTTCCTGGCGGGCACCGCGGCGATCCCCAAGCACAAGATCAACAGCGCCGTACGCTCGGTCAAGGGCCATCACGCGTCCGTCTCAGCCGTGCACCTGCTCTCCCCCACACCGGCCTCGGTGCTCGAAGAAGCGCGCGCCCAGGCGCCGCACCTGCCGTTCCCGTTGGAGGCGCCCCAGTATCAGAAGGTCACCGCGGAATCCGCACCGGACGAACTGCTGCGCTACGGCATCCAGAGCCCCAACGGTCGCCACCGCTATCCCTCCTACGTGATCGTCGTGCAGGAGGGTGAACTGGGTCAGTACTACGACATCCAGGGCAGCGTGTGGAACGGGCTGCCGCTGCTCAACGATCCAAGCCAGGAAGTTCGCATCGGCTCGCGTACCTACAGCCTCTACTACGACGGCGAACACATCAAGACGGTCGCCTGGCACGAAAACAAAGCGGTGTACTGGATCGAAAACACCCTCACCTACAGTCTCTCCCCCGAAACGATGGTGACGATCGCGCGCTACACCCGCTCGGTCGGCAACACATCGGTGCCGGCGCCCGCCCCGACACGACGCGCGAGCCTGCACGGCATCGTGTTGCCACCGCGCAACGCTACCGCAAACAGCACGACCTCGGACATCGAGGCCGCGCTCGGCCTATTCAGCCTCGTCATCGTGGCGCTGCTCGGGATCGGACT
The DNA here is from genome assembly GCA_963776985.1 of uncultured Solirubrobacterales bacterium. Classification (GTDB taxonomy): domain Bacteria; phylum Actinomycetota; class Thermoleophilia; order Solirubrobacterales; family Solirubrobacteraceae; genus Palsa-744. Next base: position 1,024,306 of record CAVZOV010000004.1, read on the forward strand.
GCTGTGGCGCCAACGCGAGCTGAAACGATTGCGCGCTCAGGTCGCCGAGGCACTGGCGCTCGACGCACGACGCCGGCAGGTCGGCGGCGGGCCCGCCACGCGCTAGCGGCGTCAGCTCATTTCCACGTAGCCGCTCGCTTCGGTGGGGCTGCGCACGTTGGCGGCCACCTTGTTTTCGTAGTTGCCCTCGATTGTCTGGATCTGCCCGCTCGGCAGCACGTCGCGAACGATGCCGACGTGCTCATCGCCGAACACCATCAAATCCCCCGGCTTGGGCACCACACCCGGCCCGTTGGGTATGGCTCGCCCACTGCTCTGCGCCCACGACCAGATACCCGACACGTCGCCCAAGCCCTGACCTTGAGCACCGAGCGGCTCGCCCGCCTGGCGCGCAACCCAAGAGGCGAAGTAGGCACACCACGGCGCACCGGGCACGGCCCCTTCGGTAGCGGTTCGGTACTGGGCGATGGCCGGCGATTCGTTGGAGCCCGGTGGCTGCTCGGTCTGGCCGAGCTGACTTTCGGCAATCGCCACGATGCGCGCGCCGGGCCCTTCGGCAGAGCCGCTCAGCGATGTGCCGGCGAGGCCGACAACGCCGGCACTGCCATCCATACCGGCGGTGCTAGACGCTTGCGGATACCCAAGCTGGGGCACCACGGCGGCGGATGGACCCGCATAACCGGCACTTGCCTGCGCAAGCGCGGCGGCGAAGGACGCCGGGCTGCTTGCCCCCGCGGCCGTCGCGGCAACAGAGGCTTCTCCGCCACTGAGCGCCTCCCCGGCCGAGGGGGCTTCGGTGCCCCCGGTGAGCGCGGCGCGCGAGCCGATCAGCATCGCGGGATCGCTGAGCGCCTGCCTGATCGCGCTGACCTGTTCGAGCGTCGATTCGATGGACATCACCCGGGTAGTCGGCAGCGGCGCTCGACGGTTGAGCCACTAGAGCAAAGCGGGGTCGGGGCTTAAAGGAAACGGGCGGCCGATGGCCGCCCGTTCCGATCGCCGCTCCCTCGATGATTGGCGACTACTGCAGGAGCTTCAAAACGGCCTGCGGTTCGGCGTTGGCCTGAGCCAGCACCGACACGCCAGCCTGCTCGAGAACCTGCAGCTTCGTGAAGTTCGTCATTTCCGCCGCCATGTTGACGTCGGTGATGCCGCTCACGGCTGAGGACAGGTTCTGGCTGTAGGTTTCCAGGTTCGCCTCGGTGTACTGGATGCGATCCTGCACAGCGCCGAATTCGCCTGCCAGCGCCGACACCTTGTCGATCGCTTCGTCGATGCCCTTGATCGGTTCGGTGCCTTTGAGTTCGATCTTTTTTTCGATCGCGGTCTTCAGGTCCGCGGTCTTGACGCCGATCACTTCGCCGTCGTTCGCGCCGACCTGGAAGGAGATCGTCGCTTCTTTGCTCAGCAGATCGATGCCGTTGAACTGAGTCGTTTCACCGACACGTTCAATCTCAGAGGACAGCTGCGTGACCTCGGAGTTGATGGCTTCCTTGTCGGATTCCGACGTGGTGCCGTTGGCATACTGCACCGCAAGCTCGCGGACGCGCTGGAGCATCTGCTCGACGTCGTTGAGCGAGCCCTGAGCCGTCTGTGCAAGCGAAACGGCATCCTGGCTGTTCTGGGTGGCCTGATTGAGGCCATTGACCTGGCCCTCCAGGTTCTGGCTGATCGCATAGCCGGCGACGTCGTCGGCAGCTGAGTTGATCTTCAGACCCGAGGAAAGGCGCTGCATCGCCTGCGAGAGCGAACTCTCCGTGGCGTTGAGGTTCCTGTTGGCATCCATCGCCGACAGGTTGGTGTTGATCATGAGGGACATGCGTTCATCTCCTTGATGACGGTTTGTTGTCGGTCCCGAGCCAGCTCCATGCCGGCTCTTCCGGGTTATCGCCGACGGGCGGCGAAACTTGAGCTGAATTCACCCCAGACTGGACGAATCCCTCTGCTCGCAACATTTCCTGCACGGTGGGCGCGACGAGAGCGCCACGCGAGCCGGTCGCGATCGCGCGCAAGCGATCGACCCGTGGCGAGGGGAGCAGCCCAAGCGGACGAGGGCGCCGGCCCGTACGCCGACCACTCAAGCGAGCACGTCGACGTGCGGGCGCCCGTCGTCGTCCTCGCCGTCGGGCTCAGGCCCAGCACCGGTGGGCAACTCGCGACGCTCGCGCTGCCGATCGTCCTTAGCGGGACGATCGCGCTCGCGCGAAACCCGCTCCGGGCGCTCTACGGGCGTTCTGCCGGTCCGCGCGATCGCAAGCGAGCCCGATGAAATTGGGGGGATCGAATCCATCGCCCACTACCCGCCCTCACGCGGCCCTCGCGCCAGAGCGCTCCGCCGGCGCCGCGCCTGGCTCCTCGTCGGAGTGTGCCAGGGCATCCGTGAGCAGCTGCTGTTCGCGACCCTTGATCTCGAGCACCACCAGGCGACGCCACACGAACACCGCGCCCGCCCATGCCGCCACATAGCAAACCGCTCCCGCCACCAGCGCGCGTAGGCCCGCTTCGGCGAGCGTGCCAGTGGGCAGCGACATATACCCGGCGATGAAGAAGCCCGCGAGCCCACCCCAGCTCTTCGCGCGTGCCACCGAGCGGGCGGCGCGTGGGTGAGCCGCAACACTCGGTGCCCCCCGCGCGTCGGTCGCACCCTTGGCGGACTTCGTGCCTACCGCCTTGTCCTTCTTGCCCTTCTGCTTCTTGCCCTTCTTTGCCGACTTGCCGGAGGCCGCCGCGTCGGCGCCGTCCGACAATGCGCTTGGCGGAGCCTGCACCGGTGCCACCGCTGGGCGAGCAGGCGCCTCCTGCACGAGAGTCCCGGCCTCAGTTGCCATCGCACTCATCGGCCTGCAGCATACGGCGCCGCTCGGCGCGTTCGCCGGCGAATATGAAACGCACCACGCGCCTGCGGTTCAGCTCGCTCATCTCGCTAAATGTGATGGCGCGCTGCCCTCTGGTATCGGCTCGAACGACCCTTCCCCTCCCAATAACGGGCTCGCTACCGACGAGCAGCGACAATTCAAATTCGACGTGCTCCCCGATCGCCAGCACGTCCGGCCCCGCAAGCAGCAGCCCGCCACCCGCCAGCTCCACCGCGAAGGTTTGCACCAAACGCCGCTCGCTACCCACATACACACGCACCGGCCGCTTGGCCTTGAAGCGCACGAATTCGCGTCGCTGAATCACCGCAGCAGGGTCGCCGCCAGCCGAGTTGGGTCGAGCCTGCCCAGTCGCCAGCCGCCTGCACGCGCGCGGTCGAGCGTGTACTCGGGCGCGAGCCCGAACGTGCACGCCGCCTCGACCGCGACTCCGATCTGGTCGGTCTCATCCGCGTGTGTTACCGCCAGTGCGTTCGCCCCCAGCGGACGCAGCGCCTCAAGCAATTGTGCCGAGGCTCTCGCACCGAGCGTGGCCGGCAACGCAATCGCCACGCGCTCGGGCTTCAGCTCGCCGAGTAGGGCCGCGAGCCGGCGCATTCCTGAGCGCTCGCCGCGAGACAGTGGGGGCGTGTCGATGACGAGCAAACCCTCGCTTCTGGTCTTGCGCAGCGCCCTGATCGAGCGCTGAGCGTCGATCGGCGTAGGCTTCATCAGATACGGGCTCAGCAGCATTCGCAACTCTCCACCGGCAGCGCCACGCACAAGCGTCGCACAGCTCGCCGGCAGCGGCGAACTCTTGCGATAGGCGCCCAGCAGCGCCGCACAACAGCTCGTCTTGCCCGACCCGCCCGGTCCCACCACGACGATCGCCGCACCCTTGCTGGGCAGCGGCGGCGCCACCGGTATCCGCTGTGCCAGCGCCGCGCGCACCGCCTCGCTCAGGCCCGCACGCGGTGCCAACGGCAGGATGTGGGCAGCGGCCGCGTCGATTAGCTCACCTGCAAAGCGCTCGCTCACCCCCAGCTCGAGCAGTGCACTCCGGATGTTGGCCCGGGCGCGCGTGTGAGAGGGTGGCGCGACGCGAGGTGGGCGCGACGGCACCGGTTTGGAGGGGGGCGACCACGCCGCCTGCTCTAGCACAACCGCGAAGGGATCAGACACATCGGGCACACTTGGCGCGAGCGCAACCGGACTGCGGGCGAGTGGCTCGAACACACTTGCTCGAGCGGGCTCGGGGGAGCCGCTGCGCGCGAGTTCGGCCAAGCGCTCGGTTACATACGCGCCGTCGGGGCGCAACCGCGGCGGCTCACGCTCGTAGAAGGGTCGATGCTCGGGAGTTGCTCGTGCCGGCTCGTGCTCGATATCGGGCGCGGGCTCGTACTCCGACGCATACGTGCTGCGCCCGGAAGCAAGCGGCGACACCGACGCGAGGTCTTCTTCGTCATACACATCCACGCGCGGGCCGCCCTCGATTGCTTCAAGCTCCACGAACGGACGCTGAAAGAAACCAGCCAGCCCCCCGGTCAAACCCTCGCGGCGGCGCACGATGATCGCGTCCGCGCCAAGCTCACGCTGAATCCGCGGCAACAGCTCCTCGACGGTACGCCCACGATAGGTGCGCGAATCGACGGGCGCCCGGCTCATAGCGCCCTGCTCATGCGTGTATGACCCCGATGGTCTCGACATCGATTCCCGGTGCGATCTCGTTGTAGGAGCAAACTGGAAGATGAGGCTGGGCTTGGGCGATCAGCCTACGCAGGTGACGACGCACGCGCGCTGAGCACAGCAGCACCGGCCGTGCGCCACGACCCGTCGCGTGCTCGACCTGAGAGCGAAGCGCTCCCACGATCGCCTGCGCGCGCGGGGGATCCATCGCCAGGTACTCTCCGTCTGCCGTCTGGGTTATCGAGGTCGCAACCTCATGCTCGATTGCGGGATCGAGGGTTATCGCTCGCAAGCGCAACTCCTCATCAAGGTGGGGAGCCGTGATCGCGCGGCCAAGCGCCTGGCGCGCATACTCGGACAATAGGTTCGTATCCCGGGTTATTCGCGCCTTATCGCCGATCGCCTCCACGATCGTGCCGAGGTCGCGGATCGGCACACCCTCTGAGAGCAGCAGCTGCAACACCCGCTGTATCTCTCCGAGCGAGAGCATCTCCGGCACGACCTCCTCGACGACCGCCGCGTTTGTCTCCTTTAGCTTGTCGAGCAGCGCCCGCACGTCCTGGCGGGTGAGCAGCTCGGCGGCGTGCGCGCGGATCGTCTCGGTCAGATGAGTCACGATCACCGACTCCGCGTCCACGACCGTGTAGCCGAGCGCCTCCGCCTCGGCACGACCCGAGTCGTGCACCCAGATCGCGTCCAACCCAAACGCTGGCTCACGGGTCGGAATGCCCTGCAGCGTCGCGCTTGCGTCGCCCGGGTCCATTGCGAGCAGGTGCCCCGGCATGATCCGTCCGCGCGTCACCTCCGAGCCGCGCACCTTCAGCACGTACTCGTGCGATTCCATGCCCAGCTCATCGTGGATGCGCACCGGCGGAATCACGAGCCCAAGGTCCCCGGCGATCTGGCGGCGAATCATGCTCACGCGACGAAGCAGCGCACCGGGGTGGTTGGGACTTCCGTTCACGAGTGGCACAAGGCCAAAGCCGATCGCCAGCTCCAGCGCGTCGACCCCCACCTCCGCCAGCGGCTCGACACTCGCGGGCGCGGCCGTCAGCTCCGCGGCCCTGGCCTTGGCCTCTGCCTCAGCGGCCTCGCGTGCCTCGGGCATCCCGTGACGCACCGCCCAGCCGACCGTGCCGAAGATCGCGGCAATGAACAGGAACGGCAGCTTCGGCAAGCCCGGGATCAGCGCGAACAGCCCAATCGCCGCTGCCGCCACCATCGGTGCCCGGCGCTGGCTGAGGATCTGTCCGGCGATGTCGCTACCAAGATCGCGGTCGGAGGCGGCACGCGTGACGATGATGCCGGTGGCGACGGAGATGAGCAGCGCGGGAATCTGCGCCGCCAGGCCATCGCCGACGGTCAGCAGCGAGTACTGGTGGGTCGCTTCGCTGAAGCCGAGCCCATGCTGGAGCATCCCCACGACGATGCCGCCGATCAGGTTGATCGCGGTGATGATCAGCGCTGCCATCGCATCGCCCTTTACGAACTTCGACGCGCCATCCATCGCACCGTAGAAGTCCGCCTCGCGCGCGATCTCCTGGCGCCGCGCGCGCGCCTGATCGTCGGTAATCAGCCCAGCGTTGAGGTCAGCGTCGATCGCCATCTGCTTGCCCGGCATCGCGTCGAGCGTGAAGCGCGCCCCCACCTCGGCGACGCGCCCGGCGCCGTTGGTGACCACCACGAACTGGATCACCACGAGGATCAAGAAGATCACAAGCCCCACGACGACATTGCCACCCACCACGAACTGACCAAAGGATTTAACGACGCTGCCGGCATCGCCGGTCGTGAGGATCAGCCGCGTCACCGACACGTTGATCGCCAGGCGGAACATCGTCGTCAACAGCAGCAGGCTCGGGAAGGAGGCAAAGTCCAACGCCTTGCTGAGGTACATCGTCGCAACCACGATCGTCAGCGCCGCGGAGATGTTGAGCGTGATCAACAGGTCCAGCAGCGCCGAAGGCAGCGGCACCACCAGCATCGTCACCACACACACCACGGCGACGGCCGCAAGCAGGTCGGTGTGGCGCAAGAGCCCCTTGACGCTCGGCGTGTTCACGAGGCGAGCCGCCTACGCCCGGCCATGCGATACACGAACGCGAGCACCTGCGCGACCGCCGCATACAGTTCCTGGGGCACCAGCTGACCGATCTCCGTCGAGGAGTGAAGCGCGCGAGCAAGCGGCGGGTTGGCGACCACCGGCACGTCGTGCTCCTGCGCCACGCGCCTTATCTGCGCGGCGATCAGGTCCTTGCCCTTGGCAACCACTTCCGGCGCGGTGCGCGAGCCGTCGTACACCAGCGCCACGGCATAGTGGGTCGGGTTGGTTACGACCACGTCGGCTTTGGGCACGGCGGCCATCATGCGTGCGCGCGCAGCTTGCATCTGGCGGCGGCGCTGCGCCATTTTGATCTCGGCCGACACGCCATACTGGCGCGCCTCCTCCTTGACCTCCTGCTTGGTCATGCGCAGCATCCGCTCGTGGCGGCGACGCTTCCAGGCGTAGTCGATCAGCCCGATGACGAGATAGGCCAACGCGGCGTGCTGGGCAATCGACAGCGCGCTCTGGCCCAGCAACGCGCCGAGCGCGGTAGGCGACATCCCCACCTTCGCGGCCAGCGTGGCAAGCCCGGGCAGCAACGCGAGCGTGGCCACCGCACCAACCACCGCGATCTTTGCGACCGCCTTCAGCGCCTCGAACACTGCGTTTGGCCCCAGCAGATTGCGCAGCCCCGAAACGGGGTTGATGCGACGGAAGTCCGGCGCAAGCGCATGCGCTGAGGGCTTGAACCCAACCTGCGCCACACCCGCGAGCACGCCCGCCACCATGCAGGTACCGGCAACCGGCACAACCCCGAGCGCGAGCGTGGACAGCGCCGAGTGCATCAGGTCGGCCAGGCCCGCCGCGCTGGTCGCATGGGCCGGGTTGGCGATGTCGGCGAGGATCTCGCGAAAGCTCTCCGCGACGGCTTCCACGATTCGCGGGCCCATCAAGCTGAGCGCGAGCAGGCCAGCGATCAGCACCACCGAGCCGCCAAGATCGGGGCTGCGCGCGACCTGACCCTTCTCCCGTGCGCGCTTGCGGTGCTTGGGAGTCGCCTTCTCGGTGCGTTCGTCGCGGGCCATGCCTCAGGCCACGTGCAGCGCGCCGAGCGCCGCGCCCACACTCACAGAGAGCTGGTTCGATATCCAGTTTGCAAGGAACGGCAGCGATGCCCCAGCCACCAGCAATGTGACGGCCACCTTCGCCGGGAACCCGACGGCGAACACGTTCAACTGCGGCACGACGCGCGACACGACGCCAAAGGCGACATCTGTTATCAACAGCGCCACCAGCACCGGCCCCGCGATCTCCACGGCGGCGAGCAGCACGCCCGAGAACGCCTGCTCGGCGCCGCCGAGCAGCGAGGACATCTGCGGCGCGCTCGTCAGCGGAACCAGCTGAAAGGTGCGGCTGATGCCACGCAGCGTCCACGCGTCGCCGTCGATCATCAGGAACACGAGCGTTCCAACCAGCGAGTAGAAGCGCGCCATTACCGCGGCGCTACCGCCGTTCATCGGGTTAATCAGCTCGCCGTATGAGAAGCCCGAGACGACGTCGATTATCCCGCCCGCCGATTCGACCGCCGCCATAAGCGCGGCGAGCCCGAATGCAAAGCCGAGCCCGACCAGCATCCCCTCGACGACAAGCTCGGCCAGGGCCAGCGGTTCGCTCGGCACATGCTGGCCGCGCAGCGCGATCGGTGTCAGCCCGATCGAGATGCCTACCGCGATGATCCCGCGCACCCGCGGCGGGATCAGCGAGGAGGAGAAAAGCGGCGCGAGGAAAAACAGCGGCGTCACCCGCGCCAGCACGAGGATGAAGCCAGCAAGCTCGTTGCCGGCGAGCTTTCCCAGGAGCTCGTTCACGAACCGACCTTCGTCAGAAGGGCGAGGAGCGCTGGCACGGAGACGAGCGTGCGCGCAGGCTCCTCCCCCTGGCGGCTCGCCATCACGAACCGACCATCGTCGGAATCGATGTGAAGAGAGCCGTGGTGTAAGCCACGAGCTGGCCAAGCATCCACGGGCCGAGCACAACCACGACCACCGCGATGCCCACAATCTTCGGGATCAGCGTGAGGCTCTGCTCCTGAATCTGGGTGACGGCCTGGAAAATACTGACCACGAGCCCCGCCACGAGCGCGACCAGCAGCAGCGGCCCCGCGATCTTCAGCGCGAGGCTCATCGCTTGAGAGGCAAGGTTGACGACGGTGTCCTGGTTCACGCGTGGGCTCCTAGTAGTGGAAGCTCTGAACGAGCGCCTTGATAATCAAATCCCAACCATCCACCAGCACGAACAGCAGGATCTTGAACGGGAGCGAGATGAAGGTCGGCGGCAGCATGATCATCCCCATGCTCATTAGCGTCGCGGAGACGATCAGGTCGATGATCAAGAACGGCAGGAAGATCAGGAAGCCGATCTGAAACGCGGTCTTCAGCTCGGAGACGATGAACGCCGGGATCAGCACCTCGGTGGGCACTTCCGCACGGGTGTGGGGCTGCTTGGATTTGGCAAGACTCACGAACAGCGAGATGTCCTGCACGCGCGTTTGGCGAAACATGAATTCGCGCATCGGTTCCTCGGCACGCTGCAGCGCCACGGTGGTGCTGATCTTGTTGGCGGCGAGCGGTTCGATCGAGTCGCGCTTGATGGCGCCGACCGTCGGCGCCATCACAAAGATCGTCAGGAACAGCGCGATGCCGACGAGCACCTGATTGGGGGGCTCGGTGGTAAGCCCCACCGCCGAGCGGATGAAGCCGAGCACGATCAGTATCCGGCTGAAGCCCGTCACCGTGAACAGCACCGCCGGCACGAGCGTCAAGCCGCCCACGAGCAGCAGGATTTGTACGGCGTTGCTGGAGTTCACGTTCAACGACGCACCGTCCATTCGCGCAAGCGCTCGACTGCGCTGGCCGACGGCGAGGGCATCCGCATCGGGTCCGTGCGGCGCTCGCCTGACTCGAGCATCGCCCGCGGGCGAACGGCGTCGCTCGTCGTCGAGGGAGCAGGCAGAGCCAAGCGCCGGCGGCGAGGCTCCGAAGGCTCATCGGGGGGCAGCAGCCCAGCCTCACGTGCTTGCTGCTCGGTGTAGCGGTGGATTGGCGTGAGGCCGTGCTCGCCGCTGCCGAGCAGGAGATAGTCGTTGCCCGCCCGCACGAGGTGCACCGAGCGCCCGGAGGCGAGCGTCAGCGCCGCCACGCTCGACAGGCCCGTCGTGGCCACTCGCGGCTCGCGCCCAGCCTTGACCTGGCGCAATATCCACGACAGGCCCCATATCACCGCGATCACGATCGCGAGGCCCACGATCGTACGCACGATGCTCGCCCCACCCGAGCTTGTGTGCGCGGCGCTGCCGCCAGACTGGCTGAGATTCAGCGGCGTGTTTTCGCCGCTGCCGGTGGCCACCTTGGAGTCCGACGGCGTAAATGCGGAGGCGGGGCTCACCCACGCAAGCAGGCAGCCCGACAGCAACGCGGCCACCTTCGTGGCCGCCCGGGAAAGCGGGATCGTCTTAGTCATCGAGGGCGACTCCGAGGAAGAGTCGCCCCGGGTTATCGGCCCGGGCGGGAAGGTCTTGAGGGCTCGGCGTCGAAGGGCCGGCCGAGACTGGCGCTAGAGCAGCCGCTCCACCTGCACGCCCCAGCTGCCGTCGGCCGTGACGACCAGGCTGCCGTTGGCAAAACAGAGACCGTTGACGAACAGCTCGACCGGCGTATCGGCCGACTGATCCAGCTCCAGCACACCGCCGGGAGCAAGCTCGAGCGCGCCCCGCAACGGGATGTGGGTGCGGCCCAGCTCTGCCCACACACGTACGAAGATGCTGCGCAGAATCGCACGACTCTCGGCGCTCACGCGTGCGCCATCGACGTTCGCGCGCGCCCGCTCGAGCTCCGCCCGCCCGAGCTTGGCGTATGTGTCGGCACGCGTCGGGGTACTGCTCGTGGAGAGCAGCTTGATCGCGCGCCGCGTGCCCGAGCGCCCCGGGCGGCCACGCCCGAGCAACACGCCCTCGGCAAACAGCGACACGCCGTCATCGGCGCGCCCCTGCAACTCCACGAGCGCACCGGGCACCAGCTCGAGCATCCGCTCGATCGGCATCTGCGCCGAGGCGACCTCGGTGCGCAGCAACACCTGAGCGCCGGCAAGCCGGCGACGCAGGGCATCAGGACCGTGCGTGTCGCCAGGCAGCGGCGCCCCGGCGACGCCGCGGATGCTGTCGGCGACCGGCTCGACCGCCGCCCACGGCACGAGCAGCGACATCGCCGAGGGCTGCCCGTCGATCGTGCTTGAGAGCGTCACCGAGAAAGTTGGCTCACCGACCGGCGTGAGCACGCCCGCGTCAGCCTCCAGGTCGATCTCGCCGCACAGAAGCTCGGGGCCGCAAAGCTCGCCCCACGCGGATGACAGCTCACCGACAGTCCCCTCCAGCAAGCCGCGGGCAAGTACCCAGTCGATGTCCGTCAGGTGGCGCTCAGCCGGCGCACCCGCCGCGCTACCCCCAAGCAGGCATTCCAGGGCCTGCAACAACAGCGGCTGCTCGATGCTGAGCAGCATTTGGCGCTCGATCGAGGGCGCCTCGACGGCGACCGCGATCGCGTCGGCGGGCAACCGCGCCTTGGCAGCCGCCCACGTGTGCTGGTCGACCTGCGTCACCCTCAGCTCGACGTCCGCCTTCAGCTCGTTGGCCAGCCAGCCCGCCAGTGCCTCGCAAAAGGAGTCGATCGCACCAGCGATGCGCCGGCGAATCTCGGTCGTGAACTTGGTCGGCTGGGAAAAGTCAAGCGTGCGTATTTGCCCAGCCACTGCGCCGTCGAACTGCTCACCAGCCGGGGTCTCCTCATCCGCGGCGGCGACGCGGGCCTTCGCGCTCGGCGCGTCCTTACCGGCGGCGGCGCGGGCCTTACCGGCGGGCCGTTCGGCCTTGCCGGCGCCAGCGCGCTTCTTCAAGCTCGGCGGCTCGTCTTTGGAGGCGCCGGCGCGACCCTTCGGACTCAACGGTTTCCCTTCGCTAGCTCTCGCTTGGCGCGGCCTCTGCCTCGATCTGCTCGCCGGGTCCAGGAGAGCAGGCGATGTCGTTGCCCTCGAGGATCTCGGTGATGCGCAGACCGTACTGCTCGTCCACGACGACAACCTCGCCGCGGGCGATCGGCGTGCCGTTGACCAGCAGCTCGGCGGCTTCGCCGGCCTGGCGCTCAAGCGCGACAATCGAGCCAACGCGCAGGTCGAGCGTCTCCCCGACAGTCATGTGCGTGCGGCCGATCTCCACGCTCAGCTCCATCGGTATGTCGCTGAGGCGGCTGAGGTCTGGATCGGACAGGGAGGAGCCGGGCGATTGAGCGCTCTGATCGAACTGCTCGTACTCGATTGCCTCGGCCACGTTTCCTCCTATTGGACTGTGAAATCTGGGATCAGCACTGCTTCGACCTTGACGTCTGTTTGCTTCTGGATCGCACCCAATATCTGGCGCTTGATCGCCTCGCGACCCCTGGCGCCAATAAGCACTTCGCCATTCTGGCCGGTTACGGTGTTGGTCACGATTTCGCGCACGATCGGTTCCTCGGGCAGAGTACCGGCCGTGGATTCGGAACTGGAGGAGCTGCCGCCAGCGGCGGCACCATCGCTCTGTCCGGGCGCGAGCTGGAGAGCGACGCTGAGCTTGGCGTAGCGGCCATCGCTGAGGTTCAAGAGGAAGGGCTGAGGCATCACGTAAATCGTGCCCTTGACCTTCTCCTTGGCGGGTGGCTTGGCGCTGGTCATCGTGTAGCCAGCGAACAGCACGACCGGGACGAGCAGAGCGATCAGGATCTTCTTGTTTTTGAGCATGGTGTTTGGGGGTCGGGTTTTGGGGGTCGTGCTTGCTTATGGTTCGCTGCCGGGGTGGGTTTCGCCTTCCCCGCCGTAGATGCGGCGCATGACAATCTCCACGCGCCGATTGCGCGCGCGGCCGGCCGCGGTCGCGTTGCTGTCGGCCGGCTGCTGGTCTGAGTTGCCTGTGGCCGTCAGCCTGCTGGCGGCCACGCCATGTTCAGCCAGGAATTCGACGACCGAGCTGGCGCGGGCCGTCGAAAGCTCCCAGTTGCTTGCGAACTGGGCACTGTGGATCGGCACGTTGTCGGTGTTGCCTTCGACATCGATCGGATGGGTTTCGTCGATGTTCAGCAACTGGGCGATCTCACCGAGCAGCGCATAGGACTGGCTGTCGAGCGTCGCCTGACCCGAGGGGAACAGGAGATCGTCGGTGAGCACCTTGATCACCAGGCCACGCTGTTCGATCGAGGTTTGCACACTCTTGCTGAAGCCGTGCGCGGCGGCGTAGGCATCAAGCTCGCGCTTGATCTGGGCGAACTCGCTTTCCTCGCGCTGGGCACTTGACGGCGCGACGACGGCAGCGGAGACACTTTGCGTGCTCTGGGCACCCTGCCCCCCCGGGGTGCCCTGCGTGGTGCTGTTTTGCAGGCTGCTCGCGCCCTCGGTGGCAACGGGCTCGATCGCCTGCAGTTCGAAGGTGGCGGGCACGTGACTGGCGTTGGCGGTCGAGCCCTGCTGGGCGATCGCTTTCCCGCCAGGCAGGATGTTGCCCGAGAAGGCCGCCTTCAGCGATTGCTGCAGGGTTTGATACTTGGAGATGTTGACCGAGGAGATTCGAGAACAGCACCATGAACAGCGCCATCAGCAGCGTGATCATGTCGGCGTAAGTGAGCAGCCAGCGCTCGCCGCTGTCCTCGTGCTCGCCACCGCCGCCGCGATGGCGTCCGCGACCGTGCCTCCGCGACATCCTCAGGCCGCCTTGGACGCTACGTCCAGCCGTGCCGGCGAGGGCTCCTCATCGGTGGACCGCTGGTCGGGCGGCAGGTAGGACATCAGCTTCTCGCTGACCAGACGCGGGTTGTCGCCCGCCTGGATCGAGAGGATGCCCTCGACGGTCATCATGCGCAGCTCGACCTCTTCGGCGGAGATCGCCTTCAGGCGGTTGGCGACGGGCAGGAACACCACGTTGGCGGAACCGACGCCCATCAGCGTCGCGATGAACGCCGCTGAAATCGAGGGCCCGAGCGTGGCGGGCGCCGCCAGATTCTGCAGCACGTGCACCAGGCCGAGCACTGTGCCGATGATGCCCATCGTCGGCGCGAACCCGCCGGCCTTCTCAAACGGCCCGGCCGACGCGGCGTGGCGCGCGGCCATCCCGTCCACCTCGGCCTCGAGGATCGTGTGCACCATCTCCGGGTCGGTACCGTCGACGACCAGCTGCAGCGCGTTGCGCGTGAAGCGGTCCTCGATCTCAGAGAGCTGCGCGTCAAGCGCGAGCAGGCCTTCGCGGCGCGCCTTGTCGGCGAGTGACACGAGCAGGTCCAGCTGCCCGCGCATCTCAGGCGGTTCCGCGGAGAACACCATCTTGTAGAGGCTCGGCACACGCTTCATCGACTCCATGCCGACGCTTGCGAGCGTCACGCCGGCGGTGCCCCCGAGAATGATCATGAGCGCGGGGATGTCGATGAATGAAGCGGGACTGGTGCCGCCCATCAACGAACTCATTAGGAGGGAGCCAAAGGCCACCCCGATGCCAATGGCCGTGGAAGCTTTCATTGCTTCCCTACATCGGCGTTTGCGGAAAATCCTTGACAGCTGACCGGACTACTCCGGATCGTCCTCCACGGCCGCCAGTTTGGGGACGTCGCGATGGCCCGTTGTCGGCCCCGGTTGGCGCGGCGCTCGACGGTTGCGTAGCGCCTCACTGAGCACACCGGCGCGGTAGGCGCGAACCGCCGCGGAGACCTCCTCAGGCGTCTCTTCAACCACGACCTTGGCTCCAGTCGCGAGCGCGATGACCGTGTCGGGAGTCGATTCGACCGTCACGATCATGTCCGGATTCAGTTGGAATGGCTCGTCGCTGTGACCGAGCCGGTTCAAGGTGATCATCGCCTTCTCCCTTGGCGTACAGCTTACGGACTGCCTCAATGGGGCTGCGCCCAGTGTCGGGCAGGAGGCGGACGCGAACAGTTGACGTCGTGAGCGTCGGCTTGCCGTGGGCCAAATAGCAGCGGGGTGGAACGGCGTATACGGCGCGCCATCCCACCCCGTGCTCCTCGGAGTTGTCCTCGCTACTTCGACCCCTTTCGTTGGGCTGCAAGCTCATGGACACGTGCACGTTCGACGCAGGAACACTCGCGCCGCGGCGGGTGCGCGCGACGGGCAACCGCCCCGCCGCGCGCCGGGCGGCCTACTGGACCATCGTGACCAGCGTGCCCAACATTTCGTCGGCGACCGAGATCACGCGCGAGTTGGCCTGGTAGCCACGCTCGGCTGTGATCATGTTGGTCATCTCGGTCGCGAGATCGACGTTCGACATCTCAAGCTCGCCGCCGATCGTCGCGCCGTAGCCTGGCGTGTCGGGGGTGCCCACGATGGGCGCACCGGAGTTAGCCGTTTGCGCCCACAGCGAGCCACCGATTCGTTCCAAACCGTCTTCGTTCGGGAACGTCGCCAATGAGATGTAGCCCGCGGTTACCCGCTGCTGATAGGTCTTCGATTCGGGATTCTCGTCGGTGTAGGCAACCGAGCCATCCTGTCCGATCGACACGTCGGAGGAGCCAGGAGGGATGCGGATGTAGCTTTCTTCCTTGCCTGCCGTGTATGTCGTGCCCGCTTCCGTTTCGGCGGCCACCGCGTTACGACCAATCACGTATTCGCCCGCTTCGGTAGTGAGAAATCCCTGCGAGTTGGTTGTGAGATCGCCGGCACGTGTGTAGTTGACTTTCGCGGGAAGACCGCTTGTGTACGGTTCCTTTGCTGGGGGCGTGCCTGCGCCTACGCGCAGGAACCCGGTGCCCTCGATCGCTACGTCGAGCGGATTGTTGGTGGTTTGAAACGATCCCTCGGTCATTTCGTTGCGCGTGGCACTCAACTCCACGCCCAGTCCGATCTGGACCGGATTGGACCCGCCGTTGGTGGCGGTGGGACCGGAGGCTCCGTGCATTACCTGGGTGAGCGATTCGGCGAATGTGACACTGGAGGCCTTGTAGCCCACAGTGTTTACGTTCGCTAGATCGCTCGCCGTGTCGTTGAGCATCGCCTGATTGGCGTCTAGACCGCTGATCGCGGCATACATTCCAGCCATCATCGTGACTGCCCTTCCTTTCGCGGCCCCCTCGATGAGGTCCAGCCGTTGTCGTGTGCCGCATTCATGCGATCACGGCACTATCGATGTTGGTGAACACACTGTCTTTCATGTGCTCAGATCCGACGGCCGTTATGACCGTACGGTTGCTGACCGACACCACGAATGCGGTGCCGTCGACAAGAACGAGGGAGTCGCGCGAGCCCTTGCCGGCCGCGCGTCCCACACCCTCCGATAGTCGCCCGAGGGTACTCGCGTCGAGCTCGATGCCGCGACGCTGCAGGCGCGCGAGCGCATGCCGGGAGAACTGCAGCGGACTCGCTCCGCCAGCCTGCTTGAGCGCCTCGGCGAAAGACTGCTCGGGCGTCCCCGCGGTCGGTGAACCGGCGGGGAGCGCTCCGGGATGGCCCGCGGCGGGCTTGGTTGCGCCGCCCGGTGCCGACGGCTGAGTTCCAAGACCGCCGGGCGGGACCAGTGCTGGGTTCGATATCGGGCTCAACTGACTTCCGAGATGCTCGACACCTTCACACCTGGAATGCCTTCGACCGTCACGGTCGGCCCCGAAGTGCCGGATTGAACGCTCTGCACAATGCCCGTCGCCGCCGCACCAGTGACGGGATCACTGTATTTAACAGTATGGCCGATCAATTGCACGGCATTTGAAAGCTCGCTGGAGGTCGCAAGGTTGGTTGTTTGCTCCAGCTGGGTGAACTGCGCTAGCTCGGTGACATATTCGTTGCCGTTGCTTGGTTCCAGAGGATTCTGTGCCTGCAACTGAGCGATCATCAACTTCAAGAAATCGTTCTGACCGAGAACGCCATTTGGATTTTCAGCACTCGCCGGCGAGCCTGTGGTAGGCGCTGTCGCGGCGGCCTGTGCGATCGGTGCTGTACTCATATTTGTTGTCCTTTCGTTGGTTAGGCCAGCACGTCAACGATTTCGCCACGCGCGGGACCGAGCGGAGCGGTCATGCCATCAAGCTGTTCGAGACTCTCGTCCTCGTCGGAGGTAGTCGTTGCCGGAGAGGCACCTGATCCCTCAGTGCCCCCACCAAAGCGCTCCCCCTGCTCACGCGCCTGGGGCTGGGCAAAGGAGCCGATGTCAAGTCGCAGCAGCGACACGCCAAGCGAGCTGAGCGACTGACGCAACTCGGAGCTTCCCTGCGTTAGCGCCTGCGCGCCGGCGGCGGTGCTGGCGCTCATGCGAGCGCTGAGTCCCGCGCTCGTTTGGCTGAGCCGGATGCTGATCTGACCAAGCTCGCGCGGCACCAGTTCGATCCGCGCCTGAGCGATCCCCTGACGAGCCGCCATCGCGACGGTCGCGTGGATCGAGTCGATGACCTCCTGCATCGGCACACCCGGAGCAAGCGCCGGTGCCACATCGGCCTCCGTGTCCGTGCCCACCGAAAACGTGACCGTCTGACCGGACACCGCGCTTCCCGCGACTGACTGCGTGCTCGTGTAGACGCTTGGCGGAGATGCTCCTCGCTCAGTCACCGCCACCGGACCGGCGGGCGGCCTGACTGGAAGATGGGACACTTCGCTCCCCGTCGGACCGCCCAGGGGGTCGGCGGAGGGCGTGAGCGCCTCCGTGCTGTCGCCGTGTGTCGCGTCGTTCGCCGCGTGCGCCTGGGAACCGCTTGCCTCACGCCGCGCGAGCGGCCCCGCAGGCGTACTGGCGGAGGCGGTCTGCGCCGGCATCACCGCAGCCTCGGCAAGGGCCGGCGACGCGGAAGCCGGCATGGGCGCGGTGCCCGACACCGGGGCGGAGCCAGGCACCGAAGCGGAGGCACGCATCGGAGCACCAGTGGAGTCCGACTCGCCGTCGGGCATCGATGTGGCGCTCGATGGCACAGCGGGCATGCTCTCCCCCGTCGCGGCGTCTGCGCCCGATGCTCCCCCTTCTGAGCGCGTGCCCAGGCCGAGTAGCCGAACATCCTCTGACGAGCGCGCCGGCGTGTCCGACTGTGCGCCGAGGGTCGACGCTCTCCCCGCCTGTTCGTATCCGCCTTCGCGAAGCTCGCCGACTGTGCTCCGATGGCCTTCCGCAGTGGCGGTCCGGGCCGAGTCTGTGACGAGCGCGCCGGCATAGGCCAACGCACCAGGCAGCGCGCCCGGTGGCGCGCCCGCCGTGTATCCAAGACCTCCGCCGCCACCGGAGGCGGCGTGAGCCTGACGATAGGCTTCGGCGTTACTGAGCACTTTGACGACGTAGCTCTGGGTTTCGGCATAGGGCGGGACGCCGCCGTACTGCCGTACCGCTCCGGGGCCGGCGTTGTAGGCGGCCAGCGCGTCTTCGACGTTGCCACCGAACTGGGCCATCAGCTGGCTGAGATAGCGTGCGCCTCCTTCGATCGATTCGGCGGGATCAAGAGGGTTGGCGACTCCCAGCGAGGCGGCTGTACCAGGCATCAGCTGCGTCAGGCCGGCGGCACCGGCGCTGCTCTGAGCGCTCGGATCGAAGCCTGACTCCTGCTGGATCAACCCGTACAGAACCGCCGGGTCCAAGCCGTAGCGCGCCGCGGCCTGTTCGATCAGCGGGCTGTATTCGCTGGAGCCCGCGTCACCATCAGCGGAGCCGTCGCTCACTCCGGCGGGCTGTAGCTCGTCCGCTGTCGTCGCGTAGGCCGTCGGCACGCTCGCCGCGGTTGCCGCCCGCAGGGTGGACGCGAAATCTTCCCCCGGCGCTTGTGACGCTGCGCTCGTCGGAGTACTCAACGCCCCGCCGACACCCACTTGGCGAGTCTGTTCGATCAGCGTTTGTAGCTGGCGTACACGCTGGGCAACCGCCAGCTCTTCGGGTGGCACGCCGGGCGTGCCGGCGATCGGTTCGGCGCTCACGCACGCCTCCAGTCCAAGTGCGTGAATAGCTGCGCCCGTCGGCTCACGCGACACTCCGACCGAAACTCGCTGCGGCGATCTCGTCGAGCGCTACCTGCTCGCGACTGGCGGCTTCGCGCTCGTGTTCGCCACGCTGGCGCTCTCTGAGCCGCTTGAGCATCTCGTGCTGAGCAGCGGCGGTTGTGAGCTGGGTGTCGCGGTCGGCGACCTCCTCCTCGCGCTGGCGCAGCTCGCTGGCATGGGTTCCACGCTGAGCCTCGACACGCTCCAAAAACGCCTGTCGTGCCAACAACTCCTCAGATCCCAGCGTGCCCGCTTCGGCTGTGTCCACTCGCTGTTCTACGTGCGCCCGCTCTAGCTGGACCTCGGCGGCACGCAGCTCGGCCTCCGTGTCGGAGCGACGCGAGATCGCCTGCGCCAACTCCTGCTTGGCCAAGTCCTCCGCGCGCTCGCGCACCGCGCGCACGCGCTCCAACCGGAAGCGAAAAAGGGGTCCGTTCACGAACCGGTTATCGGACGACAGAGCGCTTTCTTTAGCCGAATACCGATCGGACCACACCAGCTCGTACGGTCTTGCCGCTTTGCTTGACGATGCGGGCCAAGTTCTCGTTCAAGCACCTGCGATCCGCGTCACGGCACTCCGGACCACCCTCCACAGCCTCCCGCAACGGCCAGGAACGGGTCGAGCCATTCGAGCACGCGTACGAGCAACGACCGTGGACCGTGAGCTATGCATACCCACCAGATCCTCGATGTCCGGCCTTTGTCGCATCTTGATTACTTGATGCTACAAACGATGCTCGTGCGCACCCTCGCCCCAGCACGGACGAGGACTCCCTTCCCCTGACAAGTGAAAGTGCCTAGTTTGCTTACGATGAAATAATTCCCCGGTATGACGCGGACGCTGAACTCGCCGTTCCTTGCCGTAGTGGTCCGTGCCACGACTTTGCGTGACTCATCCATGACCACGACCTTCAGGCGCCCCGAATTATGCCCTCCCCGACGTGGCGGTCCACCAGCGATAAACACCCGGCCAGCGATGACGCCGGTAACGGAGGCGGCGGCATCAGAATCAGACGCGACCGCTACCTCGCTCGTGCCAGCCGACGCATTGAGTGCCTGAGTAGCTCCACCGAACACCACAGTCCCGAGCATCGTCACCGCTACGCAACCCAACCTCGCTGTTTTCAATTTGGCCTCCCGCTTTCTCATTTCACCCACCCACCAGAGGACTGGAAAGACCCGTGCGGACCACTTAGGTAGCCCTACGGGACCATAAAGCTAAATCCCACCGAAATCGAGGGAGTCTTCGTAATACCAGAAGGACCCTCATCGAATTCGCCGGTATTGATCTCGATCGCGGCTGCTACTCCACCTGCGCAATTGGAGGCACCGGGGATCCATTCCGCATACGGAATCCCGGTGGTGCTGCCTTGCGGCGCTAGATCAGACTGACCATTCGAGCCGATAACGCTCGTAAGGACAACCTCTCCTCCCAGTGCTCTTTCATGTTGCAGAACAAAACAATATGTGCCGATAGGACTCCCTGCCTTGGCCGGCTCCTGTGCCACATTGTATAGACGGGAGACTATTTCTCTCTTTCCGTTTGCGTTTACACACTCAACTGCCGATTCACCCACAACGCCAGTCGTCACCATACCAAATGCTTTTACATAAGTTAGCCCATGGGCGCAACTAGTATGATTTATAGGCTTGACTTTCGTTATCTTGGTACGACTACTATGCGCGTCAGCGCCTGTCACGATGGATACCATCAGAGCGAAGAAGACAAGCGCCAATACGCTAAGTTGAGCGCATCGTCTAGAAGAAATCAAACTGGTCGATATCATCGATCGGGCTCCTGTCTCTAAATTCAAGCGGGAGATCTTCATTCGATCTCTCCCTGGAAGCCTACCACACGCATTCCCAAGGCATGATCGGTCGCATGCAGATCATCAAAAAAGGTCCCGCTGTTTGGACAAAGATATGCCGAGACAGTTAGCCCCATTGCATAATTATTAAAGAGCCAAGGCCCTCCACTATCCCCGGCGCTTGCGCAAGCAGAATTTTGCACAAGATTCCCGATGGACCTAACACCCAACCCGTCTTTTTCATAATTTATTCCGAGGGTAACATTCGTGTATTCAGTTACTCCGCAAGTTATCCCAGACGCGTAGCCAACATGACACGGGGTCTGATACTGGATATTTGGTGCCTCATTAGTTCCCACGATATTGATCGGGTAGTCTTCATACCATGGACTCCAGCCCCATCGCTCACCTGGAGTATATATATACGGGTACCATCCCCAGATTTTGCTGTCCTCCCAGTAAGACTGTTCTAAATTTAGATTAATAAATGCGGCGTCTCCACGAGAATCCATATACCGGTACCCCATATACCCGATAGCGTGCGCATTTTCTTTATCGTCAGCGGAGGCCCACTGCCCTGTTTCATAGCCAGAACCAATCGCTCCGAAGCAATGTCCCGCCGTCAATAGATAGTGATCGGGATACTCTTCCGGTAGTATGGATTCAGCCATGAAACCTGAGGTACAGATACCATAATAACCTCCGACCGGCGGACTAAATATCTCTGTTCCGCCAACAAGGGGCGGACTGCAGTAATCGCTCGAGCCGGCGCTAAATTTACATTCGTTGAGCGATGTCGCTGTCAACGATAGTAACATTGGTGACACTATGTCTATACGCACATGCACAGCATCAGTAGCCGCTGCTTCTTCAAGGTTTCTGACTTCTTCGGCTGGCAATGAATCACTCAGCCTTAGTACCACGGCATTATCTGCGGCATCGATCATAGTCTCGGCCTCTTGGTGCTGCATGAGTGATCCGACTCTCATGGTCCAACCGCTTAGAGAGGCTAAAAGTTCTTCGTAGGTGGATCTCACCGGGATAAGGTTCGTCATATTCTGGACACCGTGTGCGGCCAGTAGTGATGCTAGCGTAGCAGAATCCTTCTGAGTTGAGGGAGCAACTCCTACATCAAAGCGCGCGTGCACAGGATCAAACCAAACATCAGCGTAGCTACTACCCAAGTCTTCTTCGATTTCGTTTGGCAAGTCGCCTATGGCATCCTGCACTTCGATCGTATTTTTCGCCGTTGTTTCACTCACACCAAAACTTTGCTTCAGTGCCGACAATTGACTCGTAGTTTCGGCTTCGCTGGCCGATGAGGGCACGGCGTAAGCTAGTTGTCCACTTGCGAGGACGCTAACCAAGAATGAACTAGCAATGGATGCTCCCAGAAGCCGCCAAGACAACAATCCATTAGTCCGACGGGTTAACAAACAAATCATAATCCGCATGGAAGTTCCCTTTTCTTCATATTGTTGTCTGTGATAAGCGCACATTTGCAACGATGGGACGTTCTTGCAGGTGGAATCGATAGCATCACTTGGTCTGCGATCTCGATTGAGCCTGAGCAGTCCGGCTACGACACTCAGAGTCCAAGCAGACGATCAACAAAACCATACGACCAATCACCCATCATCTTTAAAGCGGCCAACGCGACACTCTTTGAAGTTGTTGCTTCTACGTCTTTGCGGCGAGTGGCCGTAGAGTCGTAGAGGCAGATTTAACGAACCTAACCCTATAGCCCAGACGATGAGGAATCGCATCCAGAATGGAATCCTGATACTAGAGAACGACCAACTAACAGGATCTCACTGCGATGAATTACGGCTCCCGTTCTACCTTTTCGCCCCCGGCGACTAGCGCCACTTTCCGGAACTCTGCCATTGCAAGATTTATTGCAAAGACTTCTTTAGCGTGACAAGGGGAAGATGCTCCGGCTGCAGAGGCGCAACCGATCTGAGGCGCTCGAACTCGAGGGCACGATGCTAGTTCCGATGAGAGCAATATCTGTTCCAAGATTGAGGATATGTATTCCATGAGCACAAATAACTGATAGAGGTAGTTGCCGAGCATAGGGCGTTGAGTATGTGACCCAAGATCCGTAGCGTGCGGTAAGCCTTGACAACGAATTTCCTCCGGAGAGCGCGCCGAGGCATCCGACCGTTCGCCAAGGATCGGCGTTCTCCCCGCCTGTTCGTATCCGCCCTGGCGAAACTCGCCGGCTGTGCTCTGATGGCCTTCCGCAGTGGCGGTCCGGGCCGAGTCTGTGACAAGCACGCCGGCATAGGCCAACGCACCGGCGGCGCGCCCGGTGGCGCGTCGGCCGCGTATCCAAAGCCTCCGACACCGCCGGAAGCGGTGTGAGCCCTGACGATAGGCTTCAGCGTTAGCGAGCACTTTGGCGACATAGCTCTGGGTTTCGGCATAGGGCGGAACACCGCCGTACTGCCGTACCACTCCAGGGCCGGGGTTGTGGGCGGCCAGCGCGTCTTCGACATTGCCGTAGAACTGGGCCATCAGCTGACTGAGATAGCGCGCACCGCCTCCGATCGATCCGGCCGGATCGAGAGGGTGGCGACAACACGCAGATCGGCCTCGGTACCGGCACGAGATCGCCCGCGCCAACTCATGCTTGGCCTCCTGCTCGCGGCGCTTGCGCACCGCGCGCACTCGCTCCAGCCGAAATCGAAAACGGGTCCATTCACGGCTCGGTTGTCGCCAGGTCGTTTCTTTCTTAACGATGACGCATTACGGGTACCCACGGTGTTGAGGTTGGCTGGATCTACCGAGAGGTGTTGGAAATGACAGTTGGTGTCCGCATCAAGTCCGCTGGGTTGGAGCGGGAGCAGTTCGACGCGGTTAACGGGCATGTCGATCCCGGTGGCGATCCGCCGAAAGGCCTGCCGTTTCACGCGTCGGGACCGATCGACGGCGGTTGGGGCGTGATCGACTTCTGGGACTCGCGCGAGGAGTTCGACGCCTTTGCACCCCGGATTCAAGCGGCGGTGGCGGCGTCCGGTGTGGAGCTGGGGAGTACGCCGGACATCAAGCAGTTCCCGGTGCACGAGACGTTCGCGCCCTGAGACAAACGCGGCGAAAAGCAGGGTCCATTCGAGCTGACGTCGGCCAGCTCCCATCCACTGTGCGCCGTCAGTGCACGCTCAGGCGTCGGCGTAGGAGTCGGCCGACGCACCGACCATGCCAGCAGTCGGCGAGACGTGGCGATCTACAAACTCGCTGATCGTGTGTACAACGAGGCGCGTGTTGTCCCACATCGGAACGTGACCGCAACCAGGGAGCATCCGCGACTCGACGCCGGGTATCTCACGCCGCAAGCGCGGAGCGTGGCGCTCCGCCGGCAGGATGCGGTCGAACTCGGGTGAGGCAAGCAGCACGGGACAGTCAATGCGATCGAGGTCGCGTAGCGACAACCCCCGATCGGCGCGAGCCGCTTCGATCGCCTTGTTTGCCACCGGGCAGTGCAGCGAGGACATCGCCAGAGCGATCGCGTCCGTGGGCGCGACCAGCTCACCGTTGCGCATCGCGTCGCGCAGCGCCAGGCGCCTGCTGGTCGGCCGTCGCATAACGGTGGGTAGGAGTCGCAAGCTCAGGCGTGTGATGCGGATCTGCTGCGCGAAGAAGCGCGCGAGTCGCTTCGCCTCGCCGTCCCCTTCGCTCCAACCGCCTGCGGGCGCAAGCGCAACGACGGTCCGCGCCCTACCGCGCTTGGCCATTTCAAGCGCCAGCGCACCGCCGAGGGAGTTGCCCACGAAGTGGGCGCTGCCCACCCCCAACTCGTCGAGATGGCGCTCGAGATGGTCGGCACTGGAGGCAAACGTGAGGGGACCGCTGACATCGAACGGCGGGCCGCCATCATGGCCAGCGAGCGTCGGCGCGATCGTCTCATAGCGCGCGGCCAGCTCACCCAGCACCGGACGCCAGTGATGCCAAGCGCCGGTAAACCCGTGCAGCAGCACGAGCGGCTCGCCTGAGCCTGCGCGATACAGAGCGGGTGAGATCTCCCCCATACCGGCAGGCTACTCTTCCCGAGGCCCAGATGACCTATTCGTGATGTTGCTCGAGTGCTCGAGCAATGCTGCGGGCTTGGCGCTTACTCATACAATCCAAGCAATATCACCAACGCACGGCTCAAGGTCGCTCGACCCGACTGACGACCTAGAGGCTTGATGCGGGTTGGGGTTTGCTGGCAGGAATCGTGGTGTTGGGATAAGAAGAGGGTCCCCAGCTCTTTGTCAACTCGTGATTGGAGCACGAGATGGACGCTTCGCTGGAGACCCTCGTTGTTGCAGCCTACGTATTCGCTTGCTCGTTGTCGATTCCTCGCCCGGGCCCGTCGGGCAAGGTCACCGATCAGGAGCTGATCGCCTTGGCGGTCGCCCAGGCAGTGACGGGGATCTGTTCAGACCGCCAGTTTTTGGGTGTGATCGGCCCGTTGCTGCCCGGGTTCTTTCCGGAATTGCCTGGCCAATCCCAATACAACCGCAGGCTCAGAGGACTCACACCGCAGATAACGACGGCGCAGATGATGGTCGCCGAACTGATCGCCGACGGACAGGTGCGACTGGTCGACGGGACGCTGATCGCGTACGCCAATTATCCCGGTTGCGCGTCATTCAGTGAGTTCGCCGGATACGCCAGCTACGGATACTGCCCATCCAAGAACCTATTCGTATGGGGAATGCGCCTGGTGCTCATCAGTGACGCCAAGGGCGTCCCCGTCGGCTATGACCTCACCGGTCCCAAGACCGGGCAAGAGCGCGAACGCGCCTTGGAGCCCGCTGCCGCGCATGCCGGCAGCACACTCTTTGCCGACAAGGGCTTCTGGGGCAAGGAGTACCGCGACTGCATGGAACTCATCGACGTCAAGCTCATCACACCCGAGCGTCACCGTCACGGTCCGCGCCCCGCGAGCGAGATCGTCAAGGCACGCGTACGCCTGGTCATCGAGAGCGTGTTCTCCAACCTCAAGCGCCAGCTGCGCCTAGAAGCCCACCTCGCCAAGACACTCGCAAGGCTCGTGCAGCGCATCGCACAACGCCTACTCGCACTCACCCTCGCAATCCACATAAACATTCACGCCGGACGCCCACCCCAAGCCCTCGCCGCCTACGACGGACGACGAACCCGCATCAAGCCTCTAGCCGATTCAGGCAGCCGCAAGTGCCGCGGCGAGATCGTCAGCGTTCGTCTCAATCAAGTTTGGCACCGTGACGATGATTTTGCCGTCGCGCTCGACCAGCCATTTCGCGTTGACGATCGTGATGCCGATGATCTCTCGGTTCTCATCCATCCGCACAGCGTGGCCCTCGGGCGTGCTGAATGTCTCGGCTGCCTCTCGCCTCTCGCCTCGGCGTAGATAGAGAACATCGCCGTCGCTGTCGTAAGTGACCTGATCAAACTCGTATGGGCCGACGTGCACGGTCATCCTCGCCACCCTTTCAGTCGTGGATCGTCGGACTGCGGAAACGCTGTCACGACATGATCGGCGTCGCCGCTGAACTCTGTGACGACCCGAATCCAGCGCTCTGGTCCTCCTTGGTGGAAGAAGCGCTCTCGTCCGGCTCGTCGGTCTGGTTCACGGTGGTCCGGTGTCTTGATCGCGTTCATCGTCTCTGCAAGGTACTCGCTCATCTCGACATGCTGGTCAAGTACATGATTCCACGCCACATCGTCCATCTGGACGAGATGGCCCTCGGGGTTGCGAACCTCAGCGATGACATGGTGCTTCTCGATCCATCAAGACTACGAGCGTCTGCGGACGAAAGTCTGCAAATCCAGGCCAATCAGTATCGCTGCTCCCTTGTCTAACCAACGTGCCCAGGATTCCCGAATGCATCGGGCGTGCCGCTCAGATCGTGAGCCCGAGCGCGGGGATGGCTGGTGTCTCGCCGGCCATGCTCGCGGACGCTTGAGCGCCCGGATCGATACGCCCAACGGTGACCTCCTCGGCAAGCGGTACATCCTCCGCTGAGACGGCAACCGCATCGACCGCCTCCGCCGGCTCGACCGACGGAGCGCTCTCGCCCGCGAGCGAGGCGGATAGCTCCAGCAAGCGTGCTTCGGCGTGCTCGGGAAGGCTGGATTCGCCCGCGGGCTGGCGCAGAAAATCCTCGATGCGCGAGCGGTGGGCGAGTGCGGTGTCGAGCGCTGGGTCGCTGCCGGGCTGGTAGGCGCCGATGGCGACGAGGTCTTCCTTCTCTCGCAGCACGGCGAGCGCGGCGCGCAGGCGCCGGCCGGCGACTTGGATCTCTGGCGAGACGACCTCGCCGAGCAGGCGCGAAACGCTCTGGAGCACGTCGATCGCGGGGTAGTGGCCGGCGTGGGCGAGTGAGCGCGAGAGCACGACGTGGCCGTCGAGGATCGAGCGCACCGCGTCGGCGACCGGCTCGTTCATGTCGTCGCCGTCGACCAGCACCGTGTAGAGGCCGGTGATGGACCCGCGTGTGCTGGTGCCGGCACGCTCGAGCAGGCGCGGCAACAGCGCGAATACGCTTGGGGTGTAGCCGCGCGTGGCGGGCGGCTCGCCGATCGCGAGGCCCACCTCGCGTTGGGCCATCGCGAAGCGCGTGACCGAGTCCATCATCAGCATCACGTCGGCACCCTGCTCGCGGAAGTACTCGGCGATCGTGGTGGCGGTGAACGCCGCCTTGATGCGCACCAAAGCGGGCTGGTCGGAGGTGGCGACGACAACCACCGAGCGCTCCAGCGCGTCGCCGAGGTCACGCTCGATGAACTCGCGCACCTCGCGCCCGCGCTCGCCCACGAGTGCGATCACGTTGACCTGAGCGCTCGTGGAGCGGGCGATCATGCCCATCAGCGAGGACTTGCCCACGCCGGAGCCGGCGAAAATGCCCAGCCGCTGCCCACGCCCACAGGGAACCAGTGCATCCAACGCGCGCACGCCCAGTCCGACGCGCTCACTGATGCGAGGTCTCGACAGCGCACCCGGGGGCGCGGCGACGGTCGAGCGTGAGACCCCGCCGGGGGAAGGCCTCGCGTCGTTGGGCACGCCGAGCCCATCGACCACGCGTCCGAGCAGACCGGGTCCAACCGCGACGCGAAACGGCGCACCGGTGGCCAGCACGCGCGTACCGGGGCCGATGCCCTGCATTTCTCCGAGCGCCATCAAGAGTGTGCGACCGTCCCTGAACCCAACCACCTCCGCCTGGGTGGGCTCGTCGGCGCCAACCAGGCACACCTCACCGATCTCGGCCTGCAGACCCGTTGCCTCAATGATGAGACCGATCAGGTTGCGCACCTTGCCGTGACGTCTGGCAAGGTCCGCCTCGCGCAGAGCGCGGACGGCAGCCGAGAGGCGCGGACGGGGCGAGGCGCCGTTGCTCACTAGGCGTGCTCGACGGCGGCAAGGGTGTGTTCGACAACCTCGCGGGCACGCTCCAGCTGGGTGTAAACGCTGGCGTCCACCTCACCCTCCTCGGTTCGTGCGATTGCGCCACCTGGCGCGACCCGCTCATCGGGTTGCAGCTCGCACGCCTCAGTGCCGCTGCCGCGCGCCGTCAGCTCCTCGAGCGCATCTCTGACGGTGGGCAGGTCGGCGGGGTTGAGGAGAACCGTGACGTTGCGCCGCTCGCTGGTAAGCGCCAGCGCGCCGCGCACCACCTCGACCACCGCATCGTGGCTCGCCGCAAGCGTGCCCGCAAGGATCCTCTCGGCCAGCCGCAGGCCCAGGTCGATCGAGTCGTTTTCGACTGCCCGCACCGTCTCCGCTTGTAGCGCCCGCACGGCGCTCGCGGCGACGGCGAGTGCGCTGGCCGAGTGTGCGATCTCGGCCGCACCCTCTGCGTGGCCGGCGCGGCGCCCCTCCTCATAGCCCTCGGCACGAGCCAGGTCACGTATCTGCACGGCTTCGGCAGTGGCCAGCGCGAGCAACCGTGCGGCTGCGTCGCGGGCAGGGGGATCGGTGGGCTCGAGCGGCTCGAACGCATACACCGCTGCCTCAGACAACGGCTTCGCCCTCTCCCTCCTCGCCACCGGCGATCACGATCGCACCCTCCTGCTCGAGCTTGCGCACGACCGCCACCACGCGACCCTGTGCTTCGTCAACGTCGCGCTTGCGCTGGGGCTGCTGAATCTCCATCTCCTCCTTGAGCATCGCGGCGCCGCGCTCTGACATGTTGGCCAGCACGATCTCCATCACACCGTCGGGGGCTCCGCGCAATGCCAGCACGAGATCCTTCTGGTCCACGTCCCGCAGCACCTGCTGGATCGCGCGCTCGTCCAGCTTGACGATGTCCTCGAACACGAACAGCATTCCCCGCACCTCCTCGGCGAGGTTCTGGTCGGCTCCGAGCAGGCTCTCGAGCACGTTGCGCTCGGTGGTGCGATCGGCGTGGTTGAGTATCCCCGCGAGCGTCTTCGCGCCTCCGCTGGCGGAGTACTTGCGCTCAACCGTTGCACCCAGCTTGCGGCGGATGACCTGCTCGACCTGCTGGATTACCCGCGTGCCCGCGTGCCCCATGCGCGCGATGCGCAGCGCGATGTCCGGCTGCTCGTTCTCGGGCAGGCGCGCAAGCACTCCGGCGGCGAGATTGGCATTGAGGCTTGCGAGCACCAGCGCGACCGTTTGTGGCGACTCGCCGCGCAAGAGCGTCGCGATCCGCTCGGGTGGCACGCGGCGCAGAAACTCAAACGGACGTGTTTCGCTTGCGCTCGCAAGCCTGCCGAGCAGCTCGGCGGCCTGCTCGGGCTCGAGCGCCCGCTCGATCACTCCGCGCGCGAAGTCCATGCCGCCGGTGACGCCGCTGGAGCCGGCACCGGCCTCGGCGGCGAGTTCGCCGAACACCGTCTCGGTTGTCTCGGCGCCAACTGAGCTGAGTCGCGCCATCTCCATCGACAGGCTCTCGATCTCGTCCTCCTCCATGCGCTGCATCACGCTCGCGGCACGCTCGGCGCCGAGCGCCGTCATCAACACAGCCGCGCGGCGTGCGCCGGGCAGACGTTCGACGGGTGCGTGCGCCTGCTCCGATGCGGTATCGGTGGGAACCTCGCCGGCCATGAGCGCTAGTCCTCCTGCATCCAATTGCGCAACTGCTGGGCAACACGGTCAGGATCGCTCTCGGCGAGCTGTTCCACCTGGCGCCGCAGCGGCTCGCCGCTGGCACGCCCGTTTCCATTGCCATTGCCATGACCGTTGCCATTTCCATTGCCGTTGCCGTTTCCGCCCGACGGCGCCACCCCTGCCATCGCGGGCACGGGCCTGGCGGCGCTCTCCCGCTGCAGCTCCGATAGGCGCATCGGTGCTTCCAGCTCGCGCAACCACACCGGCTCCTCGACGATCGTGTCGTTTTCCCGCCGGCGCAGCGAGCGGGTCGTGAAGAACATGAACACGAGCGCGCCGATCCCGAGCAGGGCGTACTTGGCGTAACCGAGCATGCTGCTGGTCGAGCTTGCGCTGGCTCCGGGCGTCTTGGCGAAAGCGAGCTGGCCGATCGAGATCGTGTCGCCGCGCTTTGTTTGGATACCGGCCGCGTTGGTGATCGCTTCACGGATTGCCGATATGGATGCGGCTGGAACGGAGTGGTCGAGCAGCACCGACACGTGCTGACTTTCAACCGTGCCGGGAGCGATTGTGGAATGAGTGACCGTCTTGCTCACGCCGAGCGTGCTGCTGGTTGTTTCGTGCTTGTAGTTCGACTTCCCGCCGGTGCTTGTCCCGGTCGGGAGGTTGGCGGTGCCGGTCGCTCCACCAGCGCCCGACCCGCTGCCGGTGAGTGTCTCCAGATCCTTGCTCTGCTGCAACGGCACGCCCGCCTTGCCATATGTGAGCTGTTCCTGGGTGGTTTGGTTGACGTTCATGTTCGCGTACACCAGCACCTGCGCCTTGCCCGGGCCAAGGGTTTGGGCCAGCACCGCGTCCAGACTCGCCGCCATGCTCTGGTCGTAGCGCTGCTCGGTTTCCTGCACGCTATTGCCGCCACCCCCGGCGCTGCCGGCAGCTTGCGGCCAGAGCAATTGACCAGAAGCTCCGGTGATCGTGACTTTGCTCAGCGCCAGCCCGGGAACGCTCGAGCTGACCAGCTGAGCGATTCCCTGTACCGAGGTTGGGGGCAGCGAGGTGGTCCCGGACAGCAGCACGGCGGCGGAGGAGCTGCTCTGATTTTCACCGAACACCTGGCTCTGAGAGCTTGGCAGCACCAGCTCGACCTGTGCGCCGGACACGCCCTGCACCGCGTCGATCGTCTGCTCCAGCTGCCCCTGCAGCGCGCGCTGATAGGTGACCTGCTGCTGGAAGTTACTTTCGCCAAGGTTCTGTTTTTCAAACAGGGAGAAGCCCGGCTGAGTGTTGTCCAGCAACCCCGAGCCGGCCAGCGCGACACGCGCCTGCGCGGTCTGATTGGACTGCACCGCAAGCGCGGTGCCGTTGTTTTGCAGCTGATAGTTGATGCCGTGCTCGCTGAGCGCGCTTGTCATCTTGCCAGTTTGGGCCGGTTCCAGGCCACTCGCGAGCGTCGAGTAGCTCGGTTGGGACACCATGTGCAGGAATAGGTATATGAAGAGGATCGCGCCCACCGCGAAGCCGCCCGCAATGAGCCAGCCGCGAGTGGTTAGTCGCGATGCGAGCTGGGAGATCGGCATCGACTAGACCTGCGTCTGGAAGATGCTCTGGGCCGCTTCCGCCGCCTTTGTGCGCAGCTGTGCGGCCATATCCATCGCCATCTGGGCGTCCTCGACGGTCACCACAGCACTCTCGGGGTCCTTGGCGGTGCCCGCGGCTAGCGACTGGGCGGCGCTGTCGGCGCTCAGCTGGGTGCCTTCCAGCGAGGAGATCGCTTCGGACAGCTCGCTGCCAAAGTTGCCCGATGCCCCACCTGACCCCCCGGCAGCACCTTCGACGCTGCCTGTTCCTTCAAGACCGCTGGCGCCACCGAGACCCCCGAGGCCGGTTGTGCCAGCGCTCGCGCCAGTGCCGCTTACTCCGCCGAGGCCGGCGGTCGATTCAAGCCCGCCGACGCCTTCGGCGCCCGCGCTCGACTGGGCGCCCGCGGCCGGGCCGCTGCCGGTCTGACCGGTAACGCCGTTTGCGACGCGTTCGGAGAGGCCGCCCGCAAGTCCGCCAATGGCCGGCACGATCATTTGAGCACCCCGAGCGTCGCGGTGAACATCGACTTGGCAGTCTGCATCGCAGTCACGTCGGACTGATAGGACTGCGACTCGGATATCAGGTCGCTCATTTCGGTCACGGTGCTGATATTCGGCATCTTCACGTATCCCTGAGCATCGGCTTCGGGACTGCCCGGGTCATACACCTGCTGGTCGGGAGTGGCGTCGCTGACGACCCCCGTCACTTCGACCCCGCCAGCGGGCGGTCCGCTTTCCGCCTGCTTGATCGCACCCGACAGCGCGCTGCTGAAGCCCTCTTCGCCAGCCTGCTTGAGCTCGACCTCCTGGCGCTGATAGGGCTGTCCGCCCGCGGCCTTCGTGGTATCGGCGTTGGCGAGATTCTCGGCGGTCACATCCATGCGTACGCGCTCGGCGGTGAGGCCGCTGCCGGCGATGCCGATCGCTTCGAAGAGCCCCATCAGCGCCTCCCGGTCGCGGTCACGGCGTGACCCCAATGGCCGCGCTGACGATGCTGTTACGCGCGCTCAGCACCTGTGTGAGCGCCTGGTAGTCGAGGCCGTTTTCGGCGAGCTTCGCCGATTCTTCGTCGACGCTGACGCTCGTGCCGTTGGGGCCGGCCTCTTCGGGCTGCACTTCGGTCGCGAACTGCACCTGATCCAGTGGTTCGCCGCCGCTCATCGCGCTCTGCAGCTCAGACTCGAAATTGACTTCCTGGCGTTTATACCCGGGCGTGTCAGCGTTGGCGATGTTGCTCGTCAGCGCCGTCTGGCGCTGCCAGGACCCGCGCATCGCGGCCTCGAGCAATTGCTGGGTCGAGTCAACCAGATCCATATACCGTCCCTGGTATTCGGCCGGTGTGCCCGGGTCTTTAGGCTCTTTCCTCAGGCGCTGCGATCCAAGCGCGGCCGGCGAGCCAGCTGGCTCGCATAGCCGTCGGCGGCGCGACGCGCCCGCGCGTTCGTGCCGATCTCCGCCAGCAGCGACTCGCGCAGGCGAATCAGCTCCACGCGGGTGCGCTCGTGGACCAATCGCGCTCGTCGCAACAACGGGGCGGCGGCGGCGGGCGGGCGGGCGGGCAACTCGCGGGTCAGCTGCTCCCACTGCTCGCCCAGCTCGACAAGACGCTGGATGTCTCCGCGGCCAGCCAGCTCGAGTTCAAGCTCGGCGTGCTCGTGAATCGCCTCGTAGGGGCGCAGTGCCGCCGCCTCCTCGCTTGTGCCCGCAAGGGTGCTCACGTGCGGGCGATCTCCTCTGCCACCTGCGACCAGGCCTCACGCAGCTCGCCCAGCAGCTCGCTGACCTCTTCGAGCTTGGCCGGGTCCTGGTTGTTGCGCGCGGCGTTGAGGTGAGCCAGACAGAACTGGTAGATCGAGTGCAGGCGTTCGGACACTTCGCCCTGGTCGAAGTCGAGCACTCCATCCAGATGCGCGAGGATCAACTCCGCCCGGCGCAGCGCGTTGTGCGCGCGCTCGACCTGGCCCTCGCGCATCGCGACGTTCGCCTGGCGCAGGAAGCGTCGCGCACCGTCGTAGAGCATCACGATCAGCTCGCCCGGGGTCGCGGCGAGCACCGCTCCCTGACGGTAGGCGGCTGGCGATGCAGTGAGGTTGCTCATGCCTTGCTGGCCACCAGCGAGGCTTCTTGGGAAGTCAGCCAGTCTGCCTGTGAGGTGTTCTGCGATATCGCGCTTTCAAGCTCCGCGTAGGTGGCCTGCAACGCTTTTTCGCGCACGAGCAGCATTTCGTTCATCGTGGCGATCTGACTTGTCAGCTCGGTGATCTGCGTCGTGTCGCCGTTGGACCTGGCTTCCAGCGTGCCCCCGGGCCCGGCGATGTCTTCAAGCGTGCTCTGCAAGCCCTGCGACCACTTCTGGAGCATCTGCTGCACGCCCGCGGGATTGGTCTTGATCGCTTCGGCGAGCTTGCTGGAGTTGATCGTCAGCAACCCTTCGATCGATGCTTGCGAGGCTCCGCCGGCGGAGGCAGCGCCGGTGCTGATGCCGATATCGCCGGGGTTTGACATTTCAGCGGATAGCCCAGCTATCGGTTCGTACATACTCTGACGCAGGGTCGCCAGCATGCCCTCCAGTTCGACATCGCCAAACAGGGTGCCCGTGCCATATTCGCTCGCACTGGTGGGTTTTGAGATCGGCTTGGTGCTCAGCTGCTTCTGGATCGCTTCGACCGTCGAGTTGTAGAGCTTCACAAACGACTGCACCTGGGCTTCGACGGCGCTGACGCTGGCGCCTGGCGGCTGCACGTCGATCGTCACCGGGCCCGTCGTCGTCAATCCACCGAGAGTCAGGGTGACGCCGGCGATCGCGTTTGTGACGGTGTTGGAGGCCGAGGTCCCCGCGACCCCGTCGAGCTTGTATTCGGCGTTCTTGCCTTCCTTGGCGGTGCCTTCCTTTTCCAGCAGTGCCGCGCCAGGATCGCTCAGCTTGATGAATTCCGCGCCCGTGTTGCCGGTCGCTCGCGTGGATAGCACCAGTGTGTTGCCTTCGAGCACCGCCGCATACACCGTCGCACCGCTGTCGGAGTTGATCGCGTTGGCAAATTCCTTGGCGCTCTCGCCCGCCTTCACGGTAAAGCTGACGCCGTCGATCGTGAGCGTGTCTTCGGCCGCCGGGCTGGTGAAGGTGAAGGTGCGCTGAGCCGAGTCGGCCAGCTGGGTGACTTCGATCTCATACCCGCCGATCGCGGCGCCCTCGCTGGTGGCCGCGCTGACCCGCGCGGGTTCGCTGGAGGTAACCGCCTGCGAGGTTTCAAACAGCGAGGGCATGCTGAATTCGGAGGCCGCAAGCGACAGCTGCTGAAGGCTGCTTTGAACGCTTGCCAACTCTTTCTGCTGCCCTTGCAGCTTTTCCTGAGCGTCGGTCAGTCGCGTAACCGGCTCGCGTTCCACGGCCATCAGAGCCGAGATGATCGAGCTTGTGTCGAGCCCGGAGGCCAGGCCTGAGACGGCGACCGGCGAACCGGACGTGGCATTGACTGAAAGCGATGACATCGGAGGCCTATGCCGGCGGTTTTCCGCTGAGCACTCCCAGCGGCTTTCCCGCGGCGATCTGGAGTGCCTCTGAAATCGACATGCTCTTCACCTTGTTGCCCTCGCAATCCGCAAGCTCGACCTCAACACGCCCCTCTCGACCTTCGGAGAAGCGCACTTCGTGTCCGGTTTCGCGCAACTCGCGGCTTATCCTGCCCGCGACGGCGATCTCGTCCAGCACCTCCGGCGGCGGGCTGCCGGAGGCCGACTCGCTTCTCAGCAGGCGATCGCTTATCGACAGCTCGGCCCGAAACGCGTCGGGGTCAGCTGTCAAATCCCCCATGGGTGATGGCGAAAGTGACGAGCCCGGAGGAATGGGCGCGCCACCAAATGGCACGATCGGCGAGGTCATATTGCGTTTTCTCCCTGAAAACGTGTGACGCGACCCTATCCCTGGGCCGCCTCGCGATTGATATGTGCCCAAGTGATCGGCGTCTTTCGGAGAAACTTTATTTCCGGTCGCACAGCTGGCCTCGCGGACACGTGCCCCCTGAAGAGAAACCGGCGAAAAGCGGGCGCCTGCGCAGGGGATCGAGCGCTTACGCGGCAGCGGCATTCGCTTGAGAGAGAAGACTGGCGGCTTCTTCGTTGCCGGGATCCAGTGACAGCGCGGCGGTCGCGAAGTCGCCCATCTCACGCGGCATACCCCTTGCGGCGGCCACACGGGCAAGGCCAAGCAGCGCCTGGACGTCGGGGTCGTGCTCGCACACGGCCATCCACTCCTGCGCGGCGGAGGCCAAAAATCCGTGGCGGAGGTACATCTCGCCCAGCAGCTGGCGGCGCTCGCGCGCTCCGATCGGTGTGCTTTCGAGCAGCGTGTGCAGCTGCTCGAAAGCACTGAAGTCCCGCGCCCGCAGCACGGCCTCCAGCAGCGTCGCCAGCAGCGCCACCGCCTCGATCCCAAGCGACGTCGCCTCAAGCTCACCGAGCAGCGATCCGCCGGCAGCGGTTGCACCCGCCTCATACAGCGCGGTGGCGAGTATGAAGCGGGCGGTCGGCGGCAGCGACGGCACGAGTCGCCGCATCCTGGCGATGAGGAAGCTCGGGCGCGACGCCGGTGGCCAGCAGAGCACTCGCGTACGGCAGCACCGCGCCAGGGAAGCGGGCATGCTCGCGCAGGCAACGCTCGAGCAGCTCGATCGCGCCGGCGTGATTCCCCACCGTGAACTCAAGCTCGGCCAGCTGGACCATCGCGAGGTAGGTGCCGCTGCCGACGGTCGCGGTGTAGCGACTCGGCGCGTCGCCCATTTCGAGGCAGCACTCCAACAGCTCGCGTGCGCGCTGCACTTGCCCAAGCGCGATTGCGCCAAGCGCCTGCTCGAACACTAGATCGGTGAAGCCCTCGAAGCGCTCGGCGCCCTGCTCGGCGCGGGCGATCGCATCCTCGGGGCGCCCACACGCGCGCAGTGCCTTGACCATGCGGTTCACCAGCGCCGGGGCGAACTCGTAGCTTGCGCGATCGGGGAGCCCCTCCAGCAGCTCCCACGCCCGCTCGAACTCCACGAGCGCGGCCGCCGGTTCGTTCGCGGCCGCGTACTCCGAGCCGAGGTTGTAGTGCAGGAACGGCGTGGGCGGGCTTTCGGCCTGCTGCAAGCGCAGCAGCTCGATGTTGCGGCGCGACTTCTCCCGAGCGTTGCGCACCGAGCCGAGATAGCCGTAGTGCTCGATGCGCACGCCCGTCGCCTCCAGGCGCTCTGGCAAATACCCCGGCAGGCGCCCCGCGATCTGCTCGTGCAGGCGTCCCTCGAAGCGATACTCCGGCCGGTTGCGGAATACGCGCAGGGCGTTGTGCGTGACCGCCGTGCCGTCGTCGAGATCACCGATGTAGTTGGTCTCCGACAGGTAGAACGCCTCGCGCCAGGTGCGCCCCGTCAGCGAGCGCAGCAAGGGTACGTCCTCGCTCACCAGCACCTCGTCGGCGTCGAGATAAATGAGCCAGTCCCCCTCGGCCGCGTCGAAGGACACATTGCGCGCTTGCGCGAACGAGCCGGTCCACTCGTGCAGGAGCACGCGTGCCCCAAACGAGCGAGCGATCTCAACGGTGGCGTCGCTCGAGCCGGTGTCCACAACCACGATCTCATCGACCGCGTCCGCGATGGCCGCCAGGCAGCGCGGAAGCATCTCCTGCTCGTCGCGCACGATCATGCACAAGCTGAGGCGCAGGCCTTCCGCCGGCTGCGCCCGCGCCGCCAGCTCGAGCGCTCGGCTCGCAAGCTCTCCGAGCGCCGGATGCAGCGGCGCCGTGCCACGCCTGGCGCGCAAACGGCGCCGTCGCGGCGCAAGCGCGGCGACATTGCGATCGACCTGCTCCAACCGCGGATCGAGGCGCTTGGCGGCCTCGAACATCGCGCTGGCCACATCGAGGCTCCACAGCTCATAGAAGGCGACGCCCGCATAGTTGAGGAGCTTGGGCTCGCGAGGCTCGCGCTCGAGCATCTCAAGCGCCCCCATCGCGATCGTCGCAAGCAGCTCGGGCATGTGTGCCGCGGCGGTCCTCGCGCTCACCGCGAATCCCTGCTCGATCAGGCTCACGCCCGCCTGATAGCGGCGGTGGGGGTCCTCGATGTCATCAAGCCGGGCGAACAGCTCGCGATAGCCGGCGATCTCGCCGCTGGGCACGGCCATGGGATCGCCGCTTGTGGGGCCGCCGATCGGGGCGGGGACTGACGAGCGAGGGGCCATCTTCACGCATGGTCATCGACCGGTAGCGTCGAAATCTGAGCGAGCCGAGCAGCTGACCCGCAACCGAGCGCGCGCCGCCTGCGCACGAAAAACCTCACTAATTCAGTGGAGGATGTGCTGTTTTTGCGGAGGTTGGCCAACTCACCCCAACCGAGCCATCCGAACGGATACGACCGGAGCGGCCTGTACGGTCCGCGGCCGAAATCTTCGCAAATAGCGCATCTCGGACCGCGGGCAGGCTTGGCGCACGCGGGGGCACCTGTTCGCAGTTCCCTCGAAATCGGAGTCGCAAATGGAAACGATCGCAAAAGGGGCCGTGAGAATCTCGGCGGCGGAGGCGCTGCGAACATGGCGCGAGTACCGGCAGACCGGCGATCTCAAGTTGCGCGACCAGCTGATCTTCATCTTCACGCCGATGGTGCGCTACATCGTCTACCGCAAGGTGCGCGAGGTGCCCGCCCAGTGCGATGTCGAGGACTTCCTCTCCTGTGGGCTGGAGGCGCTGATCCGCTCGATCGAGCGCTACGACCCGGACAAGGGCGCGACGCTCGAGCAGTACGCCTGGACGCGCATCCACGGCGCCGTGCTCGACGAGCTGCGTCGCCACGACTGGGCGCCGCGCTCACTGCGGCGCGACGAGCGTGCGATCAATCATGCGCGCGAGGCCTTTCTCGCCACGCACGAGCGCCAACCGAGCCGCGATGAGCTGGCGGGGCTGCTCAACATGAAGCCGAGCGAACTGGTGGGCAGGCTGGATGAGGTCGCGCTCGCCGAGATCGGGTCGCTCAACCGCACCGTGCGCTCGGATGAGAACGCGACGATCGAGCGAATCGACACGCTCGAGAGCCCCGACCCGGACTGCGACCCGATCGTGTGCGCCGAGCGCCGCGAAGCCAAGGAGCGCTTTCGCGCCGCGTTTGCGCTGCTACCGCCCGTCGAGCGCGAAGTGGCCGTGCTGCTGTATGTGGAGCACTGGACATTGCGCGACATCGGCGCACGGCTCGGCGTCTCAGAGAGCCGCATCTCCCAGATCCACACCCAGTTGCGCCGGCGCCTTTACGACCGGCTTTCCGACGAGCTGTCGCTGTTCAGCGCCGTCGGCTGAGCACCCAACGCGATCGTCGCGGTTCCATCGTTGCTGTTCCGACCGGTACATGTACCGGTCGGCCGGACGGTGCATGCACCGTCCGGGGCCGTGCCACATGTGGCACGGCCTTCCCCCTAAAGAATTGTCCTCCGCGGTCGAACACCCGGGACGACATGGATCTTGGCCTGTATATCGCCGCCTCTGGGATGGTCGCCCAGCAGGTTCGCCAGGACCAGCTCTCAAACGACCTGGCCAATGCCAGCACGCCTGGGTTCAAGCCCGACGAATCGCCCCAGCACAGCTTTGGCGACGTGCTGCTCGCCAACACCGCAGGCGGCCCATCGATCGGCGCGGTCGACCAAGGTGTCGCGCTCGGCAAGACCTACACCAACATGACGCAGGGGTCGCTGCAGGAAACGGGCGAACCGCTCGACTTCGCGATCTCCGGCGCGGGCTTCTTCGCCGTCAAGACGGCGCAGGGCGTGCGCTACACACGCGACGGCCAGTTCACGACCTCCGCGCAGGGGGTGCTGACGGACGCGAGCGGCAACCCCGTGCTCGACCAGAGCGGAGCCGAAGTCAAAGTCGGCGCGAACGGCACGGTGGCGGCCAGCGCGCTTGGCGTGTTCGAAGTGCCCGGCGCCACCAAGCAGGGCGAAAACCTGTACGCCGGCACCGCGTCGGGCAAGCCCACCGGCACCGTCCACCAGGGCGAGCTTGAGGGCTCCGGCGTCGACGCCGCCAAGATCATGGTCGAAATGATCTCCTCGCTGCGCGGCTTCCAGTCCGGTCAGCAGGCGATCCAGTCGATCGGCCAAACCCTGCAAGAGTCGGCCTCGCAAGTCGGCTCGGTGAATACGGGCGGGGGCTAGCGCCGATGCTGGAAGGGCTCTACTCCGCGGCGGCCGGCATGGCCGCTCAGCAGGAACAGCTCGACACGGTTGCCAACGACCTCGCCAACGCCTCCACCACAGGCTATGAGTCCGAGCGCGTCGCCTTCAGTGACCTACTCTACAACGCGGTGGACGAGGCGGGCACCGAATCGAGCGTCGGCGCGGGCGCAAGCGCGCAGGTGATAGGCCGCAACCAAACACAGGGGCCAATCCAGGAAACAGGCAACCCACTCGACCTGGCAATCGAAGGTCAGGGCTACTTTCAGCTCACCAGTACCAGTGGCCAACCAGTGCTGACCCGCAACGGTAACTTCGGCGTCGACGCAGGCGGGGCGATCGTGGACGCGCAGGGCAATGCGCTGCAACCGCCAATCAAGCTGCCGGCGGGCGTGTCAGCGAGCGAGCTAAAAATCGCGCCCGATGGCACCGTGACCGCGGACAAGAAAACGCTCGGGCAGATCAAGCTCGTCACGGTGCCCTCACCAGACCATCTGCTCGCCGGCGGCGATGGCGCGCTGACACCTACCACCGCGAGCGGTTCGCCCGTTGCCGTGACCGCGAGCGCCGGGAAAATCCATCAAGGCGCTTTGGAGGGCTCCAATGTAGACATGTCGAAGGAGATGGCGCTAATGGTGAGCACCCAACGCGCCTACCAGATGAGCAGTTCAGCGATCCAAACGGAGAGCCAGATGATGTCGATCGCCAACCAGCTGCGCCCGTCGTGAGCGCCGCGGCCGCCTCGGGCTCGCCGCTGAGCGCCGGTGGACTGCCCGTGATCAACCAGGCACTCGAGCCAGCATGGGTGCGCCACGGCTCGGCCTCCACGCAAAAGGCATACGAGACAGCCCTCAGCTTCGAAGAGATGCTCGTCGAAGAGCTATCGCAATCGCTGACAGCGAGCAGCGGACTCGGCGGCGAAAGCGGTGAAGAAGGCGAATCCTCCGAAGGTGGCTCGTCGGGGAGCGGTGCCGCCAGCAGCCCGCTCTCCTCAATGCTCCCCCAAGCATTGACCAGTGGCGTGATGAGTGCCGGCGGACTCGGCCTCGCCACCCAGATGACACGCCAGCTCGCGAGCGGCGCCGGGGCAGCAGCGACCACGACAGGCGGCACGAGCGCAACCGTAAACACGACAGTGCCCACGCCCAACCGCACCGAAGCAGCGTCCGCCGTTGGTGGCACGAACTCAAGTGGCAGCGTAGCCGCAAGCGGAGGCACGAGCGCATGAGTATGGCCGCGCTGGCCGCGCCCGACGGACTCGCGCACGACCATGCGCTGGCGAGTGACGTGCTCGCGCACCTGAGCGCACAGATCGACTCGGCGCGCAGCCTGCTGGAGGTCGTGCTGGAGCAGGGCGCGGCGATTCGTGCGCGTGACGTGCACACCGTGGTGCGCCTGGCCGGCATCCTGCGCGGAGAGATGGGCCGCCGCCAGTTGCTTGAGGAGCAGCGCTCGCGCCTGCTCGCGCGCAGCGGAGCGCAGCTCGGCATCGCCGCCGAGGCGGTCACGCTGGAGCGGTTGCGCACGCTGATGAGCCACGCCGATGCCGAGCGCGCCGCAACCCTGAGCGCCGAGCTACGCGGCTTGCTTGCGGAGCTGCAGCGCGAGCACGCCTGCAACCGCACGCTGATGCAGATCGAACTGGGCTTCCTCGACCACCTGATGGGCATTCTCGCGCTCGACGGCGTCAACGGCTACGACACCCACGGATCTTCCACGCCGATCACGCGGCCGCGCCCGGGCGGCAATCTGCACGTCCTCGACCTGCACGCCTAAGCCGATGTCGATCCCGACCCTGCAAGGACTGCAAACCGCGCTCAGCGGGCTGATCGCCGAGCAGGCAGCGCTCGACGTCACCGGCAACAACATCGCCAACTCCGACACCGAAGGCTACTCACGCCAGACCGCGGTCCTGCAGACCAACCAGCCGATCACGATCCCCGCGATCTCCTCGCTGACCGGCGAGGGCGCACAGCTCGGCACGGGCGTCAGCGTCGCGACGATCACGCGCGTGCGCAACATCTACCTCGACGCGCAATACCGCACGCAAAACAGCGCGCTGAGCGAAGCAAGCACCCAGTCCGAAGAGCTGACACAGGCACAGGCGGCGTTCAACGAACCATCAAGCTCAGGCCTGGCCAGTCAGATCTCGGCGTTCTGGAGCGCCTGGAGCGAACTCGCCAACGCTCCCACAAGCGTTCCCGCCAAGCAGGAAGTCCTCGCCGCAGGCGTTGCCCTGACGAACACCTTCCACGAACTTAGCGCCCAACTCGCGACGATCTCAACGCAAGCCAGCGCGCAGTACGCGGCGCTCACCGGGCCAACCGGCGAAGTGCAAAACGACGCCAACCAGATCGCCCAGCTCAACGATCAGATCAAGCTCGCCGAACAAGCCGGCCAAAAGCCAAACGAAATGCTCGACCGGCGTGACCTGCTGCTCGACAAGCTCTCTAGCCTCGCGCAGGTTACTGTCAGCGAGCAGCCCGACGGCACCGACACGGTCAGTTTCGGAGATGCGGCCAAGCCGCTTGTCGAAGGCACGACGGTCAACTGGCCCCAAGAACTCACCCAAGCAGCCGGCGGAAAGCTTGGCGCGCTGCTCGGCCTTACCGCGCCAGGCGGGACACTCAGCAGCTATCAAGCGGCACTGGACAACGTGGCGAGTACGCTCGCGAGTAGCGTCAACGCGCTGCACACGAGCACACCGTTCTTCTCTGGCAGCACCGCCGCCACGCTCAAGGTCGCGGTCACGGCCGCGCAGGTGCAAACATCCTCCACCGAAGCCCCCGGCGGCAACGACGTCGCGCAGGCGATCGCGGCGCTGCGCGGCGGCGCCGCCGAACAAAGCTACGCGGCGCTCGTCGAGCAGATCGGCGCAGGTGTGCAGGCCGCCAAGGACGAGCAGGCCAACCTGCAGACGACGGTCACCGCGATCGCCAACCAGCGCCAGAGCGTCTCGGGCGTGTCGCTCGACGAAGAAATGACCAACCTGATCAGCTTCCAGCGCGGCTACCAAGCCTCCGCGCGCACGCTCACGGCAATGGACAGCATGCTCGAAACCCTGATCGAGCACACGGGAACCGTGGGGTTGTAGAGATGACCGAACGCATCACCCCCGCGATGGTCACGGCAACCACGCTCAATGACATCAACTCCTCGCTGGCGACGCTCGAGCGCACCTCAGACGAACTGTCCTCCGGCAAGACAATCCTCGAACCCTCAGAGAATCCCTACGGCGCCAGCCAGGTGATCGATCTGCAAAGCCAGCTCGACGGCCTCAGCTCATACGCGACCAACGCGCAGGAAGGCATCTCCTGGGAGAACACCGCCAGCGGCGCGATGTCGAACATCGCAAACGTGCTGCAAACCGTGCGCCAGCTATTGGTGCAGAGCACCAGCGGCACCTACAACCAGAGCGACCGCGAAAGCATCGCCACCGAGGTCGACCAGCTCACCGAAGCCGTCAAGCAGGACGCCAACACGCAGTACGCCGGGCAGTACGTGTTCTCGGGCACAAAGACCACAACCACGCCCTACCCGCAGGGAGCCGAAGACACCTACCAGGGCGACAACGGCACGATCACACGCGCGATCGGCCCGGGCGTGTCGGTCAACATCGCCACCAACATCTCCACGCTGCTCGGCAACGGCCAGGGCGCCGCTGACGGCAAGCTGCTCGACACGCTGCAAACGATCTCCGAACACCTGCGCGGCGGCACGCCCGAAGACATCGCCGCGCTTGGCTCTGGCGACCTGAAAAGCGTCGAAGCCAGCATCGAGACGCTGAGCCAGCTGCAAGCGACCGCGGGCAGCGTGACCGACCAGCTGCAAACCGCGAGTAGCCGCATCGAAGGGCTCCAGGGCACGATCGCCGCCAGTCTTGCCAACGTCGAGGACGCCAACATCGCGCAAACGTCGATCGCGTACTCCAACGAGCAGGCCGCCTACGAGGCCGCCCTGCGTGCCGGCGCGAGCATCATCCAAGAATCCCTGCTCCAGTTCCTGCAGTAGGCGAACACAGAGAGGCACAAGGTGTCTGTGACATTCCAGAGCATCCGTTTCGGCACGGTCGAGGTTCCGCCCGAGGACGTGGTCGAGTTCCCCTTCGGCTTGATCGGACTCGGCGGGCTGCGCTATGCGCTGCTCGACCGCAACCCCGGCAGCGGCTTTTTATGGCTGCACTCGGTCGACGAGCCCGCCCTCGCGCTCCCAGTCGTGAGCCCCCACCAGTTCTTCTCGGAGTTCTCGCTGGAGATGGCGCCCGAGGACCGCGAGCGCACCGGCATCGAGAGCGCCGCGGGGGCGACGCTCTACGTGACCGTGCGCGCCACGCCAAACCCGCGCGACATCACGGCCAACCTGCGCGCCCCGCTCGTGATCCACGAAGGCCGCGGCTACCAGGTCATCAACGCCAACCCCGAGGCCCAGCTACAGGCGCCGCTGTTTACCTTCTCAGACGAGCCGTCGCGGATAGCTTCATAATCCCCTGCGATGCTGATACTGGCGCGACGTCCGGGAGAGCGCGTCGTCATCGGCGGCGACATCCTCGTGACGGTAATGGAGGTCAGCGGCAGCACCGTGCGCTTGGGCATCGCCGCGCCCGCCGGCGTGTCGATCTACCGCGAGGAGATATGGCTCGCGGTAGAGGCAGAGAACCGGGCGGCGGCAACAGCCGACGCACACGCGCTGCCCTCCGAGCCCGTGAGCAAGCTATTGGCCGAGTCCGCGAGCGACGCTTCTGCGCGTGTCGCGGTCACCAACGTTGGTGACCCAACCAGCGACGAGACGACCGCGAGCGGCGCTACGCACGAGGGTCCCGCGAGCCACGACCCCATCAACGAGGACCCGGCCGGAGAGAACCCGGCCGGCGAGGACCCCACAGACGAGGACCCCACTGAGGCTGGCGGGCCCGCACCATCCGACGCGTGACCGCCTTCGATCAGTGTCGTCCGCCGCACTGATCGCGCGCGCGAACCTCGCCCAACAGCTCACGCAACCGTTCGCTCGTTGAGGTCACCTCGAGCAGCAGCGCCGACAACTCGCGCAACTCCTCGGCCGCGAGCGGATCGCCCGAGCCCGCCAAGCGCGCGATATCGCGCCTGAGCTGGCGGCGATCGACGTCGAGCGCCAACACGTGCGCATAGCCGTCGACCACCATCTCCAATAAATCGGTTGTGGTCCACGTCCCGATGCGATCCTCCTCGGAGAGGATCCCGATCAGCGACTCCGCCTGCTGGCGGAGGTGATCCGGGCCACGCTGGGCGAGGCCGTGATGATGGGATGCTGGTATCGCTGGCACTTTGAGTCTGGGGTCATACCCAGACCGGTAACACTGATTTCAGCGACCCGCCGGGTCAATCGACCGCCCGGCCCTTTTCACGTTCA
The DNA here is from genome assembly GCA_963776985.1 of uncultured Solirubrobacterales bacterium. GTDB lineage: Bacteria > Actinomycetota > Thermoleophilia > Solirubrobacterales > Solirubrobacteraceae > Palsa-744. The sequence continues at coordinate 1,068,909 of CAVZOV010000004.1, forward strand.
ACACATGAACGCCGATCGGCCGGCGGAGCTACCGGTAGGACGAGCCACGACCGCGCCCCGGATTAGCGGAGCGCGGGCTGGCGCGAGGTTCAGCAGGCGCCCTGAGCGGAGTCTGATAGTAGTTCTCCGAAGTACGACGGCAACTGGTCATACCAGGTTCCCACATACACGTACCCGATGTTCTGCTGCTGTAGCGATGCGCACACCGATGCGGGCTGCGGCGTGCCCGGAGCGCTCGGCGCGTTGTACACCAAAGCCGCAAAGTCGTCGGCCGGGTAGCGCCGCTCCCAGGCAGCCTGCGTCCAGGACGTGTATGGGTCTTCGCCAGGAGTGTCGTATGAGCCCTCGAACGTGACCACGATGTCGGCGTCGTTGGCATCGGTGCTGTCGAGCATCCAATCCGAGCCCGGGTTGGCGCCAAAGTTGAACACAACCTCGTCGTTATTGCCCTCGTGCGTGTGAACATATGAGGCAAGCGTGCGATAGAAGCTCAGATTGCTGACACTCGTCCCCGGGACGTCGTCGGACACACCATCGAAGAAGATGCCGGCAATGTCCCCCGGATAGTACGAATACCAAGCCCTGACCTGGCTCTCGATCGAGGCGATCGACGCTTGGCCGCCCTCGCCGTAGTCGGTCCACACGTAGCCAATCACCGACGCGCGCCCGTACCGGTAGCAATTGTGAATGGCGCTGGTCCATGCCGGCACGCTGGCGCTGCCCGGCCCCTGCCCTTCGGCCACGTCGGCGATTATCCACGAACCGCCGCCTGCGCCATTGACCTGCGAGCAAGCCTCCGTCCAGTCGGCGGCGTTGGCGTTGTCATAGAGCGGTATCAGTTGATCCTGCCCGCGCACCGTGCGCGCAGAGGCGCCAGCCGGCAAAACGGCGGCACCAGCCAGTGCGAGGACACAGAGCAGGCTGAGCGCCACCTCGAGGCGTCCTGATCGTGGGGGTTGTGCGCGTCGCATTAACGTTGTCCTTTTCTTAGGGGTGCTCGCTCGTCGGGGTGCTCGCTCGTCGCCTCATCCGAATTTGCACACGGAATCGGACCTGCCTCGGAGCCCGCAGTCCCAGTCGCAAATAAGGCAACCGATCCGACCATCCGGATAAAATCGATGCCCGTCAGTCTCGGCGCGGCAACTCGCGCGGTCAATAGGGCAAACGTCGCTTTACACGTTCAGGACTTGAACGCCGACCGAGCCGCCCGGCAGCGGCGCAAGACTGTCGGCCGTATCGGTTATGTCGATCAGCCTGCACACACACCGTGAGGCGTCGACGATCCTCAATTCGTGCCCGGCGCGCCGCGCGCGGGCGATCGCATCCATCAACATGCTCAGGCCGCAACCGTCGATGAAGTCGACGCTACCCAGGTGCAACTCGACCGCTCGACTCGTACGCGTCGCTCGCGTCAAGCCCTCGCGGAAGGCGCTCGCCGCGGTCAGGTCCAGCTGACCACGGACGAAAACGCCGACAGCCTCCGGCTTGGTGGTCGTGTCTGTGGCGATGTGAACCATCAACCCTCCAAATCACCTTCGGTGACTCGGTACGTTGCCCACCTGGGCAACGTACCTATTTCTCCTAATTTCAACCGTGTGCCACCCCGACACACCTTGATTTTGAGCAACCGCCCCGACGCTTGGTGCAATCCTATGTGCTCCGCGCGGGCGCGCAAGACCAACGGCGCAACGAACCCGCAAAATCCGCGAAAGCAAGTCCCACCTCCAGCCCGCGATAGGCTAGCGGCCGTGTCAGCGGAGGCGTTGCGGGTCAGCTCGACATCGCAGAAAGGATCCCTCGGCGCTTTGGCGCGCAATACGCCCATGCAAACAGCCGGATGGGTGGCGCTCGTGCTACTCGCTCCGGGCGCACTGCTGTATCTGTCGTTCAACGCGGGCGGCTACTTCCCCAGCGCGACGGGATTTGCCACGATCGTGTTCGCTCAAGCGCTCGTGCTGCGCACTGTCCTCGCCGAGCGTCCGTTCGAGGGGTTCAGCCGAACGCTCGCGATCCCGCTCGTGGCGCTCGTGCTGTACGCGGCCTTTCAGCTGACGTCCATCCTCTGGTCGCACGCCGCGGCCAACACGCTCGACGAAGTCGTGCGCACGCTGCTGTACGTGCTCGCGCTCACGCTGTTCGGCTCGATTCGCTACACGCGCGAGCGCCTGGGCTGGCTGGTGCGCGCCCTGCTCGCAAGCCTCGCCGCGGTGTGCTTGATCGGACTGATCTCACGGGTGCTCCCACATACCTGGCCAACCGCGACCAGCTTCTTCGCCAGCCGACTCGACTACCCGCTCACCTACTGGAACGCCGAGGGCACGATTGCCGCGATCGCGCTTATCCTCGGCCTGCATCTGACCGCCGATCGCGCCGAGCACTGGAGCGTTCGCGTCGCGGCGGCCGCACTGCTGCCGGGGCTCGCCGTGACGCTGCTGCTGACCTTCTCGCGCGGCGCGATCGGAGTCGCGGCGGTCGGGCTGCTCGCCTACTGCCTGCTGACCCGCCTGAGCACCCTTCCCACCGCACTGCTCGCGGTCGCGCCGCCCGTGGCGATCGCGCTACGCGCGGCGTGGGACGCCACGGCGCTCGCCACCGCGCATCCGACGAGCCCCGCCGCGATATCCCAGGGCCATCATGTGGCGGTCGTCGTGGGCCTATGCATGGTGGGTGCAGGACTGCTGCGCGCCGTGCTGCTGCTTGCCGACCAACGGATCGCCCTAATGGCACTCGTGCGCACGCCGCCACGCCGCGCGGTTCGCATGGGCATCGGCGTGGGCACGGGGGTAGTCGTCCTCGCGGTTGCGCTCGCGGCCGGCGCGGGCGGGTTTGCGCGACGCGAGTACGACAAATTCGTCGACGGCACCAACGAAACGCATGTGACCCAGACCCGCGAACGACTCACCGACCCCGCCAACCACGGCCGCCTGCCACTCTGGCGAGCCGCCATAGACATCTACGACACGCAGAAGCTGCGCGGCACCGGGGCGGGCACCTACCAACAGTATTTCCCGCGTTACCGCACCGAAGCGGGATATGTGGTGGATGCCCACTCGCTGTATTTGCAGAGCTTGGCCGAGCTGGGGATCGTCGGATTCGTGCTGATTCTCGTGGTCGTGCTCGGCATCCTCGCCGGCCTCGCCGCGCGCATTCGAGGGCCCGACCGCGCGCTGTATGCGGCGGTGTTTGCGGTGTCACTTGCGTGGGCGATACACCAGGCGTTCGACTGGGACTGGCAGATGCCGGCGGTCACACTCGGCGTGTTCATGCTCGCGGGACTGGCACTCGCACGCCCGCGCGACGGCAAAGTGGGTCTCTCCGGCCTGCCCGTGGACCGCACGCTTGTTGCACTCGGCTGGCTGATTCTTGCCGTCGCCCCGCTGCTGGTGGCCACTTCCTACGCGCGCCTGCAGCGCAGCGCGACCGAGCTCGAGCGCGGAGAATGCACAAGCGCCCGCCAGGAGGCGCTGTCCTCGTTGTCGCTATCGGCCAAGCGCCCACAGGCCTATGCAATCGTCGGCGTGTGCGACCTGGAGCAGGGCTTTGCCCAGGCGGCGGTGCCGGCCATGACTCAAGCGGCCGCACTCGAACCGGAGAGCTGGGAAGAGCAATACTGGCTTGCGGTCGCACGCGCCGCGGCGGGCGTCGATCCGCACGCCGCGATCCGCCGGGCGCTCCAGCTGAATCCGCACGAGCGCGGGCTCGTAAACGCCGCGCGCAAGCTCCGCAGCGAGGATCCGCGCGCTTGGGAAGCGGCAGCGCCGCGCCTGCGCGTCGAAGCGCTGACCTCCGGGAAGTTCGCGATCACCCACCTGTAGGGAGGTGTCGAGCCGTCGAGGTGTCGAGCCGTCGCTATGCGCGGCGACGCAGACCGGCCGCGCATAGCGACGGCTTAGAACAGGGCGCCAGCAGCAACGCCGCGACGGCAACGTAGAGCGGCGGGAAAAACTTTTGCGCGCGCCTGTCGGAAAACGCGCGCGCCGTTCGTATAGGCGGTTAGAGGATCGTCCCGCACAAACACCCCAGGAGGCCAGGAGACCGATATGCCGCGCAAACACGACGCACACAAGGATGAGTTGGAGGGCGTCGCCCAGCGCTTGCGCAGCGAGCGTCCGCAGGCCAGCCCGCTCGAGCTGGATCGCATCAAGACCACAGCCATGTCCCGCGCCCAGGCCGGAGCCCGGCGTGGGGGCGCCGGCGCTCGCCGCTTCGCGATCGCCGGCCTAACGGTGGGCCTGATGGCCGCCGGCACCGGCGGCGTGCTCGCCAGCGTCGGTAGCGACGGCACCCATGGCAACGCAGCGACCGCCCAGTACGGGAGCGCCTGCGACACCAACAACGGCAACGGCAACAGCACGGGCAGCGGCAACGGCAACAAAGACGGCAACGGCAACGGCAACACGCACTTCGCCTCCTACCTGGGCCAGGGCGACAAAGGCAAAGGCAGCAAAGGCAGCGGCGACGGCACCAACAACAACAGCGGCGGCAACGGCAACGAAAACGGCAATGCCAACGGTAACGCCAACGGCAACGACAGCAACGACGGCAACAACAACTTCAACTGCAACGAAAACAGCTTCAACGAAACCACGATCAACGAAAGCAACACCACCACCAACACAATCACCAACAACTACTACTCCTCGACCGTCACGGTTAGCGCCGCGCCCGCCGCGACCGGCGGCGTGCAGGCCGCGACCACAGGCAAGAAAATCACGAGCGGCAGTCGGGACATCAAAATCCACATCAAAGTTCCGGGCAAATCGAAACTCCGCAAGGTGACGCTGAAGGTCAACGGCAAAGTCGTGAGCGTGCTGAAGGGCAAAAAGGCATCGGCAAACATCAAGCTGACCAACCTGCCCTGCTCGACCAACACCGCCGGTACCACGGTCACGATCACCGCGGTGACGAGCAGCGGCAAGGTCATCACCCAGAGCCACACCTACCACCTGTGCTCCTAGCCGCTGGGCGCACACGCTGATCGCAACGTTCGCATGAGGCACACGCAAGCGCTCCGGGGGAGGACACCCCGGAGCGCTTGCGCCTCTTGTGGACGCGAGCTTCGCCCGCCCGTCAGCGCGAGCAGCGAGCGAGGACTCGCGAGAGCCACCTCGACCGCGACCCCCAACGCCAGAACCCCATGGCCCACGAACTGACAACACGCACCGCATCCACCCGCCTGGGGTCCTCACGAGGCGCCAGAATGTCAGGGCGAATGCGAACCGACAACTTCGAGCGGCTGTTCGAGGAGCACGCCGAGAGGCTGTTCTCGTTTCTCGCCTACCACACCGGCAACCGCACGCTCGCCGAGGACCTGCTGTCGGAGACCTTCGAGCGAGTGCTTCGCTCCCACCACCGCTTCGACCCACGGCGGGGCAGCGAGCGGCGCTGGCTGTACACGATCGCGCTCAACCTGCTGCGCGACAACGCCCGGCGCCGTACGCACGAAGAGCGCGCTCTGCAGCACGCCGGCGCCGGCGTGGCCCAGAGCGAGGCCGACCCGGGACTTGGCGCGGTGGAGCGCCGCGACGAGCTGCAGCGGGCGCTGGTGCTGCTAAGCGAGGACGAGCGCGAGGCGCTCGCGCTGCGCTTCGGCGCCGACCTCAAGCTGCGCGACGTCGCACGCGTGCTCGGCGAGGGCGAAAGCGCCGTCGAGGGGCGCATCTACCGCGCCCTCGGCAAGCTGCGCGAAGAGCTTCAGTAGCCGCACCCGGCAGCTCCGGGGGCCCGCTCGTGTCCAACGGTGCGCGATACGCCGCGGCGAACGCGCCCTACGGCGCGACGCCAGAGGCCACACAGCAACCTCTGACCGTCAGCACGCCCAGCAACGGTGCGCCTTCGGGCTCGCCCGACCCAAAGATCGAACGGTCCGCGTGCACCGTCACGCGGTAGCGGATGCGGGGCGGGCGCGGGTAGCGCACCACACAGCTCCACGGGTTACCAAGCGCACCGCCACCAGCTGACGCGCAGCGCGCACTCAGCGCTCGGGCGGGCGGGCGCGAATAGCCGGGACGAGGGTCGCTGGTGGTGAGCAACAGGCGCTCCAACCCCAGCGCGCCGACCGGCGCAAGCGCCCGTTGCTGGGCGACGAACTGAGTGTTCTCTTCGCGGTCGTGAAGCGCCACCACCGTGGCGGCGGCGCCCACGGCCAAAACCAGGGCGAGGAGCAGCCCGCCGTGCCTCATGAGCAGTAGCCCACCATCCCCGCCAGCATAAAGCCGCACGCCGACCCCCGACTAACGCTCAACCTCGTCCAAACCCGCGCAAGTCGCTCACACACGCCCATTGCGCTGCCGATAGCGAAAGCGTGAACCGTGCCTGCACACTTCTCTCAAGCCTGGCGCTTGCCGTTGCTCTTTCGTCCGCGACAGCAGCGGTTGCCATCGCGGGAGCGACACATCCGTCCCGATCGCTCCCGGCACCGGTGGCAAGCATCGCTCACGCACACACAACCGGTCACGACGCCAAGCGCGCCCACACCGGCTGCAAGCTTGCCGCCAAGCGCCATCGTAAGCACGCTCGGCACTGCGTCGAGGCGCACCGCACGCCCACCCACTGGAGCGTCGGGGCACGCTCACGGTCGGGCAAGAGCGCAGCGCTCGCGCCAACACGCGCCCACGCCCAGCATGTCGGCAAGTCGGAGGCGGTTGTGACAGTCAGCGTGCCCAACCCCGCGGCCACGATCGCGAGCGTGCTCGCCACGCCCTGCGCGGGCACCGAACTGATGCCCGAACCAGCCAACCTCGCGCAGGTCGAGGCCGCCACGCTGTGCCTGGTCAACCAGGAGCGCGCTCGCAACAACGAGCTTCCGCTGCAGCCGAACCCGCAGCTTGCGAAGTCCTCGCAGATGCACAGCGAAAACATGGCCAGCGAAGATTATTTCTCTCACGTCGCGCCCAACGGTGAAACGCCGCTGCAGCGCGTCCAGGCAACCGGCTACATCCCCAACGCGCAGGTGGGCTACACGATCGGCGAGAACATCGCCTGGGGCACCCTGTATCTCGCGACCCCGAGCGCGATCGTGGCCGCATGGATCGCCTCGCCCGACCACCTCGCCAACATTCTCAACAGCGAATACCACGACACCGCGGTGGGCGTCGATCCCGCCGCGCCGGCGTCGCTTGCCGAAGGACAGCCCGGCGCCGTATACACCCAGGAGTTCGGAGTCATCGACGGTTCGTGATCGGCCCTCACCGCGCACACCAGCGACGAGCGCACGTTGCGGGGTTTTGGACATCTGTTCGGTCCGAGCGGACGAGTATCAGGTAGCGTTGGTGCGCGTCCGATCCAGCATATGAGTCGCCAAGGAATCGGTCCAAAGCGAACGAATACAACCCCACTGGCCCATGATCGTGTTGCTGATCTCAACCGTTTGGCTCGCCACGCTGGCGCTGGCAGTGTCGGTGTGCAGAATGGCCGCGCACGGCGACAACGCGCTGGCGCGAGAGGGCGGTGTCTCCCCCGCCATCCATGCTGCCCGCTCCCCGCGACTGCTCGACATGACGCGCGCGCACACGAACACGGTGGTGCTCAGATTGGAAGACCGGCGCGCGCACACAGCGCGCGCGGACGCGGCGCGCTCAGAGGCCGCGACGGCACAGCACGTAGGGCACCGTGCGCAGCAGGATCTTCACGTCGGTCCATAGCGACCAGTTGGCTACATACAGGTAGTCGATAGCCACCATCTCCCGCAGCGACACGGTGGCCGGACCGAGTATTTGCCAGTGGCCGGTCATGCCCGGGTGGAGCGCCAAGCGACGGCGATGCCAGCCCTCGATGCGCCGGTCCTCGTCGAGGATCAGCGGGCGCGGCCCCACGAGGCTCATCTCGCCGCGCAACACGTTGAACAGCTGCGGCAGCTCGTCCAGCGCGGTCTTGCGCAGGAACCGGCCCACGCGCGTCACGCGCGGGTCCTCGGCGATCTTGAACAAACCTTCCTGGGCTTCGTTGAGATCGGCGAGCGAGGACTTCAGCTGCTCCGCGTTGGGCACCATCGTGCGGAACTTGAACAGCCCGAAGTGCCGCTCCCCGCGCCCGACGCGCGCTTGACGGAAGAACACGGGGCCTTTGCTGTCGAGCTTGATCGCGATTGCGATGCCGATCATCAGCGGGGAGATCGCCAGCAGACCAAGCGAGGCGCCGACGACATCGAACGCGCGCTTGACCAGCGCCGAGGAGCGCGTGAGGTCGAAGCGACGCACCCCCATCAGCGTGACGCCATGCAGATCGTCGAACTCCACCGAGGATCCGATCACCTGCAGCAGGCGCGGCACCACGCTCACACGGATGCCGACCGCTTTGAGCGTGCGCACCAGGTCGAGCGTCTCACGTCCTTCGGTGCTGTGAGGCGCGACGATCGCGCGGTGCACGTCGAGCGATCCGGCTAGATCGCGTATCTCCTGCAGCTTGTCGTGCGAAAACGCGTCGGTGGACCAGGGCGCTATGTCCTCGAGATCGACGTGCGCCACGATCTCGGCCCGTACACCGCCGTGATTGCTCATGCGCTGGCGAATCGTCTCCTCGGAGGCGGCGCTGCCAATGAACAGACAGCGCTCGACCGGTGCGGCGCGCAACGCCACGGCGCGTGCGCCCACGCGACCCACGACCAGCAGCACGGCGAGGGAGATCCACAGGAACAGCACGTCGTCGCGCGTCAGCCGTCCGTAGCCGAGCGGGCTCTCCGCCAGCCACGCCACCAGCGCACACAGCGTGGCGACCTGGAACAGCTTGGGCACCTCGTCAAGCGTGGTCTTGCGGATGACCGCTTCGTCGCGATCGTACAAGCCGAACACCTTCGCCCCGAGCACGACCAGGGGCAAGCCCGCCAAGCACACCCGCACGAGATGCAACCGTCCGCCGGACAACCCGATCGCCAAGCCGAACGCGCCCACCACCGCCAGTACGTCGCCGGCCAGCAGCGCGCGCCGAAACAGCGCGTCGCGCAACATGCTCGCCGCCGGACCCCGCGTCTCGAGAATCGGAACGGCCCCGGCCAAGCGTCGTCCACGACCTCGCTCGGTAGCCCGCCGGGGAGCCAATGGAACGCCAAACCCACCTAGGGTGGCCGACTTCTCCCTTACCTGACTGCTCATTGCCTCCAACCTTGTCTCCATGACTCGCGTTGAAACAAAGTCAGCACTACGACCATCGGCATCCCGCCGGGTCATCAACGATTCGTGCTGACAACTTCGCCTGCATCATTCGTGCGTCGTCGGTTTCCCCCAAACCCCTCCGCTATCTCACTTGGGGATTAGCTGCTTTCTCCGTGCTGGAATGAGTGTGTTCGTTTTGGCTCCGATCACAATGGTCCGGGTGCCTCATCTTGCGTTCAGGTGCCTGAACGCAAGTCCCGTGTCACGTACCACCGGCAGGGCTCGGAGCAGGCAGGGCTCGAAGCATCTCCTCCAAGGAGACGGTCGACAGCTTGCGCGGGTCGGCCGTGAACACGCCCGCAAGTCGTCCTCAACCGGTGCGTGCTCTGAACGGCTCCTCCACGCCCAGCGTGCCGGGCCCGGAGAAGCTCAAAAGCGCTGTGCAGCGCCCGCACCGCACGCTCGACGTGGGCGCGGCCGATCACGCAGGAGATCTTGATCGGGGACGTGGAGATCATCTCTATGTTGATGCCCTCGCCCGCGAGCACGCTAAAGACCTTGGCCGCGACGCCAGGATGTGAGCGCATACCGGCGCCCACAATGGACACCTTGCCCATCTCCTCGTGGGCGCTGAGACCGGTGAACACGTCGCCTTCGATCGGGTCGAGCGCGGCGTGGGCGGCGCGCAGGTCTTCGCGGGGAACGGTGAAGGAGATCTCAGCGCTGCCGCCAGCGGAGGTGGGCTCGTTCTGGACGATCATGTCCACATTCACATTGCCCTCCGCCAATGCCTCGAAGATGCGCGCGGCGGCGCCGGGCGCATCGGGCACACCAACGAGCGTGAGCCGCGCCTCGGCGGTCGAATGGGTGACGGCTGTGATGAGTGGTTGCTCCAACGTTTCTCCCTCTGACAGCACAACGGTACCGGGGGCGTCCTCGAAAGAGGAGCGACAGTGGATGCGTACGTTCTCGTTGCGTGCGTACTCCACTGAGCGCAGCTGCAGCACGCCCGCTCCCGAGGCCGCCATCTCGAGCATCTCCTCGAAGGAGACGGTCGACAGCTTGCGCGCGTCGGGCACGATGCGCGGATCGGCCGTGAACACGCCCGCAACATCGGTGTAGATCTCGCATTCGCGCGCCTGTAGCGCCGCGGCAACGGCGACCGCGGTCGTGTCCGAGCCCCCGCGGCCGAGAGTGGTGACGTCGTCCGCGGTGGACACGCCCTGAAAGCCCGCCACTAGCACGATGTGGTCTTGCTCGAGCGCGGCGCGCACGCGGTCGGCGCGCACGTCGAGGATGCGCGCCTTGGTGTGAGAGGTGTCGGTGACGATGCCAGCCTGCGAGCCGGTCAGCGAGATCGCGCGGTGACCAAGATCGTTAATCGCCATCGCGCACAGAGCGCAGGAGATGCGCTCGCCAGTGGACAGCAGCATGTCCATCTCGCGTGGGTCAGGCGTGCTGGAAACCTCCTCGGCCATCCCGATCAGCTCGTCGGTCGTCTTGCCGCGCGCGGACAGCACCGCCACGACGCTGTAGCCGGCGTTGCGCTTCTCCACGATGCGCGCGGCGGCACGCTTGATGCGCTGCGCGTCGGCAACAGAGGTGCCGCCGAACTTCATCACGACGATCTCGGACACGTTCGCAGGATAGATGGATGGCAGGGCCGCATGCGGCCCTGCCCACCCCCGCACATGTGCGGGGGTACCGGCGGCGCATGCGCCGCCGGTGGACACGCCGCATGCGGCGTGTCTCGAGGCGCACATGTGCGCCTCGAACTACAAAGACCTTCGTCCGGCGAGCGCCTTGCCGAGTGTGACCTCGTCGGCATACTCGAGGTCGGATCCGACGGGCAGGCCGCTGGCCAGACGCGTGACCGTGAGCTGAGGCGCGCGAACGCGCAGCTGATCGGCGATGTGCAGCGCCGTCGCTTCGCCGGTTGTGGTGGGGTTCGTCGCGAGCACCAGCTCGCGCACCGCCGGCGAGTCGCCTTCCGCGGAGGCGGTTACGCGCGCGTAGAGCTGCTCGATCTTCAGGTCCTCGGGCTCGATCCCGTCGATCGGAGACAAAGCGCCTCCCAGCACGTGGTAGAGACCATGGAATTCGTGGGTGCGCTCCATCGGAATCACATCGCTGGGCTCCTCCACCACGCAGATCGTGCTCGTGTCGCGACGGGTGTCCTGGCAGATACGGCAGCGCGCTTCGTCGGCGAGGTTGAAACACACCTCGCACAGCCCGACCTTCTCCTTGACCTCCACGATCGCCTCCGCCAGCCCGCGCGCGTCCTCGGGGGAGGCGCGCAGGATGTGAAACGCGAGCCGCTGCGCGGTGCGGTTGCCGACACCGGGGAGCTTCGATAGCTCTGTGACGAGTCGCTGAACCGGAGGTGCGAAGGAGGAACTCAATTGGAGGCTTGGTCGTGGGTCATGGGGCAGGTTGACGATCGATCATCTGGCAGGTTGGTGGTCGATTATCCGTGGGGTTTGATGGTCGGTCATCCGGCCGTGTGGTCATGGGTTATCCAGCGGCTTGGTCGTGAGTTATACGGAGGTGTGTGCGTGTACGGAGGTGTGTGCGTGTGGACATGCACTTTTTAGACGATTCACCATCATGACTACGATATGTAGTTACTATTGTCGCCTTATAAATTTGTATATCACCACCCCATCCCCTTCCCACCTCGCACGCCGGCTAGAGCCCCGGCAAACCCAGCCCGCCGAGGCCGCCCAGCGCACCTGGGTCGATACCGCCGGTGACCGCGCCCATCCGCTTCGCCGCCAGCTCCTGCGCGGCACGTAGCGCCTCGTTGGTGGCCGCGAGCACGAGGTCGCACAGCATGTCCACGTCCTCGGGATCGACCGCTTCGGGGGCGATCTTTACAGAGCGCAGCTCAAGCTCGCCACTGACGGTCACCGTGACCATGCCTCCGCCGGCGGAGGCCTCGACTGTCTCGCTGGCAAGCTCGCGCTGAGCGACCTCCATGTCGTGCTGCATCTTCTGCACCTGCTTGAGCATCTGCTGCATGTTGGGTTGTCGCTGTCGTGGCTGGGGCACCGCTATTCGCCGCCTTTCTGCTGTAGCCAATCCTCGGGAAGCTCCTCCGCGTCAAGCTCAGACACCAAACGCGCCATGATCTCCTCCTCGCTCGGGGGAGCACCGCCCGCGCCGGCATCCGAATCGAGATCGTCGCGCAACTCGAAGCCGAGACGGTAGTGGCGGCCGGTGAGCCGGCGCAGCGTCTCGATCAGGGTCGAGCGGTTGGCGGGGTCTTCGGCCTTGCGCTTGTGAAACGCGGCGGTCGGGGGAAACGCGAGCAGCAGCTCCTCCTCGGTGAGCGTCGCTGGCGTGGCCTCGTTCAACACGGCGCCAAGCAGGCCATGCTCGGCGCGAACCGACTCGTGCACCGCTGCCCACAGCGCCTCGAGGTCGCTCGGGCCGGGCAGGGCGAGCACGGCAACGGGCGCGGCAACGGACTCTTGCTCGGACGTCTCGGCGGCAGGCTGGGACATCGGCTGCTCGGACGCCGCGTCCGATTGCGCCGGCGGCGAGCTGGGCGAAGAGACGAGCGGGGAGGACGGCGCTGAAGGAGCCGATGGCGCGGCTGTACGCGGGGGCGATGCCGGCGCGGGCGATGCCGGCGATGACCCGGGGGCGACCGACGCGGATGCGCCCGGCGGGGACGGCGCGGACAACGGCGCACTCCCCGCAAGCGCCTGCTCGAGACGCTCGATGCGCGCAAGCAGGGCACGGGTCGAACCGTCAGCGGCCGGCGCGGCGGCCTTCACCAGCGCCAGCTCCAGCTGCGTGCGAGGGTCGGCGCCCGCACGCACGGCCTCCAGCGCCGCGCCCAGCAGGTCGAGCAAACGCACCACCTCGGCCGGGCCGATGCGCGCCGCTTGCTCGCGCAGGCGCTCGTCTATCTCGGGCGTGAGCGACAGCTCCGGAGGCACACAGCCGAGCGTTTGCACGACCAGCAGCTCGCGCGCACGACCCTCCAGGTCGCGCGTGAACGAGCTGGCGTCGCGACCGCCCTCCGCACAGCGCGCGACCGCGAGCAACGCAGCGCGCGCGTCCCCGCTCGCGACCGCGTCGAGCGCGCTGACCAGCAGCTGCTCGTCGGCAACGCCCAGCACCGCGAGCACATCCTCAAGGCTGACGCTCGTGCCGCTGTAGGTGACGATCTGCTCCAGGGTGCCGAGCGCGTCGCGAAAGCTGCCAGTGGCCGAGCGCGCGATCGCGGCGAGCGCCTCGGGGGGGATCTCGATCGACTCCGCCTCGGCGGCTCGCATCGCGACGCTCGCGATCTGCTCGACGGTGGGGCGGTGGAAGTCGAAGCGATGACAGCGGTCCACGACCGTCGCCGGCACCTTGCCGGCCTCGGTGGTGGCGAGCACGAACACCGTGTTCGGCGGGGGCTCCTCGAGCGTCTTCAAAAACGCGTTCCACGCCGCCTGGGTGAGCATGTGAGCCTCGTCGAGGATGTACACCTTGTGACGGCCCGACACGGGCGCGAAGGCGACCGACTCGCGCAGCTCGCGGATGTCGTCGACCGAGTTGTTGGAGGCGGCGTCCATCTCGATCACGTCGAGTGAAGTTGCGCTCGCGATCGACAGGCACGAGCCGCACTGTCCGCAGGGCTCCACCGTCGGTCCACCCCGCTCGCAGTTCAGGCAGGAGGCGAGAATCTTCGCCATCGAAGTCTTGCCGGTGCCGCGCGAGCCAACGAACAGGTAGGCATGGTGCACCTTGCCGCGCTCTACCGCGTGGCGCAGGGTGCGCACCACCGCATCCTGGCCAACCACGTCCCCGAACGTGCGTGGGCGATGTTTGCGATACAGGGATTGAGCGCCGCCGGCCACCGTTTGCTGAGTCTATCCAGGGCCACGACAGCGCCAGAGCGGGTAGCGTGCCGCGCTGTGACTAGCACGAGAAGGCCATTGCTTTCGCGGCTGGCCCGGCGACGCGAGCGGACTGCCGAGGAGGCGGAGTCGCCGACTGAGGCAGCGGATGGGCAAGCCGCCGAGCCGGCGCGGCGGCAGACCCGGGACGGTGCTCGCGCGAGAGCCCGGGGGGCAGTGCCCGCAATTCTCGCGATCCCCGCCGGAGCGCTGCTGCTGTGGCTGATCGCAGGGGTGGGATTCGTCAACTACGACACGCTCTACGGGTTGGTCTGGGGCCAGCAGCTCTCGCGTGGGGAAATCCCCGAATACGGGTTGCCGATCGCGCCCACGCCACACCCGCTGGTGGAGCTGATCGGCATCTCCCTGTCGCCGCTCGGAGCGAGCGCAACCACCGCAATAACCGTGGCGCTCGCGTTCCTCACGCTGTCGGCGTGCGGCTGGGTTATCTATCGCCTCGGCAGCGCGTGGTTCGGACGCGCCGCGGGCGCGGTGGCAGCACTGATCCTGCTGACGCGCCTGCCGGTGCTCTCCTACGGCGTGCGCGCCTATATCGACGTGCCATATCTGCTGCTGGTGTTGTCTGCGTTGCTAGTGGAGACCCGCAAACCTCGCGCGGGAGCGTCGGTGCTCGTGCTGCTGGGGTTGGCAGGGCTCCTGCGGCCCGAGGCATGGGCTTTTTCTGGGTTGTATTGGGTCTATCTGGTCGTTTCGCACACTCGTTCGAGTCCAGCTCGCACGAGCGCCCAGCTCGCCCGCCTCGCGCTGCTAGCGGCGGCCGCGCCACTGATCTGGGTGCTGAGCGACCTGCTCGTCACGGGCAACGCGATGTGGTCGTTGACGAACACCAAACACACCGCAGAAGTCCTGGGCCGCGAGACCGGCATCGGCAAGGTACCCGAGTACATCCCGCGCCGCACCGGCGAAATCTTGCGCCCCGCCGTGCTCGCTGGGGCGGCACTCGGCGGGGTGCTCTCGCTTGCGTGGCTGCGCGATCGTGCGCGGCTCGGCGCGATCGCCGGGGTGCTCGCGGTCGTCGTGTTCGCCGCGATGGCATCGGCGGGGCTGCCGATCGACACACGCTACGCGTTCCTGATCGCGGCCATCCTGTGCCTGTTCTGCGGCGCCGGCGTGTTTGGCTGGACCCGCCTGCCGAGAGGGGACAGGCGCCGTCTCCCGTGGATGGTTGCCGGCGGAGTCGTGCTCGTCGCCCTGCTTACCGCGCTTCCCGGCCAGGTGCGCTCCGACCACAGCGAACTGCGCAAACTCGCCCGCCAGCAGAGCATTCAGGACGACCTGCTCGCGATGGTGCACAACGGCGCGATCGCGCCCAAGTGCGGACCGGTGGGAGTGCCCAATCACGCGCCGATCCCACTGCTGGCGCTGTACTTGAAAGAGCGCCCCGGATTGATCGTGAGCGCTGAAGCGGCGCGCGCCGAATCCCGCCAGCAGCAGAGCGGCACCTATGTCGATCCCGCCAGCGTCGAAGTGGAAAAGGAATACGTGCTCGACCCGAAGGATCCGCACCTGCCCGTGTCGATCCCGCCGGGGTTCCTGGAGACGCACTCCAACGGCTCGTGGCTGATCTTTACGCACTGCCAGTGAGCGCCACGGGCACGGCTGGCGTTCTTTCAGGCACACATCTGATCGCCTGTGAGAGAGCAGGCGACGGCCCCCACAAGAGTCGTTGCGCCCCAGGGTGGGCGTGATGGCGACGACCCGAACGACCCTCTATCCAAAAAAGATGGACCGTGCACCCCTCTTCGAAGACCCCGCTTCCAATCGCCTGATCGCCGCTCGAAACTCCGGATCGGGTGCTCCCGCTACGCCTGCCGGGGATCGCTTAAGGCTGCTTCCTTCCGGACCTGACCTGGTTCACAAGCCGACACCGCGCGGGACCCGAACCATCGACGCTCCGTGCGGCGGAGCGACCGGAGCGTTGCTCCTCTGAAGGGAGTTCAGCCCCGCTAGAGCGGATTGCGGATTCAGGGCGCCGCTACATCCCCGCCTAGCACGGTCCGCGTCGATGGTATCGCGCGCCGTCGGGAGCGCGTGCGCGGCCATCGACACACGCGCCGCCCGCTATGCGTTACGCTGCCGAGCCAATATGAACTTCAATCGCTCACATACACCCAAAAGCTCGCGCGCACGCCTCGGTTTGGCGCTGCCCGCACTGTGCACGATCGCGCTCCTCGCCGGCTGCGGCTCGAGCGGATCGAGCGGCATCACCGTAGGCAACGAGTCCGACAGCACCTCCGTGCCGCACGTTGCGGGCGAAACCACGCCCACCACCGCCAGCACGCCAACCACACCGACCAGCACGGTGAAGACACCCACCACTGGGCCGCTGTCCAAAGAACCGTCCGTGACACCGCCGAGCGGCCCCGCGCCGACGACGCTCGTAACCAAGGAACTGATCGTCGGCACTGGCCCCGAAGCGAAGGCGGGCGACTCGGTCACCGTCAACTACGTGGGCGTGCTCTACAAGGGCGGCAAGGAGTTCGACGCCTCGTGGAGGCGCCACGAACCGTTCACATTCACGCTCGGCAAGGGCCAGGTCATCCCGGGCTGGGATCAGGGCGTCGCAGGCATGAAGGTGGGTGGTCGGCGCGAGCTGATCATCCCCGCCGAACTCGGCTACGGCAAGACCGGCTCCCCGCCGACGATCCCGCCGAACTCGGCACTCGTGTTCGTGGTGGACCTGCTCGCCGCATAGCGCGCCAGCTCTGAGGCCAACCGTTCCCATCGCCCGCACCGCCGCCGCGCTCGTCGTGGCGGCGCTGCTCGCGGGTTGTGGCGCTGGCGCGTCCAACGCGCCGAGCAGCGCCGAGTTCGCGCTGGAGCGCACCCAACTGGAGCGAGTGTCGAGCGAACTGCGCGCTGCCGAGCCCGCGGTGCGCAGCGAGGTGGCCGCCTCCCGCGTGGCGTGGCCGATGATCGCCAACGGCTTGCCAGCGGTCGTCTCGCCCACCCTGCTCGCAGCCACCAGCGCCGCGAGCACGCGCGCAAGCGCCGCTCAGCTTCCCCAACCGGCATTCCTCGCGCGCGCTCGAACGCTGACAGGGCCAGCAGCAGGAGTCGCCGGGATTTACGAAAGCTACGAACAGCTCGCCCGGCGCGGATGGCTGCTCACCAGCGCTGCCATCGCAACAATCGCCCGGGCCTCCGGTGCGACCGGTGCGGGTACTGCAGGTACGGGTGCGCCAGCCGCAAGCGCAACCGTGTCCGGTGCAACCGCAAGCACGCGTCAAGCACAGGCAAGCTTCGCGCGAGCCAATTCCCCCCTGTACATCGGCGCGGTGTATGACGGTCACTTCGACCTGTCCCTGCTCGGCAAGAGTCTCGTCGCGGGATACGAAAAGCTCGGCGGCTCAAGCGCGTTCGGGGCGGCACTGACACCGAGGGAGATCGGCGCGCTCGCCGCGGCCTACTCGATCCCGGGGGTGCGGCTGGCGCCGCACCCGGGGAAGACACTCGAACGGGGGTAGGGCACGAAGGGGGTGGAGGAGCCAGAGTCTCGTGGAGCACAAGACAGCTCCCGTTGGGCACAACCCAGGTGGCAGATCAGGCTCGAAGCCCAATAGACTCAGTGGTCCAGGACGCGTAGCTCAGTGGGAGAGCGCTCGCTTCACACGCGAGAGGTCGCAGGTTCGAAACCCGCCGCGTCCATTTTGTTGTGTCTCCTGCAAATCGGCTGGTTCTTGCCGTGACAAATGTCGGCAAAGTTGCCTCAGATTTGCGGGCGGTGGGCTAAACGGCGGGCTAAAGTCTCGCCCTAATGGCGATAAAGTCGTCCCTTTCGAATAAATACAGGGATGTCGGGGCTCACGATGAGGTCGGCAACGCCAGCCACAGACCACTACCGGAGGACTGGAATTTGGCTTCAGCACTGGGCTTTGATGACTCACGGCAGGGCGTACCCCGGATTGACCCGGCAAGTTTCGAATGACGAGTCCTCTCCTAACAACGGCAGGTCGCTGACTCGATACAGGCGTTCAATAATTCATCTGCTAAGTATCGCAAAATCCCCCAAAAACACCTTTTAATAGAGTTTTCGCTATACTAGAGGACAATGCTTAATAATTCTATAGCGCAAACGGCCCTAATCACGCTCCACCCTGATATCGACCCCCAGATAGCAGATGCGTTTGCCCGCCTACCTGATGTGGATGTGGTCGGTAACGCACCGGAGTCCGCTGTGATAGTTGCCGGGCAAGCCTTTCCCGTGGAGGTCGGGGTCGTCGAGAACCGCGAGTTGGCTGGGCTGCTTGAGGGTGACGGGGCTGACGGTAGGCGCCTGGTGATGATCAAGGCCGTGCTGGACGACGCAACGGCCGCACGTCTGGAGGATGCCGACATCGGCTTTGTGGATGGCGCGGGTCGGGCTTGGCTTCCGGGCCAGACGCTGACCAAACGCGTGCGCGACCGCATCCCAGCTCGCCGGCGTGCATTGCGCCCAGGAAGTTTGCGACCTGCGCAACTGATCGCCGACCACCCAGAGGAAACCTGGACGATCCGGCAGCTCGCCGAGCGAGGCGCAAGCAGCGAGGTGACCGCCCACCGCCTGCTCACGACCTTTGAGAAAGCAGGCCTTATCGAGCGCCACGGGCGCGGGCGCCGGGATGCGGCGGCGTATGGTCGATGTCGAGGGAGTAAGGCGCTGGCTCGCCGAGCATGGCCGTCCCCCCTCCCCGCAGCGACTGACGTGCTTCGTGCGAAACCCCGACGCGATCCCAGAAGCGATCGCCGGCAATCAGATGGTTCTCACCGGTGCCCTAGCGGCCGAGCGTATGGGACTTCCGGTACTGACCGGGGTACAGCGCCCGCTGTACCGAGTACAGGCTTCCGGTGAGGACCTCGAGCAGATCCCTCGGGCGCTCGGTGGATTTCGCACGGATAGGGGAGCCAACCTCACGCTGATAGCCGATCCTGAGCACCTGGCCGGCAGCGACGCGCGTACCGATGCAGATGGACGAATTCTGGCTCCGCCCAGCCGAGTCATGCTGGACCTGTACCTCGAGCCCAGGGGAGAGGCTGCGGTCGGAGTTTTCCTCGATCTGTGGGGATCGAAGGACATCGCGTGACCGACGAGATCAGACACCCACCGAACGCGTTGATAGGCGAGACGGCAAGCCTCTTCCATCTCCTCGGAGGCATGGCCGCCAAGCATCTGGTCATCGTCGGCGGTCTTGTCCCTCCACTGCTCGCGCCGGACGCCGCGGATGCGCATATCGGCAGCGCGGACATCGATCTGTGTTTGTCGCTTGCCATTACCAGCGGCGCGACGCGCGAGTACTACCGCTCGATCGAGGGGATCCTTGAGCGGTACTTCGAGCCGGAGCGCGCAAGCGGATTTCGCTGGCGCAAGAGGCATGGTGCGCCCGGCCTACCTCTCATCCTCGACTTCCTCGCTCCCTCCGCCGAGGACGACACGATCCTCGCCAGCGGTACACGCGCGCTTGATCATGAGACCGCATCCCAAAACGCCGGTCCACACCTTCGCCCGTTGCCAATCCGCGCTGGCAGCCTGATCGACGAAGACTCCATATCGAGCATCTTCGAAGGCGTTCAACTCGTGTATCGACCAGGAGTGCGAGCCGACGTTCAAATCCGTCACGCCGGCCCGGTCGGATTCCTCGCCGCCAAGGCCGACGCACTCGCGGGTCGAGACGAGTCCAAGGACGGCTACGACGTCTCCTGGTGGTGCCTCAACGCTAGGCCGTCCAGCACGGAGGTGGCCACCCTTGTCACCGAACGACCCGCCTTCAAGCAGGATCTCTTTCAGGAGAGCGTGGCGCAACTACATGCCGCGTTTCGCGCTCCCGACTACCCCGGACCTGACGGCTACGCCCGGGAGAGCCACCCCGATCTTCGGCCGGACGACGAGGAGTACGAGCAGGCTCGTAACGCCGCGTACGTGGTTGTTTCGGAGGTCGTTGGGATTCTTCAAGGAACAAGTCTGGTAGCACGCCGCTTACCCCAGTCACGCACCGGACAGAGCTAACCGCCGAACTCGGTGTCCCCCCGCGCCCACGCTTACCTCTCGGTGGCGAAACGGAAGTGAACCTCGCCCCAAGCCGAGCGAGCGTCCCAGTAATGACCGCGCTCACGCTCGCAACGGACGACCTCCGAACGTACTGGCAGCCGAGCCGGTCACGCTCGCTTCCCAACGCAGCGGTTATGCGACGTGTACCTCTACGTCCATGGCAATCCGACCGAGCAGCGGTCAGCGTTGAAGTGGGCAAAGCAACCCGTTCGCTCTACACTCACTGCTTGGACCCCTTCCTGGCAGTGCTCCCCGAGTTCGCGCCTAGCCAATCTTTGGGTATTTGACATCGCTGACGAGGTAATAGGCGTGCCCTGACATCGTTCGACGACGAGGCTGTCGCGGACCTGTCGCAGTCTGCTACTTGACGATCGTGAATGCGAGCGATGTTGGACTTGAGCGTTCGCCAGCGGCGTTGACAGCTGTGATCATCACCAGATAGCGTCCTGGTTTCAGGCTGCTCTGGCGCGAGAGGTGCCCCTGGAAGGACAAACTATTCCTGCCAGCAGTGGCGCCGAAAGAGAGCGTTCCCCGGGTCACCGTTCGTTTACACGAACGACTCTCACGATTTTGCATGGTCTGCGCGATACATTGCCCTTTAACCTCGCGGCCATCAACCACTTGGGTGAATGCAAGGCTCACACGTGCACTCTCGTTGACCGAGAGGGAGAACATGGTACCTATGGGTGGCTGCCTACGGTTGCGGCTCATCCGAGCCAATCCTCTACCCTCGCGCCAGACGTTATGCGACTGGCTGGCGCCCGTGATGGTCGGAGCGGAACGAGCGACCACCCCCGGAGAGGGAGTAGCATTCGGCGCAGAGGTGATCGTGACGGTCCGCGTGACGCTGGTCTGCACGTATTCGGGATTTATTCGAAACGGCAAGGACTGGTCGTCAGACGCTGTGACGGTCACCGTGTAAACACCGGGTTGGGTGTAGGTGTGGGTCGTCGAGAGCCCGCTACCGGTGGTCCCGTCGCCGAAGTCCCATGTGACCGCCCTCACCGGCTTCCATACGCTGACAGGTGGGGGGATGCTGAACGAAAGAGCTTGTCCCGTCTGCCCGGTCGTGGCGGCAGATACGGTCCCGATAACCGGACCATTGTCGAAAGTCATCGCTACTACACGATCGCCGAAGATCGTGTTTTCTTGCCACATCCCGAATACGTCGCCCTGCGCATCGGAGGCGAGCTCCAGAGAGCCAACACCAAGGCGGTCGCCGCCGCTGAACACACCGTGCGGGGCGCTGAACGAACCCTCCGGCGGCCGAGCCACTCCTTCCTCGCCAACTTCACCGGAAATTTCCCCGTTGCTGGCTTCTCGCGCGTCCACCCAGGCCATTGCTACAGCTCCGTCCGGGGCAATCGCCAGGTTCGCCACTTTCGGGCCACGGCCGAGGACCGTAGCGATATACGCAGGCGCACCGAAAGCGCCGCCCGCAGACGCCGTTGCTACTTCCACTCCCAGCGCGATTGGCCAGCCGACGACGGCTTCGCCGGATTCGTTCATCGCTACAGACGGCGTGGCCGTGCTGTTACCGAGCGTGGCGGATACACCAAAGGCAGACGAGTGCGCGGCGAGGCGAGCGACTTGCACTTCACCTCCAAGCGCGCGCCACATCGCCAGCGCTTCGCCGTGCCCACCCATCACGACCTGTTGTTGCACGAGAGGTTCGGCCGGCTTGACGGTCGATACGGATTCAGCCTCACCAATGATCGACCCATCGCCCTGACCGTCAGGCACAGCAAAGCTGCCGCCGGCACGTACGACGGCATCCTCAAGCTCGGTGACACCAGCATCATCACGCATCCACGAAGCCACCGCGTCACCCGCGGGGTTCATGACGACCGCAGCACTTGATGCGTTGCCTCCATCTCCAGACAACGCCACAGGCGCAGAGAACGATTCCCCGTGCCCGGTCGCCGCCTGCGCAATCTCATTGGATCCGTCGTCCAGCAGCCAGACCACCGTCGCATCGCCAGTCGCGCCCATTGCCACGGCAGGAGCACTGGCACCTATTGAAGAGACCGGCACAGGCACACCAAACGAGCCTCCCGCTGGCCTAAACGAAGCATAGATCCGCGACCTGGAAGGTTCTTCTCCCTGCTGCCACACCACCACGATGTCGCCCGCCGAATCGATCGCCACGTCAGGAGATTCCATCCACAGGCCATCTTCACCCGACACAGCTTCACCGAACACACCGCCACTGAACTGCTCCCCGACGCCACGAACAGACGCACGGATACTCGGCCCGTACCCCACAAACGCGGCGACCGTTTCACCCGCCGCGTTCATCGCCACCTGAGGTTGGGATCCCGACGAGAAATAGCTCCCCGAAAAGATCCATTCGCCCGCGCTGGCCATCGGCGCAAACACCGCAAGTCCAGCAAGAAAACAGGGCGACGCACGCGACACCGACCCGCAGTCGCTGGACGGATGCTCCATCGATTCGCATAGCGGGAACCTTAGCGGCCCCACCCATCATCGGGGATCGGCAGCCCATGCTTGCTCACCACCATCGATCACTAGTACCGGCGAACCGCAGCCCAGGATGCCTGCCGAGCGTCACGGCGTGCCACGCTAACGCTTCCCGGCCATTTCGGATTTTGGGGGACGGCTGTGCGGCTGCTCAGAGACGAACGCCTCGCACGCGCCCGCGTATGCTACGACCGAGCATGTCCGGTGCGACGGTGAGAGATGCGAGCGAGGACGATGCGCTGGCGTGCGCGGCGATCTACGCGCCGTACGTGCGCGAGACGGCCGTCAGCTTCGAGAGCGAGCCGCCAACGCCAGCACAGATGGCCGAACGCATCGCGACAGCGGCGCGCACGCACGCGTGGATCGTGCTCGAAGACGACGATCGCATCGTCGGCTACGCGTATGGTGGGCCGCACCAGGCGCGAGCGGCCTACCGCTTCTCGTGCGAGGTCAGCGTCTACGTCGAGCAGGGCCGGCGACGCACCGGCTCGGGTCGCGCGCTGTACGAGGCACTGTTCGAGCGGCTCGCGGCGCGCGGCTACCTGCTGGCGGTCGCGGGCATGACACTGCCGAACGAGGCGAGTGCGGGCCTGCACCGAGCGATGGGCTTCGAGCCGGTCGGCGTCTACCGGCGGATCGGCTGGAAGTTCGGCGCGTGGCACGACGTCGCGTGGACACAGCGAGCGCTCGGCGTCGAGCACGACCCTCCCTCCGAGCCGCACTGAGGCGGCCGGGCGAGACGAATGTTGACGCAGGTTCGAAACCCGCCGCGTCCATCGTTTCCCGCTCCTCGATACGGAGGTAGCCTGGCTCGGCAAGGCGGAGTAAGGTGGCATCTTGAGCCCAATTCACGAGGAGGCGCCATGAAGAAGCTGCTTGAGCTGATCCTCTGCATCCTGCACCCAATTGCAGTGATCCTGATCTGGATCTACCTTCTCTTTGGTCGGGGCGACTTCGGTCTGATCGCGCGGCTCACCTGGGCCGTCGCGGTAATCGTGCCTTTCGTTCCGTTCCTCTACGTCCTCACCGGGAACGACTTTCTTTAGGGACTCGAGCCGTGCGATCGCCCGCTCCACTTCGACGGGCAGGGAACCTTGGCCAGCGGTCCTGCCGACTGCCGCTGCTGACGTGGCTGTCTAGTGCGATCCCAGCAGGTCTCGCATCGCCTCGCGCACGAGCTCGGCAAGCTCGTCGATGGGCACATCGCCCAACAGTGCCTCTGCACCGACGAGCGCGCCGGCGATTGCGCTGATTGAGCAGACCATACGGACGCGCTTGGTGAGGGGAATGGCGGGACTCTGCAAGATGCGACGAACCAGCTGCTCCATGTCGTCGTTCTCGGCGCGGTGGCGCTCGTTGTTCGTTAGCTCCTGGAGTGCGTTGTAGTTGCGCTGGTGCAACAGCACAAGCTCACGATTCTCGAGCACCTGATCGATGAAGTGGTCGACGAGCCCGGGCCACGCGTCCGCGCGCTGTTGTCCGTCCTCAAGGCGCTCGAGCTGCTCGAGCCCCTCCCGTCCGAGCGCGTGCAGGCGCAGGTGCAACTCGAGCAGGATGTCCTGCTTGCGCTCGAAGTGGTAGTAGAGCGCGGCCTTCGTGATGCCGAGCCTCTCAGCGATGTCGCGCAGTGAGGTCTTGTCGTACCCCTGATTGGTGAACAACTCGAGTGCGATGTCAAGGATGCGCTCCCGTGTCGAGCGGGCGCTTTCGCCGCCTTGGGGCTGTGCCACGGGGCGCGCGTCCGCTCCTGCCTGGTTCCTGGGCTTGCTGGTGGTGGGAGTAGACACATTCATAGCTTACTTGACGGCCGGCAAGTTATATGTATGCTGTGCGCTTGCTTGCCGACCGGTAAGTAGATCTTTAGGAGCTACTGTGACACACGATTTGATGATCCAGGCCCACGACCTGCGCAAGCGATTCGGCCCGACGGTCGCGCTGGACGGGATCGACCTGGAGGTGCCAGAAGGGTCGATCCTCGGGGTGCTGGGGCCCAATGGCGCGGGCAAGACGACTGCGGTGCGCATCCTGACCACACTCTCGATCCCCGACGATGGCTCGGCGCGTGTCGCGGGCCACGACGTGGTCAGCGAAGCGGATGAGGTGCAGCGCAACATCGGCGTCACCGCACAGGACGCGACCCTCGATGAGGTTCTGACCGGTCGTGAGAACCTTGTGATGATCGGACGCCTGAGCGGCCTGCGCCGTGCAACCGCACGCACGAGAGCGAGTGAGCTGCTCGAGCAGTTCGATCTCACCGATGCAGCCGATCGCATTCTCAAGGAGTACTCGGGCGGGATGCGCCGGCGCCTTGACCTCGCGGCCGGGCTGGTGAGCAGACCGCCGGTGCTGTTTCTGGATGAGCCGACGACGGGCCTTGACCCCACGAGCAGGGTGCGTATGTGGGGTGTGATCAGGGGGCTCGTCGCTGACGGTGTGACGCTGCTCCTGACGACACAGTACCTGGACGAGGCGGACGAGCTCGCCGACAGGATCGTTGTGATCGACCATGGACGGGTGATAGCCGGCGGCACCGCCGCCGAGCTGAAGACGCAGGTCGGTGGGGCGCGCCTCGAGCTAACGCTGAGCGAGCCGAACCCCGCCGCCGCCGTCGCGCTCGGACCGTTCGTCGCGGGGGGCGTGCACGTCAGCCGCGACGGGCGTCGTCTGCGCGCGCCCGTGCGCAGCGCCGGCGGCTTGGCGAGCACCGTCGTGCGCGCCCTCGACAAGGCGGGGATCACCGTCGATGACGTCGAGGTCCACCAGCCCTCGCTCGATGACGTGTTCTTCGCCCTCACCGGCCGCCCCGCCGAGGACACCGAGGACCCACGCCCCGAACAAGCCGACCCAGACCTGGAGGTCGCTCGCCGATGAGCACGACAACTACACCCACTCCCGCCAAGCCCACTTCCAGCACCCCAGCGTCCGTCACGCTTGCCGGGAGACCGTCGAGGTCCCGCCGACTCACGCAACGGCTGCGCGACGTCGCGGTGCTCACCGGGCGCAACCTGGTGCACATCCGGCGTGAGCCGCTGCAGCTCTCGGACGTCACGGTTCAGCCGGTGCTGTTCACGTTGCTGTTCGTCTACGTGTTCGGCTCCGGGGTCGTGCTGCCCGGCGGCGGCTCCTACAAGGACTTCGCGATCGCAGGTCTGCTCGCGATGAACCTGACCACCTCGGCGATGGGGACCGCCGTGGGGTTGAGCACCGACCTCGGCAGCGGCGTGATCGACCGCTTCAGGACCCTGTCGATGTGGCGGCCGGCGGTGCTGGTCGGACGCTCGCTTGCCGATGTCCTGACCGCCGCGATCTGCGCCGCGTTCGTCGCGGCGACCGGACTTCTGATCGGATGGCGACCCGACGCGAGCATTGCGTCTGTGATCGCCGGCTTTGCGATCTTCCTGCTGTTCAGCTACGCGCTCTCGTGGGGCTGCGCGTGTCTGGGCATGGTCAGCAAGAGCCCAGAGTCAGCTCAGGGGGTTGGTCTTGTAATCCTCTTTCCCCTCGCGATCGTCTCAAACGCGCTGGTCCCAACCGAGCACATGCCGGCGCTGCTGCGGACGCTCGCCGACTGGAATCCGGTTAGCGCGGTTACCACCGCCTGCCGCGAACTGTTCGGCAACCCCAACCCGTCGGCGAGCATCCAAACCTGGCCAATGCAGCACGCGGTCCTCGCCTCGCTGATCTGGTCGTTCGCGCTGATAGCAATCTTCGCTCCCCTGGCAAGCAGGCTTTACCGGAATCGCACCACCGACTGAGCGTCGGGGGCTGTCGCTCTCTAGCGCGGCGCGAGACAAGCACGAATGTCCAAGTCAAGCGCGTGCCAACCTGACAAGATGGGCTACATGGCAAGTATCTACAAGGAACGACATATAGACGCAACGCTCCAGGACGCTTGGGCTGCACTGGCAGACTGGGGCGCGCTGCACGAACGCTTGGTCCCGGGGTTCGTCACCGACGCGAGACTGGACGGAGAGGATCGGATAGTCACGTTCGCAGCCGGGATGACCGCGCGAGAGCGACTGATCAGCTGCGACGCGCAGGCGCGAAGGCTCGTGTGGTCGATCGTCGACGGACCGTACACCCATCACAACGGCGCAGCCCAGGTATCGGAGCATCCCGGCGGGGGTGTTCGCTTCGTCTGGGTCGCCGACCTGCTGCCGAACGAGCTGGCAGAGCGCACCGGCGAGCTGATGGAGCAGGGGATCGACACGGTCAAGCGCACCCTCGAGCGAGCAGTCGAGTCCGAGGCTTAGCATCCCGCAAGCGAGATCGAAATGTGCGGATGGCCGCTGGCTCGGGGCGACGGATACCAAGAGGATGAGCGCGAGCGTTGCGTGGGGCATACATGCACCGTAAGCAGCCTCCGCCACGATGCCCCACCCAAGCTGGAAAGACGCCCGCGGCCCGGACCCCACAAGACCTTGTAACACGCTTGTAACATTGGTCTCAACGCCGGTAGAGGGCTACTGTCAGAGGTATGGCCAAGCACATCGTGATCGCGGGTGGCGGGTTCGGCGGGTTCTATGCCGCCAGGGCCCTTGAGCGGCTGAGCGGCGCTCGCGGCGCGCGTGTGACGCTTGTGAGCGACGCCAACTTCATGCTCTACACGCCGCTGCTGCCCGGTGCAGCGGGCGGCACGCTCGATCCTCGCCATGTGATCGTGCCGCTGCGCTCGCGACTGTCGCGCACAGAGCTTCTAATCGGAAGCGTCACTGGCGCTAACCCCGAGGATCACGTGCTCGCCGTGCACCGCGTGGACGGCGAGCGACTGGCGCTCGGCTACGACCACCTGCTCGTGGCACTGGGTTCGGTTTCGCGCACGCTGCCGATCCCCGGCCTGGCCGAGTATGCGACCGGGCTGAAGTCGCTGTCGGACGCCACCGCGCTGCGCAACCAGGTGCTCACATGTCTGGATATCGCCGAGTCCGTCGAGGATCCTGTGCGCCGCCGCGAGTATCTCGGCTTTGTGTTTGTCGGCGCAGGCTACGCCGGTCTCGAGGGACTCGCCGAGCTGCAGGACTTCGCCGCGCAGGCGATAGAGCTGTATCCGCGCTGTCGCTCGACCGGCATGCGCTGGGTGCTCGCGGAGGCGCGTGAGCGGATCATGCCCGAGGTGCCCGCGAGCCTGTCGGCATTCGCCGAACGCGAGCTGCTCGGGCGCGGCATCGAGATCGAGACCAGCACGACACTCGCGGCGGTAACCGCGAACGCGGCGATTCTCTCAAGCGGCGAGCGGATCCCCGCGCGCACGGTCGTGTGGACCGCCGGGGTGGCGCCGAGCCCAGTCGTCGCCTCGCTTGGGCTGCCACTCGGCCAGAGCGGACGGATCGCCGTCGACAGGGAGCTGCGTGTGGCCAACTGTCCGGGCGTGTGGGCGATCGGCGACTGTGCCGCGGTGCCCGATCCGGCCCGGCGCGGGCAGGCGTGCCCGCCGACGGCCCAGCATGCGATCCGCCAAGGGCGGCTCGCCGCAAACAACATCGCCGCGACGCTCGCGCATAGGCCGCCGCGAGCCTTCCGCTATCGCACCACCGGCGTGGTGGCCGAGCTGGGGCACAACAAGGCAGTCGCGATCACGCTCGGCGTGCGCTGGCGCGGACTGCCAGCATGGCTGCTTGCACGTACTTACCACCTCCTACTGATGCCCGGCCTTGGACGCAAGCTGCGCCTACTGGCGGATTGGAACGTGGCGCTGCTGTTCGGTCGAGACCCATCCTCCCCCGGACGTCTCGGCAGCGCGACTCCGCTGCAATTCGCCGAGGGCGAAAAGTCCACACCGCCGCCACGGCCCGTCGGCATCCCCTAATCCAACCCGCCGGCCGTCGCGGGTCCCGGAAGCTCAGGAGTCGGCCAGGCGAGCAAGCAGCGCGACCGCGTCAGCCAGCGCGCGCTGCTCCTGCTCACTCAGGCCCTCGGCGATGGCCCGAGTGAGCCAGCCCTCGCGCTGCTGGCGGTCGGCCTCAAGCTTGCGCCGACCCGCCTCGGTCAGTTCGAGCAGCGCGCGACGACCGTCTGCCGGGTCGGCGCGGCGACTGATGAGCCCGTCAGCTTCCAGCTCTCCGACGGTTTGTGCCATCGACTGCGGACGCACCCGCTCGGCGGCGGCCAGGTCGCTCGTGCTGCTCGTGCCTTCGCGGTCAAGACGACCGAGCACGATGCCATGTGCGAGCGAGAAGCGATGCTCGGCGCGTAGTCGCCGCACGAGCTGGCCGAGCACCACACGCAGTTCGCTGGCGACGAGAGGCACGTCGACGGAGGAGGCCATTGCAAAAAGCAACTATACGGGAAGAGCAGGAAAACTGTGCAGTTTGCCTGTATAATATGTGGAGGTGACAGAGCGAGCGAGCGACAGCTTCAACGGGACGGGAGCGGCAAACAACGGCACGGCAGCCCCATCCCCGTCGGTCACGCCAAGCACCGACCGCTACAAGTGGATCGCGCTGTCGAACGTCACCCTCGGAGTGTTGTTGGCGACGCTCGACGGCTCGATCACGCTGATCGCGATGCCCGACATCTTCCGCGGCATCCACCTAGACCCGCTGGTGCCGGCCAACAGCTTCTACCTGCTGTGGATGATTCTCGGGTTCCTGGTCGTCACGAGCGTGCTGATCGTGAGCCTCGGGCGCCTCGGCGACATGTATGGCCGGGTCAAGATGTACAACCTCGGCTTCGTCATCTACACGATCGCCTCGCTGATCCTGACAGTCGACTGGATGACCGGACGCGCCGGAGCCACTTATCTGATCGTGTTCCGCATCGTGCAGGGCGTCGGCGCGGCGTTCCTGTTGGCAAATGCCGCGGCGATCATCACCGACGCGTTCCCGGCCAACCAGCGCGGCATGGCGCTTGGCATCAACAACATCGTCGGTGTCAGCGGGATGTTCGTTGGGCTGGTGCTGGGCGGGCTGCTGGCGCCGATCGACTGGCGGCTCGTGTTCCTGATCTCGGTGCCGGTGGGGTTGCTTGGAACGGTGTGGGCATACCTGAAGCTGGAGGAGCGCAGCACGCCCAAACGCGCACGCGTCGATTGGTGGGGCAACGTCACCTTCTCGCTGGGCCTGATCCTGATCATGGTGTCGGTCACCTACGGCATCCGCCCCTACGACGGCCATCCCACCGGCTGGGGCAGCCCGAGGGTACTGGCGCTGCTCGCGGCCGGAGCGCTGTCGCTGGCGGCCTTCGCGGCAATCGAGCGGCGGGTCGCCGAGCCGATGTTTCGCCTGCCCCTGTTTCGCATCCGCGCTTTCACGTTCGGCACCCTCTCGACATTCCTTTCAGCGGTTGCGCGAGGTGGGCTGATGTTCATGCTGATCATCTGGCTGCAGGGCATCTGGCTTCCCTTGCATGGCGTCAACTTCGCCGACACGCCCCTGCGCGCCGGCATTTACATGCTTCCACTGACGCTCGGAATGCTGGTCGCGGGCCCGACGTCCGGGTACCTGTCAGACCGCTTCGGGGCGCGCTGGTTTGCGACCGGAGGGATGCTCGGCTCAGCTGTCAGCTTCTACCTGCTGACGCTACTGCCGATCGACTTCTCCTTCCCACAGTTCGCCGCGATACTCGCGATGATCGGCGTGTCGATGGGCATGTTCGCCTCGCCCAACCGTGCGGCGGTGATGAACAGTCTGCCACCGCAACACCGGGGCGCCGGCGGCGGCATGAACCAGACCTTTCAAAACTCCGCGCAGGTGATCTCCGTCGGCGTGTTCTTCACGCTGATGATTCTCGGACTGGCCTCAGACCTGCCGCACGCGCTGTCCTCCGGACTGCAAGCGCACGGCGTGCCAGCAGCCGCGGCGAGTGGCGCCGCGCACACGCCGCCGGTGTCGGTGCTGTTTGCGGCATTCCTCGGCTACAACCCGATCGAACACTTGCTTGGCGCGCACGTGCTCGCCTCGATCTCACCGGCGAGTCGGGCGGCGTTGGCGGGTCGCTCGTTCTTTCCACAGTTGATCTCCGGACCGTTTCGCACCGGGCTGCACGAGGCGCTGCTGTTCGCGATCCTCGCCTGCTTGATCGCCGCCGCCGCGTCGCTGATGCGTGGCGGCAAGTACCACTACACCGAGCCCGTACCGGAACGCGGCACTACGGCGCCACGCCCTCGACAAGCATATGCAGCCCGGCATGTCGAACGCGACCGGGTGTGAGCCCCGCGTCGCGCATCAGCCCGTGCACTTCGATCGGCGAGCGCTCGCGCCCGCCCTCGCACTCGACGAGCATCAGCAGGTCCGCCAGCGAGGAGAAAGGGCTCGGACGATCCGGCTCCAGGTGTTGGTCGATTGCCACGACCCTCGACCCCGCGGGCATCGCGGCACGCACGCGGCGGAGGATGTCGCGGCAAGCGTCGTCGCTCCAGTCGTGCAGGATCCACTTGAGCACATACACGTCGGCGCGCGCGCCGATCTCACCGAACAGGTCGCCGGCCTGTAGCTGAACCCGACCGCTGACGCCGCGCGAGCGCAGAAAATCCCCCGCCTCAGCGAGTACTTCGGGGGCGTCCACCAGCACACCTTGTGCACGCTGGCGGCGCTCGAGGATCGCCGCCAGCAACGTGCCGATGCCGCCGGCCACGTCGCAGATCGTGCCATCGGCCGGCCATGGGTAGGCACGGGAGAGCGCCGTCAGGTCGATCGCGGTCAGCTCGCGCATCGCCTCGCCGAAGCGGGCGCCCTCCTCAGGATGCTCGGCGAAGTAGTCCCACACCGAGTTGCCAAACGCGCGCCGGTGCCCCGACGGTTGGGCTCCCTCGCGCAGCAGATTCTCAAGCTCTCCGTGCGCGGCCGCGTTGGCCGACGCCGCCTGGTAGGCAACCCAGGCCGAGAGCGAGCGCGGGTGTTCGCGGCACAGGGGCGCGCCGAGCCGCGCGAGTCGCACACGACCGCTTCGGTCCAACCGAACCAAGCGCGAGGCCGCCGCGGCACCGAGCACACGCAGCGCCACTTCCTCTGAGAGACCAAGCTCGCCGGCAAGCTCGCGCGTGTCGCGCACATCCGTGCCGATCGCGTCGGCGAGCCCCGAGGTGACGAGCACGCCAGCGAGCTTGGTGCGCTGCATTCCGGCCACAAGATCCCACAGCGCCGCCTCAGCCGGCAGCAAGCGGTCAGCCAGGCCCTGCACGCGAGCGCGCAGGGCAAGCCCGCCGCGCACGACGGCGTTGGGCACGGGAAACGGCGGCAGCGGCATCGCCGCTACAGCCTACGCGAGCGCTAGTTGCTGACGCGCTCGATGCTCAGTCGTTGGCGACGGGTGTGAGCAGCATCACCGGGATCGTGCGACCGGCTTTCTGCTCATATTCGGCGAACTGCGGCAAGCGCTCGGCCTGCGCCCGAAACAGGCGATCGCGCTCCTCCGCCGTCGCTTCGCTCGCCACGGCATCGAACTTGTCGGCACCAACCTCGACTGTGACGTTCGGATGGGCCTTGAGGTTGTGGTACCAGTCGGGGTTGGTCGGGGCCCCGCCCTTGGAGGCGAAAATGACATAGCGCCCGTCGTCGCTGGCATAGGCGAGCGGGTTGACCAGCGCCCTGCCGGACTTGGCGCCGGTGTGATGCAACAAGAGCAGAGGCATCTTCTCGAACATGCCGCCGACACGTCCTTCGTTGGCGTGAAACTCGTCGATAATTTTGGCGTTGAAGTCTGCGGGTGGGGTTGACATCGTGCTCCTCCGACGACGTGGATAAAGGGGTCGCTCGCGTGTGGCCAAAGCGGCTTGCCAAGCGCCACTCCAGTGTATGAACATGATTAGAAGGATCAGCTGCACGATCCCAGGAGAAATGAGAGCCATTGCACTACAGCCGGCATATTCCGGCCGCGGGTGACACCAGCGATCCGCCATCACAACGCACCTGGCAGCTAGCCGCAAACAGCAGATCGACCATCCGTCTGTACCAGGACTGGCTATTCGTCCACGCTGCCGTTACCATCGGGCGATGGCGCATGCTGCGGTTTCTGTACCGGGGGTGCGGGCGGACGGTCCGCCTGCCGGAGCTGTCGAGCGCCCGGACTTTCAGATCGTGCCCCGTGCGGGCCTTGGCATCGTGGCAGTGGTGCTGGCGCTGCTGATCGCCGCGATCGCCGTCAACGAACTGTGGCCGCTGGCGTTCCTGCACTTCGTCGGCGGCGCGGCGTGGACGATCATCGACCTGTTCCTTGGCTTCGTGCTGGGGCCGATCCTCGGTCGCCTGTCGATCCCGGCACGCATCGAGCTGACCACGCGGCTGATGCCAAAGATGGTGCTGATAATGCCGACGGTCGTCACCGTCACCCTGGCGGCGGGCTGGCAGCTGGGCAACCACCTGGGCACCGTGCAGAGCAGCTACTACCTGCACGGGTGGCTCGTGGCGAGCTACATCGTGGTCGGCATCATGGCGGTGATCGCGCTCGGCTTGCTAGAGCCGGCGAACATCGCGGTGCTCGTCGAGCTGAAGAAGCCGAAGCCCAACCCGCAAGTGATCGAGCGCTTGATGAAGCGCTTCATCTATACCGCCGGCGCCACCGGCGCGATGCAAGTCGTCACGCTCGTGATCATGGCCAAGCTCACCGTCGGATGAGCGAACGGCGACTCCCCCCGGTCACGCAGCTGGGAATGCTCTCGCTCGCGTTGATCGTGGCCGGCGGCATTTACCTCGCGGCGCATCTCCCCCACAAGGTGCCGCTCACCCCGGCGATCGTGCTGCTCGCCTTCTCGGCGCTCCTGCTCGCCGGCAACCTCGCCTCACTTGCCCGCGTGCCCGACTTTCCCTGGCGACGCTTCTTCGAAATCGCCCGCTGGGCCCTGCTCGCCTACATCGTGATCGCCGGGATGATCGAGTACGCGTTCCTGCGCGACAACGTCAGCGGCGGTGCACTTGTAGTGCTCACCCTGTCGCTGGTCGTGTTCGCCGTGCACGTGCCGGTTTTGATCGGCTTCACGGTCGCGCGCTACGACACCTCGGAAGAGTCGTCTGTCGGCGGCGTGCCGGCATAGGCCGGGACTGTCTTGCTCACCGTACCGGCCAACAGCCGGGCCGCCAGCCTCCCTGCAGTTACCATTCCGCGCGCACCGGCCGCCTAAACCGCACAGAATCGACAAGGAGACAGCTATGGAGCTTGTGAGCGAGTGGATCGACTACGACAGTCCCACTGGAGCCGTCTCCGCGTATCTCACCCGGCCCAAGGCAACAGATGGGCCACTACCGGGCGTGGTCGTGATCCAGGAGATTCTGGGGCGTCGATCGACACATCTCAGACGTTGCCGACCGCTTCGCGAGCGCCGGGTATGTCGCCGTCGCGCCCGACCTCTACTCGGCAGGCGGCGGCCGCCCGCCCGTGCTCGCACGCGAGCGCGTTGACGCGGCCAAAGCGTTCCTCAACACGATCCCACCGAGGCAGTGGATGGCTGTGATGGGCAACGACGCCAGCCGCGAGCAAGCGCTCTCCAAGCTCGGGCCCGAGCAGGCCGGGGAGGTGAGTGAGACGCTCGGCGCGCTGTTCGGCGGAGTGGGCCGCGACCCCGCCGGACACATCGGCGCCCTGCGCGCCGCCGTCGCCTTTCTGCGCGCGCATCCCGCCTGCGCCGGGAGCGCGGTCGGGTCGGTTGGCTTCTGTATGGGCGGCAACCTCTCCGCGCTGCTTGCCAGCGTGGAGCCTACGCTTGGAGCGGCCGCAATCTTTTACGGCTCGGCACCCAGCGTCGAGCATGTCGCCTCGATCCGCTGCCCCGTGCGCGGCTTCTATGGCCAGGACGATCCCCGCATAGTCGCCGGCCTGCCCGCGTTCGAGCAGGCACTCGACGCCGCCGACATTGACAGCGAGCTTCGTATCTACCCGGACACCGGACACGCGTTCTTCAACGACACCCGGCCGAGCTATCGCCCCGAGGCGGCCCGTGACGCTTGGGGCCGCGTGCTCGCGTTCTTCGCGACCGCGCTCGAGCCTGTGCCCACCGTCACCGCGGTGGATGCCGCGGCAGCGCTGGAGGCTGACGCCAGCGCCTGATCCACCGCTCCAAGCAACAGCGCGGCCGTGTAGGACTCGATCAGCACAGCCGCAAAGTCGACGATCCCAGCGAGCTTGCGCGAGGGCACGGTCACGCTCGCACACACAATCGGCAGCGACGGGTTGGCGGCACGCGCACCACGGTGACGGCGCGACGTGCGTTCAGACGACCGCTTCCCCACCGGAGTGTGCACCCGCGGGAACGTGCGCTTCCTCCCCCTCATCGCTGGCAAGCGCCTCACCGGGGAGATCGCGAGCAAACCACAGCCCCACAAGCACAAACGCGCACGCCAGCAGCAGCGCGCGCTTGAGCGCCTCGATCTGCGATTCGTTGTAGTAGGCCACAAGCGACTCGGTCTGCGCCGGCGAGACCCCCGCCTGCTCGACGGTGGTGCGGAACTGCTCCTGGGAGACCATCGGCACGCCTTCCTCGCTGCCGCTCACGATCTGCTCCTGTAGCGAGCGGGGGATCGAGGAGTCCGCGAGCACGCGCTCGTGAAAGCCCACCGTTAGGCCCGTCAGCAGCACCGCGCCGATCAGCGCCGTGCCCAGCGACTGGCCGAGGTTCTGCGCGGCGCCCTGCACGCCGCCCGCCTCGCTGGAGCGCGACTCGCCGACCGATGACATCACCACGTTGCCAAGCTGTGAGATCGACAGCCCTATGCCGACGCCGAAGCCTGCGAGCGACAGCGCGAACGGCAGCGACGCAAGCGACGGGGAGATCGTTGCCATCAGCCCCGCGATCGACACGAGCAAGAATCCGAGCCCGATTTGTACCACCCGTCGCGGCGAAGTGCGCGTCGCCAGCCGCGGCCCAAGCACCGCCGCGAGCATCATCGTCACAGAGATCGGCAATATCTTCACGCCCGTTTGCAGCGCGTTCTTGCCGAGCACCAGCTGTAGATACAGGGGCAGCACAAAGAACGTGCCCGCGAGAATCAGGTATTGCGAGACGAGCGTCGAGAGGCCAGCGCGCATCTGCCCGATCTTCAGCAGGTCGGCGCGCAGCAGCGGCGCGCGCCCCGCGCGCTCAACGTGTTCCTCCCAGCGAAAGAAGCAGCCGAGCACAACCAGGCCGGCGAAGATGATGAATGGCACCGCCGAGAGCCCAAACGGGGTGATCCTGGTGCCGGCGATCGTCAGCGCTCCCGTCGGCACGAACAGCCCCCACGTGCTGATCTTCAGGATCGCAAACACCGTCAGTCCGAGCCCGAGCGCCGACAGCACCACGCCCACCCGATCAAGCGTGGGGCGGTGCTCGAGTGGACGCTCGCCGATGCGATGCACCAGCGTGAGCAGTACCAGCACGATCACGGTCTCGGCGCCAAACACCACGCGCCAGGTGAGCGCAGTCGTCACGAACCCGCCGATCAGCGGCCCGGCGGCCGCGCCCGCTCCCGAGATCCCACCGAGCAACCCGTATGCGAGCGCCCGTTCGCGACCGCTGTAGTTGACGGCCGTAAGCGCGAATATCGCCGGGATCACAAGGACCGCACCGAGCCCCTCGATGCCCGACCAGCCGACGAGCAGCACACTCACATTGGGGCTGAGCGCGGTCGTCAGCGATCCGACCCCATACACGGCGAGGCCGATCGAGAACGCCCGACGCCGACCCCAGATGTCGCCGAGCTTCGCGCCCGTCAGCATGAACGCCGCCATCACCAGCGTGTAGGCGGTGATCGCCAGCTGCACTTGAGAAACGGTCGTTTTCAAGTCCGCCACAACCTGAGAGATCGACACGTTCATGACAGTGCTGTCAAGCACCATCACGAACTGCGCGGCGCCAAGCACCATGATCGTCGTGCGGTTGCGAATAGTCGAAATTCCTCGTACGCTGTTTACCCAAACACTCTCGCCAACAATGCGAACGATTCCCAACTCCATCGTAAGCTTCGCGGGCAGTCGATACCCGAAGGTTATGTCCGCGCTCACCCAGGCGGACGGCCGGGACGAAATCTGGGGCGGATCTCTCCTCGGCGCAAGCTTCCAGGCGAGCCTCGTTTCGAAGGTCCTCGCCGTGTTGTTCGCCGCCGGCGCGAGCCTCGCGGCGCTCACCGTGGCGCTGCCCCACGCCACGCACATGAACGAGCTGGGGATGCTGTTGATCGTCGCCGACGCCTACCTGGTCGCCGCGGTGCTCCACACGCAGGCCGCCAGGCTCCCCGCGTGGACGATGCAAGCCATGCTCGCGTGGGGCAGCACGCTGATCACGGGAGTGGCCTACTTCTCGGGCGAATCGCCCAGCCCACTCGTGTTCTTCTACCTGTGGGTGTTCCTCTACGCCTCCTATTTCTTCACCGTCAGACAGGCCGCGGCGCAGATCGTCTATGTGGGCTTTGTCTATGGCGCGCTGCTGGTCGCACGGGCGCCGCTCAGCGCGGTCGCCGCCTGGTGGCTGGTCGGCATGGGCACGCTGCTGGTGGGCGCGATCGTGATCATGGTGATGCGCGCTCGCGTGGAGTTGCTGATCGTGCGCCTCTACAACGCCGCCCGCACCGACCCCCTCACGAAGCTCTCCAATCGGCGTGGGTTTCGTGAGCTGCTCGACCTCGATCTCGAACGAGCGCGTCGCGGCGGTACCGCGATGGCGGTGCTCCTCGGCGACCTCGACAACTTCAAGGACGTCAACGACCGTTCCGGCCACAAGGTCGGCGATGCGGCGCTGCAGCGAGTGGCAAAGCTGCTGGGCGAGACCAAGCGCGAGATCGACACCGTCGCACGCGTCGCCGGCGAGCAGTTCGCGCTGATCGCACCCGACACCGACCGCGACAACGCCGTCGCCTTAGCCGAGCGCCTGCGCCGCCAGCTGCGCGAGGAGTTCGCGGGCGAGCACACCCCGCTCACAATCAGCTTCGGTGTGGCCGTCTACCCGGAGCACGGAGAGACCGCCGCGGCGCTCCTGCACGCCGCCGATCAGGCGCTCTACGGCGCCAAGCAGCGCGGGCGCAACCGCACGGTGGGCCACAGCGCGGCGCTGCGACTGGAACTACGCACTCCCAACGAGCTGCGCGACATCGGCGGAGAGCGCTTCATCGTCGCCGTACTCGACTTCGCCGAGGCCGTGGACCTGCGCTTCAGCGGCAGTGCGCGTCATTCCGAGACGGTGGGACGCTACGCGGAAACCACCGCCCGCGAGCTGGGCCTGCCCGAGTGGCGCGTCAGCCGTATCCGCCTCGCCGGCATCCTGCACGACATCGGCAAGGCGGGCGTGCCCAACAGCATCCTGCACAAGCCCGGTCCACTCACCGAGGAGGAGTACGAGATCGTCAAGCGCCACCCAGCGCTCGGCGCGCAGATGCTCGAGCACGTCAGCCTCTCCGACGTGCGCGAATGGGTCGCCGCTCATCACGAGCGCCCCGACGGCCTCGGCTACCCGCTCGGCCTGCCCGACGGAGCGATCCCCCTGGAGGCCCGCATCGTCGCAGTCGCCGACGCCTACGAGGCGATGACCAGCGACCGCCCCTACCGCGACTCGATGAGCTATGAGGCCGCGCTCGCCGAACTGCGCCACTGTGCCGGCACCCAGTTCGACGCTCGCGTCGTCGGGGCGTTCATCGCCATGCTCGCGCGCGAAGCAACACACGCGAGCGAAGGGTTTGTGGCGAGCGCTTAGCTGGCTCTGGCGCACGAGGAGAGCGGGCACGATGGGATGCGCACCTCGCCAACGAGCCTGCGGAAGCTCTACGCGGCCGCGCGCTGAGATTCCACAACCGCCAGCCACGCAAACAACTCAAGCGTGGCGGCGTCGGTTTGCAGCATGTTGGGCACCGCCTGGTGCTCGGTTATCGGCGTGCCGTCCCACGCGCGCAGGTACAGGCCGTCGGCAGCGCGCGCATGTCGCTGGGCGTCGCCCGCCATCTCTTCGGCCAGTTCCCGCCAGCGCGTTTCATTCGCGCGCGCTCCATACACGAGCATCCAGTGCAGGTAGATCGTGTCGAACTGCGGCCCCATGTTCAGGCGATCGGAGAAGCGTTCGGCCGAGGCGTTCGCCAGTTCCGCTGCACGTTCACACGCTTGCGAGTCGCCGGTTTCACACAACACCTGATGGGCCTCCACGAGCGTGCCCTCGATATAGGGAGTTGGCGTCGGATCGAAGCTTGTGCGCATATACAAACGTCGTTCGGTGAGGAAGTTCACCTCAGCCCAGTCGAGAAACTTGAGCACCTGGCGCAGGAAGAACGGCTTGCCCGTCAGCTGGTAAAGCCGCGCGCCCAACAGCGACCCGGCCGCCAACGGCTCGCCCGCGATGTACGGGTGGGAGGTGTTCCACCACAGACCGCCGCCCGCCGCGTTCCAGCCGGCATCAGCGATGAACGCAAAAGCGCGTTCGGCCTCGCGAACATAGCTCGAGATGTGGGTTGCGCGATACGCGTCGAGGAACGCCAGCCCCCACCAACCGTTGTCGTCAAACCACGTCACCGTCTGACCGCGATCGCCGGGGTAGGGCGCGAAGCCGGGGACCGGCTTCAGCGTCGCGTCCCAGTAGCGCTCCGCGCCGCGGGCGAAAGCCACCACCGCCGCGCGGTGGGCGATACTCGGAGCCGAGATGTCGATCGCGTCCAATGCCTCAAACAACGGAGTCGCGTCCCAAATCGTGGCCAGCGGATAGCGTTCCCTGTCGTCGAGCACGCTGTCATACCAGCCTAGTGTCCTGCGCCTTAAGTTCGGTACTTAAGTGTGATAAGCTGTGGCATGGTGAGAACTGGACGGCCCAAGCAGGTGTTGGAGTTGACCGATGCGGAGCGCGATCAGTTGGTGCGGTGGGAGCGGCGTAGGAAGTCTTCGCAGGCGTTGGCGTTGCGCTCGCGGATCGTTTTGCGGTGCGCGGAGGGGTATTCCAATAAGGATGTTGCGGTGGCGTGTGGTGTGTCGACGCCGACGGTCGGGAAGTGGCGCCGACGGTTTTGTGAGCTGCGGTTGGACGGATTGTCCGATGATCCGCGTCCGGGACGTCCGGCGAGCATCACCGCTGAGCAGGTCGAGGACGTGGTCGTAGCGACGTTGGAGTCCACGCCGGAGAACGCGACGCATTGGTCGCGCGCGAAGATGGCCGAGCGCTCGGGATTGTCAAAGTCGACGATCGGGCGGATCTGGCGAGCGTTTGATCTGAAGCCCCATCGCGCGGATACATTCAAGCTCTCCAACGACCCGCTGTTTGTGGAGAAGGTCTATGACATCTGCGGCCTGTATCTGAATCCGCCCGAAGCCGCAGTCGTCTTGAGCGTGGATGAGAAGAGCCAGGTGCAAGCGCTCGCGCGCTCCCAGCCGGCGTTTCCAATGATGCCGGGCATGCCGGAGAAGCGCACCCACGACTATCTGCGCCACGGCACGACCAGCCTGTTTGCTGCGTTTAACACCGCCGACGGGACCGTCATCAGCTCAACGCACCGCCGCCACCGCGCGATCGAGTTCAAGAAGTTCCTGGTCAAGATCGACAGTCAGGTCCCCGAGCATCTCGACGTGCACCTCGTCTGCGATAACTACGCCACCCACAAGAGCCCCGCCATCCAACGCTGGCTGACCGCACACCCCCGGTTTCACATGCACTACACCCCGACGTACTCCAGCTGGATCAACCAGGTCGAGCGATGGTTCGCCTACCTCACAGACGATCTGCTACGTCGCTCAGATCACCGCAGCGTCCACGCGTTGGAGAAAGATATCCGCGACTGGGTCAACAAATGGAACGAAAGCCCCAAGCCATTCATCTGGACCAAGACCGCAGAGCAAACCCTAGACTCCATCTCACGACTTCTACAACGAATTAACGGCGCGGGACACTAGGTGCGGGTTTGCCCACAAGCGCCGCGCTCGCGCCACGCCGGCTTCGGCGATCTGCAGATAGCTCTGGGATTCCGCAGCCTCCGGGCGAGCGGTTGCAGGCTGGCGCGCGCTCGATCTCAAGTGCACACCAGGCGAAGCGCCCGCGACCGATACGAGCGCGCAACACCCCACACACGCCGACAACAGTGCCGAAGGAAGATGACGAGCGACCGTGGAGGATGCGAGCCACATC
This sequence comes from uncultured Solirubrobacterales bacterium, assembly GCA_963776985.1. Classification (GTDB taxonomy): domain Bacteria; phylum Actinomycetota; class Thermoleophilia; order Solirubrobacterales; family Solirubrobacteraceae; genus Palsa-744. Next base: position 1,109,412 of record CAVZOV010000004.1, read on the forward strand.
GCTCAAGCCTAGGACGCCGTTGTATGGGACTGGCTATCGACGGACGAACGAACTACGGAGCGTCGACATCGTCGTCGCTCTCGCCACCGCCGGCATCCTCGCGCGTGCGGCGCAGCCAGTCACTGAGCTGCTGACCGACGTCGCCGAGTTGCTGGCCGATGTCTCCGACAGATTGGCCGGCGTCGTTGAAGGCTTTTCGGAAGCGCTCGGAGTAGTGGGCGACCGCGTCGCCTGCCTCGGCGCGGGGGTCGGGGGGCACGTCGCGCGTTATGTATTCGCCGCCCACGATGCGGTCGTAGTCGCCGGACTTGACCCACTCCATCAACTCATGCACGCGACGCACCGGCATCGGATGGGTGATGTTGAGGTCGAGCAACAGTCGCGACAGGCGCTCAAGACCTGAGCCCTTCTCGCGGTAGTCGATGCCCTGGCGCATAAACACGTCTAGGTCAAGCCGCTCCGCCTCAGCGCCGGCGGCAATCACCATCAGCGTGCGACACACCGTCAGCGGATCGCGAGTAACCAGGGCCGCCGCACGATCGCAGCTCAACTCCGAAGCACGAAACCACTCCATCAACGCCGCCCGCAAGGGCAGCAGTGGCAGCGGAATGCCCGGGATCGAGCTGAGCCTCATCAGGATGACCAGCGCGGTGCGATACAGGACGTGCTCGGAGAGCACATGGCCGGCCTCGTGCGCAAACACGGCACGTAGCTGCTCGACGTCGAGCAGCTGAACGAGCCCGGATTGCACGACCACGATCGGTCGGCCCGCACCAATCGTGATCGCGTTGGCAACTGGAAATTGGGTCAGGTACAGGTCCGGCACCGGCTCGAGATCAAGCGTGGCGTACGCACGCACGTGCGCCATCCACACGTCCGCGAGCTGGTCCTCGCCAAGCCGCACAGAGGAGCCAAGATACGCTTGGCGCAGCGCCCGCTCGTAGCCAAGCTCGATCAGCTTGCGCACCACCGTGTTCAGGTAGGGGATCGAGCGCAGCGCGGCGGTCGCCGCACGGTCGGCGGGATGTTCGTATGCCTTGGGGGAAATCCCCTTCAGACGATACCCCTCAACAGGAAGCGACATCGTGTGCCTCGCGCCGCTCAGGCCTTGGTGGCGTAGGCCGATTTGCCGCTGCAGTTGGAGAAGCCCACGTAATTGGTCGTGAGCGCTCCCCGCTCGGCCTTACGCTTCAGGAATGTACCCGTGATCTTCAGCTTGGTGCCGACCTGACCCTTCTTGGGGCCTTCGCCGATCACATACTGCCCGGTGCTGGCGAACGTGCCTTTGCTCGAGATCGTCGCGTTCTTGAAGTGCACGGCAGTGGGACGACCGCCGCCCTCGCAATACAGCGGCGTATTGCTGATCGTCAGCGACGTCACCTGCTTGCCGCTCGATGACACCTTGAAGCTGACAGTCACCCCGGTCCTGGACGGCGTGAGGGCGCCGGTGTACGCGCCACCCTTGACCTGATTGGCCGCCAGGGCCACGCTCACCGCCAGCAGCAGCGCCAAGAGTACGCCCGTCGCGGACACGGCCTTGAACTTGCTTGCCATCGGCGCTGCCTCCTGCTCGTGGGAACCCGGCGACGGGAGCGAGCAGCAAACGATAGCCCACCGGGGCCCGGGGCAGGCCCAATTGGGGGCAATTGCGGGGCGGCGCCGGGGGGTCGCACGGCAAGCCGGCGCCCCATCGTGAAAGATGCGTGGCCGATGGAGCGCGAGTACGAGCTACAAACACACCAAGTCGAGGACCGTCACTGGTGGTACCAGGGACGCCGGCGCGTCCTGGAGCGCGCGATCGCGCGGCTCCAGTTGCCCGCCGGCGCGTCGATCCTCGACGCGGGTTGCGGCAGCGGACGCAACATGGTCGATCTTGCCAAGCACGGCACCGTCACCGGCATCGAGCTGTCGTCACCGAGCGTTGAGCTTGCCCGCGAGCGCAGGGTGGGGACGGTGCTCGAAGGGTCGATCCTGGACACACCCTTCGAGGACTCCTCCTTCGACCTGACGGTCAGCCTCGACGTGATCGAGCACTTGGAGGACGACGTAGGTGCGCTGCGCGAGCTGCGCCGTGTGACCAAGCCTGGCGGAGCGTTGCTCGTGACCGTGCCCGCCTACCAGTGGTTGTGGAGCGGACACGACGAGATCAACCACCATCACCGCCGCTACAACCGCCACACGCTGCTCGCGGCCGCCGACGGCGCCGGATGGCACGAGCAGAGCGCCGCGCACTTCAACTCGCTGCTGCTCCCAGTCGCCATCCTGCTGCGCGCGCTGGAGCGCTTCAAGCCCTCGACCACCAAGTCGAGCCTCGATTTGTGGGTACCGCCGGCGCCGCTCAACTGGGCGTTGCGCCAGCCGCTGAACCTAGAGGCGGCCGCGATCGGGCGTGGTAAGCCGATACCCGCGGGGCTGTCGCTGCTCGCCGTGTACCGCTAGGACTCGACGGTCGGCTCCGGCAGTGCGCCTGGCACGTGGCCTTTGAAGGTCCACGCGCGATTGGCGAAGAACGTGAGCACAACCACGATCGAGGTCGCGAATGCTTGGCCGAGAAGCTTGTCCAGGCCCACGTCAGAAACAAATACGTATACGAGCCCGAGGTTCGCCAGCAGTCCGCAGCCCTGCACGACGCACCAGCGCACCGGCGTCAGCGCATCGCCCTGGTGTCCCCTGAACGTCCACGCGCGGTTGAGCAGGTAGCCGTTGACTGCGCCCACCGCGAAGCCGATGGCCGATGCGGCGATGTACCACACGCCGAACACCTTCAGCAGCACCGTGTAGATCGCGAAGCTGAGCACGGTGTTCAACACACCCACGATCCCAAACCTCACGAACTGCGCCACCAAGGGCATTCTCATGACGCGCGCGCGTGCGTCCCCTACTCTTCTCATTGCCAGTACTTAACCAACTTCACACGTGCCGGAAGGAAAGATGTCGGACACACCCTCGCGCATACCCACCCTGCTCAGCGTGGTCGCGCCCGTTTACAACGAGGAGGAGCTGGTCGAGGCGTTTGTCACGCGCGCCTGTGCCGCCGTCGCCGACTACGCGTTCGAGCTTGTGCTCGTCAACGACGGTTCGTCTGACTCGACGCCAGCGCTACTCGACCGCATCGCCGCTGCCGACCCCCGCGTGCGAGTGGTGCACCTGTCGCGCAACTTCGGCCACCAGGCCGCGCTCACCGCCGGCTTGGAGCACGCCGTCGGCGATGTGGTCGCGATGATCGACGCCGACCTGCAGGACCCACCCGAGCTGATCCCGCGCATGATCGAGCAGTGGGAGCAAGGCTCGGACGTCGTGTATGCGGTGCGCAAGCAACGCGACGGCGAGACCGCCTTCAAGCTCGCCACCGCCTCGTGGTTCTACAAGCTGTTCGACAGTCTCGCCCAGGTCGACCTGGAGCCCAACTCGGGTGACTTCCGACTGCTCGATCGCCGCGCACTCGACGCGCTGCTGTCAATGACCGAGCGCTCACGCTTCCTGCGCGGCATGACCGTGTGGGTCGGCTTCAAGCAAACAGCCGTCCCCTACGAGCGCGACGCGCGCACCGCCGGAGAGACGAAGTACACGCTGCGCAAGATGCTGCGCTTCTCCCTGGACGCGATCGCCTCCTTCTCGCACCTACCCCTGCAGCTGGCCACCTACGCCGGCCTGCTCTCGGCGAGCGTCGCGTTCGTCGCCATCCCAGTCGTGATCGGCCTGCACTTCGCCGACTCCTACCTTCCCGGCTTCAGCACCATCACGATCCTGATCCTCCTAATCGGCGGCATCCAGCTGATCGCGCTCGGTGTGATCGGCGAGTATGTCGGTCGCATCTACGACGAGGTCAAGCACCGCCCGCTGTACATCGTGCGCGAGGAGCGCAACGCCCCCGCGGATGCCACCGTCGGAACGATTGCCGGCACGCGCGCCGGGCTGCCCGCGCGCGCGGTCGAGCGCGTAGGCTAGCTGTTGTGCCCGGTGACGTCCCGAACGCGGGCGCGGGGTGGCCGGTTGCCGAGCGCTGAGTGGGTGCGGCGCTCGTTGTAGTGGTTGATCCAGTGTGGCAGGGCCTCTTGGCGCGCGTCGGATGAGGCGTATTGGAGTGCGTAAGCCCACTCCCGAATGAGTGTTTGGTGGAAGCGCTCGACCTTGCCGTTGGTCCTGGGCGTGTAAGGCCGCGTGCGGATATGGAGGATCGCTCGTTGCCAGAGCAACTGCTTGAAGCTCCTGCTCTTGGTGTAGGTGAACGCGTTGTCGGTCATGATCCGCTCGCAGACGATCCCCTGTTCCAAAAACCAGTCAAGCGCGCGACGCGTGAACGCGGTGACCGTGGCAGCGGTCTCGTCCTTGTGGATCTCCGAGTAGGCCATCCTTGAGCAGTCATCGACGATCGAATGCACGTACTCCCAGCCGACCCTCCTTGAGCGTTTGGTGCGATCGCCGGTCACGGCGTGCCCGGGCTCGGTGAACTTCCCGAGCTTCTTGACGTCCATGTGCAACAGGTTGCCGGGACACGGCCACTCGTAGCGGACCACCGCGGGAGCATCGGGCCGTGGATGGCGTGAGCAGCCGCTACGGCGCAGCACCTGATGGATCGTCGAATGGGGTCTTGCGATGTCCGTCTCGTCTGCGAGCCGCCGCGGGCTCCAGCCGGTGCGTTGGCGCCGCTCACAGATCCGTGCGGCCTCCCCAGCCGGCACCTGGTTCGGGCTTCGGTGCGGCCGCGAGCTGCGGTCTTCCAAGCAGGCGAGCGTGACGCGATCGGTCTCCTCCGCTTCGCGCCAGCGGCGCACCCACTCCCAGCACGTCGACTTCGCCACATTGCAAGCATCCGCCGCCGCCTGCAACGTGAACCCGTCCTCCTCGACCAGCAGCACCAAGCGGAGCCTGCCGATCTGAGTGAGTGGAGCGTTAGCGTGTTGCATTCCGGGCCTCCCTGAGGTCAGTGAGCTTTGACACCCACAGCCTCTCGGCAGGCCCGGACCTACCTCACACCGTTCGCAACGTCCCTGGGCACAACAGCTAGCTCCGCGCCCCCGCGTTGCACCATGGGCGCACACAGGCACGACGCTTCGCGCCCAAGCGCGCGCCCGTCACACCGCTCCTTCGGGCCCTCCCGAGGGTTATGTTCGAACAGGCCCCGACACAGGAGAGGCACATCCATGCGCCGTCGCACACTCACACTGCTAGCCACCCCCGCCGTGATCGCCGCGATGACCGTCACCGTGCCCGCGCTCGCCGGCATCCCGATCCTGCCGAGCGCCCACAGCGCGGCGTCCACCAAATGCTTCTACACCCACATCGGCAGGCACAGGGTGCGCGAGTGCCTCGTGCCCGGGCCACGCGGATTGCGGGGGATCCCAGGGCCGGCAGGGCCACGCGGATATACGGGCCCCGCCGGGAAAACCGGGAAAACTGGCGCCACTGGGAAAACCGGCGCCACGGGACCGACTGGGCCCGCCGGCACAGCACGCGGGTACGCCGTTGTACAGCCGACCACGCCCGGCGCCGCGACACTCATCACGCCGCGCAACATCACGGGTGTCAGCCAGCCAACAGCGGGTGTCTACTGCCTTGCGCCCGCCGCCCCGATCAACGCCGCCGAAGAGACCGTCGCCGTGTCGCCCGAGGTCAGCTACAGCTCGGGCAAACTCCCTGGCGTCATCGCGGTCAACGCGCAGCGCACCGGCGGCTGCCCGGCCACGGACTTCGAGGTGGACACCTACGCACCTGGCGGCACCACCCCGACCAGCGGCTACGCCTTCACGATCGTCGTGCCATGAGGCACGCGGCGGTGGGTGGAAGGGCACGCGGTCCGGAGCGTGCCCTTCCACGCACTTCGCCGATCGCCTGTCGCAGGTCGAGCGCCTAACGATCGCCCCTCAGCGCCCCCAACCGCGCCGAAGCCCGATAATGAAGCGACGATGACCACACCGCCCGACGAGCACGCGTTCGACAAGGACCCCGACGGCACCGACGAGCGCCGCGAGCGCATCCGCCTGGAGACGCCCCGTCACCGCATCGAGGGCTCGCTGATGCTCGCCCGTGACGGCTACCGCTCGCGCGTCTCGGACATGCTCAACGCCTCCGAGCGCGACTTCCTCACGCTCACCGACGTCACCCTCGTGTCGCTCGACGGCGGGCCCGTCGAGCGACACACGTTCATGGCGATCGCGCGGGCGCACATTGTGTACGTGGTGGCGCCGGGCGCGGACGCGGCGCCTCGTTAGATCGGCTGGCGGCGTGACAGGGAACGGAGGAAGACGGCACTCAGCGCGACCATGCGCCCACGAGCGCAAGCAGCTCGGAAGCCACCCACCAGCGAGGCGGACGGCCCGTCTTGTGTCGCACGATCGCAGAGCGCTCGACGATGTTGTGATCTTCGAGGGTTTCCAGTGCCATGCGCGCGGCTCTTTCGCTCACGCCCAGCTCGCTTGCCACGATCTCCCCGCCAATCACGGGGTGGGCGGGCAGTAGCGCCAGCACGCGGTGCGCTATCCCGTCCTTTCTCACCTTGGCGATACGTTCGCTCCAATCGGCAGTCAACTCCGCGACAGCGCCCACAAGATTTGTCGCGGCGTCGCCCGAGCCTTCCACTATCTCGGCAAACCATGCCACCCACGGGTCCAATTGGTCGAGTCGAAACAGCGTCAGGCCCGAGAGATACCCGCTCCTGTCTGTCGCGATCCGCACGCTCACCGGGGGTGGAGTAGCTAGGTTCAGGCGGCGCGTTAGGACCCATGCGATCAGGATCCGTCCCACACGACCGTTGCCATCAGCGTAGGGATGAATCAGCTCGAATTGAGCGTGCGCCACCGCCGCCTGGGTTACCGGGTCTATGTCGGTGCGGTTGGCGAACTCGATCAGATCGCATATCAGCGGAGCGATCAGCTCGGGGGGCGGCACGACAACGGCCGCATTCAGCGGGCTTGTGCCCCCGATCCAACCCGGTAGGTCGCGCCAGGCGCCCACTTGATGCTTGGGCAAGTGGCCCGCGGCTGTCATCAGGCGGCGATGCCAGCGGTGTAGGGCCTCAGCGCTCAGCGGCGCCTTACTTGCCTGCGTGATCGCAGCGAGTGTTGCCGCCGCGTTGTCGGCGATCCACGCGGCGCTCTCCCCCACACTTGGGTCGAGCTCGGCGGCCGCCACCTGCGCTAGCGAGGCTTGCACTCCCTCGATATGCGAGGAAGCCACGCCCTCGGCGCGCAGCAGCAATCGCGCTAGCGCTCCCCAGTCAGCCGGCAAGACATCGTCGCCGTGGCGCGCGGCTGCTGCTGCTCGCTCGGTGCGGCGAGCGGTTGGCTCAGTCAGCGTCAGGTCACGCTTGGTCAGTGGGTCGGGGACCCATGCGTTTACCTTGCGGCCCCTCCACTCGATCGCCTGCTCACGACCCGACATTGCTTCCTTCCGAAAGTATGGGTGTTTTGGAAGGTTAGCGGACTAGGTTTCCGAAACACTCCTCTTTGTGGGAGTAAACGCGACATGGGCGCCTCCGCGCGGATGTGTCGCAGCATTAGATCTAGGGGCGAACCCGCGCGAGGCAGAGACACCACAGGTTTGGCTGAACTGCCCGGTCAGGTGCCTACTTCTTCACATTGCCGCGATCATTGCGCTCCTGAAGCCGCACGCTTACCGACTCCACCCGCGACGGGGCGGGCGCGGACTTCAAGACCGTCAGAGTCGCGGCCAGCCGTCCGTGGTTCGCGACGATCAGCGCGCGCCCAATTGCGTTGAGCTTGAGCCCCACGGTTGCGGTCCCGCCGGCCGAGATCGAGAAGCTGCCCATGCCGATCGTCTCCGCCTTAGCGCTCCTCCCTTTCTTGGCCGTGCCCTTGGCGAGCAGGGTCAACTTCCCCTTGCATGTAGACGTACCCGAGCAGGCGAGCTTGACCTGCGCCTCAGCGCCGCCCTGAACCGCGATAGTCGACCCGAGCAACGAAACGCTGCCCTGGGTTGCCGCTCCTTCGTTTTTCCCGGCAGAAGTCTCTTCCTGGAGCTTCCTGGCAAGTGCGTCAGCAATTTCTTCTTCCTGACGCTTCGCGGCGAACGCCGCAGCGGCTAGGACTGCCGCTTCTGCTTCGCGGTCCCTCACAGCAGCCCCTTCTTCATTCTTCCTGACTTCCGCTTCTCTGGCCGCTTCTCGTTGCTTTGCTTCTTCTCGTTCTTTCGCTTCTTGGCGCCCTTTTGCTTCCTGGCCTTCTTTTTCCTGTCGTTCTCTTGCTTCCTGGGCTTCCTTGGCTCCCGCTTCCACCGTCCCCGTAACTGTCTGTGTGCCACCGCTCTCGCTATAAACGATCCTCATTGTCTGCGAGAGCTTTGCGCAGGCTTCAGCGAATCTGACCGGTATTTCCGCGCCGTGTTCGGGAGCGTTGGAGAACGCACCGGTCAGCGCCCCAGTCGTGGAGACGAACGTATAGGTCTCTCCAGGTGATAGGACTGGACATGGTTCGTCTTTCTTTGGCGGGCCAACAACTACTTCTATTTTGGAGCCCGCCAGTTCGACCGCACCGTGGGATACCAGTTGCGAATTGTCGACCTGGGCGATCGTGCCATTGCCTGTCACATTGAACTCGACATCGCTCGCTGCATCGAGCTTTGCGCTCGCAACTTCGATGTCCTGATCCGGGCTTCCCACATCAAGGTCAACACTATTCGTCGTCAGCGCACCAATCGCTCCGCTGCCGGCGAGGAAGATGTGGCTCAGACCCACCGGCTCCCCGTCCGAGGAGTCAAGCTTGGCATCCAGGATCGAGACGATTCCGTTTGCCGCCACCTTGCTCGTATCGGTCCCCTCGATTGTCACGGGACCAACCTCCGTGTTGTGTTCCGCCAGAAAGAACAGCGGCCCACCGCCGATTTCGACCGTCAGCGCGCTGCCCGAACCGGTCAGATCCCCCGCCAAGAGCAGACCGTTTTCGCCAAGCTCGCCGCTGCCGGTACCGGACACCTTCCACGTCTGCGGCGCACTCAGATGAAACGGCACTTCTACTACGTCTCCAGCGGAGCCACTTCCTTCGGGCGAGGCCGTCAACCCGCCGCTCCCGATCGCGATTTCGTCGCCCCCGATCAAGTAGTCATCGGCGTCGTCGATCTGAATCGATTCGACTGACAGTCCGCTGACATCGTTGTAGCTGATGTAGCACGGCTCAGTTCCCAGCTCATCCGCGCATACTTCGTTAGTAAGCCGAGGGAACGTGAGCGTCCCGATTTCCTCACCGCTTGTCGGTTCCGCGTCACTCAGCCAGTCCCTGCAGCGTCTCAATTCCCAGCAATCAGCTTCGCGGCCCGCTTGAGGCGTGGAGCAATCTCCTGAACCAGTTGCGCCACGGTGTAGCCGCTCGAAGGCACGGTCACCTCGATCGCGAGCGGCAACTCCCCCTGCGGCTGGGGAACGAACACAGCTATCGAGCGAGCACCACTAACAAACTCTTCATCACTTATGACAGTTTCGCGCAAACTGATACGTTCAAGCTCAACGGCGAGCTTATCCCTATCCATGATCGAGCGGGGACCGTGCGGCACGAGGTTCAGTCCGGCAAGCAGCTCGCGACGCTCCGCCTCGGAGACACTCGCGAGCAGCACCTTGCCAAGCGCCGTGCAATACAGAGGAACATTCGCCCCGACACCCAGGTCACGGTCGATTGCGTGCTGTCCGAGACGGTGGCCGAACAGGCGATACACGTACACGACGCGCGTGCGGTCGAGTACCCCCATGCTGACCGTGTAGCCCGTATCATCGCGCAACTCTTCCAGCGCGGCACATGCCCGTGCGCTCTGACGTACGGCACTAACCGCGGCCGCCCCGGGAGTACCCGCACGCGCAGTGAGCCTGTACTTGCGCTTGGGGTTCTGCTCCAGATAGCCGAGCGTTACAAGCGTCACGGCGTAGCGATGCGTGGTCGAGCGACTCAACCCGACAAGGTCCGCCAAATCCGCGATTCCAAGCTCCCGACGCTCGCTTGAGAAACACTCAAGGATCGCCACGCCGTATTCCAGCGAGCGCGAATATCGCGGGTTGGGTACCTTGCTCACACGGGGTTTGGGTTTATCGCCGCTCATTTCGAGGCGTCGACCGTTCGGTCAAGACCCGATTGGAATCGGCACAGCGGTTCGTCGTTTGGGCAGCCCGAATCCATGGATCGGGATACTGCCGCACTCAGCATCCGAGAACTAGAGACTGTGGGACTAGTCTCAGCGGGACTAGTTCAACCGCGAATCCGGGGCGCCAGTGACATATATTTGGGTGTCATGCGCTTGACGGCTACTCGCCAAAGCGCGCCGTACCTTCAAGAAGAAGAGCGGTAGGGTCCCCCAAGCGCCCACAACATCGAGCACTGCCTGTGTAGCCAGCTTTGCCTCTGATCCCGCTGGTTGCGGCGCGGAGTAGAAGAAAGCCACCATTGCAGCAAGAATCAGGGCGTGATCCTCAGCATCGATGAGCGATCCAGTCCTGCGTATAGCTTCAACGGCAATCGACCGCAGTCGCTCGGCGACGATCTGGGGCGAACCGTAGTAGTCGATAAGGCTCCGCTGAGCGTCGAGCTGGTCAATGCGCTGGTCGACCACGCTGTCGAGCAGAGTGCTAAGCGCCGCAATCCACGGGAAGTAGGCGTGCTCGATTTCTCTTGCGCGCTCGGGGCTAGTCGTCGGGTCCGCTGCCGCGGCGATCAGTGCGAGGATCTGAGAGTTGCGATCCCATCGCGGCGCCCAGCTCCCACCATCGCAGGTCTATCCCCGGAGCCGACTGCGAGAGTGCCCATTCCCTGAACGCGTCGCGCGAACCAAAAGCGTCTCCGTGGTTGCAGGCTTTGGTAGATAATGATCCGCGAGACGGAATGGCACACGGGCTCGGCCACAACCGCGTAGGAGGGCAGCCGGGCCAGTGCCATCCTACACGCCTCGACGAGCGCCACGAGGTAGCCGCCGTCGTCTCGGGCGGTGTGATGTTCGTAGTAGTCGATGTGCGCGAGTCCGGATCAGAACGCCGATCGGAGTGCCTGACAAAGGGTATTACTGTTGAGGACCGGGTCTGGATTTGGCAGCTCCACGATGCTGTCGAGGTAGTCGAAGGCGACCTCGAACGCCGTTATCGCCCGGATGACGTGCGCACGCATCGACGGCGCTACGAACACAGCGAAGCTCACGGCTCCCTCCAGGACATCGCCCTTCGTGTGAAGCGCATCGAGTGCCACTCGACGCAGCGCACGGTTAGGAATCCGTTCGGCGTGCCGCCACCACGAGTGCCACTCGGAACGTACGCTGGGGAAGACGCTCAACCAGTAGCTTCGGTAGCATGAGCCAACGTCGAAATTCGAGCGATCGTGGTGTGGTGTTGGGGAGCCAAGCTTGGATCGCCCCCAAGCCGTCGCTGCGGCCGTTACTCCTGAAAGCTGACGCTGGGCGACACCCGCGCGGCAATGAACCCTGGCAGTGAGATTACCACCAGCGCGATGCAGATGACCAGACTGAGTGTGAGAACCACTTGTCCAGCACCAAAGGCGAACGGGGCGGGAAAATCGGTCGTCAACTTCAGCCAGCGGTCGGCGAGTGCGTGCCCGTAAACGCCGAGAAGTACGCCGTCGAGACAACCGATAGTCATCAGTATCGCTCCCTCCGACAGCAGTGATCGCCACAATTGTAGATAGTCGTAGCCCCAGGTCTTCATCGCCGCGAGGCGAGCCCGACGTTGCCAGATCGCTGCGCCAAGCGACGCTGCAACAGCAAGCGCACCAGTGATGAGGATCAAGGCTGAGATATCGCCTAGACTCATTAGACCCTGACGCGCGCTGCTATCGGTCTGGGCTTCACGTTCGCGGAAGGTCTGTACAGTCAAGCGCCGACCCCGGTCCAAGCGCGGTCTGCACCTGATGCTTGCCCGCCACGAGCGTCACGCCGGGCTTCAATACGACTTCGAATGCGCTCGGATCGGAGTTCTGCCAACCCCGTTCGTAGTCGGTCGTCGAAAGAGTGATCGCGCCTGCAGGCCATCCCAGATTCGTGGTAGTAGCCGCGACACCAAGGTGCAGGCCGCCAGCGGGCGTCGGGAGCGCGAAATGATCGTTGACGCGCAATCCAAGTTCGGTGGCGAGATGTTGGGAAACAGTCGCCCAGCCTCCGTGGCGAATTAGCCGGCTCGCCTGGATAATGTTGCCCTGTATAACCTGACTCGATTGGATGATACCAGGAGTATCTGGACTGTGAACTCGGATCATTACACGCCTGTCACCGACATTCAAGAGCGCACCCTGATCGGCCCGAACCGAAGCAACGCTGGGCAAGCGCGCGATAGCAGCCCGAGTACCGCCTGCCTTGAAACTGTCTGTGTTGAACACATTGTCACCTGTGGTGACCCATATGTCCGCGGTTTGCTCGTACTGAGCGATTGCGGTTTCCAGACCGTGGATCAGGTCTGATCGGGCACCGCCGATTGCGAGGCTTCCGTAGACAGCGAGGGCGACAACGGCGGCTAGCGCGATGGAGCGTGTTGCAGTCGCTTCAAGCTCCACAATCGCGATGGACAGCACCCCTTTCGAGCGCTCACTTAGCGGCCGTAGAATCCCTAGCGTAAGGCGGTGTGCGCATGGGACGAGACACACGACTGCGACCGCGAGCAGCGTACCCCCCGCGAGCGTGAAGCTTGGCACGGCCAACGCGAGAACGGTAACAACGAGCACCAAGGCACCACCGATCAAAGCAAACGCGAGCACGATACGCGACTCGACGCTTTGTCCTGCCTCGCCCGACTCGCGCAAGACCTTGTCGACCGGCAAGCCAGGACGTAGGTCCAACAGAGGACGTGCTGAGGCGAGGAATGCTGCAAGGAGCCCGCAACCAAGCGCTATTGAAAGGACCCTGACGGTGATGATCTTCTGCGTACCGATCGGGAACGCAACTGCGAGGTAGTTAGGCACCCGAGCAAATAGGGTGTGGGAAAGAACGTAACCCAGCGCAATGCCGGCGAATGACCCAACGATCCCGAGAGCCAATGCCTGCACAGCGAGTATGACCATGATTTGTGGAGGGTCGTACCCATAGGTCCGCAACTCCGCCACGAGGCGACGCCGTTCGGCCGTGGTTAGGAGCATCGCGTTGAGAGCCAGCAGAAACCCGACCATGCCAGCGATGGCCGCAAAAAGTGTGGTGGATTGCTTGTTGGGCTTCGCTGCGACTTCCAGCAGTCGCAGGTCGTTATCGGCGGGGTAACGTCCGCGCGCCCTCCCGCTATGACGCGAAGCTCGCGCGCAACCTGTGCCTGCTGGCCCGGCTCGGCCTTGACGAGCACCGAGGTGACACGGCCTGTCTCACCGGTGAGGGTTTGTGCGGTGTCGAGAAGAGCTACAGCAACCGGGCTGCCGGCGACCGCCCCAATCGTCTGACTGCCAAGCACGGCGCTGACGTGCACCCTCTGAATCCTGCCATCAGCGCGCAGCGTCGCGAGTTTGTTCGCCTCAGAACCCGTGGTTTGCGCGACGCTGGACGGCAGGCCGATTCCACCCGATATGAGCCGAGTTGCGCTGGAGCCGAGATCGCGGGCGGCTTCCGGGTTCAGCGACAGCTGGCGGGCTGTCAGACCAATGAGTTGGATCGACTCGCCGGTGCGCGACCCAGAGAGCACGACATTCTCTTGCAGGATTGGCGATGTCCCCTGCACTCCCGGCAGTGCCTGAACCTTCGGTATTACGCTTTCGTCGAAGCCATCCTGGGAGCGCGCGACGAGCTGCAGCTGCGCGGAGCCAACGAGTTGGTGGACGAGGCTGCCCGCGGAGCCGCCAATGCTCGTGTTCGCGACCAGCACGCCGAATACGAGCGCGACACCGACCGCAATCCCGATTGCTGCGAGCAACTCCTGCGCAGCCCGCGTACGTAGCCGCCACGCATACAAGTTGAATGCCACACTGAGATCCAATCCAAGGACGGTAGGCGCCCTGAGCTTCATGCCAGCGTACGCTCCAAATCCGCGTCAAGGCCGTCAATGAGGTGTCCATCGCGCAGCGTAAGCACGCGGTCGGCGAACCGCTGGGCGTGTAGATCGTGCGTGACCAGCAGGCCGGGGATTCCCTGCTGATGAGAGATGTCTGCGGAGAAGGGCGAGAATCTCCTGTGTGCGATGACTGTCCAGATTGCCTGTCGGCTCGTCGGCGAGCAACAGTCGTGGGTTGCCCGCGAGCGCTCTGGCGATCGCCACGCGCTGACGCTCCCCCATAGAGAGCTGTCCAGCCCGATGCTCCAACCGGTGCCCGAGACCGAGCCTCTCGAGCCACGGGCGCACCGTCTTCTTTGCCTCACGCAAGCTCGGACCTCCCGCCATCAACTTCAAAGCAGCATTGTTGATCGTGGTAGCACCGGCGAGCAGGTGAAAGGACTGGAAGACGAACCCGACATCGTCGCGCGCGATAACGGGAACTCTCGCGCACCGACAAGCGCGAAATCTCCCTCCCACCGAAGGACACGCTGCCACTGTCGGGCGCGAGAAGCGCGGCAGCAATCAACAGCAGCGTGGTCTTGCCAGACCCACTCGGCCCATACAGCGCGACTAGTTCTCCCGGCTCGACGGTCAGCGATACGCCGTCCGCGGCACGCACGAGCTCATCGCCGGCGGAATAGTGCTTGACGACATCGCGCAGCTCAAGAGCGCTCATGAGAGCGCATCGCTCACCCGGGACTTACCGGACGACGAGCCAGGGAACCGTACGACGACGCCGTCCTGATCCATCGAGCGCACTTCACCACTGGAAACAGCCATCGTACGCGTCGTCCCTGAGAGCGCGCCAAGATTCTCCGAGGCAATCACCACAGCGAGATTCCGATCGGACCCAAGCGAGCGCAACAGCCCGTAGAACTCCTCGCTCTCAAGAGGGTTCGGTAGTACCGCCGGCTCGTCGACGAGCAACAAGCGCGGCTCGCGGACAAGCGCCATCGCAAGCGCTACACGCAGCCGCTCCCCGAGCGCTAGGCGATCCGTGCGCGCATCAGCGTAATCGCCGCCACCCACACGCCCGAGAGCCTTGCGCGCCAACGTTCGCGCTTCGCGCATCGGCGTACGGTCTCTCGCACCCGCGGTCGCGACCAACTCCACGACCGGACGCGCGATCTGCGTGCGCCAATCCGAGCATACGAGCGCGATCCCATTACGACGAAGCACGCGCGAACGCTGGCGAGCGGACATATCCGACACGCACTGCCCGTCAAAGCTGACCTCACCCGACTCGGGCTGCTCCAAGCCCGCCATCACGCGCAAGAGCGTGGACTTGCCTGAACGCTTCGGTACCCATACGCCCACGAAATCGCCCGCATCGATCTGAAGCGACACGCCGTCGAGCACCAGCAGCTCGCGCCGACCGTGGCGTATCGCTTGGGTCACCTGCGTGAGTGAGAGCAACGGCGTCGTCGGCGACATCAACCGGGGATCCCATCAGTGCATGGATGGTTTCGCGCGACTATCCACCCACGACAGCTCTCCGCCGATCTGCTGGAGGGGCGCTTCGACGCACGAGAAACATCATCGCCGAGCGCAACGACCGTGGCACGGGCATACCCTCCTCGATCCGGCGACGCCGCGCGAACAAGACCCGCTCATAGTCGTTCAACACGAGGAGCAACCGCGGCAAGTCCTGCGTCCGAGCGACGACCATCCTCGCCTGCAGCTGTAACGGACCATACTCGGGGGAAAGCGGGCTCTCCATCCATCCGACAAACAGCGCCTCAGCCAAAGCGGTCGAGCGATAGACGATCTGAGCCGAATTCGTCTTCCCCGGGGACCCCGACTCGAGTAGTCCTTGCTTCAGCATGTCTTTCAGCATCCGATACAGGCTTGAGCGCGCGACCGACCAGCTCGTACCCAACTGACGCTCCAACATGTTCGCGATCTCATACCCATAGCTTTCGCGCTGCACAAGCACGCCAAGCACCGCCCCCTTCAACGGGGACAATTTCCTAGAAACCGCAGTATCGCTTGAAGAACCCGTCATCGCATAGCCCATTAGTCACGCGCGAGCAGAGCGAACTTTACAGGACGACACGTCCCGACAGTCGCGATCGTGTTTCTGACTCCTGGAATGAGCCGTGCTGTCGGCAATACCAAAGAGCACGACACTCCCGATCACACGCCATTACATCCGCGAACACGTCAGCGCCAGGCGACGACGAGCACGTCCAGGATACCGATCGCACACGATCGGCTCACTGCTCGTTGGGAAAAAGCACAGCGAGATAGCCGTCACCCAAGCCTACGCACACCTACGGCACTGCCACGCCTGCCAAGTGCATCGCGTGCTTGCCGTGCTCCCGCTGCCCGTGGTGTTAGCTTCGCGCTCCTCGCTGCCCAGCTCGTTGCGCGCGGGCGTGTTGCGGATCGGTCGGTTCTTTCAGCGCGGCACAGTCCCGCAGCGTGGGGTGCGCGAGCGTGCCATGGAGGTAATCGCTGGCAGCAGCGCCGGCGCGAAGATTGCCGCCGGCGTCGTCAGCGTCGTGCTGCTCACCGGTGGGATCGTCAGCGCCATCGGTGTTACCCATGCCCACGTGCACAAGTACCACCGTCCAGATCGACGGTATCGCGCCATCGCGACCCTGCAAGCTCACCCTCGCCTGCCCTTCATCCCAGCGCGAGACACCAGTCCGTCCGGGCCTGCTCGGTCGCACCCTCCGCGCTGGCTGCCCAGACCCAGCGAGCAGCGCACCGCTGGCGGGTTCGCCTACCTCGGGATAGCCTCGCCACCCCACCCGCGCTCGAACACGCTCGTCGTTGTCCAGCATAGCGGTGGGCCAAGGCCAAACGAAAGAAACTCCCACTTAGGGCGCCTAACAGAATGAGTTTTGGAGTTGTTGGTAGCTGATGAGTGCGCAACCGATTGTTAGGAAGGCTTCGTGGATGTCGGCGCGCCTGTCGTAGCGACGCTCGAGACGGCGGTTTTGGTGCAGCCAGGGAATCGTGCGCTCGATCACCCAGCGTTCTTGCCGAGCCCCGACCCGTTGGTGGTGTTGCGTTTGGCGATCCTCGGTGTGATGCCGCGCTCGCGGAGTGCGTTGCGATGCTTGCGGCTGTCATACGCCCGGTCGGCGAGCAGCGCCTTCGGCCTGAACTTGCCGTGAGCGCCGGTTGGCGGGACCCGATCAACGAGAGGGATGAGCTCGGTGATGTCGTGGCGATTGCCGGCTGTGAGGGTCGCGGCCAGCGGAATACCCTGACCGTCGCAGATCACATGGTGCTTGGAGCCCGGCCGGCGGCGATCGACGGGCGAGGGGCCTGTCTTTCGCCCCCCCTTTTGCTCGCACGTGCGAACTGTCAACGACAGCGCGAGACCAGTCCAGTTGCCCGGCGTCTTGCAGTTCGTCCAAGAGCACCTGGTGCAGGCGCTCCCAGACCCCCGCTTCGTTCCAGTCCCGTAGGCGACGCCAACAGGTCATCCCCGACCCACAGCCCATCTCTTGCGGCAGATCCTCCCACGGGATGCCCGTCTTCAGCACGAACAGGATGCCCGTCAGGGCCTGCCGATCGGGCACCCGCTTGCGCCCCGGATACCGATACCGACGCTCCACGCGCGGCAACAACGGCTCGATACGAGCCCACAACCCATCACTAACCAAAGATTTCGCCATGAACACTATCTACGACGACAGCATCCCAAAACCTCTTTCTGTTAGGCGCTCTTAGAAACATTGCGAGCGAACTGACGCTTGAGCAGTGGCCCGTCACCTACACCTGTCTAGCGACTTCTCGTAATGCGCCGCGTGACGAGCACACCTTGCGAGTGTGTTCGTCGCGGGCGGGGCGAGGATTGCAGGATCGCGAGGGTAGCGTGTAGCGGCTCACCCGCCGTGCGAACTAGCGTTCTTCCCGTCGCGTTGAGAGCGAGCTTGATTATCATCGTCACACCCGCATTAATCGAGAACGCAGCCACTCCGATCGTCTCACGTCTGGTCCTCCCGCCCTCTCTGATCTTGCGTGTGACCGTGAGGGTAAGCTCACCGGCGCACGTACTGGCACCTCTGCACCTAAGCTTGACTGTTGGCGCGCCGCTCTTCGGAACGTCAATCATTGACCCGACCAGCGATACCTCGAAGCTGCCCGCATCAGCCTCAGATTCCACTTCTTCTTCATGCTGCCTCCTTGCGATGGCAACCGCTTCTTCTTCCAGCATCTTCTTGTTTTGCGCCGCAAGCGCTTCTTCTTCCTGGCGCTTTTGCATCGCCCGTTCGGCTTCTGCTTTTATCCAAAAACCTTCCGCTATCTTCTGTATCGATTCCACACTTCCTTCATTCTCAACCTCTTTTGCTTCCACGGTCCCTGTTACCGTGTGCACGGCGCCTGTCCTTTTGTAAGTGATCTGCATCGTCTGTGAAGGTTGACCGCAGCTCTTGGCGAAATAGATCGGTAGTTCTTCGTCACTACCTTCTAGCGCATTTGAAAATGTGCCGTCCAAAGGGCCCGTTGTTGAGATGAGTGTGTATTGCGAGCCCCGCTGTAGAATCGGACAGCCAGCTTTTAGCGAAGGTTCATCAACAAATATCCCGACTTGTCCCCCCAACTCAACCATACCAGTCGAGACCAGCTGAGAATAATCAGTACCCGCTTCGGTTTTACCGCCTAGGATTTCGAACAGCACTCCACTTGTGGGACCAACCGTCACACTCGAAGCATCAAGACTACCCGCTGGGTACCTGCGATTTCCTACCCCGAGGGTCGAGTTATCCGTCGACAAAGCGCCAACGGCACCGGTCCCCGTAAAGTAAATGTTGCGCAGAGCCACCGATTCACCGTCGATGGAGTTGAGTTCACTATCTTCCAGAAGTATTGCACCATTTTCGATGTGTTCGCCTTCACTGCGCAGCCCTTCGAGCACCACGGGACCGACCTCCGTATTATTACCGAGGATCAGTGCTGGGCCATTACTCAGTTCGACCGTTAGCGCCTTACCGGCGCCGGTGACTCTATCTCCAATAGTCAAGCCGTTTTCCTCGATCTTGCTAGCTCTTTGCTCGGCGATACTCCATTTCTGCGGAGCAGATAGTTCAAGCGGCAGAGCGACAAGCGCACTTGCTGAGCCCACCGCACCATTAGGCGGCTTGGCAACGATTCCGCCTTCTCCCAACCTTATCTTGTCACCAAACAACTGATAATCATTGGCATCGTCCAACTGCATAATGTCAACGGTCAATCCTTCAACGTCGTTAAGCGTCAAATAGCACGTGCTGGTCGGCGGCACCGACGTGCATTGATTGTTGGTCAACTGTGGAAACGTCAGCGTTTCTAGGGCTTCTGAGGGAACCGGCACGACGGCTTCGACCCAGTTCGTATCAGCAGACCAATGAGCTGCGCTCTCGGTCCCGCCCGGCGTGTCGCCACCACTCCATGTGAGCGAGGTCGCATCCACCCGCCCGACGAACATGAGCATGCAGCCAATCACTGCAAACAGTGCCGCCACCCATCTACAAGGATTTGGTATCACAGGATAAACAAGTCTCATATTCCAGTACACTCCTGCAGTCTCGAGAGAACATGTAGGGCCAAGAAACGAGGCGAACGCTTTGGATGTCTGCGTTTCCGTCGCGACCTGGTCACGGATAGTGATATGCCCAATCCTTGCGTGAGCGACCGGGTGACACTCTCTCTGGCGTTAGCTCCTTCAAAGAAAAGTTGTGATTCCATTATTTCGACTTCCTGTATCGTAGGATGAGTACCCTGCTGCTGATAGGGTTGCAGCGCCGCCAGCACCGTCGTTGGAGGCGCAGCCGAGCATCCCAGCGCAGCCGATGCCTGTATCCATCTTTGATCAACAGCTCCCTGCGGTTCTTCCGATTCAGGGGCACGCCCGCCATTGCGTCTATTCACGCCGGCAAACATTCACCGTGTTACCTGAGCTCGTATGTAACACCTCACTACGTCGCTTACGTTCTTATCAGCATGTACTGTCACATCGCCGGCAATACAGTTACCACCATGCAATCGAGTTTGGACCAAAGACGCTGATGGGAAGTACTCGCCTGGAGCAAGCAAGAAGCTGAATCGCCCATTTCTAGTGCGCCGTTGAGCCACTGCATTACCAAGCATGTTCTGATGTACCGTCAGCACGCTAACAGTGGCCACGGCGTTGACGCATTTTCTAAAATCGCGCGGACACAGCATTACACTACCGCTCAGCCTACCCTGCAGCATTGACCCTCGAACTGGTTGAGGGTCACCACATGCCGCACCAACAAGCGCAAGGCAGACTGTCAATAGAACTACAGTCGCCCGACACAGCCACCGAGGTCGATAATGTGCCGATCCGGCCATCATGTGCGTAAACCTATTAGAAACCATGCTCATAGCCCACCCACATGCTCGGAGGAAGCAGCCACACCCACACTTACCCATCCCACTCTGCAGCACTCGCAGAATTCGCCCGTCGCAGTCTTAACATTGAACTAAGCTTCAACTTCATAGCTTTTATGATGACCCTCCAACGTACATTCATGCACTTCCAAAGCGTTGCTCGACATCTTAAGGCAATACGAGATTACTGGGCTTATGAAGAAATTCGGTACGTGCGATCCCTCCCAGATAAGATCGTCAACTGACGCGCGACAGCCACCGTGCGAGTCGTTGTCGTTATGCAGCGTCTCAACACAGAATTCAAGGAATTCTGCGTATTCAGTTATCCATCCATACACCACGTTACCAGACCACGTTTCCTGAATATATCCATTTACAGCGTCGCCCAAGTTACCAAAAAGAATGGTAATCAAACCGGCGATATTTCCGATCGTCACCAGTTCGTTTAGTTTTTTAGCCAATTGCTTTGCTTCCCATGCCTTAGAGCGCCTAACAGAATGAGTTTTGGAGTTGTTGGTGGCAGATGAGTGCGCAGCCGATTGCGAGGAAGGCTTCGTGGATGTCGGCGCGCCTGTCGTAGCGGCGCTCGAGGCGGCGGTGTTGGTGTAGCCAGGGAATCGTGCGCTCGATCACCCAGCGTTCTTTGCCTAACCCGGAGCCGTGCGTCGTGTTGCGTTTGGCGATCCGCGGTGTGATGCCGCGTTCGCGCAGTGCGTTGCGATGCTTGCGACTGTCATACGCCCGGTCGGCGAGCAGCGCCTTTGGCCTGAACTTGCCGTGAACGCCGGTTGGCGGGACCCGATCGACGAGCGGGATGAGCTGGGTGACGTCGTGGCGGTTCCCGGCGGTGAGAGTCGCGGCCAGCGGAATGCCCTGACCGTCGCAGATCACGTGATGCTTGGAGCCCGGCCGGCGGCGATCGACGGGCGAGGGGCCTGTCTTCTCGCCCCCCCTTTTGCTCGCACATGCGAGCTGTCCACCACCGCCCTTGACCAATCCAACGCTCCCGCGTCTTGCAGTTCGTCCAAGAGCACCTGGTGCAGGCGCTCCCAGACCCCAGCTTCGTTCCAGTCTCGCAGGCGACGCCAGCACGTCATCCCCGACCCACAGCCCATCTCCTGCGGCAGATCCTCCCACGGGATACCCGTCTTCAAAACGAACAGGATGCCCGTCAGCGCCTGCCGATCGGGCACCCGCTTGCGCCCTGGATACCGATACCGACGCTCCACACACGGCAACAACGGCTCGACACGAGCCCACAACCCATCACCGACCAAAGGTTTCGCCATAAGAACCGTCTACGACAACAACATCCCAAAACCTCTTTTCGTTAGGAGTTCTTATAATGATAGACCGGATCTTCTTCCGTCAAGCATCCTCCCTCTGCTTGGCATTGCCGTAGTATGGCTGCCGCTTCTTCTTCCCGTGCTTTCTGTCGTTCGGCTTCTGCTTTTTGCCAGAACTGCGTAGCAATTTCTTGAGCGCCTGAAATCCCCCCGACAGCTGCTGGTGCGGCAGTAAACTGCGTGCCGGGTGAACCATCGGGGAAGGCTCCGGGTGGCACAACGGGAGCGGTCTGTAGCGCACGGGCGACCTGTGGTACGTAGGATGCGCCACCCTGAGTGGCTACTCCTGTACCAAGGGAGGTTTCTGTCGAGATGCCAGCGGCTCCAAGCCATGCGTACTTCGGCGGTGTCGTCCCAGGTTGCGGCACGCCGAATTCGGTGCTGTTGTACGTCGAATGCAGTTTGGTTTCGCTTTCGCTGTCATTCACCGTGCCCACTATATCGCCTTGTAGGTCGTGCAGCTGCAATTCGATCGTTCCAGTACTGGTTTGGACCGCGTCGAGTGTCCCGTCTATGCCCGAAACATTCCTGGTCCATTTTTCGCTGCCTTCACTCGTCCACGTGAGCGCATTGCCCGAACCGGCGTAGTGGGAGATCACTTTCGAACTGGTTTTGCCTTCGGAGGTCGTTTCCATGGTCCGCCCGGACGGGTCGTAGAGGTACTTGAATGTCTCACCGTTCTGAGTCTCGCTTACCAGCTGATTATCCACGTAGTATGTGCTAGTGATTTCGTGTTCGCCAGCGTCCACGGCCGGCATTTTAGTGATATTACCAAACGTTTCGTAGGTCACGCCTGCGTCGGTGAGGCGGTTCGCTTCGTCGTAGCTATGACGTTCGACGGTGCCGCCTTCGCTGGCGCATTTGCCTTCGGTGCCGGGTTCGCGTGTGGTCTCGCTCGTGCGGTCTGATTCTTCTTCGTACGCGTAGAGGCGCATCACGCAGCCTTTGCCGGCCGGAATTTCCTGCGTTTCGAGCAAACGTCCGGCGTTGTCGTAGGCATAACTCTCTTTCGCCAGTGAGCTAGTCTGTTGTAGCGTTTCGCCATGGATCGACGGCACGACGCTGTCGCTGAACCACACTGGCGCACCGGTTTCAGAGCAGTTGCGTGTCTTGATGTATTCGAGGCTCGTCGCCTCGCCGACCGAGTTATACGCCGTGTTGACGCACATGCCGTTGGGATAGATATCGCTCGTCATCTTGCCTTCGACATCATAGCTAGCCGTGAACGTGCCCTGGGCCACGCTCATACCAGTGGCAGTGTCGACCATCTTTTCCATGAAGCCGGTGGTGGTGTTGTAGGTGAAGGTATCGGTGCTTTTGGCTTCTTCGCCCTTACCTTCGCTGACTTCCAGAAGGCGGCCGTCGCCGCCTTCTTCATAGGTGTATTTGGCGATGTTTCCGGAGGCGTCCTTGTATTCGGTCGGTTGACCGAGCGTGTTGTACTTGCTGGTGATGGTGCCTGTCGACGTGCTCTGATTTTCAAGCGCACCGGTCTTTTCGTTGTATTCGTTTGTGACCTTCGGAAGCGACGTATCGGTCGCGGGCGATGACTTCTCTTCGCTGGTCACAGCCCGGCCTGCGGAGTCGTACGTCTGGATCTTTTCGCGGCTAACAGCTCCTGCACCCGTCCCGAACTTTTCGGTCGATATTTCGACCTCATCCCACATATTGTAGGTTATAGTCGTGACAGGCAATTCTGGAAGCCCACGGTCGGGTTGGGCTGCCAGCTGTGTTTGGCACGGAAGGTTCGCCCATTCGAGGTGTTTGCCGCAATTCGGGTAGGTAGCGTTGGCTTCCGCGCTGTAGTAGATGGTCTGGGTGTCGTGCGCGGCTTGGTCGACAGGCATCCATATCTCGCTGCGATTGTTACCGCTGTCGATGACGTAGACGTCACCAGCGGCGTTGATTGCGATTCCTCCTGGATCGCTGAGCTGTCCTTCACCGTGCCCATATGAT
Source organism: uncultured Solirubrobacterales bacterium (assembly GCA_963776985.1). Taxonomy (GTDB): domain Bacteria; phylum Actinomycetota; class Thermoleophilia; order Solirubrobacterales; family Solirubrobacteraceae; genus Palsa-744. The sequence continues at coordinate 1,133,007 of CAVZOV010000004.1, forward strand.
CCAAAAGTCGCTAGGAAAGCACCGCTGGAAGTAAACTCTTGGATACGATCGTTTCCTGTGTCAACTATATAAATGTTGCCGGCGGAGTCGACTGCGATCCCTTCCGGTTTTTCAAACTGACCGTCATAGTCTCCTTCTGATCCAAACTGTTTGATGTAGCTTCCTGTCATCGATAGCTCTTGCACTCTATTGTTGCCGGAGTCCACGACATACATGTTTCCGCCCGAGAACGCTACGTCTTCAGGTTCTTTGAATTGTGCGTTTCCTGTCCCTACGGACCCATAGGCCGCTATAAATGTACCGGTAGCCGAGAACTCTTGCACACGATTGTTTTTCGTGTCAGCTACCCACACGTCACCGGAAGGATCTATTTTGTCGCCCCATGGGCCGTTTAGCTCTCCCGATCCGCTCCCAGCCGTTCCAAAGGCGCGTACGAATGTTCCCGTGGAACTCAGCTCCTCGATGCGATCATTGCCGCTATCAACAACGTACACGTTGCCGCTACTCTTGTTGATGTCTATCCCCGTTGGACCGTTGAACTGTCCGTTACCGCTGCCTTTTGCCCCATAGCTCGCGAGGAATTGGCCGGTAGCGGAGAACTTCTCGACTCTATCGTTATTATGATCTGTAACCCAAACGTCTCCCGAACCATCTATAGCCGCCTCTACGGGAGAGTTGAAATCCCCTCCGCCGCTGCCTTCTTCTCCGAACTCTGATGAGTAGCTCATCCGCTTACCGCCGACTTCCGGGAGAAGCCACTCGTCGATCTTTGCGTTGTACTCGTCCGCGATATATATCTTGCCTGCCCCGTTGAGCGTAATACCCGTCGGCCCGTGAAGACCTCCCACGTTCGTACCGTATTCCCCAAATTCAGCTAGAGGCTTACCCGCTGGCGAAAACTCGTCGATCCTCTCATTACCATAATCTGAAACATAAATATTGCCGCTCATCGGATCGATACCGATCCCTTCGGGCTGTTTTATCTCCCCCGTACCCGTGCCTACGCTGCCGAACTTCTCCAAGAATTCGCCGCCTGGTGTGAACTCCTCAACACGATCGTTACCACGGTCTGCCACAAAGAGCTCGCCTTCGGATATCGCTACCCCTACCGGTTCTATGAATTCACCGTTTCCTGAACCATGTTTCCCGAACTGCGACTCGTATGTTCCAGACGACGAAAACTCCTCAATCCGATTGTTCCCTACATCCGCAACCCATACATTACCGTGCGAATCGACCGTCAGGCCATCAGGTTCTTTGAGCTGCCCGTTTCCTGAGCCGATGGCGCCAAACGTTCGCACCCATTTGCCAGTCGAACTAAATACGTCGATCCTGTTGTTACCTGTGTCGCTCACTACCACGTTACCTGTCGTCGGATCGATAGCTATGGCAGACGCGTTTTTCAACTGACCTTCTCCTGACCCTTCGGACCCGTATGTGCCGATCAGCGTGCCCGACGGTGAGAACTCCTCGATCCGATGGTTACCATTGTCGTCTACCCAGAGATCCCCAGAAGAATCGACAGCCACCCCAAGGGGATGATTAAACTGTCCACTACCACTGCCTTCTGTGGATCCCAAAGCCGAGGAGAACGTTGGTGGATACACGGATTCAACGCTCCCACCAGGAGCCTTTGTTTCCACTACATCACCTGTCGCTTCGTTATAGACCGTGGTATGCACAATGTCCAACCCTGCGGGATCGGTTGCTACCGATGTTGGCATGCGCAGCTTCCACCCCAAATCTTTTTGTCCACTATACGAGGTGATAGATGTCCGTATTTCCTTTTCTTCGCCGTTTGCCAGCAGTGCTCCACTTGTACTCTTGGTAACAAGGTTGTATGTTTCGTGATTCTTTTCTTCGGCTTCCCGCGAGCCTTCGTCGTAGTAGTCGTGGGACACTGGGCGCGCCTCGACTTCTTCTCCACTGGCAAGCTTGACCTTGTGTTCTGGACCGAGAATCTTGACGATATCACTACCGCTAGGACTGTATTCCGTCTGTGTGCTGAGTTTTTCTGAGACTTCGGCTGACTTGCATTCTTTTTTAGAGACAGATTTGCATCCTTCTTTCATCGCGGTCGCGCGATTATCAGCGCTCAGGGAACGCACCGCCTCGTTGAGTTCGTTGTATTCGGTTGTAGCGATACCGCCTGTGGGCGTGGCGACGTTGACGGTCAATCCCTTTGCGTTCAAATAGTCGATCGTCGCGCGCTTGTAGTCCGACGCCGGCCAACCTTGAGGTTCATCGGGTGCGAAGACGGCCATCCCTTCGACAGGATCTTTGTCTTCGTATTCGCTTACTTCTTTCTGACCCCATTCTTCCACCTTTTCCTTGCTCAGATTCTGTAGATCGGAGCCTTCCGACCCAGAAAGCGGCACGTGATACTCAACTGTCGAGCCGGGTTCGAATGAATAGGACGTGCCTTCGGTTTTGGTGCCAGAACTCAAAACCACCACGCTCGCGGTACTCGCCACAATCACGCCACCCCCACCGTTTATCGCGGCGACCTGTGCGATCAACGTGTGACCCACATCGCTAGACGCCACCTTGTAGTTCTCATTCGTAGCACCAAGAATCGGCGCACACGATTTCCCTTCCGAGTTACAGTCCTCCCACTGATACTCATACGCGACAGGACTGTTGCTCCATGTACCATGGGATACGCCCATCTTCACTCCGACGACCGGCGTGCCAGATAGTTTGGGCACTTCGGTGTCTTTCACGGTTTCGCCATTCCAGAGAGCAGCTGACGCGGGTGCGTGCATGACCTTCAATAGACGCCCAGTGTTTGGATCCCCCGGGATAGTTCCATAGGTAAATGCCCATGACTCCTCACCTGGCGGGGTAAGCGAGGTGACGTGTCCTTCGGCGTCATACCCATAGGTAGTCTTTAGCGCGGAGCATGTTTTCCCACATGCCGTACTGGATTCCATACGCGGGTCCCACTCAGCCCGCAGACGGCCCTGTTTGTCATATGAATACTGCGCAACTGCCTTTTCTTCCATTATTTTGCTGGACGGATTCCAGGAATGGAATATGACCTTGCTGAGATGACCCTTGTATTCGCCCCATTCGCTCTTGTTTTCGCCTTTGGCGGTCGTTTCGGTTGCGTACTTAAACGTCAGGGCGTGGCAGCCCTTGTCTTTTTCTTCTATCAATTCTTCTGTTTTTGTGCCACACGAGACACCTTCTGGCGTAGGTGACAGTACCTCTGATGGCTCGATCGAGGTGCCTTCGGTCCCGGTTACCGATTGATACAGGTATGTAGTGCTCTTAGACAGCGAGCCCTTGGCGCTGGTCGGCCACCAGGTAGATCGCGCCCACTCCTGCACGCGATTGTCGTTCTCATCCGTAATATATATTCCTCCGGAGGAGTTGACTGCAACGCCCTTGTCTTCTGAGAATTGTCCGGTACTTGATCCCGCCGACCCAAACGTCGTTACATATCCTCCAGCCGGGGTGAACTCCTCGACGCGGTCATTCCCGGTATCGGCCACATAGAGATTGCCCGTTCCTGGTTCGGCAGCTATACTCCGTGGACCATTCAACTGGCCGTTACCTGAACCAAGGCTACCAAACTTAGAAACATACGTCCCGGAGCCGGACAGCTCCTGCACTCGATCATTGGCCCATTCGGAGATATATAGATTCCCGCCGGAGAAGGCCATACCTATAGGTCCGTCGAACTGCCCGTTACCCGAACCAGGCTTGCCAGCAAGACAACTACTTGTGCATGTCTCGAATTTTTCTTCTCCGTTGCTCACCCCAAAACCAAGCGTCTCGATAGGTGTACCCGTTTCGCTAAACTCCTCGACCCTGTTGTTGTTGAAATCGGATACCCACACATTCCCACTACTACCGATCGCAATGCCATGCGGGGAATAGAGCTGACCGATGCCCGAGCCGTAACTGCCGAAAGACCTCACAAAGGAACCACTCGAGGAGAACTCATCAACCCGATTGTTGCCTTCATCTGTAACGTAAATGTTCCCCGTGCTCTGATTGATCGCGACACCCCACGGCGTGTTTAGCTGCCCGGCTTCCGACCCGTATGAGCCGTAAGCAGCAATCAGCGCTCCTGTATGTGAGAACTCCACAAGTCGATCGTGGCCCCCGTCGGCTACCCATATATTACCGCTAGAATCGATTGCGTCACCGTACGGTTGCTGAAGCGTAGACGATTCCGCCCCGAATTCATTAACGTCCTGGGGAGACGTGTTTTCCGTCCCTTTCGGCTGTTCAAAGACCGTTTCCGAACCCGCCTTTTCATCCTTCAGCACATACTTGTGTTCGGCGGACTTGTATTCTACTTTGAGGCTTTCATCACCCTTAGGAGATTCAAATTCACTTTTGCTGTTCAACGAGAATGTAGTCTGCCCACCGTTACCTGAGACGACCGATACGCTGCCGGTTGGTAGGACAGTCAGATCCTCACCACCACCTACGCTCATCGCCCACTGCGGCCCGAATGGCCCACTTACCCCTGAGGTGAGGTTACGCGACTCATAGGAGCGCGAAACACCGCTAGCACCGCCGAGCGACACGTCGCTTGCCGCGAGCGTGAACTGTCCCGTAGTCGGATCCACCGATCCCGGCCCCACCGAAACAGGACTCCCATGTCGCACATCAAACAGGAATTCGTTTGCTTCAGGCTCACCCGAGTTGCTGACAGCGGACACGACAAGCCTGTGTACTCCTTCAGTGAGACTTTCAGCGTCGATCGTATATTCGCCGCTGGCCGTACATTCACCTTCCGCACAGCTCGCACCCGACAACACGGTAGGCGTGCCACCATCGATAGACACAGAGACCGACCGAATCCCCGAGCTCGGGGTAGGTTTTTTCCCATCAGTCGCATGCACCGTAAGTTTGCGCGGGACAGCGCTGATTTCCGCACCCAATTCGGACATGCCAGTAAAACCAAGATTATAGGGTTTCGAAGCATCGACCTTGACGGTCTCGCCAGTAGATTCGAACAGTCCCGCGGCGTCTTCAGCGAAGAACTCGACCCCGTCATCCCCATTTGACATACTCGAATTATACGTAATCCAGTCACTATAGGTCTCCGGACACTGGATACCACGACATTTGCCTAGCTCGTTACGGAGCCAGCGCGGGTTATACCCAATCGTACCCGTGAACCCCGCGAAACTGACACCGATACCAGGATCATGCGCGGTCGCTTCAAACGCACCCTGATAAGGACTCAGCCAGCTCCCAGAACCATACAAAACATTAGTCCGTCCCCCCGCTTCCGCGATCGTCGGACTCGAACTATTAAACCCGCACTGTTTGCACGCAGACGTCGACACTACTTCAGGGTGCGCAGATTCTTCTTGCGCAACATAGACTTGAGCACCATAAACTAATGTAAAGAAACCAAAATCGCCTTCGTGTTTCGTTGTAGAATCCATGATCCTCACATCATTTTCGCGAGGAGTTTCCAAAGGATTACTGAGATATCCCGAAGTGATCGACAAAGGCTTATATTCATAGAAAACCTGGTGTATGCCTTCCGACAAGGTGACGTGGTTATCTTGACCTTCTTCTTCGCCTTCTTTTTTGCCCTTGTTGTAACGATATTCAACCGTTGTCGCGGTCCCGCTCGGTTCGTTATCGCCAGTCACATACAGTTCAAGGTTATAGATCGTGGAGTCTGTAAGTCCCGAGGAGGTTGTTCAGGCGGGTGATGGGTGTTTGTCGCCCGATGGCTTGGTGTCGTCTTCGATGGTTGTAGGTCCAGAGCCATCCGTCAAGGGCTGCGGTGCGCTCTGTGCTTGACGCGTAGATCGCGCCGTAGGCCCAGCCGCCGAGCATGGTGCGGATGAAGCGCTCTGCCTTTCCGTTGGTCTGTGGCCGGTAAGGGCGCGTGTGTAGGTGACGAATCCCGAGTGACCGGCACGCGATGGCGTGAACAGCTGAGCGGTATGCCCCACCGTTGTCGGTGAGCAGCTCGCGGACCCGCATGCCGTGGCGTTTGAAGAACGCGATCGCTCTGCGCAGGAACGCGATCGCTGTGGTCGCTTTCTCGTCTGTGAGTACCTCCGCGTAGGCGAGTCGTGTCGCGTCGTCGATCGCGATGTGCACGTACTCCCAGCCAACGACGTTGCGTTTTATGCCGTCACGATCGACGTGCGTCTTCTTCGGATTGCGCCTCTGGCCCGTAATCCGCTTGCCCGAGCCGCCGTGGATGCGTCCGAGCTTCTTCACGTCGATATGGATCAGCTCGCCCGCGACCGTCCGTTCGTAGCGCTCAGCAGGCTCCAGGCCGAGTCGGCCAAGGCGACCCATCCCGATCCTGGTCAGGATCCCCGAGACCGTCGAGAGCGGCCGATCAAGGACCTCCGCGATCTCTGGGCCCGTGAACCGCAAACGCCGCAGAGCAGCGATCGCCTGCACCGTGTGCTCATCACTTCGGTTCGCAACGACGAGCGGCGCCGAGGAACGATCCAACAGTCCAGCAACACCATCGACGCGAAAGCGAGCGACCCACTTGCTCGCGGTACGAACGCTGACCTCAGCCGCCTCAGCGGCTTCCCCAACAGACCATCCCTCATCGACAACACGACGCACCATCCGCTCACGCTGCCTAAATGACAACGCCGCATTAGCGTGCAACTTCATCCGGACCTCCTTGGACTGGGGCTTCGACAACCACCAGCCTCCAAGGAGGACCGGATGAACAACGTCCTCAGGAACTACACCTAGACGACCTCTACGAGCAACGCTCACTCGCCAGGCGCATGCGAGGCGTAGCCGCCGACTCGCCGCCGATCTGGGCCACACGACAGACAAGCGACCACGGGTCACACCCATCGTCGTCCCCTCCGAACACACGCCCTCGAGGTCAGCGGCGTGCGCTGGAGACACGGCAAGAGTCTCGACGCCCAAACACCTACTAGGCGCCCCCAAACACCGCTTCTGGGGGGAACGGCTGGGGGAACGAACTTGCTTGAAACGTGCCGCCGGCTGACGTTCGTTGACGCGGCAAGCACCGTCCAAGTTAGGTTGCCGGATGGTGTGTTCCCCAGCAACCAAGCCAATAATGGCTCAAAAACGGAAGGGGGGGTGTGTGGTTTCAGCACATAGGCGACAGATGTGTCAGGACATAGGAGACACCTACTTGAAGGGGTTTTCCTGTGGATATGGCGCGGTATCTCGTCGAGGCGCACGTGTTGGAGGGCCGTCCCGTTAGCGAGCTGGCGGCGGCTCATGGGGTTCATCGCAGCTGGATCTACAAGCTGATCGCTCGCTACCAGGCCGGCGGCTACGAGGCCCTGCAACCCCGTTCCAGACGACCACGCTCGTGCAAGCACCAGACACCCGCAGAGGTCGTGGACGAGGTCCTCAAACTGAGGGAGCGGCTGCAACAGGAAGGCCACGATGCTGGTGCGGTGACGATCGCCTACCACCTCCCCAGAGAGCTGGCGGACGGGACGCCGGCACCGTCTGTCTCGACTATCTGGCGGATCTTGCGACGCGAAGGCTTGATCGTGGCACAGCCACAGAAGCGGCCGCACAGCAGCCTGATCCGCTTCGAAGCAGACCTACCGAACGAGACATGGCAAACAGACATCACGCACTGGCATCTCGCCGGTGGCGAGCACGCCGAGATCATGAACATGATCGACGACCACTCCCGCTTGTTCCTCGCCTCCCAAGCGTTCACGACGACCAAAGCCCAAGACGTCGTGGACGTCTTCCACAAGGCCGCTGAGCTGCACGGCCTGCCGGCATCGCTGCTCACCGATAACGGTGCGGTGTTCACCGCCACACCCCGCAAGGGCAAGGTACTCCTACAAACAGAACTCGAGCGCCTCGGAATCGCCAGCAAGAACTCAAGGCCCTACCACCCCCAAACCTGCGGAAAGATCGAGCGCCTACACCAAACACTCAAGCGCTACCTCACTCGCCAGAAGCCCGCCAGGAGCTTCGCCGAACTCCAAAACCAGCTTGATGCGTTCGTCCACTACTACAACACGACCAGACCCCACAGAGCCCTCGATGGCCGCACGCCCCTGCAGGCATACAGCGCCAGGATCAAGGCTCGCCCCACACGCGCTGGCGCACCCCCCACAACCCACTTCCGCGTCCGACAAGACAAGGTCGACTCCAAAGGCAAAGTGACCCTCCGCCACAACAGCCGACTCCACCACATCGGCATCGGCAGAGCCCACAAGAACCGCCCCATCAAGCTCCTAATCGCCGACCAGGACATCCGCATCATCGACCAGCAAACCGGCGAACTACTACGCCAACTCACCCTCAACCCCAACCGCGACTACCAACCCATCAACCAACCCTGAACTGTCTACCATCTCCCGAGACATCTATCTCCAATGTCCCGACACATCACAAAACGGAAGGGGGGGGATTCGAACCCCCGTCAAGGCTTAACCCCTGAAACGGTTTTCGAGACCGCCGCATTCAACCACTCTGCCACCCTTCCATAGCGACCGGGTCAAGGCTAGAGGATTCGCGGCCAAAGGCACGGCGCCGAGAAGCCAGATCCCGGTGCGGGCGCTGAGACCGAGGCCAACCGCACATCGGCGCGCCTCCGTCCCACCGAGCCTCACCGCCGCGAGGCGAAGAACTCGCTGAGCAGCTCACCGCACTCGCCCGCGAGCAGGCCGGCGGCCACTTCGGGCCGGTGGTTGAATCGCGGCTCGGCGAGCACGTCGAGCACGCTGCCACACGCTCCCGCCTTGGGGTCGCGCGCGCCGAACACAACGCGGGGCACGCGCGCAAGCACGATTGCGCCGGCGCACATCGCGCATGGCTCGAGCGTCACGTAGAGCACCGCGTCGAGCACGCGCCAGCTGCCGAGAACGCGTGCTGCCTCGCGCAGCGCGAGGATCTCCGCGTGCGCGGTGGGGTCCTGGCGCAGCTCGCGCTCGTTGTGAGCCATCGCGATTGGCTCGCCGGCATGGGCGACCACCGCTCCGATTGGCACATCCTCGTGCTCGACGGCCAGCCGCGCCTCGCGCAGCGCGAGGCGCATGAAGTATTCGTCACGCGGAAAGAAGTGGTTGCTCATGTGCTGTTGGCGACCAGGTTGGCAAGGAGCGCAACTCTGAAGCGCTCAACACATCATGATTACTGAGGAGCCAACTTGCCGCCGACTGCCCAACCCCTATATCGACGCTTGCCCAAGCGGCGGCTGTTGGTCCTCTCCACGTGCACCCTCGTGCTGCTGGCCGCGGTCCTGCTTGCGCTCGCGGCCGCCCGCTCACCGGCACGCGCCGCCGGCGCACAGCCAACGACAACGGTCGGCGCCGCTCCCGGTGCTGGGCTGCAGTCCCCGGGGGTCGCGCCCCAACCCGCCCAGCCACAGCAGATCGTCGTCAAGTACGCCCCGTCCGATTCGCCCGCCGCTCACGCCTCGAGCGCGGCGGGCTCAGAGGGAGAATCGGAAGCAGGCTCCTCGACCACGCGAGTGCTGCGTGTGCGTCCGGGAGTCGGCCTGGAAGCAACGCTCGCCAAGCTACGCGCCGAGAAGAACGTGGTGTGGGCGGTGCCCGACTACGTGGCGCACACGGCCGGCACGTTGATTCCCAACGATCCCGGCACGAGCACAGAGGACCCGCCCGGCGGCTGGCAGCAGGTGCAGTGGAACTTCGACGGAAAATTTGGTGTGAACGCACCGGAAGCGTGGGCCAACGTGGCCGCGGACGGCGCGCCTGGCGGTTCACGTGTGATCGTCGCGGTGCTCGACACCGGCGTGGCGTACGCCAACCGCGGCAAGTACCGGCGCTCGCCCGACTTCAGCAAGTACGCGTTCGTGAGTGGGTATGACTTCATCGACCACACTCCCTACCCCAATGACCACAACGGTCACGGCACGTTCGTCGCCGGCACGATCGCCGAGGCAACCAACAACCACTACGGCCTCACGGGTCTCGCCTATGCGGCGCGCATCATGCCCGTCCGAGTGCTCGACAGCGCGGGCGAAGGCGAAGCGTCGACGATCGCCGAAGGGGTGCGCTTTGCCGTAAATCATGGCGCGCGCATCATCAACATGAGCCTCGAGTTCTCTAGCAACGTGACCGCGTCTGACATTCCCGAGCTGGTGCAGGCGCTGCGCTACGCCTACCGCCACAACGTGCTCGTGGTCGCCGCGGCTGGCAACGAGGGCAGCACCACGATCCCCTATCCCGCTCGCGGGCCGCACGTGGTCGCGGTGGGCGCCACCACCGAACACGGGTGCCTCGCCAGCTACTCCAACTACGGCCGCGGCATCACGCTCGTGGCGCCGGGAGGCGGACCGGACATGAGCCTGCCGGGTGACCCCAATTGCGAGCCGGAACTGCCGGCCGGGCACGACATCTTCCAGATGACCTTCACGGGCATCAACCCGCGCGTGTTTGGGTTTCCCAACGGCTACGAAGGCACCTCGATGGCCACTCCGCACGTGGCGGCCACCGCGGCGCTGATTCTCGCCGCGAACATTCTCGGGCGCAAACCGACGGTCGCGCAGATCACCACGCGGCTGAAGCGCACGACGCGCAAGCTCGGCGACCCACAGGATCAGGCCGACTATGGCGCGGGGTTGCTGGATGCGGCGACGGCGACGGCTCGCGGCGGACCGGGGGCGGTGGGGTAGAGCCAATTTGTCCACGGGCATCGAACCTTCGTTGCTCGACGCCAACCGGAGTTTTCTACCGACGAGCCTTTTCTACTGGCACAGTAGAAAACTCTGCTAGGGGCACATATCGGAATGTGTATATTTTGGATATGGGCACGATCGATCTCATAAAGAACGCTCGCCAAGCGGCCGGCATCACGCAAGCTCAAATGGCAAGTAGGGCTGGCACGGCTCAGCCCGCCGTCGCGGCCTACGAGTCGGGCGCACGGACGCCCACCATCGCCACACTGGCGCGGCTGCTCGACGCTTGCGAGCACGACCTGGAGATATGTGCCCATCCGCGCGTACGGCGCGGTGCGGCGTCGCTCGAGCAACTCGCCCCGATCATCACCGAGGACCTCAAGCACGACCGGGAGCAGGACGCGGTGAGGCTCCTGTTTGGCTTCGCCGACGACTTCAGAGGGTCCTCGCCACCCGGCAAGATCGCCCTTCTACAGCAGGAGCCGCCATCGACCGGCGACGCTCGCTTCGATGCCGCCCTGGCCGGCACAGCGGAGTTTTTTGCACGCGAGGGGCAAATCCCCGCGCCCAACTGGGTCGAGGACCCCCGTCGCTTCGTCGAGCCGTGGTGGTTTGTGGCAAGCAAGCCGGCATTCGAGGCATATGTGCTGGCCCACACTCCGGCCGTGTTCGCGCGCCACGGGGTGTTCATCGCGCGGGAGGTGTTTGACCGTGTCTGAGAAGTCCCCACAACGCTTTTCGCGCGCCGAGATCGTCGGGGCGCTACAGGCGCTCGGAGATGAGCTGTCCAGCAAGGGGGTGCACGGGCAGATCTTCATCGTCGGAGGCGCGGCGATGGCACTCGCCTACTCCACGAGGCGTGTGACGAAGGACATCGATGCCGTGTTCGAGCCCAAGAGTTCGATCTACGAGGCCGCTGCGAAGGTTGCTGAGGACCTCGACCTGCCCGAGAATTGGCTCAACGATGCAGCGAAGGGCTTCATGCCGGGCGAGGACGGGGCGGCACGTCCGGTGCCAGATGTTCAAGGCATAGAGATAACGACGGCTTCACCCCAGTACTTGCTGGCCATGAAGCTTATGGCGATGCGCTATGGCGAGGACGACGAGGATATCGAAATGCTTATCCACGAGTGCGGACTTCGCAGCGCGCAGGAGGTGCTTGAGCTGCTGGCGCGCATCTACCCGGCTCGGGAGCCGATGCCGAAGACTCGGTTTTTCTTGGAAGAACTGTTTGGATCGGACGTGTGATGACGTTTGCAGCGCTTCTCAAAGCACTGTCCCAAGTCGCACTGGCATGCGACCTTAGCGCCGGGCGCTAGGCGTGCGTCGGCTGTGCTGAGGTAGCCCGCTCTATCGCTGCGGCCATCTCGGCACGGAAGCGCTCGCGGCCGAAGTGCTCGGCGTTTTGGCGGATCGCCTGCTCGTCCAGCTCGAGTCCCTCGAAGCGTTCGATCGCGGCCGCGAGCCCAAGTGCGCTCTGCTGGTCGAACAAAACTCCCGTGTGCCCGTCGATGACGGTCTCCGATGCACCGCCTACGCTGTAGGCAATGACTGGAAGGCCGGCGGCCTGGGCCTCGATGGGCACGATCCCGAAGTCCTCCTCGCCGGGGAACAGCAACGCCCGCGCGCCAGCCATGAGCGCGTCTCGCTCGGAGTCCTCGACACGGCCGAGCAGCTCGATCTGGGCGTGTCCGGCGGCGGCCGCCCTGACCGAGGACAGCGCACGCCCGTCGCCGGCGACCTTCAGCGGACGGCCGAGACGGGCGCACGCGGCCACCGCCAGCTCGACGTGCTTGTAGGGCACCACCCGACCGAACACGAGATAGTAGTCGCCGGGGTCGCGCGGCAGCGAGAGCAGGCGATCGACCTCGACCGGTGGGTTGATCACCTCGGCGGTACGTCCGTAGTAGCGGCGGATGCGGTCAGCCACGTGACGAGAGTTCGCGATGAACACGTCGGGCGAGGAGGCGCCCTCGACGTCCTGGCGGCGCAACCTACGCAGCATCAATGGGAGCGCGAGTCGCGTCGCACGACCGATCGCCTCCCCCTCCAGCAAGCTCTCGTCCCAGGCGTAGCGCATCGGCGTATGGCAGTAGCACACGTGCGGAACCTGCGGCGGGGTGCGCACGTTCTTCGCACACGCGTGACTGCTCGACAGCACAAGATCGAAGCGCGAGAAGTCAAATGAGTGAAAAGCGGCTGTCATCAGCGGCAGCAGCTTTTGATAATGCTTGACAGCACCAGGAATCTTGTTGAGTGGGGATGGATGGACGGGTCGTTCCCCGAGCAGGACCGGCCACGGCGTCGGATCGTAGACCGAGGTGAACAGCTCGGCCCCCGGAAACATGTGCAACAGCTCTATGACGACATCCTCGGAGCCGCCGGGGATCGTGAGCCAGTCATGGACGACCGCCACCCGCGGGAAGCGCTCGCGCAGCTCCTCAAGCATGCTCGCCCCGGCTGCGATCGATGGCGGCAAGGAAGTCCTGCCACTCGGCCGCGTACGGCGCCAGCGCGCCGGCGAGCTGCTCCAGCTCGCTCCAACCGGCGTCAGCCTCCCATCCCCAGTGCAGCACGATCGGGATCCACAGGCCACAGGCGGTCTCCACTGCGTACCGCACCGCCGGCAACACCTCTGCTGCATGACCGTAGAAAGGCGCGTAGGAGGGCAGGTAGACCGTGTCGCCTCGCCATTGCGGTGTGCGTTGAAAGCCGATCTGACCGATCGACTCGGGTCCCCCGCACACAACCCCGAAGCGAGAAGCCAGCTGATCGAGTTGAGTCGCGTCGAAGCGGTTGTAGGGGGGCACGAACACCTTGGGGTGGATTCCCCGCGCCGCAAGCTCCTCCAAGCCGGTATCGAGCAGGCCGGCGGTCGCAACCGGACTCAGTCCGCACAGCTCCGAGTGTCGCCGGGGCGAGTCGAAGCGCGTGCGATGAGTGAGCCCGTGTAGCCCAAACGACACTCCCTCACCCGCCAACCGCGCGAGCATCGCGATCTCCCCCTGATCCAGCGGTCGCCACTGCGAGCCAGGGGGTGACAGAGGCTCACGGCTTACGCGCGGCAATACCGCCAGCAGGTAGGGGACTCCCGCGCTGGCAAGAATCTCGTGGAAGCGCTCGAAGCGCTCTGTGCCGAAGCGCTCCGGATCGTCCCACGCGAGATAGTGGGGAAACTCGTCAACGCGCACAAGAAAGCGTGGCGGACCGGCGGCGCGCTCCCCCAGCACGGCCTGCCGTGCCGCCACCAGCGGTGCGACCACGTCGTGCTCGAAGCCGAGCTTGCCGAGCTTGTGACGAAGCTGTTGGGCGATGCGGATCGTACGCACGGGCACATCCCTCACCCGCGTGGCGGCCCTCACCTGCAGAGTATCCAGCTCGCTGTGGTGCATGGCGCCCGCTGTCAACTCGTGCACGAACAGCAGGCGCGCCGTGCGCGCCCCATCCAAATCCATCCCGTTCTGTAGGCCTGGGATCATGTCAGCGATGGCCGATCAACCACGGCTTCAGGGCCGCGACATCGTGTGTGTGGGGTTCGCCGACTGGGACACCGACCTTCAGACTAACCAGCATCACCTGATGAGGCGGCTCGCGCGCGAGAACAGAGTGTTGTTCGTCGAGTCGCTCGGGCTGCGTCGCCCTCAGCTCGCCGGGCGTGACCTGAAGCGGATCGCAACGCGCCTGCGCAACGGCCTGCGAGGAGCACGCAAGCGGGACGGCGTGCACGTGATCTCGCCGCTCGTGCTCCCCCTTCACGGCAACCCGATCGCTCGCAAGCTCAATGCGTGGCTGCTGCCGGCACTCGTGCGTCGCGCAGCGCGCAAGCTCGGCATGCGTCGGCCGATCCTATGGGCGTATGTGCCGCAGGCCGAGGTGTTGCTCGACGCGCTCGCGCCGGAGCTGGTCGTCTACCACTGCGTCGATGACATCGCTGCGCAGCCCGGTATCGACGCGGCCGGCTTCCAGGCCGCTGAGGCACGCTTTGCAAAACGCGCCGACCTCGTGCTCGCGAGCGCTCAGGCGCTCGCCGAGCGGCTGAGCGCGATCTCCGACCATGTGCTCTACACCCCCAACGTGGCCGACACGGAGCTGTTCGCCACGGCGATGCGCGAAGGCCCACTCGACCCGGGAATGGCTGAGCTGCCCACACCGCGGATCGTGTTCACAGGCGCGGTGGTGAGCACCAAGCTCGATATGAAGCTGCTGGTCGAGCTTGCACGGGCTCGACCTGACTGGTCGTTTGCGCTGGTGGGGCCCGTCGGCCCCGGAGACCCACGCGCCGACGTATCTACGCTTGCAGCCGAGCCCAATATCCACCTGCTCGGGCTGCGCGCCTACGAGCAGCTCCCCAACGTTCTGCGGGCAGCCGATGCTGGGATGATCCCGTATGCGCGCAACAAGCTCACCAACAGCATCTTCCCGATGAAGGTCTACGAGTACCTGGCCGCCGGGTTGCCGGTCGTCGCCACACCGCTGCCGTCGCTGGCCAATGTCGATGAGGTGGCCAGCGCCGCCGATGCGGCTGGCATCGCGAGGCTGCTCGAGGACGCGCTCGAGCGAGACAGCCAGCAGCGGAGACTGGAGCGCTCGCGAGCGGCAGCAGCTCATTCGTGGGATATGCGTCTTGGGGAGATCGCCGCCGCAATCGAACCCCTGCAAGCATCCGCGCTCGACAGGGAGAAGCGATGAAGTTCCAGCGCGCATACCGCAGCCGCTCGGCGTTCTCATGAGCCACGCCCCCGGAGAGGAACCTGGAGACGGCGAGGAGCAGACACGCGACCTGCTCGTAACCACCCACACTCCCGCCCTGCGCTCCGGCAGGGATGTCCGCACTTACGGGATCGCGCGCGCGCTTGCGATGCATGGAGGCCTGACGCTGCTCTACGTGCGCTTCGGTCCAACCGAGCCCGATGACGCGTTCAAGGCGATCCCGGGAGTGGAGTTGTGCGAGCTGGTCCCCTCCAGGGGCATCGCACGCTTGCTCACTTATGCGAAGGCCCTCCTTGCGGGGGTGCCGGACGGTCTCGCTCGTGGGATCTCACCGGAGCTTTCGGCGGTGGCGGAGTCCCTGGCCGACGCCCCGAGCCGAGGCAGGGTGATCGCCGACGGACCGACCGCGGCGGCGGCGCTCGCGAGGCTCGCTCAGCGGCGTTCGGTGATCTACAACGCCCACAATCTCGAGTCGGGCTTTCGTCATCAGCTCACCGGTGGGAACCGTGCGCGGCGACGGCTTCGCGCCTTTGAGACCGGATTGCTGCGTCGCTTCAGCGAAGCGTGGATGGTCAGCGAGGCGGACATGCAAGGCGCGCTCGAGCTTTGCCCAGAGGCGCGACTGCGGCTCGCGCCCAACGTGGTCGACGTTGGAGCGATCCAGCCCGTCGCCGGGCTGGCGCCCCAGCTCAAAGCGATCTTCGTGGCTAACTTTGCCTACGAGCCGAATCGCAACGGTCTTGCGTTTCTGCTGAGCGAGGTGTTCCCGCGCGTGTGGGCGCAACTGCCGGACGCCCGCCTGACCCTTGTTGGCTCGGGACTCGAGCACCCGCCTTGCGAGGACTCACGGGTCGAATGTCTCGGCTTTGTCGAGGATCTCGCGAACGTCTATGCCAACGCGCGCTGTGCGGTCGTTCCGCTTCTGCAGGGCGGAGGCACGCCGCTGAAGCTCATCGAGGCGCTGGCGTATGGCCTGCCTGTGATTGCCACGCCACGAGCCGTAGCCGCTTTGCAACTACAGGACGGCGTGGATTGCCTGGTTGCGGGCGACGGCGAGGCGTTTGCGCAAAAGCTCGTCGACGTCCTGCGCAAAGGCTCTCCCGCGCTCGGGCGCAACGCTCGTCGAGTCGCTGAGGAGCGCTACTCGATCGAGGCGCTCGGGGCACTTCTGCGACCGTAGAGAGGCCGGTCCGCGGGTGGTTGACGTCTCCCTAACAAGCTTCGGCGCGCAATTGGCTACCAATTCTTTAGGGGCGTCCAGAGCATGCTCAAACGCTAAAGAAAGGGCGGAATAGGGCCGAAGGCTCTCTTACAGATATTCAGTAGGCGACGGCGGGCCAAGCTCCCTCAAGCGCCGTCACAAGTTCCCGACAAAGGCACCCCCGTCGCAAGACGGGCTCGCAAAGCCAGGGGTCTCACGCAGACAGCCCAGCTTCCGAAGGAGATGACACGGATGTCAATCACTCGCCCTCGTTCTCATTGGGCGCAAGCGCGGCCGCTGAGCACACTGCTCGTGGCGCTGTGCCTGATCCTGCTGACAGCCAGTGCGGCAACGGCAGCCGGCTCCTCCCAGCCCGTCGCCACCATCAGCGCCCTGCGCACCGCCGTCACCGCCCGCGCGGCGACCCACCACACACTCGCCTCCAGGTCGAGAGCGTTGAAAGCTTGCCTGCGCAAGCACCCCAGGGGTTGCAAAGCTGCTCGCCAAGCGGTCAGGCAGGCAAGCCGCAAGCTCACCAGCACAGATCGGCTCGTCGCGGACCTCAGTGCCAGCAGCACGCATCACCAGCACAAAAAGGCGCAGCCAACTGGATCGAAACCAGAATTGTCGGTCGGACTCGGTAGCGGCTCGACCGGCGGCACCAACTCTGGCTCGGGCAGCACAAGCAACAGTGGCTCAGGCGACGGCAATTCCGCCGGCACGGGCTCCAGCGGCGCGGCTAGCGGCAGCTCAGGCAGTACGGGCAGCTCGACCGGCTCAGGCTCAGGCAGCACCAGTGGCTCGACAGGCAGCGGCTCAACAGGCTCGTTTGAAATGGGGGTTGTGGCCGGCTCGGCCCTGATGTACGAGCTTCCGTTCATCCACAAGCTCGGCGCACACACGGCTCGCATGGAGTTCGCGATCGACACGCCGGTGTCGCAGATCGTGCCGATAGCCGAAGCCTACGCACGCGATGGCATTAGACCGCTGCTGCTGGCAAGCTTCGACGGAACCATCCCAAGCAGCGCCGAAGCCAAGAATCTCGGCACATGGGCCGCGGAGGTGGGACCCGGTGGCAGCGCCTGGAAGGGCAAGACCTTCCCAGCCGGCACAGCCGTCACGAGCATCGAGTTCGGCAACGAGACCAGCTACAGCTATCAATACTCAAACGACGCGGCCTCTGGCTACGCGACCCGCGCGCAGGAATACGCGATCCGCTTCAAGGAAGCACAGGAATCGATCCAGGCAGTGAACCCCAGCGTGGGGATGCTCGCCCAGGGCGATCCTGGCAACGCGCCCGGAACCTCCTGGATGGACAATATGTTCAAGGCGGTGCCCAACCTCGGACAGCTGGTCGCCGGATGGACAGTTCACCCCTACGGGCCCAACTGGCAGTCGATCATGAACGAGGTCCTCTCCTCGGCGAAGGCTGACGGCGCACCCAGCAGCATCCCGCTGGACGTCACAGAGTGGGGCCTCTCCACCGACAATGGTCGGTGCCTGGAAAGCAACTACGGCTTCAACCCCTGCATGACCTACCAGGAAGCCGCGACAACACTGGAAGCGACAGTCACGGCCATGCGCGCAGACTACGGAAGCCGTCTTGCGACCGTATATTTGTACGAGGCTCACGACCTGAAGCCAACTGGAGCCTCAACCGAACGCGAGGCCTATTTCGGAGCCTTGCAGA
The DNA here is from genome assembly GCA_963776985.1 of uncultured Solirubrobacterales bacterium. Classification (GTDB taxonomy): domain Bacteria; phylum Actinomycetota; class Thermoleophilia; order Solirubrobacterales; family Solirubrobacteraceae; genus Palsa-744. The sequence continues at coordinate 1,151,214 of CAVZOV010000004.1, forward strand.
GCGACGAAGCTCCCAAGGGGGCTTACACGACAGCCGTGGAGTCGCTGCTCTCCGTCAACCAGTAGAGATCTCAGACCGAGACCCGTCGCGATCGAGGGCACGGGCCGCGATCGAGGTGCACGGCCAAGCTCTCACACCGTCCGCCCACGCGAAGTGCGGTCGAGCAGAGCCAGAATCCCGAGCTGCGCGCCGAACAGGACGGTGAAACGCGCGTCGATGCCGGTGAAGCTGGCGGTCGTCTCGATCGTGACAAGACCAGCAATCCCACACAGGGACGCAAGACCAAAGGCCCGCACCAACGGCTCAGCACTATGTCGCCACACACGCCAAGCGAGCACGGCGGCGCCAACCATGATCGCGATGTACGCGGCCAACCCGAGGATTCCGAGCTTGAGCCAGTACCACAGCGCCGCGAAGTGCACATACTGCCGCCCTTCTTCGTGTTCTACAGATAGCGGTTGAACCGATGCCTGCCACGGTACGCCCAGCCCCAGTCCCGTGATTGGATGCGCGCGGATCTCGCCCAGCACATTCGCACGCTCGTCGAGGCGATAGCGGTCCTGGACATTTGTCGTCAGCTTCGACGGGGCAAGCGATTCGACGCGTTTGACCACTGGAAGCTGCGTTTGAAAGTGGATCGATCCAAGCACCCACACTGATGCTGCGATGACAAGGGCCGTTGGCACCAGCAGTCGCCGGCCGGTGGGTGAGATGCCGAACAGCAACACCAGCAGCAGGCCGAGCACGGCCGCTATCCAGAAGGAACGCCTGTAAGACAGCACAAGGCAGGCGAGGAGCAGGGGACTGCCCAGCAGCATCCACAGCGGCGGTTTGGCGCGAGCCACGACGGCGGCAAAGATCGTCAAGAGCGCGATCATGATCAACCAGTTGGCGGCGGGTTCGTAATAGGTGAGCGTCGCGGTGCCTTCGATTGGTTCCCCGTAGTGACCGGCCACCTCGATCAGGCCAAGCACCGCCTTGAAGATCGTCAGCGCCAGGGCGCCGCCGAGCAGCGCCAACAGATGCCTGCGCTCGATGTGCAAATTGGCTATCGCAACCGGCAGCAACAGCAGAGACAAGAGCACGATCTCCAGCAACACCAACTGGCGCAGGCCCAAACCCAGGCCCGCCGCATGACCTGTGACGGCGCCGGCGATCATCCCCAGCAAGAGCAACACGAAGCCAGGGAGCAGAGGGCGGGGAATCCGCATCCGACGGCGGTGACGGATCGCATCCAGGGCGATCACCACCACAGCAAGCAGCATCAGCAGGTCCACAAGGGTCATGCCCTTGTAAATCTCGATGTACAGGTTCGAGGTGAATTTGAACAAGCCAAAGGTGGGGCCCTCGCACAGAATCGTGAGCGCCAGCACGACAACGATTGCCGTTACCGGTCGGCGCAGCAAAATCAGCGTGCATACCACCGCCAGCGGTGCCAGCACTCCCGCCAATCCAGCCTTGTGAACCGCCACCCCGGCGATCAGCGCCGTGGCAAGGCTGCCGATCGCCGCTACGCGCAGATCGCCGACGCCAACCCCACTTACACGAAGGCGCCGCACCATGACTCCCATTGGTCTGTTCCTCAGCGAGCTGGGCGCCGCAGTGTGGAGCTGGCGTGGGGGTCCGGCAGCAAATCCTCACCAGCCTGGAGTGTGACTGGGCCATTGGCCTCGTAGGCTTCATAGCCATAACGTGCGGAGTCGCGCAGACCGGTGACCACCAGTCCAACCGGCTCGACCATGTGACGCGAGAGAATCGCATGAGCGCGACGCACCTCCTCGCGCGTGGTCCGATTCACCCTGGCGACCACAATCGCGGCGTTGATCGCGTGATTGTTCAGCAGCACCTGTGCATCGGACACTGGATTTAGCGGGGGGGCATCCAAAACCAGGAAGGTCCCGTCAACCGCCAGCTCTGTGAGGATTTCCCCAATGCTCGGCGAGCCGAGCAGCTCCGAGGGATTCGGCGGCATACGTCCCGCGGGCAGCACGAGCAGGCTCGGAAGATCCGGAAACGGTTGCACGAGCAGCTCACCGACCTCCTTACGCCCAACGATCGCCGATGTGAGGCCGTCGGTCGCGCGCAGCTGGAAGTGAGTGCCAAAGGTCGGACGACGCAAATCAAACTCCACCAGCACGGTGTTGCGACCGGTCAGCGCAATCGCGTGAGCCAGATCGACGGCCACCGTCGTCTTGCCCTCTCCAGACACCGCGCTGGTAACGAGCAGCGTGTCGATCTGCCTGGTGACAGCTGTGAAATCGAGTGCGCTGCGCAGGATGCGAAACGGCTCCAGGCCCGCGGCCCGGTCCCTGGCCATCGGCGAGGAGAAGGCGCTTTGCGGCACGCCCGCCAGGGCCGGCAGCCGGTACTCCTGCTCGAACTCCTCGATCGTCTTGATCCGCCTGTCCAGAGACTCCAGCAGGAAGATCACCGAGAAGGCGATCGCCAGCCCTACCAGTACTCCGATGATGGCTGTGGTCGAGAGTTTTGTTCCCGAAGGCGACGTCGGAGCCGTGGCGAGCCCGATGATGTTGGCGCCGCCACCGGCAACCGCTCGCAGACCACCGAGGCGCTGCTGTGACTGTTCGAGCGCGATGCGGTCGGAGGACCCCGCCGGCTGTGCGTCGATCTCCTGCTGAAGCTGGTGCTGAGCGGCTTCGATGGTGGCAACCTGAGCGGCCGCCTTAAAGGTTATGTACTGACTCGCAAACGCGTTCGCCAATCGCGCCGAGTAGTGCGGATCGCTGGTGCTCGCCGTGAAATGCAACACGTCGGCGTCGGGTGCCGATTCGACACTCACTTCATCCAGCAGTTCTTCCGCCGAGGTCGATATGTGCAGCTGACGACGCACGCCCTCCGCGACTTCGGAGGAGTGCGCGATCAGGTTTTCCGTCGCCGCGTCGCGCAGTGGTTCCCCGCTGCCGGAGGCACTCACTTGAAGAGCCGCGTCCGGCAGTGTCGTGCTTTGAAAAGCGACGCTCGCTGTGGCGGCGTAGCTCTTGCCAGCGCGCTCGTGCTGAACAACCAGAATGAGCACGCATACCGCCACTATGCCGACGATCAATGGCCAGCGACGCCGCAGGACATTGATCGTGCTTGAGAAGCTCTCGTTCTCGCGAGCGCGCTCAAAGCGCTCAGCGGCGCTCATGCGATCAGCTCCGCGATCGGACCGCGGTTCTTTGGGGCAGCATGGACCATCACCGTGATCCCATCGTCTGCGGCTCAATCATGCTTGAGCATTGCCATGAAGCCGGAATGTAGGCCGGGCCTTGGATAGCTGTATTCCCTGCTGAGCCCACGCTAAAAACGCGCCGCCGGTAGCGGCCTGGGAGGCCGGGTCCTCTGTAGCATCTCGGCGGCATGACTTCCATCCTACGGACAACAACGGCCGGCCTCCGCCGGTCCGGGCGCATCGCGGCGACCCGTCTCGGACGAGAGGAGCAGGCGCGAGAAGTGATGGGGCGCGTCCGCGAGGCGCGCGCGGCCTTCGGGGTGCACTCGCGCAGGGAGTTGCGCGACGAGCATGCGATGCAGATGGTTCTCGCGACCGCCCTGCGGATCGACTCGAGGGCCATCGACGTCGGCGCCAACGAAGGGGCCGTGCTCGAATCGATCGTGCGGATCGCACCACGTGGCCATCACGTTGCGTTTGAGCCGATCCCCCACCTGCACGATCTCCTGGCGAGGAGATTTCCCGACGTGGACGTGCGTCGCTCCGCCGTGTCGGACACGGCGGGAACGGCGGAGTTCACGCATGTCCCCGACGCGCCGGCCTACAGCGGGCTGCTGCAGCGGGACGATCTACCGGCGGGGACGAAACCGGTTGAGCGAGTGTCGGTGCGAACCGAGCGCCTGGACGACGTGCTCGCGGACGGACCGGCGCCGGCGCTCATCAAGATCGACGTGGAGGGCGCCGAGCTGGGCGTGCTGCAGGGAGCGATCGAGACATTGCAGCGCCACCAGCCGTTTGTGTTGTTCGAGCACGGAGCCGGGGGCGCCGACCTGTATGGCACCCAGCCCACACAGGTCTTTGATCTGCTTGACGGCGCGGGGCTGCGGATCTTCGATCTGGACGGCGCCGGGCCGTATTCACGCGAGCACTTCCAGACCACGTTCAACGAGCCGATCTGGAACTTCCTGGCTACGCCGGCCGCCACCAGTTGACCAACTGCCCATAGACGGCTTCGTAGCGCCGCGCCATCGCCGCATCGGTGTACTGCTCGCGGGCGAGCGCCCGTCCTCGCTCGCCCATGCTGTGGCGCAGCGCGGGCGCGCCGAGCAGGCGCTGTAGTCGATCCGTCAGCGCCGCAAGATCGCCCGGGGCCACGACATACCCGCTATCCCCATCGACCACCACCTCCGCCACGCTGCCAACGTCCGTCGCAACGACCGGTAGACCCGCGTGCATCGCCTCGAGGATGCTCAGCGGCATCCCCTCCCAGCGCGAAGGCAGCGCGAAGACGTCGAACTCGTCGAGCCGGCGTGGCGCGTCTGAGACCCAGCCCGTGACGTTCAGCCGATCCGCGACTTTCAGCTCACGCGCCACTCGCTCGAGCTGAGGCCGCTCAGGACCATCGCCGACCAGCACCAGCCGCGCGTCCGGGAGCATCGGCAATACCCGTACCAGCAGCTCGTAGTCCTTCTGCACGGTCAAGCGCCCGAGCGAGCCGATCACGATACCCGCGCTGTGCGTGCGAGGAGCGGACGCCAAAGCACACGGCGGCACACCGTTGGGCACGGCGAGCACCGAGTCTCTCGACAGGCCCACGATCTCCTCCACCATGCGCGCACAGCGATCGCCCACCGCGACGTGGGCGCTCACCGAACGCATCAGCAGCCTCCGTCCCAGCTTGCGGATCCGCGGAACTCCCACGGCGAGCGGTAGGTGATCGACGGCAAGCACGCGTGTCCCGCGCCTCAAAAGACCAGCCAGCTCGCCATAGCCACAGGCCCATGGCCACGCCTGATTCGCGTGCACGATGTCAGGAGCGAACGCACGGACAGCGGAGGCGTGCTCGCGCAGGGCGCTCCAGTCGCCGAGCCCACGCGGACGGCGCACCGTCATCGCCGCGGCACCGGCACGCGAAGCGACGATCGTGCTGGCTACGCTCGAGTCGGTGGCAAGCACGCCAACATCGATCTCCCGCGAGAGCGCTCCGAGCAGATATCCGAGCGCAAGCTCGGCCCCACCGACCTCGGGCGAGTCGGTGTAGGCCAGCAAGCGCAGGCGCCGTGTCGACTTCACGCAAGCATGCGTTCGTAGAGGTCAATGACCGGCTCGGTGGCAACCGCCGGCGTATGGTGATCCACATAGGTGCGATAGGCGGCATCGCCCATGCTACGGCGAGCTTGCGGATTCTCGAGCAGCTCCAAAGTAGCCCCCACGATTCGCTCGTCGCTGCTCTCGACCGCGACTCCACCGTGCGCTCCCAGGCCCTCTGCGCCATCCGGCGTGGTCACCACCGGTATGCCGAGCGCCAGCGCCTCGAGCACCTTGACCTTCAAACCGCTGCCCGCCGTCAGCGGATACAACAGCGCACCAAGCTCACGCAGGAAATCTGTGGCCGAAGGCACACGCCCGCGCCACTCCACACCAGGACACTCGGGCAGCTCCGGGAACGTGGAGCGCTCCATTCCCGTCCCAGCCAGTAGGAGCCTCGCCTGCGGGCGCCGCTCGAGCACACGCGGCCAGACATCTCTCAGCAGGCGCTCGACGGCTTTTGCCGTCGGGGGCCAGCCGGCCGTGCCGATCAGCCCGAGCACCGACGAATCGAGGGTCGCCCGCGGCGTGTAATAGCGCTCGTCCAGGGCGAGCGGCGCACATGCCACCTGTGCGTGCGGTGCCACCAGGGTCAGCTCGGCTGCAACCTCAGCGGAGTTGGCGAGCAGCCAGCGAGCGCCACGACAAACGCGGCGCTCGGCGCGAACAAGCTCGAGCGCATCCCTGCTCGCGCGTCGCCACGGCGCCCCGATTCCGCGGTCACGGCGTGTCCGAAAGTGAATCTGAGCGACCGCCGGAGCTTTGGCGTGCGGGATCGCGACCGCCGCCTGCGGCTCGACGAAGTGCACAACGTCGACCCCGTCCGACAGGACGCCCACACGCGCCGCGAACTCGCCCCTGGCAAGCAGGCCATTGGGAGACAGCAGGCGGTCGCGCCGACCCTGCCAGGGTGTCACCGGCGCCAGCGAGATCACCTCGATGTCCAGATCCGCCGGCGGATCGTCCAGCGGCATGGAGCCGATGTTGGCGGCGAGCGCCCGACATTCGACACCGTGAGATCGAAGCCCGTGCAGCAACGCGAGAGAGCATCTTGCGGCCGCGCCCCCCTCGGGCAGTGGCACAGAAGGCAGAACGACCAAAACACGCAAGGCTGCGAGAGTATGCCGCATGCTGACGAGGGCTATGGCGCTCCCGCGCCGCTTGCTACAGAGCGGCGCGGCCGGCGATGCCAGCCTCGCGGGAGGGCGGCACATCGTCTCCAACGTCGTCGTACAGCTCATAGCCCGCGTGATCACGCTGTGCGTGAGTGTGGTGACCGTCTCGCTGACCGCACGCACGTTGGACCCCAACGGCTATGGGGTCTGGAGTGGAGTGTCGAGCTTTGTGGCCCTTTTCAGCGTGCTCACAGATCTCGGCTTCACCACCGCGGCAATGCAACGGATGGCCGCCGAGCCGGAGCGAGAGTCGGAATGGCTGGGAGCGCTGGCAGGCGCACGCACCGCCCTGTCGCTGGTTGCAACCGTCGCCTGTGTCATCTGCATTCCGCTGTTTTTGACCAACCAGGGAGACGCATATGCCACAGCGCTGATTCTCGCCACGACGATCCTTTCCACGGGCGCGGCGACACTGATGGCGGTCTTTCAATCGCGCCTGCGTTCCGGGCTTGCGCTGTCTTTCACCGTGCTGCAGAGCTTCGTGTGGCTCGGCGCTGTGACCTTCCTTGCAATCGCGCACGCGTCCGTCGTCGGCTTCGCGATCGCCTACACGCTGCTGATAGCGCTCACATCGCTCTGTCAACTGCTGGCCACCCGCCGGCTTGCCCATATCGCCTGGAGGGCCGGTCGGCGCTTGTGGGGACCACTCACACGCGTGGCCATCCCGCTCGGCATCGCCGGCGTGTTCATAACCGTTTACTACCAACTCGACTCTGTTCTGCTGCTGCAGATATCCGGGCAGCACGAAGCGGGTATTTACGGCGCCGCCTACGGCTTTCTAAGCCCTTTGGGCTTCCTGCCCACCGCGGTAATGGTGTCCTTCTTCCCGGTGCTCTCGGCGGTGCACCTCAGCGATCCCGCGCGAGTCCGTCGCCTGGTGCAGATATGCGCGGACATGATGGGAGTCATCTCGCTGCCAATCCTCGCCGGCACGATCGCGCTGTCCGACCAGATCGTGCACCTGCTCTATGGAGCGGACTTCCACCGTGCGGGTGGCGTGCTGCCGATATTGATGATCGCGTTCGTGTCGATCTGTTTCGGATCGCTCGCCGGCTTCCTCGCTCCGATCGTAAAAATGCAGTGGCGGCTGGCGCTCTACTCCGGCGTCGGAGCGGCTCTCAATGTGGCACTCAACCTGGTACTGATCCCCTCCTATGGGGCCTTTGGATCGGCCTGGGCCACGGTGGCGACCGAGATCCTTACGATGACCCTCATGCTGAGCACCAGCTTGCACAAGCTGCACCTGCGACTGTCACCGTGGAAGCTGTTGCGCACCGTGGCGCTGGCCGCCGCGATGACCGGCGTGATGTTCCTCGCAAGGCCACTCGGGCTATTCCCCGCCGGCATCCTCGGCGTACTGTTTTACGCCGCCGGCCTGCTATTGACACGGATAGTCAACATGGAGGAGTTGCGCTCCCTGCGAACCGAGCGAGCTTGAGGGTACGATCCGCGCTCGATGCGCGTTCTGTTCTTCAACGAGGGCAACCTCGGAACGCACGTCCTGGGACACGCGCAGCTCGATGCGGCGTTGCGCAGCGGCCTTGAGAGTCAACCCGAAGTCGAGGCCCGCTTCGCGTCGCTGAGCCCGATGAGCCGCCGAGCGGAAATGATTGCCGGGCATCCGCTGAAGCCGTTGGCGAGCGCGGGACTTGACTTCCAGACGCTGCGATGGCACCTCGTGGAGTCCACTCGAGCCCGCGTCCAACTCGATCGCGAGCTGGCGGTGTGGCCTACAGATGTCGTGCACGTGTACAGCCATGCGATTTCCTTCGGGATGATCGCGACGATGCGTCGAGTGCCGGTGGTGCTGGCGACAGACACCAGTGCCTATGACTGGTGGGCGATGCCCGCATGGCGCCCCACGCAACCCTATGCGCCGCTCACGATCGCGCCAAGTCGGGCGCTTGAGCGGCGAGCCCTGCGAGCGGCAGCGCTGGTGCTCGCAAGGACGGCCTGGACGCGCAGGACGCTCGAACGCGAGGCGCCCACGGCACGTATAGTCGAGTACCACCCGGGGATCGACCTGAGTCGCTATCGCCCGGTCGAGCGTCGCGAGCGCCCACGCCCCAGGGTGCTGTTCGTCGGCGGGCGCTTTGCCCAGAAGGGAGGCGAGGATCTGCTTGCCGCGCTTGGCGATGCAATCGGCCGGGACGTCGACCTCGACATCGTCACACCCGCGCCCGTGCCGGAGCGAGCAGGCATCCGCGTTCATCGGCTGATGCCGTCCGATCCGCGTTTGCTGGATCTACAGCAACAGGCGGACCTGATGTGCCTGCCGACCTACGGCGACACCAATCCCTGGGCCGTGCTCGAGTCGATGGCCTGTGGGACTCCGGTTATCTCAACAGATGTCGGCGGCATACCCGACATGCTCAGCGGCGGCAAGGCTGGGGTGATCGTCCCTCACGGCGATCGACGTGCCCTGGGAGACGCTCTCCGTGCTCTGCTTGGGAATCCCGATCGTCGCGGCGAGTTGGGAGGGCGCGCACGCGCGCGTTGTGAGGAGCGCTACGACGCCCAGCGCCAATTCCCGATCCTGATCGAGCACCTTCGCAACGCCACCGTCGGCCGGGCCTGAGGGCCTACAGTCACGCCCAGGCTCTGCCGATGATGCGACTAGCATAAGCCCCGTCCCACACCCGCGTGCGTCGTTCCGCGCTCGGTAATCGCTGGCCGGGCAAAACCTTGGCCGTGGCGAGGCGGCACGACCACAGACGGCACGACAGAAGGGAAGATCAAGTGGGCAATACGACGTTGGTCACCGGCGGTAGCGGCTACATCGGCGCACTGCTTGTCCAAGAGCTGCGCGAGGCTGGGCGCAAGGTGCGTGTCCTCGATTCGCTGCTGCATGGCCAGGAGGACATCGCCGCCGAGCAGGCACAGGCGGGCGTCGAGGTGATTCGCGCCGACGTGCGCGACGAGGACGCACGCAAGCGCGCTCTGAGCGGCGCCGAGGCGGTCGTGCACCTCGCCGCGATCGTCGGCGACCCCGCTTGCGCTCTCGATCCCAAGGTCTCCGACGATGTCAACGTCCAGGCCACTCGCGCGCTCGTCGCCGATGCGAACGACGCGGGCGTGGAGCGGTTGGTGTTCGCCTCCACCTGCTCCAACTACGGGCGCATGGCCGATCCCAACGTGCCGATCACCGAGGAAGGCGAGCTGCGCCCGGTGTCGCTGTATGCCGAGCAGAAGGTCGGGATGGAGCAGCTGATCCTGGGTGGCGGCACGGGCGCGACCAAGCCCACCTGCCTGCGTTTTGCGACCGTGTATGGCGTGGGACGACGGATGCGCTTCGACCTGACCGTCAACGAGTTCACGCGCGAACTGTGGGCCGACCGCGAGCTTGAAGTCTTCGGTGAGCAGTTCTGGCGTCCCTATATTCACGTGCGCGACGCGGCCCGCGCGGTACGCACCGTGCTCGAGGCCCCGGCCGAGAAGGTCGCCGGCATGGTCTTCAACGCGGGACGCTCGGGTGAGAACTACCGCAAGCTCGACCTGGTGCAGGAGATCGGCAAGCAGATCGATCGCGGCAAGATCTCCTACGTGCATCGTGACGAGGACCCGCGCGACTACAAGGTGAGCTTCGACAAGATCCGCACGGAGCTGGGATTCGAGACGCTGATGACGGTGCCCGACGGTATCGCCGAGATCATCGCGGCTCTTGACGCCGAGGCCTTCGGGGATCCCTTCGACGGCCGCTACCGCAACATCCCCTGAGCGTCGCGGCACACCGCAATGAGCCATGGCCGCCACTGAAGCGTTCCCCGAGCTGCCGCTGTTCGACCTGCGTCTGGAGGAGGAGGATTTCCAGGCGGTTGCTGAGACACTGCGCTCGGGCTGGCTGACGCTCGGGCCGCGCACCGCAGCCTTCGAGGAGGCGTTTGCCGCCCATCTCGGCGCACGTCACGCGATCGCGGTCTCGAGTTGCACCGCGGCGCTTCACCTCGCCTACCTCGCCGCTGGCGTCGGTCCGGGAGACGAGGTGATCGTACCCTCGTTCACGTTCGCGGCAACCGCCAACGCTGTCCTCTACTGCGGCGCCACGCCGGTCTTTGCCGAGATCCTCTCGCGTGAGAACCCAAGCCTCGATCCCGAGGACGTAGCGCGGCGGATCACCCCGCGCACGAAGGCGGTGTGCGTCGTGCACTTCGCCGGCTACGCCGCCGCGGCGGACCGTCTGCGCGCGCTGTGCGACAAGCACGGGATCGCATTGATCGAGGATGTCGCGCACGCGCCGAGCGCGATGCTCGGCGGCCGCAAGCTCGGCACCTGGGGACTGGCGGGCGCTTTCAGCTTCTTCTCAAACAAGGTTCTGTCAGTCGGCGAGGGCGGTCTGTTGTGCACCGACGACGACGAGGTCGCCGCGTTCGTGCGCTCGCGCCGCTCACACGCGATGACGAGTGGCACATGGGATCGTCACAGCGGGCGCACCGACACCTACGACGTGACTGGACTCGGCTTCAACTACCGCCTCGATGAGCCACGCGCCGCGCTGCTGCTCTCCCGGCTTGGGCGACTGGAGGCCGACATCGCGCGCCGGCGCGAGCTGCACGCTGCGCTATCGCAGCCTGCTGGGAAAGCTGGACGGGCTGATAGTCCCCTTCGAGGACGCCGACGTACCCAGCTCCACCTGCTACGTGATGCCGATCATGCTCGAGCGCGACGGCACCCAGGCGGCTGTCAGCGCCAGCCTGCGTGAGCGTGGCATCCAGACCAGCATCTTCTATCCCTCGATCCACCGGTTCACGGCCTACCGCGAGCGCTTCCCGAAGCTTTCGCTACCGATCACCGAGCTTGCTTCGCGCACCGAGCTGACGCTGCCCTTCTATCCCCACATGACCTACGACGATCAGGACAGGGTCGTCGCGGCGCTCGCCGAGGTACTGAGCCCATGAACGACTGGCGCGTGCCACTCACCGACATCGCGATGCCCGAGCAGGACGTGGAGGCGGTGCTTGACTGTCTGCGCTCCGGCTGGCTGACGATGGGTCCGCGCACGAAGGCATTCGAGGAGGCGCTCGCCGGCTATGTTGGCGTCCCCCACGCGGCGACGGTGTCGAGTGGGACTGCTGCTCTGCACCTCGCCTGCCTGGCTGCCGGAGTCGGCCCCGGCGACGAGGTGATCGTGCCGGCCTTCACCTTCGTAGCGAGCGCCAGCGCGGCGCGCTACGTGGGAGCCGAGCCGGTTCTGTGCGACGTGCGCAGCCCACAGGAATTCAACATCGACCCTGAGGATGTCGCGCTCCGCATCACCGCGCGCACGAAGGCGGTGATCGCCGTGCACTTCTGCGGCTACCCGGCCGAGATCCTTGCGCTTCGCGAGCTGTGCGACGAGCATGGGCTCGTCTTGATCGAGGACTGCGCACAGGCGATCGGAGCACACGTCGATGACGCCGGACGCCAGGTGGGCACCGTCGGGGAGCTGGGCTGTTTCAGCTTCTTCTCCAAGAAGCAGCTGTGCGTTGGCGAGGGCGGTATGGTCACCACCGCCGACCAGGCGCTCGATGCACGTGTGCGGTTGTTTCGCTCGCATGCCATGACGAGCAGCACCTGGGATCGCCATCGCGGTCACGATCCTGCTTATGACGTGGTTGACATCGGCTTCAACTTCCGCTTGGACGAGCCGCGCGCCGCACTCGGGCTGAGTCGTTTGGCGCGCCTCGATGAAGCCATCGCAGCACGGCGCGCCACCGTGCGCGCCTACCGTGAGCGTCTTGCGGACGTCGTCGGGATCGAGCTGGCGTTCGACGAGGAGGCGGTAGCGCGCGCCTCACACTTTGCTTTCCCCGTGTTGCTAGGCGACCGTGACACACGCGACCGCTTTCGCGACGATCTCAAGGCGAACGGCATCCAGACGACGTGGTACCCAGCGCTGCATAGCTTCACTGGGTATCGTCAGTACGCGCCGCCCGACGGGCTCCCACGGGCGGCCGAGGTGGCTGACCGTCACTGCGCGCTGCCGCTGAGCGCCTCAATGGACGAGACGGCGGTGGACACCGTCGTGGAGGTCATCCGCGATGCTCTCAGTCGGGTGGGATGAGCCGCTCGCGGACCGACTCGAACTCTTCCTGGGCCTGCTCGTAGTCGTCGTGGCGGCCGATGTCGAGCCAGTAGTCCTGGCTCGGCCATGCTCTCACCGTCTCGCCCGCGGCGATCAAACGTAGGATCAGATCGGGAAAATCCAGTCGCGCGCCCGCATCGATGTGGGAAAGGGCGCGTGGAGCGAAGCAGTAGACGCCCATGCTCGCGGTGTAGTCGATCGACGGCTTCTCGTCGTAGCCGGTGAGCAGCGTGGGATCGCCGTCCTCGCCGAAGCGCAGCACACCGAGCGAGATCTGGACCTGGCGCGTCTTGGTCGCGATCGTGGCCGCGGCGCCGCTGTCTCGATGGTGCTGAAGCAACGCGCCGTAGTCGATGTCGGTGAGCACGTCGCCGTTCATCACAAGCACATGATCGTCGGCCAACCCGTCGATCAGCGCCAGCGCCCCGACGGTGCCGAGCGGCTCGTGCTCGCGGTAGTAGTCGATCGGGATCCCGTAGCCCTCGCCGTCGCGAAAGAACGCCTCGATCAGCTCGGCGAGATAGCCCGTCGCGATCGTTATCCGCTCGAATCCATGGGCCTTGAGCTGACGCACGACGATGTCGAGCACCGGACGGTCGCCGATCGGCATCAGCGGCTTGGGCAGCACAGTCGTGTATGGGCGCAGACGAGTTCCCTCGCCCCCCGCGAGGATCACGGCACGGCTCATCGCGGTTGACCGAACCGGAGACCCTGAAGCTGTGTATCGACAGTCATCGCTGGCGGCCGATGATACGTAAGGGTCCCGACATAAGCGGACCCTGAGCCACTGCTCAAGCCGCTCCTGCCCGCCTGAAGAGGTCCTCGATCCGCTCGGCCACCACCGGCGCCGCGTAGGTTCGCTCGGCGTAGGCGCGGGCCGCGGCGCCCTCAAGCTCGACTCGTCGCGGATCGTCCAGATAGCGCTCGAGCAACGGTCGCAGCGACACCGGATCGTTCTCGGGCGAGGCGATCCCTCCGAACTCCGGAGTGATCATGTCGGCGACGCCCTCAGCACCTGTCGACAGGCACGGGCGCGAGGCCAACATCCCAAGGATCACCGCTCGCGGCGCCCCCTCGGTGGGGCTGGGGCAGAACACGGACACGTCGAAGGCGGACAGCACGTCGGCCACCTCCTCACCTGGAGTCGAGATGAAGTGCACGCGCTCGCCCAACGGCGTCGCCAGCTCGCGCAGCTGTGCTTCGGTCTCACCGGCGCCCGCGAGGATCAGGTGGACACGGGTGTCCTGCAGCTGCGACACGGCCTCGATCACGACGTCGTTGCGCTTCTTGGGGTGAAAGCGCGAGATGCATCCCACGATGAATGCGTCCGCGGGGATGCCCAGCTCGCGACGCACCCGCTCCCTCCCCTCGGCCGTGTAGCGGATGTCCTCGGTGCGCAGCACGTTTGGCACCACCACCAACTTGTCCGGTCTCACGCCGACCGACTTGACCGAGTCAAGCGTTCCCTGCGAGATGCACATCACCAGACGAGCATCTCGCGCGGCCGCCAGGTATGCGAGACGCGGCAGGCCCTTGCGCAACGGAAACGGCACCGGTCCCCACTCGGCCCACACCACGATGCGCCTCATGCGGCGGGGCAGCATACGTGCCAGCAATTGCTCCTTCTTGTAGTGGACCAGCAGCACGTCATAGGGCTCCTGCTCTCGCAGCGCTTGGCGCAGACGCCTCAGCAAGCGCGGCCATCTCAGCGCAAGTCCTAACCAGGCGCTGACCGACAGCTTGGGTCCGATATCGATGGAATGCACCGGCACATCTGTGTCGCGCCCGATGTCGCTCATGTCGGTGAGCATCACCGTGTCGTGACCTCGGACCCCGAGCGCCTGCAACAGCTCGACGGCGGCAAACTCGGCGCCACCGCTCGAGCTGGTCGTCATGATGCTTACGATCTTCATAGGCGGCACATTGTCTATCACGGCAAAGACGAGTACCCGGATGCAACTCGATCGGATGTCGAATGGAGCCTGCATTGTCCACTTGGAGGCGCGAGGCGCTTGTATCCTCTGCTCGAAGGTGCGATCGGGGACGACACGAACATAGAGTCGATGGACACCAACCTGAGCCCTCTGATCGTCCAGTACCTCTATGTACACGCGCGAGACGAGGCCTTCTTCTATCCCTCCTCACGCTCTTCCGCTTCCGCCACGCGCGTGGCGTGCCGTTATCTGGAGTGCGCCATCGCGCAGGCCGCATCACTGCGCTTGCGCGACGCGGACTGCTCATTGGCGCTTGCCACGAATCTGGAGGACCGGCGGATCCTCGGCCGATCCGGCGTCAAGCTGCTCGAGCGACTTGACGCTTTGGGCGTGCAAATGATTCACGCCGACTACTCTCGCCGCCCGACAGACGGCAGCGAGATGTTCATGGCCTCTCGCTATGTGCTCGACGCGATTCTCGCCGCCGTCGAAGGGCAACCGCAGGAGCGACAGCTTTGGCTGACCGACCTGGACTGTGTGTGGCCGAACGCGGATCTGATGTTCTCAAGCGCTCCCGCGAAGGATCGGATCGGAGCGATCGAGGCCCCCTACGACCCCGACTGGCTGGTCGCCGACGCGGCCGCTGTGGGCCGCACGCGTAAAGAGATCGGCGAGCTGGCATGCGAGCTTGGTGGAGATGGCGGCCTCGAGCAACCGCCCCCCTGGATCGGCGGAGAGCTGTTGAGCGGCACCCCGGACGCGCTGCGAGCGCTCGTGGCAACGTGCGATGCGCTCGATGAGCGGCTTGCTCACGTCAACAAGGTGCTTCCGACCGAGGAGCAGCTGCTCACACTCGCGGGAGCACTTGGCCTCGTGCGCTATCACGATCTCTCCGCAGTCGCCCGGCGCATTTGGACGGGGCCTCGACACGGCGCGCCCCAGATCGACGATCCGCTGGCTTTGGGCCTGTGGCATCTGCCAGCTGAGAAGGGCCTGAGCCTGCGTCGTGCCGCACACGAGGTGTGCAGCGGACGCGTCCGCCGGCTGCGCTGCGACTGCGCGGACCCCACGCGCATGGCTCGTCGCTTCAACGTCGCGGGCAATGGATTCCTACGCCGTGTTCGCGACGATGGGTGGCTCGCCGGGCAGCGCGTCACGGGCGCCGTTCGCTCATCTCTGCAGCGCCGCCGCAGACCGCACGTGGCATCGGGCAATGCCGACATCTGATTCCTCGACCGAGAACGCACCGATCCGAGAGCCCTCACCAGCCAAGCGAGAGCGCGTGGCCGCGTGCCTGATCGTCCAGAACGAGCAGGACCGTCTACCGGGAGCGCTTGCGAGCGTGGCCTTTTGCGAGGAGATCATCGTGGTGGACGGCGGGTCGACCGACCGTACCGTGGAGATCGCCCAGCGGGCTGGTGCGCGAGTCATCGAGAATCCTTGGCCCGGATATGCGCGCCAGCGCAATGTCGCGATCGACGCCTCCACCTGCGAGTGGATCCTCGAGGTGGACGCCGACGAGCGCGTGTCGCCCGTGTTGAGGCGCAGCATCGAAGCACTGCTGGCCGAGCGGGGAGCTGGCCCTGACATAGCCGTGTGCGCGCTGCGCAATCGGTTCCTCGGCGGCGTGCTCGGACCGTCGGCGAAGTATCCGGCGTACCGCTCCAGACTGTTTCGCCGCGGCTCCTACCGCCACGATCAGTCGCGGGCGGTGCATGAGGGCCTCGAGAAGGCAGAGCGCCCGACCATCCTGGACGGGGATCTCGAGCACGAGCTGGCGACCACGATGGGCGAGGCTCTGTCAGACGTATGGAGCTATGCCCGGCTCGAGAGCCGGCACTTGCAAAGACCGACAGATCCCAGCGCCTATGTCATGGGCATTTTGCTGCGTCCGCTCGCGAAGATCGGCTATCGGATCGCGATCGACTGTGGATGGCGCGACGGCTGGCGTGGCCTGTTGAAGATCTGGCTGGACGCTACAAGCGACACGCTTGTCTGGATACGCGTGCTCATGAGGCGTGGCCGGCGGGAGCCTCCGCCCGCACCCGAGTCATCGACCCAGACAACCAGCCACGGACACTTCGGGCGGCGTGCTGCCTCACTGCCCAAGGTGGTCGCGCTCGCGGGTCGCGGAGAGCCCACGCAGGCCGCGAGGCACTGGTTGAGGAGGCTGCACGAAGAAGGTCTCGATGTGACCCTCGTATCCGAGGAGCCCGTCTCTGAGGCATGGCTGCCGACGCAGACCGTACGGCACCTGCGACCGCTTGAGGTGATGCGCATCATCGACCTCGAGATGCAGATACAAGCGGTCCATGCCGTGATCCCATTCGGGAGACGCGCGCGCCTGGTCAGCCGCCTGCTGCCAGGCTCGCTGCGACCGTCAATCGAGGGGTTGAGCTCCGATCTCGATCCCGATGACGCGCTCGCCGCGATCCGCAGAGCGGGCCCGGAGCCCGCGTCATAGCCTGAAGGTCTTCTGCGCCTGGTCCACCACGTGTCGCGCGATCGCCAGCGAGGAAGTCGCGGCCGGGGAGGGCGCATTGCGAACGTGCAGGGCACGATCGGTGTCCGAGAAGACAAAATCGTCTACCAGCGAGCCGTCACGTCCCAAGGCCTGGGCGCGCACGCCGGCGAATGCCGGCTCCACGTCATCGACGCCGATCTCCGGCACGTAGCGCGCGGCCGCGCCGATCAACGCATTGCGGGAGCACGCGTGGTGGATCTCGGTCATACCCGTGCGCCACCAACGACGGAACATTCGCCACGAGCCACGCCAGCGCAGCGTGTCGAGCAGGTCGTGGCGCGAGATCCGCCGCAGGTCATAGGCGTCGCGAGCGCCGGCCAGCAGTGCGGTCGGTCCGATCAGCATCTCTCCCTCGATGGTTCGCGTGAAGTGCACACCGAGGAATGGCAGGGCGGGGTCTGGAACCGGATAGATGAGCGAGCGCACGAGATCACGCTTATGCGGACGTAGCCGCAGGTAGGCGCCGCGGAAGGGAACGATCCGCGGGTCGGCATCCGCACCGCACCGCACCGCGAGACGATCGGCCCACGCGCCCGCGCAGAACACGACGTGGCCGGCCTCTATCTCTCCACGCTCATGCATGAGGCGCAGCTTGCGAGAGCGTCCACGCACCTGCTCCACGCCGCAGTCCGTGACCACGGCTCCGCCCGCATCAACCACATCCTCGGCGAGGGCATGCGCAACCGCGCCGAAATCGGTGATCCCCGTCGCGGGCGAGAAGATGCCGGCGATTCCGCGAACGTGCGGCTCTATCTCTGACAGCTCCTCCGCGCGTAGGCGACGTATGCCGGGAACTCCGTTGGCGGCTCCGCGCCGCTCCAGCTCGGCGAGCCGCTCAAGCTCGGATGGATCGGTGGCGACGATCAGCTTGCCGCAGCGCTCGTGAGCGATACCGCGCCGCTCGCAATACTCGTACATCTCGCTTGCACCGGCGACGCACAGACGTGCCTTCAGCGAACCGGGGGCATAGTAGATGCCGGCGTGGATGACTCCGGAGTTGTGACCCGTCTGGTGACTTGCGAGCGCGGGCTCTCGCTCAAGCACCACGACGCTCGCACGGGGGTGGCGAGCAAGCAGCTCGCGAGCGACCGCCAGTCCCAGGATTCCACCTCCAACGACTGCCAGGTCGCACGTGGACGGGACGTCAGAGGGAGCTGTACTGAGGGGATCGGGCACGTGCAGGACACTAGGGGTTCGCCAGCAGCAGCGTCCGTACCGCCGTGGTGTAGGCGCCCTTTGGCGCGCCGTTCTTGCGCAGCACCCCGAAGTAGCCTTCACGATTGTTGCTGTAGCCGGGAGAGCGCTGATCGGCCAGCTGATAGATGAAGATCGAGTGGATACGCGATCCGTAGCGCGCGCGGATTTCGCTGAGCGTCGAGCTGAGTGCTTGAGCCGCTTGCGCATAGGTCATGCATGGGCTCCAACCGTAGTTTTCGGTCAAGCAGGGCCCGTTGTCGCTTGCGATACCCAGCTCGGTGATGTAGATGGGGATGCTTGCGGGCGCTCCCCGCGCTTGCGTCTGGCTGACAAGGTTGTCGAGACTCTGCTGCCACCAGGAGCGTGGTCCGTAAGGGTGCACAGTCCAGCCAGCTACCAGCTTGGCGAGGTCGGGCACGGCGTCGAACATACCGTTGACCCATTCGCTACCGTCGCCTCCATAGTCGGCTTGCGCGAGTAGGCCGACCCGCGCGTTTCCTCGCGGTCCGACAATCGCATGCTGTGCCGAGGCGAAGGAGAGCGCGTAGGCACGGGCGCGTGGCATGTAGCCGGGGCAGCCAGGCCCACACCCGCCGAACTGATAGCCATAGCTTGTCTCGTTGCCGAACTCGATGTCGAGGATCGCGGCTTTGCCTCCAGGATGGTGGCTCCAGAACGAACCACCGGGCCCGAAGGTCGCCGCCCAGCTCGCAAGATGCTCCGCCTCGACGCGCGAGGGCACACGACCTTCGAAGGCAGCGAGTGGCAGTACCCTCACGCCCACCCGCGCGTAGGCGCCAATCACAGATGCCATTTGTCGCGGCGAATCGTCGATCGAGAATTCCACGCGCACGAGCTTGGCTCCGAGCCGGCTTACCTCGCGCGGCTGGACCAGCGGATCCGTGCCCCCCACGATGCCAAGTTCGAAAAGGCCCGTTGCGAAAAGGCCCATTGGCTTGGTGGATGGCATCGCGGCAACGGCCGACACAACGATGATCGCCGACAGGAGCAATGCCACCGAATGCCACCATTTCAGCGAGCGCCGCACGCGGCGAGCGGGCTTCTCAGGTGGTGCGAATGATGAGCACAGAGCAGGGAGCGTGATGAGACACCTTGTTTGGCACAGAGCCCAGCAGAAAACGCTTGGCGCCGGTCATGCCCTTGTTGCCAACCACGATCAGGTCTGCCTCGCGCTCCTCCGCCACGTCGAGGATCGCATCCGCTGGATCTCCCTGGCGCGGATAAACGTTGACCGTGACCCCAGCCTCGCGAGCAAGCGCTGCGGCCGCCTCGAGTGTCGCCTCGACGTCCTCGCGGGGGTTGATCGCCCACTGCAGGTCCTCGGGAATGTCACGTCGCTCCTCGCGCAATCGTTGCGCCGGCACCGGCTCGTAGGCACTCACAAGCTCAAGTGTTGCGCCCACTGACTTGGCTAGATCGACAGCCTGGCGCACAGCCTGGCCGGCGGTATCCGAGCCGTCCGTCCCAACCACAATCGATCTAAACATGACCCTCCCTTGGCTGCGCTTGGAGCTGCGCGCTGACTGAACGCACCGATCATATCCGCACGACGGCGAGTATCGGAGCGGGCTGCTCGCATATCGTTCTCATCCAGAGTGATCGACCTCCACTGCCATGTGCTTCCCGGTATTGATGATGGGCCAAAGACGATCGAGGAGTCGGTCGCTCTCGCGCGCGCCGCGGCGGTAGCAGGGACGCGCGTGCTCGTGGCCACTCCCCACGTGAGCTGGCATTACCAGAACGAGGCCGCCACGATCGCGCGGCTGACGGGCGAGGTGAACGAGCGTCTATCGGTTGAGGGGATCGCGCTCGAGGTTCTCGCGGGCGCAGAGATCGCGATGACACGCATGGAAGAGATCGAGCCGAGTGAGCTTGAGCGCTTGAGCCTTGGCGGAAGTCCGTGGGTGCTGCTGGAGCCCCCCTTCACCCCGGTCGCCACCGGCCTCGACGGGATGGTGCTGGCGCTGCAGGGCGAGGGGCACCGTGTGGTGATCGCCCATCCTGAGCGCTGCCCTGCCTTTCACCGCGATCCCGCGACGCTCGAGTCGCTTGTCCGCGCGGGCGCGCTTACGTCAATCACCGCGGGATCGTTGGTGGGACGTTTCGGCGGCGAGGTACGCCGCTTCGCGCGGCGCCTGGTGTCAGACGGCCTTGTGCACAACGTCGCCTCAGACGCGCACGACACGGAGCGGCGTCCACCAGGCATTGCCGCCGAGCTTGCCGAGGCGGGTCTGGGCGAGCTGACCGATTGGCTTGCCCGCGAGGTGCCGGCCGCGGTCCTGAGCGGGCAGGAAATACCTCCCTGTCCCGTCGACATTCCTCCAGACTCGCCAAAATTTCGCGGGATGCTCCGACGCCGGCGCTGATCGCCGACGACGCGCTATGGCGTTTCAGGCCAGCTTGGTGATGGCGATGATCATCCCGATCAGCACGAACACCACGATTGCGCCCTGCAGCCAGATCCATGTGGGGGACATCGACAGGGAAGCCTAGTCGCGCGAGCGAAAGCGTGCACGTAGCGCGGGTCCATCCAGGGCGAACTATTGTGTAGGGATGCAATGTGGCACCCGCAGGCTGGCGGTGGCGCTGGCCACGGTGATGGTTGCGTTCGCATGGCTCGCTCCCGCAGGCAACACGAGAACGCTCAGCTCCATTCGCATGACGCCTCCACTGGGAGGGGTCAATATGACGGGCATCAATTTTGGGACGCCGCAGGAAAGCGTCAATCAGCAGATCGCGTGGGCCCATGCGGTGGGCGCGCACGCAATCCGCGTGGAAATCCCCTGGTCAACACTCGAACCGAGCCAGCAGGGCCAGATCTATCAACCCGCGCTGGCCTTCACCGACTACCTTGTGAATCAGGCTTCCGCCGCCGGAATCAAGGTGATAGCGCTTGTCATGGGCACACCTTGTTGGGCTTCCTCGGCGCCGCCTTCGCTGCTGAGCAACTGCGTGCCAGGGAAGAGCAGCAAGGCGGGTACCTGGCCGCCGAGCCAACCCAAGGCGTATGGATCGTTCGTAGGGTTCCTAGCCGCCCGCTACGGCCCCAAGCTCGCCGCCATCGAAGTGTGGAACGAGCCCGACCAAGCCAACGAAGACTATCTCGCGGGACCGCAAAAGGCGCGTCATTACGCGGCGATCCTGCGCGCCGCCTATCCCGCGATCAAGCAGGCCGACCCGGAAATGCCGGTGCTCGCCGGATCGCTCGTGGGCTCCAACGGTGCGTTCCTGCGCGAACTGTATGCGGCCGGCATCAAGGGCTACTACGACGGCCTCTCCGTACACTTTTACAACCTCACGCTCGCCGCGCTGCGCTACACGCACGAAGTGCAGCTGGCGAGGGGCGACTCGACGCCGCTGTGGCTGGACGAGTTCGGCTGGAGCAGCTGCTGGCCGCGCCAGCGCATCCAGCAGGAACAGGCGTGCGTCACCCCGCAAGTGCAGGCGAGCAACCTGACCAACATCTATCGCTCGCTCGCACGCACCCCGTGGGTTGCCGCGGAGATCGTGTACGAGCTGCAGGGCTCGCGCAGCGAAGACTTCGGCGCGCTCACCGAAACGGGTGCTCAGAAGCCGTCGTTTGCGGCACTGCGCAGCGTGTTCATCTCGCCGTTTGGCAAACCGACCCCGGTGACAGTGCGGCTGCGCCAGCGCAATGGTCGCGTCGTGGCGAGTGGCTCGGGCCCCGTCGGCGACTATATGCAGCTCGAAGCGTTCAACGGCAAGCGCAAGGTGTACAGGTCGCTGTTCACGCTCAACCGCTTCAACAGCTACTCGATTGCCCTCCCGGCAGCGCTCGGCACGCGCAAACTGTCGGTGCACGTGTTCCAGTACTGGCAGGGCGTCGCGCGCGCGGCGAGCGCAAACGTCTGAGCGCGTCGAAACAGGTCGCGGACCCCGATCCGCCGGGAGCGCTCCTGCTAGCAGCCCAGCCTAATCGGCGTTACGGAACACCGCGACGATCGTCAGCAGCGCAATCTTGAGGTCGAGCGCCAGCGACCAGTGGGCGATGTAGTAGTTGTCCCACTCGACGCGTTCGGCGAGCGAGGTTTGTCCACGCAGCCCGTGCACCTGCGCCCAGCCGGTGATGCCGGACTTGACGCGGTGGCGGTCGCCGTAGCGAGCGACGTCGCGGCCGAACAGCTCGACGAACTCGGGCCGCTCAGGGCGCGGGCCGACGAGGCTCATGTCGCCACGCAGCACGTTGACAAGCTGCGGCAGCTCGTCGATCGAGGTGCGTCGCAGTATCCGCCCGACGAACGTGCGCCGATCCTCGCCCTCGACGCCGCCGGGTGCCGTATCGATGGCGAGCGTGCTTTCGAGCGCGTCGATGTCGCCGGCAACTCGCGCGACGGGCACAGGGTCGATCCGCATCGAGCGGAACTTGTAGAGGTCGAACGCTGTCCCGTCGCGCCCGACTCGGCGCTGG
This sequence comes from uncultured Solirubrobacterales bacterium, assembly GCA_963776985.1. Classification (GTDB taxonomy): domain Bacteria; phylum Actinomycetota; class Thermoleophilia; order Solirubrobacterales; family Solirubrobacteraceae; genus Palsa-744. The sequence goes on from CAVZOV010000004.1 coordinate 1,173,815, forward strand.
CGAAACAGCACGGGGCCGGACGAGTTCAGGCGCACGGCGATCGCGGCAAGCACGATCACTGGCGAGAGCACGATCAGCAGCAGCGTGGCGGACACGCGGTCGATCACGTGCTTGATCGCGAACTGCACACCCTTGGGGTTGACGCCGGCGAAGGACAGCAGCGGCAGTCCGCCGACGGTGTCGTAGCCGACGCGGTCGTTGATCGTGTCGAACATGCGCGGCACGACGGACACCTCTATACCCAGCTCCTGGCAGCGCTGGATCAGGCGGCTGACGCGGGCGTCCGCGACCGAGGAGAACGCGACAATCACGTTGCGCACGCCGCTGCGCTCGACGATCTTGTCAAGGTCCTCAGCGGTGCCGAGCACCGGCACGTCGCGTCCGCCGACCTCAGCGATCGAGCGGGGATCCTCATCAAGGAAGCCAATAGGAGCCAGCCCGTACTCGGGATGGCTGTCGAGACGGCGGGCAACCTGCGAGCCGACGAGGCCAGCGCCCATGATCAGGACGGGCTTGCCCACGAGCCGCTGACGGCGCGCCGAGCGCTGGACAAACGCGAGCAGGGTACGGCCCACACCGAGACCGAGCAGCGCGAGGAGCCATGCCCGTATCCAGTCATGCGGATTCGGTACGGCGCCGTTGGCAAACGACCCGAACATCGCGACCGCCATCGCAGCGACCGACACGGCGCTGATGACCGGCACGACCGCGTCGAGGATCATCGAGCGAAGGCGCGTGCGATAGAGGCCGCGCAGATACAGCAGCAGCAGCGCGATCGGCGGCAGCGCGAGCAGCGGTGCGTTGACACTAGGCACCGCGAGCGTGGCGCCGAGACCGCCAATGGCGGCAACGACTCCGACATACATGAGCAAGAGGTCGGCGGCGGGGCGCAACACGCTCCAGCCCGTGCCCTCGAGCAACCACTGCAGTGGCCCGTGGAAGGCTTCGCGTCGTACATGATGGGGATATGGGGCGTCGCGACTGACGGGCAGCTGGCCAGTCAGCGGGACTGTCGTGGAGGTTTGTCGGGAAATCGGCATCGTGTTGAGGGGCTCCGGGCGCGTCTGTTTTCTCTATCGACCGCCCGGCGCTACCGCTGTAGCCGGGAAAGTCGCACCGTTAGGACACCCACCAACGCGAGCGTCGCGATCGCGAGGATCGTGAGCAGCGTCTCGCCGCCGGAGATCGCAAACGCGGAGGAGTTGGCTGAGGCCAGGCGCAACGAGCTTGGATACACATATGCATGGACGACGGACCCGTTCGCCGTCACGCCCGAGCCGTGGGTGGCGCTCCCGTCAGCGGACCCGCGCGTGGCGCTCGACCCATGCGCGCCGCCGGAACCGGGAGGCGACGTTCCGCCCGGCGCCGTCCCGCCCGTACCGGCGCTCCTCGAACGCGTAGAGCCACCCGCTACGGCGGCGCTGGAGCTACTCGGCACCGCACCACCGGAAGCTTGCGAGCCCACGGAGCGTCCCGAAACGGAGTCTCCGCGGTGACCGCCGAGCAGCGTGGCTCCAAGAATTGCCTGTTCGCCCGCGCCGGGACCGCCATAGCCGCTGAGCAGCGGACCAGCGGCGAGAGCGGGTTGAGCGAGCGACACACACAGACAACCCGCCAGGCCTAGTAGCGATGCTATCCGTGCGTTGCGATTCATTTCCCTACCTTGGGTTCCCTGACTTGGCTTGAGCAACACAAAGCTTGCTCTCCGTGCCTTCTACGGATCGTGCCTTGCCCGGTTGGCGTTGGCTATGTCACGTCAGATCGCGCCGTTTATGAAGCCCGACGAGGCGCCGGGTGTCGGAGCCGACCTGACTGAACCCATACGCTAGCGAACGCGGCGGGCGATCCGTAGAGGGAAACCAGCAATCGCGGGATATTTACGCGAGACGCTGCGCGTTGAGCAGGATTGAGTGGTTCAACGCTTCGACGCTGACCCGCCGGCCCGCGCGAACCGTGCGCAGCGCCTGACGCGCCAGCGTGTCGCGCGGGCTCAGGCGCGCCGCGCTTTCGAGCAGCACCAGCGCGCGAGCATGCTCACCGAGTTCGGAGGCGATCGCGCCAAGCTCGAGCGTGGCGTAGGCGTCGCCGGGCACGCGCTTCAGTGCCAGCGAGAAATCGCGCTCGGCGCGAGCGATGTCGCCATAGCGCAGCGCGATGCTGCCAGCCAGCAAATAGGGCTTGTCGCTCAACGGGTTGAGGTTGGCGGCGTTGTTCAAGCGCGCGTATGCGACCAGCGGTGCCTTCGACCAGATGCTCGCGGCACTCTGCACCTGGCGTTCGCTGAACCACGGTGCCACCAGCGAGGCGACCGCGGCCAGGCCGAGCACGGCAACAGTCGCCCACAGGCAGAGACGGGCGACCGGGCGACCGTGCTCGGCGCGCGCACCGACGGAGCGCTGAACGCCGGCCGGTGCGGTGACGGGGTCGACGGGGCGCCCAAGTGCGGAGCCGGAGGCGGCGCCGGTATCGCGCTCGCCGGCGGGAGCGGAGGCCCGAGCCCGCGCGGGGATCAGCGAGCAGCCGATGCCGAGCAGCGCGAACGCGGACGCTCCGAGGCCGGCGAACTCCCAGAACCAGTCGAACGAGCCATGCACGGTCCAGTAGACGAAGCCCGCGAGCGCGGCGGCGGCAACCGTTCGCGCCAGGGGATCGACATCGCGCATCGCGCGCCATCCGCCCAGCAGCGCCGCCCCGAGCCCAATGACGGCGAATAGTGCGCCGATTAGGCCCGTCTCCACAAGCGTGCGCAGCTCGACACTGTGGGGGTAGCGAGGCGTCTCGTCGCTGTGGCCGTGCGCGAGGTACTGCTGCTGGAAGTTGTCCACGCCGATGCCCAGCAGCGGATGGCTGTCGAATTCGTTTAGGGCCACGCGATAGAAGTCGTAGCGATTGCTGCCAAGCCCGCCCAGCAGGCGGTTGCTGCCGGCGGATTCGGCGGTGTAGCCGCCCTTGAAGCTTTCCCAGCTGTGGCGAACACGCGTGAGCGGATTGCCGGCGACGGCGAGACCGCCGACAAGCAGTGCGAGCAGGGTTGCCAGGGCGACAGCCAGAACCGTGCGCCGCACACCCGCAACCGCTCTCGGCGAGAACGAGCGGCGGCTCTCCACGGCCGCGGCCGCGGCGACAACCAGGCCGACCAGCAGAGCGGCGGCGAATATCGCGAGCACCGCGGTGTGGGTCGCTGCCTGGGGACTGGCGCCAACCCGAATGCGGTCACCGACACGCAGCAGCAGGGGCGCTGTGGCGGCGATGCCGACGGCGACGGGCGCGGCCGTCGCGAACGTGCGCAACCGCTGCGGCACGAGCGCGAACACGAGCACGAGCACGACTGGCGTTGCGTACAACGAACCCCGACTCAGGCTGAGCAGCGCCACACCAGCGAGTACCACCGAGCCGCCGGCGAGCAGCCCGCGCAGGCCCCACGGCAGGCGCGGGCCGCGCGCGAGCAGCAGCGCCGGCCAGAACGCCATCAGCCACTGGGCGGCGGTCGCGTTGGGGTAGCCGACGGGGTAGCTGAGGCGTTCTCCGGAGAACAGCGCGGCAAAGCTCGCACCGGTGCTGGTATCCAGCCGCAGCGCCACATAGACGGCAAGCCCGATCAGCGCGAGCGTCCATACGCACAGCAGCAGCGCGGCGCTCGCACCGCGACCGCGCCACAGTGAGAACAGCGCGAACACGAGCAGGTAGAGCAGCGTTCGGTTGGCGCCTTCCCACGCGTCGCCCGGCACGTCGGCCCACAGGATCGAGAGGTAGCTGAGCGCGGTGTACGCCGCTAGGCACGCGAGCGCGAGCTTTACGGCAAGCGGGATCTCGGCGAAGCGCAATGGCACCGCCGCGACCGCGATCGCGAGCAGCGCGAGCAGGACCAGCCCACCGGGAGCCCAGTGGGTCACTGGGTAGCCCGCCTGGCTGGTGGCCCACACGACCAGCAGCACAACCGCGGCCAGCGCGGGAACGGTGGCAGGCGCCTGGGTCAGCGACACCTTCAGCCATCGCGTCATCGCGGCCAGCATAATCGTCGCGGTGCCCGACTCCCCCGCGAACCGCCCGCACACCGAGCATCCGCCCGCGGCGAACGGGCCTGCCACTGACCCATCTGCCGCGAACCGCGCGACCGACGCAAGCCGCCCAGCTGCGACTGGCAGGCCGTCGGCGCAGGCAGCCGTGGACGGGGGCGGCCTGGTTGCGTTCTACGACGACTCATACGCCCACGAGGGAGAGCAAGCTCAGCTATATGCTCGCTGGCGCGCGCTCGGAGCCAGGGGCAAGGCCGACCACGTGTCGACGCTGTGCGCTCGGGCCGGTATCCGCCCGGCGAGCACGCTGGAGGTGGGCTGCGGCGACGGGGCGCTGCTGAGCGAATTGAACGCGCGCGGGTTGGGCGGCGAGCTGTACGGCGTGGAGATAACCGAGGCGGCGGTGCGGATTGCGAGCGAACGCGCGGAGATCGCCTCGGTAGAGCTGTATGACGGCGCCCACCTGCCGGTGCCCGCCGACAGGTACGAGCTGGGGATCATCTCGCATGTACTGGAGCACGTGCCCGACCCAGCAGCGCTGCTGGCGGAGACGGGCCGCGCCTGCAGGGCGGTGGTGGTGGAGGTGCCGCTGGAGGACAACCTCTCGGCAAGACGCGCGGGCAAGCGCGGGCACGCCGACGAAGTCGGCCACCTGCAGCGACTGAGCCGCGCCTCGATGCGCGCGATCGTTGCACGGGCGGGCCTGAGCGTCGCCGGCGAGCTTGAGGACCCGCTGCCGCTGGCGGTGCACCGGTTCTTCGCCGACACGCCCGCGGCCAACGTGGCCGCAACCGGCAGGTGGGGTGTGCGGCGCGGGCTGCACGCGCTCTCGCCAGGGCTCGCAAAACGGTTGTATACGGTGCACTACGCGTGCTTGTGCCTGCCGCGCGCGTGAACCGCGCCCACCTCGCCTGCCTGCCTCACGGACGATCCGCGCCCGCTTCGCGCACAAGCCACCCATCCGCTACATTGCAGAGAACTGGCTGTCTAGCCAAACAAACGGGTACAGGAGCGGAGATATGGCGAGCACGGCAACAACGGCCCCACAGAACGGCAAGGCGCTGGGCAGCCTGCCCGCTGATGCGATCTCCTACGAGGACCTGTACGCGCGCTGGGAGCGCGGCAACTGGAGCGCGACCGAGCTGGACTTCACCGAGGACGCCAAGCAGTGGCGCGAGAAGTTCACCGATTTCGAGCGCAAGGCGGCGCTGTGGAACTACTCGCTGTTCTTCTGGGGCGAGGACGCGGTCGCCGACAACCTCTCCCCCTACATCGACGCGGCGCCGAGGGAGGAGCAGAAGTATTTTCTCACCACCCAGCAGGTCGACGAGGCCCGCCACGCGGTGTTCTTCAAGCGCTTCATGCAGGAGGTGTGTGGGATCGGCGACGGCTCGATGGACAGTGGTCTGAAAGCGATCAAGCCGCAGCTGACACCCGGGTTTCGCAAGATTTTCGAGCGCCTGGACACGATGGCCGACGAGCTGCGCGCGGACCGCTCACCCGCGAAGCTGGCGGCAGCGGTGACGCTGTATCACGTCGTGATCGAGGCCTCTCTCGCCCAGCCGGGGCAGCACTTCATCTGCAGCTACCTGGAAGAGCGCGACGTGCTGCCCGCGTTCCGAGAGGGGATGCAGAACATCGCCGCCGACGAGCAGCGACACATCGGGTTTGGCGTGAAGCTGCTGGCCGACCTCAAGCGCGAAGACCCGATCGGCGTGCCAAAGGCGGTCTCGAAACTGCTGCAGGAAGTAACGCGATACACCGCGCAGGTGCTGATGCCGCCGAACTGGGACGAAACCTACATAACCGTGTTCGGCGCGACCTATGACGAGGTGGGCGTCGAGGGGCTGACTTCGATGACGACCAAGCTGCGCTCGGCCGGGATGCCCGCCGAGAGCCTGCCGGGGCCGCCGCTACTGCCGCCGGGACTGGCGCCCGTGGAAGTAACCGAGCGCGGGCGCACGCTTGCGAAGGCGGGCATCATCGGCGTGCGCCAGGGACCGTCCAAGCGCGATCCGGAGACGGTGGCGCTGCTGTTCGACACGATCCGCCGCCAGGTCAACCCCCAGCACGGGCTCAAGCGAGCGACCACGTTTCAGTGGGACTTCACCGACGAGGACATACCGACGTGGCACCTGCGCGTGGACAACGGGTCGAGCACGGTGCAGCAGGGCGCGGCGCCACGCCCTGACCTGCGCTTGCGCGTGGCCTACCAGGACTTCGTCGACATCGTCGGCCAGCGACTCGACCCGCTGCGGGCGGTCGCGACGCGCAAGCTGCGCCCACGCGGCAACCCGCTCGCAATGAAGCGCTTGACGCAGGTGTTTCCGCGCATTTGAGGCCGACCCCACGCCCAGGTGGGGAGTGCGGGAGTTTTGGGCTGAGCCAGCCCTCGCGACGGGACGCAGGCACAGCGGGAGCTGAACTTCTCCCACGACCGCGTCCGCGCTATTCGATGCCGAATTCGCTGTCCCCGGCACTGCTCGGCGAAGCGGCCCTCGCCGAGGAGGATTGACCACCGACTCGCTCCGGACTGAACTCATAGCCGGACGATCCACTGGCGACGCGTACCCGAGGGGCCGAATGTGCGTGCACCGGCAACGAGTGCCTGTGCACGCGACGCTTGTGTAGATGAGCGCTTCTCGACACCCGAGACGCACGAACGAGCGGTTTGCTCGCTGCCCCTGGCGGAGCTATGGCGCGATGAGTTGGCGTACTGCCATGAGCGCGACTTCCCACAAAGCCATAGCCAGCACCCAGCAGCACCACAGCCGTGACGGCAAGCTTGGCCGTCAGCGAGCTTGAGAGGCCGCTCGAAGCCTTGGAGGCCGCTCCGGCGCCAGTCTTGGTGCTCCCGCCGGCAAACCCAAGTTGTGGCAGCAGTGGCAGTGGCAGCACACTTGCCAGGCCGCGCAGCGAGGCGACGTGGGCACGACAGGCTGGGCACTCGTTGCAGTGCGCCACCGCCAGCGCGTGGCGCTCGCCTTCGGGGTCGAGGATGCCGAACGCGTAGGCGCGCATCAGCGAGGATTGCCGCTCACACCAGCCGCCGGCCCTGATCGTGTCGAGCAGCTCGCCGACCTTGGCGGCGACGCCCGGCCGTGCGGGGCCGGCACCCTCCATCAGCTTGCGCATCCGCGCCTCGCTCACACCCATGCGCTCTGCCGCATCGGCACGCGAGAGTCCCTGCAGATAGCACAGAGACGCGGCTTCGCACTCACGCTCGGAGAGCGTCGCGCGCATCGCCTCGAACACATGCCGCAGGCGTGTGCGGTCGTCCAGCTCAGAAGCCATGTCCAGTGCTCCGGCGTCCAACTGCTGTGGGTAGGACCCCAAATCCCCAACCCCGAGCACCCCCGTGCGACTGGCCGCACGGCTCTCGTCGATGGCGCGGCGAAACGTCACGAGCACCAGCCACGCCGTCGGATTCTCGATCTCCTCGCCCCCGAGCACACTCGCGTACAGGCCCTGCCACGCTTGTGCGTAACAGGCTTCGAGGTCGGCCGGGTCAAGCGAGATGCCCTTGCCGCGCAGCTGCGAGCGCACGACGGCGAGCACCTTGGCGCGCAGCCCCGCGAAGTCCCTGCGCAACAGCCGCTCGGCTCTGTAGCGGCGCAGCCCGGCCGGGCTCATGCGCACACGGGTGCACTGCTGCCCCGAAGATTGCGAATTGTGCGAGTCATCCAACCTGTTCCATCGGACGTCGGGGTGGAAAAGCGCAGCCGGCCGATCGACTTTCGACCAATCTCGGGGCCGAAAGGCTCGGCGAGACGCGCCGCGCGCGGGTAGTCTCAGCCGATCCCCGAGTCCGCAACTCCTCCTCCCCTGGTGCCGCCGGCGCCTCCCCCGCGCTTTGAGGTTCTCGGCGTGCCGCTCGCGGTGTCCAACTACGAGCAGGTGGTCGAGTGGATGGACGCGATGGTCGCCGCGGACGCGCGCGGCTGGCTGACCGCAGCGGCGGTCAACCTCGTCATGTCCGCACGCGATGACTCCGCCACGATGCGCGCCGTGCTCGGCGCCACCCTCGCGGTGCCCGACGGCCAGCCGCTGGTGTGGGCGCTGCGCTTGCTCGGCTACGCGCGCGCCACGCGCGTGTATGGGCCCGACCTGATGGCCCACCACTGCGCACACGCGGCACGGGTGGGCACGCCGATCTACCTGTACGGCGGGCGCTCCGAGCAGGCGCTCGGGCTGCTGCGCGCGCGCTTGGGCGAGCGCTTCCCGGGCCTGCGCATCGTCGGCGGCTTCTCGCCGCCGTTTCGTCCACTCACCGACGCGGAGCGGGCGTGGGTCGTGCACGAGATCGACGGCTCGGGCGCGCAGGTCGTGTGGGTCGGCACCGGCCAACCAAAGCAGGAGCTGTGGATGAGCGAAATGCGCCCGCTGCTGCAGGCGCCGCTATTGGTCGGCGTCGGAGCCGCGTTCGACTTCCACGCCGGCATCGTCTCCCAGGCGCCGGGCTGGATGCAGCGGGGTGGGCTTGAGTGGCTCTACCGGCTCTCGCGCGAGCCGCGCAGGCTGTGGCGTCGCTATGCGACCCAAAACCCTCGCTTCGTTGTTGGGTTCCTACGGCAATGGATGCGCGAGCGCAAGCGACAGCCACCCGCACGCGGCGGCGACTGAGCGCTGGTTGCCACCGTCGCGGGGAGCCCGCCCAAGCGCCGATAACCTCTGCGCTGCGATGACCCACCCAAGCACAACGGCCGATGTCGCCGTGATCGGACTCGGACGCGTCGGGCTGCCGCTGGCGCTGTCGTTCGCCGACCGCGGGCTGTCGGTGATCGGCATCGACAACGACCCTGCTCGGCTCGGGTCGCTGCGCGAGGGCGCGATGCCCTTCCAGGAGACTGGCGCGCAGGCATTGCTCGACCGCGTCGCCGCGAGCGAGCGCCTGGAGCTGTCCGAGCGCGTGGTCGACGCGGCGCGCGCCAAGCACATCGTGATCACGCTCGGCACGCCCTCCTTCTCCCATATCGAGATCGACATGCGCGACATCCGCTCGGCGCTTGACGATCTGCTCGGCGCGCTGCGTCCTGGGCACACGCTGACGCTGCGCTCGACCGTCGCCCCCGGCACGACCGAGTTCGTGGCGGGCTACCTGGCCAAGCACCGCGGCTTTCAGATCGGCGAGGAGGTGTTCGTGGCGCATGCCCCCGAGCGCATCGCCGCCGGGCGCTTCCTGGAGGAGATCGACTCCTTGCCGTGCATCGTCGGCGGCGTCGGCGAGCGCTCCGGCGAGGTCGTCGCCGAGCTGTTTGGCGTGTTCGACGCGCCGATCGTGCAAACCACACCGGTGCAGGCCGAGCTGGCGAAGATCTGGGCGAACATCCTGCGCTACACGCACTTCGCACTGCCCAACCTGCTGATGATGGACTGTGAGCGCTACGGCGCCAACGTGTTCGAGGTGATCGACCTCGTCAATCGCGACTACCCACGCGGCGGCCTCGCTCAGCCGGGGCTCACGGCAGGCACGTGCCTGCGCAAGGACTTCGCGTTCTCCGAGGAGCGCTCCAATGCACCCGGAATGCTGCTCGCGGTTTCTCGTGTGAACGAGTCGGTGCCGCTGTTCCTCGTCGAAGGCATCCGCCGCCGACTCGGCCCAGCCGAGGGCACCGCGGGCCTCGGCTCGCTCGCCGGGCGCAAGGTGGCCGTGCTTGGCCTCGCGTTCAAGGCCGACACCGACGACGAGCGCGACTCGCTCGCCCACAAGCTGATCCGCTTGCTCGAGCGCGAGCTGGCCGATGTGGTCGCGCACGACCCGCACGTTCCCACCCCCACCGTGTCCTTCGAGGAGGCCGTGGATGGAGCAGACGTGGTCGTGGTGGCCGCCAACCACCACGAGTTCCGCGACCCCGCCGCGCTCGCCACGATCGCCGAGCGCGCCGGCGCTGACTGCCTGGTCGTGGACCCGTGGAACTGCTGGGGCGCGGGCCAGGTGTTCGCGTACGCCAGCGAGCTGGCGACACTCGGAGCGCGCGCATGACCAGAGTGCTCGTCACCGGCGGCGCCGGCACGATCGGCGCGGCTGTCGTGAAGCGCCTGCTGGCCGATCCCGCTTTCGAGGTGCGCGTCTCCGATCAGCGCCCCGCGCCGCGCTGGATGCGCGAGGGCTGCGAGGTGCACACCGGCGACCTGCGCGACTTCGAGCAGGCGCGCGTCGCGATGGACGGCTGCGAGCTGGTAATCCACCTGGCCGCGATCGTCGGTGGCATCGCCAACTTCCACAAGCTGCCATACACGCTCACGGAGGTCAACAACGGCCTCTACAACGCGATCTACCGCGCCGCGCTGGACCACGAAGTGCAGCGCTTCACCTACGTGTCCTCCTCGATGGTGTTCGAGCGCGCCACCGAGTTCCCGACGACCGAGGCCCACCTGCCCGACTGCCCCACACCGCAATCGGCCTATGGCTTCTCCAAGCTCACCGGCGAGGTATACGCGCGCGCCGCCCACGCCGAGCACGGCCTGCCGTTCACGATCTGTCGCCCCTTCAACGCCTACGGTCCCGGCGAGCTACCCGACGCCGAGCCGGGCATCGCCCACATGGTGCCCGACCTGATCGAGAAGGTGCTCGGCGGCCAGCGACCGCTTGAGATCTTCGGCTCGGGCGAGCAAACGCGTACGCTCACCCACATCGACGACATCGCCGACGGGATCGTCTGCGCGATGTCCTCGCCGGCGGGCCTCAACGAGGACTTCAACATCTCCGCCTCGCGCGAGCTGACCGTGAGCGAGAGCGCCCGGATCGTGTGGGAGGCCTGCGGCGAGGACCCCCAGGAGTTCGAGCTCAAGCATCTGCCAACGTTCGAAGTGGACGTACCGCGCCGCTGGCCCTCGGTAGAGAAGGCCAAGCGACTACTCGGCTGGGAGGCCCGCATCGACGTCGAGCAGGGCATCGCCTCGACCGTCGAGTGGCTGCGCACGCGCGATCGCGTCGCGGCCGTCTGACGGCAGGGCCATGGCCAGCGCCTCTCGCGGAGCTTGGCGGCATGCGAGCGATCCATGTCAGCGAAAGTCAAGCTATCCTTGTCGTATGCATGACAAAATAAGGGTAGACGTGCGCGGGCTTGAGGCCGAGGCATACGGGCAGAACGGTTATTTCGACGCGAGCCAGGCACGAGCACATGGAGTGAGCCGCCAACTCCTGGAGCACCACGTGCGCCAAGGCCGGTTCGAGCGACTACGGCGCGGGCTCTATCGCGTCCAAGGTTTCCCGACGGCCGAGCACGACGATCTACGCGAAGCATGGATGGCGATTGGCGGGGACGATGCGCTGCTCTGCAACGAGAGCGCGCTCACCATGCTCGACCTCAGCGACAACATCCCGGATGCCGTACACCTGCTCGTCCCCCGCCGACGCCGCGGGCTGCGACGCCCACCAGACGTGATCCTCCACACCCGCCCCGACAGCGAGGAGATCCAGACCGTCTGGCGCGACGGTCTGCCACTGACCGCACCGACCCGGACGCTCGCGGATGTCGCCCAGAGCATCCAGCCCGAGCAGCTGGCGATGGCGGTGCGCCAAGCGCTGCGCCGTGGACTTCTCACCCCCGCCCAACTACAAGAAGAGCCGATGTCTCAGCGCAACAAGCGGCGGTTTGCTGACATCCTGGATACCGAGGCCCACGCGTGAGGTACGCGAGCAGCGCCGCATTCCGACAAGCGCTCGATCAGCGCCTGAAGAACGAAGCCACCGACACCGGCCTCGCGATCGCACGCCTACGCAAGCGCGTGGCCTTCGAAATGTTTCTGCGACGCCTAATCATCGTCGCCCCCGAACGGTGGGTGCTGAAGGGAGCACTCGCCCTGGACTTCCGCCTCACCGTCAATACACGCACGACAAAGGACATAGACCTCGGGCGCGACGACGACGAAGAGGCCGCGATCCGCGACATCACGGCCGCCCAGCAACTGACGCTTGACGACTTCTTCAGCTTTGCCGCTATTAGAACCGACGAGCTGGACGACACCGACGAGTTCACCGCGGTCCGCTTCCACGTCACCGCACAGCTCGCCGGACGCATCTTTGAGCAGTTTCGTGTGGACGTCGGCTTCATTGACTCGATCTCCTATGAGCCCGACACGATCCATAGCTCGGGCCTACTGTCCTTCGCGGATATCGGTCCGCTAGAGCTTCCGACAATTCCCATACCGCAACATCTCGCTGAGAAGGTGCATGCCTATAGTCGGACCTACGGCAAGGCATACACGCTAAGCACGCGACCGAAGGATCTCGTAGACATCCTCCTGATTGAAAGTTCGGCCGACATAGAAGCCCGCCCACTGCGAGACGCGCTCGAGGACACCTTCAATGAGCGCAAACGACAGCTTCTGCCCGGCAGTCTCCCGGCGCCGCCAACCGTATGGGCCGACCCCTATAAACGCTTGGCCGACAGCGTGAAGATCGAGAGCGACCTCCTCGCGGCGTACAGACGCGCCGCCGCCTTCCTCGATCCGGTGCTTGCAAAGGACGCGCGCGGCCGATGGGACACGCAGCGCCGCATATGGGAGCAGAACATCGACACATAGCCCGCGTGGAGACGGCCCCGCGGCGGCGGGACTGGGCATTCGTCCGACGGCGACGCCCGATAAGGTCCCCGCCCATGAACAACAAACGCTCCGCGCTCGTCACCGGGATCACCGGCCAGGACGGGTCCTACCTCGCCGAGCTGCTCTTGGAGCATGGCTACGACGTACACGGAATAGTGCGCCGCGCCTCCACCGAGAAGTTCGACCGCATCGAGCACATCCGCGACCGCGTCACCCTGCACCAAGGCGACCTGCTCGACCAGCGCTCGCTCGTGGACGCGATGCGAGCCGCCAAACCGGATGAGATCTACAACCTCGCCGCGATGTCCTTCGTGGCCGTCTCCTGGATACAGCCGACCCTGACCGCCGAGTTCACCGGCACCGGCGTAACGCGGATGCTCGAGGCGATGCGCGAAGTCTGCCCCAATGCCCGCTTCTACCAAGCATCCTCCAGCGAGATGTTCGGCAAGGTGCTGGAGGTTCCGCAAACCGAGAGCACCCCGTTCTACCCGCGTTCTCCATATGGAGTCGCGAAGGCGTATGGTCATTTCATAACAGTTAATTATCGTGAGAGCTACGACCTACACGCGACGAGTGGAATACTTTTTAACCATGAGAGTGCCCGTCGGGGACTTGAGTTTGTTACACGCAAGATTACCTGGCATGCAGCCGCGATCAAGCACGGCTTGACCAAGGAGCTGCGCCTCGGCAACCTCGACGCCGAACGCGACTGGGGCTACGCCAAGGACTACGTGGAGGCGATGTGGCTGATGCTGCAACGCGACACGCCCGAGGATTATGTGATTGCCACGGGGGAGGCGCACTCGGTGCGGGAGTGCTGCGAAGTCGCGTTCGATGAGGCCGGGCTCGGCGACTTCGAGCAGTACGTGACGATCGATCCCGCGTTCGTCAGGCCCGCCGAGGTGGACCACCTGATCGGCAGTCCCGCGAAGGCGGAGCGCGACCTTGGCTGGAAGCCGCAGACCACCTTCGAGGAGCTGATCCGGCTGATGACGCGCGCCGACATCGAGCTGCTGGGCAACTGAATCCGGTCGATGAGATGACCGCGTCATCGCGATCGCAGTCACACAGCCGATCGCGATGACGAGCGTGACCGTTCCCCTGTTCGACAACTCCTCCGCACTGGAGCCGTTGCGGGAGGATTTGCGGGCGGCGGTCACGCGGGTGCTCGACTCGGAGCGCTTCATCCTCGGGCCGGAGGTGGAGGCGTTTGAGCAGGAGTTCGCCGCCTACTGCGGTGCACGGCACGGCGTTGGCGTCGCCAATGGCACCGACGCGATCACGATCGCGCTGCGAGCGATGGGCGTGGGGCCCGGTGATGAGGTACTCGTGCCGTCGTTCACGTTCTACGCCTCGGCCGAGGCGATCCCCCCGACGGGCGCGACGCCCGTGTTCTGCGACGTGGACCCGCAAACGTTCTGTATCAACGCGGAAACCGTCGCCGAGGCGATCACCCCGCACACGAAGGCCGTGATCGCCGTTCACCTGTTCGGCAACATCGCGCCGGTCGCGGAGATCGAAGCGCTCGGCGTACCCGTGCTGGAGGACGCGGCCCAGGCCGCCGGCTCGACTGTAGTCCAGGGCCATCCGGGCACGCACGCTCATGTCCGCACGCACCTTCGTCCGGGCGCGCTCGGCAAGGCCGCCACGTTCTCTTTCTTCCCATCGAAGAATCTTGGCTGCTTCGGCGACGGCGGCATAATCGTCACCAACGACGCAAGCGTCGCCGAGCAGGCGCGTGTGCTGCGCTTCCACGGCTCCCGCGACAAGGTCACCTACGAGCAACTCGGCTACAACTCGCGCCTTGACGAGCTGCAGGCGGCGATTCTGCGCGTGCAGCTACCGCACCTCGACAGCTGGTCCGACGGGCGCCGTGCGGGCGCCGCGCACTACTCCGAGCTGGGCCTAGGAGAGCTCGTCAAGCTCCCGCGTCCCACGATCGGCTCCGCGCCTGCATGGCACCTCTACGTCATCCGCCACACCAACGCCGACGTACTCGCCGCCGCACTCGGCCAGGCGGGCATCGGCTGTCGCGCCTACTACCGCACGCCCGTACACGCCCAGCCCTCGATGCGCGCATGGGGGCAGGGACTCACGCTGCCCGGCACCGAGGAGGCGGCCCGTACGCATCTCGCGATCCCGATCAGCCCGGTGCTCTCGCGCGAGCAGGCCGAGCTGGTCGTGGACACCGTGCGCGACGCTCTCTGATCGCGCCGCGCGATCGCTCACGCGCGAACAGGTGAATCCTTTTCACGCCCGCACGCCTCTCATCTGCGTATCCATGTTCCGCATGATAGGAGATTCCGATGATTTGGGCAGTACATCCACGTAGGACATTCTCGTACCTGGTAGCCATGCTCGCGCTCGCGCTCTTGGGCTTTTCGAGCACCGCCGCCGCTACGCCGACCGTCTCGTTCACGGCGAAAATCGTTCCAATCCCGGGCTTTCCCGGCACCGGCGTCCTCGGCGCCGGCGCGATGATCGAAGGTCAGGGCACGATCTCCGGAGACGAATACGCAGGCGGCTCCCCACCGCCGCTGACGCAGATCAAGGTCTCCGTGCCCAAGGGTGTGACGCTTCACTCGCAGGGTTTCCCCGAGTGCTCCAGCGCGATCCTCGAAACCCACGAAGTGCAGAAGTGCCCGAAGGCCTCCAAGGCAGGTGGGGTGGGATCAGCCACCGGAGTCATAAGCTTCGGGAACAACCGCGTGAGCGAGACCGTGTCGTTGCAGCCGTACTTCGATCAGAGCGGTGAACTGGCGTTCTTCGTCGAAGGCAGAACGCCCGCCTCGATCGAATTCCTCGTCGCGGCGCACACCGTCGCTTCTTCCGTCCCATCATTCAGCAAGGAAATGATCTTCGAAGTGCCGCTGATCGAAACCGTGCCGGAAGCACCCGACGCGTCAGCCGAGCACGGCTCGATCAGCGTCGGAGCCGCCTACAAGCAGGGAGGCAAGACGATCTCCTACATAACCCTTCCAAAGCAGTGTCCAAGGGGCGGGTTCCCGGGCAAGGCGCAGCTGAGCTTCCTCGGGGGGGCGGTCGTGGAAGTCTATTGTGATTTGCCGTGCCCCAAACGCTAGTCGCGCGCAGAGCCCGCTCTCGTGACTGACGCCTGTACCCAGCCGTGGCCGACCGCGCAGATCATCAGCGCGGCCCAGCGTGGCGATCGCCGTGCGATCGCCACGCTGCTCGATGGCTCGCACGCACACGTGCGGCGCTTCGCACGCACGCTCTGCTCAACGCCCGAGGACGCCGAGGAAGCGACGCAAGAGGCGCTGATCGTGCTGTACAGGAAGATCGGCACACTGCGCACGGCGGCCGCGCTTGCGTCGTGGATGTTCCAGATCGTCCGCCACGAGTGCATCCGCCGCACCCGGCTCTCGCTGCACAGATCGCTGCCGGCCGAGCGCATCGAACCGTCAGCCGAAGACGCCGCCCTGGCCCGCATGGAGACGCAGCGGATCATCGATTGCGTCGCGCGCCTGCCGACCGACCAGCGCGCGGTGCTGGTGCTGCGCGATATCCAAGGACTCTCCGGCGGAGCGACCGCACAGGCGCTTGGTCTCAGCCGCGCGGCGATGAAGTCGCGCCTGCACCGGGGGCGCACGACCCTGCACTCGTGGCTGGAGACGACAGCTGGGGTCAGCGGCGACGGAGCATCGAGCGATGACTGATTTCGCTCGATGCTCCGTCGCCACCGTCTCGGCGATCCGGGGCTAGCGCCAGCGCTCGAGCAGATCCTCGTCGCCGACTTCGCGAACTACGCGCGCGGGGACTCCCATCGCGACCGCGCGCGGCGGCACGTCGCCTGTGACGACAGCGCCCGCGGCCACGAACGCCTCCTCACCGATCTCCACGCCCGGGGTCAGCACTGCGCCCCCACCCACACGACAGGCACGTCGCAGCGTCACTCCGCGCAGTGGGGTGTCCGCTCCATGGCGGCCCATTGTGTTGTCGTTGGTCGTGACCACGCCCGGGCCGACGAATACATCGTCCTCGATCACGCTGAACGCAGTCAGGTACACGTTCGTTTGGATTTTCACCCGTGCGCCTACGCTCACGTCGTTGTCCACCACACTGCCACGGCCGATTACCGAATTCGGGCCGATGGTCGAGCGCTCGCGCACATAGCACTGGTCGCCAAGGATCGCGCCGTCGCCAATCTTTGCGCCGGCGAACACGATTGCACCTGTGCACACCGTTACCCCCTCGCCCAGCTCGAGCGCGCCCGCCTCGCCTTTTGCCGAGGAGCCGCGGGCCAGGCGTGGACGCTTGCCGAGCACCACGCCGTCCTCGATCGTGCAGCCGTCGCCGATGATCGTCTCTGCGTGCACCACCACGTGCGCCCCAAAGACGACGTTCTCGCCGATCCGCACATTCTCGCCGAGGACGAGCCCTGGGGCTTGGGCATCTGCGCTCATCGCGCCCTTCCCAGCCACGGGTACGACCCATCCCCCCCCAAAAAAAGCCCTTCGCGAACACGCGAAGCGGCCAGTATCACAGTCGCACCACGTTCCCCAGCTCGCGGCCCCGCGTGATGCCACGCAGGTCCACGACAATCGGGGTACGCTCGAGGATCAACTCGTGGTCGACGCTCGGATGTGCAGTCACAATCAGCGCGAGGTCGGCACCCTCCAGCGCCTGCTCGACGCTGACGCTCTCAAGCGCCAGCTCACGCAGCGCCGGCACGTGCGGGTCGTGGTAGCAAAGCTCCGCGCCCAGCTCGTGTAGCAGCTCCAATATCTTCAGTGCCGGCGACTCGCGCACGTCGCCGACGCCCGGCTTATAGCTCACGCCGAACACCGCTATCCGCGAGCCCTTCACAGCGCGGCCCGCATCGTTGAGCGCACGCTGCAGCTTTGCCACACAGTGATAGGGCATTTGCTGATTAACCTGTCCCGCCAGCTCGATGAACTCAGTGCTCATATCGAACTCGCGCGCACGCCAGCTCAAATAGAACGGGTCCACCGGCAGGCAGTGCCCACCCATGCCCGGACCGGGATCGAAGCGCATAAACCCGTACGGCTTGCTCGCCGCGGCATCCACGACCTCCCAGATATCGATCCCCATGCGGTCGGTCAACATCGCCAGTTCGTTTACCAAGGCGATGTTCACCGAGCGAAAAATATTCTCCAGTAGCTTCGTCAACTCCGCCGCCTCAGGGCTCGACACGCGCACGATCCGATCGCACACGAGCCCATACAGCGCCTGTGCGCGATCCGCGCACTCCGGCGTGAGCCCGCCCAGCACCTTCGGCGTGGTGCGCAACGTGAAATCCGTGCGACCCGGATCGACACGCTCCGGCGAGAACGCCAGGTGAAAGTCCCGTCCCGCAACGAGCCCCGACTCTTCCAATAGTGGCGCCACCCGCTCGCGCGTCGTGCCCGGATAGGTCGTGGACTCGAGCACCACCAGCTGTCCAGCCACAAGCACATCGGCAAGCGCGCGTGTGCTGTCCACCAGTGGACCCAGGTCCGGCTCGCGGTTGGCAGTCAGCGGCGTCGGCACACACACCAGCACCGCCTCGGTGCGTGCCAAGTCCTCATAGGCGGTGGTCGCGGTTATCAGCCGCGCGACGGCGGCCAGACGCTCGGAAGGGATGTCCTCGATATACGAGCGGCCGGCCTGTATCGCCTCAACCTTGCGAGCGTCCACATCGAGCGCGACCACGTCGCAGCCCTCCTCCGCAAACGCCACCGCAAGCGGCAAGCCGACATAGCCAAGACCGATGATGCCGATGGTCGTCATCTGCCCAGCAGTCTAA
Source organism: uncultured Solirubrobacterales bacterium (assembly GCA_963776985.1). Lineage (GTDB taxonomy): Bacteria > Actinomycetota > Thermoleophilia > Solirubrobacterales > Solirubrobacteraceae > Palsa-744. The sequence goes on from CAVZOV010000004.1 coordinate 1,192,148, forward strand.
GAATCTGCCCTGAGGCGCGCAGTCCGCTCGACGCTAGGCAACCTTCTCGACGCACGATGGGGTTAAGCAAACCATATGGTCAACTCGACTCGATATGGACTGAGCTAGATGGATCTTCTGGGCAAAGGCCGCACGCGAGCGGAATTCGAGCGCTTTGTGGCGAGCCATGGCGAGCGCCTGCTGCGAACGGCCTACCTGATCACATGGGACCTTGCCGAGGCCGAGGATCTCGTGCAGGAATGCCTGCTGCGCGTCGCGCGTCGCTGGCCGCGCGTGCGAACGATGTCCCGGCCGGAAGCGTATGCCCGGCGCATCCTCGTCAACCTGGCACTGGACGGAGCCAAGCTGCGCACGCGGCTCAAGTCCGAGCTTGAGGAGCCGCACGGCTCGTCGCTCGAGTCGCCGCCCCAGGCGCGATCGCTTGACGGCCTGGCCAAGCTAGACAACCGCAGCGAGCTCTTCGACGCGCTCGGGGCGTTGCCTGGGCGCCAGCGGCTGGTGTTGGTGCTGCGCTACTTCGCGGACCTCTCAGAGGCTCAGACGGCCGAAGCGCTCGACTGCTCGCTCGGGACCGTCAAGAGCACGACCTCGCGCGGACTTGCCCGCCTGCGAGAAGCAATGGCGCCGGCAGCCACCAGCCAGGACAGCGATCACCCTCCTCCCGACGAGGACGCTCAACCACTTTCCCCAACCTACCTCGCCCAGACAAGGAGAAGCACCCATGATTGAGCAATTCGAGTCAGAGCTGCGAGAGGCATTCGCCGAGCGTGCCGCGGGCATGCCCGCGGATGCCTTCGCGCGACTGCGCCACGCCGACTACCACCCTCGATCGCCGATTCAGCGCAAGGCAATGGCGCTCGGGGGTACCGCTGCCGCCGCCGGTGTCGCCGGGATCGCCGTTTCCCTGATCGGATTCGGAGCCGGCACTCCGCGAGCCTTCGCGGGCTGGACGCCATCGCCAACAGCACCAGCAAGCGGCCAGACGACCACCGCGGAAACGGTATGCAAGGCACACATGGCAACCCCCGCCGAGGTCGAACGCGCTCGCCAGCAGGCGAGCGGTCGACCCTCCACACCCGGCGAATGGCCTACAAGTAGCGGAGAATGGCGGACTGTCCTTACCGACACACGCGGGCCGTACACAATCGTGCTGCTTGCGAACATGGGCGGCTCCGCCAGGTGCCTGACCGGGCCCGGATTCCCCGATCCCGCTATCGGCGTGGGTGAGCGGTCCGCCGCGAGCCCGCTACCAGCCATCTCCACAGGTCAGATCGGCGAACCCTCCTACGGATTCTCGCGAGCAACCGACGAACAGCCCTACATGGAGACCTCGGGCCGAGTCGGCGCCGGCGTGAGCGCCGTGACGTTCGTGCTCAGCGACGGCTCACACGTGGCCGCAAGCGTCGAGAATGGCTGGTTCCTGGCCTGGTGGCCCGGTTCGCAAAGCACCGTGTCCGCCGAAGTGAGCACCTCCGAAGGCACCCACTCCCAGCAACTCGACGACCCGGTGGGGCACACCCTGCTCCAGCTGGCGCACTGAGCCTGGAGCGCACCCAGTCGCCGGTCGATCCACGCCGCGAACGGGCCCAGCCTGGTCCTCAGCGGTGACCGGCGACGGCCCGCAGCGCGCTCAGGTCCGCCTCGACCATGCGCGCCACCAGCTGCTCGAAGCTCACCCGCGGCTCCCACCCGAGCTGCGTGCGCGCCTTGCTCGGATCGCCCACGCTCGGCGTCTGCTCCGGGGCGCGCACGAGCTTCTGATCCACGCGCACGTAGCGCTCGGCGTCCAGCCCCACACACGCGAACGCCGTGTCGACCAACTGTGCAACCGTGCGCCCCACGCCGCTTGCCAGCACATAGTCCCCGGGCTGCTCCTGCTGCAGCGTCAACCACGCGCCGTGCATCGTGTCGCCTGCGAACGACCAGTCGCGCACGGCGTCTAGCGCGCCCAGCGTCACCTCCTCGGCGAGCCCCAGCTTGATCTGAGCCGCGGCGCGCGTAACCGTGCGCGTCACGAACTGTGGCGGGCGGCGCTCGGACTCGTGGTTAAACACGATCCCCGAGCACGCAAACAGGCCGTCGTGCGTGCGCATCGCCCCCACAAGCTGGTGCGCCGCGAGCTTCGCGACCGCATACGGCGAGGTCGGCCGGCACGGCGTGCTCTCGTTCTGCGGGCTCTCCGGCGCCTCGCCATACATCGCGCCCGACGCCGCCACCCACAAGCGCGTGTTCAGGTCGCTGTCCCTGACCGCCTCCAGCAGCACGGCGGTCGAGCCCGCAATCGCCCTGATCGTCTCCGCCGGGCGTTCCCACGAGGCCGGGATGAACGATGGCGAAGCGAGGTGATACAGCTCGTGCGGCTGTGCCTGCTCGATCGCCGCCCTCAGCGAGTCGGGCGCGAGCAGATCGCCACCCAGCAACTCCAAGCGCTCGCGCAGGTGCTCGGAGCAGCCCAGCGGGCGCTCGCCGGGGTCCCCGTGCACGAGGCCGCACACCTCATACCCCTTCTCCAACAGCAGTTCGGCCAGAAACGACCCGTCCTGCCCGCTGATACCGGTGATCAGCGCGCGTCTTGGTTGCTTGGTCACGCCGGGAGCTTACGGGCTTGGGATCGGGATGCGTGCGCCGATCGCGATGTCCCCAGCTACGAGGAGTCTCAACCAGCGAGTTACTCAACGATCCTTTACTAGCCCGCATCTTACTAAACGATAGGTGGATATCGTTTAGTAAGCTACTGATGTGGTAAGCGAACGTATACCAACGCCCACCAAGCCCCCGCCTTTCAGCCCACGCTCTGGCGAGTTCCGCCTTGCCCAGGACGGCCCGGAGGGCTACTGGGCGTTCTACCCGCGACCGCTTCCTCCCGATCCACCGCTGCGAGTCGATGTCGATACGCAGGGTCTTCTGGATCGAGCCAACCAGGCGCTCGGCCGACTCGACGGCGTCACGTTGCTGCTCCCCGATCCAGACCAGTTCATCTACACGTTCGTGCGCAAGGAGGCGGTGCTCTCCTCCCAGATCGAGGGTACACAATCCTCGCTCTCGGACCTACTGCTGTTCGAGTACGACGCGGTCCCCGGCGTGCTGCGCGAAGACACGCAGGAAACCGCGAACTACATCGCGGCCTTGGATCATGGTCTCGAGCAGATCGCGCGGCCTGGCGCCCCGCCTTTGAGCGCACGGTTGTTGCGAGAGCTTCATCGCCTGCTGCTCCAAAGCGGTCGTGGAGCCCACAAGACCCCGGGCGAGTTCCGGCGGGAGCAGAACTGGCTCGGTGGAGCGCGACCGAGCGACGCTCGCTTCGTCCCACCACCATGGACGGAGGTGGCATCGGCCCTCGGCGAGTTGGAGCGCTTCATCCACGACCAGCCCCAACCCACGCCAATCCTCATCAAGGCCGCGCTCGTCCACGCCCAGTTCGAGACCATCCACCCATTCCTCGACGGCAACGGCAGAGTGGGACGGCTGCTGATCACGTTGCTGCTCTGCTCGGAAAATGTGCTGCGCCGGCCGCTGCTGTATCTCAGCCTTTACTTCAAGCGACACCGCGATGCCTACTACGAGAACTTGCAACGCGTCCGCACCGACGGCGATTGGGAGGGTTGGCTGCGATTCTTTCTCGACGGCGTGATCGACGTCGCCGACTCGACGGCAAGCACAACCCAACGCTTGGTGGCGTTGATTGAGAAAGACCGCCAGCACATCCACACGCTAGGCCGCGGCGCCGCCACCGCCCTGCGAGTCCACGAAGTGGCCGCTCGCTATGTGGTGATCGACGCGTCCTCCACGGCCAAGCGGCTGGAGCTCACCGATCCACCGATATACGCCGCGATTCGGCGACTGGAGGCCGCTGGGATCTTGCGCGAGGCAACCGGGCGCCAGCGCGGCAAGCTGTACGTATACGACGGGTATCTGTCGATCCTCGACGAGGGCACCGAGGCGCCAGTCGGGTAAGCGGATTGGACGAGCAGGCCGAGTCGGCCTGCTCAGTTAGCGCCGGACAGGTCTTCGTGCCCAAAAAGCGGATCATGCCCCGGCCCCGCCTCGCGGGCGCGCAGGTCGAAGTAGAGGACCGCGAGCGTCAGCGCCGCGAAGGAGGCAATCAGCGTGTACACAACGATGCCGACCAGCACCGCGGCGATGCTCGTGCTCTGCCTACGGCTGACGGCCAGACGCTCGACCCGTCCCATATATCGCCGCCAAACCGTCGGCCACGACCTCGGGCGCGCACAACTCCTGGACACGCCGCCGCCCGCGCCGCGCGGCGGCAGCGTCGCGCCAGCGCCGCCCGATCGCCTCGGCGAGCGCAGCGGCGTCGCCGGGATCGACGAGCCCAGGCTGCTCGACCAGCTCGGGGAGCGCGCCGACGCGACTCGCGACGACAGGCACGCCCGCCGCCATCGCCTCGGCGGCCGCCAGCCCGAATGTCTCGGCCGAGCGCGACGGCACGATTGCAAGCGCGGCGCCGGCGCGCAGGCGCCGCAGCTCCGTGTCGTCCACGTGGCCCACGAAGTTCACCCCGCCGTGCCCCCCACTGACAGGGAGCACTTGCGAGCTGGCTTGCTCCGCACGCACACGCAGGGCGTCGCGCTCGGGCCCCTCGCCGGCAACCACGAGTGGCACGCCCGCGAGCCGACAGGCGTCGATCGCGACATCGACACCCTTCTCGGGCGCGAGCCGCGAAACGACCAGCGCATAGGCACCCGACTCCACGACCGCCGGTCGGTCGGCGACTGCCATCGGTGGCGCGAGCACGTGCACGCGCTCGAAATCGAGCGGCGCGCCCAGCTCGCGCAAGCGCTCGCGCGCGAACGCGCTCGGCACGATCGCGGCATCGACCTGCTCGAGCAGCCGTGTCTGCCACAGCGCCAGCGACGCTCCATAGGCGAGTGCCTCCACGCGGTTGCCGCGGCAGTTGTGGAGCACCCCCGGGAGCGTGTTGCGGCCGTGGCAGCGGGTGCACTCCTCGCCAGCGGTGAAACACACGCCGGTGGCGCACACGAGTCGGTACTGGTGCAGGTGCAGCACGACGCGCGCCCCCTCCGAGCGGGCGGCGGCGAGCGCGCGCCAACCGAACAGTGGGCCCAGGTTGTGAGCGTGAACCACGCGCGCACCCACGAGGCGCACCGCCCTGGCCACTTCGCGCGGGGCGAGCCCGCCGCGCAACAGACCGGCCGCCGCGCGCGTGCCGCCGAGCCCAGCCGAGTCGCGCGCCAGCAGCTCCGCGGGCTCGCCGAGGCGCTCGCGCACGAGCGCCATCAGCTCCTCTACGACGCGCTCCTCGCCGCCAGTGGTGCGGTAGCGGTTGTGTAGGAAGAGGATCATCCCCGCTCGCAGCCTATCCCCGCCGGGAGCGCCCGCACCCGCACCGCTCTGCGCAAACCTAGACTGTTGCGGTAATGCCGCCAGATTCAAACCAGCCCACTGCCTCCATCGTGATACCGACACGGGCACGCTTGGACTACCTGCGGGTGGCGCTCGCCTCGATCGCTCCCCAGGCGGCGAGCGCCGGGGTGGAGACGATCGTGGTGGACGACGCCGGCGCCTCGCAGGAAGCGCGCGCGCTCGCCGAGCGCTTTGGAGCACGCTACGAGCCGCACCCCGGGCCGCTCGGGCTCAACGTGGCGCGCAACACGGGCGTCGAGCGCTCGACCGGCGCGCTGATCGTGTTCGTCGACGATGACGTGGAGGTCCGCGAGGGGTGGCTAGAGGCGCTGCTGGCGGCCGCGCGCGAACATCCCGAGCGGGATGTGTTTACCGGTCCGATAGTGCCGCGCTTGGAAGGCTCGCCTGCTCGCGGCTGTGGCCACGAGCACCCGCCGATCACCGCGCTCGACCTTGGGCCAACCGACACGACCACGCGCTTCGCGTGGGGTGCCAACATGGCGATCCGCCGCGCCGCGCTGGAGCGCAGCGGACCGTTCGATGTGTCGCTGGAGCACGGTGGCGATGAGCAGGAGTTGCAGGAACGGCTTGGCGGGGAAGCGCTGTATGTGGGGGCCGCGGCGCTGCACCACCGCCGCAACCCCAAGGACACCCGCCTGGACCGGCTGTGTCGCGCGGCATACGCGCGCGGAGGCGCCGCCCGGCGCTTCGACGCTTGGCGCGGGGTCGCGCCATCGCTCGCGCGAGAGCTGGCCACACTCGCGGGCTGCCTGGGACACGTCGTACGCTATCGCTGCCCGTCAGGGCTCACGATGCTCGCCCACAGTGCCGGCCGCACACGCGAAGCGGCACACGATCAGACACGCCACACCAGCGGCACCGCTCCGGTCGATCCTGCTCTGGGCACCACCATGGTAAGGAAGGGGTCTCCCTTGGACGGGACTCCCTCCAACAATCACACCGCCCCAAGGTCCCGCGCGCCCGACGACTTCCTCTCCGGCGAAAGCGGCACCGTGGGTGGCCTGGACGCCGTGCGCCGCGCGGCCCTCGACAGCGCCGAGGACACGCTGGAAATCGCTTCGGGGCGGCGCCGGCGCATCGACCTGGCCGCGCGCCGCGAGCCGCCCCGGCGCCGTGTGTTGGCGCTGTGTGTGGCGCGGCCCGAGCACAGCACGCTGCTCGCCGGCATCCGCGCGGAGCTGGCCGGCTCGCGCCACGAGGTCGAGCTGCACATCGCCGCACCCGAGGGGAGGGGCAAGTTCGAGAACCTCAACGCGCTGCTCGATGCGCACCCCGCCCGCGAGCACGATTGGCTGCTCGTGCTCGACGACGACATCGCGCTGCCACACCGCTTTCTCGACCGCTTCCTGTTGCTCACCGAGCGCTTCGGGTGCGATCTGGCCCAGCCGGCCCACCGTCGCGCTTCGCACGCCGCGTGGCGAGTGACTCGCCGCCAACCGCGCAGCCTGGTGCGCGAGACACGCTTCGTGGAGATCGGCCCCGTGACCGCGCTCGCGCGCTCCACGTTCTCGACGCTGCTGCCGTTCCCCGACCTGCGCATGGGGTGGGGACTGGACCTCCACTGGGCCGCGCTCGCGCGTGAGCACGGCTGGCGCTGCGGCACGATCGACGCCACACCGATCGGCCATCGTGTCGCGCCTGCCGCCAGCGCCTACTCGCGCGAGCAGGCGCTCGCCGAGGCACGGTCGTTCCTCGCGCACCGTCCGTACCTGAGCGCCACCGAAGCCCAGCAAACCCTCGTCACGCACAGGCGCCTGTGATCGCCCAACCCTACGATCGCGCAATGGAGCGGAGGGGACCATGAAGGTTGCCATCGTCGCGGAGTTCTACCCACGCCAGTCAGATCCGGTACTGGGTATTTGGGCTCATCGCCAGGCGCTGGCAGCACGCGAAGCGGGAGCGGAAGTTCGCGTGCTGGTGCTTCACCGGCTCGTACCCCCACGCGCTTCGTTCAGCCGCGGCGCGACGGACTCGGGCGGCCCGGCGCGCGCACTGCGCTCGCTCGCCAGCGAGCCCCGCAAACAGACGCTCGACGGCCTCGACGTGACCTATGTGCGCTATGTGTCACCGCCGCGCTCGAGCGCCTATCCCGCGTGGGGCACATGGGCGGCACCCGCGCTCGGCTTGGCGTTGCGCCGCCTGCGCCGCTCGTTTGAGTTCGACCTCGTGCATGCCCACAACGCCGTGCCGGGCGGCGACGCGGCGCGACGCGTGCTTGCACTGCGCCCATTCGCACTCGGAGTGCCACTGGTGGTGAGCGTGCATGGCGGCGACGTGCTCTATACCGCCCCCCGTAGCGAGGCGGGCGCAGAGGCAGTGCGGCGCACGTTCGGTGCCGCGACCACAGTGCTCGCCAACAGTCGCGGGATCGCCGAGCTGGCAAGCTCCCACGGCGCGGGGGACGTGCGCGTGGTGCACCTTGGCGCTGACCTGCCCGCGCGGACCGTGGCAAGACCCAGCACGGTAGGTGCGGGCACCGGCGGCACTGGCATCGGCGGACTCACGGCCGAGCGCGTCGAGCGTCGGCACGCATCGCCGTCGCTCGTGACGGTCGGCCATCTCGTCGCGCGCAAGCGCCACGCCGACGTGATGCGCGCGCTGGCGGTGCTCGCCAAGCGCCATCCGGCGCTGCGCTACGCGATCGTCGGCGACGGCCCCGAGCGCGTCGCTTTGGAAGGGTTGGCGGCGCGCCTGGGAGTCGCCGAGCGCGTCGATTTCCACGGGCAGCTGGCACACGAGCAGGCGATCGAGCGGGTGCGCGCGTGCACGCTGTTCGCGATGCCCTCTACCGAGGAGGCGTTCGGCGTCGCCTACATCGAGGCGATGGCCGGTGGCATGCCCGCGATCGGCTGCCGCGGCGAGCCTGGGCCGGAGGAGATCGCGGCCGCCGGCGACGGCTTCGTGCTGGTGCCGCCTGGCGATATCGAGCGGCTCACCCAGCGTATCGACGAGCTGCTGTCAGACCCGCAGCGACTGCGCGAGGCGGGCATTCGCGCGCGAGAGACGGTGGCCGCAAACTTCACTTGGGAGCGCTGCGGCGAGCAGACGCTCGCGGCGTACGAGCACGCTTGTGCCCTTCAGGGTGCGCTCACCCGAGCATCGTCCTTGCCGGGCCCCAGCCCGCGCACACCCGCGGACACCGACGCGAGCGCGTCAGTCGAGGTCCCGGGCGCACCACGATGAAGCCGGTGCTGTTCGTCACCGGCCACGCGCCGGCCTACCGCGTCGGCGCGTTCGCACGCCTGAACCAGCTCGAGCACGTCGAGTTCGCGCTGTTCGGGGGACGTCTCAAGCACGGCGGGGGCGCCGCGACCGGCGAGCTGCCGTTCCCCCATTGCCGCCCACGCGAGAGCGAGCTATATGCGCTGGCCGCGAGCGGCCGCTACCGCGCCGTGGTGTGCTCGACGGGGGGGCGCATCGCACTGCCCGCGGCGTGGGCGGGGGCGCGGCGCGCGCGCGTGCCGACGATCCTGTGGGCATCGCTGTGGGCGCACCCGCGCAGCGCGGCGCACGCGCTCAGCTACGTTGCGCTGCGACGCCTGTACCGCTCTGCTGATGCCGTCGTGACGTATGGCCCGCACGTCAGCGAGTACGTTCGAAAGCGCGGCGCGCGGCGCGTGCACATCGCCCCGCAGGCGGTCGACAACGCGTTCTGGCGATCGCCCGAAACAGGAGTTCCGAGCGATCCCGGATGGCCGACCGAGGCCGGTGCGAAGTTCTTGTTTGCAGGTCGTCCGGCTAGGGAAAAGGGATTGGGGGTGCTCGTTGAGGCCTGGAGCATCACGGGCCTAAAAGCGCCTACCGCCGCGCTCGTCCTCGTCGGTGCGGGATCCACCCCCCCTTGGGTCCCCGCCGGCGGCGCGGTGGTGTGTTTGCCGACGGTGTCAGCGAGCGACTTGCGCAACTTCTATGCGGCCAGCGACGTTTTGGTAGTGCCGTCGATTCCGACGCGCACCTTCCGTGAGCCGTGGGGGCTAGTCGTCAACGAGGCAATGAACCGTGGACTTCCAGTGATCGCAAGCGACGCGGTCGGTGCTGTCGCCGGTCTTGTGCGCGACGGGCACAACGGCCTGATCGTGCCCGCCGGCGACCCGGTCGCGCTGGCCGCCGCGCTATCGCGACTGGCGCGCGACCCCGCGTTGCGGGTGCGCCTGGGCGAGGCCGGACGGCAGGACGTGCTCGCCTACGACTACGACGCGTGGGCGGCAGGCTTCGCAGCCGCACTCGCCGACCTGGGGCGCTCCCAGGGGCAAGCGCAAACTACCGGGGGACGGTGAGATAGCGTTGGGCTTCTTGGACGGGGTGCGGGTCAAATTTTTGAGGAGCTTTGCGCCGGCGCTTGTGGCGCTCGCGCTGCTGAGCTTCGCCTCCACGGCCGCCGCCAACCAGGCGCAGACGATCCTCTACAAGTGCGGCCATCACGAACCCTTCAGCGGGTATAGCCAGAAGGCCTATCGCGAAGCGCTCAAACAGATGACGACCACGGGGAGCCAGTACTCGGGGTGCGAAGAAGAAATCCGCAAGGCCGAGGAAGCGGCCGCTGGAGGCGGGACTGGCGCCGCGGCCGGCACACCCTCGGCGAACGTCGCCACGCCGCTGACGCCGGCCGAGCAGCATGCGGTGCAGAGCGCCCATCGCAACGGTTCGGCACCGGTCCAGGTCGGCAGCGTTCCGGTGCGCCCGGGCGTCGTGCACGCCGACATCGCCTCGGCCGTGAACACGTTGCCTCACTCGCTGTTCGCCGTGCTCGCGTTCATGCTCGCCGGCGCCCTCGCGCTGGCTATCGGGGAGGTGCGCAAGCGTGTCCGCGCACGTCATCGCAACTGAGGGAGGTGCGTGAGCGTGTCCGCACAGGCCGTCACCGCCGAGCATCAGGTCGTCGTGTTCGCCGAACAGCCAGCTGAGGAGCCGTCGCGAGCGCCGAGCGGACCGCTGCGAGCAGGCACCACGGCGCTCGCGACGGTCGCGGTCGCCGGCCTGCTGTGCCTCGCCACGTTCCTCGCCGGCGGCGGGCTGAGTCTTGCGCCGATGACGACACTCGAGCTGATCGTCACGCTACTGGCGGGAGCGCTCGTCGCGGCGGTGTTGGTGCTGGCGCCGCCTCGCACCCGCTTCTACGGCCACTGGTCGATCGGCCTGCTGCTGGCATTCACGGCGCTCACCGGCCTGTCGGTCGTGTGGTCGGTCGTACCCGACGCGAGCTGGCAGGACGCCGGCAGGATGCTCGCCTATAGCGGCGTGTTCGCGGCAGCAGTGGCGCTTGCCTGGCTGGCACCCGCGGGCTGGCGCGCACTGCTCGGCGGGATCGTGCTCGCGGCGATCGTGGTGTGCGCTTACGCGCTGCTCACGAAGGTGTTGCCAAACGTGCTGACCGTCGGTCCCGAAGCGAACTTCTACGCGCGCCTGCAGGAACCGTACGGCTACTGGAACGCGATCGGCCTGACCGCGGCGATGGGCGCTATCGGCTGCCTGTGGTTGGGCGCGCGGCGCGCGGGTCACGCCCTGCTAAGCGCGCTCGCCTACCCGGCGATGGGCCTGACGATCGTCACCGTGATGCTCGCCTACTCGCGCGGCTCGCTGGCGGCCCTGGTGGTCGGCATCGCGGTCTGGATGTGCATCGTGCCGCTGCGCCTGCGCGGTGCGCGCGTGCTGCTCGTCGGCGGGGCCGGTGCCGCCCCGGTCGTCGGCTGGGATTTCTCCAGGCACGCGCTCTCCAGCGAAGGAATCGGACTTGCCGCGCGCACGAGCGCCGGACACCAGCTCGGCGTGCTGATCGGCGCGATGTTGATCCTGCTGAGCATCGCGGGCATCGCGATCGGCTTCTTCGGCGACCGTCGCGCGCCGTCCGCCTCCACACGTCAGGCGGCCGGGATCGCGCTGGCGGTTCTGCTCGGGCTCGTCGTGCTGGCCGGCATCGGCGGGCTTGCCGCCACCAAACGAGGGCTCACCGGCACGATCTCCCACGATCTCTCATCGCTGACGAACCCCAACGCGCCGGTGCCGGCGAACACGCCCGGACGGCTGATGGCCGTCGGCAGTGTGCGTGCGCGCTACTGGAAGGAGGCGCTGGAGGTGTTCGAAGCCCATCCCGCGCTTGGCGCCGGCGCCGCGGGCTATGGAACGGCGCGCCTGCGCTACCGCACCCAGAACCTCGACGTGCGCCAAGCCCACGGGTACCTCGTGCAAACCCTCGCCGACCTGGGACTCGTCGGGCTCGCGCTCACGCTCGCACTGCTGTTCGCGTGGATGGCCGCCGCCGGGCGCGCCACCCACCCCTTCAACCGTCGCTGGAGCGCCAGTTGGCCGAAACGGGGATTCTCGCCGGAGGCCAGTGTTACCCGGCTTCGGTCGCTGCCGTCGCTGACCTGGCGCAGCGTGCCCGACGCCTACACGCCCGAGCGAATTGGACTGCTGAGCATGCTGTGCGTGGTGGTGACGTTCGGTGTGCACTCGTTTGCCGACTGGACCTGGTACGTGCCCGGCGACGCGTTCGTCGCGCTGCTGTGCGCCGGTTGGCTTGCCGGCCGCGGGCCGCTACCAATAGGCAATCTCGATGCGCCCGCCGGCTCGCCGGGCGCGGTGCTCGACCCGCTCGCCGCGTCGAGCGCGCAGCCGTCCGCGACCGGCACGCTGAGCGCGGCGCCGCCGGAGCGCGGCACGACGGCGAACGGCCTCCCACGCAGACGCTCGCCTTCCGCACGCGAACTCGGGCCGGTGCGCGTGGGCGTGGCGATCGCGGTCGTCGCGGGGGCGCTGCTCGCCGCGTGGACGGAGTGGCAGCCACAGCGCTCGGTCGATGCTTCCGAACAGGCAGTCGCGCTGATCAAGCAGAATCCGCAGGCCGCGCTTGGCGCGGCGCAGGCCGGAGTCGAACGCGACTCGCTGTCGGCGGTCGCGTTGTTCAGATTGTCGGCCGTCGAGCACGCGATCGGCGAGAGCACGCTTGCGCGAGCCACACTGCAGAAGGCTGTGCGACTACAGCCCTCCAACCCCGAAACCTGGCTGACCCTGGGCGAATACGACCTCGCGAATAACCCGCGGGCCGCGGTCGGAGAGCTGCGCGCCGCCGTATACCTCAACCCCGAGTCGATTGCCGCGCAAAACGCCTATGTGCAGGCGCTGCGGGCAACGAGCAGCGCAAGCACGGGCACCACTCAGAAGCGCTTTCGCGTCGCGCTTGCCAGCAATACGCGACGCGCGCCCGGCAGACCGCCCGCACCACGCACGGCCACGTTCTCGAAACCGAAGTCGTAGAGCACGGCGGCGAGCGTGCCGCGCGTGTAGAAGCGCAGGTGATCCGCACGCGGATCGAAACATCGCTCGAACGCGCCGCGGCTGAACCCCAGCCACAGCCTCGACAGCGGCCCGTGGTCGGGCGTGCTGAGCGCCAGCGTGCCGCCCGAGCGCAGCACGCGGCGCAGCTCCGAGAGCCAACCTGAAGTGTCGGCGACGTGCTCGATCGTCTCGCCCGCCCACACCAGGTCGAAGCTCGAGTCCCCCAGCGCCAGCGGCCCTTCGGGCTCGACCAGCCGCACATCCAGCTCGGGGTGGAGCGCCCGCGCGCGGCGCAACGGCTCCTCGGCGACATCGATCGCGAGCACCTCCGCGCCGGCCCGCGCGAGCAGTGCCGCGAAGTGGCCCTCGCCGCAGCCGACGTCAAGCACGCGAGGTGCGCGAGCAACAGCGGCGCGTGCTTGGACGAGGCGCTCGAGCAGGAACGCTTCACGCGGCCCGGCATCGGCGGGCGCGAGCCCCTCAGGCACTCCCTCCCACACCCCTTCGTGGTAGTCGCGCGAGGGCATCGTGTGGGAAGGCTAGCTGTAAGTCCCGAGTAGGTTGGTTCGCTCGTTGAGGCGAGCGAACGGGGTCATAAGGGCGTCTCGCACCGGCAACGGCACCCCCTGCCGGCGAGAACAGGTTGGAAACAGCGAGACAATTATCACCCAACCGCTACGCAACACGCTCCGAGCGACTATGGTCTGGCCCGTGCGCGTCTTGTGGTCGGGACAGACGTGAAGGGGCCTCGCGGGCCTGGCTCGCGAGCCACGGTGGCGCGCCCGACGCGAATCGCCTTCGATAGCCGCCCTGCCGGCGATGTGCGCGGCGTCGGCCGCTACACACGCTGCCTGCTGAGAGCGCTGCGCGAAACCGCCTCGGAAGGCGTGGAGATCGTGGAGACGCACCGCCCTCGACGCGCCGACGTGTTCCACTCGCCGTGGATGGAGGGGGCGATCCTGCGCAGCCCGTGCCCGATGGTTGTGACGCTGCATGACCTCTCCGCCCTGAAGCGCGCCAGCGAGCACCTGCGCACGGGCGTGCGCCTGCGCTTGCGCCAACTCGCGGTGCAACGTGCCGTGCGCACGATCGTGCCGACCGAGGCCGTCGCCGGCGACGCGGTTGAGCAGCTGGGGCTTCAGCGCGAGCGGATCGCCGTCATTCCCGAGGCGCCCGACCCGTCGATGTATGTGCGCTCGGAGGAGGAAGTGTCGCGCGTGCGCGAGCGCTTCTCGCTGCCAGAGCACTATCTGCTGTGGGTCGGCTCGCTGCGCCACCCCGACCCGCGCAAGCACGTCGCCAAGCTCGTTGCCACCCCGCGCGAGCTGCCGCTCGTACTCGTCGGCCCCACGCGCCAATGGGCACACGAGCTGCCAGACGTGATCCTCACCGGCGAGGTTTCAGACGAGCATCTGGCCGCGATCTACAGCGGCGCGCACGCGCTCGTGCTCGCCTCCGAGGACGAGGGCTTTGGCCTACCCGCCGTCGAGGCGCTCGCCTGCGGCGCCCCGGTGGCGGCCTGCGCCGTTCCCGCGCTGCGCGAGGTGCTCGGCGATCGCGCCGCGTTCGTCGAGCGCGGCGACTTCAAGGCGCTGATCGAAAGCGCCGAGCGCTCCCGCCGACCCGCCCCCGCACCACCGCGGTGGACTTGGCAAGACGCAGCCAGATCGACCTGGACGGTGTACCAGCAGGCGATCGCCTCCACGCAGGGCGAGTCGGAGCCGGTCGGTTGGGGTTTGGGCGAGCCGCGGGCGGGGTTGGAGCTGGAGTAGGCCGGACTGGTTGGAGAGCAAGTCCGGCCGCGTTGGAAGGTTGAGGTGGGGAGTGGGTGCGCTCGCCTCGCCTCAGCCAGTCAGCATGATCCTGCTCGTTTCATCGCTGAGGCCGCCAAGATCGCCCGGGGGTGGCCCACTGGCTCCTTCCGATTCCCCTTCGCAGGTTTCGCGCCCTTCGTGCGCCCTCACGACGTGATTTTCACTCATGACCGTCTTACCACTCGGAGCGCGCACGACGGTTTCTTCGGGTCGCCCTGCAGACACCAGGTAAACCAATACGCCGCCAGCGTGAATGCTCGCCGGGATATGGACGCGGCGCAGCCGCATGAGCTTGCCTTCGACCTTCGCGAGCACGGTGTCCTCGGGTTTGCTGAGCAGACCGTAGAAGATCGAGTATTCGTGCGGTTGACAGCCGGCAGACGTTTTCGAGTCGAGCGGTGTCCCGGGCTTCGTTGCGCCGCTGGGCGGCCCCGGAGATCCTTCGAACGACTCTTCTTCTCCGACGGTCCCGATGCCCTCAGCCGCGCCTGCTTCGGGAAGCCCCGATTCGACTCCGGTCTTTAGCGTCAGGCGCGAGTACACGCGGCCAAAGAGGCGGTACCGTTCGCCCACGATCAAGATGCTCCGACCCTGCAGAGCCTGGCCACGCACGAGTGTGCGCTTTCCGCCCGGGAGATATTTCAGCGGGCGCTTACTGCACCCGACGATTCGCGCAAGCCTAGCCACGCGCAGCGTCCGACCTTGCGCGTCGCGCTCAATCAACGAAATCGGGGCCGGAGAAGGCCCACGAACGACCTGGTAGTAGAAGGCGGCCGGGCCACCCAGACGACGTGGTACGAGCGTAGGTCGGGAGACGATCTGCTTGCCGTTGCTCATGCTCAGCACCGTCGTGCGCGTGGCGGGAAGCACCTGGCCTTGGATCGTCAGGAGCCCTTCGCTGCACTGAACCTGCGGAACAGAGCGACCTCCTGAACCCGACACGCAGATTTCCGAGTTGGAGCCTTCTGCTTCTCTTGCTTCTACGCTCACCTTGCACGCAGATCGGTGGCCGCCGCCCTTGTGGCGTTCGACCCACACCGTGTATTTTGTCCCGACCGCGGTCCGTCCCGAGCCAATCCTGATAGCCGATTTCGATTCGCGAAAGAGCGGTTCGAGCCCATGTTCGTCGGTGTTCAGACCAAGGTCGGCATCGAGCCGCTTTTTTGCACTCGATATCGAGCTGTCGATCGGCTGCGCCACCTGCGCCTCCAACTCGACGGTCTTGGCTACGAGTTCTTTTCTGGCCTGCCCCTCTGCCGTCGTCAACAAGGCCCCTTTCGCCACATTCGACAGATGCCGGAACAGCTCAATGAAACGAACTTGGTTGTTCAACGCGAAGGTCCGGCTGGCCGGAGACAGTGTCATGTAGCCACTGCCGACCCACGCCTTCATGTCCGCGCAGGCGTCCGGGGCTTCGGTGGGCTTCTCTTCTTCTTCCAGCGACGTAATTCCAACACGAACGAACTGCGTCAATACCGGATCGCCTGACGGGAGGGCCTTGAGTTTGGCCAAGAAGGCAGTTCTCACCGGTGAGAGTGGCACATCCTCGGCCGCCGTCAGCACAGCTTCGATCTCGCCCTGGAGGTCGCCCAGCTGAGTTCCCTGCCGTTTTGCTTCGCCCTCCTGCCGCGCCGTGCGCGAGGTTACAGCCGATACCGAGACAGCGGCGCGTTTCTGCGGCGCACCAGCGAGCACCGACGGGCATTCGCCGGCGATCCTGCTCGCAGTGGCTTCGTATACGGCTACCGATGCCGGCGAAGCTTCGGAGATGGCCTGCACGTACTCTGACACGGCCGCGAAATATGCATGTGTAGCGGCACGCTCCGCAGGTGTAACGCCGCGCCGCGAAGAGTCCGCCGACACCGCGGGAGCGATTGCAAAGCACGTGGCGAGCAGCAACGCAAACGCGACCGCCAGTCCCCTCCCGTGTCCTCTCCGCGCCCGCAAACCGCGGGCAGCCTATACCAGAGCGAGCCCCTTTTGCCGCACGATCGGAATTCATCGAGCGATGGGCACGCGAGCGAGCGGCTGGGCGAAGGGGCGGATGAGCCGCCAAATCACTACGGCGACAGCACTCGGCGAGCGTCGCTAGTAAGCCCCGCGCTGCATAAGCACCGCGGGGATCGTCTTCAGGATGATCGCGAGGTCAAGCGCCAGCGACCAGCGCTCGAGGTAGATGAAGTCGAGGTGCACGAGGTCATCGAAGTCGAGGCTCCGAGCGACCCGAGACCTGCCACAGGCCGGTTATGCCAGGGAGCACTAGGTAGCGCTTGCGGTGCCAGTCCTCCAGCAGCTCGAAGTCGCGCTCGGGGAGCGGACGCGGACCCACGAGCGACATCTCGCCGCGCAGCACGTTGACCAGCTGGGGCAGCTCGTCCAGCGAGAAGCGGCGCAGAAATCGCCCGACTGGCGTCAGGCGCGGGTCGGCGCGGATCTTGAACAGGGCGCCGCTTGCCTCGTTCAGATCCTCCAGGTCCGCCTGGCGCTGCTCGGCGTCGTAGTACATGGTGCGGAACTTCAGGCACGCGAACGGGAGCTGGCCGATGCCGGGACGCATCGAGCGGTAGAAGACAGGACCGCGCGAGGACAGGCGCACGGCGAGCACGATCGCGGCCAGCAGCGGGCTCAGCACGATCAAAAGCAGCGTCGAGGCGACAAGGTCGAAGCTGCGCTTCAGTGCGAAGTCGATGCCCTCGAACACGGGCGGGCCCAGCTCGAACAGCGGGACAGACTGGCCCGGGATGAACTCGGCGCGCTGCACCAGGATCTCCATCGTGGAGGGAGCAATGCGCACACGCACTCCGCGCCGGTGGCACTGGTCGACCAGCTCCACCGCGCGCTCTTGGGGGAAGTCGGGGTCGGCGATGATCACCTCATCCACGCGTTCGGCGACGATCGTGGCCTGCAGGTGCTCGAGCGTGCCCAGACAGCGCACCCCGTTGGCAGGCAGCGGCTCGGGCGAGACGAAGCCGACGACTTCGATCGGCGAGCGCGGCGCATCGGCAAGCGCGTGCGCGACGTCGTGGATGTGCTTGCCGGTACCCACCAGTATCGCCCGGCGCTGGTAGCCGGCCGCGTGCAGAATCGCACCGGTTGCCCGCTCATACAGGTAGCGCAGCGAAGATATGTAGAACAGCGCGAAGCCGAGCGAGCCGTAAAAGATGTAGTAGCTGGAGAAGTGTTCGCCGCTGACAACCGCGAAGATCAACGCGACGACCGCGACCTGGAAGAGCGATCCGACTATGCGCGAGAGGCCCGGGCGCTGCGAGCGCTCGGCGTATAGGCCCGAGCGGGCGAACAGCAGCGCCGTCAGCAGATAGGCGAAGGCAAGATTCGAGCGCGTGCCCTCGAATGCGCTGTTCACGTCGAGGCTTGAGAGCAACGCCGCCTTCAGCGCGAGCGCCGTGAAGATCGCGAGCGATAGGCCGAACAGGTCGAGCGCCAACAGCGACACGACGCGCAGCGCGCGGCGCATCGTGTCCATTCGCAGCAGGAACGACAGTGCCGGCGGGCGCTTGCTGCGCATGTCACGATCGGCCCGCGGCGGCGCTCCGATCGGGGGTGGGGCAGGCGCCAGTGTCGGCGCTGACGCCTCGCGGGACGAGCCTAGCGGCGCCTCGGCGCGAGCGCCCACGGCCGACCGACCAGGGCGACTGGTGCGCGGAGCGTCCGGAGAACGAACTCCCATCTCGGACTTCACAACAGTTGAGTTTCCCTTATGTAGCGGTCAGAAACCGTTTGGGAGAGCACGTGCGCGCAAGGGCGCGCGTGCGTTTGGGACATTGTGGGGCGGTCAGAAACCGGCTGGGAGGTCACGTGCGCGCCAAGGCGCGCACGTGTTTGGGTGGCCGTCAAGCGCTCAGAAGCCGTGTGGCGGGAAGCGGTCAACCAACCAGCTGCTCTATGCCGGAGGTGTCGATCGTGCGTCGCAAGCCGTCACGCAGGGACACTTCGGGGGCCCAACCGAGCAGCTCGCGCGCCAGCGTTATGTCGGGTCGGCGCTGCTTGGGATCGTCAACCGGCAGCGCCTCGAAGAGAATCTCCGACTCGGCGCCCGTGACCTCCTTGACCGCTTCGGCCAGTTCGAGCAGGGTGTACTCGTCCGGGTTGCCGATATTGCACGGCTCGTGATAGCCCGACTCGGCGAGCGCGATCAGCCCGCGAATCAGATCGCTTACGAAGCAGAACGAGCGCGTCTGCGAGCCGTCGCCGAACACGGTCAGCGGGCGGTTGGCGAGCGCCTGGCGCAGAAACGTGGGGATCGCGCGGCCGTCGTGCGGGCGCATGCGACTGCCATACGTATTGAAGATGCGCACGATCGCCGTGTCCACGCCCTGCTGGCGGTGGTATGCCATCGTCAGCGCCTCCGCGTAGCGCTTGGCCTCGTCGTACACGCCGCGCGGGCCGATCGGGTTGACGTGGCCCCAGTAGGACTCCGACTGAGGATGCTCCAGCGGGTCGCCATACACCTCGCTGGTGGAGGCGATCAAAAAGCGGGCGCGGTGACGCTTGGCTAGGCCGAGCGTGTGATGGGTGCCGTAAGAGCCGACCTTCAGCGTGTGCAGCGGCAGGCGCAGATAGTCGATCGGCGAGGCTGGCGAGGCCAGGTGGTAGACAAAATCCACCTGCTCCTCGATCTCATACGGCTCGATGATGTCCACGTTGACGTGGCGAAAACGCTCGGGATCGCGGATGTGCTCGATGTTCGCGAGCGAGCCGGTCTCCAGGTTGTCCACACAGATCACGCGATGCCCCCGCGCGAGCAGCTCGTCACAGAGATGCGATCCGAGGAAGCCGGCGCCGCCGGTCACCAGGCAGGTGGACACGGCTGTGAGGATATCTACTGCATATGATCCGCACGGTCCCCCTGCGTGCTCAGCGTGCGGACAATGACATGAAAAATGGACGATTGCCTATGGTGACTACATATTGTAGTTGCTATTAGCAACCGTTGAAAATCGATACATACATTCCCCTCCGATACCCTTCCGATACCCCACTCACAGATGACCGATCACCCACCCGCACCCCGGCCCGAGCCCGACGAGCACAGGACCGTCGCGCCTATCGTGGGCTCCGAGGACCCGCGTCGGTTCACCGACTCGGGCATCGAGATCGAGGCCCTCTACACCGAGGATGACCTGCCGGCGGACCTCGACCTGGGGACTCCTGGAGACTTTCCCTACACGCGCGGCGTGCATCGCGAGATGTACCGCAAACAGACCTGGACGATGCGCCAGTACGCTGGCTATGCCTCGGCGAAGGAGTCCAACGAGCGCTACCGCTACCTGCTCTCCAAGGGCTCGACGGGACTGTCGATGGCATTCGACCTGCCAACGCAGCTGGGCCTTGACTCCGACAACCCACGCTGCCTGGGCGAGGTGGGCCGCACCGGCGTGGCGATCGACACGATCGACGACATGCGCACCGCCTTCGACGGCATTCCGCTGGATGAGGTGTCCACCTCAATGACGATCAACGCACCGGCGGCCTGCCTGCTGCTGCTCTACCAGTTGGTTGGCGAGGAGCAGGGCGTGCCGAGCGAGAAGTTGCGCGGGACGACCCAGAACGACGTGCTCAAGGAGTACATCGCGCGCGGCAACTACATCTACCCGCCACAGCCCACGATGCGGATCACGACCGACCTGTTCCAGTACTGCCAGGAAAACGTGCCCAAGTGGAACACGATCTCGATCTCCGGCTACCACTTCAGGGAGAAGGGCTGCTCGGCGGTGCAGGAGGTGGCGTTCACGCTCTCCTCGGGCATCGCATACGTGACCGCCGCGATCGAGAAGGGCCTAGACGTGGACGACTTCGCGCCGCGCCTCGCGTTCTTCTTCAACGGCCACAACAACGTCTTTCAGGAGGTCGCCAAGTTCCGCGCGGCACGGCGGATGTGGGCGCACATCATGAGCGAGCGCTTCGGTGCAACCAACCCGAAGTCCACGATGCTGCGCTTCCACACGCAAACAGGTGGCGTGACGCTGACCGCGCAGCAGCCGGAGAACAACATCGTGCGCGTCGCACTGCAGGGGTTCGCGGCGGTGTGCGGAGGGACGCAGTCGCTGCACACCAACGGCTTTGACGAGGCGCTCGCGCTGCCGACCGAGCACGCGGCCAAGATCGCGCTGCGCACGCAGCAAATCCTCGCGTTCGAGTCCGGCGCGACCGACACGGTGGATCCGTTCGCGGGGTCGTATTTCGTGGAGTCGCTCACCGATGAGATCGAAGCGCGGGCAAACGAGCTGATCGCGAAGGTGGACGCACTCGGCGGCAGCGTCAACGCGATCCAGTTCATCACCGGCGAGATCGACGAGTCCGCCTGGGGCTACCAGGAGCGCTACCGGATCGGCCAGGACATCGTCGTGGGCGTCAACAAGTTCGAGGAGGACGACCTCGAGGTGCCCGACCTGCTGCGCGTGGACCCGGAGTCCGAGCGCGAACAGGTGGGGCGCTTGAAGGCGTTCAAGGCGAATCGTGACCAAACACTGGTGGAGAAGCGCTTGGAGGAGCTGCGCGAGACCGCGCGCGGCAGCGAGAACCTGCTGCCCTACATTCGCCAAGCCCTGAAGGACAAGTGCTCCTTGGGTGAGGTGTGCGGGGCGATGCAGGACGTGTTCGGCAAGTACGCGCCGACGTTCTGAGAGCCGATAGGTCGACGTCACATGCGTTCATTAGGATTTGCGCCGTGATCGAGGCTGTTGCCTTCTTCGAAGTCGTCCTCGCCGTGCACATCATGGCGGTGGTGTTCGCCTTCGGCGCGACCTTCGCCTACCCGGTCCTGCTGGGTGTGGTGAGCAAGGCGGACTCGCGCTCGCTGCCCGCCCTCTACAAGGCCATCCACGCGATCAGCGTGCGGGTCATCATGCCGGGGCTCGCGGTAGTCGTGATCTGCGGCATCTACCTCGCCTCCAAGCTGCACGTGTGGAACGAGTTCTTTGTGCAGTGGGGATTCGTCGTCGCGCTTCTCATCGGCGCGGTGGAGGGCATGTTCCTGAGCCCCAGCGAGAAGCGCCTCGTGGAGGTCGCCGACAGGGACCTCGCCGCCGCTGGCGATGGGCCCGTGACGTTCGGCGCCGAGCACGACTCGCTCGTTCGCCGCATCGGCGCGACCGGCGCCACGATGGATCTACTCGTGATTATCACGATCTTGTTCATGGTGCTGAAAACCTAGGGCGCTGTACCCTGGAGACAGAATGAGCCAGGGACACAGAATCGCCGTCGTCGGCGCGACCGGACAGGTGGGCACGCTCATGTTGCGATTGCTGCGCGAGCGCGATTTCCCCGCGCGCGAGATCGTGCCGTTTGCCTCCGAGCGCTCTGCCGGCAAGGAGATCGAGGGCGTGGGCGTGGTGCGGCCGCTCACCGACGAGACGATCCAGGGCTTTGATCTGGCGCTGTTCTCGGCGGGTGGATCGACCTCCGGCGAGTGGGCCCCGCGCTTCGTGGGAGCCGGTGCGGTCGTGGTCGACAACAGCTCGCGCTGGCGCATGAGCGACGACGTGCCGCTCGTGGTCGCCGAGGTCAACCCGACGGCACTCGCCGACCACAGGGGAATCGTCGCCAACCCCAACTGCTCCACGATGCAAATGGTGGTCGCGCTGAAGCCGCTTCATGACGCGGTCGGTATCGAGCGGCTTGTGATCTCCACCTACCAGGCGGTGTCGGGTACGGGCAAGCAGGCTGTGGACGAGCTGCTCGACCAGTCACACGCGCTGTTGCACGAACGCGAGATCGAGCCGCCCCGGGCGTATGCCCACCAGATCGCCTTCAACGCGCTTCCCCACGCGGGCAGCTTCGCCGCCGGCGACGATCACACCGATGAGGAGCGCAAGCTCATCAACGAGACCCGCAAGATCCTCGGCGACGACTCGATCCGCATCAGCGCCACGTGCGTGCGAGTGCCTGTCGTCAACGGCCATTCCGAGGCCGTCAACGTGCAGACGCGCGAGCCACTGAGCCCCGAGCGTGCGCGTGAGCTGCTGCGCGCCGCGCCAGGCATCGCTGTGGCCGACGACCCCGACGCCTCGCTCTACCCGCTGGCGACGCTCGCCACCGGCCACGACGAGGTGTTCGTGGGACGCATCCGCCGCGACCCCGGCCACGAGCGGGCCCTGGACATGTGGATCGTCGCGGACAACCTGCGCAAGGGCGCCGCCACGAACGCGGTTCAGCTGGCGGAGCTACTGGACGAGCAGGGGTTGATCCAGTCGCGCAGTGCCCCCGCCGTCGCATAGGGAGGACTCTCGCGCCGACGCTCGAACCTCGGAGCGATGAGCGTCTCTACCGAGGTGCAGCGCACCCTTGTCAAGTCCCCGCCCGAGCTGTGGTCGGAGTTGAGCAATCCCGAGGCGCTCGCTCGCCACCTGTCCGGGCTGGGCGAGATCCGGATCACGAGCGTCGAGCCCGAGACGACGGTCGAGTGGGAGAGCGAGGGCGCCAGCGGCGTCGTGCAGCTCAAGCAGTCCGGCTGGGGCACCAGGGTGACGCTGTCGGTGACACGCGGCACGCCCGCTGTCGAGGAGGAGCCGACCCCTGAGATGGTCATAGAGTCGGAGCCTGAGTCCGTGGTCAAGCTCGAGCCGGTCATAGAGTCTGACCCGGTCGCGGTCGAGCCACAGTCTGACCCGATCGCGGTCGAGTCCCAGTCTGAGCCGGTCGCAGTCGAGCCGGAGCCAGTCGTGCCCATCGAGCCAGATCAGGAGCCATCTCCTGTGGAGCCCGAGCCCCGACTTGGATTCTTTGCGCGACTCTTCCGCAAGCGCAGGGAGAAGCCGATCGCGGTTATCGAGCCAGAGCCGCAACCGGAGATAGAGGTCGTCGCACTGGCAGCACCAGAGCCGGTGTACCCCGATCCGCCGGCCCAGCCCGAAGCCTCAGAACCGGCGGAGGACCTCGCCTCAGAACTCGAGTCCTTGGAAGACCAGATAGCCGCCGAGACGACCGAGCTGCTCACGGGCGTGCTCGACCGCCTGGGCGCGGCGCACCACAGACCCTTCTCGCGCGGATAAGATCCGCGCGTATGCGCGCCAAGGCACCGGAAACCTACGAGGAGAAGCTCGCCGAGCTGCAGGACTTACGCGAGGAAGCGCTGCACTCCGCGCCCGAGGCCGAGGAGAAGCAGCACGCGCGCGGCAAGTACACGGCCCGCGAGCGCGTGGAGAAGCTGCTCGACCCGGGCAGCTTCCAGGAGCTGGACACGTTCGTGCGCCACCGCACCTACGAGTTCGACATGCAGAAGAACCGCCCGTGGGGCGATGCGGTGGTGACCGGCCACGGCACGATCGACGGACGACGCGTGTGCGTGTTCAGCCAGGATTTCACCGTGTTCGGCGGCTCGCTCAGCGAGGTGATGGGCGAGAAGATGTGCAAGATCATGGACCTCGCGACCAAGATCGGCTGTCCGGTGATCGGCATCAACGACTCGGGCGGCGCGCGCATCCAGGAGGGTGTCGTTTCGCTGGGCGCCTATGGAGACGTGTTCGTGCGCAACGTACGCGCCTCGGGCGTGATCCCGCAGATCAGCCTGATCATGGGCCCGTGCGCGGGCGGCGCGGTGTACTCGCCGGCGATCACCGACTTCGTGTTCATGGTCAAGGAGACCTCGCACATGTTCATCACCGGCCCCGATGTGATCAAGACGGTCACCGGCGAGGAAGTCGGCTTCGAGGAGCTGGGCGGCGCGATGTCGCACAACACCAAGTCGGGGGTCGCGCAGTTCGCCTCCGAGGATGAGGACGCGTGCCTGGAGGACTGCCGCTACCTGGTGAGCTTCCTGCCGCAGAACAACATGCAGAGCACGCCGCGCGTGCAACCCACCGACGACCCGCTGCGGATGGACCCCGAGCTGGACCACGTCGTGCCCGACAACCCCAACAAGCCGTATGACATGCGCGACGTGGTGCGCCTGATCGTGGACGACGGCGAGTTCTTCGAGGTGCACGAGCACCACGCGAAGAACATCATCTGCGGCTTCTCGCGCCTGGACGGGCATGCGATCGGGATCGTCGGCAACCAGCCAAACCAGCTGGCGGGCGTGCTCGACATCGACGCCTCGGCGAAGGCGGCGCGCTTCGTGCGCACCTGCGACGCGTTCAACATTCCGCTGCTGACGCTGTGCGACGTACCGGGCTTCCTGCCCGGGACCGCCCAGGAGTGGGGCGGCATCATCAGGCACGGCGCCAAGCTGCTGTACGCGTTTGCCGAGGCGACGGTGCCGAAGATCACCGTGATCACCCGCAAGGCGTACGGGGGCGCCTATGACGTGATGGCCTCCAAACACCTGCTGGCCGACTTCAACTTCGCCTGGCCCACCGCGGAGGTCGCGGTGATGGGGCCTGAGGGCGCAGTCAACATCATCTACCGGCGCGACATCGCGGGCAGCCCGACGCCGCAGGAGCGCCGCCAGACACTGATGGACGACTACAAGGCGCGTTTCGCCAACCCCTATACCGCAGCCGAACGCGGATATATCGACGATGTGATCATCCCGCACGAGACGCGCCCCAAGCTGATCGCGGCGCTCGAGACGCTGCACACCAAGCGCGAACCGGGCCCCAAGCGCAAGCACGGCAACATTCCGCTGTAGCGCCCGTCGTAGGAGACAAGAGAGACGGGGCGTGCTAGTACGGACACCCCGAGTGGAGGGCCCAGCGTCCATATGGCCATTATTTCGTCCAAGTGGACGATATAGTGTCCACTGTGGATGTGTCTCGCCCCTACGCGGCGGTGTGCCCAACACTTGACGGTGACGTCCTTCGCGTGCTCGCAGGTACCTCATTGGGACTCACGGGTCGAGAGGTGGCGGTACTGGCTGGCCGACGCTCCCACAGCGGAGTGCTCAATGTTCTGCATCGGCTCAGCGAGCATGGACTCGTCACACGTGTGCCGCTGAACCGGAGCTACCTGTTCGCTCTCAATCGTGAGCACATTGCGGCAGGGGCAGTCGAGGCCCTGATGAATCTACGCCCGGAGCTGTTCGAGCGCATCCGGAAAACGATTGCGGGCTGGCAGATCGCAGCGGTGCACGCGTCTGTCTTCGGATCAGCCGCTCGCGGCGACGGCGACACCAGCAGCGACATCGACCTGCTGGTCGTGCGACATACCCCGATCGCAACAGACGAGCAGCTCTGGCAAGAACAGGTGGACGGTTTGCGCGAGCAGGTCGAAGCCTGGACAGGCAACCGCACGACAATCGTGGACATCTCAGAACCCGAGCTTGCCGCGTTGGGCAGGCAACAACGACCGATCATCAGTGAGATTCGTACGGACGCGATCGCGCTCTATGGCGCCGACCTCACCTCGCTGCTGGATCCCCAGCAGCTATGAGCCCACGTCAGCCATCACGGCTCCAGCCCTGCTCGAAGGCCGACGCGTCAACCCGCCTGCGCCATGCGCGCAGCTTCTTGGAGGTCGCTCGACTCGTCGCCGAAGAAGGCGACGACCTCGACTACTCAAGCCCGTCCGCCGCACTCGCGGTGCTGTCCGGAATAGCCGCCGCCGACGCGGCTTGCTGCAAGGCACTCGGCAGGCGCGCGCGAGGGCAAGATCACAATGAAGCGGCGGCACTGGTAGAGCGAGTTACTCCCGGTGGTAAGAAGGCAGCGAACTCCCTGCGCCGTCTGCTGAGCCTCAAGGACGAGGCACAGTACGGCCTCTTCGACGTCGGCGGTCAACAGCTCAAGGCGGCATTGCGACAGGCGAGCGACCTGGTCGCATTCGCCGAAGGCATCTTGCGGCGATAGATCGTCTCGGATCGAGTTAGGTCACAATCCGACAATGCCCAACCGCCGACCCAAGCTCGAACTGATTGCCCCATCGGCCTCGCCCGCCGAGGCGGCGGCGATCGTGGCCGCACTGGAGCGCTTTATGCGCGATACCGCACCCCGCTTGGCAGCGCCAACCGAGCACCTGGACCCGTGGACACGCGCGGCTATGCTCGAAGGCGTCGCGCGCGATGGTCTGGCCGACGAGCCGGACCCTTGGCTAAATACCTGAAAGCCGCTAGGCTTTAGCACCAATCTCTCTTGCCGGTCGCAAACGAATAATCCGGGACCACCAACCCTGACCCCGGACCAGGAGGTCTTCGCCAGATGGAGCCAGTTTCGATACCCGCCGAGCGGTCCGCCAAAAAGGGCTCGCTGGAGGACCCTGAGATCCTCCAGAACGTCCCCGGGCATGTGATCCCGATCCTGCAACGGGAGTACGACGACTTCAAGACCGAGGCGACCAAGTTCCTGCAGGGCGACATGCCCGAGGACGAGTTCATCAAGTTCCGCCTCAAGCAGGGCGTCTACGGCCAGCGCCAGCCCGACGTACAGATGATCCGCACCAAGCTCCCCTTTGGCGGCATCACACCTGAGCAGATGGACAAGTTCGCCGACGTCGTCGAAAAGTACGCCCCGCTGCGCAAGGGCCACGTGACGACGCGCCAGAACATCCAGATACACCACATCCCGCTGCCCGAGGCCGAGAAGGCGATCCGCGAGCTGGGCGAGGCGGGCCTGTCCAGCCGTGAGGGCTGCGGCAACACCGTGCGCAACGTCACCGGCGACCCCTGGGCCGGGGTGGCCAAGGACGAGCTATTCGACCTCACCCCCTACGCCGGCGCGTATGTGCGCTATTTCGTAAGGCACCCCACCACGCAGGGGATGCCGCGCAAGATCAAGACCTCCTTCGATGGCTCGCCCCGCGACCGCGCCATCAGTGGCATCCACGACATCGCCTTCCGCGCCCGTGTGCGCAGTATCGAGGGTCGCGGCGAGGTCCGTGGCGCTGAGATGCTGGTCGGCGGCGGCACTTCGATCATGCCGCGTGTCGCACCCGCGCTGTACGACTTCGTGGAGCTAGACAACGGCGACTATCTGAAGATCTCAGAGGCCGTCTTCAGGATCTTCGACCGCCAGGAGTGGCTGCGCGTCAACCGTGCCCGCGCCCGCATCAAGGTGTTCGTGGACAAGTTCGGCATCGACGAGCTGCGCAATCAGGTCGAGGAGGAGTTGAAGGGCGACTGGGTAGGAGAGCGGGACTTCTCGATCGAGCATCGCCTGTTCCTCGACGACGAGCGCGAGGCCGCGCCGGCGCCACCCGCGAGCTACGGCAGCCCCAACGGCGACATCTCCGAGTTCGAGCGCTTCAAGCAGGCCAACGTGGCCCCCCAAAAGCAGGATGGCTTCGTCACCGTCGAGGTCAAGATCGTGCGCGGCGACCTCACGCCAGAGCAGTTCCGCGGCCTCGGAGCGATCATGCGCGACTACGCCGGCGGCTACGCGCGCACCACTGTCCAGCAAAACCTGGTGCTGCGCTGGGTGCGCGAGGAGAGCGTCTACGACGTCTGGAAAGCACTCTCCGCGCTGGACCTGGGCGGGGCCGGCTCGCGCGAGATCGGCGACGTCGTGTCCTGCCCCGGCACCGATTCATGCAAGCTCGGGATCACCAGCTCGATGGGCCTTAACAAGGCGATCGAAGAGCGCATCGAGCAAATGAACATAACCGATCCCCTGACCCGCCAGATCCACATCAAGATGAGCGGCTGCCCAAACGGGTGCGGCCAGCATCATCTCGGCGCTATCGGTTTCTATGGCGCGTCGATCAAGGTCGGCGAGCACACGATTCCCGCCTACATCCCTCATGTCGGCGGCGTATGGGAAGGCGGCGAGGTGAAGTTCGGCCAGCGCCTGAAGCTGCGCCTGCCCTCAAAGCGCGTGCCGGAGGCAATCGAGCGCTGGTTGCGCCACTACGAAGCCAACCGCAACGAGGGCGAGGAGTGGGGCGCGTTCGTAGAGCGTGTCGGCAACCCCGAGCTGGAAGGACTCGTCAAGGAGCTTTCTTTGCCCGTTGACTTCAGCCTGGAGACGATGAACACATTTATCGACTGGAACCGTGACGTGCCGTTCCAGGTGATCCGCGGAGAGGGCGAGTGCGCGGTCTGAGCGACAACCCGATCGACGTCACATCCACCGTCCCAGGGGATCCGAGCCCCGGGGGCGAGGATGTGGCCCGGATCCTTAGCGACACCCTGCGCGAGGCGGTCGAGCGTCACGGCGAGAAGGTCGTGTTGCTGTGCTCCTTCCAGAAGGAGGAGTCGGTGTTGATCGACGAGCTACTGCGCATCGGCGATGGGAAGACTCCAGTGCGCATCGCTACGATCGACACCGGCGTGCTCTTCCCAGAGACGTTGCAAACCTGGAAGGCATTCGAGGAGCGCTTCGGGATCGCCGTGGAGGTGCACGACGCAAGTAATCCGAGCGCGCCGTGGAGCGGACCCGAGCACTGCTGCTCGGTCGCCAAGGTGGCTGCCCTGGAGCAGGCACTGCATGGCGCTGAGGGCTGGATCACGGGCATCAGACGCGAGCAGGGGCCCACGCGCGCGGACACCAAGCCGATCGAATACGACGCCAAGCGCTCTCTACACAAGTACAACCCACTGGCGCAGTGGAGCGAAAAGGACCTGTGGACACGCATCTTCGAGCGCGAGCTTCCCTATAACCCGCTGCACGACCAGGGCTACTCCTCGATCGGCTGCGCGCCATGCACTCAGCCCGGCGAGGGCCGCGAGGGCCGCTGGGCAGGCACCGATAAGACCGAGTGCGGAATCCATGCACACGCATAACTGCGCTGGATCTGCGTCCTACCGATCGGAGATCAATGGGATCTCCGATCGGCCAGCACGTGTGCAATGCACACTTCGCGGGGTGGGTGGGCCCTTTCGGTCTTGCCCAGCTTGCTCTGCGTGGCCTGGATTGAGCTGGGAGGGGCAACTATGAGCGTCGCCGAGCGTCCCCAGCTGAGTCACCTGCGGGCGCTCGAGTCGGAGGCTATCCACGTGATGCGCGAGGTGGCGGCCGAATTCGAGCGGCCCGTGCTGCTGTTCAGCGGCGGCAAGGACTCGATCGTGTTGCTGCGGCTCGCCGAGAAGGCGTTCAGGCCGGGGCCGTTTCCGTTCCCGCTGATGCACGTGGACACCGGACACAACTTCTCCGAGGTGATCGAGTATCGCGACCGGCGCGTCGCGGAGCTGGGCGAGCGGTTGATCGTGGCAAGCGTGCAGGAGTCGATCGACAGCGGTCGCGCAGTCGAGGAGAAGGGTCCGCGCGCATCGCGCAACCAGCTGCAGACAGTGACCTTGCTCGACGCGATCGCCGAGCACAAGTTCGACGCGGCCTTTGGCGGCGCGCGCCGCGACGAGGAGCGCGCACGGGCCAAGGAGCGCGTGTTCTCCTTTCGCGACGACTTCGGCGGCTGGGACCCCAAGAGCCAACGGCCGGAGCTGTGGAACCTGTACAACGGGCGCATCAAGCAGGGTGAGAACGTGCGCGTATTCCCGATCTCCAACTGGACCGAGCTGGACGTGTGGGAGTACATCGACCAGGAGCAACTGGAGGTGCCCTCGATCTACTTCGCCCACGAGCGTGAGGTGTTCAAGCGCGACGGGATGCTGTATGCGTGGCGCGAGGGGACGGAGTTGATCGACGGCGAGAGCGTGTTCTCAGAGACGGTGCGCTACCGCACCGTGGGCGACATGAGCTGCACCGGCGGCGTGCGCTCCAGCGCCGCCACGCTGCAGGAAGTCGTGACGGAGATAGCCGCGACGCGTATCACCGAGCGCGGCGAGACACGCGCGGACGACCGTGTGTCAGAGGCAGCGATGGAGGATCGCAAGAAGGCCGGGTACTTCTAATGACGCTCGACCTGCTGCGCTTCACCACCGCCGGGTCGGTGGACGACGGCAAGAGCACGCTGATCGGCAGGCTCCTGTACGACACCAAGCAGGTGTTTCAGGATCAGCTCGACCATGTCGCGCAGGCAAGCGAGCGCCGTGGCGGCGAGGGCGCGCTCGACCTCGCGCTGCTGACCGACGGGCTGCGCGCCGAGCGCGAGCAGGGGATCACGATTGATGTGGCCTACCGCTACTTCGCGACCCCCAAGCGCCGCTTCATCATCGCCGACTGTCCCGGGCATCAGCAGTACACGCGCAACATGGTGACCGGCGCCTCGACGGCCGACCTGTCGGTGATCCTGCTCGACGCGCGCAAGGGCGTGCTCGAGCAATCCAAGCGCCACGCGTTCCTCAGTGCCCTGCTCGGCATCCCCCACCTGGTTGTGGCGGTGAACAAGATGGACCTCGTCGGCTACTCCCGCGAGCGCTTTGAGGAGCTGGTGGCGGAGTTCGGCGTGTTCGCTCAAAAGCTGCATGGGATCGGGACGGGAACGGGCATGGGCCGCGACATGACCTACATCCCGATGTCGGCCCTCGACGGCGACAACGTCGTCGATCGCTCCGAGCGCATGGATTGGTACGACGGGCCGACCTTGCTAGAGCTGCTCGAGCAAGTGGAGGTGGCCTACGACCATCCCTATGACAGACCGGCGCGCTTTCCCGTGCAGTGGGTGATCCGCCCCTCGGTGAACCGGTCCCCACCCACCCACAGCGACTATCGCGGCTACGCGGGCCAGGTCGCAAGCGGTGCATTGCGCGTGGGAGAGGAAGTCATCGTGCTTCCCGCGGGGCAGCGCACGAGCATCGCCGCGATCGACACCTACGACGGCGAGCTCGTGGAGGCGCTCGCGCCGATGTCGGTCACGTTGCGGTTGAGCGAGGAGATCGACATCTCTCGAGGCGAGACGATCTGCCGTCCCGAGCAGGCGCCGACCGTGTCGCGCGAGCTGGAAGCGGACGTGTGCTGGATGACAGACCAGCCGCTGCGCCGCGGCGGACGCTACCTCGTCAAGCACACCACGCGCGAGGTGACGGCAATCGTGGACGAGCTTTGCGACCACGTCGACGTGCACACCCTGGAGCGCGGAGGCGCCCCCGAGGAGCTGGCGCTGAACGACATCGGCAGGGTGCGCCTGCGCACTAACGCACCGCTCGTGTTCGACCCGTATGAGAGCAATCGACGCACCGGCAGCTTCATCCTGATCGACGAAGCGTCCAACGACACGGTCGGAGCCGGCCTGATCCATTAGGCTTCGCGCCCGATGTTCTCAAAGGTCCTGGTAGCCAATCGCGGCGAGATCGCCGTCCGCATCGTGCGAGCCCTGGAGGAGATGGGGATCTCCTCCGTGGCTGTTTATTCAGAGCTTGATCGCGATGCCCTGCACGTGGCGCGCGCCGATGAGGCCTACAACCTCGGCGATGGGCCGGCGGCCGAGAACTACCTGAACGTCGAGAAGATCCTTGACGCCGCGCGGCGCTCGGGCACACAGGCGATCCACCCGGGGTATGGCTTCCTCGCCGAGAACGCTCCATTTGCGCAGGCGTGCGAGGACGCCGGCATCGTGTTTATCGGCCCGCCGCCGAGCGCGATCGAGGCGATGGGCTCAAAGACGCGCGCGCGCGAGCTGATGCAGGCCGCTGGGGTGCCGATCGTGCCGGGCACGACCGAGGCTGTCGCGACGGTGGCCGATGCGCTGAAGATCGCCAAGCGGGAGATCGGCTTCCCGGTCGCCGTGAAGGCGTCCGGCGGCGGCGGCGGCAAGGGCTTCCGTGTCGCGCTGACCGAGGATGAGCTGGAGGGGGCGTTCGAGGGCGCCAGCCGCGAGGGCGAGAAGTTTTTCTCCGACGGAACCGTCTACCTGGAGCGCTACCTGCCCGATCCTCGCCACGTCGAGGTGCAGGTGCTTGCGGATCGTCACGGCAACGCGATCCACCTGGGCGAGCGCGACTGCTCGATTCAGCGTCGCCACCAGAAGGTGATCGAGGAGTCGCCGGCTCCCGAATGGGTCGTGGACGAGGCGCTGCGTGAGCGCATCGGCAAGATCGGCGTGGAGGCGGCGCGCGCCGTCAACTACGTCGGCGCAGGCACGATCGAGGGTCTGCTCGCCCCGAAAGAAGACGGCAGCGCCGAATATTTCTTCCTGGAGATGAACACGCGCGTGCAGGTGGAGCACTGCGTTACCGAGATGACGACGGGCGTGGACATCGTCAAGGAAGGCATCCGCGCGGCCGCGGGCGAGCGGCTGGCGGTGCGCCAGGAGGACGTGGTGCTGCGCGGCCACGCGATCGAGTGCCGCATCAACGCCGAGGACGCCTCCAAGAACTTCGCGCCCGCACCCGGGAAGATCGGCGCCTACTCCGAGCCGAAAGGTCCGGGCGTGCGCGTGGATTCGGGCGTGGGCGCCGGCGGTGAAGTATCGCCGATGTACGACCCGATGGTGGCCAAGCTGATCGTGTGGGACGCCGACCGCGAGCAGGCCACACGGCGCATGTTGCGGGCCCTTGAGGAATACGAGATCGAGGGACTGAAGACGCTGATCCCCTTCCACCAGGCGCTGCTGCGCACCAAGCAGTGGGCCCGAGGCGAGACGTGTCGAGACCTGCTGGAGGATCGCGAGTGGCTGAAGACGCTCGCCTTCGAGAAGCCCGCCGCCGAGAGCGGCGACGGGGAGCCGGAGAAGGTGGAGCAGACCTACACCGTGGAGGTGTCGGGACGGCGCTTCGACGTGAAAGTCCTTGGCCCCCCACTCGGCGGCACCGCCCTCAACGGCTCCGCGCCGGCGGGCCAGGCTGCACCGAAGCGCATCGCGCGCGCCAAATCGGCGAGCGCCGGCGGTCCGGACACGCTGGAGTCGCCGCTGCAGGGCAACATGTGGAAGGTGCTCGTCAAACAGGGCGACACTGTGAGCGAGGGCCAGATCCTGTGCATCATCGAGGCGATGAAGATGGAGAACGAGATCACCGCACATAAGGCCGGCACGATTGCCGAGCTGCCGATCGTCGAGGGCGAGCCGATCAATGCCGGAGCACCGATCGCCATGATCAAGAGCGATCCACCCAAGGAGAGTTGAGCATGTCAGCAGTGGACTACACAGCCGTGGCGGCGGGCCTCACGCAGGCGATTCCCTTCAACGTGCACCTGGGCCTCCAGACGATCGCCGTGGTCGAGGACGGCGGGACGGTAAGCCTGCCTGACGACGAGCGACTTCGCAACCATGTCGGCTCCCAGCACGCGGGCGGCCTGTTCTCCGCCGGCGAGGCGGCGTCGGGGGCGGCCTTCGTGGGCGCCTTCCTGGACATCATGGGCGAGATAACGCCGCTGGCCGAGTCAGCGCAGATCGCCTACAAGAAGCTCGCCAAGGGCGAGATAACCGCGACGGCCCGCTTTACCGAGGACCGCGACGCGCTGAAGGCGAAGCTGAACGAGGACGGGCGCATCCGTTTCCCGATCGAGGTGGAGATGACCAACGCGGACGGGACCATGGTCGCCGAGATGACGGTCAACTGGTACGTGCGCCTCAACGACGCCTGACGCGTCGATCCCTCTCACATACCGCCAACAAGCGCCCGGTTCTCTTCCAACACCTCCGACGCCCGTTTGCCGTCGAGCACCGGACCGTGGCCGGGTACGACGTGCTCAGCCAATCCCACCAGTGGACGCAGCCGCTGAAGCGTGGCGAGGTATGCAGCCGGGGACTCGCCCACCTGGGGACTCTCCACCGTCGAGAGATAATCCCCGACTACCAGCACCTTCGCCCAATCCAGCCATATGACCATGCCATCCTCGGTGTGGCCGTCGGCCGAATGCAGCTGCAGCTCGTGTAGGCCGATCTCGCAACGGCCGGGTACCGCGAGAGCTTGGATCGAACCCAGCATCAGGGGCCGGACACGCTCTATGTGGAACTGCCTGTCGAAGGCGCGCAGCTCTCGCTGCGCCGCACCCGGATTGGCGCTCAGCCGCCGCTCGGTGGAGCTGGCACAGCCCAGCGCCGCTTCGGGGAAGGCGAGCCGCCCGAGCAGATGATCCCAGTCGGCGTGGGTCGCGAGCAGACCGCTGGGAGCGGGAAAGCCGGCCTGATCGAGTAGTGCAGGCAGCGCATCCAGCTCCTCCGGCAGGATCGGCGAGTCGATCGCGAACGTCTCCTCGCCCGAGCGGACGATCACGCAGTTGGTTTGCCAGATGGCGCTTGTGGCGAGCAGGACGTCGGCGTGCAGCGAGACGACGCGCACGCGTCAGGCGATACCGAGCAGCTTGGCCGCCTCGCGCAGATTGGGCACTTCGACGGTGGGCTTGCGCTGCGAGGACTCGAGTACCTGCTTGTTGCGGTTGATCCAGATGACGGGGATGCGCTGCTTGATGCAGGGCGCCACGTCGGAGTGGTGGGAGGCCGCGACGTGCACCCAGCCCTTCTTGGAGCCCAGGCGCCGCGCGCACTCGACAAAGTGGGCGGGGTCGGGCTTGTAGGAGCGGACCTGCTGGGCGGTGACGACGAGGTCGAAGTCCATCGGGATGTGCCGGCGCGTCTGGCCGAGCAACTTGTCGTCGATGTTGGAGATCAGGCCGAGCTTGTGCTTCTTGGCAAGCTTGGTGAGCTGCGTGGAGGTCTCCTTGAACGGCTTCCAGCGTTGTACCGAGTCAGGGAGGAAGCCCGAGCGGGACGGTTCGAGTTTCCACTCGAGCCGTTTGGCGATCTCGATCACGGTGCGACGCAGAACCTCGGCGTACAACTCATATGAGCCAGCCTCGATTTCCTGGGAGATCTCGTGGAACAGCGGGATCAGGACGTTGCGGTCGATCTCGAAGCCGTCGCGATCGGCCTCCTTGGCAAACGCCTCGTAGATGCCTGTCTCCCAGTCGATCAGAGTTCCGTAGACGTCAAACGTGACGAAGGTGATGTTCTTTGGAATAGGCATAAGGCGGGCATTATGCCTCGCGGACGCCTCGGCGCGCGTTGCGCCTGGGCGGGTGGGGGTCAAATCCACTAGAGTCTCGCGCCGCGCATGGACCTTCTCGAGTACCAAGGCAAGCAGCTGTTCGCCCGACACGGGTTGGAGGTGTCCGACGGCAGGGCTGTGACCACCGTCGAGGATGCTGTGGCGGGCGCGAACGAGGTCGGATACCCAGTCGTGGTCAAGGCGCAGGTGCTGATCGGCGGGCGCGGCAAGGCCGGTGGCGTAAAGCTCGCCGCGAACGAGGCTGAGACTCGCGAGCACGCCACGAAAATCCTCGGGCTGGACATCAAGGGCCACATCGTGCGCACGCTGTGGATCGAGCACGCAAGCGACATCGCGACCGAGTACTACGCCTCGGTGCTGCTCGACCGCTCAGCCAAGCAGCCGATGGTGATGTTCAGCGTCGAGGGCGGCGTCGAGATCGAGCAGGTGGCCGAGGAGAGCCCGGAGAAGCTCATGCGCCACCACGTCGATGCGCTACAGGGACTGAGCCGCGAGGAGGCCGTCGAGATCGCGACCAAG
Source organism: uncultured Solirubrobacterales bacterium (assembly GCA_963776985.1). Taxonomy (GTDB): domain Bacteria; phylum Actinomycetota; class Thermoleophilia; order Solirubrobacterales; family Solirubrobacteraceae; genus Palsa-744. The sequence goes on from CAVZOV010000004.1 coordinate 1,227,836, forward strand.
GGCGGCGCGGACGCGGATGTGATCGAGGGCGTGGCCGAGGCGCTCGTGGCGCTGTATGAGGTGTGGCTGGCGGAGGACGCGACGCTCGCGGAGATCAATCCGCTGATCGTGACCCCGGAGCGCAAGGTCAAGGCGCTCGACGCGAAGGTGTCGCTCGATGGCAACGCGCTGTACCGCCACCCCGATAATCAGAGCCTGTCGGACAGCGAGAACGAAGATCCGATCGAGCGCAGAGCCAAGGAGCAGGGCGTGCAGTACGTCGCGCTCGATGGCGACATCGGCATCCTTGGCAACGGCGCCGGGCTCGTGATGAGCACGCTTGACGTGGTCGCGCAGGCCGGCGGGGCGCCGGCCAACTTCCTTGACGCGGGCGGCGGATCGGACGCGGCCAAGATCAAGCAGGCCGTGGAGCTGATCCTCGCCAACGACAAGGTCAAAGCGGTCCTCTTCAACATCTTCGGCGGGATCACTCGCTGCGACGAGGTCGCCAAGGGCCTGATCGCCGCCTTCGCGGACATCAAACCGAGCGTGCCGTTCGTCGTGCGCCTGGACGGCACCAACGACGTGCAAGGCCGCGAGCTGCTCCAGCAGGCGGCATTGCCGAACGTGCACGCGGCCAGGACGATGAACGAGGCGGCCGAGAAGGTAGTGGAGTTGGCGGCCGTCCAGGGAGCGGGAACGGCGGCATGAGCATTCTCGTCGACAAGGACACGCGCCTCGCGGTTGCCGGGATCACCGGCAAAGAGGGGTCGTTTCACACGCTCAACAACCGCACGTACGGCACGAACGTCGTCGGTGGCGTCACACCCGGCAAGGGCGGGCAGGATGTCGATGGCATTCCTGTGTTCGACAGCTGGGAGCAGGCCGCCACGGAGGCGCGGCCGAACACGGCGATGATCTTCGTGCCGCCGCGGTTTGCCGCTGACTCGATCCTCGAGGCGGCAGCCGCGGGAGTGGAGTTGGTGATTGCGATCACCGAGGGGATCCCCGCGCACGACGAGCTGCGGGTGTACAACACGCTCAAGCGCGACCATCCGAACACGCGCTTGGTGGGCCCGAACTGTCCCGGCATTCTCTCACCCGGCAAGGCCAACGTGGGGATCATCCCGGCGTCGTTCTTCAAAGAGGGCAACGTCGGCGTGGTGTCGCGCTCGGGCACGCTCACCTACCAGATCGGCAACGAGATCGCCCAGGCGGGCTTCGGTTGCAGCTCGATCGTGGGCATCGGCGGCGACCCGGTGCCGGGATCGTCGTTCGTGGACATCATCGAGCTGTTTGAGGGCGATGAGCAAACCGAGCTGATCGTTCTATCCGGCGAGATCGGCGGGTCGGCCGAGGAGGAGGCCGCCGAGTACATCGCCGAGCACGTGAGCAAGCCCGTGGTGGCGTACATCGCGGGCTTCACCGCGCCCGCCGGCAAGCAGATGGGCCATGCCGGTGCGATCGTGTCGGGGTCGGCGGGCACTGCGGCCGCGAAGGCACAGGCGCTGGAAGCAAAGGGCGTGCGTGTCGGTCGCACCCCGACGGAAGTCGCGGAGATCGCGATCGAGATCCTTGGTGGAGTCGGCGCCGAGCCTCGATGAGCGGGGCGCCGGTGCTCCGGCAGCGATTGCAGCTCCTCAGCAGCTACGCTAAGGCGAATGGACCAAGAGGTCGCCAAGACGCTGAGCGAGCTTGAGCTGAAGCTTCAGGAGCTTGAGCGCGAGCTGACCTCGCTCGGGCGCGAGCAGCCGGCACGGCCGGCGCACGTGGCGACAAGGCTGGTCGACGAGGCCGTCGAGCGCGAACGCGCAAGCGACGACGACGCGGCAGAGCGCATCGCCGAGGAAGCCGTAGCGGACGGCGACGGGTTTGGCGGACCCGCGGTTTGGGGCGGCGAGGAAGTGCCGGCGCAGGCGGGCACGGGCAGCGAACGCGAGTGGAGCGCCGGGGTTCGCGAGACAGCGTATGGGGAGATACCGATACCGCCCCCACGGGTACTCGATGAGGCACAAGCGCCGATTTCGCCGTTTGCACCCAGCTCAGGGCACGTGCCCGCCATTCCCTACGCGCAAAGCCAGGAGCACACACACGCGCTGGGGCACGTACCCGGCGCGCAACCAGCGCCCATGACGCACTACGCACAGGACCCGCCACACGCGCCTGGACCGGCACATACACACGCAGCGCCGACGCCCCCACCGTCGTCTGCGCCGCAACCACTCGACGTGGCGGAGCTGGATCGCTTCAAGGAGAAGCTGCGGCGCACGATGGAGGATTTGATCGACGAGTGCAGCAGACTGCTGTCGCCGAAGCCGCCAGCATAGGATGTCGCCCATGATCTCCTTTGCTCGCGGCGCGCCGTCGCTGGACATCGTTGACGTGCAAGGCCTCAAGGAAGCGGCGACGCGCGCGTTCGATAGCGACCCGGCGGGCACGACCGCGTATGGGACCTCGATCGGGTATCCGCGACTGCGCGCCTGGATCGCCGACAAGCACGGCGTGGAGCCCGAGCGCGTGCTCGTCACGAACGGGTCGATGCAGGCCGACGCGTTCCTGTTTGAGCAGCTCGTCAAAAGCGGCGATCACGTCGTCGTGGAGCGCCCTACGTATGACCGCACGCTGCTCTCGCTGACCGACCGCGGCGCGCAGGTGCACGCGGTGGAGTTGCAGCACGATGGGATCGACACGCAGGCGCTGGCGGCGCTGTTGGACGGGAACTCCGCCGCGCGGCCGAGGCTGGCGCACATCATCCCCAACTTCCAGAACCCGGCGGGGTACACGCTGTCGCTGGCCAAGCGCGAAGCGCTGCTGGGCCTGGCCGAGAAGCATGACTTCCTCGTGTTCGAGGACGACCCCTACGTGGACCTGCGCTTCAGCGGCGAGAAGCTGCCGACGATGCTCTCGATGAGCCCGGAGCGGGTCGTTTATGCGTCGTCCTTCTCGAAGACCGTATGCCCGGGCATCAGGGTCGGCTATCTGGTGGGTCCGACCGAGCTGATCGCGCGGATCGCCAAACTCGCGACGAACACGTACATCTCGCCGAGCATGGTGTCGCAGTCGATCGTGTACGAGTTTTGCGCCTCGGGCGCGATCGACCGCTCGGTCGAGACGGTGCGCACGGCGCTTGCCAAGCGCGCACGCACGCTCGCGGCGGCACTGGAGCGCGAACTGCCGGAGGCTCGCTTCGTGGCGCCGGAGGGCGGGTACTTCATGTGGGTGGAGCTACCAAACGGCACCAGCGTGGATGCCCTATTCAAGCTCGCGGGCGAGCTGGGCGTAGCGTTTGTGAGGGGCACCGACTTCGTCGCCGAGGGCGGCGAGAACACGCTGCGGCTCGCCTACTCGGGCGTGACTCCCGAGGAAATAGACGAAGGCATCGGCAAGCTCGCCGAAGCGTACCGCTCGCTCTGAGAACCTTTTTGGGAGACAAGATCCTCACGTGCCCGCATTTTGGCGCGCGTCGCCGGTCGCCACGCCCGCGGGTCGAGACCGAGCCGGAAAGCTACCTTCCGTAGCGCTGGCCGAGCACCAACTGCTCGGGCAATGCGGTGCGCGGCGGCGGGGACGGGTCTGCCGTGACGGAGACGGTCTCGGCGACGGAGGGCGTGAGTACGCAACGGGTGCCGTCGGCCGCTTCGACGATTACCTGCTCGTCGTCGTGGGCGACGAGCGTACCCGTCAGCCCTGGCTCGATGCCCGACGCCTTCAGGTAGCGAAGGAGGTCCTCGGCCTCGTTCTCGAAGCGCAGGATGCGCACCTCGGCGCCGACCTGCACATCGGCGAGCGGCACACCCGCGAGGCGCTCGCCGGCGACGATCGGATGGCCGTGCGGACAGGTCTTGGCGTCACCGATCGCGGCGAGCATTTTTTCCTCGAGCACCGGTGACATCGCATGCTCCAGGCGCTCGGCCTCCTCGTGGACCTCGTCCCACGGCACACCCAGCACGTCGGTGAGGAAGCGCTCGATCAGACGGTGGCGACGCACGATGCTCTCGGCATGCTCGACACCGGTGGGAGTGAAAGCGATCGTTCGGGCCGAGTTGCGCGTGATGTAGCCGTCGCGCTCCAAGCGCCCCACCATCTCATGCACGGTCGGCGCGGAGAGCTGCATCGCGCGCGCGACGTTGGCACCTGTCATAGGCAGGCCAGCCTCATGCAACCAAAAGAGGATTTGCAGGTACTCCTCCTCGGCGACCGTGGCGGTGGCGGCAGTTTCCTCGCTCATCGTCTCAGCGTATCTGGTCGGCGAGCCAACCGGCCGAACCTACGCGACCCGGAGAGCGAAAAGACCGGGCCGGAGCGCGGCCCCCCCAGAGAATCGTCCTAAGCAGCCCGTAGTGTCCGTTGCATGACCCAAACCCATAGCGTTATGCGCTCCATTTCGCGTCTGCCATCATGAACGTCGTGACAGAACAGGCCCACGTGACGCTCAGCGGCGATCGCGCCGGCGACTATGTCGTGACGGAGGAACGCCCAGACGGAGCGCTCGTGCTGGTGCCCGACACGTCCATCAACGCCATCCGCAAGCGAGGAGGCTCCCGTCCCCTTACACAACGGGAGTGGCAAGACTTCCTCACAGAGTATGGACCCCATATGCTGCCACCTGACGACGAGGGCTAGCCCCAATGACTCCGACGCCATCAGCGTTCCCCGCACGCTTCGACCGCGATACCTGGCAAGGAGATCTTGCACGCGCGAGCAGTGCCGGACGAGCCGCTGCCTGTACTGCCCGCCGCCGTTATGAAGACGCTGGAGTACCAGTAGGCGAGGTTCGGCGACTACGGGAAGAAGGGTCTGACGGCACAATCCTTCCTCGGTGCGTCAAGGTCTACCTACCCCCACCCGACGGTAGGTTCGGCATGGTCTTCGAAGTTACGCGCTTGGAGGCCAGACTGAGGCTCGAGTATCTCGCCTTCGGGGTGCGCCACCATCCGCGCAACTCAAACGCGGCGACCGTCTACCAGATCGCCCACAAGCGCCTGACCTGCAAGGGTAGGGCGAGAACGAGCCGCGCAAGAACAAGACCGCGGCGACCGTAGTTCAAGCCGCGAGTTGGTCAAACGTGCACTCGTGCGGCAGCTTGTCCTGCCGCCAGCGCCGCAGCCTCGCGCCGTGGCGGATGCGCCCGGCGGAGACGTGGTCGAAGTCGATCTCGACCACCAGCTCGGGGCGCAGGGCGACCCACTCCAGGTCGCGGCCGGCGCTCCAGCGGCTCGGGTCCGCTGACCCACGCTCGCCCGTCTCATAGGGGGCGAGGAAGTCGACCAGCTCGCGCTTGACCTTGGCGGTGAGCCCGGAGCAGTGGCCCACGACGCGCAACTCCTCGCCGTCGTAGAGCGCCAGGATCAGCGCTCCGACGGTGCGCTCCTCCTTGCCGGGGCGCCAGCCGGCTACGACCGCGTCGATCGTGCGCACCCGCTTTACCTTCACCATGCCCTTGCGCTGGCCGGGCAGGTAGGGGGCGGAACGCTCCTTGGCGATCACACCCTCGGCCTCGCGCAACCACACCTCGGCGGCCTCGGGCGTGTTCACCGACACCATCAGCTCCACCGGTGCGGCCGCGAAGCGAGCGTCGTCCAGCAACCGCTCCAGCGCGACCCGACGCTCGAGGAAGGGCCTCTCCAGGTAGGACGTGTCCTCACTGGCGAGTAGGTCGAACGCGACATACACGGCCGGCGTCTCGGCGGAGAGCCGCTGAATCCGCGAGGCTGCCGGATGCACACGCTGCCCGAGCGCGTCGAAGTCCTCGTGCCCACGCTCGTCGCGCACGACGATCTCTCCATCGAGCACGTAGCGGCCCGCCGGGAAGGAAAGCTCGGGGAAGTAGCGACCGAGCGGCTTGCCGTTTCGCGATTGCAGGAACACGTCCTCGCCGTCCACAAAGGCGAGGCAGCGGAAGCCGTCGAGCTTGACCTCGTACACATAGTCCTCGCCTACCGGCAGCGCCTTGCGCGCGAGCGCCAGCGCGGGCTGGATCGGTGGGGCGAGCGGCAGGGTCATCGTGCGCGAGCGCCTGCACTCGACCTGCAGCTGATGGGATTCCTCGACCCGCGGCTGATGGGATTCCTCGACCGGCAGACAACGGGACTCCTCGAACGGCTCTGTCGAGATGGGCGCTTCATCGCTGCTTGGCCCTGCTCGGTTGCACGCGGCGGGGCTCGCCGCTCTGCTTGCGGAAGTGGGGCGGCCAGGGGGCGTCACCGAGACCCTCGCGCTCGTCGCGTGCGGCAAGCTCCAGCAGCGCGGCAAGCGAGCCCGCATGATCGTCGATACTTGCGCTTGGATCGCCCCGCTCGCGCAAACGCGCCGGCACGGTGTCCAGGCGCAGCTCGGCCGGCTCGACGTCCGCGACCTCATCCCACTCCAGAGGGCAGGAGACACGCGCGTCGGGCACAGCGCGCACGGAGTAGGCCGAGGCCACTGTGCGATCGCGCGCGTTTTGGTTGTAGTCGATGAACACGCCCTCACGCTCCTCCTTCCACCAGCGGCTGGTTGCCTGCCTGGGCAGGCGCCGCTCGACCTCGCGCGCGAGCGCGAGCGCGGCGCGGCGAACCTCCGAGAAGTCGTGCTCGGGAATGATCCGCGCGAACACGTGGATGCCGCGCGAACCGGATGTCTTCGGAAACCCGCGCAACTCGTGCTGCTCGAGCACCTCGTGCACCGCGAGCGCGACGCGGCGCACCATCGCAAAATCCACACCTGGGCCGGGGTCGAGGTCGATGCGCAGCTCGTCCGGGTGGTCGAGGTCGGAGCGGCGCACCGGCCATGGGTTCCAATCGACCACACCGAGGTTGGCGCCCCACACGAGGTGGGCGGCGTCGTTGGGCACCAGCTCGCGAGCATGGCGGCCGCTGGGGAACGTGACCGTGGCGGTCTGCAGCCAGTCGGGCGCGCCACCTGGCACACGCTTTTGAAAGAAGGGTTTGCCCTGCACTCCGTCGACCCAGCGCTTCATCACGGTCGGTCGCTCGCGCAGGCCCCGCACAACCGCCTGCTCGCACTCGATGTAGTAGCGCACGAGGTCGAGCTTGGTAAAGCCCGGCTCGGGGAAGAACATCTTCTCCGGTTTGGACACGCGCAACTCGCGGCCGCACACCTCCAGGATGACGTGATCGCTGTCCTCGCCCCTCTTGCGACCCTTTGCTTGAGCGCCCTTTGCGCTCGCCGTCGCGTCCGTGGCCGTCGCGGGATCCGCCGCCGTGGCCTGCTCGTCAGCCTGCTCGGGCTCAGTTTGCTTGCGTGGCACACCTGAAAGGATGCCAGTCGTGATCCCCGAGACCGTGCTCGTGCTGGCAGGACCGTTTGGAGAGCGGTTGGGCGCCGGCCGCGTCGCCGACGCGATCGTACGCGGGCTGACCGCGGGCGGACGACAGGAGTGCGATGTGTGTCCGCTGGAGGACGACCTCGGCGCGCGCACCGACGATGCTTCGAAGCCGCTCGACGCAGCCAACTTCAGCGAGCGGATGCGCGCCGCCAGGGCGGTCGTGATCGTGTGCGCACGACTCGACGACCGCACGCTCGCGGGCAGCGTCGCGTTCGAGGCCGCCACCCGGGCCCGCCAGTCTGGCGTGCCCGCCTACGCTGTGACCGCGCACAACGCGCTCGACCCCTTCGAGGCGCGCATCGTGGACCTACAGCTCATTCTCAAGGCCGACACCGCTCGCACGCTGAGCGCTGCCGCAAAGAAGCTCGCGGCGCTCCTCTAGCGCCCGATCGACGTGGGCACCAAACTCACAGGAAGCACTTGCCCTCGCCACGATAGGTGGGTAGCTGCTCGACGATTCGCTCGCCTTCGACCAGGTACAGCCGCTCGAAGCGCTCGCACAGCTCTCCAGCCTTGGCGTGGCGAAACCACACGCGGCTTCCCAGGCGCAGATAGCGCGCGGGCGCTCCCACCAGCGGGGTTTGTACCTCGCCGGCGCCCTCCTGCTTATCGAGCGCCAGCCCGGCGGGCAGGAATGGAGCGGGCAGGCGCGCCGCGTCGGCCGGGCCGGATGCCAGATAGCCACCGCCGAGCGCCGTGGCGAGCGAAGCGCTCGGCTTGCGCACGACCGGTAGCGCAAACAGCGCGGCGGGCTCGGGCTGGAAGGAGTTGTAGGCATCGAACAGCGTCGGCCCATACAGCCCCGAGCCGGCGGCTATGTCGGTGACGGCGGGCTCGCGCGCCGTCAGCTGCAGGCTGCCCGTGCCCCCGCCGTTTACGAACTGAAGCGGTGGCGCCGAGGCCGCTCGGAGCACCTCCTGGACGGCCGCGACCACGGCGGCGCGGCGCGGCGCAAGCTCACTGGCCGAGCGGCGCTGTAGCGCCGCGATCGTGACGCCGCGCAGCCGTCGGCCGGGTGGAGCGTCGCCGAGCCCGGCGATCTGGGACTCATAGGCCATGATCCCCACGAGCCGCAGCCGCGGGCGGACGACGATCTCGCGGGCGAGCGCCGCCACCTGCTCAGGTGTGTGCAGCGGCGAGCGCTTCGCCCCGACCCTGATGCGACCGCCGAGCAGCCACAGGCCGGCGTCGAGGTCGATGCAAACCCGGATCGGCTCGCCGCTTTTGCCAACCGCCTCCTCGATGAGGTTTAGGTGCGCAACGCTGTCCACCATCACGGCCACGCGCTCGGGCAGTCGGGCGAGTGTCGCCAGCGCCCCCCGGTCGGCCGTCGGATAGGCAACCGCGATGTCCTCGAAGCCCCGCTCGGCCAGCCACAGCGCCTCGGGCAGCGTAAAGGCGAGCGTGCCCTGAAAACCGGGACGCGCCAGCACCCTTTCCTGGAGCGCACGGCAGCGCACCGACTTGCTGGCCAGACGAATTGGCTTGCCCGCCGCCCGGCGTTCCATATCAGCGGCATTGCGCCAGAAGGCGTCGAGGTCGACAACCGCGAACGGTGGCTCGAGCCCGGCGGTGGCGCGTTCCAGGCGTCGCAAGCGCGAAGTCTTCATTGCGCTGTAATCGAACTGCCCACAGGCCCCAGCACGCGCTCGACCCACGCGTTGGCGAAGCGGCCGTCGGGATCGAGTCGCGCGCGAATCGCCTGGAAGCGGTCCCACTCGGGGTAGCGCTCGCGCAAGCTCGCGGCGGTCTGGAAGTGGCGCTTGCCCCAGTGCGGGCGTCCGCCGAGATCGCTCATGATCTCCTCGACCGCTTCGAAGTAGGGGCGCCACTGCATCCCGCGATACATGTGCACGGCGACATACCCGCTTTCGCGACCGGCAGCTGTACTGAGCAGCGCGTCGTCGCCGGCCACGGTTCGCACCTCGATCGGAAACGGCACGGCAAATCCGCGCCGCTTCACCGTCTCCAGCACGCGCAGCACCGCGTCGGTCGTGTGCTCGCGGGGTAGCGCGTACTCCATCTCGGTGAAGCGCACCAGCCGTGGGCTCGAGAAGATACGGTCGGAGCGGTCGATCCGCTTGGAGCTGCCCGCGAGGCGCGTCACGGTCCGGTTTATCTCTGGAATGCGCTCGGGCAGCCTTCGGCCGATGCGGCAAAACATCTCGAACGTGCGGTTCGTGAGCAACACGTCGTTGGCGTACTCGGCCACCCTGCCGCGCGGACGTGGGGGCTGCTCGGTGCGATTGTTGGTGCGCGTGAGCGCCGTGTCGCAGTGTGGGAAAACGTAGAACTCGAAGTGATCGTTGGCAAGCGCCAACTCGTCGAAGCGCTCGACGGTTTCCCGCAGCGGTGCCTGGGCGTCGATCCCGCACAGCGTGAACACGCCGACGCAACGGAGTGTCACCTCGGCGACCACACCGAGCGCCCCTAGGCCGACGCGCGCGGCACGCATCAGCTCAGGGTCGCGCTCGGGTGAGCACACGAGCGTCGAGCCGTCGGCCAGCACGAGCGTCAGCTCGGCGACCTGCGAGGGGATGTTGCGCAGGTGCGCACCGGTGCCGTGCGTCGCTGTGGAGATCGCACCCGCGATGCTCTGCGAGTCGATGTCGCCGAGGTTCTCCATGGCGAGGCCGTGCCGGGCGAGGTGGGCGTTTAGTTGCGCGATCGTGATCCCGCCCTGCACCCGCACGAGCCCCGACTCGCGATCCACGTCGAGCACGCGCTGAAAGCGGTCAAGCACGATCAGCAGCCCGTCCGTGAGAGCGATGTCGCTGAAGGAGTGCCCGGCGCCCGCTACGCGCACGCGCAGGCCCTCGCGTGCGGCACGGAGCATGGCCTCGGCGATCTCCTCCGTGCTGCACGGATGCACGATCGCCTGTGGCCGGCAGCGCTCGTCGCCGGTCCAATTGCGCCACTCCACGGCGCCCGTCTGGGGATCGTTAGGCTCGCTCATCACATGACCCAGCCCGAGCCTACTCCGAGCCCCGCCCCGGCGCCTGCGCCGCGCACCCGCGCGTTGCCCAGTCCGGTGGCTCGCCGTGCGACCGTGATTGGAGCCGGCTCGTTCGGCACCGCGCTGGCGGTGCTGCTGTGCCGAGCCGGGCTGCGCACGACCCTGCAAACGCGCAGCGACGAGCAGGCCGCACTGTTGTCCGGCGAGCGCGAGAACAAGCTGTACCTGCCAGGGGTCGAGCTGCCCTCGCAGCTGCGCGTCGAGCCGGTGTCCGCGGGCGTGGCACGAGCCGACTACGTGTTCCTCGCCGTTCCCTCGCGCGGACTGGACAGTGCGATCGCCGCGCTTCAGTCAAGCGAGCCAGGGAAGCGCACCGCGGTCGTGTCGGTCGCCAAGGGGCTCGTACCCCCCGACGGCCGCCCGCCCACGAGCGTGCTGAGTGCGTTGTTTGGCAGCGAGCGCGTCGCCTGCGTGGGCGGGCCCGCGCACGCCCAGGAGATGGTTCGCTCCGGTGCGGGTCTGGTTGTCGCCAGCGGCGAGGAAGAGCTGGCGCGCACGCTCGCGCAGGTATTCACGCGCGCTGGCGTTGTTTGCGAGCAGTCCAACGACCCGATCGGCGTCGAGCTGGCGGGCGCCGCCAAGAATGCCGCCGCGCTAGCCGCTGGCGCCACAGAGGCACAGGGAGCAAACGCCGCTGGCGCTGCCGCCGGGCACATCTTCGCCGAGGTGTGGCGCTACGCGGAGGCGTTCGGTGCGCGGCCGGAGTCGATGATCGGCCTCGCGGGGATCGGCGACCTCGTCGCAACGGCGCTGGCACGGGAGAGCCGCAACCGGCGCGCCGGCGAACTGCTTGCCGAGGGCGTATCGGCGCGTGAGATCCCCGCTCGCATCGGCCAGGCCGTGGAGGCGCTGGAGTGGGTGCCGCTGCTCGCCCGAACGCTCGAGCAAGCTGGCGTGGAGGCACCGGTCACAAGCGCTCTGGGCCGACTCATCTCGGGCGAGCTGCCGCTGGACGACTGGGTTGCGCTCGTACGCACCACGGTTCCCCCGCCCGCCCGCTGGCGCCGTCGTCCCAAGCCAGGCTTCTGGCGAGGCGCGTGGCGCAGGCTGTGGGGGAGTGTATAACCCTCCTTTTGTACCTGCTACTATCGTAACTACATATCGTAGTCATATTAGTATGAGGTATAAAATCGATGACCCCCACACAGCAGAAGCAGAGCGAAGATTCTGAGCCCCTAAAGCAGATCAAGGCCGAAATCGCCGAGGCCGAGGAACGCAAACAGCGTGGCCACGCCACGCGGCCGCCCCGGGCTCGCGGAAGAACGACGCCCATCGCGGTGCGCTTCGACGAATTCACGATCAAGCGTCTGAAGGACCTCGCCGCGCGGCGCAACACCGGCTACCAGACGCTGCTGAAGGAGTTCGTCGTCGAACGGCTGTATGAGGAGGAGAAGCGCGAGCGCATCATCGAGTGACGGACACGAGCGAGTGCGCACCGTGAAGGCCCAAGCGAGCGCATCGCCGTGTGAAGGTCACGCATCGCCGTGTGAAGGTCACGAACGAGCACGTCATCGAGTGACGGACACAAGCGTGCTCACCACCGCCTCGTACACGCCCGCGCCATGACCCGCCTCGGCGATGCGCACATTGTCGAAACCCGCGGCCGCCTCGCGTATCGAGGGGTCGCGCTCGACCGCGTTGCCGACGAGCCAGAACATGCCGACGTGCTGCGCGCAGGCGAGATCCTCGCGCGAGTCGCCGACGGCGAAAGTTTCCTCGCGCGCATACCCGCGCACCTGCATGTGAAATGCAACCGCCGCGGCCTTCGAGGCGCTCGCCGGCACCAGGTGATAGCCGCGCACGTGCGCCAGCTCCGCGAGCGCCGGCGAGCGGCGATTGACCACGCCATTGTCCACGAGCCGCAGGTCGCCGTGGCCGTGCTCGGCCAGCAGCGCGTCCACCTCGGCGGCGTCCACCAGACCACGAAACAGGTGCGACACTTCGCGATCGACGTGCCACGGCTCGTGGTACTCCAGGCGGCCCCGGTAGCGCTCCAGCAGTAGCGCAGGCGCACCGCCACGTTCGATCTGCTGAGCGATCGTCAGCTCGCCCGGCAGCATCTCGCCGGTCAGCCAGTGCTCCTCCCCGCCGGCCGGCGCGCCCGGACGTGCGGTGATGGACGGTGCGCCTGACGGGCGCGCCGTAATCGACGATGCGCCACCCCGGCCGAGCAGTCCCGCGCCCAGCACCACGCAAGCGCCCGCCTCGTAAATGTAGGCGTCCTGTCCGAGCAGCCGCGCGTCCTCGGCCACCTGCATGCGGCGCCGGCCCGACATCAGCACCAGCTCGACATCCGCGCGCAGGCAAGCCTCGATCGCGCGCATGCCCGCAAGCGACACACCGCCCTCTCCGTCGTGCACGAGCGACGCGCCACGCCCAAGCAGCGTGCCGTCGAGATCGACATACAGGCAGCGCACGCTCATCGGCCGCTCACGCTCATCGGCCGCTCACGCTCATCGGCCGCTCACGCTCATCGGCCGCTCACGCTCATCGGCCGCTCACGCTCATCGGCCGCTCACGCTCGCAAGCGCCGGGCGCTCGGGCGACATCGCCAACTCCATCGCCTCGCCAGCTGCTCCTGCCTGGGAACGCCCCCCCATCCCCTCCATCGACAGGCGCCCCTCCGACACGAGCCGTCGGGCGATAGCGGCGAGCACCGTCTCGGACATTTCGCTGAGCGCCGCCAGCGACTGGTGGCGGTTGCGATGCACGTCGAGATCCACCTGCGCCATCCCCTGCAGGCCCAGCTCGCGCCACACGTCGATCAGCATCGCGATCTCAACGCCGTACCCGGTTGCGAACGGCACGCGTTCCAGCAGCTCCCGCCGCGCTGCCACCTCGCCCGCGAGCGGCTGGCGCACGCCCGCAAGCTCCGGATAGAAGAGCGACAGTGCCGGGCGCGCCATCAGGTGGTTCACGCGGCCCCCACCATCCGGCAGCGAGATTCCGCCATGCTCGAACGGACGCCGGTAGAACGCCTTCACGAACGACACCCCCGGCTCACACACCAGCGGCCCAAGCAGGCCCGTCGCGAAGTGCGCGGAGAAGTCCTCGCTGTCGGCATCGAGAAACACGACCAGCTCACCGCTCAGCACCGACAGCGCGCGCCACATCGCATCGCCCTTGCCGAGCACCTGGCCCGTCTCTGCCAACAGCTCCGCCTCCTGCACCACCTCCGCGCCGGCGCGCATGGCGACCTCGGCCGTACCATCGGCGGACGCCGCGTCCACCACCAGCAGCTGGTCGATCGCGCCGATCTCGCGTAGTCCGGCGAGCACGCTCACGATCTCCCCGACGGTCCCCGCGCACTCGCGCGCGGGCAGACACACCGACACGCTCTGCGCGCGCTCCTTCGCGATCCGCTCGGCTGGGTAGAGCGAATGGTGGAAGGTGCGCGTTCTCGCCCACTGCTCAGCTGCGGGATGGAGCATCGGCTCTACTATCGCAAGCCATGGCGAAGGACCCCCGTCCCCTCAAACCCGATCCCAGCTGGGATTGTGTTTGGGAGGGAGAAATGACGTGAAGGAGCGCACGCTCGACCCGTGGAGCGCCCTGATCGACGAGGCGCGCGCGGACGGACGACTCGTACGCGAGGCACGCGAAGGACCGGGCCGGGCACGACTGGTGGGCATACCCCGGGAGCTGCACCCCGACGTGGTGGCGGGCCTCGCTCGCGCCGGCATCAAGCGGCTCTACTCCCACCAGGCGCAGGCTCTGCACTCGGCGCTGCGGCGCACCACGATCGTCACCACCGGCACCGCGTCGGGTAAGTCGCTGTGCTTCAACCTGCCAACGCTGCAGGCGCTCTGCGCGGAGCCGCTGGCCCGCGCGCTCTACCTTTACCCGACGAAGGCGCTGGCCCAGGATCAGGCGCGAGCGCTGAGCACGTTCGGGCTCACCAAGCAGGTGCGACCAGCGATCTACGACGGCGACACGCCCCGCGACGCGCGCGGGGACATCCGCCGGCGCGCCAACATCGTGCTCACCAACCCCGACATGCTGCACGTCGGCATCCTCCCCAACCACGGCGCCTGGGAGCGCCTGTTCAGCCATCTGCGCATCGTCGTCGTCGACGAGGCCCACGTGTATCGCGGAGTGTTCGGCTCGCACGTCGCGAACGTGCTGCGACGGCTGCTGCGAGTTGCCGCGGCCTACGGCAGCGAGGTGCGGGTGCTGCTCGCCTCCGCCACAATCGCCAACCCGGTGGAACTCGCCGAGCGCCTCACGGGCCTCGACGATGTCGGGTTGATCGATGGCGACGGCTCCCCCACGCCGCGCCGGCAGATCGCGATGTGGAACCCACCGCTCACCGACGAGGCGAGCGGCGCGCGGCGCTCCGCGCTGGGCGAGGCGGCCGAGCTGCTGGCACGGCTCGTGCGCGACGGCGCGCGCTGCATCTGCTTCATGAAGTCGCGCAAGGGCGTCGAGCTGCTGGCGCGCATGGTCCGTGAAGAGGTGGAGCGCACCGACCCCGAGCTGGCCGAGCGCGTAGCGCCCTACCGCGCCGGCTACACCCCCCAGCAGCGACGCGAGCTGGAGGCGCGCTTGACCAGCGGCGAGCTGCGCGCGGTCATCACCACCGACGCACTGGAGCTGGGTATCGACATCGGCGAGCTGGACGCCGCGATCGTCGTGACGTTTCCCGGCACCGTCGCCTCGCTGCGGCAGATGTGGGGGCGAGCGGGGCGACGCGGCAAGGGCCTGGCCGTATATGTCGCCGGCGAGGACGCCCTCGACCAGTTCTTCTGCCGTCACCCCGACGAGTTCCTGGAGCGAGCGGTGGAGGCGGCGATTCTCGACCACGAGAGCGCCCAGATCCACCAGGCCCACCTTTTGTGCGCGGCCTACGAGGGTCCACTCGAAGAACACGACGCGGAGTTCTTCGGCCCCCGCTGGGAGGCCCACGCGGAGGCACTCGTCAGCGCGGGCCTGTTGCGCAAGCGCGTGGCGGGGCGCGGCTCGGGTGCCACGGAGCTGGGCTCGGGCGGTGGCGGCGGGCGAGAGCAGTACGTGCCGCGACGCGCCGACGATTACCCCGCCGCGAAGGTTTCGCTGCGCTCGGCCTCGCCCGACAGCTTCGCGATCGTAGACGTGTCCTCCGGTGAGCTGCTCGGGCAAACCGAGGCGGCACGCGCGCACTCAACGATCCACGACGGCGCGATCTACCTGCACCTGGGCCGCTCCTATGAGGTGCGCGAACTGGACCTGGAGCATCGCCGTGCGCTGGTGGCGCCTTTCGACGGCGACTGGTACACCCAGCCCAAGCGCGAGACCGACACCAACATCGAGCGCCTACTCGACCGCCGCGAAGCGCTCGGCGTGACGCTCTCCTTCGGAGAGGTTTCGGTCACCGAGACCGTGCTCGGCTACCAGCGCAAGCGCCTGGCCGATCACGCGCAAGTCGACCTCGTAATGCTCGACCTGCCGCAAACCTCCTTCTCCACGCAGGCGCTGTGGTTCGAGCTGGACGGCGCCACGCTCGCCGGCCTCGACGGCGATGGCGAGGGCACGAGGGTGGGTGGGATCCCAATCAGCGCCCTGCTCGGCTCCCTACACGCCACCGAGCACGCCCAGATCGCGGTATTGCCGCTGATCGCGATGTGCGACCGCTGGGACATAGGCGGCCTGTCCACCAACATGCACCCGCAAACTGGCGGCCCGACGATCTTCATCTACGACGGACACCCCGGCGGCATCGGCATAACGCGCTTGGCCTACCAGCGCTTTGAGGAGCTATGCCGCGACGCCCACCGCCTGATCGCCGAGTGCCCATGCGAGAGCGGCTGCCCCTCGTGCGTGCAATCGCCCAAGTGCGGGAATTTGAACGAACCGCTCTCGAAGGCCGGAGCGCGCGTCTTGCTTGAGGGCATGATCGCACCGCCGGTCGCCGATCGCACACGCGCTCACGTCCGTCTGGACTGATGAGATACAGGCCGTCTTGGCCGCTATCGCACCACAATCCTCAGAGTTCGTCTCACCCCCGACCAGCCGGCCGTTCCTACGCTGGGCAGGCGGCAAGACAAGGCTGCTGCGTCATCTGCGACCTCACTTTCCCGTCTCATTCCGCGGCTACTACGAGCCGTTCCTCGGCGGAGGTGCCGTGTTCTTCGACACCGGGCGCCTGGCCACCGGGCCGATCGTGCTTGCGGACCTCAACAGCGAGCTGGCAAACGTCTGGGCGCTGGTGCGAGACAAGCCACTGGAGCTACTCGACGCGCTGACAGCGTACGAAGGCAAGGACACCGAGGCCGAGTACTACACGGTGCGCGGCGAGCAGCAACCAAATAATCCCGTTCTACGTGCTGCCCGTTTCCTGTACCTCAATCAAACGGCGTGGAACGGCCTGTGGCGCGTGAATCGCTGGGGTCGCTTCAACGTGCCCTGGGGAGCGAGGCCGTTTCGTGGTATCGACGCCAACGAGCTGCTCGACATCAGCTCAATGCTCGCCGACGTTGACATTCGCGAAGCCGATTTTCGCAATGTCCTCGCGGCGCCCAGTTCTGGGGACTTCGTCTATCTCGACCCGCCATACCTACCGATCAGCGACACCAGCAAGTTTCACGGCTACACCGAGAAGCGCTTTCGCCGAGCAGACCTCGTCGAGCTTGCGGCCCTCTGCGAACAGCTCACCAACCGCGGCGTTTACTGGGTTCTCTCAAACCGCGACACACCACTCGTGCGCGAGCTGTTCTCGCACGCCGAGATCGTGGGCCTCACAACGCGCCGCTCGGTGGCTGCGCAGAACCGACGCGACATCGAGCCCGCTCACAGCCCTGAGGTCATCATCGTCGGAGGCGCATAGTGGCTCCACAGCCGGTCGAGGCGGTCTTCTTCTTTCGCTACAACCAGCAGGTATCCCAGGCGTGCTATGGGCGCCTGAGTGGCAGCAGATACACCAAGAACTACATCCAGGTTTCGGGGAGCGCCGCGCCGGCCCTCGACCGGGCGCTGGGACGTAGTGGAGGCAGCAAGGTCGACTTCGAGTTCGTCTGGCCGAGTGGCAGCGAGATCGGGGAGCTGCGAGACGCGTCCGATAATCGGGTACAGCTGGCTTGGAAGCGAAGCGGACACGCGCCAAAGCCATGGAAACTTGGAGATCCCGAAGATCCGGAGATCGCGATCCCAGGAGATCCGAGGAAGACCACCGAGGCCGGCGCCGACGCCGAGCTGAGCAGGCTGAGGCAAGAACATCTCGAACCCTGGCTGCTTGCGGTCAAGGTCGCCGACGAACCGGGGCGACTACACGCCAGGACTTATTTGGAGCATCCGCCGGCGGGACGCGAGCATTACGCGCTCGACCGTCTGCCGCCACAGATCCTGGACGCGATTCGCGCACTTAACGCGAGGACCCAGAGCGGCGTCTTTCTCCCATCGCATCGGCCGCCCGCACCCCGGGCACAGGCGATCGTGGACCGTATCCAAGCCGCACTTGAGAACGACCCCAACGTGCTGCTGATCGGACCGCCGGGCACCGGTAAGACAGTCGCGCTCGAGGACCTTCGCGAGCTTGCCGAGCACGAGGCGAGCCAGTTGCTGTTCGATCCCGACAACTGGTACGACGCGTTCGACACGCAAGCGGCAAAGGTCGTGTCGCTCGTCTTCCACCCCTCCTACGCATACGAGAATTTCGTCGCCGGCCTGTTCCCCGAAAGCCTCGAGCATGGCGGCTTCAAGCTCGTCGCAAAGCCCGGACCGCTCGTTTCGCTTGCGCACTGGACGTCCTCGTCGAATCGGCAGTCGCTGCTGATCGTCGACGAGTTCAACCGCGGCCCAACCGCCGCGATCTTCGGCGACACGCTCGCGCTGCTCGACGCCTCCAAGCGCAGCGACCCACCGACTCGAGCAGGAGCGCACATCGAGCGTCCTCACGTGGGCACAGACATGCTGGTTGCGCCGGAGTTCGCAACGGCGGACGGCACCGAACGCGTGGCGGAGGAGCTGCGGCTCCCAGCCGGTGTGCGAATCGTCGCGGCGCTGAACAGCTCGGATCGATCGGTGGCACCTCTCGACGCGGCCCTGCGTCGTCGCTTCGCGATTCTCGCGGTCGCTCCCGACCTCGACGTGCTCGCGGATCACCTTGGCCTGGCCCCGACGGTGCGGCATGACGAGTACAAGCCCAGCGATGAGAGCCCCGACAACTGGACCGACACGGAGGTCAAGGAACTCGCGCTGCAACTGCTCGCAACGCTCAACGAACGGCTCGCATTCGTCATCGGCGAGGACTTCCTGTTGGGTCACGCTCTGCTCTGGCCAGTCGGCGAAGCACCAGCGGGCGCTGTGCGCACGGCCCTCTGCGAGGCATTCGACAGACGCATCGCGGCCAGCCTGAAGCTGACGTTCACAGACCAGGACGACCTGCTCGCCGCGGTTCTCGGCGCCGGCACACCGGACGGTCCTGGGAGTCCCACGCCACACATCGCCAGATGGCGCCAGCCACCGGCGAGCATCGCCGATGTGGCGAGCGCGCATCTGGAGCTGAACGCGAGCGCTGAGATGCCGTGGTCGCAAGCCGGACGCGCGCTCCGGGCTGTCCTGGACTCCTAGCAATGCGAGTCTTGACCGTCGAGGAGGGCGCCCCATTCAGCATCTCCGACGACCTCACGGTTTCGCTGCGAGTCGCCTGCAAACGCCTGGGCCGACAGCTGCGTACCCGGTCGAGGGTGCTGGAAGAGGCTGACGGCAAGTTCGTCGTTTGTGGCGTCATTGGCACAATCAGCCTGTCTCCAGGCACGGTGCTCGATGTGAAGCCGAAGGTGGGTGCTGGTGAAGATTGGATCGCGGCCACCCTTGACCTACTGCTCGCCCACGACCGTATCGAGATCGCCGGCAATCGTCGTGCCGGGCTCGCGCGCAATCGCAACATCCTCGACGTGCTCGCGGGTATCTATGCCGAACGACTGCGCCGCGCGCTGAGACGGGACGGGCCGATCTTGGTCATGGAGCGTCGTGGCGCCAGCATGCCAATGCTGAAGGGCAAGCTGCAGGCCACGACCTGGGCACGCCACGCCGCATGGGAACCGAACCGATTTCCCGTGAGCTTCCAGGAGCTTTTGGCCGACAACGACTACAGTCGATCGCTTGCCTACGTCGCCGGCCTGCTTGCCCGCGGCACCAATGTGCCTCGCATACGCGGGAGTCTGCTCAGCAGTGCCTGTGCGCTGCGACCCGGCGCCCCCGAGCTTGTCCATGCCGACGCTCACGTTGCGCTCCGCCGCCTACCGTCGCAGTGGGCCGCCTACGAGCCGGCATGGGACATAGCGGTGTCGGTTCTCACGCGCCGCTCCCTACTCGCCAGCAGCGGCACCCGTCACGGCGTATCGCTCGCAATCGAGGCGTGGCACTTGCTCGAGCGTCTGCTTGAGCGCGCACTCCAGGCAACCGTCCGGATCGGGCGCGAGAATTGTCTGACGCTCTCGGCGCCCCGCAAGTGCCGTACGCCACTCCTGCGCGACCTCACGCCGGAAAAACCCTCGGACAGGAGCGTGATTCCCGACGGCAGGCTGGCAGATCGCACGGGCCAACTCGCGACATTCGAGGCGAAGTACGCGAAGTACAGCTTGAGCAAGGGCCCTCCCCGTGAGCATGTCTTCCAAGCGCTCGCAACCGCGGCGGCCTGCGCCAGCCCACTCGCCGTGCTCGTCTATCCCAGCGACTTTGTCCCACAGTGGTGGGCCGTGGAGGGATTCGGCGAGCGTCCGAAGCATCTCGTCTCGATCGGACTGGGATTGTTCGACTATCGACGAGGCGCGGGAGATCTTGCGCGGGGCCAGCGCCTGCTTGCGCTACTCGACGGCCCACCGGCCAGCGCGAGCGTGTCCACGGCCGCCGCGAGCAAGTCCGTCCTCGCAAACGCGGCATGACAAGCTGGCTCGATCTGCTGGAACATGCCCGTCAACTTGCGCCGGGCAAGCGTGATCCGATACGACTCACAAACCTCGCTATCTCGGTTCAGGCAGCCACCGCGCAGGAGCGCCGCGGTTTTCGGCGCCGACTCGACGGACGCGGGCTGATAGACGGCGTGCAGCGTCTCGCCCTGGAGCCGATCGTCCTCGACGAGGGGGACCATCGGGCCTGGGACTCACTCGCCGAGCAAGCGCGGCAAGCTGCTCGGCGCCTGACCAGCAGGGCTGGCATGGACGAATGGATCGAGGCGTTGCAGGGGATCGATCCAGCGCGCAAGAGCCGCGGCGCGTACGCCACCCCCGCAACGCTGGCGACACCGATGGCACGACTGCTGCTCCGTGGGAGCGAGCCTCCCGCGCGTGTCATCGACCCCGCTGCCGGCGCCGGCAGCCTGCTCGTCGCCGTACTGCGCGAACTGCGACGCACAAGCAGGGATGCCCGGGAGCTACGCGACCACACGTATCGGCTGCACGGGATTGAGCTTGACCCGGTGGCGCGCGAGCTGTGCTGCCTGCAGATCTGGCTTTCCTCCACCGGCAGCGACGCTCGGCTCCAGTCGATCGCAAGGAGAGTGAGAGTCGGCAATGCTCTAACCACCGACTGGTGGATGGACGACTCCTATGACGCGCTGATCATGAATCCGCCGTGGGACTCTTTGCGACATTCTCAATCGAGCGACCAGGCTTCGGACTTTGAGCGCGACGCAACCGTCGGACGACTTGTGGCGCAACTGCCGGGCTGCCCCAGCCTGCCGCCCCTGTTTACCGCACAAGGTCGTGGAGACCGCAATCTGTACAAGGCGT
Source organism: uncultured Solirubrobacterales bacterium (assembly GCA_963776985.1). Classification (GTDB taxonomy): domain Bacteria; phylum Actinomycetota; class Thermoleophilia; order Solirubrobacterales; family Solirubrobacteraceae; genus Palsa-744. Next base: position 1,248,864 of record CAVZOV010000004.1, read on the forward strand.
TCATCGAGCTAGCACCACACCTGACGCGAGTGGGAGCACGACTGGTCATGCTCATACCGGGTGCGTGGAGCAGCGATTTGGGCACACAGCAATTGCGCCGCCGCTATCTGGAGCAGCTGGATGTTGAGCAGTGGACCAGTTTCGAGAATCTACGCGGTTACTTCCCCATCGACGGACGCTACAAGTTTGGGGTCCTCGCGGGTACCAGGGCCCTCGAGGGAACCAGGCTCCTGCCCGCGCGCGGATTCGCGGCAAACGCAAGCGACCTGCGCCGCGCGCACGTTGCCATCGATGTCGCGGATCTGCGGCGAATCGGTGGAGTCACGGCCATCATTCCCAATCTCACCTCCCGAGCAGAGCTGCGACTGATGCTGCGCTACCACCGCCACGGCGCCGGATTCTTCGAGCCCAACGGCCCTCTGGGAAGTGTCGCGTATACGCGGGAGGTCGATCTCACCGAGGATCGCAAGCGTGCCCTGTTTCGCCGTTTCGAAGATGTCGATGCGACGAGCCTCGGCGACGGTCGCTGGCGAGCCGGCGACGGTCGGGTGTTGGTCCCGCTTATCGAGGGCCGTATGGTAGGCCCTTACGACTTCCACCAAAAGTCATGGGTTACGGGATCTGGCCGCACCGCCAGCTGGAGCTATGCAAATGGGAACCGCCTGGGCGAATGCCGGCCACAGTTCCTAATCGAGCCGACCGGAGAGCGCTCACACCGCATCGCTTTCTGCGACATAACCTCGGCGACGAACACTCGAACTGTGCTTGCCACATGGGTGCCCTCGGGTTGGCGCTGCGGCAATACGGCACCAGTGCTCGTCTTCGAGAACGAGCGTCAGACGCTCGCGGCACTCGCCGTTCTCAACTCAATGGTGTTCGACTGGCTCGTGCGCAGACTCGTCGCGGGCCTGCACCTGAACCGGTTCTACCTCGAGGCACTCAGCTGGCCCCTGCTTGGCTGCGGCCAGGTGGATGCGCTCGCCAGCGCCGGCTCGGCCCTGCAACGATTCTCGCCACGCTACCGAGGTCTTGCTGGACCCCGGATCGAGACGAAGCCAGCAGAGCTTGGCTATGTCGACGCCCATGCGCTGATCGAGACGACCGTCGCCAGCGGCTATCGACTTTCAGTATCTGAGCTAAAGCGTATCTTCGAGACCAGAACGGACGATCGTCGAGGATTCTGGCGTCACTTCAACAGCGACCCCCACGCTCGACCGATCGCGGAAGCCGCCGTGGAGCTTCTTGCCGACAAACACACTGGTGCACGTCTCGCCGTAGGTAGGGGAGCGTAGCGCTCTATTTATTGCCAGCCGCGATCTTCTTCAGGTCGATCGTGACGTCGTACAGCTTGGGGTCGACGCCCTCCTCAATGGCGACCTCGCGCAGTGGGCGGCCGGAATCGGTGGCCTTCTTGACGATCGCAGTCGCCTTGTCGTAGCCGATCGCGCCGTTGAGCGCAGTGGCTACCGCGAGCGTGGCGCCGGCCGAGGCGGCGCAACCGGCCTTGTTGACCTGGATGCCGTCTACGCACTTCTCGGCGAAAACACGCGATGCGCTCGTAAGCAGGCGCAATGATTGCAAGAGGTTGCGTGCGATCAGGGGGATGCGCACGTTCAGCTCGAACTGGCCCTGCAGCCCACCGACCGTGATCGCGGTGTCGTTGCCGATCACCTGCGCGGAGACCTGCAGCACGACCTCGGGGATCACGGGATTGACCTTGCCGGGCATGATCGAGGAGCCCTTTTGCAGCTCGGGCAAGAGCAGCTCGCCGATGCCGGCACGCGGACCGGAGCCCATCAGCGCGAGATCGCCGGCGATCTTCGTGAGCGACACGGCAACCACCTTCAGCGCGCCCGACAGCTCGACCAGCGCGTCGCGGTTGGCCTGCGCCTCGAAGGGGTCAAGCGGCGCTGAGATCTGCTTCAGTCCCGACTCGCGCTTCAGGCGCGCGCGCACCTTCTCGGCGAACTGCGGGTGGGTATTCAGCCCGGTGCCGGTGGCGGTGCCGCCGAGTGGGATCTGTCCGACATGCACGAGAGCCGCGGCAACCCGCTCCTGGGCGAGCGCCATCTGTGCGGCATACCCTGCGAACTCCTGACCGAGCGTGACGGGCACGGCGTCCATCAGGTGGGTGCGCCCGGACTTGACCACACCGGAGAAGCGCTTGGCCTTGATCGCGAACGAGCGCTCCAGCAGCTTGAGCGCGGGCAGCAGCTCGTTCTGGGCGACGTCAAGTGCGGCCAGGTGTACGGCGGAGGGGAACACGTCGTTTGAGGACTGGCCCATGTTGACGTGGTCGTTGGCGTGCACCTTCTCGCCGGCGAGCGCGGCGATCACCTCGTTGGCGTTCATGTTCGTGGAGGTGCCCGACCCGGTCTGGAACACGTCGATCGGGAATTGTGCGTCGTGCTTGCCCGCCGCGATCTCGCCCGCGGCCCTCTGGATGCTCACTGCACTGCGCTTGCTGAGCAGGCCAAGCTCACCGTTGACGGTGGCGGCAGCGCCCTTAATACGCGCCAGCCAGTGCACCACCGACACAGGGACCGTCTCACCGGAGATTGGGAAGTTGGCGACTGCCTTGGCGGTCTCTGCGCCCCAGAGTTGCTTGTCGGTCATCGAGTCTCCTTGTGCGAAAAGGTGAGGGTTGTCAAGATTGTGGCGAGCACGGCCTCTGCGTGCGGCGGGAGCAACGCCACCCGTCAAATGCCTCGCGCGTCCGGGAGCGCGGGAACGCGCTTGCGGGGAAGGCTACCCGCAGAACGCCACAAGCTCCCGCGCCACCCCGACCGGGTCGTCGTAGGTCATCAGAAAGCCCGTGCCGGGCAGCACACGCAGCTGTGCGCGCGGCAGCAGCCGCAGCGCCTCTTCGGCACCGGCCAGGGGATGCACGGGATCGCTATCCGCCCACAACAACAACACGGGCATATCCAGCGTCGGGTAGAGCTGGAGCAGCTGCGTTTGCGCTCCGCGCGGCCAGCGCCGGGCGCACTTGGCCCAGGAGCGGGCGAGGTTGGGGTTGCCGGGGACGTCGGCGAAGGCGTGGCGCATAAGGTCGCCGGCCTCGGGAGTGTGCCTGTGCGACATGCGAATGCCAAGCTCCGGAGTGAACACGAGCTTGGTGGCATGGGTGAGCATCCGGTCGATGCCGGGGATCGACCCGCCGAGCGTGGCCAGGCGCCATGCTCGGCGGCGACGGGCGTACTCGAGCGGTCGATGCAGGCGGTTGGGCATTAGCACCAGCCGCTCGGGGCGCAGCCGACCACTCATGACTGCGTGCAGCAAAATCTCCGCACCGGCATCGTGGCCAACCAGCAGCGGGTTGGGGCCGAGAACATCGTCGGCGAACCCGCTCATCACCTCGGCAAACCAGTCGAGCGTGTAGGGGTGGCGCGGGCGATCCTCGGAGTCGCCGTGCAGGGGCAGGTCGGGGATCACGAGCCGGTGGCGCTCGGCGAGGCGCTCCACGACGGGCTCCCACTCGCGGTGGGAGAGCAAGCCGCAGTGAAGTAGCGCGAGTGGCGGGCCCGCTCCCACCTCGCGGTAGGCCACGCGCGCACCGTCGGAGTGGTGGTAGAGACGGAGTCTCATCAGTTGCGTGTCGCGCACAGTCACGCACCCATCGTATGGCGTCGCGTAGCGCTCCCCGCCTCCTCCAAGCGCAAGCAATGTCCCAGAATGCACCGCGCCTTGCGAGGGTTGCTCCAACGCTCGTCAAAGCTCAACATTGGTGCACATGAGCACTGTTCGCACCAACGCCGCCGCCGCGCTTTTGGGCGTGAGCCCGAACACGCTGCGCAGCTGGGAGAGCCGCTTCGGCTACCCGCTGCCGGGGCGCACCGAGGGCGGTCACCGTCAGTTCGAGCTGGCCGAGATCGAGGCACTCAAGCAGGCGTTCTCGGAAACCGGCGACATCTCCTCGGCGATATCGGTGGTGCGCGAGCGCGGCGAGGGTCCCTCCACACCGGCGCGGCTGTGCTCGGCGTTTGCCGCGTTCGGCGAGGAGCAGGCCGACCGCCTGATGGAGGAGAGCATGGCGGTGCGCTCGGTGGAGCGCACGGTCGAGAGCGTGCTGCTTGAGGCCGTGCAGAGCATGGCCGCCGACTCGCCTGAGCGATGCTTTGCCTGGCGCTACGCCACCGGTTGGCTGGCGGCCGCCCAGCGTGTCGCGCCTCCGGCCACGCGTGAGGAGGGCGTGCTGATCTTCGACGCGAGCGGGCCACTGAGCATGGACGCGCTGTATGTGCAGGCGCTCGAGCTGTGCGCCAGGCGCGCGGGCCTGCGCGTGTTGACTCTGACCGTCGATCTCGACAGCACGCGTGTGGGCAACGCACTGCGTGCACTGTCTCCGAGCGCACTGGTGCTCGGCGGGCGCTGCGAATCGCTGGAGACGGTTGGACGACTGGTGTATGCAGTCAGGCAGTACGGGGGCAAGCCGCTCGTGCTCAACTATCGCGAGGCACTCCCCGACACCGGAGCGAGTACGGTCACGCGCATCGGCCCTGGGCCGGTGCAGGCGGTGCGGATGCTGCGCGAGCGACTGGCAAAGCCTGAGCGCACCTACAATGAGCCGCCCCATGACGGCTTCGCCACGACACCCTCTGATACCGCCGCGCGAAGTCGACGCGCGTCAGGAGCTGCCTGACCTCGAGTTGCAGGTGCTGGAACGCTGGCGCGAGCGGAGCGTGTTCGAGGAGTCGCTGCGCAACCGCGAGGGCGCGGAGCAGTGGGTGTTCTACGAGGGGCCACCTACGGCCAACGGCAGGCCCGGCTCTCACCATGTGCTCTCGCGCGTGTTCAAGGACATCTACCCGCGCTATAAGACGATGCGCGGGTATCGCGTGGAGCGCAAGGGCGGCTGGGACTGTCACGGGCTTCCGGTCGAGATCGCCGTCGAACAGAAGCTCGGGATAACGAGCAAGACCGAGATCGAGGACCCCGAGAGGGGCATCGGCATCGAGCGCTTCAACGAAGAGTGTCGCAACTCCGTGTTCGAGTACCTGCAGGAGTGGGACCGCCTGACCGAGCGAATCGGGTTTTGGGTGGACCTCGAGCACGCATACCGGACGCTGGACGAGAGCTACATCGAGTCGGTGTGGTGGGCGCTTGCCGAGATCGACAAGAAGGGGCTCTTGTATGAGGGGCACAAGGTGGTGCCCTACTGCTATCGCTGCGGCACTGCGCTGTCCTCGCACGAGGTGGCGCTTGGATACAAGGACGTGATCGACCCGTCGGTGTATGTGCGGTTGCCGGTAAACACACCGGGCGGGCCGGATGCGCTGGCGCAGCAGTCCGCGGAGCCTACCGGCGGCCCGGCGGGTTCACCCGGGTCAAAATCGCCGTTGCGCGAGGGCGACAAGCTGCTGATCTGGACGACGACACCGTGGACGCTGCCAGGAAACGTGGCTGTGGCCGTGGGGTCCGACATCGAGTACGCGCGTGTGCGAGTGGACGATGAGGTACTCGTGGTCGCGACGGCACTCATCGAGAGGGTCCTTGGAGAGAGTGCGGAGGTGCTCGACACGTTCTCTGGACACGAGCTGATCGGGGCTCATTACAGCGGGCCTATCTTTAACACGGGCGCAGCAGGCGGCTTTCCGATCGTCGCCGGGGATTTCGTTACAACCGAGGACGGCACCGGCCTCGTGCACATAGCGCCCGCCTTTGGCGAGGACGATTTCAATGTGGCACTCGCGAACGGGATGTTCGATCAGACCCGTCCGGGTACGCTTTTCAACCCTGTCAAGCCGGACGGGACTTACGACCGCAGGGTGAATAGTCACAGCGGGCACTCCTATGAGGGTCGTGCTGTCAAGGACCCAGCTCTGACCGAGGAGCTGATCGCGGACCTCGACGCACGCGGCCTGCTGTTCAAGCGCGCCGACTACGAGCACTCCTACCCCCACTGCTGGCGCTGCGACACCCCGCTCATCTACTACGCCAAGCCCTCCTGGTACATCGCCACCTCCAAGCTGCGCGAGCAGATGATGGCGGCAAACGAGACGATCGCCTGGCACCCGCCGCACATCAAGCACGGCCGCTTCGGCGACTGGCTATCCAACAACGTCGACTGGGCGCTCTCGCGCGAGCGCTACTGGGGCACGCCACTGCCAGTGTGGCGCTGTGAGGCCGGACATACACACACAATCGGGTCTTTCCGTGAACTCGAGCAGCTCTCTGGTCAAGCCCTTTCCGATCATCACAGGCCCTATGTGGATGATGTCGATTTCGCGTGCCCTGAATGCAAGCAGCCGATGAAGCGGGTGCCCGAGGTGATCGACGTGTGGTTTGACTCCGGCTCGATGCCCTTCGCCCAGCACCATTACCCCCACGAGCACGCCGAGCAATTCCAAAAAGAATTTCCTGCCGACTTCATCTGCGAGGCACTGGACCAAACGCGCGGCTGGTTCTATTCGCTGCTGGCAGTCTCAACATTGCTGTTTGGCAAATCCTCATACGAGAACGTGGTTTGCCTGGGCCTGATCCTCGATGCGGACGGGCAGAAGATGTCGAAGTCCAAGGGCAACACGGTCGAGCCGTGGCAGGTGCTCGACAGATATGGCGCCGATGCGTTTCGCTGGTATTTTTTCACATCGAAGCAGCCGTGGGACGGTTACCGTTTCTCCGAGGAGGCGATCGGCGAGGGCGTGCGATTGTTTCTCAAGCAATTGTGGAGCACATACTTCTTTTACGCGCTATACGCGAATGCCAATGCGAGCGCATTGAATGGGGTAAACGGGGAGGGGGCTGAGCCGGCCCCCTCGACGGGGCGGGGGGCCAGCGGGAGCGGAACATCTGCCGCGACCGCGCAGGACGCCCTCGATCGCTGGGCACTGTCGCGCACGGCCGCGACCGCGCAAACGGTGGCCGAGCGCCTGGACGCCTACGACGCCACGGCCGCCGGGCGCGCCATCGCCGAGCTGGTGGACGACCTCTCAAACTGGTACGTGCGCCGCTCGCGGCGACGCTTCTGGGATGGCGACCACGCGGCGTTCGCGACACTGCGCGAGTGCCTCCTGATCGTGTCGAAGCTGCTCGCGCCGTTCTGCCCGTTCCTCGCCGATGAGATTTACGACAACCTCGACGGCACGCTCGCGAGCGTGCACCTGTGCGACTTCCCCCTCGGCGAGGCGCTGCCGCAGCGCGAGGAGTCGCTGGAGGAGGCGATGGCGATCGCCCGCGAGACCGTCCGCCTCGGCCTCGGCGCGAGGGCACAGGCGAAGATCAAGGTGCGCCAGCCGCTCGCCGAGGCGGTGGTGGTGGCCGACGGGCGCGAGCGCGCCGCGATCGAGCGGCTCACCGAGATCGTGCGCGAGGAGCTGAATGTGCGCCGTGTGCGCTTCGTGGCCGGCGCCGAGGAGCTGGGCGAATATGAGGTCAAGGCCAATTACCGCACCCTCGGTCCCCTGTTCGGCAAAGACATGCCGCTGGCGGCCGAGGCGATCGCCGCACTCGACCCCGCCAGGCTCGCAGCAGCCGTACGCGGCGGCCCCGGAGGCGGGACAGGCGGGAGCATCGGCATCTCCGTCGGCGATCGTGAGCACACGCTCACAGAGCAGGACGTGATCCTGACGATGAAGGCCCCCGACGGCTACAGCGTGGAGCGCGAGGGCGCCCATGCCGTCGCGCTCGACCTCGAGATCGACGATAGCCTGCTGCGCGAGGGCCGCTCACGCGAGATCGTGCACGCCGTGCAGAACGCTCGTAAGAACGCGGGACTGGAGGTCGAGGACCGGATCGAGCTGGTACTGGGCGGGGACGCCGCACTGCTGCAGGCCGCACGCGAGTACGAGGCGTACGTGAGCGGCGAGACGCTTGCGGTGAGTCTGACCATCGGTGACCCTGACGCCACCGCCGGTATGGACTACCGCGAGCAGGCCGAGATCGAAGGTCTCAGCCTCGAGATCCGTCTCAGCAGATCAGACCGCGCAAGCCTCTGAGACGGTCGAGGACCAAGCGATACAAGGACGCAGGACCCGTAGTGTGCTCGGCACATGAGGGTCCGAGGACGCAGTAGCGCGCCGGTCGTCGACCGTCTCAGCTAAGCCGCCGTTAGAGCCCCGTCTACCTCGGCCTCGATCTTCTTCTTCGGGTAAGCGCCGACGACCGTCTTGACGGCGCTACCGCCCTTGAACAGGATCATCGTGGGGATCGACAGCACCTGGAAGGCCGCCGCGGTTTGCTGGTTCTCATCGACGTTCAGCTTCACGATGCGCAGGTCCTCGCGCTCGGATGCGATCTCCTCGAGCACCGGGCCGACCACGCGGCACGGCCCGCACCAGGGAGCCCAGAAGTCGACGAGCACGGGCTTCTCCGACTCGACGACCTCGGCCTGGAAGTTGGCGTCGGTGACTTCGGTAAGTGTGCCTGCCATGGGGGGTCTCCTATCGGGTGGCCGTCTCGTTACGGTTGGGGGCTGGCCCTCACCAACCGCTCACTACTCACTATACAAAGTAAAGGGATGGGGTCAAACCCCTGTCGAGATCCGCGACTCGACGGGCGCGGCAGCCCGCTCGGCCGGCGCCGGTGGTTGACGGCCGAAGCGCAGGCGCGGCACCAGCCACATCGCCTCAGCGGCGATCCACCACGACATCTTGCTCTGCCCCAGCTCGCGGTCCTTGAAGATGATCGGCACCTCGACCACGTTGAAACCGGCGCGCGCGGCGCGGTAGGTCAGCTCGACCTGGAACGCATACCCCTGGGAGCGCACGCTGTCGAAGTGGATCGCTTCGAGCACCTCGCGCTTGAAGCACTTGAACCCGCCCGTCAGGTCGCGCACGCGCAGGCCGAGCACCCAGCGCGCATAGGTGGAGCCGCCCTCGCTGATGAAGCGCCGCAACAGGCTCCAGTCCACGACGCCACCTCCGCTCACGTAGCGCGATCCGAGCGCCAGATCGGCGCCGTCGCGAACCGCCGCAAGCAGGCGCGCGAGATCGGCCGGGTCGTGGGAGAAGTCGGAGTCCATCTCCATCGCATACGCGGCTCCATGGTCGAGCGCGTAGCGGAAGCCGGCGAGATACGCCGGGCCGATCCCGTTCTTCTCGGTGCGGTGCAACACCTCGACCTGCTCGCGCTCGGCGGCCAAACGATCCGCTATCTCGCCGGTGCCATCGGGCGAGCCGTCGTCGACGATGAGGATCTTGTAGGCGCCGTCATTCGCGCTCGCGAGCACCGCGCCCGCGGCAGTCGCGATCGCCTCAATGTTCTCGGCCTCGTTGTAGGTCGGCAATATCAGCCAGGGCACGTCGGTCGGCAAGCGTCGTACCCTAAAGCGTGTTGACGGATCGCGCAACGCCGCTGGCGACTCTGGGGGGACTCTTGGCAAGCATCGCGCTGCTACTCGCCTGCGTGCCGTGCGCACACGCGGCACAGCCGAGCACAAGCGCCGCCGCATCCGCTCCCGGCGCGCCCGCGGGCACGCGACAAGCGCCGACGAATTCGTCCGCAAGCACCCGGGGAACGGACGTAGATCCGTCTGTAAGCGCCGAGGCCCTGAGCGACTACATCGCTAGCGTGGCGCGCGCATGGGTCCCGTACACGACCGCCGACGGGCGTGTGGAAGACCCGCTGAACCCTGGCGACACGGGCGATAACTACGGTGTGATCCTGCTCGCCGACACGATGCTCAGGGTCGCCCACCAAACGGACGACAGCGCGCTGGAAAGCGCCGGTGTGCGGATCGTGGACTCGACGCTCACCCTGCCGGTGCCGAGCGACCCGTTCAACCTGCTCGCGATCGCCGCGACGATCCACGATGGGCGGGCGGGCGAGTTCCCAGCGCGCGCATGGGCACAGATCGCGGCCCCGCTCGCGCTGCTGGCTGGGCAGATCGGACCCCCCACGACCGTCAGCTGCCTCACCGAACTCGGCTGCTACAGCAACTGGCGCCTGGTGTGGGCGGCCGGCGCTGCGCTGCTGAGAAGCGACGAAGTGCCCGGCGAACCTGGCACCCTGGCGGGCGAAAGCGCGTCTGTCGCGGCGCAGATCAAGGCCGACCTGAGCCTCGCCATCTCCTACGCGGGCGCGCCGTTGCGAACGATCCCGGCGCAGGACGGGCCAGCGCGCGAGCTGTCCGATCCCGGCGCCGAGCCGCCCGCGTACGAGCTGTTCTCGACGTTCATGCTGCAGCTGATCGGCGAATCGGACCCGAGCGCGATCGGCCCGGCGGTGGCACGATTGACTGCCGCGGCCGACCGCTATGCGCTGGAGCAAATAGCTCCCGACGGCCAGCTCTCGCTGGCGGGACGCTCGCTTGATGAGTCCTGGGTGCAGGCTGCCGCCGCCGCGCTCGGCGCCAGACGCGCACTGCGTGAACCCCTGAGCGCGGACGTGTGGCGAGCGTTTGCCGAGCGCGCCTGCTCCTACCTGCTGAGCGCCTACCCGTTCCAGGCGAACGGCCTGCTGCCGATCGTGCCGGGCCTTGACCTCGACTTCAGCCCGTCGATTGTGGACGGGTATGCGGCGCTCAACCAGTACGAGGGCCTCACGCTGTGGCTGCTCTCCGACGCGCTCGAGCACTGGCCGGCCACGCGCGCGCCACAGGCGTCGCTGCCCGCCGACGCACATCGCCTGCTCGCCGACGACCTCGCCTCGAGCGGCCTTGTGTGGGGTCGCTCGGGCGCGGTTTGGTGGGAGCTGAGCGGACGCTCCACCAGCGGCGACCCGCGCGAGGCGCAGGGGCTCGTCGCGGTCAAGGTGCAGCGCGCGGGCGGTTGGCGCGACCTGCTGGCGCTACGCCCGATCCAGCACGGAAAGTCGAGTGTGTGGGCGCTTGGGCTCGCACATGGTGAAACCGCGACACCGACCTTCGGACGAGTGCGGGGCACGGGCGCGGGCGCGGTCTTCAGCGGCGGTTACTGGCGCCCAGACGGGCGTTTGCTGGCACACGCAAAGTGGATATTGAACACGACCGCGACGGGCATCCGGGTTAGCATGAGCGTGCCCGCCAAGGCCACGCTGCACACGACGGTGTGGCTCACAAGCGTCGCCCCCCGGCTATCGGCCCCCGGGGCCAGCCGTGTAGCGGGGGCGTGCACGGTGACCGCGTCGGGACGCGCGTGCCCAGTGACGATCTCCTGGCCCACGACACTCAACGCGCACTTCGCGACACTTGAAATCGACTCTTAGAACCTGTTTCAAAAAGATCGGCACGCCTAAAAAGATCGGCACGCCTATTCTGAAACAGGTTCTCAGAAAAGCTTCGGAATCGATTTTTGGATGTTGCGACCGAGTTCTTTGGCGACCACCAGCAGCGCTGGGCGCGCGGCGCCGCTTGCGCTGACGAGCCCGGCGTCCCAGGTGGCCTTGCGCGCGCTCTTCGGGGTCCCCGGCGAGCGCCAGTGGTAGTAGTAGACTCGGGTAATCCTGGGGCTCAGCCGCGCGAGGCTGAAGATGTTCCTGGCGACCCTCGCCGCATACTCGACCCCGTGGTCGATCAGGGTGCCTTTGAAGCGCCACCACACAACTCCGCCGACCTCGCTGAACCACACCTGCCCGCGAACCGCCGCCAGGAAGTTCTCGACCTCCACGGGATTGTCGGTGGCGGCGCTGTTGTAAGGGTTAAACGGCCAGATCTTCGGATAGGGGTGTGCCTTTTCGAGGAAGGCGGCGGCCCATGCCTCGACGTTGCCGTCCGAGTCGAGGATGTCGGGCGCGGTGATCTCGCAGCCGGGACAGTGGGCGGCGAGCACGTTGTAGTACTCGGCTGCCAGCCACGGATGGTGCTCTGTCGGCTGGGTGGCGTGGGTCGCCTCGTCCCAGGGCGAGAACTCTGTCACCCACGGGAACAGCTTGCGGAACTTCAGGAACGCCTTCAGGAACTGGGCCGGGCTCGGGCCGATGTCGTTGTTATCGGCGTGCTGGAAGGTTATGAACGGCGTGATGTGGTAGGCGTGCTTGACGGCGTCCAGCCACGCTGTGACCTGCGCGAGGTCGCGCTTGTTGAGCGCCGCGTTCCATGGCACGACGTCGCGTGCGAGGTTGATGCCCAGCTCCCTTACCCGCGGGTCGGCGAACGTGTTCGGTTCGTAGTCGGCCAGCCCGAAGCGAAACGACGGGGCGACGGCGCGGTGGGCGGTGGACACACGGGTGGACTTTGCGGGCGTGGACGATGCGTTGCCCGCCGCGGCAAGGCCGGCCAAACCAGTGCAGATCAGAGCCAAGGATGCAAACAGTGCGGCAGACCAGCGACGGACATGCACCCACCCGTCCCCGTCGGCGCGCGCGTGCGCGGTCGTTTCGATACTCACGATCGCTACCCAGCTTAGCCAAGCACGGAGACGCTCGCGCCGGTTGCAAGGCGCCGGGCGCAGGGGGTCGGCATATCATGGCGGCGATGCGACAGCGATGCCTGGTTCTATGCGCATGCCTGGTGACGCTCGGACTTCAGGCCGCAACCACCGCGGCGAGCCCGGGCAAGGCCACTGAGCCCCGAACCGTGCGCTCGGGCGCAATCGAACGCTCGCCGATCGGCCTGTCGATCGAGTATCCCGTGCTCGAGCGTGCGCTTGGCAGCGGGCCCTGCCCAAGCCCGTCGATGATCGCGCTGCTGCGCGAACTCGGCGCACCCTCGCTGCGCGTCGGCGGTGACTCGCAGGATCTGGCGGGGGTTGACGGAACGAGCGGCACAGACGGCCCCTTCCGCTTCACGATCCCGCCGTCGTTCTGGACGACGCTCGGATGCCTGGCCCGCGAAACCGGCATGCAGATCACCGTCGGGCTGAACTTCGCGGCAGCCACCGCGGCCGATGATGAGGCGACGATCGCCGCGGCCGAGCAGGCGATCCCCGCCTCGCAGCTGAGCTTCTCACTCGGCAACGAGCCGGACCTCTACACGATCGCGCACGTGCTCCCCAACGAACCGGAATTCACCGTGCCCGCGTTCCGCGCGCCGTCGTGGTCGGCAAGCGAATACGCAAGCGAATGGAAGACGCGCCGCTCCGAACTTGGCCCGATCCGCCTCGAAGGCCCCGATCTCGCCGGCAGCGGCTGGAAGCAGCAGATCGGAGCACTGCTGCGCGAAGACCCTCCCGATCAGCTCGACGCACACGTCTACCCGGCGACCGCCTGCGGTCCGGCACCCACGGCGACCGCTGAGCGCCTGCTCTCCGAGCACTCAAGCGTCGGCCTGGTCGAAAAGCTCGCCTGGCTCGTGCAGGCCGCACGCGCCGCGGGAAGAGCGGCGATCATCTCGGAGAGCAACAGCGCCTCCTGCGCCGGCAAGCCGGGGCTGTCCAACACGCCGGTGGCGGGCGTGTGGGCGGCTCGCTTCGTATTGGGCACGCTGCTGTCGGGCTTTCAGCAGGTGCGCTTTCACTCGGCCGGCACCAGCTATGACCCGTTCGTGTTCAACCCCGACGGCACGATCGTGCGCGAGCCGCTCGGCGACGCGCTGCTGTTCCTGCACCACTGGCTGCCCCTCGGCAGCCACATCGCCTCGACGAGCACCAACCACTCGCCCGTGTTCAGTGTGAACGTGCTCAGCTCCTCGTCGAGGAGCACGATCGTGACCTCGTTCTCCGCCCATGCCGTAACGCTCCAGATCGCGGTCGAGGGCTCGCGTACGCACGTGAGCACCGACGCGCTCACCACGACCAGCGCGGTTGACGTGCACGGCTCGCTGCCCGTGCTTGCCCACAGCGTGCGGCTGAAGCTGGAGCCGAACACGATCGTGGCGCTGAGGACGAGCTGACACGGTGGGGCGTGTCAGCGACAGCGCATCCGGCCAGCAGGGGCACCCCGCCAAGCACACCTCCGCGAAGCATGGCTGAGCAGTCAAACGCGGCGATCGCCGGTGCGCTCGAGGAGCTGGGCGACATGTATGAGCTGGACGGCGCGATCGTGCACCGCGTGCTCGCCTATCGCACGGCCGCCCGCGCGGTGCGCGAGGCGCCGGTGTCGGTCGCGGCGCTCGCCCGCGCCGGGCGCGCGACCGAGCTGGCCGGCGTCGGCGACACCTTGCAGGAGAAGATTCTGGCGCTGATCGAAACGGGCACGATCCCGGCGGCGGAGAAGCTACGCGCGAAGATCCCGTCGGGGTTGATCGCGATCGTGAAGCTGCCGGGACTTGGTCCCAAGCGGGCGCGGCTGCTGCACTCCGAGCTGGGTGTCGACTCGCTCGATGCGCTGCGCGAGGCGGCCTTGGCGCAGCGCTTGCGCACGGTGCGCGGGCTCGGAGCGAAGTTCGAGACGGGGGTGCTCGAAGCGCTCGAGAAGCTCGACACGGACCCCGATGCCGGCACGAGCCGACGGCTTTTGCTGCCGAAGGCGCTCGCGCTCGGCGAGGCGCTCGTCACGGGCCTGCGCGAGCGTGCTGGGGAGGGAGGGGAGGTGCTGATTGCCGGCTCGGCGCGGCGCATGACCGACAGCGTGAAGGACATCGACCTGATCGCGCTGACGCGCAAGCCTGTGACGCTCGCCAAGAGCCTCGCGACGCTGCCGGAGATCGAGAGCGTCGCCTCGGCCGGCAAGGCAGGCGCCAAGGCTCACACCCACTCAGGCGTGAGCGTCGATTTGCGCATCGCCAAGCCGAGCCAGCGCGGCAACCTGCTCCAGCACTTCACCGGCTCGGGCAAGCACAACGCAGCGCTGCGAGAAATGGCTGTGCGCAAAGGGCTGCACGTATCCGAGTACGGCATCTACAACGACAACACGAGCAGCACCGCGACCTGCGCGAGCGAGCAGGAGGTGTATGCGCTGCTGGGTCTCGCCTATATCGAGCCGGAGCTGCGCGAGGACCGTGGCGAGCTGGCGGCGGCACTCGACGGGGACGAAGCCCTCCCAAGGTTGATCGAAATCGGTGACATAAGAGGCGACTTGCACTGTCACACCGTGGCCTCCGACGGGCACAACACGATCGAGGAGATGGCACTCGCGGCACGCGATCGCGGCTATGAATATGTGGCAATCACCGATCACTCCGCCACGCACGGGTTTGGCGACGATGTAAGCCCAGAGGAACTGCGCCACCAAATCGAGCGCGTGCGCGACGCCGACGCGAACATCGAGGGAATCCGGGTGCTGGCGGGCAGCGAGGTCAACATCCTGCCCGACGGCTCGCTCGACTACGAGGATAAGCTGCTCGCCCAGCTCGACTGGGTAATCGCCAGCGTGCACACCTCCTTTGGCATGAGCGAGCAGGCAATGACAGCGCGCATGATCGCCGCCGCCGAGCACCCCCTGGTGGACGCTATCGGCCACCCCACGGGACGACTGATCGAGCGACGCGAACCCTACGCGCTGGACGTGCACGCGCTGATCGACGCGGCGGTGCGCACCGGCACGATGCTCGAGATCAACGCCAACCCCGACCGGCGCGATCTCAACGACGTGCACGCGCGCGCGGCGGCACAGGCCGGGGCGCGCATTTTGATCGACTCCGACGCTCACAGCGTGGAGCGCTTCGATGTGATGCGCTGGGGCATCGCGACCGCGCGACGCGCGTGGCTAGGAGCCGGGGATGTCGCCAACACGCTCCCTTGGGAGCGGTTTGCGAAGTTGCGCAAGCGCGAGCGCGCCGGGCGCGGTGCTCAGTAATACTGGGGAGTGCGATAGGGGCAGTAGAATTCGACCTTGCCAGTCGAGGCGAGGCGTAACACCCACACGCCGGTGCCATCGCTCAGCCTGGTGCACGCGGGCGGCAAACTTGGCGACATCGACTGGTGGATCATCTCCGCGGCAGCCGGTGAGGCAGTCAAGAGCGAAGCGTTTACCGACGGTAACAATCCGGCGATCAGCGCCAGCGGGCCGAGTCCTTCACCTGAGAAATCGGGCGCTTCTATCTGGGTGGGGTCGAACACGACCACTTCGACACCGTCGCTTCGCAGCGTGCTCAGCAGTCCGGGCACGTCGCCGTCGCGTTGCGGTCCCGCGACGAGAAAGCCGGCGTTTGAATAGAGCACCACACGGTCGGGGTCGGCCTCCGTCGCCGGCGGCGAGGCGACCAGCTCGATTTCGACCGGTTTGCCCACACCGAAGCTGGTGGCAAGCGTGTTGGCGGCAACGGCGAGCACGAGCACGGCAGCGAGGGCCAGGCGGGGAACGCGCGGCATGTACACGATCCAGCCGCTGCCAACGACGGCCAGGTAGGGCATCAGCGGCATGTCGTAGCGGATGTCGTGATGCGGTGTGAGCGTTATCGCGAGCCACGCGACGAACCCGCCGAGCAAGAACTCGAGCCGTGGCTGCCAGCGCTCGTCTCGACGCCACACCGTGTGGATCGTCCAGGCCATACCGGCGAGCACGAGCGCGAAAAGCGGCGCGAAGAGCTGCGAGTTCAGCGTGCTCCAGAAATACCAGGTGAGGTTCGCGAAGGAAAATGTGGGCGGGACGTTTCCGGCGAGCGCGCCAGAGTTTGCGCTGGCGAGTTTGGCGATCGTGCCGAACTCGGAGAGATGGTCGATGTACCAGGGCGCGCCGACGATCAGCGCGACCGCGGCAAATGCCGTCAAACCGCGCCAGTGCCGCCATCCGCCGAGCGCCAGTGCCGTGATGACGATGCCGGCGAGGAAAAAGGGGAACTGCACCTTTACCAGCAGGCCGGCAGCAATCGCAAGGCCGGCCCAGGCGGCGACGCGTGTACGGCTGAAGTCCTCACTTGCGAGCAGCAGCCAGATCGACACCGCGACGATCGCAGTCTCTGGCGCGTCGAGCATGAAAACGTGAAACTGGGCGATCAACAGGGGCGAGCCGAGCACGAAGATCACAGCAAGCAAACCGGCCCGAGAGTCGAACAGCAGCTGCCCAGTCCTGTAGCAGCCGAGCGCCAGCAGCGACACGAACACGACGTTCTCGGCGATGATCGGCGTGGCGAGGTTCACGCCTCCCAGATACATCGCGAGCGCTCCGACCACGTGCACGAGGGGTGGGTATTGCGAAGTGTTGTTAAACGGCTCCAGCAGGTGACCCAGCTGAAGTTGCCGGTAGAAATAGATCGCCGTTTCCAGGTGCGCACCCGCGTCGTATACAGGGATCGTGCGATCCTGTGTGAGCCACCAGCAGGTGATGGCGAGGAAGGCTGCCGTTACGCCGATGGCAGCCCATGCGCAGGCGCTCCAGCGCGAGAGGTCGACATGCTCGCGAGAGAGCGTGCGTGGTTTGGGTTGAGCCTGCGCGGTGGTGGCCACCGCCCGAGTCTAAACCTGACTTGTTCCAAATGCTAGTGGAATCGATGTAGATGGACGCGCGTTTTTTGGCTACGACCCGTCGCCGAGCAGTCTCGGCAGCAGTTGCTCGGCGACGACCCGGTCGACTGCGGCGCGCCGGAAGGGCACAAGCGCAAGCTGCGCGCGAGCGGCGTAGTCGGGCGCGGGATCGTCGAGCGCGACGCGCAGGCGCGAAGCGAGATCCTCGCCGACGAGTCGCGCGTCAAGCTCGCGTGCGATCGGCAGCGCCACGTAGGGGCCGGGCGAGGGCGTGGTCACGAGCACACAACCCTCGGCGAGCGCCTCCAGCTGGGCGATGCCGTAGTCCTCACGGTCGGCGGCGCACATATACACGCGCGCACGACGCAGCAGCGCGCGGTAGCGCGCGGGGTCGAGCAGACCGGCGACACGCACCCCTGGCGCGGGAAGCGCATAGCCGAGCGCGCGAAGGCTACGCTCCGACACGCCGGCCAGCACCAGCTCCTCCCCCGGCCTGGCCGCCCGCCGCCAGGCGTCGAGCATCGTGCCGAGGCCCTTCTTGGCCGGGTTTGCCGTATATGCAACCGCGGATATGTCACGCACGCGAGCTGGTTCATGCGCTTTGTGTGAATCACGCGCTTCGTGCGAATCACGTGTTTGATCTGCATCACACACCCCACCTGAATCAGGTATTTGATCTGCATCATGCATTTCGTCTGAATCACGTGCTTGCTGTGCTTCACGCACTTTGCGTGCATCACGTGTTTGGTGTGAAGCAGATGAGGCCGCCGAAGCACCCGACTCGACAGGCACTGGCACTACCAGGGCGCCATCGGACGGGCGCGAGTCGAGCACGCCGGGCGGGACCTCGCCCAAGGCGCCCTCGCTCTGAGGGAGAAGCAGTGGCGCTTCGCGCAGGCGCCGGCGCTCAACGACACGCTGCCACAGACCGTGGCGTCCGGGCCGGTTGGCCGCCGCGGGCGCGTCGAAGCGAATCGCACCCGGCGCCGGCCACAACAGCGCGGTGGTGGTCGTGGAGTAGATCAGCGCCCGCGGCCGCGTGCGAGCAAGCTCCGCACAGGCCGCGCGCCGGGCAGCGCGCGCCCAGCGAAGATCGGTGAGCATCAGCGTACGCACCGGCGAGGGAGGCGCGGCGCGCACTATCCGCGCGCTCGCGCCGGCGCGGTGCAGCGAGGCGAGCAGCTCCTCGTCGGCGGCACGCAACCCCGCGGTGGAGCCGAGCGAGACGATCAGGATGTCGAGCGCGTCAGGTCGTGGCGCCATCGATGCGTTCCGGGCGCAGCGCCTTGAAGCCGGGGGTGCGTCCCAGCGCGATCGCGCTCAGCGGGGAGGTGCGCAGCACGTGAAAGCGCGCCCCGTCGCGCTCCTCGATTGCTGCCACGGCCGCGTCCTGGCGGCGCCACCACAGGGCGAGCACGATCGCGAAGCCGGCGCCGATGCCGGGAATTTGGGGGGCGAAGAACGCGAGCCCGCCCGCGAGCACGGTGAACAGCAACAGAGGCCAGAGCCGGTTCAACAGCGTGGCGCCCGGGCGATACTCGGGCAGCGCGGTGCTGGAGCGTGCCTCGCGCAACAGGCGCGCGATCGGCGGGTGAACCTCGGCGCGACGTCCGAGCCACAGCCCGACCGCGGTCGCGAGCACCCACCAGCCGATGGAGATCGGCACCACGTTAGAACCCGAGGACGGTGCGGCGGACAGTACGGTGACGATCGCAAGCGCCGTGGCGGCGGCGGCGCTGAGCAGGACAGTTGCCCTGAGAAAGTCGACGAAATGCACGCCTCGTAGCGCGTCAGCGCTGGGCGCGACGCGGTGGACGGCGGGATGCGGCGCGTGCGCTCACAGCAGTGCCTCGAGCAGGCCGCGCACTCCGCTCTGCCCGTCGATCGTCATGTCCGCCTGCTCGAGCAGCTCCGGCGGTGTCTCCTCCGAGCCGACCGCGACACACACAGCGAGCGCGAGCGTGCCGGCGTCGACGAGCGCGCGCAGGGCGAGGAACGCGTCGATGTCGGTCGTGTCGTCGCCGACATACACGGCGCGGGCGATCGGGGACCCGTTGTTGCGCGCCTCGCCGCCCGTGAGCAGAGCGCTCACGCCGAGACCCTTGTCGAGCCTGATCGGGGGGCGCACCTCGAGCACCTTGCGACCCCAGTGCACCGCGAAGCCCTCGCGCTCGGCGCGCTCGGCGATGTCGCGTACAAGCGCGGCGGCGGCGTGCTCGTCCGGGGCACCCCGCCAGTGGAAAGCGGCGATTGCTTCCTTGTCCTCGCTGCGCACACGCGCGCGCTGAAGCTCTGGCGTGTACGCGCGCCGGGCGAACTCGCGCACCCGCTCCGACCAGGCCGTCAGGTCGGGGTCTAGCTCGGGACGGGTGGCGCCTGGGCGCAGCAGCTCGCCACCGTGGTTGCCGATGTAGGCGATGCTGCCGATCGCGACGATCTGGCGCGCGATCGCGGCGCGCCGTCCGCTGACACACCCCACCAGACGGTAGCGCTTGGATATCTCGATCAACAGCGTGCGCGTGGCCTCCGGCACGTGCGCGTCGGCGGCGTGACGCACGATCGGGGCGAGCGTGCCGTCGATATCGAGCAGCACGGCTGTATGAGCTGGATCGGAGCGGAGCGGCTCAAGCGCCTCCACGAGAGTGGCAGCGGGTGACACGACCTCTAGTATGGCGCCCTGTGACGGCGGACCGGTCACATCCTGCGCATGACGACTGACACGAAGCTCGATCCGAGCGGCCAAAGAACGCTGAAGCTGGCCGCGATCGGCACCGCCGCTGGTGTGTTCAGCGGTCTGTTCGGGGTTGGCGGCGGCACGGTGATGGTGCCCTTGCTCGTGTTGTGGCTCGGCTACGGGCCGCGCGAGGCGACCGGCACCTCGCTCGCGGCAATCGTGTTCATCGCTGGTTTCGCGGCCGCTACGCAGAGTGCGTACGGCAACGTGCACGTGCTCGACGCGGTGCTGATCGGGATTCCCGCCGTGGGCGGCGTGCTGATCGGCACGTGGTTGCAACAGCGCCTGGCGACTCGCTCGATCTCACTGCTGTTCGCGCTCGTGCTGGTGGCAAGTGCGGTGGAGCTGCTGACGCAATGATCGGCGGCGATGCACCAAGGGCTCACGTGAACGAGCGGGCCCACGCGATAAACAAGCGGGCTCACGCGAACGGGCGGCGCGCGAAATGATCGGCGCTGTCGCCATCGGACTGTGCGCGGGCATCGTCGCCGGACTGCTCGGGGTCGGCGGCGGTGTGCTGTTCGTGCCCGGGCTCGTGATCTTGCTCGGACTCGGCCAGCACCAGGCGGAGGCCACCTCGCTGCTCGCGATCATTCCCGTGGCGATGGTGGGCACGATCAAGCAGGACGGGTATGGCAACGTGCGGCGCAAGGACGCGCTGACGATGGGTCTGCTCTCGCTCGTGGGGGCGGGAGCTGGTGTGGCGCTCGCCAACGCGCTGTCCGGGGCAGTGTTGCGCGTCGGCTTTTCGCTGCTGATGGTGCTCGTGGCGATCCAGCTGGTGCGCAAGGCGATGAGCGAACCGAAGGACGCCGATCCTCCACAAAGATCGAAGCTCGCGCGGAAATAACCCAACCTCGGCCAATAGTGCCTAGACTGAACGTATGGGACTCGATAATCCCGTCCATCTGGCCCTGCTGGTCGTGATACTGCTGCTGGTGTTCGGCGCCAAGCGCCTGCCCGAGATCGGACGCTCGCTCGGCAGCGGTATGCGTGAGTTCAAGCAGTCGATCAGCGGCGAGCACCCTGGACAGAACTCCAATCAACAGCCAAGCCAGCAGCCGACGTTGCCAGCCGCGCCACCGCAAACGGCGACACAGACGGCGCCGCAGACCGCAGCCGCGGCACAGGCATCGACGGCGACATCGGCACAGGACGCCTTCGCACAGCGCGACACGGCGTCTGGCGAGTAGCGCCCGACGGCTTCGGCGGCCTTGCCGCGCTGGATGACGGTAGCCAACGCCGCCGGCTGGGGACGACGCACAGGGTAGGAGCGGCAAGGACACGCTCGGCGCACGAACTCGTGCGCCTAACTCCGGTGCAAGATCGGCGCCTAACCCCGGTGCAAGATCGGGCCGCTGCCGACCGCTTCGAACGCCGAGCCGGGGACGCGCCCCAGCTGGTCGAGGTTTTCTTCCCTCCAGCCGGGGTTGGGCGCGCCGGTTATGTACCAGGGCGAGCCGTTGTCGGCGACGATCAGGCCATAGCGCTTGAGCGCACGCATCACCACGAGCGCCTGCCCATGGAACCCGGCGAGGCTGTAGCTCGCCTTCAGGCGCAGGCGCAACCCCATCGGCGGCAGACTCGGGTCCGAGCTATCGGAAGCGAAGTGGGTGGCGGGATGGATGTAGCCGCGCTGGGTGGCGGGCACGGTCACGCGCAGGGCATGGTCGATCTGCCCGGCGCGCACCTCCGGGTAGCGCGCGAGCAACGGGAAGATCGGCAGGCCGGCGGCATCGGCAGAGGTCCAGCCTTCGGGGCGCAGCCTGTCGCTGTTCAGGTTGAACACGGCGCCCGAGCCCGCCTCCCAGCCTGAACCAACGCGCCTGGCCGCATACATCTCATACAGCTTGCACGTTCCCCGCTGCAACACGAGCACATGACGGTCGCCTTCTTCGCCCGCACCCTCCACGGGCGCGTTCGGCGGAAGCGGATAGGGACCGGGGTTCGATTCTTCGCTGTATTCGAAGTGCACGGGAACCTTGGGCTGGTGCGGACCGACGATCGTGTAGGGAATGCCGTAGCTCGGATTCGAGCCGAAATCGGCGTGCAGGTGAGCCGTGAGGCCGATGCTTGCTATGTACTTAGCGGAATTCGGGTTGACGGGGGCGTGGGCGATTTCCTGGTTGAGGGGGTTGCTGGCGGGGAAGATCTGGCAGCCGGCTTCGTCAGGAGGCGGGGGCGTGGACGCCATCCATCCGTCGGATGAGGCCTTTGCGAATCCGCCGGCGAAGCCCACGGCGAGCAGACCCGCGACGGCGAGGGCCAGGCTGACTTGGCGCGATCGCACGAATGCGATGCTATAGCCGACTCAACCCGAAGGCGCTCGCGAAGCCGCCTCCTGCGCCACAACACTGGGACGCGCCTCCTGCAGCAAACCCGCGCCGCAGTGCCAGCAATAGGCGGCGCCGCGACTGTGGACGGCTCCGCAGGAGCGGCATTGGCCGTGCACGCCCGCCTCGGCGGCACCGAGCAGGCGTTCTACCTCGCCCAGCTCGGCGTCGGCCTTCTGCAGCTCGGCGGCCCGGCGGGTGAGCACGTCGAGGCGATAGTGGTCGCGCACCGCCATCTCATACGTGAGCCCGCCCAAGTCCCAGGTGAGCCCGGCGACCTGTTCGGCGAGTTGCAGACGACGGGCACGAAGCTCGGCGAGCGAGCCGCTTGTCGCTGGCACGGCGTTTGCCATCAGCCGCCCGTTTCGATCGGTTTGTCGCCCGCTGTCAGTTTTTCGATTTCCTTCTGGTGCTGTTTGCCGTTGGAGCCCTTCAGTTTCTGAAGCGTTGCGGTGCTTGGTTTGCTCGCCGGCTTCGGCTTCGCCTTGGCGGTTTCCGCTTCCTTCACTTCTTTGACTTCCTGCGCTTCGGTGGCGGGCGCGCTCTTGCTGGTGGCCGTTTTGGATGGGCTCGCGGGCGTTGTGGAAGTGGGAGTGCTCGTAGCTGGAGCGGAACTCGCCGCGGCGGGCAGGCTGCCCTCAACCTTAACGACCGATACGCCCGGGGCTTTGGAGGGGGCCAGCCAGTGCCCGACGAGCAGCCCGATCAGGCCCGCGATCAGAAGCACCGCGATCAGCCCGATGAGGCCCGAGTAGCGGCGCAACCAGCCGATCGCACCATCGTCCTGGGGAAGCGGCGGCAGGTATCCGGTGGCGGGCGGCGAGATCGCGATCGGCGCTACGCGCAGCTCGTTTTCGGCCTGCAGCACGTCGAGAAACGCGAGGCGCACGGGCGCGCAGGGCTGGCCGCACGCCAGGCAGTAGCGCTGGTCGGCCGCGACGGGGGCACCGCAATTGGGACACTTGGCGCCCTCGCCCTCGGGTTGGCTCTGGATCGGATAGACGTTCACGGGAGCCCGCTATCCGAAGGCGCCGCGCACGTAGTCGCGCGTGCGCACCGCGCGCGGCTCCTCGAACACCTGAGCCGCGGTTCCATACTCGACCAGGTCGCCGAGATACATGAACGCAACCTTGTCGGCCACGCGCTGAGCCTGGCCGAGATTGTGCGTGACGATCACGACCGCCAGGTCGCGGCGCAGCTCTCCGATCAGATCCTCGATCACGCCGGTGGAGATCGGGTCGAGCGCGCTGCACGGCTCGTCCATCAGCAGCACCTCGGGGCGCATCGCGATCGCGCGCGCGATGCACAGCCGCTGCTGCTGACCGCCGGAGAGGCGCAGGGCAGGGCGATCGAGGTCGCCGCCAAGCTCGTCGTAGAGCCCAGCGCGACGCAGCGCATCCACGACCAGCGGCTCCAGCTCGCGCCGGCGCGGCTTCTTGCGCGACTGCTCGCGCAGCGCAAACGCGACGTTGTCGAAGATCGACATCGGAAACGGGTTGGGCTGCTGAAAGACCATCGCCACGCGCGAGCGCAGTGTCGTGTCGCGCAGCGCGTGCACGTCCTGACCGTCGAGCAGTATCTCGCCCGAGCGCGACGCGCTCGGCGTCAGCTCGGTGAGCCGGTTGAGCGTGCGCAAGAGGCTCGTCTTGCCGCAGCCGGAAGGACCGATCAGCGCGAGCACCTCGCCCTGGTGGATCGACAGCGACACCGAGTTGACGGCGCGCTGCTCGCCGTAATAGATGCTCACGTCACGCAGGCTCAGCCGCTTGGGGCCCTGAGCAGTGAGCGCGGAGCGGATCGCCTCACGCTGCTGGGGTGGCGCCACCGCGGTGGGGGGGCGGTCGAGCACGATCGTGCGCACCGGCGGCACCACGGTGTTTGCGCTTGCCGACCGCGGCCCGGGCGGGAGGATCGAGTCGGGCGCCGGCGACACGATCGAATCGGGCCTGGCGCCCGCGCTCACGGGTGCGGCCGCGTGCTCGGGCCACGCCGCGTCGAGCGGACTCCAGGGAGCGAGCAGTGTCTTATCGGTGCTCATCGGACATATTCTCCATCGGACTAATCAGGTTAGTCATCAATAGTAGCGTTGTCAAAGCCGGTCGATCAAACCCCGCCACGAGCGGAAGACGCGGGCGGGCGGCTGGGACGGGTCGACTCATAGCCCTCTACCCACATCGAAGCCGCTGTTGCGCGCGTGGGCGCGGCTGATCCGTCCGACAACCCAGTTGAGCAAGAGGATGAACAGCAGCAGCACGAACGCGGCCGCGTAGGCGTTGTTGGGTGACTTGCCTTCGCCGGCGGGCGAGTTGTCGTACACGTAGGTGGTCAGCGTCGAGCCCGTGCCGCGCAGAAAGCTGAGTATTGGGATCGAGCCGGCCGGTTCGTTGCGCAGCGACGCGGCGAGCAGAATCAGCACGATCGCCGTGTCGCCGATGATGCGGCTGATGCCGAGCGTCGTGCCGGTGGCGATGTTGGTGCGCACGCTGGGCAGCAGTACGCGGCGGATGGTCGCGATGCGTGTCTTGCCAAGCGCAAACGCCGCCTCGCGCATGTGCGCGGGCACCGCCTGCAGGCCGTCGCGAGTGGCCGCATACAGCGGCGGCAGCGCGATCATCGACATCATCGTGCCCGCCGCGATGAACGAGCGGCCCAGCACCACGCCGGTTTCCGAGGTGCTCGAGAGCGGGCCCATGAAGCTCAGCTCGAAGATCGCCAGGCCAAAGATCGCGATCACGATGTCGGGCGTGCCGGCGACGATCTCGATCGAGGACTCGACCATTCGCGCCAGCCACGACGGACGGCCGTACTCGACGATCCACACGGCGCTGCACACGCCGACCGGCAGCGCGATCGCAACCCCGATCGCGGTCAGCACGGCGGTGCCGATCAGCGGGTCCAGGAAGCCGCCGGAGACAGCCCCGTCTTCGGCGATCCGCGGCCTGGTGACGAGCAGCTCCGGGCGCAGGTATTGAATGCCGCGCACGCCCATATACACGACGATCGCACCCGTCACCAGGCACAAGCCGAGCCCGGCGGCCCATGCCGCGAGATAGATAGCGCGGTCGAGCAGGCGCCATTCCCGCATCGAGGAGCCGCGACCGCGACTCGGGCGCGGTGCCTCGGCCGGCTCGGTCGAGAATGGGGAGACGAAAGCGTTCATGAGAAGACCAGAGGGAGATGTGGGGTGTCGATGCCGCTCATCGCAGCTGGTACTTGCGTAGCGGCAACTTGACGAGATAGGCACCGAGCGACAATGCGATGGCGGAGAGCAGGAGCAGCAACGCAAACGCATACAGCGTCGCACTCAGCGCCGGTGCCCCACCGAAGAAGGCTTCGCGGTTATCGACGATCGCGCTGCCGAGCGTGCGTAGCGGCTCGAACAGGAAGATCAGCGGCCCGTGCGCGAAGCTCGGGGCAAACGACACGTCGCCCGCGACCATCGAGACGACGATCACCTCGCCGAGAGCGCGCGCACACGCGAGCGCGGTGGCCGCCACGATCGCGGGGCGAATCGCCTTCAGGCTGACCGCGAGCGTTGCGCGCAGGCGATGCACGCCGAGCGCCATCGCCCCCTCGCGCCAGGAGGCGGGCACGCCGGCAAGCGCCGCGCTTATCAGCGCGACCATGATCGGGGTGATCATCACGGCGAGGATCACCGACACGACAAGCAGGCTGCCGCCTGTCAGCTCGACCGTGTTCTGCACCGAGGTCTTCTCCGGGATCGTGATCAGGTGGTTGCCGACGAACGGCACCAGCACGAGAATCCCGATCAGCCCGTAGATCACCGACGGCACCGAGGCGAGCAGGCGCACGACCGGGATCATCGCGCCCCGCAGCCATACCGGCGCGAACTCGACAATGAAGATCGAGGACAGCAGCGCGAGCGGCAGCGCGATGACCAGCGCGAACGTCGTGGTCAGCACCGTGCCGTAAATGACCGGCCATGCCCGCACGTGGTAGGCGGAGGCGGGCGGGTGCACGCTCGTTTCGGTCATTCGTTGCAGCTGGCTGTCGAGGTTCCCACCCGATCCCAGCCAGCTGAGGCCGTTGTGCTGAAACGTCGGCCACGCGTGAACCGCGACGAATACGACCATCGCGGCAATCGCCAGCCCGGCCAGCAACGACACCGCGCCGAGCGTCAGCTCGGCGCGGCGGTCCGACCACGGTTGGCGCAAACGCGCCATCGCGGCGCCCACGCCGCGATGCGGAGAGGTGGGAGTGGCAGACATCTCACCCTCACCTCTCACCTATTGCTCCCCCGCGCGGCGCGCGGGGGAGCGGGTGGGACGGGCGGGGTCACTTAGTGAGATCCATTGCGTCGAGATGATCTTCTGCGCTGCCGCGCTGTTCTCGATCCAGCCGATGAACGCCGAGGCGGCGCCGGTGGCTTTGCCCTTCGTCACCTCATAGAAGCGCGCGACACCCGCGTAGCTTCCGGAGGTTGCGTTGGCCAGCGTGCAGCCGACGCCGTTGAAGGCGACGTCGTTGACGCCTTTGCTGGCGAAGTACCCGGAGAGGAAGCCAATCGAGTTGGGATCTTTTTCGATCGCCTGACGCTGCAGTCCCTCGGAGGACTCTTCGCTTGCAAGCGTTGACACTTTCTTGCCGCCCATGAGGAGCGTCGTGAAGTTGCTGAGCGTGCCCGCCGTGGAGTTACGGCTGATGATGTCGATCGGACCGCTGGCTTTGGAGCCCGCCACCTTCGACCATTCGCGGGTCTTGCCCGTGAAGATCGATTCCACCTGCGCCTGCGTGAGGCTGGACAGCGTGTTGGCGCTGTTGGTCACCACGCAGAGGTAGTACTTGGCGACCGGATAGAAGTCGAGTCCCGTGGGGTCCGTCGGCAGCGGATCGCGCGATACGTCGGCGATCGACACGCGCCCGGCGGCGACGTCGTTGATTCCGACCTGCGTGCCGCCCTGGGTGATTTTGATCTTGACCTTTTTGTTGAGCTTCTCGTACTTCTGTGCAAGCAGCTGGACCAGGGGCGCCGATGCGGTGGCCCCGCTGATCGTGATCGTGCCCGTCGCGAGCGCAAGCGCCGGGAGCGCTATCGAGAGCGTGAACGTCGCCGCGAGGAAGGCGGCGACACGGCGAGATCGGTGCATTTGACTGGGGTCTCCGTTCGAATTGTTGACAGCTTGATTTCGGCCAGCCTAGCATATTCTGCATAAATAAGATCAGGATTAGCTATTTTATGAGGATGACCGTCTTGACCCTGAACACGAGAGACCGCCGTAAGGAGCGCACTCGGGCAAAAGACGCCACCCACACGACACGACGATGACCCCAGAGAACCCACACAACCAGACCGGCGCCAGCGCTCCCGACATCTCCACCGACCCGTGCGCGGGCTGCGGCGCAGCGCTCCTCCAGGATCAGCGCTACTGCCTGCAGTGTGGCTCAAGGCGCGGCAACCCGCGTATCGACTTCACGGCGTTTTGGAAGCCGGTGTCTCCGACTGGGGCACAGGCCGAGGCGCCGGGTGCGCCGGGTGATGGCCGGCCCGGCGCAGCCGCGCCGTCGCGACGGCTCGTGGGCGCCCTTGCGGCCGGCGTGCTTGCCCTCGGCATGATCGCCGGGGCGGCGCTCGGGCCGAGCCCCTCGGGCTCGCCCGCCGACGCCGCCACGCTGGCACAGCGAGCCATCGCGGCGCTGATAGCGCGCACGAGCGCCAGTCCGCTCGCGAGCGCTCCAACAAGCCCGGCGGCCCCCACGGCAAGCGAACCGGCACCGTCCGCAAGCGCGCCAAGCGAGCCCGCCAAAGCCGCCTCGAAAGCGGCCTCGACGTCGGCTTCCTCGGAAAGCTCCCCCTCGGGCGAATCGTCCTCGGGCACGCCGTCTTCGGAAAGCTCGGAAGGCTCCTCCACCGGGTCGAGCAAAAGCGAAAAACCCGCACCGGGCACCCCGATCAAACTGCCCCCCGTCAAGCACATCTGGGTGATCGCACTGTCGGGCACGAGCTTCAGCGCGGCGCTGGCCGACTCCACCGCCGACCCCTACCTGGCCAAGCAGCTCGTGCCCAAGGGCACGCTCCTGAGCAACTACACGCTCAGCGCCAGCAGCTCCCTGGGCAACGGCATCGCGCTGCTCTCCGGACAGGGCGTGAACCTCGACACCGAACAAAACTGCCCCACCTACAGCGAACTGCAACCGCCGACCGTCAACGCGATGACGGGCCTGGCCGAGGGCGTCGGCTGCGTGTATCCGGCGGGCGTCAAGACACTCGCTGAGGAGCTGACCAACGCGAGCCTGACGTGGAAGGCATACGTGCAGGACATGGATCAAGGGGCCACCCCCCCAGCGGGCGGCGCGTCGGGCGCCACGACGCCGAGCGGCGCCCCAGCAAGCGACACAAGCAGCGCGACCGGTACCTCGACGAGTACCGGCACACAGAGCACCACCTCGACAGGCACACCGAGCACCACCTCGACAACGGCCTCGCCGGACACCCCGTCCGCCAGCGGCACGACGACACCCGCGAGCGGCGTCACCTGCCGCCGCCCCGAACTGGGCGCCGTCGACCCCAACCACACGCCCGCGCCCGGCGACCCCTACCTCACCTACCGCAACCCCTTCGTCTACTTCGACTCGCTGCTCGGCGAAGGCGCGTGCGCCAGCAACGACGTCGACCTGTCCCAGCTGCAGGCAAGCCTTGCGACGCCCACGAGCACGCCCAGCCTCAGCTGGATCGTGCCCTCCGCCTGCAACGACGGCTCGAGCGCACCGTGTGCCCCGGGCGCGCCCGCCGGGCTCGCGCCCGCCGACAGCTACCTAAAGGAAGTCGTGCCCGAGATCCTCGCGACCAGCGCCTACAGCAAGGAAGGCCTGATCGTGATCGTGCCCGACAGCCCCCCGTCCTCGACTCCCGCGAGCGGGGCGGCTCAGCCGGTCGGCGCACTGCTGCTCTCGCCATTCGTGCGCAGCGGCGTGCGCGTGTCGGAAAGCTTCAACGATTTCTCGCTTCTGAAGAGCCTCTCGCTGCTCCTCGGAGTGCTCCCCTTGGGCCATGCCAACGACCAGAGCACCGTGTCTTTCGGCGCGACGGTCTACGGCAACAGTGGCAAGGCGGCCAGTGCCGCCACCACGGCCAAGAAGGCGGCCCAGGCCGCATCGGCAGAACAACCGCGGCGTCGAGCGACGTCGCAAACCGGCGGCTGAAACCCCGCCTTCATGTCAACGAACGAACGGAGATCCCCGTTGTATACACATCGACCCGTCCACCACCGAGCCTCACTGTGGCTCGTCGCGATCCTGGGCACGATCGCCCTGTCGCTGGCGACGGTCGCCTCGGCTCACGCGGAAGAAGCGCCGGCCGAAGGCAGCCCGAACGACCTGAACTGCATCGGACATATATCGCAGGGCACGCCCGAATTGGGCAGCGAAGAACACCAGGTTCGCTACGCGTTCTACTGCAATGGCCCGATCACGGGCTATCAGCTGGAGACCAACATCCCGGTGACTGGCTTTGAGCCGGCGCCGCTCGTTACGAGCAACACCACCAACCAAGGGCTGTCTGACACGTTCAGCTGCGGCGGCGAACTGCCGGGCTGGGCGGACAACTGCGAGGGCTCGACCAAGGCAGGCTGGGAGACCGTCACCGGACAGTTCGCGATCGGCACCTCGCTGTGCGCCGAACCGCGCGTCGATCCGCTGCTGACCGTCACCGCCATCTACGTCGAAAAGGGCGTGACGACACAGGCGATCTCAGGTCCGTTCGACCTCGGCCGGCCACTCCACTGCCCGACCACCGGCTACGCCGGCGGCACGCGGCTGGACCCGGCGACCCCGCTGCCGTCGAAGGGCAAGGCGGGCAAGCACAAGAAAGGCAAGGGCGGCAAAGCCAGCAAGAAAACCGCGCAGGGCAAAGCAAAGAAGAAATAGGGCATCTCCGACGTGGATCGCGGGCCGGCGTCGCACCAGCCGGCCCGCGATCCACGCTCGCAAGCGGTCTAACGAGCGTCTAACCGACACGCCAGCAACGTGGCGTTAGGTTGTGGACGCACATGCACGACCAGCCGCGCCCGCTCCCAGCCCCCACACACCAGCCGCCCCAGGCCCACACAGCCAAGCCGCATCCACGCCGCCCGCCCCGGCTGCGTCCGGCCCGCATCCTGCTCGCAGCGCTCGCGCTCGCGACGCTGCCGGTGTTCACGCTGATCGGCTGTGGCGCGGGCACCAGCGCCGACGGGTCGACCGCCGCGCCGACCGCCACCCAACTGGCCCCGCCCACGTGCGCCGACGCGACGGCAAGGGCACTGGGCAAGGTCGCCGAAAGCATCTACCACGAGATCGCCGGTGGGCGGATCGCGCTGCCTGCGGCCGAACGCGTGGCGATCGCGCCGAGTGTGATCGCAGCAGTCGAAACGGGTCGCGCAAAGGCCGTGCGAGCGGCGATCGCGCCGCTCCTGCGCGGCCAGCTGGTACGCGTGCGCATCACTGTCGGGCGGCGCGTCCTCGCCGAATACGGCACCGCCAACGGCATCGCACCCCTCAGCACGCCGCTGCGCGACGCGGCGGGCCTACAGATCGGCACGGTCACAGCCTCCGAGGAGGGGATGTATGGCTACGCCAGCACGGTCCATGCGATCGCCGGAGCACAGGTGTTCGGGCGCTCGGGCACCCACTGGCTCGGTGGCTCTGAGAGCCCCGGCCCGAGCAGCCTCCCCGACCACGGCCAGATCGTATTTCGCAGCAAGCGCTATGCCGTCTACTCGTTTGCCGGCACGAGCTTCCCGGACCGCGCGTTGCGCACCTACGTGCTGGCGCCGGTCCCGCTCGCCTCCGAATGCGCCCCCACGCCCGCCGAAACAGCCACAAACACGATCGGGCAGACAGCCAGGAAAATCTACCGCGACGAGCAGTCCGGAGCCGCGACACAGCTCGTCGTACGCGACTTCGAACACTCGCGCGCCTTCCAGCAGGCGGTCGCGAACGACGACCCCGCCGCCGCGACCACAGTCATCGACGCTTTCTTCAAAGGCACGCTGCACGTCGTGCGCGTGCGCGCCACGCTCGGTGAAAAGCTCGTGGTCGATGTGGGCGGGCCGCACGTGCTGGCCCCGGCACGAGGCGACGTGCGCGACGCCCACGGACGTGTCATCGGCCACTTCCTGCTGTCGGTCCAGGACGACCTCGGCTACGTGATCCTCACGCACCGCTTCACCAGCACGCTCGTGTTCCTAAGCCAGGGCACTGAAGAGATCGTGGGCAGCACGAGCCCCGCCCCAGCGAACGTACCCGCGCACGGCGAAGTCTCCTACGACGGGGTGCGCTACCGACCCTACTCGTTCACCGTGGAAGCCTTTCCAAGCGGGCCGTTGCGAGTCCTGCTGCTGATCCCGCCGGTCGCGGGAACATAGCTGGCGTACGCACGACAAGGGCCGTCGCGCACCCTCGGGGACCCGCGCGCTCATACCGAGGGAACGACCCCCTATCCCAAAAACAAGAAGCGCCCAACAGCCCCGCGCGAGGGACCTAAATCATCGTCGTGGTCATCCGCTCGATCTCCGCGATCGAGGTTTGACCGGCGCGCACCTTCGCGATGCCGTCGTCGCGCAGGCGACGCATCCCCTGGCTCTCGGCGGCCGCGGCGATCTCATCGACCGATCCGCGGCTGAGCACCAGCGCGCGCACCTCTTCGGTAACGGACATCACCTCATAGATGCCGATCCGACCGCGATAGCCGGTGGAGGTGCAGCGCGAGCAGCCGACCGGCTCGTACGCCTCTGACCCATACAACCCATATTCGGCCAGCAGCGACTCCGGCGCTTTGCTCGGCTGCTTGCAGTGCGGGCACAGCATCCGCACGAGCCGCTGAGCGACGATGCAATCGATCGCGGAGGAGATCAGGAAGGGCTCGATGCCCATGTCGATCAGGCGCCCGAGCGCGCTCGGCGCGTCGCGCGTGTGCAGCGTGGAGAGCACGAGGTGGCCGGTCAGCGCCGCCTCGACCGCGATGTGCGCTGTTTCGCGGTCGCGGATCTCCCCCACCATGATCACGTCGGGGTCGGCTCGCAACATCGCGCGCAGCCCCCCCGCGAACGTCATGCCCGCCTTCGGCGCGACCTGCATCTGCTTGACCCCCGCGATCCGCGACTCGACCGGGTCCTCGATCGTGAGGATGCTGCGAGTGCCATCGTTGACGGCACCAAGCGCCGCGTACAGGGTCGTGGACTTGCCGCTGCCGGTCGGGCCGGTCACCAGCACCGCGCCATTCGGTCGTGCGATCGCATAGGCGAAGCGGTCCTGCTCGGTGCGCTGCATCCCCAGCGACTCCAGGCCGCGCACGGCGGCACCCTTGTCGAGAATGCGCATGTAGGCGCCCTCGCCATACACCAGTGGCAGCGTCGTAACGCGCACGTCCACGCGCCGGCCGCTGACCGTCAGCGCGAAGCGGCCATCCTGGGGCACGCGCCGCTCGGAGATGTCCATCTCCGACATGATCTTGACGCGGGAGATGATGTTGTTGGCCATCGAGCGCTTCAGCGTCGCGGTCTGCGAGAGCACCCCGTCGATGCGCAGCAGTACGCGCATGTCGCCCTCGCCTGGATCGATGTGGATGTCCGAGGCGCCCTGCTCGATCGCGTCGGCGATGATCGAGTGCACGAGCTTGATGACCGGCGCGTCCTTCTCGGTCTCGTCCATCGTGAATTCCGGCTCTGGCTGCGCGTCGTCCTCGACCAGCCCTTCGACGGACTGCTCGACGCGCGAGAGGCGCGTGATCAGGATGTTCAAGTCCTCGATCGAGGCCGAGGCCGAGCGCACGCGCCGGCCCGTCAGCATCGCGATGTCGTCCACCGTCAGCACGTTCGTCGGATCGGCCATCGCGAGCAGCAGCGTGCCGTCTTCCAGGAATCCGACCGGCACCGCCTGATAGCGGCGGATCGCCTCCATGTCGATCAGGTTGACCGCGCCCATGTCCAGCTCGTACACCGACAGATCGATGTAGTCCAGCCCATAGCGGTCCGCCACCACACGGGCCAGCTGGTCGTGGCGCAGGATGCCCTGCTCGACCAGTACCTGCCCCGTCGGCTTGCGCTGCGAACGGGCGATCTCAACGGCCTCCTCGACCCGCTCGCGCGTGGCGAAACCAAGGTCCACGACGACATCGCCGATCAACCGCCCGGGGCGGCCGTCGCCAAGGGACTGGGTCAGTGCGCCTCCTTGGATGGGGCGGCTATGGGCAAGGGCAGTCGCGCTCGCGCCGTCGCCTGCTCGCGGAGGCGAAAGCTCGCTCACGGATGCGCCGGTCGATATGGGTCGATCCCCCACCCTGTTGTGATCGGCATTCGCCGCCCCACACTTGACCCGCCGAGATTGTTTCTCACCAGATGCGGGAGCCGATTCACGCGCGCACATACGCGCGCGCCAGGCGCGGCGCGAAATTCAGCGGCCGAAACCGTGCTCGAAAGCGCCCTTCACGCCCGCGTCGAGCGCGTTGAGACGCTGCAGTGCGAGCGCCTCCGCGGAGGCGAAGCGCTGCGGGCCGCCGCTCTCCCCGCCGTGGTGGGCGAGCACGCAATGCTCCAGCGCCATGCGTCGCTGCGCATCGAGCGCCGGTGGAGCGTGCGCGGCGATCAGGCGCAACCCCAGCTCGACATGGCCCAGCATGCGGCCCTCCTCGGTGCGCACGATCTCCGCCCCGTAAGCGTATTCGCGGGTCTTGCCGAGATCGTGCACGAGCGCGGCGGATAGCAGCAGATCGCGGTCGAGTCGCGGGTGCACCGCGCACAGCTCGACGGCCAGGGTCGCGACGGCCACCGTGTGCTCGAGCAACCCGCCGACGAACGCGTGGTGGGCGCCGGCGCGCGCACCTGGGCGGCCACTGCCGGAGTCGGGCAGCGAGCAGGGCGCGCGGCGCAGGGCGGCGCGCAGTTCGCGGTCGCCGAGGATATTGTCGAGCAGCGCTTTCAGCCCCGGGTCATACACCTCGCGGGCAAGGTGCTCGATGAAGCCGTCCAGCTCGTCGAGATCTCGGTGCGACACGGGCAGGAAGCGGGCGGCCTCCGCGTCGGACAGCTCGACGCGCGCGATCCGCTCCAGCGCGATCTGCAGCTCGTCGCGAAAGCGCTCCACTCCTCCGCGCACGCGCACGATGTCGCCGCGCTCGAAGCGACCGGCGTGCAGGTCGGCGTCGCGAAACACGCGGCCGGTGATCGTGCCGGAGCCGTCGCGCAGCTGCACCGTCAGGTAGGGGGCACCCGAGCGCGACATCGTGCGCTCCTTGCGCACGCACGCAAACACGCCGTCCAGCGCATCGCCCTCGCGCAGCGTGGAGATCGTGTCGGGCGCGGCCGGCGGCGCGGGCAAGCCGACGGACGCCTGGGGCCGCTCTCCGGGCGAGCGGGCGGGCACCTCACTTGCATTGCTCTTGACGGACATTGGTTGCCCATGATGTACGGTGGGTCGGATGCAGCCATTGATCTGGGATCGACGCCCCGACGGCCTTCGGGCGCCCGCGATGGTGTGCTCGTTTCAGGGCTGGAACGATGCGGGCGACGCGGCAAGCACGGCCACGGCGTTCCTGGCGCGCTCGCTCGGCGCCGAGCGCTTCGCGCGGATCGACTCAGAGGAGTTCTACGACTTCCAGGCCAACCGCCCGCACGTCCAGATAGACGAGAGCCAGGCGCGCGTGATCTCCTGGCCGTCGGTCGAGATCTTCGAGGCGCGCGCGCCGCGGGCCCACCGCGACCTGGTGATTGTGCAGGGCACCGAGCCCTCGATGCGCTGGCGCTCCTTCAGCGCGCTGATCGTGGACCTCGTGGAAGCGCTCGACGTGCAGCTGGTCGTCACGCTCGGAGGACTGCTCGCCGACGTGCCTCACTCCCATCCCGTCGCGATGACCGGCTTCGCCTCCGACCCGGCGATGATGCAGCGACTGGGGTTGAAAGCCAGCAGCTACGAGGGTCCCACCGGGATCGTCGGCGTGCTGCACGCGGCGTCCGGGCAGGCCGGGCTGCCCTCGGCGAGCCTGTGGGCGAGTGTGCCCCACTACGTCGCGGCCGCGTCCAGCCCGAAGGCGGCGCTGGCGCTGCTGCGCAAGCTGGAGCTGCTGGTAGGCGTGTCGGTGGACGTCTCAGAGCTTGAGCAGGCCGCGGGCGAGTACGAGCATCAGGTCGGGCTCGCGGTGCAGTCAGACCCTGACATCCAGGCGTTTGTCGAGCGTCTGGAGCAGCGAGCCGCCGAGAGCGAGCAGGCCGCGCTCGGGCCGGGCGATCTGCCTTCCGGGGACCTGCTGGCACGCGAATTCCAGCGCTTCCTGCGCCAGCGCGGGATCGAGAGCTAGGACCCCGTGGCGATCGCGTAGCTGATGGCTGCCTGGCCCAGCGTTAGTTTCTTCGAGCCATATTCACTCTCGGCCTTCGCCGGCTGAAAGCCGGTTGAGAGTGGCAGCTTCTTGGAGAGCGCATACATAACGAACTCGACCGTTTCGCTCTTGCCCTTGGGTGGGCAAACGGGGCTGTAGGCGGCCTTTCCGGCCGTGTTGGTGCCCACGATCCCGCCCGGCGGGATCTGTCCGGCCGCGACGCCGGTCGAGCTGGGATCGATTCCCCCGACCACCCAGCGGATGCCACCACCACCGGAGCCGCCCGGACCCTCGGCGATCGCGAACAGGAACAGTTCGGCAGTTTTCGCGGGCACTTTCGTCCACGACAATGGCGGTGAGATGCCCGCGCCCGTGCACATGTATTGCGCCGGGAGCGCGCCATTGCGTTCGAAAGCGCTGCTCGAGAGCGAGAAGGCGCCGGGCGCGGTGTAAACCTCGCCGTTGCCGCTCGCCGTTGCCGAGCTGGAGGAGGAGGCCGAAGCAGAAGCGGAGGAGCTTGCGGCGCTCGAAGAGGAGGCGCGCGAGCTGGAGGGGGTCAGGTTTTCGGGCTTGCCCTTGTACTGCTTGCAGTCTTCCATCACATAGCCGGAGTCGCAGCTGGTGTAGCCCTTCCAGTGGGCGTGGAAGCTCTTCTCAAACGCGGTCAACAGTGCGCTGCGCTGCGAGCCGCTCTTGCCGGCGGTCACCTTTTCGGCGATCCGCGCGGCCAGCAGTTCGACCTTGATGCGCGCCAGCAGATCCGCTTCGGTCTGTTGCGACTTGGCGAGGTACTTTTGCAGCGTGCCCGCCTTCGGGAAGCTCTGATGCACGAGCTGGGTGTAGCGCTGCTTGACTTCGGCTTCGGACACGCTCACATGGCGAGCCGCCGCCTCGCCCAGCACCCACTGGGAGGTGATCAGGAAGCCAAGCGCCTGATGGCTCGGCGAGCCGGTCGCGCCAAGCGCCGTCTCGACCGCGAGCCAGTGCTTGTAGCTCGCCTTGGAGATCGGTGTGCCCGCGACATACGCGACGGCATCGACCTTGGAAGTGTCGGCGGCGCCCTGTAGCGGCGCCGAGGCGGGAGACACGGGGACCGACGCCGCGGTGGTCGAAGACCCGCCGCCGCCACCGCAACCCGCGAGTAGCGCGAGCGCGATCAGCGACAGAGCGGGCACGGCGATGCGCGTGCCCTTGCGACCCCCAACCATCTCAATGCTTCCCTCCATGCGATAGGCAGCCTAGTTGCCAAGCCTAAAGCGCAGCATAACGCCACCCTCAAGGCGGCGAGTAAGCGTAGAGACGCGTCGCGTCGCGCGGCCCATCGAGAGGCTATTCCCCATCTGCACGGCCTCTTATTCCCCATCTGCAAGGTACATTACTCCCCACTTGCAAGGCCTGTTACTCCCCAGTATCCGTATACTTTTGTATGCTATAAGCATATGTCGAACCTGATTGAACGACACGCCAGGCCCCTCGTCGTCGAAGCTCTGTCAGCCAGTCGAGCCGTATGCCTGCTCGGCGCACGACAGGTGGGCAAGAGCACGCTTGCCAAGGAGATAGCAAGCCACGAGCATCCGGCCGCCTACCTAACACTCGATGATGAGGGAACACAACGCTCTGCACTGGAGGATCCGACCGGCTTCATCGCCCAGTTCTCGGGTCCGGCCGTGATCGATGAGATCCAGCGGGCACCCGACCTGATGCTCGCGATCAAGGCGCGCCTTGACACGCGCAACGATCGCGGGCAGTTCCTGCTGACGGGATCGGCCAACGTCATTACGCTGCCCACCATCGCTGACGCGCTTCCCGGTCGCGTCGACTACATCAACCTGTGGCCGCTCTCCCAGGGCGAGCTGGTTGGGTTCTCCGAGCGCTTCATCGAGCGACTGTTCGTCGGCGAGCCACCTCAGATCGAAGGCGCCGAGGTGGGAAGGGCGGCTTACGCGCAGCGCGTGGCGGCAGGCGGCTTTCCCGACGCCCACGCACGTCCCGCGAGCACACGCTCCCGTTTCTTCGCGAGCTATGTGGCGTCGATTCTGGGGCGTGAGGTCGGTGATGTCGCTCGCGTACGCGACACGGCCGACATCGGGCGTCTGCTGAGCGTCGTGGCGGCCCGCTCAGGGGCACTGGCCAGCGCACGCGGCATGGGCGCCGAACTCGGACTCGACCACAAGACGGCGAGCGCCCACGCGAAGATCCTCGAAGACCTATTTCTCGTCAAGCGCCTGCCCCCCTGGTACACAAACCTCGGCAAGCGCCAGATCAAGACGCCGAAGCTGTACGTGACGGACACGGGGCTACTCACCCACCTCATCAACGCCAACCCGGATCGACTCGCCAACGACGCGACACTCGCCGGCCCGATCTTCGAGACCTTCGCCGCGATGGAGCTGCTGCGCCAGAGCGACTGGTCCGCGCTCGAACCCTCGCTTTTTCACTACCGAGACAGCCAGCAGCGCGAGGTCGACATCGTGCTCGAACTGCGCAGCGGGGAGGTCGCAGGAGTAGAGGTCAAGAGCGCCGCCACGGTCACCGCGAGAGACTTCGCGGGACTGCGCCACCTGCGCAGCAAGCTCGGCTCGCGCTTCAAGGCCGGCGTCGTGCTCTACACGGGCGAGCGCACTTTGCCGTTTGGAGATCGGCTTGCCGCGGTGCCGCTGTGTGGGCTTTGGCAGGGATAGTCCGGAGTAGAGCCTGGGGTTTGCTCGGTGATCGCCCCCTGTACTTGCCAGCCCTTTTCTGTGAGGGTCCAGGCGTTTGGTTCGCCTCGGGTGGCGCCGCCGCCGGTGTTCTGGATCAGGCCGACGTCGTTTAGGCGGGCCAGTAGCTTGGACATTTGGCCTTGGTCGGTGACCTCAGCCGCGTCGGCGACCACACGGTTGGAGGAGCCTGGTTGAGCGGCGATAGCCATGAGGACGCGGACTGTGCGGTAGGTGAGGCGCATGTCGAGTTCGCTGAGCGGGTTACGCTCGGGGCGGCTCACGCGCATCGGCTTAGGGGCGGGACGGGCAAGCTCGCGGCGCGCGGCGGCCGGACCAAGGTAGGGGAGCACGATCATGCTCGTCAAGGGACCGGTCAGGTCCAGCAGCCCCTGTCTGGAGACAGGCGAGCCGGCGTCGGCTTCGAGTCCTCCATTACGGGGCTCGAGCAGCCGCGAGTGCAGGACCGACAACACGCCACCAACGATGCCCTCGGCGACCAGCGGCGACAGCTCCTGGCCCGTCTTGGACCCAGCGCGTCCTTCGTCTACGAAGCTGACCATCTGTGCAAGCAGTTGGCGGCGGCGCTCCAGCGCCCCGACGCCGGCGTTCATCGATCCGACGATCAAGAGCTGTCCTAGTCCCCGTTCCACGTCGAGGAACGAGAGCAGGCCCGCCAACGTGCCGCCAATCCGCTCAGCCCAGGGAGCGTGGGGATCGTAACCGTCGAGCACGTACCGCGAAGCTCGACTGATACCAGTCTCGAAGGCCGCGAGGAAACAGTCTTCGCTGTCCTCGAACAGCTCGTAGAACGTGCGGCGCGAAACCCCCGCGCTTTCCACCACGTGCGCCACGCTCGCACCGACCGCGCCGCGCTCGGCGGAAACCTCGATCATCGCCGCGAGAATCCGTGCGCGCTGGATCTCACTCATGCGCTCCGCACTGCTCGCGTGCCCCGCGTCGCGGGGGGCTACGGGCCGCCTGTTGCGCTTGGGTACTAACCCGTTTGACGCCGCCTTTCTTGACGGAGCCTTACCGCTAGCCAACATCTCATTTCTTTCGCTTGTGTTTGGCGGACGGCTTCTTGCTCTTCGTCTTGGCCTTTTTCTTGGGCTTGGCCTTGGCGCAACCCGTGGCGCTGATCGGGGTGTTCTGGTGGATGACCGCGCCGTCCTGGCCGGTGAATGCCGTGGGCATCGTAAGTTTCGTCTTGCAGAGGTTCCCGTTCGCAGCCAATGCCGAGTATTTGCCTTGCGGCAGGCTCAGTTCGAAGCTCGCGATCGGGACGTCGGGCACGTTCTTGAATGTGCTGCTGGTGATGTTCGTTTTGTTGTTGATGAACGTCGAGCCGACGAGGTCTACGGTCACGCCGTAGCCTTGGAGGACCGCGATCAGCGACGGGAATTCTTCCCCAGCATGCGATACGAAATACGTTGGTCCTTCGATCGGGACCGGTAGCACCGGAGTGATCGCCTTCGCGTGACCCACAATCGATGCTGCCGGGCAATTCGCAGGGTTAGCTTCGAACACCTTCGCCGTACACGCCTTCTGCAACGTCGTCAACCTGGACGGTAGCTGCTTTGGCAGATCCACCTTCACCGACGCGATGTTCGACTGAGACGAGGCCTGATTCGCTCCCAGGTTCCCGGTGGGATAAACGATCTTTGCGGTCAGGCTCGCCCCGCTCGCTCTTGATGTTTTCCCGCTGGTGGACACCGAGAAGTTCGGCTTGAACGTCAAACTGCGACACGAACCCATCTGGAAATGGCTCGATACCGGTGCCGTTGCTCCTTCAAAGCTATATGCCGTGCCGGAGAAGCTCATCGGGTTACAGCTCGTTGGGTTGAACATGAATTCCGGCCGGTCGATCACAGCATCAATCTCGCGAATATCGGTCGGGATACCCTTCACCGTCTTCGGAAACGCCGTCGTGCTGATAGTCAACTGCGACGTGTGGGGGTCCACTTCGATCTTCGCCCGCACCACTTCAGTACCAAGATTGAACGGGCCAGCAACGATCGGCACCGCGATAGACAAGCCAAACGGCGCGCCCTCATACGGTCCTGTCAGGTAGATCGGGGCTGGTGGAGCACCAGGCTCAGGCAACACGAACGGATACGGGCCGGGACCAACCTCGGCAACTGTATGCCCAATCTGCGAAGCGCTAGAACATGTTCCTGCTGCTGCTTGTGGTTCTTGACATAGGGGGACCTTGGCGATCATGCCCAACAATCCCTCTGGAGTCTTGAACTGTAGTTTTTCGATGTGCTGCTGCCCATCATTACGCGACAGGAGCATCGTGAAGTCCGTATAGCCACCAGCCTGATCTGTCGTAGCACCAGCAGTCATCGTCGGGCTGAACGGTAGTGGTCCCGTACAGTTAGAGGGATTGCTACCGCCTGGTCCCGCTGTGATCTGAAAGTTGCTTTCCGATAGCGCATCCGCTGTCAACGGGGTGTTCCATGGCGTGAAATCCGCCGTCGCTGTATACACCCCACAGAACTGTGGCGTCACCAGCGCTGCCTGAGCCCCACCACTGAAACTCAACACGAATTCGTTCAACGGCGCGTCTGGTGTTCCCGGATCCTGTGGAGTACCCTTGAATGTGGTTGTTATCTGGCCCGTCTGTTCGTTCAAGTGGATGGTGCCGATCAGCTTCAAATAGATGCCTTCGCCTTCAGCGGCGACCAGCAGTTGTAGGTTTGGCGGGTTGGATTGCAGGACGTATACATTGCCTTTCAAACGTCCTGGGAGCAGCGGCGTCGCGATTTCGTCGGTGCCGACCTTCGATGCCGCGGGGCACGATGGCGGACCGTCCATCGTTTCCTTTTCGCTTTCAGGACCACCGATGTTCTCCTCTGATGGTTGACATGCCGCCAAGCCGGTGGCTTGCCCTGGATTGATTGCCACGCCTTCGGGTAGCACGACCGTTGTTTCCTTCAGGCCGGGCGTCGCCAACCCTTCGGGATTCAGTCCCTGTGGCACTCTCACAGTCGCTGACAATCCCGCCGGGGTATCGGAGAAGCTGGTGTCCGGCGCGAGGTTTATGGACGGTTCGAAGTGCTTGAGCTTTTCACAACCAGTGATTCCGACGGGCTCGCCCTGACTGTTGTGCCATGGGAAGCTGATCGCGGGTGGCCTTAGGCTTTCGTCTTGCCAGGTACCCAGCTCTTCGATACTGAACTCTGGTGGCTCCCCGCACGATGTCGGCAGTGTCAACAACGGTTTGTCTCCAGCGCCTGTTTCGTGTTCTCCTGGTACACCCCAGATCGTTGTTGTGTTGAACACGATCTTGCGCTGCGGCACATTCGCGTGCTCTGTAATACCGTAATCTCCACCGCTACGCACACGCGCATCCAAGAATATGCTAATACCATTGAACGTGAACGCGAACTGTGCAGCAATACCAGGCGGCGGCACAAGATTATACACTTGCTGAGACAATAGTCCTCCTCCCGATACCGCTGCGAAGTTTTCTCCGATCCGAGTATTGGGCGGGCATTCTTCGGCGTCGAATTCTTCGCGTGTGCACTTTGGCACAGCACCAGGTTCACCAACTATCCCCGGTGGCAGGTTTACGTCTAGCGCACGCGGGTCACCGTTCGGCTGTTCTTCCAAACGACCAACGCCAGTACTGTTGGTAGCAAATGCGAGGGTCAGCTCATATGGATGTGAACCGGCTTGTGTCTCTATCGTACCGTCCTGATTGGAGATCCACGCGTCCGCGTTAGCGATACCCACAGGTGCCGGTCCTGTTCCGTAGTGTACTGGGACGGTCGTGTTCACCACACCCAAGGAGCCCCCGCCGCTCACCGTTACTCTATCCGGTTCGCTAGAAGGACTCCCAGACACACTCACAGGGATCAGGATACGTGCAGGTTCACCGCCGGTAGCGAGCGATCCCACCGCACACGTCACCTCCGTCGATCCAGTACAACTAACAGGTGCGGATTCCCCTCCGATCTCCCCCGTCTTTGCGACTACACCAGCAGGCAATATATTAGTCAATGACAGATCAGTAGAGTTTCCTACCCCACCAATATCATACACGTACAAGACTAGTCGCCCTTCGCCACCCGGTGGGAGATTAGTTGGAGCGAAACGCCCAATCACCTCATAGCCAGGCGCAGGAGCATCACCCGACGCCAACGATGCACATGAGCAAAACAGGCTGCACACAAGGACAAGAGTCAGTACAGAACGCTTGAACATTATTTTCTCCCCTTTACAACTGTTCCTGGACTCTTGCGCGTCTTCTTCAACGGCCCGTAGCGTTTCCTGGCTCGCGCTTCACACGACGCCCGCTTACGCTTTGATGTTTTACGACACGCCCTCAATGCACTGGCCAGCTTCTGTGCACGCGATCCTGGCTTCGCCTTTGCTTTGACCGTAACCGTCGTGGCGGGCGGGAAGTTTCCCACCCCGTTGAACGTGACACTGGATGGTGTCGCGAATGTTGGTGGCGGTGCAGGCACACCCTGACAACCACTGCCAGTACACTGCGGCGGAGAAACGGGCTTCACACCATCAACCCTCACGTCGTAAAGATCGAACGCGTCATTCTGATCTTCAGACACCAGTTGCGCACGTGTCGCCACGAACACGTCGTTACCGGTTTCACCAGCGCCTATCAGCCACGAAGCGGCTTTACTCGTACCACCCGAGAGCAAGAACACACAACTACCATTTACACTAATACTGTTCGTGCATGTACCGGTCCCTTCGCGCTCCCACTCATACACGTCCTGCTCACCATTCGTGTCCTGCGAAACCAACGCCGAGCTACTATCGAAGAACACACGGTTACCGTCTTCGCTGATCCATTGCGGGAGAGTACTATCACCCCAACTGACGGGCAAGTACCCCGACGCTCCTTCACGCGTAGAGCCACACGACGCACAAAACAAACTGTTGGACCCAGCCTCATACACATAAATCTCATTAGCACCCATATTTGGATACCCATGCGGATAACCAACCACACCCAAAGACCGTTCCGACATGAACACCACAGCCGCACCATCACCAGTAACCCGAGCCGTACGATGACCCAAACCAGGTTGCCAGTCACCAAAATTCCCAAAGGTGCCGCCAAATTCACTAAACGGTAGAACTCCGCTGCCGTCTCTCACTGAGAGTGTCGCTATAAACACAGGAGAGTTGCCATCATGCGATAGATACAGGTTGGGTTCACCTTCCACAGGATCAGCACCCTCACTGTTCCCTGCAGCAAGAACCTCCGTCGCAACGAAATACACATCTTCACCATCTTCGCTTGCACCCAACACACCCATCACACCAGCATCAGGACTGGCCAAGACTCTCCTAGAACTACCACCAGGCCCTGGTTCCGCGTCAAACCGATAAAGCCCTCCCCCTTCGCTATAGAACGCGTAACGACCATTCGCGGCGGACGCCCAATACTGCGCTTCACCCGCCGATACCTGAACCGTACACGCATCACTCGGCACACTACACTCACCATTCACAACAGGACTCTGCGGACCCCCAGGATTCTCACGCAAATAAAGACCAGTCGGCCGCTCCATAATGTCTCTTACCACATTTAGATTTTCTCCAGTTGTTTCAAGACTAGACCAATACACACGATCCCCGTCAGCCGAAATCGCACCACCAAAATTAGGTGGATTGAGATAAAGCGGATAAGCATCTGGCGGCGCACCGATCGTCGCATCGGGCACCACCCTCCCTTCAGGCGACACGTCAATTAGACTCAACTTGCCTTCAGCAGAGTCGTACAAATAATTCTTGTTTTCA
Source organism: uncultured Solirubrobacterales bacterium (assembly GCA_963776985.1). Taxonomy (GTDB): domain Bacteria; phylum Actinomycetota; class Thermoleophilia; order Solirubrobacterales; family Solirubrobacteraceae; genus Palsa-744. The sequence goes on from CAVZOV010000004.1 coordinate 1,292,855, forward strand.
CCTTTAGCGATCTCCGCCTTCACGTCCCCCTGAAGTTCACTTTCAAGGACGCCATCACCACCAAGCAAAGCATCATTCGCCTCAAACAGCAGATCACTAAAACTAGCCGACCCACCCGCAAAAACAGGGGAAGAAGACTCTCTGCCCAATTTATTGACAGTAAGGTTGCTACCAAAACCTGTGATTCGAGTTGGCTGGACAGCCTTTGTAAAAAGCGGTCGATAAGTGCTTTCGCTTGCGGTCCGCGCATAGAGCACTCCATAACCATCACCCAAAGCTTCTTCAGATAGCAGCAAATCTTTAGTTTCGACTGATGTACCGGAGGACTCAAGAACCCCAACAGACAGATCACTCGAAAACCCTTCATACTCCGTGACAAACGCTCCCGGCGGCTGAATACTCTTAGTCACCCAACCACCACCAGCAAGACGGCTAGCCAGGAACTGATTGCCTATCCCCGTACCGCCTTCACCATTACCCCCACCCGAAGTCGCATCACCAATATATGCGACACCAGACCCATCACCCGCAACCTGAAACAAATGAAATGTTTGGACACTGCCGTTGACCGCTTCATTGCTAAAGCCGTAAGACAAGGGAACATATACGTTTGCGTCCTCATTAAAGGGTGGCGTGACCATTTCATACGCACGATTATCGGGCAAGCCCTGGCTTCCCACCACAATAGCTTCGCTTGTCGTGAACGTTGCGTCAGGTGATTGTTCGCTACCAGTGTGGTTGGTTGTGAGGATCCGGTAGTGGTATTCGGTGTTGGGTGTGAGACCCGTCAACTGTGTTTGGATATCAGCGGGTCCGTGCTGTGCGCTAATGCTCGCTTCTGGCGTGCTGGAGCCGTATGTGTTGGTTGGACCATATTCCACGCGATATGTCGTCGCTTCGCCATACGGATATATTTCGCCATTCACCGTGGCTTCGCTGGAAGTGGTGTTCGTGACCGATACTCCGGTGATCACGGGTGCCTGGCGCCCGGTCTGTAGCGACACTTCATTGCCCTGGACTTGTTCGCCGAACATATTCGTCGCGACCAGACAGAACCTGTACGTATCGTTCGGTTCAAGCCCTACTGCCGTCCCCGACACATGCAACTGCTTAGCTTCAGCGACTTCGACGGGAACCGTGCTTTGACCGCCAACACACGTGCCGTTAGTGTTGTAATCAAACTGGTAAGTCAACGAACCCACGGTCCCACCAGGACTCAACTCCCCTTCAAACGTCGCCGACGTCGCAGCAACCGCAGTCGCGGGTTCCGTCGTCACAGGCACTTCGACCACCGGGACCGTGGTGAACTTGACCGGTGCGCTCACAGCCTGTTCACCTTTGACCCCATCACGCACAAGCAGGCACAACGAATATTCAGACCCAGGCGAAAGTCCCGACAGCGTTTCCGACACTGCTTCCTTTCCAGCACCCAACGAGATCCCCGGCGAAGCAGGAGCTTTGCCTTCCCCTTCACATCCAGCTTTGCCCTGCTTGTAGAGGAATTCATAGGTGCCTAGTTCATAGGTGCCAGGCGCACCTTCCACACCCGGGTTCAAGACACCGTGCACCGTCGCCGTCGTGGGCGGAACGAGCGCTTCCACCGACACTTCAGGCGTTTCAGGAGCCACCGCCAACGCAGGCACCGCACTCCACACAAACCAACCCACCAACACACAGCACACAGCGATGACCGGCAGGACCGGCTTACGAGCACCTATAGACACAACCCCTCCTCCAAGAACGATCCACACGAAACCCGCGGGACCGCGGGCACAACGAGGTCGTCGTGGGCACACGACCCACGGCGGCAAAAGAACATGAAGCGCCGCAATAGCGACGCAGAAGACCAAGCCGGCCGGTCAGGCTGGTAAGAGCGACAGTCCGGCTTGCGGCTAGCTGAGAGCCAGCCCGGCCAGAGAGAGAGAGAGAGAGAGAGAGAGACGCGTCAGCGTCGCTGACGCGTCCTATAACGCCAGCACCGTGAGCACACGGACTCTCAAACACGTTATTCCCCAATGAAACCACGCGAAAAACAACTCCCTCTCGGAAACGACCCGGTCCCTCTCCCAAGGGCCCTGCTGAAACCGGTTAGTAGTCAGACCACAGGGGCCAAACCCAACCCGACCTTATGTACGCCGCACCCTTGACGGATACGAACACGTAGCCACTATATACCACGACGACGCAAGTTGTCAAGTGGTCTGTGGGGAACGCGCCTGTCGCGAGCTATCTCTCCCACGCTGGACAGGCGATACGGTAATCGCACAGCCCACATACGCTCGGTGAGGGCGTTGGCTCAAAATGCTGAGCCATGATTGCCTCGCCGACCTCGGCAACGACCCTGGCGATCCAATCCCCGTCCATCTCAGCGCTCGGGACCGGCACCTTGAGGTCGTCGAGCACGTAGTAGTAGGAGAGCTTCTCGGCCTCCACCTGCCACGACTCCTTGGCCCCCACCGCGTACAGAGATAGCTGCACATCGTCCTTGAGCTGCTCCGCGGTGCGAGGGTGCCCTGTCTTGTAATCGATCATCTCGTAGTTGCCGTCGGGCAGCTTGTCCACGCGATCGACCCTTCCCCGTAGGTGGTGGGGGCCGAGCTTGAAGGAGAACGAGCGCTCGAACCAGACCGGCTCGGCCTCGTGGGCCTCCAGGTGCTGGTGGTAGAGCACGAGCGCCGCGCGTGCCTTGCCGTGCAATTCGCGCTCCTTCTCGCTCTCGCCGAAGCCGCCACGCCGCCAGCACGTCTCAAACAGCTCCAGCATCTGTCCCACCGTCGTGTGGTCGGCGGCGTGGTAGCGCTCCAATACCTGGTGCACGGCGATGCCGAAGCGCTGGTGCAAGGTCTGCTCTGAGGGGATCTTCAGGACCCGCGCGAACTTGTAGCGCAGCGGGCACGCGCGATAGGTGTCGATGTCCGACGCCGACAGCACCAGGCCCTCGCCGCGCCGGGGCAGGAACGCCTGAAGCGAGGGTTCCTCGCGGCGCGCGAAGGCGCTTGGGATCGCTCGGTTCACTACCGGTCGTGAGGCATCCTCCTGCCCCTCCCGCTCGCTGCGCTCCTCGGCGAGCAGGGTTTCATCGAGAGTTGAGGTCTGGAAGATCTCGCGCTGCAGGGGCGTGCACGCCGCCAGCAGGCGCTGGTTGATGTCCGCCAGCGCCTCCTTCACGCTCTGGCCCGCGGGTCGGTCCTTCAGCGCGGCCAGCTTGACCAGCTCCAGGTAGCGCACCACGCCGTGGGAAATGTCCAGGTCGGTGTCGAGGCGCAGCTCGCCGAGGCGCCCCGCGATCCGGATCGCCCCCCCGAGTACCTCCTCGCGCATCAACTCCAGCGTCCGCTCCAAGGTTTGGGCGCGCTGCTCGGAGATCGCCTCCCCGCCAAGCAGGCGCGCCTCCGAGGCGGCCGTCAACTCGGCAGCCAGCTCGCGCGGGCTGCCCTGTAGGCGCGGGCGCAGAGCCTCGAAGGCAACCTGGGCTTCGCGGTACAGCTCCTGGAAGTGGGCGATCCGCTCGCACGCCTCGGGCGGCATTTGCGGCGCCTCGGTCGCGGGTCCGAGCGCCGCGATCATGTCGAGCTTGGCCTTGCGCGCGACCTGGACCACGCGCGCGATGTCCACCTGGCGCAGCTCGATCGGAGGACGCCCCAGGGCGCGCACAACCGCGGCCGAGTCGCGCGGGTCGCTCAGCAGGCGAACCCAGGCGAGCACATCGCGCGCTGCCGCGCGCTCGAAGAAGGTCCCCGCCGCGTCGGTCGCGCCGGCGCCGCCTAGCGACGATGCAAACGCGATGCTTGAAACGGCCACAACTCAAGCATACGCAAGCCCTGTGGCCTCGCCAGCTCGCCGCTTCGTCCGCCCCGTCGTCCGGCACTGAGGGGGGCATCAGGCACGAGACGCCTGGGTGGAGAGAGCGCCCTGTACTTCACGGCCCTTGGCGGTAAGCGTCCACGCGTTGGTGGCCCCCCGGCGCTGCCCCGCGCCCGTGTTGAGGATCAACCCAAGACCATCCAGGCGAGCCAGCAGCTTCGATATCTGGCCCTGATCCTGAACGCCGGAAGCCTCGCCCACCTGCCGGTTCGAAGCGCCCGGATGCGCGCCGATCGCAAGCAGCGTCCTGATCGTGCGATAAGTCAGGCGCATGCCGACATCACGCAACGGGTCGCCGCCCGGTTTCGAGGTGTGGTTAGAGGAGGGTTGGGGGATGGGCCGCTCCAGCTCCCGACGGGCCGCGACCGGACCGAGGTAAGGCAGCACGATCATGCTCATCAGCGGGCCCGCCAGCTCGACCAGCCCGGGGCCATGCGGCTCCCTTGCGGTCGACCGCCTGCCGGCGGGGGAACCCGCCGCCGTACTAGGCGAGTCGGCCAGCAGTCGCGTATGGATGACCGACAGCACGCCACCCACAACGCCCTCAGCGACAAGCGTGGGCGGCTCCCGGCCGGGCTTGCACAGCGTGCGTCCTTCGTCCACGACCGCGTTCAGCCGCGCCACCACCTGCCGGCGGCGCTCGAGCGTCGCGGCACCCACGCCAAGCGAGTCAACGACAAGCAGACGACTGGTGTCGGACTCACGATCCACGAACTCGAGCAGCGCGACGAGTCCCGCCCTGACCCGCTCGCGCCAGTCCGCCTGAGGGTCATACGCGCTCAGCACGTGCTCGGAGACGCGAGCCAGTGCTTCGTCAAATGCCGCCAGGAAACAGTCTTTGATGTCGGCGAACAGCTCGTAGAACGTGCGGCGCGAGACACCCGAGCGGCCTACGACATTCGCCACGGTGACGTTGGCCGACCCCTGCTCTGCTACCTCGTCCACCATCGCGGCCAGCATCCGTGCCCGCTGGATGGCGGCAACGTCCTTCGGTCCGATGCCACCGTCGGCTGCGTCTACACCATCGTGATCGGAACGCGCCCTAAAGCGGGACACCACCGCTGCTTTGGCGGCCATGAGCTACACGCACCCCTATTTCTTCTTCGCTTTCCCGTGGGGATGCTTGCTTTTCGCCTTGGCCTTTTTCTTGACCGCCGACTTGGCGCAGCCTGTGACGCTGATCGGGGTGTTTTGATGGATCACCGCGCCGTCCTGGCCTGTGAATGCAGTGGGCATCGCGAGCTTCTCCTTGCAGAGGTTCCCGTTCGCCGCGAGGGCTGAGTATTTGCCTTGCGGCAGGTTCAGTTCGAAGCTCGCAATTGGCACGTCTGGCACGTTCTTGAATGTGCTTGACGTGATGTTTGTCTTGTTGTTGATGAACGTGCTGCCCACAAGGTCGATAGTCACGCCATAACCCTGCAGAACAGCGATCAGGGAGGGGAATTCTTCCCCAGCATGCGATACGAAGTATGTGGGCCCTTCGATCGGTACTGGTAGCACCGGGGTGATCGCCCTAGCGTGACCCACGATCGACGCTGCCGGGCACTTCGCTGGGTTAGCTTCGAACGTCGCCGCCGTGCACGCCTTCTGTAGTGTCGAGAGCCTCGAGGGCAATTGCTTTGGTAGGTCTACCTTTACGCTGTTGATGTTCGACTGCGATGAGGCTTGATTCGCTCCAAGATTCCCAGTGGGATAAACGATCTTCGCGGTCAGGCTTGCCCCGTTTGCTCGCGATGTTTTGCCTGAGGTTGAGACTTTGAAGTTGGGTTTGAACGTGAGGCTGCGACACGATCCCATTTGGAAATGGCTTGATACTGGTGCTGTCGCTCCTTCGAAGCTATAGGCGGTGCCGGAGAAGCTCATAGGATTACAGCTTGTTGGGTTGAACATGAATTCTGGCCTGTCTATCACGGCGTCGATCTCGCGAATATCGGTCGGGATACCCTTCACGGTCTTCGGGAACGCCGTCGTTGAGATCGTCAACTGCGACGTGTGCGGGTCAACTTCGATCTTTGCCCGGACCACTTCGGTACCGAGGTTGAATGGGCCCGCGACGATCGGTACCGCTATCGAGAGGCCGAAGGGTGCGCCCTCATATGGTCCAGTCAGGTAAATCGGTGCTGGTGGTGCTCCGGGCTCTGGTAGCACGAACGGGTATGGGCCTGGCCCGACCTCGGCGACCGTATGCCCGATCTGCGATGCGGCAGAGCATGTTCCTTGTGCTGCTTGTGGTTCTTGGCATAGGGGGACCTTGGCGATCATGCCCAATAGGCCCTCTGGTGTCTTGAACTGTAGTTTTTCGATGTGCTGCTGCCCATCATTACGCGAGAGCAACATCGTGAAGTCCGTATAGCCTGCTGCCTGGTCCGTCGTAGCACCGGCAGTCATTGTCGGTGTGAACGGTAGTGGTCCTGTGCAGTTGGAGGTGCTACTGCCGCCTGGTCCCGCGGTGATCTGGAAGTTGCTTTCCGAGAACGCATCCGCCGTCAACGGCGTACTCCACGGCGTAAAGTCCGCTGTCGCTGTATATACCCCACAGAACTGTGGTGTCACAAGCGCCGCTTGCGCACCACCGCTGAAGTTCAACACGAATTCGTTGAGCGGTGCGTCCGGCGTTCCTGGATCTTGTGGGGTGCCCCTGAACGTCGTCGTTATCTGGCCTGTCTGTTCGTTCAAATGCACCGTGCCGATCAGCTTTAGGTAGACGCCTTCGCCTTCTGCCGCAACCAGCAACTGCAGGTTCGGTGGGTTGGACTGAAGGACGTATACGTTGCCTTTCAAACGTCCCGGCAACAGTGGTGTTGAGATTTCATCGGTCCCGACCTTAGATGCAGACGGGCAGGATGGTGGGCCATCCATTGTTTCCTTTTCCGATTCAGGTCCTCCGATGTTCTCCTCATAGGGCTGGCAGGCGGCCAATCCGGTTGCTTGGCCGGGATTGATCGCTACACCTTCTGGCAAGACGACTGTTGTTTCCTTCAGGCCTGGAGTGGCGAGTCCTTCGGGGTTCAAGCCTTGCGGGACCTTCACAGTCGTCGACAGGCCTGCTGGGGTGTCCGAGTAGCTCGTGTCTGGGGCGAGTTTGATGAAGGGCTCGAAGTGCTTGAGCTTTTCACAACCCGTGATGCTGACAGGATCGTTTTCGCTGTTGTGCCAAGGAACGCTGAATGGTGCGCCATTCACACTTTCGTTCTGCCATGTTCCGACCTCTTCGAAGCTAAAGTTGTTTTCGCCCGGTTCGTGGCCGGGTCCCCCACACGCTGTCGGCAACGTCAACAATGGCTTGTCCGCAGCGCCTGTATGGTGTTCGCCGGGAACACCCCAGATCGTGGTGGTGTTCCACACGATCTTATCCTCGGGAACGTTCGCGTGCTCGGTAATACCATAGTCTCCACCACTACGTACGCGCGCGTCGATGAACACGTTGATATTGCCATCGAGTGTGAACGCGAACTCTGCGGCGATACCCGGTGGTGGCACCATATTGTATACAGGCAGGTTAAAGCTCACTCCGGCGCCTGATACCGATGGCGCATCATCCCCGATCTGGCTGTCTGGTCGGCATTCACCCTCGTTCTCTAGTTCTCTGCGAGTGCACTTTGGTACCGCACCGGGTTCGCCGACTATTCCTGGGGGGAGGCTCACGTTTATGAATCGTGGTTCGCCACCACTCGGCTTTTCATCAAAGTTGCTGCTGTTTGATATGCCCGTGCTGGTCGGCTCGAACGCCACCGTGATCTCATATGGGTGCGAACCGGCCTGCGTATCGATCGTACCATCGGGGTTCGTAACCCAAGCATCCGCGTCAGCGAGACCAAACGGTGCTGGTTGCGTACCGTAATGCACAGGAAGCGTGGCGTTCGCGACATCCAAAGCACCACCACCACTAACGCTCATACGATCAGGTTCGCTCCCGGGAGTCGATGACACACTCACCGGGATTTCGACTACTACAGGAGCCCCGCTGGGTGCGATCGGCGCCATCTGGCACGTCACAACACTAGTACCCGTACATTCACCGCCACTGATTTCTGAGGTCTTGGCGACTACACCGGCGGGCAACACATCGGTCAGTGTCGGACCGACACTACTTTCTCCAGCACCCAGATTATAGACATATACGTGTAGAAGGCCTTCGCCACCAGGAGGGAGGTTCGTCGGACCGAAACGGCCGATCACCTCATAGCCAGGGGCGGGATTATCCGCTGATGCGAAAGACACACAATACGCGGACCCAAACATTAGCCCGCAAACCATCAGAACGGACAGCAAAAAGCGCTTCAACATTATTTCGTCCCCTTTACTGTCCGTGAGCGCTTACGAGGCTTTGTCGAGGGACCGTACCGTTTCCTGGCCCGCTTATCGCATGTTGCTCGCTGATTCTTTGGCTTCTTACTACAAGCTTTCAGCGCATCCGCTAGCTTCTGCGCACGCGTCCGTGTCTTCGCCTTCACTTTGACCGCGATACTGACCGGTGGCGGGAAGTTACCGACACCATTGAAGGTGACGCTCGACGGTGTCGCAAACGTTGGTGGCGGCGCGGGCACACCCTGACAACCCGTCCCCGTACACTGCGGTGGAGACACGGGTTTCACGCCATCCACCCTCACGTCATAAAGATCGAACGTTTCGTTCTGATCTTCAGGAGCCAGTTGTGCACGCGTCGCGATAAAGACATCGTTGCCGCTTTCGCTAGCCCCTATCAGCCACGAATCAGACGGGCTCGAGCCACCAGAGAGCAGATACACGCAGCCACCATTCACACCTGAACCGTTCGTGCATGTCCCTGATCCTTCTCGCTCCCACTCATACACATCCTGTTTGCTATTCGTATCCTGCGACACCAGGGACGACCCGCTATCGAAGAACACACGATTACCATCTTCACTGATCCAATGCGGTAGACCGATAATGTCTTTGCCTATAGGCAAATACCCCGTTGTGGCTTCGCGCTTCGAGCCGCATGAGGCACAAAACAAGCTGTTCGACCCAGCCTCATAGACGTACACCTCGGCACCAGCGTTTGGGGGTCCGTGCGGATATCCGACGGCATCCAGCGACTGATCGGACATGAATACGAGGCTTTCGCCGTTACTGGTGACACGAGACGTACGTTCAGCCAAGTCAGCTAGCCAATCACCATTTTCATCGCTACCCGACAGGCCTGCGATAAAGATCGTCTTGCCTTTATCGAGTAGATAGAGGTTACACCCACCGCCTTCACATGTTTGGGGCGTCGCACCGGGCACAAGCGCAGCCTTTGCCGCGAAATAGATATCTTCACCGTCCTGGCCCGCGCCGAGCACGCCCACCACACCCGCGCCGGCACCCACCAATACTTCGTCGGGCGCATGGTTGGCTTCGGGTTCAGCGTTGAAGCGGTAAAGTCCTCCCCCTTCGGTGTAGAACGCGTAACGACCGTTTGCCGCCGACGTCCAGTATTGTGCTTCACCTTCAGACACCGGAACCGTGCAAGCATCGCTTGGCACGCTGCATTTACCATTCAAAATCGGGCTTTGGGGCTCCGTAGGATTTTCACGCAAATAGACATGCGTAGGCCGCTCTCGGTCGATCGTGTGAAATTCACTGTTCAGGATAACTTCGAGGCTCGACCAGTACACACGACGACCATCTGCAGAGATAGCCCCAGAAAAATCGTTGGGTACACCCCCAAATGTCGCGCTAGGCAAGACCTTTCCTTCCGGAGAAACGTCAACCAAACTCAGTATTTTGCCAGCGGAGTCGTACAGGTAGGTGTTATCGTTTTCATAGAGATTGGTGCCTCCTTTTTCAACTTCGGCGAGTTCCTTCCTGACATCATCTTTGAGTTCTGTTTCAAGCGTCCCAACGCCAGGAAGCAACGCATCGTTGACCTCAAACAATCTGTCACCAAAGTCCGCTGAGCCACCCGCGAACGAAGGACTTCCGCCGTGGCCCTTAGATTCAGCAACGGCCTGATTGGTGCCAAACCAACCTCTCCCAGAAGGCGCCCTCGCTGGTCGAATGGGTGGAACTCCATTTGTAAAGAGTGGTTGATAGCCATTTTCGCTAGTAACACGCGAGTAGAGCACGCGATAGCCTTCGCCAAGCGCTTCCGTAGATAGTGGCGGATTAGTGGGTTCCGCAGGAGTCCCCGTCACGAGGACTCCAACGGATAGATCATCCGAAAACCCTTGATATTGAGTACTAAATACGCCGGGTGGCTGGATACTGTGAGTTATCCAACCACCATCCGGTAGATGCCTCGCCAAGAATTGATTGCCCAGTGAGTTTCCACCTTCCCCATTACCCCCACCGGAAGTGGCGTCACCCTCATACGCCACGGCAGATCCATCGTCTGACACTTGGAACAACCTGGACGAGGGGATCCCTTCTGCGCTTTCGGAATACATAGATTCTGATCCGTTGTATGGCGCGTACACGTCTGCGTTCTCGTTTTCCGGCGGTGTGACCATTTCATACGTGCGGTCGTCCGGCAGTCCCTGGCTACCGGCTATGCTCGTTTCGCCTGTCGTAAACGTCGCATCAGGGGCCTGTTCGCTGCCTGTACTGTTGGTTGCGACGATCCGGTAGTGGTATTCGCTGTTGGGTGCTAGACCGGTCAACCGCGCCTGGATACCAGATGGCCCGTGCTGAGCGCTAATGCTCACCGTGGTAGTCCTGGACCCGTACCCGTTGCTTGGACCGTATTCCACGTAATAGCTCGCCAGTTCCTCATGGGGATAGATTTCCGCGCTGATCGTCGCTTCAGTCGAAGAAATGTTCGCGACCGAGGCTCCAACGATCGAAGGCGCCTGACGTGCAGTCTGCACCGTGATTTCGTTGCTCAAAGACGTTTCATTCGAAGCATTGGTCGCTACCAAACAGAACGTGTACGCCTCATTCGGTTCAAGGCCCTGCGCTTCAGCCGTAACCTGATCCTGCTTGCCTTCAACCACTTCGACACTGGGAGAAGGGGTGCTCTGTTGGAAAGGCGGTTCTTCAGGAGATCCTTTGACGACACTACAAGTCCCGTTCGTGTTGTAGTCGAACTGGTAGCTGAGATTCCCGCTCGCACCACCAGGATTCAACTCGCCCTTCAATACGACGACCGTCGAGCCCTGCGATTCAGCAGTTTCGATGAGCGGAGCTTCAGGAGCCGCCGCAAACGCAGGCACCGCGCTCCACGCAAGCCAACCCACCAATACACAGCACACGGCGATGACCGGCAGGACCGGCTTACGAGCAGCACCCATCGAACCCCTCCTCAGAGCAAGCGACGAAACTGAAAGCGCGCCCATGGCGCGCGAGAAACCAAGCCGGCCCGTAGGACCGGATGGAACGACGGTCTGGCTTGCGGCTAGCTGAGAGCCAGCCCGGCCGAGAGAGAGAGAGAGAGAGAGAGAGAGACGCGTCAGCGACGCTGACGCGTCCTATAACGGACGGTCCAACGGCACACGGACTCTCAAACACGTTATTCCCCAATGAATGCACGCGAAATACAACTCCCTCTCAGAAGCGACCCGGTCCCTCTCCCAAGGGCCCTGCTTTACCGGTATGTGTCGACCACAGGGGCCAACCCAAAACCCGACCTTATGTACACCCGGCAATTCCCTGTGGAACGCCAGGACAGAGCCACTATATACCGGAGCTGCCACAGTTGTCAAGTGTCCCTGGGCAAACAGACTCTCCAACTGAGCACGAAGGCAAGGCCCCGCCGGCAGCGGCGGCCGGAGAACACACCAAAGAAGCCCGAGCGGCGGGAATCTCGAGCGCGAGGACTAGGCTCTCCTAATGGAAGGCATCGACTGGAACGTGGCTCAGCGCATCGGCGAGATGGTTGGCGGCCATGAGGACGGGTGGACGGCGCAGTCGGGCTCGCGGGCTGAGGGCGTGCAGGCATTGGCCGAAGGGTTTGCCGAGCGCGTGAGCGCCTACACGGGCTTGACCCCGACAGAGCCGCTGCCGGAGATCGAGTCGGTCGACCGCAAGCGCTGGATCGAAGCCAATATCGCGACGATGCGTCCCCTGCTCGACCCGCTCACCGAGCGCGCGGGCAGAAGCTCGGGGCCCCTGGGGCCGGCCTTGCGCTCGATCACTCAGCTATTGCTCGGCGCGCAGGTGGGCGCGGTCACAGGGATGCTCTCCCAGCGAGTGCTCGGCCAGTACGACATCGCCCTGCTCGAACCCGAGCGGGCCCCGCGCCTGCTCCTGCTCGGGCCGAACCTAATGCAGGCCGCGCGCAAGCTCGACGTGGACCGCGAGGAATTCGGCGCGTGGGTTGCGATCCACGAGGTCACCCACGCGGTCCAGTTTGGAGGCACTCCGTGGCTGCGGGCACACCTCGGCGGCCTCTTGCAGGAGCTGATCGATGGAATGCGGGTGGGTTTGGGGGGAGGGTTGGGGCGTGCGTTTCGGATCCCCGACGCCTCTGACCTGCAGACGCTGCTCGAGCGCCTGCGTGGCGGGGAAATGTTGCGACTCAGCCTCGGCGAGGACCGCTGGGCCCTGGTCGAGCGGATGCAGGCCACGATGTCCCTGATCGAGGGCCACGCCGAGCACACGATGGATGCCGTCGGCGCCCAGGAGCTGCCGACGCTCGAGCGGATGCGCACGGCGATGGACCGGCGGCGGCGCGAGCGCGGTTGGCCCTGGCGCATCATGGAGAAGCTGCTTGGCCTGGAGATGAAGCTGCGCCAGTATGAGTTGGGGCGCGAATTCTGCGATGCGGTCGTCGCCCAGGGGGGCCCAGGCGCCCTGGCGGTGGCGTGGTCCTCGGCTGAGATGCTGCCGAGCATGGCCGAGCTTGAAGACCCGGGCTCGTGGCTGGCGCGCACGCGGCCCGCGATCGAGGCCTGACCAACCGCCCCACTGTCCTAGCGCTAAAGCGGCCTCCTGTGCGGTAGCTCACACGAACGCTTGTTCCGCCGCTTGCGGGGTACTGGAAAAGTCATAGAGGTTCTTTACAGCGTGTTCACCCGCTCTTGAGATTGGCGTGTAACCATCCTTTCAGAGCGGGTTAGGAACATGTGTTCGGTGCTACAGTCGGCACTGACCAGAACAAGTGTGCCCCCCAGCGACAGGAGACTTTCCTCCAGATGCCTACAGCGAAGACGACCCCCAAGACCACTGCCCCCAAGCCCCGTGCCAGCGCTGCTTCCAAGCGCTCCACGACCGCGCCGAAGCGCACCGCCAGCGCCTCCAAGCAGTCGACCACGGCCGAGCGCGCCGTGCTGATCCCCGTCGGCGCCGCCCTGATCGCCCGCGAGCGGGTGCTCTCGGAGGTGAGCGACGCGATCGCCAACTACAACAGCACCTCCAAAGCGACCGCCCAGCTGCGCAAGTTCGAGCACCGCGGCGTAACCGCCCGCAACCGCCTCGAGCGCGAGGTCCGCAAGACCCGCGTCCGTGTTGAGCGCGAGCTGCGCCAGCGTCGCCGCGAAAGCGAGGAGCTGGCCTCCCGAGTACAGGAGCGCATCCTCAGCATCGTCTGAGCACGCGAGAGCCCTCGTCGGGCTCAAAGCTTCCCCCGCCCCGGTCAGGAGAGCCGGGGGCACCGCCGCCGAAGGCGGTGGTCGGGAGAGTCTGCCGGCCTCATACTCCGCCGGCAGTAGAAGCACCCTCTCCTCCCTCGCCGCCGGGCGGTCCCCCTACCGTCCGGCGGCATTTCTTTGCCCTCGCTGCCCAATTTGAGAGCGGGAGACCGCACCTTGACCCGATCCCGCGACGCTGGTTTGTCAGAATGCGAGCAGACATGAATCGAGACGAAGTCCTAAAGGCCTTGGAGGCCGTGATCGACCCGGAGCTGCGCCGCTCGATCGTGGAGCTTGAGATGGTGCGCTCGATCGACATCTCGGAGAACGGCGTGGTGGACGTGACCGTGTCGCTGACGACCGCCGGCTGCCCGATCAAGGGCCACTTCCAAACCTCCGTCGCCCAGGCCGTCTCAGCACTGGAGGGCGTGACGCACGTGAACGTGTACTTCGACGTGCTCAGCGACAGCGAGAAGGGCGCGCTGCGCGAGAAGCTCGGCCGCGCAACCCTGCCCGCGGGCGCGCTGGCGCAGGTATCGAACGTTCTCTGCATCGGCTCCGGCAAGGGCGGCGTGGGCAAGTCCACGCTGACGGCCAACCTGGCGGCCGCGCTGAGCACCGAAGGCAAGCGCGTGGGCATCCTCGACGCCGACGTGTGGGGCTACTCGATCCCGCGCATGTACGGCCTCGGCGCCACACGCCCACCCGTCTCCCCGCAGCGCAAGATCGTGCCACTGGAGTCTCACGGCGTGAAGGTGATGTCGATCGGCTTCTTCGTGGAGGAGGACGCGGCCGTCGTGTGGCGTGGGCCGATGCTGCACAAGGCACTCGGCCAGTTCCTGCAGGACGTCGAATGGGGCGCGCTCGACTATCTCCTGATCGACCTGCCCCCCGGCACCGGCGACGTGTCGATGACGCTCGCCCAGATGCTGCCCCAGGCTCAGTTCGTGATCGTCACCACCCCTCAGGCAACTGCGCAGAAGGTGGCGCGCCGCTCGGCCGAGATGGCCAACAAGGTCTCGCTTGAGATCTGTGGCGTGATCGAGAACATGTCCAGCTTCACGACCCCGGGCGGCGAGCGCTACGCGATCTTTGGCGAGGGCGGCGGCAAGGATCTGGCGGACGAGCTGGACGTGCCGCTGCTCGGCAAGGTGCCGCTCACGATGCCCCTGCGCGCACAGGCCGACGACGGCATACCGCTGGTGTTCGAGGACCCAGACGACCCGGCCTCCCAGGCGATCCGCCAGGCAGCCCGCGGCCTGATCGCGATGGCGCCGATGGAGCTGCCCACGCTGCCGCTCGTAGAGGTAGCGCCAAGCGCCCCGACGCCGCCCGCAAGCCCGAAGCCAGCGGGCATGTCGCTACCTATGGCCTGAGCGCCAACTCCCGACACGGTCGGGGCGCCTTGCGGCCCGAAGGGTAAACACTCCATTTTCAACGCGGCCGGGCCGCTTGCAGCCCGGTAGGTAGGGCTAGGCTACTTCGCGTTGGCGAAGTACTCGGCGTTGATCGACGCAAACTTCTGCCACTCGTCCGGGAGCTGATCCTCGGCGAAACACGCGTCCACCGGGCAAGCCTCGACGCACGCGTCGCAGTCGATGCACTCCTCCGGATCGATGTAGAGCATCTCGGCCGCGTCGTAGCCGGGCTCGTCGGGCGTCGGGTGGATGCAATCCACGGGGCACACCTCGACGCAGGAGTTGTCCTTGGTGCCAATGCACGGCTCGGCGATTACGTAGGCCATTCGCTTCCTTCTCGATTCGTTGTCGGGTCAACCTTTGCTGGACGACGAATAGTAGCGAGGCCACCCAGTCGCACACCGACATCGGTCACACAGGCGAGTGTCGGCCGCTCGCCGCACTCCGCTAGCTTTGGGCGATGCTCCTGCTCACCGGTGCGACTGGCCTCGTCGGCTCCGCTCTCCTACCGCGCCTGCTTGCCGACGGGCAGACCGTGCGCTGCCTTGTGCGCGATCCCAGGCGCCTGGGGTCCCAGCGCGTGCGGGTCCAGATCGCGCTCGGGGACCTGACCGACCCTCCCTCGTTTCGCAACGCTATGCGGGGTGTGGACACCGTCGTGCACCTGGCCGCCTCCACACGCGACCAGCCGCGTGGCTCAATCGAGGAGCTGGCGGCAATTGCGACCTGGCGAATGGTCGAGGCGGCCCAGCGCGCCGGCGTGGAGCACTTCGTGTTCTTCTCAACGCTCGGCGCCTCAACGCACCATCGCGCGCGCCTGTTCCGCGCCAAGGCACTCGCCGAGCAAGCCGTGCGCGAGTCTGACATGCGCACGACCGTGATCGCGCCGTCGCTTGTGTACGCGCCGGGGGACCGCTGGCTGACACTGATAGAGCGCCTGTCTTTGCTCCCGGTGGTGGCGGTGTCGGGGCGCGGCCGCGCCGTGTGTCAGCCGATCTGGGCGGAGGATGTCGCGAGCTGCGTAGTTGCGGCGCTGGGCGAGGACACGGGCGGAATCGCCCACAGACGCTGCGAGTTGGGCGGACCGCAAACGATGTCCTACAACGAAGTCATCAATACCGTGCTGCGCTCACTCGACCGCGAACGGCCGTTGCTGCCGCTGCCAACACCGATCGTTTCGCGCGCGCTGCACGTGGTGGAACGGGTGATGCACACCAACGCGCCGATCACCTGGGACGAGGCCGAGCTGCTGGAGGCGAACATGGTGGCCAAGGACGGGACCGCCGATGCGCAGGCGCTGGGCGTGACACCTGAGCCGATAACCGCAGTCTTGCAGAAATGAAACGCTTTGTCTGCAATTGTACTGCGACTTGCAACGGTTATCAGCTGTTTGGGGGTAGCTCCCCTTCACCCTCGACCC
Organism: uncultured Solirubrobacterales bacterium; assembly: GCA_963776985.1. Classification (GTDB taxonomy): domain Bacteria; phylum Actinomycetota; class Thermoleophilia; order Solirubrobacterales; family Solirubrobacteraceae; genus Palsa-744. Next base: position 1,309,069 of record CAVZOV010000004.1, read on the forward strand.
GCCAAGTGGCGGGTCGAGTTGCTTAAGAAACCGGCGCCCGACGCCCAGCCCACGGAGCAGCCGCTTCCACCTGCGACGCAAGCGCCAATAGCGCGGCCTCACCGGCAGGCCGGCCCACAAGCTGCACACCGAGCGGCAGGCCGTCCTCGCCCTCATACAGCGGCAGCGAGATCCCGGGCTGCCCGCTCGCATTGAAGACCGGCGTGAACGGGGTGAACAGGCCTGAGCGCGTGAACGTGGACATCGGATCCGGCGCGGCGGTGTCGAGCGTGCCGAGCGGCAGCGGACGCTCCGCCAGCGCCGGCGTCAGCAATGCGTCGTAGGGGTGCAAAAACTCGACCAGTCCGCGCGTGAGCGACTGCAGCTGGATTTCAAGGGCAAGACCCTGCACCGAGTTGAAGCTCTGGGTCATCTTGTGGATTGCCCAGCTCATCGGCTCCATGTCTGCCTCGGTCGGCTCGCGCCCGGCGACCATGCCGGAGTAGACGATCTGCAGCGCGATGTGGATCGAGAAGACGGCGCCGAACAGCTCGGAGAGCCCCTCGATGCGCCACGGCGGATCGACCTCCTCGACCTCGTGACCGAGCGAGCGCAACAGCTCGGCGGCGTCGGAAACAGCCTGTGCGCAGATCGGCTCCACGACGGCGTCGGCGATCGGCGAGAGCGTCGTTGCCGCGATCCGCAGCTTGCTCGGCGCGCGCATAGCGGCAGCCGCGAATGGCTCAGACGGCGGTGGCGCCCAGGTGGCGTCGCCCAGCTCATAGCCGGCGAGCACGTCGAGGATCGCGGCCGTGTCGGCGACCGTGCGCGTGAGCACGCCATCGACATCGAGCGGCGCTTCGCCGCGTTCGGGCGCCGCCGAGATGCGACCGCGCGCGACCTTCAAGCCGACCAGCCCGCAGCAGGCGGCGGGGATGCGGATCGAGCCGCCGCCGTCGTTGCCGTGAGCGACCGGCACCATGCCCGAGGCGACCGCGGCAGCTGAGCCGCCGGAGGAGCCACCGGGGGTGCGCTCCAGGTCCCACGGGTTGCGGGTCGGACCGAAGATACGCGCCTCGCTGACGGGCAGGATGCCGTACTCGGGCAGTGTGGTGGTGCCCACGATCACAAAGCCAGCCTGCTTGAAGCGGCGCGTGATGTTGCAGTCGTGCCCAGCGATGTGCTCGGCCAGCAGCGAGCACCCGATCGTGTCCCGCAAGCCCGACACCGGACGGTTGTTCTTGATCGCGATCGGCACGCCCGCGAACGGGCGCTGATCGCCGGCTTTGATCTGCTCGGCGCTCTCAAGCGCACGCTCGCCGTCGATCTCCACAAACGCGTTGAGCTGCGGGTTGAGCTGCTCGATGCGCCCAAGCGAGACCTCGACAAGCTCACGCGAAGACACCTCACCGGAGCGCACCATCGCGGCAAGCTCGCTCGCGGGACGGAACATCAAATCGCTGTCGCTCACAGCACTCCTCCTTGTTGGCCCGCAGCGGAGCCTACCTGGAGGATTCCTGCGACGATATGAGCCTGCCCACAAGGCAGCCGGGTCGATCTCGGTGCAATCCAGCGGGTCGACTCTCAACCGGTCATCTCAAGCCTGAAAGCGAGCGCCCATGAGCGAGGTCACGACACAGTCGCCTCCCGTCCCATCCCCCTCCAATGAAGTCCAGTCAGGCCTAGAGGGCGTCGTTGCCTTCGCTACCGAGATCGCCGAGCCCGACCGGGCCGGCGGGTCACTGCGCTATCGCGGCGTAGACATCGAGGACCTGGTCGGCACGGTCCCCTACGAGCAGGTGTGGGGCTTGCTGGTGGACGGCCGCTTCAAACCCGGCCTACCGCCCGCCGAACCGCACATGCTGACCGTGCGCTCTGGCGACCACCGCGTCGACGTGCAGTCGGCGCTTGCGATGCTCGCCCCCGAGTGGGGCTTCAACGCGCTGATCGACATCTCAGACGAGCAGGCCCGCGACAACCTCGCGCGCGCATCGGTGATGGCGCTGTCGTTCGTGGCGCAGTCCGCACGCGATGCCGGACAGCCACCGGTGCCCCAGTCGGAGGTGGACAAGGGCCAATCGATCCCCGAGCGCTTCCTGATCCGCTGGCGCGGGGAGGTCAACCCAGACCACGCAAGGGCAATCGACGCCTACTGGATCTCCGCAGCCGAGCACGGCATGAACGCTTCCACATTCACCGCGCGCGTGGTGGCCTCGACCGGCGCCGACTGCGCGGCGGCGCTGTCCGCGGCCGTGGGCGCGCTCTCGGGCCCATTGCACGGCGGCGCGCCCTCGCGCGTGTTGAAGATGCTCGATGAAGTGGAACAGACCGGCGACGCCGATGTATGGGTGAAGGCGGCACTTGACCGCGGCGAGCGGCTGATGGGCTTCGGCCACCGCGTGTACCGCGCCGAAGATCCGCGCGCACGTGTGCTCAGGCGCACCTGTCGGGAACTGGGCTCGCCACGCTTCGAGGCCGCCGAGGCGCTGGAGAAGGCGGCGCTGGCCGAGCTGACGGCACGCAAGCCCGACCGCGTGCTCGCCACCAACGTCGAGTTCTGGTCGGCGGTCGTGCTGGATCTGGCAGAAGTGACACCGGACCTATTTACGCCAATGTTCACGTGCGCACGCGTGGCGGGCTGGTCGGCGCACATCCTCGAGCAGAAGCGCGAGGCCAAGCTGATCCGCCCGACGGCTAAGTATGTGGGCGAGGGCCCGAGGCCGGTATCGGCAGTCGAATAGGCGCTTAAAGACGAGGGCCCAGCATCCTGCCGGGCCCTCTACTCGCGTATCGACCGAGTGCGCGTGCGGCTGGAGCGCCGCACGCGCACTGAGACGGTCTGGCTACATCATGCCGCTCATGTCCGGCATCCCGCCGCCGGGCATGCCGCCGCCTTCCTTCTCCGGTACCTCGGCGACGATCGCCTCGGTGGTGAGGATGTTCTTGGCGATCGACGCGGCGTTCTGCAGCGCAGAGCGAGTGACCATCGCCGGGTCGATGACCCCGGCTGCTACGAGATCGACGATCTCGTTGGTAGCGGCATTCAGGCCGTGGCCCTTCTTCGCCTTGCGCACGTCGTTGACGACAACCGAGCCCTCAAGGCCCGCGTTCTCGGCGATCTGACGCAGAGGCTCCTCCAGGGCACGCAGCACGATGCGCGCTCCGGTTCGCTCGTCGTCAGAGCCGTCGGTGGAGGCTCCGTCGCCGTCAACCGAGACAGACGCCGATGCCTGCAGCAGGGCAACCCCGCCACCTGGCACGATGCCCTCCTCCAGCGCCGCGCGAGTTGCCTGCAGGGCGTCCTCGACACGGTGCTTCTTCTCCTTCATCTCCGTCTCGGTGGCCGCGCCGACCTTCACCACGGCGACACCGCCGGAGAGCTTGGCCAAGCGCTCCTGGAGCTTCTCGCGATCGAAGTCGGAGTCGGTGTTCTCAACTTCGGCCTTGATCTGGTTGATGCGGCCCTTGATCGCCTCGGCATCGCCTGCACCGTCGACGATCGTGGTGTTGTCCTTGCCGACGACCACGCGACGAGCGTGACCAAGCTGAGACACCTGGGTGTTCTCGAGCTTCAGGCCCATCTCCTCGGTGATGACCTCTGCTTTGGTCAGGATCGCGATGTCCTCGAGCATGCGCTTGCGGCGGTCACCGAAGCCGGGGGCCTTGACCGCAACACCGGTGAAGGTGCCACGCAGCTTGTTCACGACAAGCGTGGCAAGCGACTCGCCCTCGACGTCCTCGGCGATGATCAGCAGCGGCTTGCCGCTCTGGATCACGGCCTCGAGCACCGGCAGCACGTCGCGCACCGAGCCGATCTTCTGGTTGGCGATCAGGATGTAGGGGTCCTCGAGGGTGGCCTCCATACGGTCCTGGTCGGTGACCATGTAGGGCGAGATGTAGCCCTTGTCGAACTGCATGCCCTCGGTGAACTCGAGGTCCATGCCGAACGTCTGGCCCTCCTCGACGTTGACCACGCCGTCCTTGCCGACCTTCTCGATCGCATCGGCGATCACGTCGCCGATCTCCTCATCGCCGGCGGAGATGGTCGCGACGCGCGCGATCTGATCCTTGCCGGAGACCTCCTTGGACTGCGAGGCGATGTTCTTGACGACCTCGTCGACAGCCTTCTCGATGCCGCGCTTGAGTGCCAACGGGTTGGCACCGGCCGCGACGTTCTTCAGGCCCTGGCGAACGATCGCTTGAGCAAGCACCGTCGCTGTGGTCGTGCCGTCGCCGGCAACGTCGTTGGTGGCGGTTGCCACCTCACGTACCAGTTGGGCACCCTGGTTCTCGAAGACATCCTCGACCTCGATCTCACGAGCGATCGTGACACCGTCGTTGGTGATCGTGGGCGCGCCGAACTTCTTGTCGAGCACCACGTAGCGGCCCTTGGGGCCGAGCGTGACCTTCACGGCGTTGGCGACAGCGTCAACGCCGGCCTCCAGAGACTTACGAGCCTCGGAGCTGTACTTGAGTTCCTTGTGAGCCATATCTATTCAGATCTCCTTACGCGATCTTGGCGAGGACATCGGACTCGCGCAGCACGAGCAGATCCTCACCGTCGAGTTTGATCTCGGTGCCGCCGTACTTGCTGTAGAGGACCTCGTCGCCCTCGGACACGTCGAGCGGGATGCGCTTGCCGCTGTCGTCGAGCTTGCCGTCGCCGACGGCGAGGACCTTGCCCTTTTGCGGCTTCTCCTTGGCTGTATCGGGAAGAACGAGACCGCTGGCGGTCTTCTCCTCCTCCTCGATGGCCCTCACGATCAAGCGATCGCCCAGGGGCTTGAGTTTCATGCTGGAAACCTCCGTTTAGAGTGTGCTTCGAGACTGGTGGCCGCGCGCGAGATGCGGCTGGCCACCCGTTGGCACTCTCAATGCGAGAGTGCCAAGGACATACCCAATATATAGAAGAAACGGCGCGACGAGGCTGCCCCTGCTCAAACTCGTGCAGCGACAGGCGGCTGCACGCGCCCGGCTGGCTTCAGCACGGACGGCGGCGGGCGGGCGTTCAGCCGACGACCAGCCGTTCGACCTCAAAGCCCTTCTTGGTGAGCGACCACGCATTGGACGCGCCGCGCACCTGACCGGGACCGCTGTTTTCGACCAGGCCCAGCCGCTCCAGGCGATTCAGGAGCTTCGATATCTGGCCCTGATCGGCGATTCCGGCCGCCACCCCGATCTCGCGATTGGACATGCCCTGCTTGGCGGCGATCGCCAGCAGCACGCGCACCGTGCGATACGTGAGACGCATCTCCAGACCGCGCAAGGGGTCACCGCCCGGCGCGCTCGGCCGCGAGCGGCGCTCCGGCGCCGGACGTGCGCTCTCGCGCTTGGCGGCAGCCGGGCCGAGGTAGGGGAGCACGATCATGCCCATCAGCGAGCCGGTCAGCTCGAGCAGCGAGCCGGTGTCACCACCCCGAGCGCTCTCGGCATCGCGACCACCGGAGGAGCTGCGCGCGCCTTCGCGGGCACGCGCGCGCTCAGGGACCGGCGCGAGCAGACGCGCGTGCAGCACCGACAACACTCCCCCCACGATCCCCTCGGCCGTCAGCGCCGGCAGCCTCGCGCCAACGCGCGACAGTGAGCGTGCTTCGTCGACCGCGGCGATCACGGCATCTACAATGCGCGCGCGACGTTCATGCACCCTGGCGCCCGCTCCTAGCGTTTCAATGACGCACAGGCGGCCCATCGCAGGCTCGTCTTCGAGGAATTCGAGCAACCCGGCGAGGGTGGTGCGAATCCGCGACTGCCACTTCTCCCGCGGGCTGTAGCCGTCGAGCACATATTCTGAGGCGCGCGCGATCGCCTGGTCGAGCGCCGCGAGAAAGCAGTCTTCGAAATCGGCGAACACCTCGTAGAAGGTGCGGCGGGAGACACCCGAGCGCGCCACCACGTCGGCCACGGTGGCGCTTGCGCGGCCGCGCTCGGAGACGACATCGATCATCGCCGCCACCATGCGGGCACGCTGGATGTCGGTGACGGGCCCGCCGTCGAGCTGCTCGAACTCGATGCGTCGGGAGCTGCCCCCGTGCTCCGGCGAGGGGGGCCTCGCCTTACGCTCGCGGCCGGCGGAGCTTGGCGCGGGCGACGCGCGTCCCTTAGTTTTGGGCGCCGCCGAAGCCCTTCATCGCTTCGGTCATCGCCGTGGGCTTGTCGAGGATCTGCGAGAAGCGCACGACCGTCACCGTGTCCTCCATCGAGACCTGACGCCCGTATATCTGCTCCAGGAACTTGATCAGCTCCTCGTGGCGACGGAACTCGGGGTTGTCGTGCTTGATGTCGCGCGGCGACAGCTCGGCGACCTTCATCACCTCGACCTGATCGATGACCGCTTCGAAAATACGCTCGCGCGGGGAGTACTGGTAGCCGATCGTTACGAGCACCGCCTGATTCTTGCGGTACTTGCCCGACTTGTCGCCAAGTCGGATCGTGGCCGTCTTGCGACCCTTCTTCAACTCGTCGGCGAAAATCGTCGAGTAGAAATTGAGTACCTGCACGACGCGCAGGCTACCGGTCTTGCCCGCCGATGACCAGCGCGCGGGCAACCATGTCGCGCTCGCCCGGGTAGGTGAGCGCCTCTCGCGCACGCGCGAACTCCATCCAGCGAGCTTCCAGAACCTCGTCGTCGTGGTCGGCCAAATCCCCGCTGACATAGCGAAACAGGAAGAAGAAAACGCTCTTGGCGACGCGGCGGCGTTTGCGCACATACCAGTAGCGCACCTCACCCACCTCGCTCAGCAGCTCGGCCGTGACGCCGGTCTCCTCGCGCACCTCGCGCGTCGCCGCCTGCTCGGGCGTCTCGCCGTCGTCGAGGTGGCCCTTCGGCAGGCACAGCACCAGCGAGCCGTCGGCGGCCTTTCGGGTTGGGACGATCACAAGCACGTTCCCGTCGTGAACAACGACGCCCCCCGCCGACACCTCGTGCGGCGTTCGACTGCCGAAGCCGCGTCGCTGCTTGGCCTGCTTCTCAGAAGACATAGCGCTCCAGTGCCGTGGGGTCGTGTACGACCAGGCGACCCCGGCCCTGGGAGATCACGCCGGCACGCTCGAGCACCGCGAGAAAGCGTGAAGCCGACTCGCGCGAGGAGCCGGCCAGCTTGGCGAGGTCGGCCTGGGTGGCGGTGACGAGCACCTCGCGATCGGGCTCGCCGGCCGCGGCGGCCTGGGCGACAAGCTCTCCCAGCACCACCGCCACGCGACTCTGGACGGTTTGAAAGGACTGTTTGGCCAAGCGCTCATTGGTCTCGCGCAAGCGCCGCCCAAGCGCCACCACCAGACGCGCCGAAATGCCGGGGTGCTCGACCATCAAGCGGCGCATGTCCGGTCCGAGCACCGCCACCACCACCGTGCGCTGCACGGCCTCGACGGTGGCCGAGCGACGCTCGTCCTCGAACATCGCAAGCTCACCGAAAATGTCGCCGGGTCCGAACGTGGCGAGCGTGATCGTGCGCCCGTCGGGATGCTCGCGCACGGCGCGCGCACGGCCGGAGCGCACGATGTAGCACGTGTCGCTCGAGTCGCCCTCGCGGAACACGACCTGGCCGGGTTCGAACGTGCGCGGCACGGCCAGTTGGGCGATCCTCCCCAAGTCCTCGCCGTCGAGCGTCGAGAACACCGGCACGCGCCCGAGCAACTCGACAATATCCACCGCCTTGGTCGCACCCATGCCAAGGGGATATCACACACGCCCCGCAGCGCTATCTTCAAAGGATGACACCGCTCAGGGCAATAGCGCCACTGACACTGGCGACGACGATCGCACTCACAGCGGCGAACGCGGCGACCGTCGCGCCCGCGACTGCCAGCGCGGCGACGACCACGCCCTCGACCGCACACCAGCCGTCGCATTCGCGGGAACTGTGGGCAACCGTGGACGTGTGCAATCCAAAGGACCAACCCGACACGCTCGGCATCCGCGGCTCGATGCCGGGCAACGGCCAGGCCGGTGTGACGATGTATATGCGCTTCCGCGTGCAATACCTCGACGCGAGCACCGGCAAGTGGCTGGACCTCGGCCAGGGTGCGGACTCCGGCTTTCTGAAGGTCGGCTCGGCGGCGCTAGCACGCCAGGCGGGACGCAGCTTTCAACTTGCGCCGAGCAGCGGCAAGACGGCGTATACGCTGCGGGGCGACGTGATCTTCCAGTGGCGCAAGGGCACTACCGTGCTCGAAGCCGCCACGAAGGCGACCTCCGCCGAGCACACGAGCCTCGCCGGGGCGGACCCACGCGGGTTCAGCGCCGCCACGTGCACGTTGCCCTAGTTGGGGCGCTTGGAGCGCGTACCTAGTTGGGACGCTCGCATGTAGGCGCGTAGAGCCCCGCCGCTGTGCGCTGGCAGGTGCCCGGGCTTACGCGGCGGTGGCCGGCGCCGCCGTGAACAGGCGGGGGTTGTTCGTGATGATGCCGCTGACCCCCAGCGCCGTCAGCTTGCCGATGCGAGCCGCGTCGTCCACGGTCCATACATACAGCTCGCCGCCCGCACTCGCGACGGCGCGCACGAGTGCGGGGGTGACGACTCGCCAGTGGGCCATGATCGCGTCGACCGCGCCGCTGCGCAACGCGCGCGCCGCCCGGCGCGGGAGCAACGCTCGATAGCCAACCAGCATCGCCAGCGCCGGCACCGCGGTGAGCATGTCACTCGTGTAATCGCGGCGCACGCGCGGCACCGACCAGCCCAGACGCAGTGACGGCTCCGCCGCGCGCACGCGCGCAAGCGAGTCGGGGAACATGCCGCTCAGCAACGTTCTGCTCGTCAGGCCGGCGGCGCGCAGCGCATCCACCACCTGCATCTCATAGCCGGGAAGCTTCACGTCGAGGTCGAACTCGACACCCGCGAACTCAGGACCCGCCAGGTGGGCGAGCGCCTGCTCGAGCGTGAGCGGTGTGCGCGAGCGCATGTCCTCGTAGTCGTGGGCCACGAGCAGCCTGCCGCTGCCGTCGGGGCGCTCGCTGAGCACGTCGAACTCGATCATGTCCACACGCTCGGCCAGCGCGGCCGCGAAACTCTCCGGCGTGTTGCCCTGGGCGAGATGCGCCGCGCCCTTGTGGCCCACCCGCCGGGGGCGCGCGCCGGCGCGGATGGCATGGTGCGTGGCCACTACACACCAGGATAGAGACGCGCTCGGGACACGACGGAAGCCCAGGACGCGGTCAGACGCTTGCGCATGGCGTCCGCAGCCTCGATCGCCGTCGAAGCGAGGACACAGTCAGACGCTTGCGCGTGACGCCCCCACCCTGGCGCCACGGACGCTCAGGACACTGCGAGGCGCTTACGCTTGGCGCTCGACGCCTCGATCGCTTCGACCGCCGGTCGCGGGCCGACGTAGGGAGCGAGGATCAAGAACGTCAGGTGATCCACCAGACACGGCAGGTAGCGCAGACGGTCGTGCGGCGCGTAGCTTGCGAGAATCGACCAGATCGCACCGATGATCGCCTCGGATGCGACACCCGGTGCGCGACGCGGTTCCGGCACGTGGTTGGTCATCACCTTGATGAACCCATCGAGCACACCGCTGACACGCTCCACGACGCCATTGCCGGCGTCGAACAGGTCAATGAACGAAAGCTTCACCAGACCCGGATGGGCGGCGCAATATCCGATCAGCGCCTCGACGCCTTTATGCACCGCATCGGTCCACTCCGTGTCGTTGCGCGTGGACCGGCGCACCGCGTCGTGAGCTTCGGCGGCAAACTCGTCGACGACCGCCAGCAGGCACTCTTCCTTGTTGGAGAACTCGCGATGGAAAGCTTCGGTGGACACGGCCGCGGTGCGCGCGATTTCGGCGTCGGTGATGTTTGTGTAGCCCTCCTCGAGCGCCAGCTGCACCATCGCGTCCATCACGGCGGAGCGCCGGTCTTCGCGCGTCAGGAAGCGCGCACGTTTGGCAACCAGCCGGGGCGGCCGCGCTGAGCCGAGCGTGCGCAGGCGCGCAACCGACGTAGAGCGGTAGGAGCTGACCCAGTCGAGCAGTTCGTCGGTGAGCCCGGCAAGCTCCTGCTGGCGGCCTTCGCGCAGGCGCCTGAGCACCACGAAGCGCACACCGCCGACAATCGCCCGGGGCGCAAGCGGCGGCAGCGCGATGCCGTCGGGAGTGAGGCTGAAACCGGTCGCCACGACACGCTCGAAGGAGGTCGCGGTGAGCTGCAACCGTTTGTGGCCGCGCGGGCCGATGCCGATCGACTCCACGAGCACCAGATGAGCGCCGCGCGGGTCGGCGGCGATACCGGCGAGGAACACCCGACAGGCCGCATACAGCCGGTTGGCCCAGCCACGCTCGCTGAGCCACGCCTTCAGCACGCGCTTGCGCGAGGCCGCGACGAGCGCATCGTAGGTGGATAGGAAACAGTCTTCCTTGTTTGTGAACTGCTCGTAAAAGGCGCGGCGCGAAACGCCCGCCAGCGCGATCACATGCGCGACGCTCGTGGCGGCATACCCGCGCTGGTAAACCGACTCGACCATGCCACCGTGGATGCGCGCACGCTGGTGGAGCGCCACCTCCTCGCGGGCGAGACCGTGGGGACCGTGCGGGAGGCGTTTGTAGAGCGGTGCGGGTCCTTCGTAGGAGTCGGTGAAGTCCCCCTCGAGCACAACGCCCTCGTGCGACTGTTCCTCACAGGGCGAGCGGAGCGACTCCTCAGCGGTGAGAATGGCCGAGGATCCGCCATTCCGAGCATCCCTAGCTGTTCCATTCATCCCCATAGTTCGGGAAGATAATTCAGGTCTAAATGGTTGGCAAGCCGTCGGTAGACGATCCCGATCATTGTTTCCGACTCCGTCGGCAAGGCGTTTGGGCCTCGTCTCGGAGGGGTACTTCGCTCGACCCAGGCCGCTTGCGCCGGCTGGCCGAGCATGGGTTACGCAGTCCCGATATCCCGCTCATCGCTCCCTCTCCTCCCCGTATACAAACCCGATCTTATTCGAGAAACTCGAGCGATTCAAGCTCGAAGCGTGAGCCGCCGGGGCCCCTGGCGAAAGCCGAGCTGGACCAGGCTCGGCTCTATATCGGAGCCGATCGCGGGCTCGCCGTCAACGCGCTCGAGCGCGATCGCCTCGACCCGTCCCGCGCGCACCGCGTCCGCGAGCGCGCGCAGCGCAAGCGCAAGCGGCGCGTGGTCTTCCGCCGAGCCGTGTGCGGGCGGGAGCCGCGCGCCAGCACGCGATGCGCTGCTCGGAGCCCGAGCGAGCGCGCTCGCCGGCTCCTCGGCGAGCGTCACGATTCCGCGTCCGCCGCGCTCCAGGTAGAGCACAGGACGGTGATCCACGAACACCACATAGGACCCCGCCACGCGCGCCGGCCGGCGGGTGGCGCCCTCGCGGCGAGGCCATGGCAAGACCGCGCCGTAGGGCTGAGCGGGATCGACCGCAGCGAGCACGAGCGTGCTCGCCTCGCTCTCGGGCGCCCGCGCGCGCAAGCGCTCGACCGCTCCGGGCAGCGCGAACTGCGCGCCGCCCAAGCCCTCCAGAAAATACCCGCGGCGACACACGCCGAGCGTCTCCAGTTCAGTGAGTGCGCCATACACCGCGGAGAAGCCCCCGGCCACACCCTCGGCCAGAACCTGCTCGCGCGTGAGCACCCCGTAGCGCTCGAGCAACAGTTCCGCCTGAGCCCGACGCCGACGCCGCGCAAGCTCGATCGCCGACGGGGCGCCCTCGCCGTCCTCGCCCGCGGCCTCGCCGGCAAAGAGCGCGCGCGTAAGCGACCAGCGGCCCTGCACCTGCGCACCTGCGCCAAAGCGCCCGCCGCGCAGCGAGTGAGAGGCAAAGCGTCGCCCGCCGCGCAGCGTGCCCGAGCGCCCGCGCTGCGCACCGTCGGGAACGTGCGCCGCAAGCGCCCGGCGCGGGGCACGCAGCGGCGCCCACGCGTCGTTGGTGACCTCACCCGCCCACACCAGGTCCCACAGCGCACGTGTAAGCTCGAGCGCCGGCACATCCAGCTCGGCGAGCAGGTCGGTGAAGAAGCAGGGCGACTCGGCCAAGCGCGCGCGCAGCAGCGTGTGCTCGCGCTGCGACGACTCGCCCCCGGCGGCTGCGCCGCGTGCATTGCCGGGCGATGCCTGAGAGGAGGAAGGCGGCGAGGGAGAGGAGCCGGCGGGCGGGCCGAGCAGAGCGGCATCCTCGCGGAAGTACAGCGCCACGCGCCCGGAGTCACGACCGAGCGAGCCCGCACCAACCCACACCACCTCGCCGCTCGCACACAGGCTGTCAAGCCAAGCGGGCGAGTAGGAGCCGGTACGTGCCCGCAACACGTCACGCTCCCAGCACGCCACCGGCAGCGCAAGGCCCTGCAGTGACACGAGTGCCTCGCGCAGGCGCTCCACACCACCAGCCTCACCCGAGGCGCTGGCGCCGGGGCGCCCCACCGAGGTCGAGCGCCAGCGATCCACACCCTGCCAGGAAGGCATGAACGCACTCAGCGCACGCGGCCCAACCGGCTCGATCTCCTTGCGCAGCGCGGCCAGCGACGCGCGACGCAAGCGACGCAGCACGGCCACGTCACACCACTCGCGCTCGCCCGCTTGCGCTGCGTTCCCCTGCTCGGCCCCGCCACTCGCCGGCAGTGGCGAGCGGTAGCCGAGCGGGCGCAGCTCACCGCGCACGAGCCCGCCGGAGCGCTCCAGCTCGCGTAGCGCCGAGGACACGTCGACGCCATAGCGCGCGTGCAGCTCGGCGCTCCTAAACGGACCGTGCGTGCGTGCATACCGCGCCACCAGCGCCACCAGCGCATCGGGAACGTCGCCCAGGAACGCGCTCGGCAGTCCGCCCGGGGGAGGGCAGCCAAGCGCATCGCGATACAGCCCCGCGTCGGCGGCCGCGATCAGGCGCTCCTCGCCCGCGATCCTTACACGCAGCGCGCGCCGCTCGTGCTCCAGGACGGCGAGCATCCGCTCCGGGTCGAGTCCGCGCAACACCCGCTCGCCGATCTCATCAGGGCGCAGGTCGCCAAGTATCCGCAGCACGTCGCCGAGCGTGTCGCCGTCGGTCGCCTGAGTGTGCTCGGAGCGATGCTGAAGATCGTCTTCGACACGCGCGAGCGCGCCCGCGTCGATCAGCTCGCGCAGCTCCTCTTGGCCGAGCAGCTCGCGCAGCAGCTCGCGGTCGAGCGACAGCGCGGCCGCGCGGCGCTCGGCGCTCGGCGTGTCGCCCTCGTACATGTAGCTCGCCACGTAGTCGAACAGCAGCGAGCCGGCAAACGGGGAGGCACTCGGGGTTTCGACCTCGACCAACGCCACCTCGCGAGTGGACAAGCCACGCAATAGCTCCCGCAATCCCGACAGGTCGAGCACGTCTCGCAAACACTCGCGATAGGTCTCCAGCACGATCGGAAAGTCGGGATAGCGCCGCGCCACCTCGAGCAACCCCTGCGCCTTCAGCCGCTGCTGCCACAACGGCGTACGCCGGCCCGGGTAGGCACGCGGGATCAGCAGCGCGCGCGCGGCGTTCTCGCGAAAGCGCGCCCCGAACAACGCCGAGCCGTCAAGCTCGGCGACGACCGCCTCCTCGACGTCCTCGGGGTCGAGCGCCACCAGATCGGCATACGACGCGGCGGCCGGCGTGTCTTCATCGATGTCCACGTCGGGCAGGCGCACGACGATGCCATCGTCGGACCACAGCGCCTCCCCGTCGATGCCAAAGCGCTCGCGAATGCGCGCGGAGATGGCAAGCCCCCAGGCGGCGTGCACACGGCCCCCGTAGGGGGAGAGCACACACAGCCGCCAGTCGCCGATCTCGTCGCGAAAGCGCTCCAGCACGATCGTGCGATCGCTGGGGAGCACCCGCGTTGCCGCGCGCTGCTCACGCAGGTATTCGATCAGGTTGGCCGCCGCGCGCTCGTCCAGGTCGTATTCGCGCGCCAGCGGCCCCGCCTCCCGGTCCACCGCCGAGCGCGCAAACGCGCCGATTGCCACACCCAGCTCCTTGGGCCGGCCGATCCCCTCGCCCTTCCAAAACGGCACAGCGCCCGGCACGCCCGGGGCGGGGGTCACGATCACCCGGTCGCGGCCGATCTCCTCGATCCGCCACGACGACGCGCCGAGCAGGAACACCTGGCCCGGGCGTGCCTCGTACACCATCTCCTCGTCCAGCTCGCCCACGCGCCGTCCGTCCGGCAGCGTCACCGCATACAACCCGCGGTCGGGAATCGTGCCGGCGTTGACGATCGCGAGCTGACGAGCGCCCCTGCGCGCGCGAATGCGTCCCGCCGCGCGATCCCACACGATGCGTGCCCGCAGCTCCCCAAACTCGCTGGAGGGATAGCGCCCGTCCAGCATGTCCAGCACGTTATCCAGCAGCGCGCGCGGCAGCTCCGAGTAGGAGTGAGTGCGTGTGAGCAGCGCATACAGCTCATCGACCGAGACATCCTCCTCGGCCGACGCGGCGATCGCAACGATCTGCTGGGCGAGCACGTCGAGCGCGTTGCGCGGCACGACCGTCGGCTCGATCGCGCCTTCGCGCATCCGCCTACACACGACCGCACACTCGAGCAGATCGCCGCGAAACTTCGGGAAGATGCGCCCCTTGCTGACGTCGCCCACACCATGGCCGGCGCGGCCGATGCGCTGCAGCCCGCGCGCCACCGACTTGGGCGACTCGATCTGTACGACCAGGTCCACCGCACCCATATCGATACCCAACTCAAGCGAGGAGGTCGCCACCAGACACGGCAGCTCACCGGCCTTCAGCTGCTCCTCGATCGTCGTGCGCTCCTCGCGTGAGAGCGAGCCGTGGTGGGCACGTGCAATCTCGCGCAGCGCCACAGGCCGATCTTGCGCCTCGGGAACGCCGAGCAGGCCGCCCCCATGGGCGGCCCCATCCAAACCATCTCCATCGCCATTTGGGTGCTGCTCGCCGTTCGCGCTCGCCGCGGCCAGCTCGTTCAAGCGCAGCGCCACGCGCTCGGCCGAGCGGCGGTTGTTGACGAACACGATTGTCGAGCGGTGCTCGCGCACCAGCGCCAGCAGCTCCGGGTAGATCGCCGGCCAGATCGAATTCCGTGTCGACTCGCTGCCGGGCACATGATCGTGGATCGGCGCGTCGCCGCCCGCCAGCGGGTCCAGCGGGTCGCTGCTTGGCGCGGCGGGCGGACCACCCAAATCGCTCATCGACTCGACCGGCACATGGATGCGCAGGTCCAGCGGCTTGCTCGCGCCCGCGTCGAGAATGCGCACCTTGCGCTTCGGCCCAACCAGAAAGCGACCGATCTCCTCTAGCGGGCTCTGCGTAGCCGACAGGCCGATCCGCTGCAAGCCGGCCACGCTCGCCTGCTCCTCCAGTCGCTCGAGCGTCAGCGCGAGGTGCGCGCCGCGCTTGCTCGCCGCCACGGCATGGATCTCATCGACAATCACCGTCTCTGCCGTGCTCAGCATCGCGCGCGCACGCGAGCCAAGGATCAGATACAGCGACTCAGGCGTCGTGATCAGGATCTCCGGCGGTTTGCGCGCCATCGCCGCGCGCTCAGCCTGCGAGGTGTCGCCCGTGCGGATGCCCACGCTCACATTCGCGCCGATCCCGCGCAACGGCGCGCGAAGGTTGCGCTCGATGTCATACGACAGCGCCTTCAGCGGCGACACATACACGACCCGCACCCCGCTGCTCGGGGATTGCACGCGCTCGCCGGTAGGCTGGGTGCGGGTCGTCGTGTTCAGCCGATCGAGCGCCCACAGGAATGCCGCCAGCGTCTTGCCCGATCCCGTAGGGGCAGACAGGAGCACGTGCTCACCACTGGATATCGCCGGCCAGGCCTTCGCCTGAGCCGGCGTCGGCTCAGGAAACGACGCCTCGAACCAGCCGCGCGTGGCGGCGGCGAAGGCGGCGAGTGGATCTGGTTTGGAGCGAGCCACGTCCGCCGAGGCTAGCGCGCTCGCGTCCTCGCCAGAGAGCCTGTCAACTGGCTCGAACAGGTCCGATCGGCGCGCGAACTCGGTTCTCGGGATTGTTCCATTAGACTGCCGCGCGTGAGCGCCGACGACAAAGCGCAACAGCTATCCGGGGACAGCGCAAAGAGAACGCGCAAGCGCCCGGGCATGTGGATGCGCTGGATCAGGGTCGCATCGCGAAGCCGAAGCGGCGAGCGCGAGCCAGCCAGCGCCCCTCCGCAAGTCGAGCAACTCGACTTGAGCGCAACGCTGCACGCGCTGCCGGCCCGACTCGACGGCTCGAGCCTTCCCAACGGTGTCGTCGAGCTGCTGATCGAAGATTTCGAAGCGCCCACCCGCCAGTTGTTCGACATCCAGGATGGGCGCATCGCGCTCGTCGAGCCCGGCACCGCCGTTCCCTGGGCCAGTATCTCCGGCACCGCCACCGCCTGGGCGCAGGCACTCGGGCCCGGGCGCGACATGACCGAGCTGCAACTCACCGGCGACGGGCAGCTGGCACGACGCGTGCTGGCCGCACTGCCCGCGCACAACCGGCAGGGCCTGCCAGGCTGCGGCGAGCGGCCCTAAGGCTCTAACTCGGAGCCAGCATCTCGGCGCCCGCAAGCGTTCGCGGCTCGCCGTGCAACACCCAGTCGGCCACCAGCTCGCCGAGCGCCGGCGAAATCTGGATGCCCGCGCCACCGCCACCGACGACGATCACGGACGTGCACCCGAGCGCCGGCCCCACCAGCGGCCGGCCGTCCGTGCTCATCGGATACAGCCCGGCCCAACCTCCGCCCAGCCGCGAGTCCCCCAAGCTCGGCAGTCGATGCGACAGCGCACGGGTGAGCGCCTGCAAAAACTCCTCGTCGGCGTCGCGTGCGTAATCGTCCGGATCGACGCCGCCGCCTGAGGGCTCATCAGAGTGCAGCCCCGCGATCAGCCGCCCGGGACCCTCGTGGCGGAAATACACGCCCTGCAGTCCGCTGCCAGGCGTGTAGTCCACGACCGACGGCATCGTGTAGGACAGCTCCCGCGCCAGCTTCACCTCACATGCCTGGCGCCGCTGCGGTATCAGCTCGACCTGACAGTCGAGCAGCTCTGCCACCTTGCCAGCCCACGGGCCGGCGGCGTCGACCGCCACGTCGCACTCGAGCGCGCCCTCGCTCGTCTGCAGAAGCAGGCCGCCGTCGTCGCGCTGCTGTGCCGTGAGCAGCTTGCAGTCGAGGCGCAACTCCACACCGGCCGCCACCGCCAGCTCCGCCAGCAGCTCGCAGTAGAGCTTGCCGTCCATAAAGCCGTCGCTCGGCCCCCACAGCCCTGCCGACACATCGTCAACGCGCATGTCTGGCACGAGCCTCGCGACCTGTGCGCGATCGAGCACGCGTGCGTCCCCGACACCCAGCTCGCGCTGGATCTCAACGCTGCGAGCAAACGCCGCGGGCGCATCCTCGCCATGGCCGAGACGCAGGTACCCGTTGCGCACGACGCGCAACCCATGCTCGCGCTGCAACCTCGTAAACGCCTGCATCGAGCGCACGCGCAGCTCAATGTCCAGTCGCTGCAGATACTGCGTCTCCACGAGCCCCACCGACAGTCCCGAGGACCCGGCCGCGACATGGCGCGCCTCGATCGCCACCACACCCCCGACGCCGCGCCGCGCCAGCTCGAGCGCACTTGACAGGCCAAGCGCGCCGGCACCGATCACGCACACTAAGGGACCGGAGTCACTCACCGTCAATCGTCCACCCGACCGAACGAGTCCGAGCAATCGGCGGCGACTTGCTCGAACGCCCGCAGCGCGCGGTCGATCGTCTGCTCGTCCATCGGAGTGCACAGGCTCATCAGTCCGTCGGCACCAATCAACACACCCCTACGATAAGCCGAACGCCACAGGGGGGACATGTCGGGCGAGTGCAGCTTGGCCAGCGAGCCCGCTCCGGCGACCGTGTAACCGCGCTCGCGCAAGCCTGCGCGCAAGCGCTCGCCGAGCACACCGATCCGCTCTACCTCCGCCGCTCCCAGCGCTCCCAGCGCCGCCAGCCCAGCCCGCATCGACACGGGATTGGCCGAAAACGTGCCCGCGAGCCCGACCGCGCTCGGGTTGTGCGGGTCGAACACGTCCATCAGCTCCGGCCTGCCCGCAAGCGCGCCGACCGGCAAGCCGCCACCAATCGACTTGCCGAGCGTCACGATGTCGCCCTCGATCCCATACAGCTCCTGCATACCCCCCCTCGCCATCCGAAACGTGATCACCTCGTCCAGGATCAGCGCAATACCGCGCTCGCGCGTCTGCTCACGCACCAGCTCGGCAAAGGAGCGCTCGACCGGATGCAGGCCGGCACGATTGGGCATCAGATCGAGCAGCACGCACGCCACCTGCCCCGGATAGGAGTCGAGCAAGGTGCAAAACGCGTCGGCGTCTCCCAGCGGCACAGTCTGTACGGCTTGGCGGGTGCCAGCTGGCACGCCCCGCGCCCCCGGCTGCGCCAGTGCGTCCCAACCGCCGTGATAGCAGTGCTCGAAGCGCACCACCAGCTCGCGCCCGGTGGCGGCGCGCGCGGCCCTGACCGCGGCCATCACGGCCTCCGTGCCCGACCCGGTAAAGCGCACCCGCGGCGCCCACCCGATCCGCCGAGCCAGGTGCTCGGCCAGCTCAACCTCGGCTGCGCTAGGCAACCCAAACGCCGACCCTTGCGCCAGCGCGGCCGATGCGGCCTTGAGCGCCGGCGCAAACGCGTGCCCGTGCACCAGCGCCGAGAAATCGCAGTGCAGGTCAATCAGCTCATGCCCGTCGGTATCGGTCAGGCGCCAGCCCTCGCCGCGACTCGCATAGGGCGGGTGCGGTGCCACGAACAGCGTCGTGCGCGAACTTCCGCCAGGGAACAGTGCTCGCGCACGCTCGTACAGATCCTTGCCGCTTGCTGCGTGCTCGCCGCTCACTGGCCCACCAACACCGGCTCGCCCGCCGGCGCGTACAACTCGATCGTCGAGCCCAGCGTCAGGTCTGTGCACTCGCGCGTCTGCATCGTCGCGACCACGCGGCCAAGCCCCTCGACATCGACGCCCACCTGTTGCTCGTCGCCGAACAGCAACAGTTCGGCAACAGTGCCCCGCAGCCGCAGTGCGCCCTCCGAGTGCGCCCGGCGCAAGCTGTGACGGCGCACCGCCAGCGTCGCCTCGCCGGCGGATGTCGGCGCGATCGCGGCGCTCGCCTCGCAGCGGATCTCGCAGCCGGCGCAACGCACACGCGCCGTCCCGTCGCCGAGCGCCACCGCCTCCTCCACCGCAAGCAGGTTGGCGTTCGCGAAGAAGCTGGCCACAAACGCGTTGGGCGGGTGAGCGTAGAGGCCCTCCGGCGACCCCAGCCCCACGATCTCCCCGTCGCGCATGATCGCGATCCTGTCCGACAGCGCGAGCGCCTCCTGCTGGTCGTGAGTTACATACACGATCGTCGCGCCAAGCTCGCGGTGCAGCGAGCGAATCTCCTGCTCCATCTCCACGCGCAGTGCCTTGTCCAGCGCGCCGAGCGGCTCGTCCATCAGGATGATCTGCGGATCGTAGGCAAGCGCGCGGCCAAGCGCCACGCGCTGTTGCTGACCACCAGAGAGCTGGCGCGGATAGCGCGCCTGCAGGCCGTCGAGGCGCAGCAACTCGAGCATCGCGCCCACCCGGCGCTCGCGCTCGACCCGCGGGGTGCGGCGCAGCTTCAGTCCATACCCGATGTTCTGAGCGACGGTCATATGGGGAAACAGCGCATAGTGCTGAAACACCATGCCCACACCGCGACGCGCCGGCGCCAAGCGCGAGATGTCACGCCCACGCAGACGCACCTCACCGCCGCTGGGCGCCTCGAATCCCGCAATCGTCTTCAGCAGTGTCGTCTTGCCCGATCCGCTCGGGCCGAGCAGTGTAAGCAGCTCACCCCGATACACACACAGATCGACCGAGCGCAGCGCACGCGTGGCGCCATAGGACTTCTCAAGCGCTGATATCTCAAGGACAAGCTCGCTCATCCCCTGTCACGCGTGAGTCGCACGGCGAAGATCATCGCAGCGCTCGTGCCGAGTATCAGCAGCGTCGCGATTGCGGTCACGACCGGGTCGAGCCCGAAGCGAACCGAATCGAGTATCGCCCGGGGCAACGTTTCCTGACCTGGGCCGCCGAGGAAGTTGATGAACACCGACTCGTCGAAGCTCGTCATAAACGCCAGCACGCCGCCCGCAAGAATCGCGGGCGCGAGCAGCCGCACCGTGATCTCAATCCAGGCACGCGCGCGACTTGCGCCGGCGACCATCGCCGCCAACTCCAGCTCCTCAGGTATCCGGCTGAGCGCCGGGCTGGTCACCAGCAGCATCACCGGGATCGCGAGCGTCAGGTCGGCCAGCACCAGGCCGAAGTACGTGCCGAGCAGCCCGGTCTGCACGAACACCCCATAGATCGCGACCGCATAGGCCGACACGGGCAGCACCAGCCCAGTCAAACCGCCGAGCTGAAGCGCGTTGCGGGCGGGCAGACGGCTGCGATGGAAGGTAAACAGCGCCGGCACCACAACCGCTGCCGCCAGCAACGCCACCGGCACCGCGATCTTCACCGACAGCCACAGCGCCGAGCCCCAGCGCGGATCTTCCAGCAACACGCGATACTGGCGCAGCCCCCACGAGTGCGGCGGAAAATCGAAGTAGCGTTCACCGGAGAACGAAAGCGCGACCACCATCGCGGGCGGCACGAGCATCGCCAGCACAATTGCCGCCACCACACCACCACCCGCCGCGCGCGTGGCGCGATCGCCGGCCATCGAACCGCGCGACAGTCGCCGCGGCGAGGAACTGGCGGCGGTACTCGCCATCAAGCCACCGCGCGCCCGAGGCGCTCGCGCCCCACCAAAAGCAACGCGCCGCCAAGGACCGCGATCGCCCCCACCAGCAGGATCACCGAAGCGGCGCTCGCCACCGGATAGTCGAAAAACGTGAAGATGTAATCGCTTATAAAGCTCGCCAGGAACGGTGTTTGCGCGCCCCCGAGCAGCACCGGCGTGACATAGAATCCGAGTGAGATAGCGAACACGAGCGCCGTCGCCGCCACAATGCCGGGGAGCGCGAGCGGCAACACGACAGTGCGCGCCGCATAGGACCGCGAAGCACCCATCCCACGCGCGGCGTCGAGCAGCGTCTCGTCCACCGAGAGGAACACCCCGTACAGGGTGAGCGCCGCATAGGGCACCATCGTGTACACCATCCCGATCGCCACCGCGGCGGAGGTGTACAGCAGCGACACCGACCCCAGCCCCAGCGCCTGCACCACCTTGTTCAGCGGCCCTTCGGCCGACAGCAGCAGCACAATCGAGTAGTTCTTCACAACCGTGCCCATCCAGAAGGGCACGAGCACCGCCAGCCACAGCAGCACCTTCATCGCCGAGCCCCTGGCGGTGCGCAGGTACCAGGCGAGCAGCCCGCCCAGCGAGACCGCGACAACGCTTACCAGTCCCGCCGCGACGAAGGTCGTTATCAGCGAGCGACGACCGGCGGAGCTTTCGAACACGGCCGCATAGTTGTCAAGCCCAGCCCCGGTGGTGAGCGAATCGACCGTCAGTCTCGCCAGCGGGTAGAGCACCAAACCCGCAAGCACAATCAGCAGCGGCGCCACCAGCACCAGCGCCCAGCCGTTGCCGAGCACGGGCGCCCAGGCACGGGCGCCCGTGCCGGCGCAGGTGCGTGTTCGCGGACCCGGGTCGGGTGGGTCCGCGAACACTCCACGCAAGCCCTCAGCGGACATGCGCAGCCTCGCTCCCGCGTCGGGAGTCTCGACTATCCGCGCAGGAAGTTCTCGTAAGCGGTGTCCAGTTCGGTGCCGTGCTGGGCATACCAGGGGAAGTTCGGCACCGCCATCTGCTTGTAGTTGACGGGATTGTCGGCGAGCTGTTCGCTGAAGGACGCCGGCAGATATTTCAGCGCCTGCGGGTTCGGCACGGAAATGTGGATTTCCTTTGCCCACTGCGCCTGGTTCTTCGGATGGCTGGCGATCCACGAGAGCAGCTTGAACGCCGTCGCTTCGTGCGGTGCCCCGGCGAGCACCGTCCAGAAGCTCGGTTCGTAGGCGCCGCCCAGCCACACGACCTTGATTTTCACTCCCTGAGATTCAAGTTCGTATGCGCGGTTGCTCCACATGATCCCCATATCCACCTGACCGCTGTGCATCGCTTGCACCTGCTGTTCGCCCGACTGCCAAAACACCTTGATCTTCGGCTTGAGCCCTTCGAGCGTGTTGATCGTGCGTTTTATGTTCACAGGCGTCGTGGCCGTCTGGGAGATCGGCATTCCAGCCGCGACCTCGGCGGTCGTGACTGCCTCGATCGGTTCAATCCCGGCAAACATGCGCGACTGGGGATACAGCTTCGTGTTGTAAAACTGTGCCATGTTGGCAGGGCAGCCTTTCATCTTCGCCATATTGCACACGATCACGTTGCCGACGTTTCCGTGCGCAAACCCGAACGATGTCACGTTGACGGCCCCAAGCTCCCGTTCCAATTCAGCCTTCTGGGAGGCCGGCAGCGTCGCCAGCTCGTGCTTGCCCGCAAGCGCATAGGCGGTACCCCCGCCGACCGAGTCGAGCGCGTCCCATTCGATCTTTTTGGCCTGGTTCTGAGCTTCCACGCGTGCAAGCTGGGTGCCCGGAGCGTCGACGAAGCGCGAACCCGTTTTGGTTTCGGCGCCAAACGGGGTCAGGTAGGACTTCTGGGTTGCTTCGTCGATCGGGCTGCCCCAGCCCCCGATCGTGAGTGTGGTCGAGCTTTTGGAGCTACTACCGCAGGCACTCACGCCCAGCGACACCGCCAGCAGCCCGACCACACTCAACAATCCCCACCTGCTCCTAACCAATGACCGCATCTGCGCACCACTTCCTCTCCGCTCGGACTCGATGACCTAAAACCAGCTACCGCGCAACGCCCTCTCAGCGGAACACAGCGTCAAGAGTTCCTCGCGATATCGATTGTTTGGAGTCGAGCACCCGGTTGCCAATAACCGTGAGGATCGCGTGCGCCGCGTAGCGCGCGGTGCGCCCTCCCCCCACATCGTATTGTGGAATCATCTCGCATACGTCAAATGCACCGAGATTTTGGAACTCGGGGAGGACGGCTAGAGCGGCCAGCACCTCGCCGGAAGTGAGGCCATCGACGACGATGCTGTGGGTGCCTGGCGCGTATGCCCCGTCGGTCGCGTCGATATCGAACGTCACATACAGGTGCTCGACACCCTCGCAAGCGATCTCCAGCGCCTCGCGCATCGTCTCGAGCACTCCACGGCGGCGAATCGAAGCGAGCGTATAGCCCACGAAGCCACGCTCCTGGCAAATCCGCAGCTGCTCGGGCTCGGCGATATTTCCTCCGTTCAGCCCCCACCAGACCATGTTTCCGACCGCCTCATGCTCACTGATGCGACGCGCGAAGGTGCCGTGGTTGAGGCGACCCATGTCGCGGAACTCGTCCCACAGGTCGAAGTGCCCGTCGATGTTCAGGAAGCCGACCTTCGCGCCGGAGGTGCGCTCGCGCACCCCGCGCGCATAACCGATGAAGGATGGGTAGGGAACGAAGTGATCGCCACCGATCACGACGGGCATCGCCCCGCGTTGCACGATCGCGGCAACCGGTCCCGCGATCGCCTCGATCTGCGCCTGCACGTCGCCTTGGTGGATGCGCACATCGCCCACGTCGAACAGGCGGGGTTGCTCAGGAACGGTCCAGACACGGCCGTCGTCGACGTTCACATAGCCCACCGGCTCGCTCTGAAGGCCGTAGTAGCCGGCGAGATACAGCGATGCCTCGCGAATCGCGCGCGGGGCATAGCGCTGCCCGTTGCGCCCCAGCGTCCAGGAGTCCAGCGGAACACCCAGCACAGCCACCGAGCCTGCCGGCAACTCCCGCGGAGCCACCTGCGGTGCACGATAGAAAGTGCTCGGTCCGGCGTACCAGTGAACCGTGTCGCGCTGGGGCAACCGGCCATCACCTCACGATCGTGCGGCTCTGCTCGCGCATGAACTGCGGCAGATAATACGGCCCCAGCCCACCCTTGCCCGTGAGGCCGCTCGCCTTCCATCCGCAAAAAGACTGCGAGCGCGGCCATGCTCCGGTGGTGGCACCCGCGCGACGGTTGACATACAGCACGCCAGCTTCGATCAGATCCAAGAACTCGCGCACCTCCTGCTCGCACTCGCTGAAGATCCCAGCCGCGAGACCGTGGTCGACCGCGTTCGCCTCGGCGATGGCAGCCGCCATGTCCGCGACGCGCGTCACAGTCAGAAACGGTAGGAACAGCTCGCGGCGCGTCAGCGGGTGGGCGGCCGGCAAATCGCACACCACGGTCGGCTCGACGAAGTGCCCGGGAGTGGTCGGGATGCCTCCGCCCGCGACGATCCTCCCGTCGCGGACGGCACTGGCGACACTCTCGCGAAAGCGTGCGACCGCCCGCTCGTCCACGACCGGCCCCAGCGCGGCGCCACGGTCGGAGGGGTCCCCGACCGTGAGCGTCGCGGCAAAGGCGCACAGCCGCTCCATGAACTCGTCATGAACCCGCTCGAACACGATCACCCGAGAACAGGAGCTGCACTTCTGCCCCGACAGCCCGAACGCGGCTCTGGCGACGCCCTCCGCCGCCTTCTCCAGATCAGCGTTGGCGGTGATGATCGCCGGGTTCTTGCCGCCCATCTCGGCCAACACCGGACGCGTCCAGCGACCTTCTGAGAGCACTCGCGCGATCTCCCGCCCGACCGGAACCGAACCGGTGAACGCGATGCCGTCGATCTCCCCCGCGACGAGCGCGCGGCCGGTGTCGGGACCGCCGTGCACGATGTTCAGCACTCCCGGCGGCAGGTCGGCGGCGGCGAGCGCTTCGCCGATCAAGGCCGCCGTCCACGGTGCTACCTCGGAGGGCTTGGCGACCACCGTGTTACCGGCTATCAGGGCCGCGGAGAGCATGTTTAGGAGGAGCGCCGCAGGAAAGTTGAAGGGCGCGATCACTCCGAACACGCCATAGGGCCGGAGCGTCTCGACGTTGTGCTCGTCCGCGACAAAGCTCTCAAGCGGCGAGGTGAACCCGTCGGCCGCTTCGATCTGCTCGCAATATGTGTCGATCAAGTCGATCGCCTCCTGCACCTCCGCGATCGACTCGACCCGCGTCTTACCTGTCTCCAGGCTGACGACGGCGGCCAGCTTTACGTGACGCTCACCGATTGCCGCGGCGAGTGTGCGCATCCGCGCGCAGCGCTCGACGTGGGGTGTGGCGGCCCACTCAGAATGAGCGTCGCGCGCGGCACGCAGCGCACGCGCGACGGTGGTGGCATCGGCGGCATGGGCGCGACCGAGGTGACCGTTCGCCTCGGACGGCTCGCGGCGCTCGAACAGCTCCCCCTCGGCACACGGGCGCCCGGCGATCGTGTGAGTAAATGGCTCCGGCGCGGCCTGACGAGCGCTGACGAGCGCTCGCTCGAATTCGTCGTCCAGCCTGTCCCCGAGCGATCCGCTCGTATAGGTCAAGCGCTCGCCCATAGCCCCGGCACAAGCCTAAAGTTCGAATCTTGAATATTCAGTTCTGAATAGTTAGGCATTTATTTATGGTCCTGTCGCTTGGCCACTTCAGGTGGTTCGGAAAACCCCCCTACACGGGCAAAACCCGCACGGATAAAGCTGATACGCGCCTCTCGCCGGGTGTCATGGAAAGTAAAACGTAACCCCCGGCGTAGCCCTCCGCGGGGGAATTTCGGCGCAAACACGATTCCAGCGCGTGCGGAAGTGCTCGTTGCGATTGAGGTCATCGGCATTCCCAAGTATGATGACTGTTCAAACAGGGGTGCACCCATCTATAGGCACCTCCGCCACTACGGATAGGGGCCATAGCGCAAATGCCTAGAGTAAGTTCGAATTCTTCCAAAAACGGCCAAGAGGGCGAGTGGTCGATCCCAAGCCTTCGCGAGCCACGTTATTCGCAATCGTTGGAGCGAGGACTAGCGATCCTCGGTTGCTTCACTCCTGAGCGTCCGGTGCTCGGTATCGCCGATATCGCCGACGATCTCGGTATGAGTCGTTCAACGACCCATCGCTATGTGATCACGCTGGTCGCGCTCGGGTTTCTCGAGCAGGGCGCGTCGCGTAAGTATCGCCTCGGGCTGCGGGTCACCGACCTCGGTATGTCCGCGCTCAACTCGACGGGTTTGCGCGAGCATTCGCGTCCCTACCTGGAGGAGTTGCGCCAGCGCACCAGCTACACGGTCAACATGTCCGTGCTTGACGGGCCGGAGATCCTGTATGTCGATCGTGCGCGCAGTTTCCGTCGCGGACAGAACAAGATCGATCTGAACCTACGTCCCGGTTCGCGCCTGCCGGCCTATTGCACCTCGATGGGCAAGGTGCTGCTCGCGAACCTTCCCGAGGCCGAGCAGCGCGATCTGATCGGCAACATGACGCTCACGCGTCGCGGACCCAACTCGATCACGAGCAAGAAGGCACTGCGCACCGAGCTTGAGCACGTGCTCGACGAGGGCATGGCCGTAAACGACGAAGAGCTAGCCCAAGGCCTGCACTCAATCTCGGCGCCCGTTCGCACCGAGTCGCGTGAGGTCGTGGCAGCCGTCAACATCGCCGCGCACAGCTCGATGATCTCGCTCGAGGAGCTGGTGGACGCGCTCGGCCCCCACCTGGTGGCGACCGCCGACAACATCTCCGCGCGCCTCGGCTACCGCCGCGACGACGAGAGCTAGAGAAGCGAAGCGTCCAAGCCTGAGACGGGCTAAGCCGGCCGGCGTTGCTTGCGCAGCGCCGGCCGTGCAGTCGGTACGTGTACGCTACGCGCCGATGACGATCTCAGCCAAACAGCTGACGGGCGGGCTCTGCGTACTCGCGCTCACGCTCGGAGTGTCAGCATGCGGTGAAACCGCATCGACCAGCGGTTACAAGGGCGAAAGCCACAAGGTCGCCGAAACCGTGTCCAACTTCCAAACGGACGCCACCGCGCTGGACCAGAAGAAGGTCTGCGAAAACGACCTCGCGGCTGCACTGACGGCACGCCTCGGGGGCGAGAAGGGGTGTCAGGCCAACCTCAAAAATCAGCTGCACGAGATCGACGCGCTGACGCTGTCGATCAAGTCGATCGCGGTAAGCGGCAACAAGGCAACCGCGCGCGTGAAGAGCACCTACTCCGGCAAGAGCCGCGTCACGACGCTATTGCTGGTCAAGGAAGGCTCGCACTGGAAGGTCTCGGGCGTTCAGTAGCCAAGTTGAGCGCCGTTCCTGCTCGGGGGCCGAGTGCCAAGCTGAGCAAGGACGCAGGGACCGTAGCGTGCTCAGGGCACGTGTGCTGGCCGATCGGAGATCCCATCGATCTCCGATCGGTAGGACGCCGCTCAGCGCCGGCAATCGGTTACGCCAAAGAACGCCCATACTGGCGCTCGTAGTAGGCGCGATAATCGCCCGAGCGGATCGGCTTCCACCACCACTCGTTCTCGCGATACCACGCGACCGTCTGCTCCAGCCCCTCAGCAAAGCGTACGCGCGGCTCCCAGCCAAGCGCCCTGACCTTCTCGGAGGAGAGCGAGTAGCGACGGTCGTGGCCCGGCCGGTCGGTGACGTGCTCGATCAGAGACTGATCGGCCCCGGTCAGCTCGATGATGCGTCCCACCACCTCGATGTTGGCGCACTCGTCCGGACCGCCCGCGTTGTAGACCTCACCGGGCTCGCCGTGTTCGAGCACGTGGCCGATCGCGCGCCCGAAGTCGGTCGCGTGTATCCAGTTGCGCACCTGCATCCCGTCGCCATACACCGGCAGCGGATCGCCGTGCAGCGCGTTGAGGATCATCAGAGGGATCAGCTTCTCCGGGTACTGGTAGGGGCCATAGTTGTTGGAGCCACGGCAGATCGCAGCCGGCAGGCCGTAGGTGTGGAAATAGCTCTGCACGAGCAGGTCGGCGCCGGTCTTGGTGGCCGAGTAGGGCGAGGACGGCCGCAACGGCGAGTCCTCGGTGAACGACCCGTCCTCGATCGAGCCATACACCTCGTCGGTAGACACCTGCAGGTAGTGCAGCTGCCGTTCGCGCGCCGCCTCCAGCAGCACGTAGGTTCCCAGTGCGTGGGTCCTCACAAACGCGTCGGGCTCGGCGATCGAGCGGTCCACGTGCGTCTCGGCAGCGAAGTTGACGATCGCATCGATCGGGTTTGCTCCGCCCGCGTCGAGCGCGTTCGCGACCGCCTCAGGGTCCTCGATGGCGCCGTGCAGGAAACGGAAGCCGGGATCGGCGGCAAAGTCGTGGAAGTTCTCTTCGCGCCCGGCGTAGGTGAGCTTGTCGAGCACCACCACCTCGTCACCATGCTCGCGCAGGCGCAAGCGCACGAAATTGGAGCCGATGAATCCCGCGCCACCGCAAACCAGAAGCTTCATGAGCACATCATCCCATCATGAGCGCGCATGACGGCGCTGGGCGGCGTCCTATCGATCGGAGATCGATAGGAACTCCGATCGGCCAGCTTGTGTGCTGGCCCAGCTTGCCGTGCAGCTCATGAGCGGTTGAGACCGATCCGTGCCGCGAGGTAGCCGGCCAGGCCGTCGCGCCAGTCGGGCATCGGCAGGACATCCT
Source organism: uncultured Solirubrobacterales bacterium (assembly GCA_963776985.1). Taxonomy (GTDB): domain Bacteria; phylum Actinomycetota; class Thermoleophilia; order Solirubrobacterales; family Solirubrobacteraceae; genus Palsa-744. Next base: position 1,337,519 of record CAVZOV010000004.1, read on the forward strand.
CGCGTTCTGTCTCGAGCACCGAGAACGCCGGCCTGGGGGCTGGCCGCGCCATCTCAGCGCTCGAAGCCACCTCGACGCGACAGTCGATCTCGGCCTGACGGAAAATCTCCTTGGCAAAGCCATTCCACGACACTGAACCCGCACCGGTGAGGTGCACAAGCCCACTGACGCCCCGTTCGAGCAGCCCCAGCACCGCTGGCGCAAGGTGTCCCGACCATGTCGGCGAGCCGACCTGATCGTCCACCACCCGCACCGAGTCGCGCTCGCCGGCGAGACGCAGCATCGTGGCGACGAAGTTCGCTCCGTCGATGCCGTAGAGCCAGGCGGTCCGTACAACCGCGTGATCCGGCGCGGCGTCGAGCACCTGCCGCTCGCCGGCGAGCTTGCTCTCGCCGTACACCGAGCGGGGACCCGTCGGATCGGACTCCAGGTAGGGACGTGGGTGGCCTTCGCCGTCGAGCGGAGCAACGCCGTCGAATACGTAGTCGGTCGATATGTGCAGCAACGGTGTGCCGATACCGGCGGCCGCGCGGGCGAGGTTGCCGGCACCGTCGGCGTTTACCGCGCAGGCAGCCTCGGGATTGCTCTCGGCAGCATCGACGTCGGTCCACGCGGCGCAGTTGATCGTTGCCTCGGGTCGCTCGCGCTCGTAGAAGGCGAGCACGGCCCGCTCGTTGACGATGTCAAGCTCAGGCAGGTCCACGAGAATCAGCTCATGCCCGGCGCGCTCGGCCACACGGCGCACGTCATGTCCGAGCATCCCCATGGCGCCCGTGAGCAGAATCCGCACTGCCCCTCCTCTACAGGATCGAAATATCGGAGTTGTCGCCAACCATGAAGCGATACGCGCGCGGCTGACGGTCGCCGCGACGAACCGTCACGTTGCGGCCGAGCAGCGAGGACTCCATGCGTCCGTCCAGGTCGCACACCGAGGAGCCGGCCAGCAGGATCGAGTGCTCGACCTCAGAGTTCGAAATGTGGCAGTTCTCGCCGATGGCCGTGTAGGGGCCGATGTAGCAGTCGCACAATCTCGCTCCCGCACCCACGATGGCCGGACCGCGCACGGTCGTGCGCTCCAGATGCGCTCCGGCCTCGACCACCACGCGCCCATCGACCTGCGAGTCGATCAACTCACCCTTGACAGACTCGGTGAGGTTGTCGAGGACCAGCCGGTTGGCCTCGAGCATGTCCTCGAGCCGTCCCGTGTCCTTCCACCAGCCGCGCACGACGTGCGGCTCGACACGCTGCCCAGCGTCCACGAGATATTGGATCGCGTCTGTGATCTCAAGCTCGCCCCGCTCCGAGGGCTCGATCGCGCGAGCGGCGTCGTGGATCTGAGCGGTGAACATATACACACCCACGAGAGCCAGATCGGTCGCCGGATCGGAGGGCTTCTCCACGAGCTTGACCACCTGGCCCACCTCACCCGGCGCGGCCTCGGCCAGCTCGGCGACGCCATAGTTCTGTGGGTCGGGCACGGGCGTGAGCAGAATCAGCGCGTCGGGCTCGTGCTCGCGGAAGGCGGCCACCAGATCTGAGATGCCGCCCTGCAAGAGGTTGTCGCCGAGATACATCACGAACGGGCTGTCGCCGAGGAAGGGCTCGGCGGTCAATACCGCATGCGCCAGGCCCAGCGGCTCGTCCTGCACGATGTACTCGATGTTCACGCCAAAGCGCGATCCGTCACCGGCCGCCTGTCTGATCTCCTCGCCGGTCTCCGGCGCGATGATGATCCCGACCTCGCGCACGCCGGCCGCCGCCATCGCCTCGATCCCGTAGAACAGCACGGGCTTGTTGGCCACCGGCACGAGCTGCTTAGCGCTCGTGTGGGTTATCGGGCGCAGCCGCGTGCCCTTGCCACCCGAGAGGATCAGACCCTTCAGAGACTCCATTCGCCGGGAAGCGTACCGACGGGGCGCGATGAGGGCATGGGCCCTCAAGCTTCTCAGTACACGCCGGCGAGCTTGCGGTGATCCCAGCTAGTGCGTCGCAGCTCGACGAACTCAAGTCCGACACGCTTGGCAGCCTGCTTGGCGACCATCGCCGCAACCTCCGCTGGCAGCGTCTGGACCGGGGGCTCGTCTCGCGGCGTGGCATAGCGCCGCAGGATCTCTTCGCCGAGCGGGCGCACCACATCGATGTCCCTATGCACGACGACTTCACACTCGAGCATCGTGCCGCGCAGCTCCTCGTAGCGCTCGCACGCCTCGACCTGCAGCGTGGCGCGGGGATCGCGCTGCAGGTTGAGCACCTTCTGGGAGGACCCATAGGTCCATGCCCAGATTCGTGGACCCGGCTCGCCGGCGAGAGCATCGCGCAACACGTACCACAACGGCATCAGGTGCGGCCAACCTCGTGGCCCGACGGTCGCGCACGTGACTGTGCGCTCTTCGGCCAGGAACGACGCCACCTCGACGTCGCTCATCTTGATCTGCTCGCGGCGGCTCATCGCCGCAAGCCGGCAGGCGAAGGCGTGCTGGTCACGATCAGCGCGCAGCGGCTCACGATACCCCGGCGGGCACCGCACGCAGGCGCTGAACCGCGGCGAGCACCGCGTCGCGAGCGTCCTCGGGCTCGAGCACGACCGCGTCGCCGGCCTCCTTGAGCACCTCGCGCACCAGCCAGTCTGTGCCGGCAAAGCTCAACTCGACCACGATCGACCCGTCGAGAAGCTCCTCGCTGACGCGCCGCTGCTCGCGTGCCCAGCGTGCCCGCTCGGGGGAGATCCACACGCGTGCGATGCGCGACGCCCGTACCTCGCCGGTGCGCATCCAGCCCTCCACTTCGGCGCCCGGATCGACCTCGGGACGCGGATCGAACGTCTCCTTGGTCACGTGGGCGCGTCTGATGCGATCGAGGCGGAAGTGGCGCATGTCCTGCTTGTCGGGATCAAACGAGGCCACGTACCAGCCCTCCTGGCCGTTGGTGAGCGCGTAGGGCTCGACGCGACGCAGCGAGAACTCGTCCTCGTTCTCCTTGTAATAATCAAGCTCTACCAGCCTGTGCTCGACGATCGCGCGAGACACGGTGCGCGCGACCTCCGAGTCGTCGCTGCGCGCGTGGGCGACCTGCAATCCCTGCTCCATCGGATCCTCACCCAGCGCCGCCACGATCTTCTCGCGCGCCGAGGCAAGCGAACCCTCGGGGATGTGCTCGCCGATCAGGTCGATCGCGGCGACGAGCGCCTTGGCCTCGACCGGAAGCAGCCTTGCGGGCCGGTCGAAGTTGTCACTATAGGGCTCCGGATCGACATCGATCTCGCCCTCCTCCTCAAGGACTTCGGCGTACAGCACATACGAGCCGCCACCGAAGTTGACGACGTTCAGCACATTGATGTCCTCGCGCAGCTCCTCGTCGCTGATCTGCAGCTGCGCGCGCAACTCGGCGATGTTCACGCGCTCGCCGCGCCGGCCGGCGCGGATCAGGATGCTTGCGAGCGTCACAAGCCGCGCAAAGCGCTCCGGACGGATCGCGGCTTCGCCCTGAGCGTCGCGCTCGGTACCGGCTGCCGCGCGGTCCGCGCGCCTGTCGGCCGCCGCGGAGGAGCCGCCACTCGAGGTCTCCTCGACTATCGGCACACGTTCGGCCAGCTCAAGTGTCTCGCAGTGCAGCTCCTCCAGCAGCGCGAGCCTGCGCCCATATTCCTCGACCAGCTCGCACGGGCCAAGCAGTCGCGCGTGCTCGCCGAGGCCGAGTACCCAGGAGACGATCATGCGTGGGTTGGAGTAGCTCGTGCGCAGGAGCCTGTCGCCGGGGTGCTGTCCCTCCTCGCCGGCCGGCCCCATCTCCCCGAAGCGCCCGAAGTGGCGTTCGATCTGCCACGCGATGCGCTCGCCGATCAGCACCTCCGCAACGCCCTGCTCCTCACCGAGACGCCACTCTGCCCGGTTGGCGTACTCGCGCGGGTCGAAGTCGGCGGGACGTCTGAAGTCGTGCTCGGCCTTGGTCGCATAGGAAACCTTGCCGCGGATACGCGAGAGGCGAAACACGCGGATCGCCTCTCGCTCGTGGGCATAGCCGAGCAGATAGAACTCGCCGCCCTGAAACAGCAGGTGGTAGGGGTCCACGCGACGCGACCCAACCTCGTCGCGGGCCATCGTGTAGTACTCGAAGGTGATCGTCTTGTTGCGGAAGATCGCGGTCTCAACCTTGGCGAGACGCACCGACAGCTCGTGCCCGTCTGCCGAAGCGGTGATCCCGAGCGCCACTGAGCGCTGCTCGGGGGCACGCAGAGGACTCGGCCGCCCCCATGTGATCTGCTGCAGCGCGAGCCGCAGCGGCTCGGCGTAGGCGAACTTCCCGTCGAGCAGGTGCAGCGCCGCCTGCAGCGCGGCCAGCTCTTCGTCTGAGAACTCGATTGCGGGGAGGTGGAAGTTCTCCGGCCGCAGCGAGTAGTTCTCCTGCTCGGCGGCGCCGTCGGCGGGACGATCGACGGTGAGCTGTATACGCAGCGACTCCAGCTCCGAGCGGTCGGCGTAGAAGCGACGCGCGAACGCGTCCTCGTTCATGCCGCTGTAGCCCTCCACGTCGCGCCTGATCTCAAGCGCCGTGACCGGCCTGCGCTCGGCCATCAGGTATGAGATCAGCGACAACTGGCGGATCAGCTTCTCGGTGTCCTTGGCCATCTGCCATCAAAGATAGAACCCGATGGCGAGACGTATTCGCCCGGGAGACATCCCGCTCGCTATTTGCGGGTTTTTGACGCCCGCCCGACACACTTGCTTCGCCGCGGGAGACGCCCCGGTCGGCCGTGGACGTGGCGAGGCTGGCGAGACGCGAAGAGAAGAGCGCGCTCAGGCCGCTTCGCGCGCGGGAGCGCTCGACGGAGCGGCCGCGACTTCTTCGCAGGGGCCGTTCTGCTCACGCTCGCCAAACCAGGCGCCCGCTCCGATGCCGCGGTCGAAGCTCGACCAGCGCGCGCCCGGCGGAAGCTCCTTCTCGATCCGGTCGAAGCTGCCCAATCGCCCGCCGAGGTTGTCGATCATGTGCACGAGTGTGGCCTCGCGCGTGCACGGCACCACCGGACTGCCATGCTCCAGCGAGCCGTGATGGGCGAGCACGATGTGCCCCACCGCCCACGCCAACTCCTCGGGGAAGCCATCGATGTCCTCGATCGTGCGGCGGATGCGGTAGTAGCCGAGCGCTATCTCCCCGTGCAGGCGACCGAGGTCAGTGAGGTCGATCGCCTGGCTCTGCCCGCCCTCCTCGTCCGTGTAGGCATCGAGCTTGCCGATGTCGTGCAACAGCGCTCCGGTCACCGCCACGTCACGGTCGATACCGGGGAACGTCGCCGAAATCGCGCTGACACCCTGAGCGACGCCGAGGCAGTGCTCGAGCAGCCCGTGGCGATAGGCCTGGTGGTAGTACTTGGCTGCGGGCGCTGTCTCGTAGCGCGCCCACAGCCGTGAGCCCTCGCCGAATATCCGCTCCAGCAAGATCGCAAGGTGGGGGTTGCGCACAGTCGCGATCAGCTCGCGCAGGTCCTCCTCCATCTGCTCCGGCGAGCGGGCCGGGCCGTCCAGCAGCTGAGCCAGGTCAAAACTCCCCGGGTCGGCCGGGGCGAGCGAACGGAGGTTTATCTGTGGGCCGAAGCGCGGGTGCACGGTATAGCGACCATTTACGTACACCGCAGTACCAGGGGTGGCCAGGCGCTCTATCTCCGGCAGGTCCTCCCACACCATCGTTACCACCGCGCCAGTACGGTCGCCGAGTTGCAGGCGTAGGTAGTCGCCGCCGTCACGGCGAGCACGGCGCTCAACCGCGCGCACCAGTAGCGGCTGGGCGATCTCTATGCCGTCTGTGAACTCGTTGACAAGCACGATCTGGAAGGTAGAGCCGCGCGCGGACGGTATCCGGCCAAACCCCGGACACGCATGCACCTTAATGTCCAATGGCGTGTCGTCAATTTGGCCATACGACCTATAGACGTTTCTCGATGTCCCACCTATTGTGTCCAGTTGTGTAGGACTCAGTTTCAGCTTTTGTGTAGAGACTGGTTTACACGGAGAAGGAAATCGCGACACGAGGAACGGGACATGGGGACAGGGACACAAACATCACAGCAGAGGGATTGGGGCGTCGGCTCGAAGGCGACGGCGCCACTGCGAAAGACCACCACGAGGGGAACCGCAACGATGACCGCACACGACTCGCAAGGGCTCAGAATCATCAGCTGGAACGTCAACGGGATTCGCGCCCGGATGCCGCGCATCGCCGAGATGCTGCGCCGGGAGCGCCCCGACATGGTGTGTCTGCAGGAGACGCGCTGCCCGTTCCGTCACTTCCCGCACAGGCGCTTGGAGCAGCTCGGCTACCGTGCCGAGCATAGCCCGGGCCGGCGCAACGGCGGGGTAGCGATCCTGGTACGCGAAGACCACCGCGTCACGCGCCGCTGCCGTTCGCTCGCGGGCCAGCATGACCTGGCACAGGGACGCTGGCTTGAGACGACCTGCGCGGGGCTCACACTCGGCTCGGTATACGTACCCGCCGGTCCCACGCGCGAGGAACTCGACGACTCGGGCAAGCTGGCGTTTCTCGAGGCGGTCGCCAACCAAGCCTGCCACGACCACTACCACCCGCTGCTGATCGCCGGCGACTTCAACGTAGCCCCCTCCGACAGCGACGTCTACGAGCCCACGTGGCTCGAAGGCTCCTACCAAACAGCCGCGGCCGAGCGCGAGGATCTGCGCCACATCCTGCACGATGGAGAGCTGCTCGACGTATACCGCCACCTGCACCCCGACGAGCACGGCTACACCTGCTGGGACCAGCGCGACGGCCACTACGCGCGGGACTACGGCCTGCGCATCGATCTTGCCCTGGCCAGCAGCAAGCTTGCAGAACACATCACCCGCTGTGAAGTCAAGCACGCCTATCGGCAGGGACGCCGGCCCTCAAACCACGCACCGCTGGAAATCGAACTGCAGGGGATCGGCGAGTGCGAGGACTGCATGGAGAGCGCAATTGCGGCCTGACACCACAATCCGATCCGACACGAGCAGCGGAGCCGCCAACCACCCAAACAACGGGCACGACGCCACCCACCGACACTCAAGCGCAGCTCTGCTGAGCGCCCGCGAAAGGGCGCGCGACGCGTCCCGCTGGCTTGGTGGCCGGCGACGAGGGCTATCGCACGGACGTGACGCGAATCTTGTCTCCCCCAACTCCCACCGTCCTCGCCCCTCGGGGGCGGTGGGAGTCCCACCGGGCGTGTCGGTCTAGTGCCATGGCCCGGGCCCACCGCGCAGCAGACTGTTCGGCTCGCACGGCCACAACAGCGTCGGCGCTAAGGCTCCAGGCGGTTGGGGCCCCGATACAGGAACGTGACCTCGCGTACGTTCTCCTGGCCGAGCATCTGCATCAGCAGACGTGTAAGGCCGAAGCCGAAGCCTCCGTGCGGGGGAGCGCCATAGCGGAAGAAGTCGAGGTAATACTGAATCGGCTCGATCTCCACCTGCTTCTCGCGCGCCTGGGCCAGGAGCTGCTCGTAGCGGTGCTCGCGCTGGGCTCCGGTGGTGAGCTCGATACCCCGCCAGAGCAGGTCAAAGCTCTTAGTGAGGGTTGGCTCACCCTCATGACGCATGTGGTAGAAGGGCCGGACCGATGTCGGGTAGTCGGTAACGAACACAAACTCGCTGCCTAGCTGCTCGGCGACGATCGCCGACAGCGCCCGCTCGCTCGGGGGATCGAGGTCGTGCCCGGGCCCAGGCGCCTCATGGCCGTGCTCCTTCAAAAGAGTCTTGGCCTCGGCGAGCGTAATCCGCGGAAAGGGTAGTGTCGGCGTGGCAAGCTCCACGCCGAATGTGCTCGCGATCCGCTCGCCGTGCTCGGCGCGCACCACGCCCAGAACGTGGGCGAGCCAAGCCTCCTCGAAGGCCATCACGTCATCATGGGAGTCGATCCAGGAGATCTCGACGTCCACACTCGTGAACTCGGTGTCGTGGCGTGAGGTGAACGACGGGTTGGCGCGGAACACCGGCCCGATCTCGAACACCTTTCCGAAGCCGCCCGCCATCGCCATCTGCTTGTAGAACTGCGGCGACTGGGCAAGGTAGGCTGTACGTTCAAAGTAGTCCAGCTTGAACAGCTCCGCGCCAGACTCGCTCGCCGACCCCATCGTCTTCGGAGTGTGGATCTCGATGAAGCCCTGCTGGCGCCAGTATTCGCGCATCGCATGCTCCACCGTGGTCTGCACCTCAAAGATCAGGCGCCGGTCGGGGCGGCGCAGGTCCAGGTAGCGCCAATCGATGCGCTTGTCCAGCGCCGAGTCTGGCGTAACCGGCAATTCGGGCTCGGCGGGCGAATCCACGGTCACAGACGCCAGCCGCACCTCCAGACCGCCGAGCTTCACACGCTCGTCCGCCACCACCAGGCCCGTAACCGTGACCGCCGACTCGGGCGTAAGCGTGGAGATCGCGTCGTTTAGCTCGCTCGGCTGCTCGTCCTTGACAAGCACCAGCTGGGCCATCCCGGTTTCGTCGCGCAACACGACGAACTGCATCCGCTTCTGGTCGCGCACGGCATGCACCCACCCACGAAGCTCAACCGTGTCTTGTAGATGAGATTTGAGATCGGCTACAACAACGCGCGCCACGGCCACAGCCCTTCACTGTCGGGGGCGGGCCATGCTACCTGAGCGCAACCCCCAGCCGCGTCACGCGACCCGCATCGACCTGGACCTTCGCCACCGAGCTGTCCTGGGCCTCTGCCACCACGCTGTCCTGGGCCTCTGCCACCGCGCTGGACGCTACTTTCCCCACCACACCCTGAACCGGAGTATCCGCCGGCGCCTCGGCCCGCGGCTCCGCGCCTTGACTGCCACGAGTATCGCGATCGACGCAATGCGTCGGGCAATACACGCCGCGTACGCCCCCGTCCTCCAGGCCGTAGGCAAGCCACACGCCGCTGCGCCAGGAGAAGTAGAAGAACCCCTCGACGGTGCCTTTGAGCTGTATCTCGCGATGCCAGGCCTTGACCACGACGCTTGCGGGGATGCGCGAGCGGCAATCGCGGTTGTAGTCGAGGTAGCCGCTCCACACGCACTTCATCGTCATCGACTTCTCCGCGCATGCGCGCGGCTCGGGCGACCCCACGCGGGTAGGCCCGAGCCGCTGATCGTCTCGCTCGCTGTGTTGTCGTTGTAGCTTCATCTGTCGTATGGCTCTAGCTTCGTGTACGCCGCGCTGTATGCCCGATGGCCATGCCGCCCGTCCGACTTGCCCGACCGTGCTTCTTCTGCTGCCTCCGCACAGCCGATTGCCCGTTTAGGACGACACGCTGTCGTCCTACGCGCCTACAAGGTTTGTACTTAGGTCTACGACAAATCGTAATAGGGGGATTCCTCCAGATGTCCACTCTCGACATTTGTTCTAGACACAGACACCGTCGGTCGGGATCGCGAGCGTCGAGCGGACGTCGATAAAGCATCGGCTCTACGCTTGCGGTTCCTGAACTTGAATTCACGCGACCAATTGGAGCGGCATGAGCGACACAGCGAACGACTCCGACGCCGAGTACCACCTGTTCCTCGATCTCGAGGAGGTACCGGTGACCACAAGCGCGCTGCGCCTGCTGATCTCAGACGAGGCCCATGAGCCCGAGATCCGCCGGCTCGCCCGCGAGGTCCTCGAGAGCCTCGGCGCGACACCCGACGAGCACGGTAAATTGACGGTGGGACTGAGCCCCAGACAGATGAAGATCACGCACTCCGCCGTAAAGCTGTTGCTCGACGATCTCCAGCGTGGGCAAGCGCAGGAGCGCGAGATCCTGCGCCACATCGTGGCCAAGCTGCCCGACGAGCACACGATGCGCGCGATCACGATCGAGTAGGGCGCGCATTCTGCTGCTATGGTGCATCAATCCATCCGGGGCATAGGCCCCGGCAAAAGCAGTGCCAGCGCTCGTAGCCTTTGCTCATAGCAATCTCCGCGTTCGCAGCACACATCACACATAACACGGAGGACACAATGGCTACAGGAACCGTCAAGTGGTTCAGCGACGACAAGGGATTCGGGTTCATAACGCCCGACGACCAGTCCAAGGATCTCTTTGTCCATCACAGTGGCATCGCCGGCGACGGCTATCGCTCGCTCGCCGAGGGAGCAAAGGTCACCTATGACGCCGAAGCCGGCGACAAGGGACCGAAGGCCGTCAACGTACAGGTCGCGTAAGGGTTTCGCACAGGCGGCGCTTCTGCGTCGCCTGTCGCAACACCGGCCTGGCCGCCTGTGACGGCCGCCGACAGCCACCCATCGATAGACAGGCTGCCGGCCGAGCGCTGGATCCGGCGAATCTCATTGACCTGAGGTCGGTGACTCGCGTGCAACCTCCCTGTGTATGGCGGGTGCGTACACGAGTGCGCTGACGAGCGCAAGCGCACTCGCAAGCAACAGCGGCAAGAACAGGCTCGTGCGCACCAACAACGCGCCCGCCAGCGCGCCGGTCAGCATCGTCAACACCGCGGCAACCCTGCGCGTGGAGCCGGCGGCAGAGCCCCCCACGACGGGAGACTCCGACGCGAACCCGGTCAACGTCATCGTGAGCACCGTCGTCGTCATATCGGCCAGCCCGATTCTTCGCACGGTTGCGTTGCGCACACCCATCGCCAGCGCAAGCAGCGTAATCACGGCATACCCCGACAGCGAGCCCGCGCGTACGTCGAGCAGCGCCGTCAGGAGCGCCGCGATCCCGACCATCGAAGCCTCGATCATGAGCGCTCCGCTGAGGTTGCGCGGCTGGCGAGTGACGACTCTCAATCCGAACACGCCGCCGCCAGCAGCGCCCACCAGGAACGCACCCAGCGACACCAATGGCGCGATCACCGGCAGGCCGCCCGCGCCCGCGATACCAAAGCCGAGCAGCACGACGTTGCCCGTCATGTTCGCCGTAAACACGTGACCGAGACCCAGATAGCTGACGGCGTCGACCAGCCCTGTGGTGAACGTCAGCGCCAGCAACGTGCGGGTCAGCGGGTGTCGAATGCTGCGCGCCGCGCGCTTGCGCAGCGCATCGAGATCGACCCCTGCCGGCTGCGCCGGCGGGGGCTGTGGCAACGACGGATTTTGGCTCATGGCAGCTCCCGGGGAAACGCGCGCGCGCTTGACAGTCGATCGCCGGCCCGACAGGATACGCACTAACCGAGCCACACCCGAAGGGGGCTGAACACTCAGTGACGGGCATCTTGTACGGGTTGGCGAAGTATTGCGTGCGGCATCGCTTCGTAACGATCGGCGTGTGGCTCGTGGTCACGGTCGCACTCGTCGGCGTGTCGCACAGGCTGGGTGAAAACACCAACGACAACCTGTCGCTGCCGGGCACCGACAGTCAGCACGCCACAGACACGCTCACCCACTCCTTCCCCGACCAGGCCAACGGCACCAGCCCGATCGTGCTGCACGCCTCCAAAGGCAAGCTCACCGAAGCCAAGTACGCGAGCGCCGTCAACGAAGCGGCGGCTGACGTTGCAAAGGCCCCGCACGTCGCGTCGGTCGTCAGCCCGCTCACCCCCCAGGGTGCGGAGGCGCTCAGCAAGGACAAGGCGACCGGCTATCTATCGGTGACGTTGGCGGAGTCGCCCGGCGAACTGTCCGTCTCCGAAACACAGAAAATCATCGACGCCGCCGACCCGGCGAAGGCGGCCGGCCTGCAGGTGGAGACCGGCGGCCAGCTGGGCCAAAAGGTTTCCAAAACCTCGACCGAGTCCAGTGAGTTGATCGGGATCATCGCGGCAATGGTGATACTGACGTTCACCTTTGGCACGGTCGTCTCGATGCTGCTGCCGATCCTCAACGCTGTGCTAGCACTGCTCTCGACGCTCGCGATCATCCGCCTGCTCGGGCACGTGACCAGCGTGCCAACCGTCGCCCCTACGCTCGCGACGATGATCGGGCTGGGCGTAGGAATCGATTACGCGCTATTCATCGTGACACGCCACCTGCGCGGACTCGGCGAAGGGCTCGACGTCCACGAGTCGATCGCACGCGCGGCCGCGACCTCCGGTGGGGCCGTTTTCTTCGCCGGCTGCACCGTGACGATCGCGCTCGTCTCGCTGGCGGTGGCCAAAATTCCGCTGGTCACGACGATGGGCCTGATGGCGGGCATCGCCGTCGTAGTCGCCGTGCTCGCCGCACTCACGCTGATGCCCGCGCTGGTCGCAGCCACTGGGTCGCACATCAACTCGTTGCGCGTGCGCACACCACCCACGGCAGCTCAATCCAAGCAGGGCGCCTGGGCCAAGTGGGCCGCCGACATCGCCGAGCACCCAGCGCTCGCCGGTTTGGCGGCACTTGCGATCCTGCTGCCGCTGACGATCCCGCTGCTGTCGCTGAGCCTCGGCCAGGAAGACGTGGCCGCGCTGTCCACCTCGACCACCGCGCGACGCGCCTATGACCTGATAACCGAGAACTTCGGACCGGGCGTCAATGGTCCATTGATCGTGGCCGTCACGCTGGGAACGCCTGCGCAGGCACCTCCCTCCTCGGGATCACAGAGTCATTCCGGCTCGACGACGAGTTCATCGGCCCAGAGCGATCCGCGTGCCGCCGACCCGCGTTTGCAAACGCTACAAAAGGACGTGTCCTCGACCAAGGGGGTCGCCGCGATCACTCCGATTCAAATCGATAAGGCAGGCACAGCGGCCTACTTCAACGCGATCGCCACCACCGGACCAGCCGAAAAAGCGACACAGGAACTGGTCGAAGAGCTGCGCGCCAGCGTCATCCCGGGCGCTGAAAAAGGCACCGACATGCACGCGGACGTGGGCGGCAGCACAGCGGGCAACATCGACCTGGCATCGCAGATATCTGAGAAGCTGCCGCTACAGATCCTGGTCGTGATCGCGCTCAGCTTCGTGCTGTTGATTCTCGCTTTCCGTACCGTCGTGGTGCCTCCGCAAGCGGCGCTCATGAACCTGCTGTCGATCGGCGCCTCCTATGGGGTGCTCACCGCGGTGTTCCAATACGGCTGGCTGAGCGGGGTGATCGGGTTGAGCGGCCCGGTGCCGATCGTCTCCTACGTGCCGCTGTTCATGTTCGCGATCCTGTTCGGACTCTCGATGGATTATGAGGTGTTCCTCGTCAGCCAGATCGAGGAGCACGTGCATGCCGGCGAGGACAACCGCGGCTCGGTGGTCTCCGGCCTGGTCACGAGCGCACGCGTGATCACCGCCGCCGCGATGATCATGGTGTTCGTGTTCGGCAGCTTCGTGCTCAACGGCTCGCCCACGATCAAGCAGTTCGGCGTCGGGCTCGCCGTCGCGGTGATCCTCGACTCGACCGTCGTGCGCTGTCTGCTGGTGCCCGCGCTGATGATCCTGATGGGCAAGTTCAACTGGTACATGCCGGGCTGGCTGGATCGCGTCACGCCGCATCTGAATATCGAGGGCGCCGAGTTCTTTCAAGTGCGCGACGAAGAAACGTCGGTGGAGGTCGAGCCGGCGGCCGGCGCGTGAGCGCCCTCGTAGCCGAATAGGGGGAATCCCTTAGGCTGGCTGCCTAGCCAATTCTGGCTGTTCGCGCTACGCTCGGGTCCCCACGACACGCCCAGCGAGACGAACAGGAACGGAGCTAACCGTGAAAAGCATCCTGGAGAACCGTCGCATCAAACGTCAACTTCCCCCCGGGCCCAAAGTGCCCGCGGCCTTGCAGATAGCCGGCGCCTGGTTGCGCCCGACAGCCGTCATACTGCGCTCCCGCGAGCGCTACGGAAAGCGCTATTCAGTGCAGCTGCTCGGCCAGCCTCCGTTTGTGATCCTCTCCGATCCCGAGGACATCAAGCAGGTCTTCCAAGCACCCCCGGAGGTGCTGCACCCCGGCGAGGGCGCGCGCATCCTCGAGCCGATCGTCGGTCCCAACTCGGTGATCCTGCTCGACGAGAAGCCGCACTTGGAGCAGCGCAAGCTGATGCTGCCCGCCTTCCACGGCGATGCGATGCAGGGTCTCGCCGAGCTGATGAGCGAGCTCACCGAGCGCGAGATCGCCGGCTGGCCGCAAGATCAGCCGGTCGCGCTGCACCCGCGCCTGCAGCAGCTGACGCTGGAGATCGTGCTGCGCGCCGTCTTCGGGCTGGAGCAGGGCGCCCAGCTCGACCGCTTGCGCGAACTGCTCACCCAAGTGCTCGAGTTCGCCGAGAACCCGATCTCCTTGCTCCCGTTCGCGCAGCGTGCTCTGGCCGGTCGCGGCCCGATGGGCCGCCTGGAACGACTTGGCGAGGAGACCGACCGACTGATCTTCGAGCTGATCGAGGAGCGTCGTCGCGAAGACGCGCACGGTCCCGACGTGCTCACCCTGCTGCTCTCGGCAAGACACGAGGACGACTCGCCGATGAGCCCCGCCGAGCTACGCGACGAGCTGGTGACAGCGCTGGTGGCCGGGCACGAGACCACGGCCTCGCAGCTCGCGTGGGGCTTTGAGCTGCTGGCACGCCACCCGGAGGTGACCACGCGCTTGGCGCGCGAACTCGACGAGGACCCCGACAGCGCCTATCTCACCGCCACGATCCACGAGATCATGCGCATGCGCCCGGTGCTGATGAACGCCGAGCCACGGTTGGTCAAGCAGCAGGTGGAGATCGGCGGCGTGAGCTACCCGCCGGGAGTGGTGCTGATCGCGAGCGCCTACCTCGTCCACCACGATCCCGACATCTACCCGCAACCGAACGCGTTCCGCCCCGAGCGCTTCCTGGAGAGCGAGGGTGGCAAAGCCCCGGGAACCTATACGTGGCTGCCGTTCGGCGGGGGCCGCCGTCGCTGCCTCGGCGCGAGCTTCGCGATGCTGGAGATGAAGATCGTGCTGCGCGAGGTGATCGAGCGCAATCTATTGGTGGCGGTCGGCGAGCGTCCCGAGACGGCCAGGCGACGCAGCATCACCATCAGCCCCTCGCGCGGGTGCGAGGTGATCTTGCGTGAGCGCCCGAGCGCGGCGCGCCGGCTCGAGACCGACGCACAGCTCGCCGCTGTCGCCTGAGGAGACACCTTCGAGCGGGGAGACCGTCGAGCGCGAGCCGGCGGTCTCCCCGCGACAATCGCCTGGCCCCCTTGACAGCAACTCAGACAGTTTGACAACAAGCGCCCGCGGGTAGGCTTTGATAGGTCGATCCAGGCGGGGTGCGGGGTCGCCTGGCAAGCCAACTTCAGCAGGGAGGCAGAAATGGTCAGCCGGCTTCGACGCAAGTTGCGATCGCTCACGGGCGTGGCTCCGCTAGTAGGCATCATGATTCTCGCGACAGTGCTCGCCACCATGTGGCTGGCCTCTTCAGCCATCGCGAGCGGACCGTCGCACGGCGGAAGGAGCCACGACTGGTCGGGGCGCTCGTCTCATTCCGCGCCGCAACATGGATGGCCGGGTCGAAACGGCGGCCCAGGACACAAAGGTCAGAACGGCGGGCCTGGACAGAAAGGGCCAGGGCAGAAAGGGCCAGGGCAGAAAGCGCCTGGACAGAAAGGCCCGGGACATCCAACCCCGCAAATCAGCTACCTGGCTCTCGGCGACTCGCTCGCCTTCGGCTACTCAGAGGCGAAGTTCGACGAACTGTATCCCGAAGAGAATCCCGCCGACTACAACACGGGATACGTAGATGATTTCGCGAAGGTCCTGAAACTGGGCGACCCCGGCCTGCAAGTGGTCAACGACGGCTGTCCGGGTGAGACGACCGAATCGTTCATCAACGGTCCGTGTGCGTACCAGCTGGAGTTCCCGTTGCACCATCCCTATGTGGGTGGCCCAACATCCTCACAGCTCTCCGACGCGCTCGCCTATCTGGACGCCCATCCGGGAGCGGTGAACCCGATCACGATCGATATCGGCGCGAACGACGCGCTCGGCGTAATCGAGACGACCTGCAAACGCGAAGCGGCGTGCGTGGTCAAAGAAGCGCCGGCACTGTTTGCGCACATTGGCGCGAACCTCGGCCTGATTCTCGCCGACCTGCGCGGCGCGGCCCCACACGCGACGATCATCGTGCTCGGGCTCTACAACCCGTTTGGCGAAAAGCTCGCCGGCGGCAACGCCTTGACGGCCGACCTCAATGAAGTGATGAGCAAAGTCGCCTCGACTGTGGGAGCACGCTTCGCCGACCCGCTGCCGGTGTTCAACCCGCCGGGCGCGCTTGAAGAACCGACGATCTGCCTGCTGACGAACATGTGCACACCGCTGGAAGACATCCACCCGACGACTCTGGGCTATGCGGCGCTGGCGGGGTTGATCGCCAAGCAGTACTTCTTCTAAGAGCAAGCTTGCGCCGGGCCCGCTGTGCACTCACGGCGGCGGGCCTGGCCCCGGCGACCCCTGATGCCTTACGCGCTCGCGCACGTCGGCGTAGCGAGTGACCTCGTAGACGATCAGCAGACTCAACACCGCCGCAAGGATCGCGAGCGTCTCGAGCGATGACGTCTTCAATGCCAGCGTGACCGGCACCAGCGCCAGCAGCACGAGCGCGCACACGAGCCGCCGGCCACTGAGCGATTGGACGTTGCGTAGGCGGAAAGCAACGTGCGCGAGTAGATATGCGGCTGCACCACCGAGCAGCGCAGCCGTGGGCACGAGCTTCAGTGAATCGTCGCCGTCGTGCTCGATCGTGACCTTCAAGCCGACCGCCAGCAACGCGATGCCGGCGACCATCGGGAAGTGCAGATAGGAGTAGGAGTCGCGTGCCAGCTCGTTGCGCTCGCGCCCCTCTTTGGCGTTCGACAAGCGCCGCTCGGCGACAAGCGCGGTCACGTCGAAGTACACCCACCAGAGTGTCGCCGCCACGATCACGCCGAGCACCGCTGCAAGCACGACGTCGGCGTCGATCACCGCCCGGGCGCCCACACCGAGCGCGACGATCGACTCGCCCAAAGCGATCAGCACGATCAGGCCGTGGCGCTCGGCGAAGTGCCCTGGGACGAGCTTCCAGCCGTCAGCGCCGAACAGAAACGGCCCGCCCATGTCGAGCACCAGCGCGAGTCCCCATAGGCCGATCTGCAGCGCGCCGCTCGTAGCGGCCGCGACGAACAGCAGCCCGGCGCCGATCGCGGTGCTGTAGGCCAGCCCGGCAACGGAATGCCGCAGCACGGGGTCCTCCCGGCTTGCGATCGTGAACAGCGCGATGTGCGCGCCGCGCACAACCGCATACACGCAGGCGAACAGCAGCGCCTCGCTGCCAAACGCCCCCGGCACACAGAGCGCGGCCACGAGCATCGCCGCCATCGCCGTGAAGATCACGAGCCGCACGCTGCCCTCCTCGGGATCGACGACGCTCGTCAGCCACGCGTACCCCGTCCACGCCCACCACAGCATCCCGAGCGCGAGCACACCTTTGAGCAGGCCGATCCAGGTCGGGGTGCGCGCCATCAGCGTCGTGCACTGTGTCAGCGCCAGCACGAACACGAGGTCGAAGAACAGCTCCAGCGGTGTGACCCGCTCGCCTTCGCGCATCGTGGCAGTGAGACGCGGCGTGCGTCCCTCTGAGAGCGTACTCACACGTTCATGTTGGCAAGCCCCTCGCGGGGACGCGCTCAGCACCGCACGACACGCGCGCCGTTGTGTGACACGCGCGGTGGTACGACACGTGCGTAGGACACGCAGACGCGCGCCCTACCCTTGCAAGATGGACTTCGCCGATGCCACCGCCCTCGTGACCGGTGCGAACCGTGGGATCGGGCGCGCACTCGTCGCACGCCTCTCCGAACTGCCGCTGCAGACCGTGCTCGCGGGGGTGCGCTCCCCTGATGCCTTCGAGCCTCCCATCCCGCCGTCCGGTGGCGCGAACGAGGTGCGGGCGGTGCGCATGGACCTCTCCTCCCAGGCGAGCATTGATGAGTGCTGCAATATGCTCGGGCCCGACCTCGGCCAGATCGACCTGCTCATCAACAACGCGGGCCTGATGACTGGCGGCCTACTGGAGGAGCAATCGACCGACGAGCTGTACGCGATGTTCCAGGTGAACCTTGTGGCCGTCGCGCACTTGACCCAGCGGGTTCTCCCGGGGATGCTGTATCGCCACAAGGGCACGATCGTGAACAACGCGTCGATCAGCGGCTATGCGTACTTCCCTGCCGCAAGCACCTATGCGGCCTCGAAGGCGGGGGTGGTGGCACTCACCGAATCGCTGCGGCGCGAGTTGCGGGGCACGGGCGTGCACGCGATGCACCTCGTTACGCCGGGCGTACAGACCGACATGCTGAGCGCAACCGAGCAGGCATACGGACGCCACATGGACACCTCCGGCTGGGACCGCATTCCGCCCGAGGAGTGGGCAGGCAGGGTGGTGAGCGCGATCGAAGCCGACCGACGCATGCTCGGCCCAGGCGGTCGCTCAAGCTTGGCGATGCTCGCCGCCCGCGGACCCGCGTTTGTGCTGGACGCGATGACCGCGCGACTGTTTACCCGCAAGCCGCGCAACTGAGCGTGGCCTGCGCGAGTCGCGCGCAGTTCGCGAACATCAACCGCCCGCACTCGCCCTACTGAGCGCTCGCGCGCCCACGCCCTCCTCAGCATCGACATGCCGCGCAACGCTCGGCGCGGACCAGCGCGGCTTGGTCAACAACAGTTGCACGTCGCCGATACGCCGCTCGGCGAAGCCGGCCTCGCAGTAGGCGAGATACAGCCGCCACAATCGCCGGAAGCGCTTGTCGTAGCCGAGCGTGGCAAGCCGCTGAGTGTTTTGCTCGAAGCTGGCGCGCCAGTGGCGCAGCGTGCGTGCGTAGTGGGGAGTGATGTCGTCCAGGCGCGCTAGGCGCATGTCGGTGCGCTGCCTCACCTCGCGCTCGATGACGCCCAGCGAGGGTAGACAGCCACCCGGGAAGATGTAGGTGTTCATGAAGCTGCGCGAAGCCTTCTCGACCTCGTATGCGCGATCGTCGATCGCGATCGCCTGCAACAGCATCGCCCCGTCGGGCGCGAGCAGCCGCGAGCAGCACTCGAAGAAGGTGCCGAAGTGCCGCCAGCCGACTGCCTCGATCATCTCGATCGAGACGAGCTTGTCGTATTGCCCGTGCAGGTCGCGGTAGTCCTCAAGCAGCACCGTCACCTGCTCATCCAAACCCGCACCTCGGACCAGCTCGCTGGCATAAGCGTGCTGCTCGCGCGAGATCGTGGTCGTCGTGACGCGACATCCGCGGGTGGCAGCCGCATGCAGCGCGAGCGCGCCCCAGCCGCTGCCGATCTCCAGCAGATGGTCCTCAGGCCCCAGGTCCAGCCACTCGCACACACGCTCGAGCTTGGCGAGCGAGGCCTGCTCCAGCGTCATGCCGGGGCGCTCGAACAGCGCGCAGGAGTAGCTCATCGTGGGGTCAAGCATCAGCTCGAACAACTCATTGCCGAGGTCGTAGTGGGCAGCGATGTCGCGGCGGCTACGGCTACGGCTGTTGGCTCGCAGGAGCGCACGGGCGCGCTGGGCTGGGGCCAGCAGGGGTGCGAAGCGCGCACGCAGGCGGTCGAGCGCGCCGGCGTTGCGAGCCGCGACACGCACGACGGCAGTGGGATCTGGAGAGTCCCACAGCCCGCGCGCATACGCCTCGGCGAGGCCGTTACTGCCGCGCAGGAACATGCGCCAAGCGTGCACGGAGCGCACGTACACAGTCGCGCGAGGTGCACCCTCGCCAAATGTGACCGGCTGGAGTCCCTCCTCGATGACAGTGAGGCTGCCCGAGCTCACGCGCCGCAGTAGCCCGTGGGCGACGCGACGCGCCAGCCAGGCGCTCATTTCGTACTCCCGGCAGGGTGGGGGTGCACCGCTATGCCCAGCAGCTTCAGGCGTGCCGCCTGCGCGTAGATCAACGCGAGCATGCGCAGCGCGCTCGACGGATAGCGGGCGGTCATGCGCGCCAACGACGCTTTCGTCAACTCGCGGCGGCGCAGCGAGAGCGTGGCGTCGAACGCGAGCCGGCCCTCGTGGTTGCTGGCGATGTGAACCGACAAGCTCTCGCCCGGCACTGTCATACGCCACTCATAGCGATGGTCCATATCCATGAACGGCGACACGTGCAGCGCCTTGGCAAAACTGCCGGCGAGCACCGGGCCTGAATCGCTATCGGCTGCACGCGGGAGGACGTAGGAGTGACGCTCGCCCCACGGCGTGTTGGTGACCTCCGCGACGACCGCCTGCATCTGCTCGTCGGGCTCGTCCATGCAGTAGTAGAAGCTGACGGGGTTGAAACAGTGTCCGAAGCTGCTGAGGTTGGCGAGTAGGCGGATCGAGCCCGTCGGCCGCACGCCCGCCCGTGTGGCGACAAGGTCGCGTACGGCGCGAGCCAACGGCGCCCGCTCCTCGCCAAGGTAGTCACGGCGGCGAAAACGTACGAACCCGGGACGAGGCGACACCAGTTGTCCCCCGAGCAGCGTGGGTAGCTCCTCCAAATCGATGTAGGCAAGCGCGAGTCGATACTGAAATTCGCTCGTGCGCTGCTCGAAGCGCCGGTGGCGCACCGTGCCTTCGTAGATCGCACTCGCAGTATCGGCGACACCGAGGTCGGGCTCGCCGTCGACACTAACGGTGCTTGCGACTCGCGCGTTCATCCCCTACAGCCCCACTCCGAAATGCTCGCCGACGGCAAGCGCGCTCAGCACTCCGTCCTCGTGAAAACCGGAGCCCCAGTAGGCGCCACAGTAGTGGGTGCGATTGCGCCCACTTATCTCCGCGCGCCGCTCGCGTGCATATATGCCATCGATGGTGTAGACCGGATGGGCGTAGGGGATTGTGCGGATGACCCGCGCCGGATCGATCGCCTCGGTCCGGTTGAGCGTCACACACAGCTCGCGGTCGGCGCTCAGGGACTGCAGTCGATTCATGTGGTAAGTAACGGTGGCACTGCCCGTTGGGGTGCTCGTCAAGTGGTAGTTCCAGCTCGCCCATGCGCGGCGACGGCGAGGCAGCAGACTCGAATCGGTGTGCAGCACCGCCTCGTTGGACTGATATGGCATCGCCCCCAAAATCTGGTGCTCGCGCGCGCTGGCGTCGGCAAGTAGCGCCAGCGCCTGGTCGGAGTGGGTCGCGATCACGACCTCGTCGAAACGCTCGGCCTCCCCGCCGCGCGACTTGACCATTACGCGATCCTCGTGACGTTCGATCGACTGCACGGGCGCGCCGAGACGCAAACAGTGGCGCCACGGTTGCACGAGCGCGCGCACGTAGCTCTCCGATCCGCCGGCGACGGTGCTCCAGCGGGGACGCCCGGTCAGCGCGAGCATTCCGTGGTTGTCGAAGAATTCGACTAGAAAGCGTGCCGGGAAGCTCGACATCTGCTGCGGCTCGGCCGACCACACAGCCGACACCTGGGGCACGATCAACCGCTTCACAAACGCCTCGGAAAAGTCGCCACGCTCAAGCCACTCCCCAAGCGATATGTCCTCGTCGTAACCATGCAACAGCTTGCGGGCGCTGCGGTTGAAGCGCACCAGATCGGCGATCATGCGGTGAAACCAAGGCGTAATGAGGTGTGCCCGCTTTGCGAACAGCCCATTCGGGGAGGCGCTGTTGTACTCGAAGTCGCCGAGCCCATCGCTAACGCCGAAGCTCATGTCCGAGGGCTGGGAGGCGACGCCGAGGCGTCCGAGCAGGCGTTCGAAGTTGGGGTAGTTGCGATCGTTGAACACCATGAAGCCGGTGTCAACGTGATGGGTGTGCTCGGGCGTGTCCACGCGCACCGTGTTCGCATGGCCGCCCGCACGCTCACCCGCCTCGAACACAACGATTTCGTGACGCGGGTAGAGCAGGTGCGCCGCGACCATCCCGGACACGCCGGCGCCGACGATCGCAATCTTCATTGGAAACCCGTGGTACGCATATGGACACCTTCGCACCACGGGCACGGTCGGATCAGGAGAAGCTCACAAATTTTCGCTGAGCGCACACAGTGTCCCGCGCACGCTCAGTGTCGGAGGTCTAGCCGACAGGCACGAAATGCCGCTCCACACCGTCGAGTAGCTCCCAGTTGCCCCGCAGCGCGGCCGTAGCCCGCGCCACCATTCGCTCGGCCTGCACGGCGCGCTCGCTCTCGTCGCTCTCGTCAATCAGCCGCTCGATCAGCTCGCGTGCTTGACGGGCGTGCTCGACGTCGAGCACGGCGTGCAGTTCGAAGTACTCGACAGCAGGGCCTTCGGGCGTGTAGCCGTAGCGCTCGAGCAGCCCGTCGAGCTTCGTCTGCGCGATGGCGGGCTGGCTCGCCTCGACCGCATAGAGCACGGCAAGGTGCTCGAGCAGACTCTCGCCCTCCACCCAGGCGCGCACACAGTCCTCGGTCTCGCATAGGGGCTCGCGAGCAGACGCTCCACCGGTGGCAGCGACAAACTCGTCCCACAGCGCAACGTGGCCGCGCTCCTCAGCGGCGTGACGCTCAAGGCCGACTCGATGCTCGGGTCCAGCCGTGGCGGCTGCCTCCTCGGAGGCCTGCGCGAGAGCCACGACCGCATGGCGATACTCGCCGGCATAGAACCCAAGCTCCCCGGCACTCAGCTCCCCGGCACTCCAGCGCTCATAGAAGGGGTGCTCGAGCACGTTGTATTGGCGGCGGGCCTCGTCGATCCTGGCAAGTACGTCCATTTGGGGTCCCTTCTCGCGTAGTGGTGGGTGCAGCCTAGAACTTTGCGAGGCGGATCGCAGGTATGCTTCGCCACGCGATGACCGATGCAGTGCGCACCCCAGACGAGCTGCTGCAGGGTCTACCCGACTTTCCCTTCAAGGCGCACTACCGCGAGTACGACGGGTTGCGACTGGCCCACGTCGACGAGGGCCAAGGCGCCCCGGTGCTGTTCATGCACGGCGAGCCGACCTGGTCGTTTCTGTGGCGCAAGGTGCTGGTGCCCGTGCGCGACGCGGGCTTTCGTTGCATCGCTCCCGATCTGCCGGGTTTCGGACGCTCTGATAAGCCGATCGACATCGACTGGTACTCCTACGATCGCCATGTCGAAGCAGTCGCCCCGCTGCTCGAGGAACTGGACGTGCGCGGCGCCACCGTCGTAGTGCACGACTGGGGCGGTCCGATCGGACTGCGGCTCGCCGTCGAGCACCCGCAGCGCATCGAGCGACTGGTGATTCTCGACACGGGTCTGTTCACCGGCCACCAGAAGATGACCGACGCCTGGACGGCGTTCCGCGACTTCGTGGAGCGCACCGAGGACTTGCCTGTCGGGATGCTTGTGCGCGGCGTCTGCAAGAACGACCCCGGCGATGAGGTCATCGCCGCATACGAAGCGCCCTTCCCAAGCGTCGCCTCCAAGGCGGGGACGCGCGCCTTCCCGCTAATGATCCCGCACTCACCCGAGCAGCCGGGCGCGGCCGCGGGCCAGCGTGTGCTGGACGCACTCAGGGACGACAGGCGCCCGACGCTGATGCTGTGGGCCGACTCCGACCCGATCCTGCCCCTCGCCACAGGCGAGCGCTTCGCCCAGGCGATCGGCCGCGAGACGCCGAGAACGATCGAGAACGCCTCCCACTTCCTGCAGGAGGACGCGGGTCACGAGATAGGCCGCCAGATCGCGGAGTGGCTAACCGCCGGTTGAGCCGTCGGTGAGTTGGGGAGCCTCCGGCGCGGCGTCGAGGCTCGGCTCGGAGTGCGAGGCGCGCAGCTCGTAGCCGCGACGCACACTCGCGTCGGCGCCCGCGAGCACCCGATCGGCCTTCAGCGCACGGGCGAGGCCCTCGGCGAGCGGGCGCGGGAGCAGCACACCGAACACGTTGGTGCGCTTGGCCGACTTCGGCACCCACACTTCCACGCGGCCGGTTTGCAGCGCCTCGACGATCGCCTCGGCAACGTCCTGTGGCTGCAGGTTCTTCAGCCCGCGCGCCTCACCAAGGCCCGAGCCGAGTTCCGTGTTGACGACGAACGGCATCACGTAGCTGATGTCGATGTGCGCCTTCATCAGGCGCAGCTCGCCGCGCACCGCCTCGGTGAGGCCGACCACGGCGTGCTTGGTGGCGGAGTAGGTGGCGCCTCCGGGCGAGCCGAACTTGCCTGCCTGGGAGGAGATGTTGACGATGTGCCCACGGTCGCGCGGCACCATTCGCTCGAGCGCAAGCTTGGTGCCGAGGATGACCCCGTGCAGGTTTATGTCGATCATGCGCCGTGCGGTCAGGTCGTCCTCGTCGACGAAGCGCCCGATCTGCATGATGCCGGCGTTGTTGATGAGCACCTCGACCGCCCCCAGCTGCTCTTCGGCACCGTCGAGGAACGCGGCGAAGGACGCACGGTCGGTGACGTCGAGCGGTAGCGCCACGGCACTCGCGCCCAGCTCCGCGGCGGTCTCGCGGGCCGCGTCGAGGTCCACGTCGCCGATCGCCACCCTCATGCCCTGGCGCAGCAGCGCCTGTGCGGTCGCCTTGCCGATGCCACGCGCGGCGCCGGTGATTGCCGCGGTCTGCCCGGCGAGGATTCGGGGCTGCTTGGCCATGCTCTCTCCTCCTGAAAATTGGTTGCGCAGCCAAAGCTAGCGCTCTGCGCCGCCACGCGCACGGGTGGGCTTGGCTGGGCGGGCTGTCGCTCACAGCGAGCGGTGAGCAGATGACGGGCTTTACCGCACCTTCGGCGCCCCCGATGGTTTCTAGAAGCAGGTCATCCGATAGCCCATTCGGGTGACCTCCGGAGAGGGGGCCGGGCCCGGACGATCCACGGCTTCGTCCGGGCCCGCGCGAGCAGTGCCATGAGCAGGCAACCGTGCGCGGCACGGTTGAGGAGGCAAATCGGCGATAGGCTGAGGTTGTGGCGTCGTTTATGTTCAACGACCAGCGCATCGCCTACACCGAGTTCGGCGGAGGTCCCGCGGCGCTGGCGGGCGACGGCAGGCGCGCGAAGACCTCGCGCCGCGCGAGCGCCGCCAAGCGACCCGTGATCCTCGTGCATGGCCTGCTGCTCTCCCAGAAGATGCACCGGCCACTCGCCGAAGACCTCGCCGCACGCGGCAACCGCGTAATCACGGTGGACATGCTCGGCCACGGCGAATCGGATCGTCCGCGCGACATGTGGCGCTATTCGATGAGCCAGTTCGGCGAGCAGCTGATCGCGCTGATGGATCACCTGGAGATGCCCGAGGCGGTAGTGATGGGCACCTCGCTGGGCGCGAACACGTCGCTGGAGTTCGCAAGCGTCGCGCCCGAGCGCCTGCGCGGCATGATCGTGGAGATGCCTGTGCTCGACAACGCGCTGCTGTCCTGCGCGCTGGCGTTCACACCGATCCTGGTCGCGCTCACGTTCGGCGAGCCAGTGATGAAGCGCGTGGCAAGCATCGCCAAGGCGCTGCCGCGACGGTTGCTGCCCTACTACGGCAACGTGCTGCTCGACCTGATCCGCCAGGACCCTGGCCCGGGCGGCGCGGTCATCCAAGGGCTCTACTTCGGGCGCATCGCCCCCCACCGCAGCGAGCGGCGTACGTTCGCGATGCCCGCGCTCGTGCTCGGCCACCGTCGCGACCCGGTACACCCGTTCTCAGACGCGGGCATGCTCGCCGAGGAGCTGCCCAACGCGCGCCTGCTCGAAGCCAACTCGCTGGTGGAGCTGCGCTTGCAGCCCGAGCGCCTCACAAAGGAGATCGCCGACTTCCTCGACGAAGTGTGGGCGCCACGTAAGCGCTCGGTCAAGAAGCGCTCAGCTTGACGGTGGGAACAGTTCCAGTTCGTTGATGGAGACGGTGCCAGGATTGGCAGCGATCGAGCCGGCCGGAGCCTTGGCGAGCCACAGCAGTATGTAGCGGTAGCTCTTGCCCTTGGTCTTCAGCTTCAGGGGCGTGGTTTTCTTCTTGAGCACTTTCAACCCGACGAGGCGTGCCCATTCGGGGCTACTGATCGTAGTGGGCAGCGTGCCGCCGTTGGCACCGTAGATTTCGACGGTAACACCGGTGGTTGTCGTGATGACGGTGGCGCTGCCGAGCTTCTGCGGGCTGTTGAGGTCGAGCACGAGCCCCTCTGCCATCTTTGGCGCGACGCTCCCCTGCACCTGGGCGGTCCACGCGGTCTTCACTTCGCCGTCGATCGCGAGGCTCGGATCGCCGAACAGCGTGGCAGGGAAGGAGTAGGGGTTGTAGACGCTGGCGGCATTCGTGTCGAGCAGGATCGGGCTCGGGGCTTCTTCGCCGGTGCTCGTTTCCGAGCCTTCGCCACCGGTTTTTTCGCTTGCCGCTTTGGTCGATTCTTCGGTCGTTTTGGTAGGCGTCGTCGCCGTGGGCGTGGGGGTGGTTTTGCTTTCCGGCGGAAACAGCCCGGCGCTTTCGCCCGAGGAGGATTTGGGCGTGGCGGTTTGCAGCGGGATCTTCGACGCCCCTTTCACCGTGGTCGGCGTGCCCGGCGTTGGCGTCGCACTTGGGGTGCTTGGTGTAGAGGTCGGCGTCACGCTGGTCGTGGACGTTTTCACGACCAGCGCCACAACCGCAGGCTTGTGCTTGGTCTTGTTGAGTGCGGCATACGCCGCCACCGCCGCCCCACACACGAGCACGGCGGTGATGCCGAGGATCGCGACGCCGGTGCGCCAGCCGGGCCCGCCGCTGCCCCGTAGGCTCCCGGGCGTGCTCGCGCCACACTGCAGGCACCAGTCCTGCCCCTCCTGCATGGGCGACCCACACTTCGCGCACGCACGAGGCTCGGCGCTCTGCTCGGGAGGCGACGCGTCGGGACCGGCTCCGTTGGCAGCGCCGGACGGAGCTTCGCTCCCGGGCTTTGCGAGCGATGTACTCACCGGCTCAATTGTTACACCTCGGCTGGGGATGTCCGCCGGGCAGGATGTCGTTGCCGGTCGGCCGCAAGCGCTCGTCCAGCTCCAGCTGCCAGTAATAACGGGTGAACGTGACGTCGCGACGATACTCGCCGACGTGCGGCTCGACCGGCTCGCCGGCGGCCATCCGCACGATCAGCTCGGGGTAGGAGCGTCCCGCGAGCGCCGCCAGCGCAGGTGCGGGGAAGGCGCCGCCGAAGCGTGTGTTGACGTCGGTGATGCGCACACCCAGCTTGGGGTCGCGGAACACCTGGATCGTGGCGGGGCCGCGCACGCCGAGCGCCTCCATCGCGTTGTGGGCGAGCGCCACCAGCTCGGGATCGTCCACGACGGTGCCCTTGATCGACTCCCCGCCGCGCGACTCGAGCATCGTGCGCGGAATCGCGTTCAGGCAGCGCCCGGCGGTGTCGCCGAGGCAGTCGATCGACAGCTCCGGCCCGCCCATCGCGCGCTGCACCATCGTCGGCTCGCGCACATAGTCCACGAAGAAGCGCGCCTGCTCGGCGTCGTGAGCAAGGTGGATCGAGCGGGCGCCGGAACCCTGGCGCGGCTTGACCATCACGGGGTAGTGCAACGCATCGAGGTCGCCGTCGGGCAGCACCGTGGGGGGCGAGGGCAGGCCGAGACGCTCCAGCAGCAGGTGAGCCTCGTACTTGTCGTAGGTCGCGCGAGCCACCTCCGAGGAGGGCACGAGCGCCGGCAGGGCCGGTGGGGACTTGGACTCCCGCGCCAGCGCGAGCACCTCGATGTCGAGGTCGGTGAGCGGCAGCACAGCGCCGACGCCGTGCTGCTCGCACAGCCGCGCGAGCGTCGGCACATACTCGGGGTCGCTTATCGGCGGAGCGCTCGCGCGCACCTGCGCGGCGTACTGGGCGGGCGCGAGTGGGTTGGGATCGACCGCCACGACCGTCGTCAGCGCGGCAAAGCACGAGACGATGTCGTAGCGCTTGCCCACGCCCGTCAGCATGATGGCGGGGGCGCCGTTACTACCACGGGAACGCCGCGCAAATCCCCCCAAACCGGCAGGCTCGCGGTCGCGGCGAAGCTCATCCATCCTGCCAACCTCCCGTCTGGCCCTTGTAGAGGCCGCTACCGCCGAGCACCATCGCCACGGTGCGCGCCAGGATACGCAGGTCCAGCGCGAGCGAGCGATGCTCGATGTAGTAGAGGTCCAGCTCGATGCGCTCACTCCACGGCAGCGAGGCGCGTCCGTTGACCTGCGCCCAGCCGGTGATGCCCGGACGGACCGCGAGCCGGCCGCGCTGGCGCTCGGTGTACTGGGCGACCTGCACGGGAACGGTCGGACGCGGACCGACGAGCGACAGCTCGCCACGCACCACGTTGAGAAGGTTGGGTAGCTCATCCAGGGAGGTCCGCCGCAGCAGCACACCGACACGCGTGATGCGCGAATCGTTCTCGTTGACGGCCAGCCCCGCACCGATGTGCTCGGCGCCGTCCACCATCGTGCGCAGCTTGAGCAGGTCGAACGCGGCGCCATCCTTGCCAATGCGCCGCTGGCGGTAGATCGGATGTCCGCACGACTCCAGGCGGATCGCGAGCATCGCCACGGCGATCGCCGGGGATGCCGCGATCAACCCCAGCGTGCCCACAACGATGTCGACTCCCCGGCGAATCACGAAAACGACCGCTCGCGTGTGTTTGTGCGATTCATCGAAACGACACCTGCCGGGTCTGCGTGCGATCTGTGCTCGGAGCCCATTCAGCGCGTCCCCTCGGCGGCTTCCCAGGAAGCGACGGTGCCATGGCGTAGCCAGTCCCACAGTCCAGCCGCCGGGGAGGCGGTGGTGAGCACGTAGTAACGGGCGATCAGCAGCGCGCGCACAGGCAGGACGCCGCCGAGCCCGGCGGCGAAGAGCAGCACGAGCTGCAGGGCGAGCGTGAGCGTGTACAGCCCCGACGCGCCGCCCGCGATCAGCGCGATGTTGGCCGCGAGCGCCAGCAGGTGCAGGAACGGAGTGCTGTAGCGCAAAAGGCGGTGGGAGAAAATCATCAGCGCATACGCCGGTGTGTAGCCACGCGGGGAGAGCATCCCGCCGCGCAGCACGATCGGCCACGTGTGACTCATCATGCGTCGCTTGCGCGCCAGCTCGCCCTCGATCGAGGGCACCATCTTCTCGACCGCACGCGCGGCGGGCACATACACGGCACGCCAACCACGCTTGACCATGTTGAACGGAAACGACAGGTCATGGCCCATGATCGGGTCCACAGCGATGTAGGACTCGCGGCGGGTCGCATAGATCGCACCGTTACCGGCCGTGATCGAGCACAGCCGCGACTCGCGCTCCCGCACCGCCATCTCATAGCGCCAGTAGAGACCCTCCTGGTTGGTAGCACCCGCGCCCTCGCCGGCCTGCACGAAACGAACCTGCCCGCACGCATAGCCCACGCGCGGGTCGGCGAACGCGCCCACCAGCTCACGCAGCGCGGCCGGCTCCCACAGCGCGTTCGCGTCGGAGAACGCGACCAGCTCGCCACGCGAGCGCTCCACGGCGGCATCCTGCGCGGCGATCTTGCCGCCGCGCGGAAGCTCGAGCACGAGATCGGCGCCGGCTGCGCGCGCTCTCTCGACGGTGTCGTCCTCGCAGCCGTCGCACGCCACGATCGTCTCCAGCAGCTCGCGCGGGTAGTCGAGCGCGAGCGCGTTTGAAACCTTCGCGCCGATCACGCCCTGCTCGTCATGGGCGGCGATGATGAGCGACACACTATTTTTGGGGGGGATGGGTCGTTCCCGAGTCGCCATCGCGGCCTGTGGCGCTGGCGCGAGTAGGCGCGCAAGCGCGACGATGACGAGCGCATAGCCAAGCTGCGTCCACACGATCAGCCCGGCAGACACCCAGAAGACGACCTCTAGAGCGGTACGCATCTCCGAGCATTCTGTCCGAGTGGGCGGCTCACCGCCGTGGCGCGTCTCGCAGAAGCCGCGCATACAGCTCGATATGGGCTTGCGCTACGGCCTCCCAGGAGTAACGTCCTTGAGTGGCTGCCCTGGCCCTCACGCACATTTCGGTCAGGGCGGCCCTATCGGCGAGCAGCTCGCGCAGCGCAGCGCCGAGAGCGCGTGCATCGCCGGCAGGGACGATCCGCGCCGCGCCCGTGGCGGCCATCTCAGGGAAGCCGCCCACATCGCTGAGCAGCAGGGGCTTGCCGAACGCGAGCGCGGTGAACAGCACGCCCGACTGGTCGGCCTGCAGGTAGGGCAGCACGACGAGGCTCGCGCGTTCGAAGTAGGCCGGTAGCTCGCGGTCGTTGATGAATCGAGGGTCGAACCTGACACCGCTCGGGGCGCTGGCACGCAGGGCGGAGATGTCAGTCTTAGGCATTCCGGCGATCCACAACTCGGCATCGTCGATCGGCGTCTGCCCATCGACTCCCCGCCATGCCTCCAGCAACACCTCGATGCCCTTGTAGGGGCGCATCAGCCCGAACATCAGCACGACCTGCTTCTCGGTCGCAAACGGTGCGGACGGAGGCGACTCGCCGCTCACCGGTTCGGCGAGGTGGGAGAACACGCCGTGGGGGATCGTGTGCACGCGGTCGGGATCGGCGCACAGCTCCTCGATCAAGCGCATGCGGCCGTGCTCGGAGTGCACGACGATCGCGTCGAAGCGGTCGTACAGGCGCCGTTGTGCGGCCAGCTGACCTCTGCGCGGCTCGCGCGGCAGCACGTCGTGAGCGGTGAGCACGAGCGGTCGCCCTTTCGGCAGCAGGTGCCGATCGAGGTGCTGGACAGGCAACCACTGGAAGTGCACAACGTCGGCGCCGCGCGCCGTGCGCCGGTAGAGCAGCATGTCGGGCACGTGCTCGGCCAGCTTGCACGCCATCCGCCCGCGCCCCCCAGGCGCGCCGAATGCGAGGCGGTAGAACAGCTCGCGCCGCACATACCGCTCGGGCGTCGCTACCGGGCCATAGGCGAAGCGGCTCGCGATCAATTGCACCTCGGCGCCGGCCAGCCCCAACGCACGGCACAGCGCATGGTCGTAGGGTGGTGTGTAGGAGGAGGGGTCGACGACGTGGATACGCACCGCAGCAAGACAATACGGCCGGCCAGGGGCAGCCGCGTGGCGCTGTGGGCTACGTTTGCGCGCGGAGCGCTGAACTACTGGACATGCGTGTTCCCGCGCGTGTGCATCCACGTCGCCGGCTGGCGGCGCATGGCGCGGCGCATACCCGACCCCGAACTGCGGCGCTTAGCGCTCGCCGCGCTCGAGAAGCGCGGCAACATCGAGGGCGCTGCGGCATTTGCGGCATTTGCCCCACTCCGCTGGCGCGCGCGTGTGACGACCGCGACCTGCACCTTTCAGGCCGCATACAACCTGTTGGACCTGCTCGGCGAGCAACCGAGTTCTGACCCGGTGCTCGATGGCCGACGGCTACACGAAGCGCTGGTGTACGCGCTCGACCCGCACGGCACGCCGCGCGACTGGTACGAGCACCACCCCCAGCACGACGACGGCGGCTACCTCGGCCACCTCGTCGAGGGGTGCCGCCGGGCGTTTGTCGGGCTGCCCTCACATGAGCTTGTGGGAGAGAGAGCGCGCGCCGGCGCCGCGCGTATCGTCGCGTTTCAGAGCCTGAATCTGAGCGAATCCCAGGGCGATCACACCGGCCTGGAACAGTGGGCGCTGCAGGCCACTCCGCCAGGTACGGAACTGCGCTGGTGGGAGACGGCCGCCGCTGCCGGGTCCTCGCTGGGCGTGTACGCGCTGATCGGGGCGGCCGCCGAAACCCAGCTGAACGCGCATGAGGCGGACGCGATCGACCGTGCCTACTTCCCCTGGATCGGGTGCCTGCACTCACTGCTCGACAACCTGATCGACAAACGCGAGGACGAGGCCGCCGGTCATCGGAGCCTCATCGAGTACTACGGCCCGCTGCGCGCCGCGCAGCGCATGAGCTGGCTGGCCGAGCGCGCCGAGCGTACGGCGAGCGACCTCGCGCACGGTCGCCGCCACATGACGATACTCACCGCGATGATCGCCAATTACCTATCGACCACCGAAGCGCAGAGCGACCAGCTTGCCCCCGTCAGCGAGGCGGTGCTCGCGACCGCCGGCCCGCTGACCGCGGCCACTCTGCTCGTGTTCAAATTGCGCCACCTGAGCGCCGCGCGCTGGCCACAACACCGGACAGCAGCACCCACAAGCTGGACAATCTCAGATAGGGTTTCTTCCCAGGTCAAGCGGAGGGACGGCGGGTAGCATGGTCACTACCAGCCGACCGCTAGGGAGAGGGGGTTGTGGATGCTGGAGCTGCG
Organism: uncultured Solirubrobacterales bacterium; assembly: GCA_963776985.1. GTDB lineage: Bacteria > Actinomycetota > Thermoleophilia > Solirubrobacterales > Solirubrobacteraceae > Palsa-744. The sequence goes on from CAVZOV010000004.1 coordinate 1,369,468, forward strand.
CGATCTAGTCAAGCACTACCAGACAGCCGGGGAGGAGACCGTGCGCGCGGTCGATGGCGTGTCGATGACCGTGGCGGCCGGCGAAATGGTGGCGCTGTATGGGCCGAGTGGGTCTGGTAAGACGACGCTGCTGTTGATGGTGGCGGCACTGCTCACACCGACCAGCGGCAAAGTGCTCGTCAACGAGCGCGACATCTCCTCGCTGTCCGAGCGCGAGGCCTCGCACTTCCGTCTCGCCGAGATGGGCTTCGTGCGCCAGAACTTCGACCTGCTGCCAGGTGTCACGGCAATCGACAACACCGTGCTGAAGCTACTCAAGAACACACCGTGGAAGGAGGCCCACCAGCGCGTGCGGCCGCTACTCGAGCGTCTCGGGCTCGGAGGGCGACTGACCCACCGCTCGGAGACCCTGTCGATGGGCGAGCGCCAGCGCGTGATGATCGCCCGTGCACTCTCCACCGAGCCGAAGTTGCTGCTCGCGGACGAGCCCACCGGCAGCCTCGATACGCAGCGCGGGCGCGAGGTGCTCGAGCTGCTCACCGAACTGTGCCGCGAGCGCGGGGTGGCGATCGTGCTGGTCAGCCACGACCCCCAGGCCGCCGGCTACGCCGACCGCGTACTGGCGCTGCGCGACGGCAAACTCGCAGACTACGACCCCGATCAGGGCTTTGCCCCCGTCGGGGCGAAGTGAGGAGCCCGGGTGTTGGCACAGGGGTTCGGGCGCGAGCGAACGAGATGAGGAGCCGCGGTCTTGGCACAGGGGTTCGCCCCCGCGAGGACGAGGTGAGCATCCGATGAGGTTGGGCAATGTGCTGCACCTGTACCGCGTACGGCTGCGCGCGCGGGCGTTGCAGGAGTGCTTTGCGGTCGTCGGCATCGCCGCCGGGGTGGCGCTGTTGTTCGCTTCGCAGATCGCAAGCGCAAGCCTATCCAGCTCGGTCGGGCAGCTCAACAGCGGCATCGTGGGTGCCGCGCGACTGCAGCTGACCGCCCGCACCGCTCAGGGCTTTCCGGAAAAGATCGTGGCCGAAGTGCGAAAGCTTGAGGGTGTGCGCGTGGCGGCGCCGATGTTGGAAGTGCCGGCGGAGCTGCACGGGCCGAAGGGCAGCGAATCGGTCGAGCTGGTCGGCGCCGAAGGGACACTGTTGAAGTTGGGGGGAACGCTCGTCCACAAAGTAGGCCTCAATCCGTTCGGAGGCATCAGCGCGCTCGTGCTGCCTACGCCTGTGGCAGGCAAAGTCGGCGTGCACAAGTTCGGCAGCATCATGTCGGTGCAGGCACTGGGGCATGTGAGCGAAGCGGGGCTCTACCAGCGTCTGACCGAAAAGCAGGTCGGCGCGTTGATCTCCAGCCCGATCGCGGTTGGGCCGCTCGAATACGTGCAGGAAGCCAGCGGCCTGGAGGGCCGCGTCAGCCGCATCCTGGTCGAGCCGGCGCCGGGGCAGCTGGCGAACGTGCGCGCGGGCCTTCAGCGCATCGCCGCCGGGAGCCTGGGCGTCGAGGCCGCCAGCTACGACGAAGTGCTGTTCGCCAAGGCGGCGGCGGCCACCAACCAGTCCACGCAGCTGTTCGCGGTGATCAGCGCGCTGGTGGGCTTCTTGTTTGCGTTCAACGCGATGCTGCTGACCGTGCCCCAGCGCCGGCGCTTGATCGCGGACCTTCGTCGCGACGGATACACGCCCAGGGCAGTGATCGCCGTGCTGATGTTCGACGCGGTGGTGCTGGGCGCGATCGCGTGCGCGATCGGCCTCGTGCTCGGCGACGAGCTTTCGATCCACCTGTTTCACTCCAACCCCGGCTATCTCTCCTCGGCGTTTGCGGTCGGCTCGGAGCGCGTCGTCAGCTGGCAGAGCATCGCGATCTCGGTTATCGGTGGGATGGGCGCCGCCAGTGTGGCGGTGCTGAGTCCGTTCAAGGACATCGTCTCGCGCGACCCGCTCGCCGCGATCGCCACCAAGGAGGGGACCGGCGGTTCGATCTCCATGCCGCTCACGATCGGCGGGCTCGTGTGCCTGGCGGCGACACTCGCGATCCTGCTGGCGGCCCCGCAGGCGGCGATCGTGGGGATGGTCACGCTGATCGCGGCGCTGCTCGCCCTGCTCGCGCTGCCGCTGACGGCCACGCTTGGGCTCGTGCGCAGGCTCGCTCCGACGATTGTGAGCGCGGTGCCGCACATCGCTGTGATGGAGTTGCGCGCCGGACGATCGCGTGCGATCGCGATCGCCGCCACGGGCGCGATCGCCGTGTTCGGCAGCGTCGCGATTCAGGGTGCCCACAGCGACCTGCTGAAGGGCCTCGACAACGCGTCGGCCGACATGAACGCGGCAACCGACGTGTGGGTGTCCCCGTCTGGCTCCTCCGACCTGCTGATGACAACGCCGTTTACGCCAAACGCCCTCTCCAAGCTGCGCGCACTGCCCGGAGTGCGCGCCGTGCGCTTGTATCGCGGCGGCCTGCTCGACTACAACGATCGGCGCATCTGGGTGATCGCCCCGCCGAGCGAAGCCACACCGCTGGTGCCGCCCAGCCAGCTCGTGGAAGGCAACGTCGCGCAGGCCGACGCACGTGTGCGCGAAGGGGGTTGGGCGGTCGTGTCGCTGGCGCTGGCCAAAGAACACCACCTGAAAATAGGCGACTCCTTCACGCTGCCGACGCCGATCCCGACATCGTTCAAGGTGGCGGCCGTGAGCACGAACATCGGCTGGGCGCCCGGCGCGGTGATCGTCAGCGCCAGCGACTACGCGAGCGCGTGGGGCAGCACGGACGCGAGCGCCTACAACGTGCTGATGAAGCCAGGCGTGTCGCCCACCCAGGGAGCACGCGAAGTACGGTCCGCGCTCGGCGCTGGATCCGGCCTGGCGGTGCAAACAGCGCTCCAGCACGAAGACAAGCTGCGCACGATCACGCGCCAGGGCCTCACGAGGCTCTCGCAGATCGCGACCCTGATCCTGGTTGCGGCGGTGATGGCGATGGCGGCCGCGATGGGCGCCATGATCTGGCAGCGCCGCCCGCGCCTGGCAAAGCTGAAGCTGGAGGGCTTCCCGCCCAACGAACTGTGGTACACGATCATCCTTGAGAGCCTGATGTTGCTCGGCGTCGGCTGCTTCAGTGGCGCCGTGTTCGGCCTCTTTGGCCAGCAGCTGCTCGACCGCGCCCTGAACATCGTCATCAACTACCCCGTGGTCAGCTCCGTCGGAGTGCTCGTGGCATTGTCGAGCCTCGCGCTCGTCACCGCCGCGGCCGTGCTGATGGTGGCGATCCCAGGCTACTTCGCGGCACGCGTACCGGCCAGCCTGGCCCTGCAGGACTGACGACGCCTTAGCGGGAGAGGCCTTAGCGGGACGGGCGGGTGAGGCCTCGGCGTGGGGTGTGGGGCCTCAGGCGTGGGGCTGCGCAGGCGGCGTGCGTGGGGCCGTGTGGAGCCTGCTCAGGCGCCGGATGAGGCGCTGACAAGCCCGGCCTGACCGCGACCCCCGCAAGACCGGCATTTGCCGGCCCTGCGGGAGCAGCCGGAGTTATTTCTTCTTCTTGCGATGCGTCGGCGGCGGGCACGGCACCGTACTGTTGGCCACCACCGTGCTGCCATCGAGGAACCCAAATTCCCCGGAGAACGGAAAACCGCCGGGCGGACACGTTTCCGGCACATCGACGCCCTGCGGATGGTAGCTAACCAACTTGCCGTGGACGCGCTTGTAGTAGGTGAGATGGTTCGGGCCGATAGTCGAGTTGACGTTGATGATCGACACAGGTGGCCCGTTTGTGACGCTTGGGATCAACGGTATCCCGGCATCCAGGCTTTCGCCGAAGCCGCCACCGCCCGAGAGGAGTTCGCCCTGGAAGACGATCTGCGCGTAGACCGGCGCGAGCCCATTCGCGTAGAACAGCACCACGGAGTTTCCGTCGTGGGGCGGCCCCATCAACGCGTCGATTTCGGGTATCTCACGACCCGCGCCCTGGCCAAACGGGACTTCCACGAATGCGCTGCCATAGCCGATCCGCGAGTTAGGCGGACAACCGGACAGGCCCTTTTCGACCAGCACCGCCGGCTCGCATTCGGAGGTACCGAGCGAGGTGGTTATGTAGTTCATACCCTTTGGCATGCGCAGGTTGAGGTGCGTCAATGGCGAGGGCAACCCGCCGGTCGTGCTGGCGATCGTGAAGCCAAACCCGATCGTCGTGGAGGCACCCAGCCTGTCGGGCGTGAACGACGAGTGCAGGGTCACCGTCTCCGCCGCCTGCGCCGAGGACACTCCGAGGGACAGCCCCGAAGAACCCACGACCAGCAGAGATCCGCAGATCAGCGGCGCAAGCTTGAGGGCAGACGCCCTCACAAGGCCCGCCGTGCGGGCCCGTGGTTTCAGCGCTCTGGACATGTGCCTCCTCGCTAGTACGACATGTTGCCGCTCACACGCACCGAGACGGAGTCGCCCGGGCGGTGCACGGTGCCACTGAAGCTTAGACCGGAGCCTTTCGCTTTGGAATAGCGGCCGCTGCCGCCGGTGATGTTCAGCTTGCCGGAGAACGAGGCTGTCGAGGAGGTGTCCACGCGATAGCTACCGCTCGCACTCGCCTTCAGCGAACCGCCGCTCGGATACACCTGAATATTGGCGGTCACCACGCGTTCGCCCGTGACCTTCAACTGGATATAGATCGTCCCTGGGAGCGAGCCCGATGCTTTGCCGGACTCTTTCAGTTCGAAGCCTTTCTTGTTGCTCAGGCTCAGGTTGGCGCTGTCGTTCAGATCGAGCGTGCGCGAGGCGTGCGCGCTGGGCGCGGCGCCGGCCGCGCCCGTCCCGACCGCGGCGGCCGCCGCAAGCGCGCCAAGCGCCAGTGCCGCCGTCGATACCTGCGCCCGCGCGGACAGACGCTTACGTGCTGGCATATTCCCCATCAGACCCTCCCCATATGACTGTTGATGTCGCATCCCATAGCTGGACCGACCCCTCTCCTCTTGCGACCACCGCCCCCAATCCTAGTCCACATAGCAGAAAGGCGGGACAGCTGGACAATTCTAGTGCATATCGTCCTACCAAGTTCAACCGTTTGGACGTCACGGAGTTGCGCGGCGACACTCGCGTTAGGGTCCCTGCGTGAGCGAAGTCGAGTTGAGCTACTGCGTGGTCAACACCTCCCAGCGCGAGCTGCTGCTGCGGGGCCTCGATGCCGTGGCGCGCGAGCGCGCGGCACTGCCGTTCGCAAGCGAGGTGCTCGTGCTCGACAACGGTTCGCGCGACGGTTCGGCAGAGGCGGCGCGCGAGCATCCGGCGCTCCGCGAAACCCACGGCGGGCAGACGACAGCCGTGCGCTTGCCCGACGGGCCCGGCACCGGTTGGCAGGCGGCTGGCGAGGTCATCGCTTCCGAACAGCGCCAGGGCAAGGCTGTCAATGACTCCGAGCTACTGTGCCGTGCGCGCGGACGCTACGCACTGCTGCTCAACGAGGACTCCGAGCTACGCGCCGGTGCCACGCTCGCGCTGCACACGGCGCTTGAGAACGACCCGCGGGCCGCCTGCGCGGGCGCCAAGCTGTTGCGGCCCGATGGCACCGAGCAGGCCTGCGCGTGGCGTTTTCCCACTCCGTTCGTGGGGCTCGCCGGCGTGCTGGGCCTGCACCGGCTTTACACCGTGCAGAGCGCCGGCACCGATACCCGCGAGGTGGACTGGTGTCAGTCCTCGGCTCTGCTCGTGCGTCGCGACGCGGCGGCGCAAGTGGGCTATCTGGACCCCGACTTCTTCGTGTACTCCGACGAGGTCGATTTCGCGCGGAGGCTGCGCGATACCGGTTGGCGCAGCCTGTATGTGCCGGGCGCGGTCGCCGTCCACCACGAGCAGCTCTCGACCGACACGGTGTCCGAGCCGCGGATCGTGGAGATGGCGCGCAACCGCGACCTCTACATGCACAAGCACCACTCGCCTGCGGCGGCGCTGGCCGTGCGCTGGCTCGCGGCCCTCTTCTACGGCGAGCGCGCGTTCGCGGCGCTCGTGCTGCCAGGACACTCCCCACGGCGCTACTGGCGCCACGTCGCCGCGAGCCTGTGGCCGTCGCGCGGGGAGGGTCTGCGCGAGGCGGCCGAGCGCTACAACCGCTCGCTCTGAGCCTCCGCCAGCTCCTCCAGCAGCACGGCCACGACGCTCTCGTCCAGTTGTGAGCCGCATGCGCGCAGCAGCTCCTCGCGCGCCTGTGCCGAGGAGCGCGCGACACGGTAGGGCCTATCGGTGACGATCGCGTCGTAGGTGTCGCATGCCGCGACGATGCGCGCCGCGAGCGGAATTCGCTCGCCCGCGAGACCGTCGGGGTAGCCCATGCCGTCGATGCGCTCGTGGCTCGAGCGGATCGCGGGCGCCAAATGGGCAAAGGCGTCGATACGCTCGACCAGTTCGGCGCCCACGACCGTGTGCGTGCGCATCACCGCCCACTCGTCCTCGGTCAGCGGGCCTTCCTTGCAGAGGATCTCGCTCGGCACGGCGATCTTGCCGACGTCGTGGAGCATCGCCGCGTAATGCACCTCGCGCGCCTCCTTCATGCTCAGCCCCATCCGCAGTGCAACACGTTCGGCCAGCTCGGCCACGTCGCTGCCGTGGCAGGCCGTGTAGTCGTCCTTCGCCTCCACGGTGCTCGTCACAACCGCAAGCGTGGTGGTGAACGAGCGCTCGATATCGGCGATCAGCTCGGCCCTGTGCAGCGCCGATCCGAGACTCGTGGCTATCGCCTCGACCAGCACCGCATCGGCCTCGTCCAGCGCGCCCGCCTCGACGGCCTCGATGTTGAGCACACCCCAAACCGCGCCGTCCACCATGATCGCGACGCTCAGCTCCGAGCGCGGATCGGTCTCAGGATCGCGCGAGATGTAGTCGGGGTCGCTGCGTGTGTCCGGCACCAGCGCCGTCACTCCCGAGCGTGCCACACGCCCGTTGACGCCCTCGCGTACGGACTGCTCGACCAGCAGGAACTCGGTCATGACCTCGGCAAGCTGTCCGCGACCGGCGATCAGGCGCAACAAACCGTCGTCGTCCAAGCGCTGCACCGCCGCCAGATAGAAGGCAAACGTCTCGTGCAGCTCGTCGACGACCAGCCGCGCCATCTCCTCGACCTCACGCGTGGCCGCCAGGCGCGCGGTCAAGCGCGCGGCGGCGCGCAGCTGCGAACGTAGGTAGGCCAGCTCTCCCGCCGCCGCGATGCTCTGCACGCGCTTATCGGCGCGATAGCGACGCAGCGCCTCGGCGCGGCGTGCAAGCTCGCGACGACCCGCCGGTCGTGGAGGATTGACAGCAAGGTCGCGCACGCTCGCGGTATCGGACGAAAACCCCCGTAACTTGAGGGTTTCTGGACAGTCTAAATTGGCTTAGGCGAACAATCCCTCAGAATCAGATGTCCCGCAAAGGGTCCTCGGCGTATGCCTCGATGTCGCCGTGACCCTTGCGGAAAGCCGCCACGCGGCGATGCCCGTCGAGTACGAGCGCGCGAGCCTGCTCGCGCTCGTGTGGCGCGAAGAAGCGGGTTAGCAGCAACAGGGCCGGGATCGTCGCCAGCCACAGAATCCGCAGCACCAGACCCGCCACACCGGCCGTCGGCAGCAGTAGCTCGCCGGAGATCGCCGCACCCGCAAGGATCGCGGTGAGCTGGGCGAGGCGACGCCACTCGAAGTCCACGACGAACACTTTGCGTGTCAGCACGTGCATGATCGCCACCATCGCCACATACGCACCACACAGCGCGATCCCCGCGCCGGCGAGCCCAGGGTCGAGACCGCCCTTGGGCACGAGCACTAGCAACAGCAGCACGTTGACGGCGAGGCCGGCGCTCGCGGCGGGAATGTTGCGCTGCATCGCGCGCGCCCTGCCGGTGATTACGATCATCACCTGATAGAGCCCATACAGCGTCCAGCCGAGCGCCAGCCACGGCAGCGCCTTGTGGGCACCGAAGTATTCGGGGTGAGCGAGCAGCCGCACGAGCCAGCGGCCGAGTAGCGCGACCGCGGCGACCACCACACCGGTCGCAAGCACGAAGTAGGTGGTGACAAGCGAGTACAGCCGCGACGCCTCCACGTCGCTGTCGATCGAATAGGCAAGCGGGGGCCACGCGTACTGGAAACCGCGCACGAACACGAACACAACCGTCGCGAGCTGCACCGCGATCGCGTATTCGCCGGCGGCTTCGTGGCTGACCACGCGAAACAGGTAATAGCGATCGATCACCTGCAACGCATACACGCTCGCGTCCGCGGGCACCGTCGGCAGACCAAACACGAGCATCGCACGCAGGTCGCCACCGCGGACACGCAGCGAAAAGCGCTTGCGCAGAGCCCACCAGAGGCCGAGCACCACGAGCGCGCTGGCGCCAAAATTGCCGAGCAACAGGCCACGTGCGCCCTGGTCGGCAAACACGACCAGCGCAATCGTGAACGCCACCGTCATCGCCACGTTGGCGCCCGAGGCGATCATGTAGGTGCGGGCGCGCTCGTCCACGCGCAACTGCGCATAGCCCATCTCGATGTTCGTAAACGCCCACAGGCCGAGGATCGCGCAGTCCATCAGCAGCGGATCGTCACTGCCGAGCACGAGCCTCGACAGAGGGGCCGCCAGCGCGACGCAAATCAGCGACGCCACCGTCGTCGTCCACGCCACCGTGGCGGTCGCGGTGCGCGCGATGCGCGCGCGGCGCTGCTGGTCTGAGTCGGTGAAGTAGAAGCGCACAAACGCCTCCCCCAGACCGAGGCGTAGCACGATGCTCGACAGGATCACCGTCGTGAGCAGCAGGTTGTATGTGCCGTAGGCAGCCGTCGATGCGTGCGCCGTGTACAGCGGCAGCGTGAACACCGCGATCGCCTTCGCGATTATTTCCGCAGCCTGGTAGGCCGCGCCCGTGCTAACCAGTCGCTTCAGATAACCGCGCACGAGCAGGAACCTAACGGGCGCACCGGGCCTCTACAGTCCCGGCGCGGCGCGTCACCCCGGCGCGGCGACCGGTGAAGTGGGCGATCCTTCGGATGCGCGAGCGCAATTGTCTCCCGCAAAAAATCCATCGCGCGCCGCCGCAAACGCCATACCGACTCCCAACAGTGTCCAGGTCAGGGGGTCCTCCAGGAAGTCGGCATACACCCACGTGTGCAGCACGAGCGCTGCGAAGCACGCCGCCACGGCGATGCGCGGCGGGGAGCGACCCACGCGGGAGAAGAGCGTGAGGAAGGAGACCGCCAGCAGCGCGAGGTACAGCGCGAAGCCAACGATCCCCTGCTCGGCCGCGATCGTCACAGGGATCGTGTGCGAGGCGGATGTGGCGTTTGCCGATGTCGCGTTGCCGTGGCGCTTGTACTCGGTTTCAAACGAGCCGGACCCATATCCGATGAGCGGTTTTTGTGCGAACAGATCAAGGCCTCCGGAGATCAGTTTCGTGCGTCCGTTGGTGGCGTTGTTGGCCGACCCACCAGACCCGTTCAGCCCGAAGTGAAGGCTCGACGGTGCCACAGCCACGAACACCGCCGCGATCGCCCCCAGTGCGATCGTCACATACACGGTCGAGCGCAGATCCCAGCGCCACGCCGCGAGCACCGCCAGCCCGAGCAGCAGCGCCGCGATGCTCGACTGGGAAAAGCTCGTTATGAGCCCGCCCATCAGCCATGCAAGAGCGAGAGCGCCAAGCACCTGCGTGCGCCGCTGCCGGCCCCACAGCACCGCCGTCGTCACGGCAATCATCACCAGTGCGAGGAAGCGCCCATATATGCTCGGGTCGAAGAAGAGAGAATTAACGCGAAAGTAGTTGCCATATTCGTTGGCCGCCACCACCTTCGGGTTGAGAAACAGCGCTTTGCGGTAATACTCGATAAAACCCACGCCCGCGAACAACACCGCGAGCGCAACCGCCGCGCCGAGACAGGTGAGCGCCAGCGCGCGCGTCCATGGCGCCTCGCGCAACAGCACGTAGAGAAGTCCAAAGGGGACGTAGAAGAACGCCAGGTTCTCCGCCGCCTTGACGGCGTCGGTGGAATAGCTCGCCTGCAGCGCATACAGCACCACCGACGCGAACAACAGCCAGTCCAGCGCCATCGGTGAGCGCCCCGAGTCGTAGGAGCCGGGGCGTCTCCTCAGGCGCGGCAGCAGGTGGGCAAGCACGCCGGCCGCCACGACGGCGTAAAGCGGCAGCAGCAGGTTGACCGTGCGTCCGTCGCTTGAAATCGGCAGCCTGAACGGCAGTGCGACGACCGCGAGCACGGGAAACGCGCGCGGGTCGCGACGCATCACGACCGTCAGCACAGCGATTGCCACGGCGGCGGCGAGTGCGATCGCGGCGAGCGCTCCCGTGCTCGGCAAGGCGGTAGCGATCATCACGGGCGTCCACCCCGGACGGCGAAAACGCGATGAGGAGACGCCCGGCGCGATCCCTCGATCATGGCTTCACCAACGTGAAGCTCTTCGGCAGATAAAGCGAGCGGTCCTGTTTTCGCAGTGTCAACCGCACACGATATTCCCCCGCGGGGGCGATCGGACCGCGGGTCACGGGCAGCAGCGTCGTGTAGCCGTCCGCACGTCTGAGAATCGTGTAGTGGCTGGCAGTGCCCTTGCGCCCGCTCCAGCGCAGTGACACAATTTTGTAGCGCGGCACCGGCAGTTCGCGCACGAGCGTCGCCACGTCCTCCCCTCCGGTGCTTTCGATCGCAACCGTCACATAATCGGCGCTGGCCAGCTTGAAGGCGATGTGCTCTTCGCTGTCCTTTCCGCTCGACATCGGCGCGAACACCGGTGTCAGCTTGGGTTCCTGCACGAGCGTCGGTGTGTGCTTCAGCCGCTGGGTGATGAGCAGCGCCGCGAAGCACCCGACCACGAGCAGCGCGAACACGATGCGCCCCAGACCGTCACTGGCGTGGGGCGGTGCGCCCCCGAGGCTGTGCGCTGCTGCTGGCAATCCTGCTCCCCCTGCGCTGCCCGGCAACGGCTCGCCGGCGGGGGGTTGCGCGCTCAAGCGCTGCCGTCCCGGGCGAAGCGCTCAACCGTGTCCGAGCGCAGTCCCAAGCGCAGTGTCTCGAGCGACAGCACGTCCTCGGGCACGATGTTGCCGAGGTTCGCTTCACCGCCGAAGCGGTGAAGCAGCCACACCTGCTGCTCGCGCCGTGGCGCCTCGAAGATCAACTTCTCGGCGTCGATCGCGTGCACGATCTCGTCGATCAAGCCCGTGCGCACCTCGCCATCGGCACGATATATCCCGGCCGTGCCCGACTCGCGCGCCTCGGTAATCACCTTCCACGCACCCGCCTCCAGGTCGCGTTCGATCTGCTCCACCCACACATACGGCGCCATGATGAAATCGGCGTCCTTGCTGCCAACCTCCGCGAGCACCGAGAATTCGCTCGACAACTGACGAATCAGGTAGCTCTTGACGTCGGGCTCCAGCGCGATCGTTCCATCGGAAATCTCGACATGGCGCAGTCCCAGCTCGTGCAGCCACGCCACCAGTCCCTCCACGCGGCCCTGCTTGATCGCAAGCTCGGTGAGCGTGCCGCCAAGCATCACCGGTACCCCGTGTGCGGCATAGCGCTCGAGCTTCGGCTTCAGGTTGGCCGTCACCAGCGCCGTGCCCCAGCCGAGCTTGACGATGTCCACGCTGTCGCCGGCGGTTTCCATCAAGCCGTCGACGGCAGCCAGCGACAGGCCGCGATCGATCACGTGCGTGATGCCCTGCTCGCGTGGCTTGCTCGAACGGGCCGGGATGTCGAGAAAACCGCTTATCGGACCCTCGGGGTTCTGCCGCGAGGCCTCATGTCAGCCGGTGCCGGCTTCCCCCGCGCCGTTCGCGGTTTCCCCGGAGGGTGCCGCCCCCGCGGCGGACGCTTCCCCACCACCGGTCGCTTCACCGTTGCTCTGAACGTCGCTACCGCCCGCTTCACCGCTGCCTTGCGATCCACCGCTTTGCGCGCCGTTGTCGAGCAGCGCTGCTTGATCGGCGCCCGCCACCACTACCACAGTCGCTCCGCTCGTCAGCGAGGCGACGCTCCCTTCGATTGCCTGCACGTTCGTCACGTTGAGCGCTTTCGCCACCGCCTGCCCGTCGGCGCGATGGCCGGATACATACTCGACCACGGTGTTCGCATGGGCACCGCCCGGTGGCACGGCCGCCGACGCCGACGCGTGCGCGTACCCACCCTGCTGCAGGGCGGCCGCAAGGTGGTGGGCGAGGCCAGTCGTTTCCGTCCCGTTGAGTACCGTCACGGCCAGTTCGGCCGGGTTCGACACCGTCGCCTTGGGAGCCGTCGCGGCGTGCGCGTTGGCCGGTGGCGTGGAGTGCGTCGCGGGCGCACCGCCACCGCCACCTTTCAGCAGCGCGAACGCGAGCACGACGACCACCACGAGCGCAACCACACCGCCCACCACGAGCGCCGTCGCGCGCCCGGGCGAGCGCTCCGGCTTGAAGTACTTCGGCCCGCCCCCGCCGACGGTGGCCCCGGCCGGGGTGGCGGGCACTCCGGCGGGCGTGCCCGCCCGCGGTGGGGAGGGAGAGCGCGGTGGAGTGGGCAAACGGGGAGCGGATGTCGAGCGAGGCTCCTCCGCGGCGTGCGCGTCATCAAGGGAGCGCGAGGGAGTGCGCTGTGCCGCCGCGACGGCGGGCACGGATGCCGGCGCGGGCGAGCGCGGTGGACTCGCCGCCGGTGGCGCGTCGAGCGGAGTCGCGGGTGAGACCGCACCCGCGGCGAGCACAGCCGCTCGCGCACCCGGGGGCGCGGGAGCCGCCGGGGACGGCGGCAGCGCGGGACGGGGAGCCACACCGGCGGCCTGTGCCGCAGCGGTTGCCGGCGCCGGCACGGTCGGCTTGGGCTGCTCAGTTGCGGACGTGGGCACCTGGCCGTTGGCGGCGAGACGATCCGCGTTGAACTTTGCGTCCGGCTGGTCCCCGGCGGGAAGCGCTGCCGAGGCGTCGGTTGCGGCCTGTGGCACCGGTGAGTCCACAACCGGCGGGGCCCCCTGCGCGGCGGCGCCCCCGACTGGAGCCGGTGCGCCGGAGGTGGCAACCGGGGCGGTGGAGGCGATGGCCGAAGCTCCCGCGGCAGGAAGCGGGACCGTGGCTCCGGGAGAAGCTTGACCGGGAGCGGACGCAGCCGGTACGGCCGCCGCCGCAGTCGCGTGCACTGCCGTGGACACCGGCGCGCTCACGAGCGGCGTCTTGCGCGGCACGACCCGCACGGGCGCAGCTCCAGCGGCCTGTGGCGTTGCCGCCGCCGCTCCGACGCGCGCGGCGGCAACAGCACTCGCACGCTGCTCAAACTCGGCGGCTCGCTCGGGCGCACGCCCTGCCCACTCGCGCAAGCGCTTGATCTCGCGCGCCTGCGCAAACGCGAGCAACGACACGATCGCGATCCCGGCCAACGCCGCGAACGCGGCTATCGCGCCGACCTTCGTAAACGAGTTCGACAGTGACAGCGCTAGCGGCAGGAAGCTCATTGAGCCTCGGAGTCTATGAGGGCGGCAGGCGCATCGCGCCGCGTTCGGATGCCTGCAGGCGCATTCCCGACACCGACTCAGACAACTCGCCACGCACCGCGGACAGCTCCGACACCTTGGCCGCGAGCCCGGCCGCGTCGCCCTCGTTTACGAGCAGCACGATCTCGTCGAACATCGCCTCGACCGTCTCGGGCGCGAGCGGCTCGCGTTCGGCCAGCATGATCTTCTCGGCGGAGGTGTGGCGCGGCTGCTCGTAGCGGTTGAACAGCTCCTCGCTGAGCTTCTCGCCCGCACGCCGGCCGACGATCTCGACCTCCACGTCGTGGTCTGGATCGAGCCCCGACAGCTCGATCATCGCGCGCGCGAGAATCCACGATCCTGACCGGCTCGCCCATGTCGAGCACGAACACGTCGGCGCCACGGTCGCCGTCAGAGGCGAGCGAGCCCGAACGGATGATCAGCTGCACCGCCTCGGGGATCGTCATGAAGTAGCGCGTCATGCGCTCATCGGTAACTGTCACCGGCCCGCCGCGCTCGATCTGGCGGGCAAAGATCGGCACGACGCTGCCGGAGGAGCCAAGCACGTTGCCGAAGCGCACCGCCGCGTAGCGGGTGCCCGCGAAGCGCGCGGTGGCGGCCTCCAGCGCGAACTCGGCAAGCGCCTTCGAGGCGCCCATCACGGTCGCGGGCGCAACCGCCTTGTCGGTGGACACGAGCACGAACCGCCCGGCGCCGAGGTCGCCCGCGACATGCGCCACCACGCGTGTGGCGATCGCGTTGTTGCGCACCGCCTCGACCGGGTTCGCCTCCATCAGCCCCACGTGCTTGTAGGCGGCGGCGTGAAACACAACGGTCGGATGGTGCTCGGCGAACACCTCGCGCATCCGCTCCTCCTCCTTGCAGTCGGCGAGCACCGCCGCCAGCACAGAGGGCTGCACGTGGCGCTCGTCGTGCAGCTCGCGCTGGATCTGAAAGAGATTGTCCTCGGCGTGGTCGAGCAGCACGATCCGCCGCGGCCCCACGCGCGCTATCTGACGGCACAGCTCCGCGCCAATCGAGCCACCCGCGCCGGTCACGAGCACCGTCTCGCCAGCAAGATAGGCACCAACGCTGTCAAGCGCCATCGACACCGGCTCGCGGCCGAGCACATCCTCGACGCGCACCTCGCGAACCTGGCGGGAGAGCGAGCCGGGGCTCAGCGCGGTCTGGTCCTGCAGCAGCTCGAACACGGTCGGCAGCGTGCGCACAGGGATCGAGCGCTTGCGACATTCGCGCACGACCCGCGCACGCGTGGAGCCGGGCGCGGAGGGGATCGCGATGATCACTTCGTCGGGCTCCGCCTCTTCAAGGATACGCGGCAGGTCGCCCTCTGTGTTCCCGCGCACCCTGACCCCTTCGATGCGCAGGCCGTGCTTGCGCGCGTCGTCGTCGACAAACCCGACGGGCTGCAACCCCAGCTCGCGATTGCGCAGGATCTCGCGCAGCACGAGTCGCCCGCCATCGCCGGCGCCGACGATCAACACGTTGCGCTCACTGCGCCCACCCGTCCTGAACGCGCCGAGCGGGCGCCGCTCGTACAGGCCGCGAGCGAGGACCCGCACTCCGATCAGGAACAGCAGCGAGAGCAGGAAGAACAGCGCGATCACACCATTGGGCAGCTCGACTGCGCTCGTGCTCGTAACGCGACCGCCGATCTCGTGCGGGATCTGCACGGGCCGCACGACCGCCACCGCCACCACGGTGAGCAACACGATCGCGATCACGGCGCGCGCCACCGCCTCGTAGTCGCGCTGGCCCGAGTAGCGCCAGCGGCGCTGGTACACGCGCGAGAGCAAGAGTATTAGGAGACTGCCACCGAGCACCCACCACACGGTCCGTTCGAAGAGCTTCTCGTAGCGACCCTGCGGGCCATTGTCGAAGCGCAGCTCCCACGCCAGCCAATAGGCGAACGCGACAAGCGCACCATCGAGCGCCAGCCTCGGTAGCGAGTGCCGGGTTAGGGAGAGAGCCGGCGCACTGATCCGTCGGCGCATTGTGTTTGATTCTAATGTCGAATGGACGGGCCAGGCGAGGCTATGGGTGCGGTTGTACGCATTCTTTTTGAAGGATTTGCAATCGTAACTACATATGGTAGTCACTAAAGTGAATCTACCAAAATGGGCACCTGTACCGCAACCTTCTCCCGCAGGTTGCGCCAACAAAACCGACCAACCGCCAGACCGGCCCCGTCCTCACCTGCCCCTCCTCCTACGGGTTGAGAGGTGTGAGCAACAGCTCTAAGAGCCGACGCGGGTCGCGCCTGACGCGCGCCGGCTGCTCGCTGGTATTGCGCTTACGCAAATCCAGCTCGGTGACGGTAGCCAGCTTGCGCAGACGCCCTTCGGCGATCAGACGCTCATCAACGGCGCCGAGGCGACCCTCGAAGGTGGTGTACACAGGGGTGCCGAGCGCCACCGCCTCTCGATTCATCGTGCCGCCGGCGGAGATCACGAGATCCGCGTAGGCGATCAGCGATTGCGCGTCGATCGCCCGCTCGGGCACGGCGAAGCCGGGCACGGCGCGCAGCTCCGCGCGCTGGGCGTCGGTGCGCGGCAGCACGACCGCCTGCACGCCCTCGCCGGCGGCCGCATCGCGCAGACGCGCGAGCACTTCTGCGAACAGGTCGTTCTCGAAGCGGTGATACAGCGACACCTCCGGCGGGGTTCGCACCACCACGATCGGCCGTGCGTGGTCGAGGGCAAGCTCGCCGAGGATCGCGGGGTCGGGCTCGAAGTCGGCGAGGTAGTACTCCTCCTTGAGGCCCTCGTATGAGCGCACCTTGCCCCTGGCGCCGTAGCGATCCAGGCGCTCGGGGGGGATCGCCTCCGGCACGACCACTGCCTGCACCAGACGGCAGTTGACGTGGTGCTGAACCGCCGCCCACTCGTAGTCGAACATGGTCGAGCAGGGAACGCGCAGCAGGCGCGCGGCGACGCTCACGTCGTTGGAGCCGTGACCGAGGGCGATGTCGAAAGGCCGCGCGCGACGCGCCCAGCGTATGAGCGCTGTCGAGCGACTTGCGAGGCCGACGGCCTTATCCCTCAGGCGTTCGCCACGGTGGCGGCCGATCGCGGTGTGCTCGATGCCAAAGCGCTCGAGCAGTTGCAGCGTTTGAGCGAAGTCGCGCGCGGTGACCTCCACCTCGTGGCCGTCCTCGCGCAGCACCTCGATCACGGGGCGCATAACGAGCACGTGGGGGCTGTTGGTGAGGTCGATCCACACGCGCATCAGTTGGTGGAAGGTATCGTTGCGCGCACATGACCCACGCCCTCGTGCTCGCGTCGATCTCAGAAACGCTCGTCAACGAAATCTCGCACTTCGTGCGCGAAGCGGGCCTGCCCGGGATCTTCGCCCTGATGGCGCTCTCCAGCGCCTGCATCCCGATTCCCTCCGAGGTGGTGATGCTGTTCGCGGGCTTTGCCGTCGCCGACCCCTCCCAGAGCGGCTCCAGTCACCACCTGACGATGACCGGGATCATTCTCACCGGCCTGATCGGCACGATGGTCGGCTCGTGGCTTGCCTACGCCGTCGGCCGGGGCGGACGCCTGGAGTTGTTTGAACGTCACGGAGCAAAGCTGCACATGGGCCCCGCCCAGATCGAGCGTGCCGACCGCTTCTTCCAACGCTACGGCGAGGCGACCGTGTTGTTCGGTCGCATGATTCCGCTCGTGCGCGCCTTCGTGTCGTTGCCGGCCGGTATCTCCAAGATGCCGCTCGGCCGCTTCACCGTGTTTTCTCTGATCGGCACGATCCCATGGGTGGTTGCGCTCGCCCTCGTCGGACACGCGCTCGGCAGCGACTGGACGAACGTGCGCAAGGGCTTCGAGTACGTTGACTACGCGATCGTCGTGCTCGCTATCGCCGGGGCCGGCTATGCAGTCATGCGGCGCCGTGCCAGCCGGTCGGGCCCGGTAGCGGAGGACAAGCCCACCGTCGACGTGAGCTGACGCGCACGCGATGTCAGGCGTGCCAGGGCTCCCGCTTCGCCACGCCGTCGCACTCGGGATGTTGCACGGACCGACAGAGCTGCTGCCGGTGTCCTCCTCCGCGCACACGACGCTCGTGCCATGGATCGCGGGCTGGCCATATGAGCGGCTCGACGCCAGGCAACGGAAGTCTTTCGAGGTCGCCCTGCACGCCGGCACGGCGGCGGCACTGCTGCTGAGTCCGCCGGCACCGCGACTTGGCGGCAAAGTGTTCTTCTTGGCAGCAGGCCTGATTCCACCCGCGCTCGCCGGGTCGGCGCTGGGCGGGCAGATCGAACGCCGGCTGGGCACGCCCGCCACGATCGCCGCCGGTTTGCTCGCCGGGTCCGTCGCGACCGCGGCCGGCGAGTTGCGGGCGCACGGGGCACGCGACCCATCAAGCGCCGACGCTCGCGATGGGCTCACTCTCGGGCTGGCGCAGACGCTGGCGCTGTTCCCGGGCGTGTCGCGCAGCGGCGCCACGCTCGCGGCAGCGCGTGCGCGCGGCTTCTCACGAGCAGACGCCGACCGGCTGTCGTGGCGAGTCGGCTTGCCGATCGTCGCGGCCGCCGCCTCGCTTCAGGGATACCGGCTGGCGCGCGCCGGCGCGCCGCGCGGGATGGGAGTCGCGCTGGCGGCGGGCGCGGCGAGTGCGTTTGCCTCGACCCTGGCGAGCACGAGAGTACTCGACGCCAGGCGCCGCGCCGGGCTGCCACCCGCCTGCGCGGCGTACCGCGTCGCGCTCGCGCTGCTTGTGGTTTGGGCCAGGCGCGATAAAACCGACAGGCACGAACAGTAATCCCAAAAAAATAAAACCCTTACACCTACCGCCCGACCACGGGGGCATACTCAGGCGTTTGAGGCTCACACTGTGAACAACGTCACGCTCGGCACCACACTCGGCGGTCGCTACCGCCTGGATGCGCGCATCGGCCGCGGCGGTATGAGCACTGTGTATCGCGCATTCGACACCGTGCTGGAGCGGGAGGTGGCGATCAAGGTGATGCACAGCGAGATCGCCGCCGACTCCGATCAGTTGGAGCGCTTTCGTCGCGAGGCGCGCGCGGTGGCGCGGCTCAACCACCCGCACATCGTGACCGTCATCGACGCGGGCGAGTGCAACCAGGGCGGCGGCGGGAGCGACGGCGAGGGCATGACCGGCACCC
The DNA here is from genome assembly GCA_963776985.1 of uncultured Solirubrobacterales bacterium. GTDB lineage: Bacteria > Actinomycetota > Thermoleophilia > Solirubrobacterales > Solirubrobacteraceae > Palsa-744. The sequence goes on from CAVZOV010000004.1 coordinate 1,388,065, forward strand.
CCTACATGGTGCTCGAGCATGTCGCGGGGGAAACGCTGAAGGAGCTGATTCGCCGAGACGCGCCACTACAGGCACCAACCGTGCTCGCGTATGGCATCGAGATCGCGCGCGCGCTCGGCGCCGCGCACAGCCATGAGATCGTGCACCGCGACGTGAAGCCGCAAAACATTCTGCTCGGAGGGGAGGGCGGCGCGAAGATCACCGATTTCGGCATCGCGCGAACGCTGACCGAGGAAGGCCTCACGATGGACGGTCGCGTGCTCGGCACAACCGACTACGTGTCTCCCGAGCAGGCGCTTGGCCAGCCCGTTACGGGCCAGTCCGACGTGTATTCGCTGGGGGTGGTGCTGTACGAGATGCTGGTTGGCGAGCCGCCCTTCAAGGGCCCCTCTCCGGTGGCGGTCGCGATGATGCACGTGCGCGAGGAGGTGCCCGACGTGCAGCTCGTACGCCCCGACGTGTCGGCCGCGACGGCGGTCGTGGTGGAACGCGCGACCGCCAAGGACCTGGGCCACCGCTACGGGGACATGGCGAGCATGGTTGCCGACATGGAGGAGGCGCTCGCGATCGAGACGGCCCGCTCGGGACAGGCCACGGGCGAGGTCACCGCCGTGTTGCGCACATTGCCCGCGCCCGCGCGAGCACTGTTGCCGTGGCGCACCCGCCACCCGGCGCGCTGGAGCATCTCACTCGCGCTGCTCGCCGCGGTGGTTGCGATCGCGATCGTCGCCGCCCTGCGCCACACGCACAGCGGGACCGGCATCGCGCCGGACGTGCACTCACACGCGGGCACAACGCCCGTGGTGCTGGGGCAGTCGGCAGCCAGCTCCTACAACCCATTTGGCACTGGGCCCGAACACGCGACCAGCGTGGCGAGCACCGTGGACGGCGATCTCAACACATCGTGGAGCAGCGAGCACTATCTGAACGACGAGCTTGGCAAGCCGGGGCTCGGCGTCGCACTGGACGCGACACCCGGGGTGGCGGCGAGCGCGATCGAGATCCAAACGCCCTCCCCCGGATTCCTCGCGGCGATATACGGATCGACCGGCTACTCAACCGCGTCTGACGTGGGTTCGGGCGGGCGCGGGGCGGGCGCGGCGGCAGCGAGCGCCGTCGCGACGGGCGACACCGACGCATCCTCGCCCGACGGGGGCGCCAAGGCACTCGCGGCGCTCGGCTGGACCCAACTCGCGCCGGCCCGGGCTATCGGCTCGCGCACAACTATCTCGATCAACCCGGGGCGGCTCGTGTACCTGTACTACCTCGTGTGGATAACGAAGCTGCCATCCGGCAGCGAAACGGCGCAGATCTCTGAAATCACGCTGTTCAAGTAGCAGCGCTCACGGCGTGACGGGGGGCGTGCCCGAGGCGGGCGCAGGGGTGGAAGTCGTTGGCGTTGTGGTTGTGGGCGTCGTGGTTGTGGGCGTCGTGGTGGTTTCCTGTCCGACGGCGCCAACCGCAATCGTCACGGTGGCGCCTTTGGCGAGCTTGTGAGGAGCGGCAGGGCTCTGCTGCACGACAATGCCCACCTTCGACGGTTCGCTGACGGTGCGCGTGACGGTGGCCGAAGCAAAGCCGGCGGCGGTGAGCGCCGCGACGGCCTGTACTTCGCTCTTGCCGATCACGCTCGGCACCGCGGTTTGCTTGAACGCTTGCGCGACGACGATCGTCACCTGGCTGCCCACGCTCAGCGTTGAGCCGGCGCTCGGCGATTGGGAGATGACCGTGCCGGGCGAGGGTTCGGCGACTTCGCGCTTGACCACGCTCACTTTCAGCCCGGAGGCCGCGAGCGTCGCGGTGGCGTCGGCCTGCGATTCGTTTGTCACGTCCGGCACGCTCGCTTCCTCCGGGCCACTCGACACGAGCACGGTGACCGCGCTGCCAACCTGCACCTCGGTGCCGGCGGCGGGGTTGGTGGAGATCACGAGCCCCTTGCTCACCGTGTTGCTCGACTGGGACTGGACGTTGGGTGCGAAGCCCTTTTCGCGCAGCACCTTCGATGCTTCGGCGCTCGTCTTGCGGTTGACGTTGGGCAGCGCGAGAATGCCGGGACCGGAGGACACGACCACGCTCACGCGCGTGCCCTTCTTGACAGGAGTGCCGCTGGGCGGGGTCGTGCCGACGACCAGCCCGCTTGCCACGCGTGCGTTGGCTGCAAGCGTTACGACTGCAACGAGTCCTTCTCGCTGCAGCGAGACAATCGCCGCCGCTTGCGTCTCCCCAGCCACATTCGGCACTGTGATGCGGTTGGCTTTCGGTTGCAGCACGAGCAGGTAGAGCGCGGCGATTGCTATCGCGAGCAGCGCAACGCCGGCGGCGATCCAGATGGCGCGCTTGCGTCGCCGCGCGGCCTCATCCGGTGGTCGGGCATCGTCCTCTGGAAGCGGCGGCACAACCAACGCCGCGGCCGCCTCGTGCGGGGCTCCGGGCACACCGTTGATCGCGGTTGCCGGCGCCTGGGCAGGCATCGGCGGCGGCGCGATCCCCTCACGCGCCTGCTGCAGCGCGGCGATGAACTCATCGGCGCTTGCGAAGCGCTGGGCTGGGTCCTTGGCGAGCGCCCGCATCGTGACTGCGTCGAGCGCCGAATTCACCTCCGGGTTGCGCAGGCTCGGCGGGCTCGGCTCGGCCGAGACCTGCTTGAGCGCGATCGTGACGGCGGAGTCGCCCTCGAACGGCACGCTGCCCGTGAGCAGCTCGTACAGCACCACGCCGATCGCATACAGGTCCGAACTCTCACTGACGGCGTGTCCCTGGGCCTGCTCGGGGGAGAGATATTGCGCCGTGCCCATGATCGACCCGGTGAGCGTCATGTCCGAGGCGCCGGCGCGCGCGATGCCGAAGTCGGTGACCTTGGCGCGACCCTCCTCGTCGAGGATCACGTTGTGGGGCTTGATGTCGCGGTGGATGATGCCGCGTCGGTGCGCGAAGCGGGCGGCGAGCAGGATTTGCACGACGATGTCGATCGCGTCGCCCGGAGACAGTGCGCCGTGCTCGCGCACGATCGCCTTCAGCGAGCGGCCCGGCAGGTACTCCATCGCGATGTAGTAGGTGCCGTCCCACTCGCCGCGGTCGAACACGGCCACGACGTTCGGGTGGGAGAGGCCGGCGGCGCTGGATGCCTCGCGACGAAAGCGCTCGACAAACTCCTGATCTTCGGAGAAGCGGTGGTGCAGCAGCTTGAGCGCCACCTGACGGCCGAGCAGCGTGTCGTGGGCCAGGTACACGTCGGCCATCCCGCCGGAGCCGAGCCGCTCGGAGACGCGATAGCGCCCATCGATGAGGGTGCCGGCCTCAACCATGCAGCAGCGCTTCCATTACCTGCCTGGCCACTGGCGCGGCGAACGTGGCGCCCTGTCCGGGGACGCCCTTGAGCGTGACAGCGACCGCGACGGTCGGGTGTTGGGTGGGCGCGAACGCGATGAACCATACGTTGTTGAGCGCTGTGCCGTACTGCGTTTCGGCGGTGCCCGTCTTACCCGCAACCGTTACTCCCGGGATTTGCGCGGCGGTGCCAGTGCCTCCGGGGCTGTACACCACCGCTTCCATCATCTTCGTGACGCTGGCCGCGGTCGAGGGCTTCATCACGACCGACTGCACTTTGGGGGAGATGTGCTGCACGACGTGCCCGTCGGGTTCGACGATCGCGGTCGTGAGGTGGGGCACCATCAGCCTGCCGCGATTGGCCACCGCGGCAGCCACCTCGGCCATCTGCAGCGGCGTGACGCTGAGCTTGTCCTGGCCGATGCCCATGCGCCCGACGTCCACGTAGGGGCTTGTGGGCGCCACCAGCCTTCCGTCGCGCAAGTACTCGCCGCTGGCGGACATTTCTTCGCTTGGGTAGTCGAGCTGAGGCTTATGGTCGAACCCGAAGCGGCGCATGTAGCGCGCCATCGTGGCCTTGCCGAGCTGCTCGGCCACCTGCGCGTACACGGTGTTGACGGAGTGGGCGAGCGCTTCGGTGAGCGTTATCTGCCCGTAGCTCTCGTTGTCGTCGTTTTTGAGCGGGACGCCCGAGATGACCACTCCGTTGCGCCCACTGACAGTCGATTCAGGGGTGAACTGGCCAGTGTCGATCGCCGCTGTGGCGGTCACCACCTTGAAGGTCGAGCCGGGCGCGTAGCCGTACTGCACCGTGCGGTTGAGCAGCGGCGAGCCGGGCTCCCCCGTTATCCGCTTGTAGGCAGCTTCGGAGGTGAGCGCGTTGGCGTTGAAGCTCGGCGTGGAGGCCATCACCTCGACCGCACCTGTTTGCGGGCGCAGCGCGACGACCGCGCCTTCGTGTTCTCCAAGCGCAGCAAGCGCGACGCGCTGCGCGTTTGGCTGTAGCGCCGTGAGCACCGCGTTGCCCTGGGACTTGCGACCCTGAAGCTCATTCAGCACGCTCTGCACGCTCGTGCCGGTTTCGCCATTCAGCGCGGCGCTGCGATAGCGCTCCAGGCCGGTCTGGCCGAGCAGTTCGACGTTGGAATAGCCGACCGGCGGCGTGAACAGTGCACCGGTCGGATAGATGCGCGTGTAGAAGCCGCCGGCGTGGCGCACGCTGCGCGCCAGTACCTCGCCGCCCGCGGCAAGGATCTCGCCCCGGTCGATCCGCTCCTGCTCGAGCAGGGCGCGCGCGTTGAGCGTGTTGGCGCGCAGCGAGGACGCTTCGAAAACCGTCCAGCGCGAGGTGAACGCGACGAGCACGGCAAACAACAACACCACCATGCCATAGAGGCGCACGATCGGACGGTTCACGGCGCACTCATCCTCCGTTCAGCTGCCCGAGTTCGAGCTGGCGTACGAGTTCGCCCGCGTTGGTTTCCGTGCGCAGCGAATGGTCGAGCAGCGCTTGACGGCGGGCTGGCGGCAGCGACGCGGCGCTCACCCCGGAGACGTATTCGACGGTGTAGAGCTTGATGCCACCCGGCAGTTCGTAAGGCAGCCCATTGAACATCGTCACCAGCCCGCGCTGGTTGGTGCCGATGAAGTAGATCGACTGTATCGCCAGATATGCGGCGCAGAGGAGCAACCCGAGCACGGCGAGTGCGATCAGCGAGCCGCGCCAACGGCGCAGTCGGCCACGCGCACGGGCGCCGCGCGAGATTTGCGGGGGCGGGGTCGCTGTGCGCGGACGGCGCGGGACGACCGGCGAGGAGACGGGCGCCAGCTCGTACTCCTGTGGCATCGTGGCGCTCGGATCGGTTTGTGTGTTTGGGGGACTGGGTCGTTCCCCCGACGCAAGGACGGCCTGTGGCGCTGGCGCGAGGGTGGCTGTCGTGGTATGCCCGTCGTCCCGCGGCTCGGCGCCGAGCGGTAGCTCCTCCAGGCGAAACAGCACGACCGTGATGTTGTCCTTGCCGCCAGCGGCGTTGGCGGCGGCAATCAGCGCCTCGCCCGTATCCCGCAGGGACTCGTGGGCGAGCAGCAGCTCGAGCAGCTCGTCCTCGCTGAGCATCGTGGTAAGTCCGTCGCTGCAGATCAGGTACAGATCCTCGGCGCGACCCCTGAAGGAGCGTACGTCCACTTCGACCGTCGCCTCGGGGCCAAGAGCGCGCGTTATCACCGAGCGCTGTGGGTGCTCCTCGGCTTCCTCGGGCGTCAGCTTGCCCTCGCGGATCAGCTCGTCGACGAGTGAGTGGTCGTCTGTGAGACGCAACAGCTCACCATCGCGCAAGCAGTAGGCGCGCGAATCGCCGACGTGAGCGATCGACACTTCGCGCTCGCCAACGTAGGCAGCTGTGATCGTGGTGCCCATGCCGGCGTGCTCGGCGCTGCGGTGGGACAGTTCGTTGATGTGCGCGTTGGCCTGCTCGACCTGCGCGACGAGGCTACGCTCGGCGTTGGCGCTGTCGCTGAGACCACCATGGAAGGTTTCGACCGCTACTCGCGAGGCCACCTCGCCCGCTTGCGCGCCGCCCATGCCGTCGGCGACCACGAACAGCGGCGAGCGAACCAGCAGCGAGTCCTCGTTGGCGCGACGCTGCAGCCCCGTGTCGGTACCGCACCAGTGCTCGGCTACGCGCAGCATCAGTGGTCCGCCATTCAGTCGACCTCGAAGGCGAATTCGGAGTCGCCGATGCGCACACGATCGCCAGGATGCAGCGGTCGCGGGCCGTCGAGCAGCTCCTCGTTGAGGTAGGTGCCGTTTGTGGAGCCGAGATCCTCGATCACGAGTATGTGTCCCTGTTCGAACACGCGTGCATGACGTGAGGAGGCGAACGGATCGTTCAAGCGTATCTCGGCGGTGTCGCCGCGGCCGAACACGATGTCGCCGTCGAGGTCGTAGATCATGCCTGGCTCGTGACCGGGCGCGCGCTCGACGACCATGCGCGGGGAGCGACCGCGCAGATCGGCCGGACCGAACGTGGACGCCGAGTGCAGCCCGGTCGCGTCCGACGGCGGCACCGCCGGGTAGCCGGAAGCGCGGTTTGCGCTGGACACACCCGCGCCATTGCCGCGCAGATCGCGCAGGGCGCTGCGCGAGACCCACAGCAGAAACAGGTAGATGACGATGAGGAAGCCGAACTTCAACATGACCGACACTGGGGCGAGGTTGTTCATTGGGCAGCGTCGTTCCCGGAGCCGGGCTTGGCAAAGCCGTGTGGTGGTGGCGCGGTGTCGGTGGTCATGGAGCGATCTCGAACAGCATCTCAGTGGAGCCCATCTCGACGCGGTCCCCCGAGTGCAGCTCGTGGGACCCCCGGATGGCCATGCCGTTGACGCGCACGCCGTTGGTCGATCCGAGGTCCTCAATCGTCCAAGCGGCCCCCTCGGGGCGCAGCTCGGCGTGGCGGCGCGAGACGCCCGAGTCCTCCAGCACGACATCGCAGTCGCGACTGCGCCCGATCGTCGCGCCGCGCGGGGGTACCAGCAGGCGCCTGCCGGCGAGCACGAGCAGCGCCTTGGAGCGCCGCCGAGCGCCGGTGCGCTCGACCGCTTTGCGAACTCGCTCGGAGTTGCTGAAGATCATCGTGTTGCCGACCGCTTCGGGCTCCTCGGGGCGCTCGCGCGGCACCCTGCTCACCCCGGCGGGCGTAGCGCGAGCACCGGGCTCTACTGCCCGAGCCTCGCTCTCGCCGCGTGACGCGTCCCAGGCGGAGCCCCGGGCTCGCTCGGCGGGCCGCGCGGCCGGCGCGCTGGGCCGCGGCTGCTCGGGGCGCTCCTCGGCGCCGTCCTCGATCCTGGCCATGCGCGCTTCGATGCCGAATTCGCCGAGCGCGAGTCGCTCGTCGGTGTGGAACGCGATGCTCGGGCGCGAGGCAAGCGCGAGATCCTCGCCGCGAGCGTGCTCCAGGAGGTAGGCGCACAGCTCGTCGATCACCTCCTGCTCGACGCCCTCGTAGCGCGCTCGGTCCTTCGGAGACAGCCACACCGAATACTCGTTTGGTGCATACACGCGCGACACCGAGGCGGTCGTGTTCTCATCCATCTCGCGCGCGAGCTTGCGCGCCAGCTCCATCGGTCGGACCTCGGTCTTGAACACGCGACCAAAGGTGCCTTCGACAAGGCCGGCGATCATGTTCTCCAGTGTTCTCAGCGGATTCATCGTGATGGGCCGACCCATGTCGGCGTGAGCATCCACTCTAAGGGGCACATGCGACGGGGATGCGCGGATAACGCGTTCTGAGCTGTCAAATAGGCCCGCGCAGCGCTCGCGCGCACACTGCGAGCGCACAGCCCACGCCGGCCCCTAGCACCGCACCACGGGGGGTCGGTTGACTGTCGTGGGAGAACAGCACACCGCTCAAGAGGGGTGTGGCGGCGAGTAGCGCGAGCGTCCAAGCGAAAGCCAGTAGCGCATCGAGCGCCGCGTTGCGGCCGCGCACGAGCCATGGCAGGATCGCGGCGGCGAGCGCCCACACCGCCGCGCCGAGCAACAGCTCGAGCGTGAACGTCGCGGCAAGCACGTGTGTGGCGGCACTCGAGAACGAGCCCTCCCAAACGGCGCGCGGCGGCAATTTGCTCGGTGGGCCCAGCCACAAGCGCCGGTCGAGCAGCGACTCGGCAAGCGCCAGCCACCAGAAGCCGAGCGCCGCCAGCGCGCCGCGGGCGAGCCAGCCGGAGCGCTGCGCGGCCAGTGCCGGAAACGCGCCCGCGAGGCCCGCGAGGCCAAGCGCAGGCGCAAGCGATGCGGCCAGCCAACCGGGGCCCGAGCGACGCGGCAGGGCGAGCAGCGGGGCCCCGGCGGCCAGCACCAGCAGCGACACTCCGGGGCGATCGGCGGTGGCCTGCCAGACCGCCAGCGCGAGCAGGAAGCCGATCCAGATCGTGCGCGGTAGCGCGGCACGGGTGCGGTGGCGGGCGGGTTCTTGCTCCGGCTCCTCATCGCGCTGCTTGCTCTGTTGTTGCGCTCCGGCGCGCAACTGCTCCACACGGTGCTCGACGGGATGCAGATCGTCCCCGGTGACGCTATATCGCGGCTGCGGACGGGTGTTTCGATCGCGCACCTCGCGCTCATGTAGCGCCGTAGCACGACGTGGGCGCAGCGCGGGCAAGCGGCGCTTGGGACCTTGCTCGAGCGCTTCCCCGAGCGCGTCGTGCAGATCGGCGAGCGTGCCGCGCCGCTCGGGATGCGGGTCCAGTGCGGCGTCGATCGCGTGGGTCAGCTCGCGTGGGAGATCGCGGCGGCGGCGTGCGAGCGGCTCGATCGGCTCGCCGATTCGCCGCGCGGTCGCGGCGGGTGTGCGGCCGCGAACGGGGTTGACGCCCGTGAGCGCCTCGTATAGGACCAGCGCGAGCGAGTAGAGATCGGCCGCGGTGCCGGCCTCGTGGCCCTCGCTCTGCTCAGGTGCCATGTAAGCGAGCGTCCCGAGGACGTCTCCGGTGCGGGTCAGCGCGTCGTCGCCGGTCAGCCGGGCACCACCGAAGTCGGCGAGCTTCGCGGCGGTCGCGGAGGTTCCTCGCGATGGCGTCTCGCGCAAGTCCTCGCTCGGTACGAGCACGTTGTGGGGCTTGACGTCGCGGTGGATGACCCCGCGCGCGTGTGCGTGCTCCAGAGCCTCGCAGAGGGACAGGCCGATGTCGAAGATGTCCTCGTCAGTTAGCTCGTCGGCTGCGATCAGCTCAGCGAGCGTGTCGCCCTCGACCAGCTCGGAGATGAGGTAGAAGGCGTCCTCGTCGGCGCACGCCTCGTATAGCGACACGATCGCCGGATGGGCCAGGCGCGCCGTGGCGTGCGCCTCGCGCGTCGCCCGCTCGCGATCCTCCTCGCCGGGCAGCGGAATGCGCTTGACCGCGACGGCGCGATCGAGCGCTTCGTCGTGGGCACGCCAAACGGTGCCGAATCCGCCCGCGCCGAGGCGCTCGAGCAGGCGATAGCGCGCGAGCAGCAGCTCGCCGCTTCGCCGCGAACGCTCGTCGGAGACGCGAATGCTGCTTTGCGCGAGTATCTTGGCAGTGTCCACCGCGTTCGCGTTCGCCACCGCGAAGTCCTTTCCCTGCCCGGTGTTTGCGCGATCGTGGCACGAACGAGAACTTGCAATCCGCTTTCCGGCTGACGGTGGGGTCATACTGGTGAGCTTCACAATCCCTGCAAGGAGCGATCTTTTGTCGTTCTTCGACGACGAGGGCGAGGAGCCGCCGACGACAGTCCGTGCGGCGCCCACCCAACAGCAGTCGCGACCCCAACCGCGCCGCCCGCAGCGGGCGGGCGGGTCGGGCTCCATCGACCACCACACGATGATGGTGCGCAGACGGATCGCGGCCGGTGTCGGCGTGGTGCTCCTGATCGTGATCGTGCTGCTCGTGAACGGCTGCTTGAAGCGGGGCAAACAGCAGGCGCTGGAAAGCTACAACCAGAGCGTCAACCAGATCGGCCAAGCTTCGGAAACGGAAGTGGCCAAGCCGCTGTTCTCAACGCTTACGGGTGCCAGCGGCAAATCGGCGCTGGAAGTGGAGACCGAGGTCGATCATCTGCGCCTTCAGCAGCAGGAACTCGCCGAACGCGCGAAAGGGCTGAGCGTGCCGAGCGAAATGACCTCGGCGCAAAAGAACTTCCTGCTGGCGCTCGACCTGCGCACCGAAGGGCTCACGAAGATCGCCGCTCTCACCAGCGAAGCGCTCGGCGGACACGCTCAGACCGCCAGCACGAAGATCGCGGGCGCGATGGAGATCTTCCTCGCCTCCGACGTGGTCTACTCACAGCGGGTCGTGCCGCTGATACAGCAGGCGCTCGTGGCCGGCGGCGTCGGCGGGCAGACCACCTCCTCCAGTCGCTTCCTGCCGAACCTCGGCTGGCTGACCCCCTCGACGGTGCAATCGAACATCACAGGCCAGGCCGCCAGTTCCAGCACCGTGGTGACGCCGGGCACACACGGAAGCGCACTGAAGGGGGTCAGCGTGGGCACCACGACGCTTGAAGTGGCACCCGCGGAAAACCACGTCAACGCCGGCACGAACCCGACGTTCACGGCGATGGTCGAAAACTCGGGCTCCAACCCACAGACCAATGTCAAGGTCGAAGTGTCGATCTCAAGCGAAGGCAAGACGCTGAAGGCTTCGCATGTCATCGAAAAGACCGAACCGGGCCAGACCTACAACGCCAACGTGACCGTGAACGGCGTCACGCTCGGGGCGGGCGCGCAGGTGACGGTCTATGTACAGCCCGTGCCGGGAGAGACAGACGTCGAAAACAACAAGGGCATCTATCAGGTCGTGTTTGGCAAGTAGCCCGCCGGGCGGTTGCCGAGCGGTCCCGCCATGGCGCTGCCAGCTTGCCGCTTGTCAACGCTCACCGACCGCGTGAGCGACTAAGTTGTTTCGATGAGCGCCACCTCGCTGACCGACACACAGGGGATTCTCGCGCTTGGCGCCCTCGGCGTGGCGCTGCTCGCGCTGATCGGCTGTGGGGTGTTGGCCCGTAGCGTGTGGCGCCTGCGCTCGGCACAGACGCTGGTGCTCGGCGATGGTTCGGAACGGGACCTGGTCGCTCACAGCGCGGTCTTGCAGGAGGCGTTCGAGGCGTTGCAGATGTACTCGGCTGACGTGGCGTCGCGCTTGGACCGTCGCCTGGACGATGTCGAGGTTGCGCTCGCCGGCGCGATCTCTCACCACGCGCTGGTCCGCTACGACGCCTACAACGAGCTGTCCGGGCAGCAGTCCATGTCGATCGCCCTGCTCGACGACCGCCATTCTGGCGTGGTGCTCACGTGCATCCATCATCGCGACCAGGCGCGCGTGTATGCCAAGCAGGTACACGAAGGGCGGGGCGAGCTTGAGCTGTCCCCGGAGGAGGGCGAGGCGGTTCGAGTCGCGCTCAGCGGCGGCGGCGGCCAGAGCGTCGCAGCGGCCGCCACAGCGCCTAGCCAGGCCGCGCTGCCGACGGATGGCACCGATGCACGAGGCGCGTAGCGCTCCAGGCGGAGACGCCGGAGAACTGCCGCGCGCCGGGTACCTGGGCCCGGAGGGAACCTTCAGCGAGGAGGCGCTGCTCGGCAGCGCCGAGGAGTCCGCCGTCAGGCCGATCGGGCTGGAGACGATTCGCGACGCGGTGATGGCCGTGCAACGAGAGGATCTCGAGTGGGCGCTCGTGCCGATCGAGAACTCGGTCGAGGGATCGGTGACAGTCACGCTCGACACGTTGGCAGGCGAGGCGAGCGATGTGGAGATCGTGGGCGAGACGGTGCTGCCTGTGCGCCATTACCTGATCGCCCGCGCGCCGCTCCAGCTCGCGCAGATCCAGACAATTGTCTCTCACCCGCATGTGCCCGGCCAGTGTTCGCGATTTCTGCACGAGCAGGTTCCCCATGCGCGCATTGTCGCGGCCACCTCGACCGCGGAGGCGGTACGACTCGTGAGCCGCCGGGAGGATGACTGCTGGGCGGCAATTGGCACGCGCCTGGCGGCCGACTTGTATGGATGCGCGACGATCGCCGAGGGGATCCAGGATCGCGGGGACAACGAGACGCGGTTTGTGTGGCTGGCCCGCTCGGACTCGCAGCTGGGCGCCCCGCCGCTGCGCGCCGCAAATCGCGGACACGGCAAGACCTCACTCGTGTTTTGGGGTGCGGGCGCGGACCACGCGGGCTGGCTGGTGCTGTGCCTCGGCGAGTTTGCCCAGCGCGGGATAAACCTGACGAAGATTGAGTCGCGGCCGATGCGCGAGCGACTCGGGCACTACATGTTCTTTGTGGACCTCGAGGGCTCGCTCGCCGAGCAGGTCGTCGCGGAAGCGCTCACGGGCCTGCGCGCCAAGTGTGAAGAGGTACGCGTACTCGGCTCGTATCCGGTGGCTTGAATCGCTTGGCCGTGCGCTCCGGCGGGCGTCGTGCTCCGCGCCACCCGGGTATGCCCGCGGGCGCGCACCGGGTAGATCGACAACAGGCGGGCGGGCGGATCGCTACACTGCGGCGCTGAAGATGGAAAGCACGGCGCCCACAGAGCCAGTGGGGTCCGTGCCGCCGTCAGAGCACCAGCGGCACGGACCCAGCCCATCGTCGAATTCGACGATGGGTGGCCGGGTGCTCGTCCTCAACGCGACGTACGAGCCGATCAACGTGTGCTCGGTGCGCCGTGCAGTGGTACTACTCCTGAAGGAGAAGGCGGAGCTGATCGAGCGAGGGCTGTGGGAACTGCACTCGGAGACTTCGACGCTCGCGCGCCCTGTGGTGATTCGACTTGTGAGCTACGTGCACGTGCCTCGTGACACTCACAGGCGCAAGATCACTCGCCGGGCGGTGTTTGCCCGCGACGGTTGGATGTGCCAGTACTGCGGATCGCGCTCCAACCTGACCGTCGACCATGTGATTCCGCGCTCCAAGGGCGGTACGTCCAGTTGGGAGAACATCGTGGCGTCGTGCGCGCCATGCAACCGGCGTAAGGGCGACATGCTGCCTCGCCAGGCCGGGATGCATCCGCGTCACAAGCCGCGCACGCCGCGAGCGGAGATCTTCATCCATGTCGCCAGCCCGACGATTCCGGCGGCGTGGCGGCAGTACCTGCCTACCGCCGCCTGAGCGGAGCCCGACTGTTTCAGGCCGCCCAAGGGTGCCAGACGGGACCCGGAGAAGACGGGGGGCGTCGGGACCTTAAGGCGCAGCGGCCTAGAAAGTGGGTCAGCCCGATGGCGGAGCAGCGATGCCGTGCTGCGCGTTAAACACGGGGGGCGCCCTCGACCAGGCGCCCCCCGCTTGCAACTGTGCTGGACACGATCGCGCAGATTTCGCATTGCCGTGCGCGCCGGTCGGCGCGAGCGGGACGTTGCGGACCGGAGGGACAAGTCCGGCGACCTACGCGATGGTGGCCCGGGTTGGAATCCGCTAGGCGGGTCCAGCCGAGTGCTTCGGCCTAACGGCCGGCCACCTCCAGAGTCCCGCAAATACTGTCAGCCAACGTAGGACCACCTCCTTTCTCTGGTCCTTCAAATGTAGCGGACCGAGATGACGATGTGGGCGGTTGGAGTCGCGGACTTTATGCGTCGGGCTCGCCGGCCTGCGCCTCCAGCGAATCGGCCGGTGGCTCAGAAGGCAGCGTTGCGCCGTCGAGTGGCAACCCTTCCTGCATGTTCTCGGCGCCCGGCTCCTCGCCGCTGTCCACGACGAGCGCCACGGCGCTTACGACATCCTCGTCCTTGAGGTTCATCACGCGCACACCGGTGGCGGAGCGACCCTGCTGGGAGATGCCGCCGGCTGAGGTTCGCTGAACCATGCCACCGACGCTGATGAACACCAGCTCGTGGTGCTCGCGCACGACCAGCGCGCCTGCGAGCGCGCCCTTCTGCTCGGTCAGGCCGATGGTCTTCACGCCCTTGGCCCCGCGGTTGGTCTTGCGGTACTGGCCAATCTGGGTGCGCTTGCCGTAGCCGTTCTCGGTGACCACGAGCAGGTCCATGTCGTCGCGAGCCACGTCCATCGCAATGACTTCGCCCTTCTCGCCCACGTCCATCCCGCGCACACCAGTCGTGTCGCGGCCCATCGAGCGGGCGTCGGACTCGGCGAAGCGCACGGTGAGGCCCGCGCGGGAAACCATGATGACCTCGTCGCCCTCTTCGACGCCGCGAACGGCCAGTAGCTCGTCGTCGTCGCGAATCTTGATCGCGATGATGCCGTCGGCCTTGATTGGCGTGTTGTAGGCGATCAGCTCTGTCTTCTTGATCGTGCCGCCGCGAGTGGCAAACACGAGGTACTTAGTCTCGGTGAAGTCGCGTGTGGAGAGAACGGCCTGAACGCGCTCCCCCTCGCGCAGCGGCAGCACGTTGACGAGCGCACGCCCCTTGGCGGTGCGGGATGCCTCGGGCAGCTCATATACCTTCGAGCGGTACACCTTGCCGCGGTTGGTGAAGAACAGCAGGTAGTCGTGAGTCGAGCAGATGAACAGGTGCTCGATGAAATCGCCGTCCTTCATGTCCATGCCGGTGATCCCCCGTCCGCCGCGCTGCTGCTGGCGGTAGGTGGCGAGCGGCAGCGACTTGATGTAGCCGGTGTTGGTGATCGTGATGACCATCTGCTGGTCGGCGATCAGGTCCTCAATGTCGATCTCATCCTCGGAGTGGCTGAGCTCGGTGCGCCGCTCGTCGCCGAAGCGCTCGGAAATCTCGGCCAGCTCCTCCTTGATGACGGCCAGCACTCGACCTTCGTCGCCGAGGATCGAGCGTAGCTCGGCGATCCGCTCGGTTACGTCGGCGTGCTCCTGCGCGATTGCGTCGGCCTCGAGCGCCGTCAGCTGAGAGAGGCGCAGGTCGAGGATCGCGGTCGCCTGGATCGCACTCAACTCGAAGCGCTCGATGAGCTGTTCGCGCGCGGCTTCGCGATCGCGCGAGCCACGGATCAATTCGATGATCGCGTCAAGGTTCTCGAGCGCGACGAGCAACCCCTCAAGGATGTGCGCGCGGGCCTCCTTCTCGGCCAGCTCGTGCTTGGTGCGCCGTACGATCACCTCGCGCTGGTGAGCCACATAGTTGTGGATCACCCCGTATAGGGTCAGCGTCCGCGGCACGTTGTCGACGAGCGCCACCATGTTCACACCGAAGGTGCTCTGCATCGAGGTGTGCTTGTAGAGCTTGTTCAGCACTACCTTCGGGATCGCGTCGCGCTTGAGCTCGATCACCAGGCGCATCCCGCGCTTGTCGGACTCGTCGCGCAGGTCTGAGATCTCGGGAATCTTCTTCTCGTGCACGAGATCGGCGATCTTTTGGATCAACCCTCCCTCGCCGCCCTTCTTGACCATGAACGGCAGCTCGGTGACGACGATCGCCTCCTTGCCCTGCTTGAGCGGCTCGATGTGCGCCCTGGCCTGCACGCGCACCCGGCCGCGGCCCTTCTCGTAAGCATCGCGGATGCCAGCGCGTCCGAGGATCACACCGCCAGTGGGAAAGTCGGGGCCCTTTATGTGCGCCATCAGTCCGTCGACGTCGATGTCGGGGTTCTCGATGTAAGCGACGGTCGCGGCGATCACCTCGCGGAGATTGTGCGGCGGGATGTTGGTGGCCATGCCCACCGCGATCCCGGAGGAACCGTTGACGAGCAGGTTCGGGAAGCGAGCCGGTAGCACGAGCGGTTCCTGGCGAGAGCCGTCGTAGTTGGGCGCGAAGTCGACCGTGTCCATGTCCAGGTCGCGCAGCATCTCGGTGGCGATGCGGGCGAGTCGGGCCTCGGTGTAGCGCATGGCGGCAGCCGGATCGTCATCGACAGAGCCGAAGTTGCCCTGACCGTCGACCAGCTCGTAGCGCATCGAGAAGTCCTGGGCCATCCGCACGAGCGTGTCGTAGATGGCGGAGTCGCCGTGGGGGTGATAGTTGCCCATCACCTCGCCGACGATCTTCGCGCACTTGGCGTAGGAGCGAGTCGGGCCGAGCCCCAGCTCGTTCATCGCGTAGAGCACGCGCCTGTGGACCGGCTTCAGCCCATCACGCACATCGGGCAGAGCGCGGCCGACGATGACCGACATCGCGTAGTCGAGATACGCGGTGCGCATCTCGTCCTCAAGAGCGCGCGGCTCGATGTTTCCTCCGCTGAGCGTGTCAGGAGTTGCCATCTCTCACCCCCCAAGCCGGATGTGTGACGTCAGGACCAACACGCTCAAGTACGCACCGACCACCGTGTGCTCGGCACATAAGGGAGGGAGGACGCCGATCGATCGATGACCAAGATGCGCTCCTCGATCGGCCAGCACAGGTCATGACTTCACACATCCAGGTTCGCCACGGCGCGGGCGTTGTCTTCGATGAAGAGACGTCGCGGCTCGACCTGGTCGCCCATCAACATCGAGAACGTACGGTCGGCGGCGGCGGCGTCCTCGAGCGTGACTTGCGCGAGCGTGCGGCTTGCCGGGTCCATCGTGGTTTCGGCGAGCTGTGCCGCGTTCATCTCGCCAAGCCCCTTGAAACGCTGGAGCTTGACGCCCTTCTGGGCGACGGTCATCACGGCGGCACGCAGCGCCTCGAAGGACGGGGCGCTCTCGTGCGCGTCGCCGAGGCGCACCTCAAACGCGGGTGTGCCCGCCATCTCGATCAGCTGACGGTGCACAGCGGCGAGCTGCCGATACTCCTGGGAATCAAACAGGGTTCGCTTGATTCTGTGCATTCGCGCGAAGCCCGTGCGAGTCTCGGTTGCCTTGACGCGCAGCTCTAGCGGGTCCTGCTCGATCAGCTCGGTGGCATGCGTCTCGCCCTCCAGGCCATCGCGAGAGAGAACGGCGATCGCGTCCTCGGCGCTTTTGACCTCGTTGCCGAGTAGCGAAGACTCCTCCAGGAACTGCACCATCTCGTGGCCGTGCACAGCGCGCAGCGAGGACGACCAGCCCTCGTACTGCTTGAGCAGCCGGATGAAGCGCTGCCACCGCGTGTCGGTGAGCTTGAACTGGCTGGCGTAGCGGTCGAAAACGGCGAGCTTCTCCCACTTGTCGGCCAGCAATGTGTCCTCCAGCTCGTGCTCCTTCTCGATATAGCGCTCGCGGCTGCCCTGCTTGATCTTGTAGAGCGGAGGCTTGGCTATATAGACATAGCCGGCTTCGATCAGGTCCTGCATCTCACGGAAGAGCAGGGTCAATACCAGGGTACGGATGTGCGCCCCGTCGACATCGGCGTCGGTCATGAGGATGACCTTGTGGTAGCGGGCGTTCTCGAGGTTGAACTCGTCGCGCACACCGGTGCCGATCGCCGTTATGAGCGCCTGCACCTCAGTGTTCTGCAGGACCTTGTCGATGCGCGACTTCTCGACGTTGAGGATCTTCCCGCGTAGAGGCAGCACCGCTTGGGTGTTGCGGTCGCGACCCTGCTTGGCCGAGCCTCCGGCGGAGTCGCCCTCGACCACGAATAGCTCCGCAAGGCTCGGGTCCTTGACAGAGCAGTCGGCGAGCTTGCCGGGAAGCGTCGAGTTCTCAAGCGCCGACTTGCGCCTGGTCAAGTCGCGGGCCTTGCGCGCGGCGTCGCGAGCGCGCTGCGCCTGAACCGCCTTCATGATGACCGCGCGGGCCTCGCTCGGATTCTCCTCAAGGAACTCCCCAAGGCCGGCATTGACGATCGACTCCACGAAGCCGGCCATGCCCGGATTGCCGAGCTTGGTCTTGGTCTGACCCTCGAACTGGGGGTCGCGCAGCTTGACCGAGATGACGGCCGTGAGTCCCTCTCGGACATCCTCGCCAGAGAGGTTGTCCTCCTTCTCCTTGAGCAGACCGTGGTCGCGGGCGTACTTGTTCAGTGTGCGTGTCAGCGCCGAGCGGAAGCCAGACATATGCGAACCGCCCTCGCGCGTGTTGATGTTGTTGGCGAACGAGTGGATCGACTCCTGATAGGAGGAGTTCCACTGCATCGCCACCTCGACCGCACCCTCCTCGCTCTCACCAGAGAAGAACACAACCTTGCGATGCACGGTGTCCTTGTTTTCGTTGAGGTAGGCCACAAAGTCCTCGATCCCGCCCTCGTAGCGGAACTCGGCGGAGTGACCCTCCGCACGCTCGTCCACGATCGATATCTTCAAACCGCGCGTGAGGAACGCGGTCTCGCGCAGTCGCTCCTCGAGCGTGTGAAAGTCGAAGTCGAGCGACTCGAAGATGTCGGCGTCGGGTAGGAACGTGACAGTCGTGCCGGTGGAGGAGCCGGCCGGCAGCTTCTCGCCTCGTTTCAATTCCTCCTGGGGGGCGCCGCGAGCGTACTCCTGGGAGAAAGCATGCCCGTCACGACGGATCTCCACGAGCAGGCGCTCGGACAACGCGTTGACGACCGACACGCCCACGCCGTGCAGTCCACCTGAAACCTTGTAGCCGCCTCCGTCACCGAACTTCCCGCCGGAGTGAAGAACCGTGAGCACGACCTCCACCGCCGGGCGACCCTCCTTCTCGTGCATCGCCACCGGGATTCCACGACCGTTGTCGACGACCGTGATTGAGTTGTCCGGGTGGATCGCGACGGACACCTCGGTACAGAAACCGGCGAGCGCCTCGTCCACCGAGTTGTCCACAACCTCGTACACAAGGTGGTGCAAGCCCATGACTCCGGTTGAGCCGATGTACATGCCAGGGCGCTTGCGAACGGCCTCAAGGCCCTCCAGCACGGTGATGTCCTGCGCGTCGTAGCTGGCGTCGCCCCCCATGGTCGGGTTGTTGGCGCCGCTGGTGGCGGCAGGCTTGGGCTGCGAGCTTGAGGTGTCAGTCGCCAATAGTCCTCCGATGACGCGAGAACGCCCCGGCTTCCGGGCTGTTTAGACCTCGGTCCGGGGCGCGGATGATGTTAGAAGAATGATAGCACAGCGACCCCCGGAGACCCCCCTCGACCCTGGGTCGAAAGCCCTGCAAATAAGCCAAAACGGGGCGTAACAAGTGTGCTCTGGAGGATGCCCCCGGCGGTTCGCCGGCAAAGGCTCGACACGGCTGTCGTGCGGTCCTCAACCGACACGACAGCGGAGCTTCTCGATGTGCCCCTCGCCAAGCGCTCGGTTGAGGCGCGTCACAAGCTCGGGGCCCATCAGATCAAGCTCTGCAGCCCATACCGAATCCGCACAGGAAACCGTCAGCACTCCATCGCGCTCTGCGGTGGGACGACCCGCCTGCGCGACTGCGACCCCGACCGTTTGCTCCCAAATCTTCTGTACCCGCGCGAGCGTTGTCGCGGGCGCGAGCCCGGTGGTCAGATCCTCCAGCGCAAATGAGAGTCGGCGGGGAGCGATACGACTCACGCTGCTATGGCCTCCTGCAGGATCGTCCCGGGCGAGATGCGCAAACGCGTAACGGTCCTATCGCCAGCCCCAGGTACGTGGGCGAGGTCGGTGGTGGCGACGACACTCTGTCCCCCACCGCTCAGCTCGTGCGAAAGCAGCTCGCGGCGAGCGAGGTCCAGCTCGCTCATGACGTCGTCGAGCAACATCAGCGGTACACGATCGCGCTCAACCGCCAGCACAGCTCGCTCGGCGAGCAGTAGGGCGAGCAGGGCGAGACGTTGCTCGCCCTGCGAACCGTAGGAGCGCAGTTCGCGTCCGTCGCGCAGAATCGCCAGCTCGTCGCGATGTGGACCGTGGGTGGAGAAACCGCGGTCGAGATCGCTGGGCAAGCGCTGCTCCAGCTCGGCGACAAGCTCCTCGACTGTGCTCGCCTTTGAGCGTGGGCGGTATTCCAATCGCGGCTCGCCACTCAATCCCAACTGGACGGCACGCTCGGCAAAGCGATCGGCGAGCAGCGAAACCACCTCCTCCCGGTGTTCGCGCAGGGCGAGCGCGTGGCGAGCCAGCTCGACATCCCAAGTCGGCAGCGTGGCGCGAGAAGCTCTGGAAGAGCGTATGCCGGCGATCAGGGCATTCCGCTGTGCCAGTGCGCGCGAGTAATCGCGTCGCACTGCCGCGCGCGGTGGCCAGAGCGCGCTCACGAGTCGATCGAGGTGCGCTCGGCGCAGCCCCGGGGGACCCTTCAATAGCTCCAGTCGATCTGGTGAGAATACGCTGACAAGTGGCCTCTGCTCAACATCGGCTAGGTGCTCCACGGGAGCGCCGTCAACCGTCATACGCTTCGGCGAGCCGGGCTGAAAGCCCACGGTCAGCTCATGGTTGCGCCCATTGGCGGCCAGGCACACCACGACTCGTGCGGCTTGCGCGCCAAAGCGAACCAGCTCACGCTCTGTGCGGGTGCGCTGCGAGTAGCCAGTGCACCCGAAGTAGAGCGCCTCCAGCAGGTTTGACTTGCCCGCGCCATTGGCGCCATGGACAACCGTCAGGCCATCGCCAAGATGAGCCTCGGCACGCGCATAGGTGCGGAAGTCGCGTAGTTGTACGCTGAGCACCCGCACCTCACCCTCCGCCAACCTCAGCTATTCAAGCGAATCGGCATGATTAGGTATACGAATCCACCGCCATCCGGGGACTCGATCAAACCTGGGCGCAGCGGGCTGATCAGCTTCAGCACGAGATCGTCGGACTCAACACTTTCGAGCCCGTCCCTCAGAAACTCCGGGTTGAACCCGATATCGAACGGCTCACCGGAGAACGGCACGGGCAGCGCCTCGCTTGCCTCGCCGATATCGGGCGTCTGAGCGGACACCGTCAGCTCGCCCTCGGCGAAGCTGAGACGCAGCGGTGCGTTCTTCTGAGCCAAAAGGCTGACGCGGCGGACAACGTCGGCGATCTCCGCGCTAGCCAGTCGCAACTCGTGCTCGACCGACTCGGGTAGCAGCTGGCGGTAGTTGGGGAACTGACCGTCAATCAACCTCGAGGAAAGCACGATCTCACCAATCTCGAAGACAACCTGGTTCTGACCGACCCCGACCCTCAGCTCGGGCTCATTACCAGCCTGAGCAATCCGTGCC
The DNA here is from genome assembly GCA_963776985.1 of uncultured Solirubrobacterales bacterium. Lineage (GTDB taxonomy): Bacteria > Actinomycetota > Thermoleophilia > Solirubrobacterales > Solirubrobacteraceae > Palsa-744. The sequence goes on from CAVZOV010000004.1 coordinate 1,408,775, forward strand.
AGCTCCTGCAGAGCGCGAGCCGGCACGTTCGCCTCGACCGTTCCGTCCAGCGGAGACTCCAAGGTCGCGTGCTTAACGCTCAGCCTGTAGGAGTCGGTCGCAACCATCGTCAACTCCTGGCCGGCGGCAGACACAAGCACTCCGGTGAGCACAGGCCGCGTCTCGTCCTTCGAGGCTGAGCGAGCAACCTGCAGAGCAGTCTCCACAAAAACCTGTGTCGGTAGCTTCATCCCACTCGCGGGATCTGGGGTCGGTAGCTCCGGGAAGTCCTCGGCGCGTAGCGTCCGTAGATGGAACTTCGACGGCCCGGAGATCAGCTCGACGTCCTGCTCAGCGGTGCGAAGCTCAAGCGTGACGGTCTCAGCGGGCAGTGAACGCACGACTTCGAGCAACAGCCGTGCAGGTAGCACCGCGACCCCCGGCTTAACGATCTCGCCGGCAAGAGGCACCTTCAGACCAACCTCCATGTCGGTCGCCAGCAACATTGGTGTCTCACCAGCGGCAGATATCAAGACGCCAGAGAGAGCCTGTACCGAGGAGCGTGAGGACGCAACCCGCGTGGCTGTCTGCAGTTGAGTCAGCAACTCATCGGTCGAAAGGGAGAGCTTCACGTATGCACCTTGTTGGGTATATAGATTTAGTAGAGGCTGTGGAGTTGTGGATTTGCGATAGCTACAGAGGATTGGAGGGTTATGCCTGTGCTGTTGCTGTGGAGGTAGGAAAGTGTCTCAAGTGCGTCGGTCATGAGGACGTTGAGACGAGGCGAGATCGCAGCTCTTCAACGATCGCACGCGATGCTGGGTTGGCAGAGATGCGCTGCTCGGTTCGTCGCCAGGCGTGTAGGACTGTGGTGTGGTCGCGTCCACCGAACTCTCGTCCGATTGCTGGAAGCGACTCCTGGGTTAGCTCCCGCGAGAGGTACATGGCGACCTGCCGCGGCCATGCGATGCGCGCGGTGCGCGTTGGGGAGAGCAACTCCTCTGGGGAGAGCCCGAATTGCTGGCAGGCCGCCGCCTTGATTTCGGCGATGGAGCGTTCTTGAGGCTCGGACTTGGGGTAGAGACCGTCAAGTACCTCGGTGGCCAGCTCGACCGTCAACGGTCGGCCGGTGAGGGAGCTGAAGGCAACGACTCGAATCAAGGCTCCCTCGAGCGCACGAACATTGACGTCGATGCGCTGAGCGATCGTATCCAGGGCTCGTGGGTCTGCAAGCTCGATGCCGTCATGCTGTGCGCGCTTGCGGAGGATCGCGAGCCGCGTCGAGAGGTCTGGCGGTCTGACATCGGCGACCAGGCCAGATTGGAAGCGCTCGCGAAGCCTGTCTTCGAGTGCCTGCAGATCGCTGGGTGGCCGGTCGGAACTCAACACGATCTGACTACCGGCATCGTAGAGGTCGTTGAAGGTGTGGAAGAACTCCTCCTCGGTCTTGGTCTTGCGCTCCAGGAATTGGACGTCATCGATCAGCAGTACGTCAACGTGGCGAAAACCGGCCTTGAAGCTACTCAGCTGGTCTGAGCCGAGCGCTCGCAGGAAGTCGTTGGTAAAGGCCTCGCCCGTTGTGCTGCGTACGTTCAAGCCAGGGTTGTGGGCGGCGATGAAGGTGGCGATCGATCTCAGCAGGTGTGTCTTGCCCACGCCTGGAGGTCCGCAGATGAAGAGTGGGTTGTATGCGTGGGCGGGAAGCTCGCTGACGGCAAGGGCCGCGGCGTGAGCCAGGCGGTTGGAGTCGCCGATTACGAACTGGTCGAAGGTGAGCTTTGGGTTGCCGCAGGCGGCGTGGGCGGGTTGTGGAGTGACTGTGGAGAGGTCTATGGATGTCGGGCGTGTCCGACCGCCAGCCAGTTGTTCGCCGGGGGTCACCGCGACGATGTCGATCACGAAGTCCGGGCCCAACACGGCAGCTACGCAGGCTTGCAATGTTCTTCCAAAGCGCTCCCTGATCCATCCACAGGTCTGGGCGGGTGCCTGGACTATGAGACTGTTGCTTGTCAGCTCGACGGCTCTAAGCGGCTCCAGCCAGATCCGATAGACGGGATCGTCGATCGTCTGGGAAAGCTCGGCTCTTACCTCTGACCAGATCTGATCGAGCTGGGTGCTCACGGCAGCGATGACCTGCTCCTTGTGGGAGAAAGCGGGCGGAAATCATTTGTGTGGGACCCGAGAAGGGTCCGGTCCAACGAATATATCCGAGCCCGCTCGTCCGCGTCTGCGTCGTGGCTCGGCTCACCGCAAATGGCGAGAAATTCCGTTGCTGGGGTCCACTGGGACGTGGTGGGACCGTCGGGCAATGGCCTCGGCGGGTGTCTATACTTGGTGCTTGGCGCAAGCCGGTCTGCCGCGGCCGGCTCTGGCGCTTGCGGTCGCGACAGGAAAACGAGCGCGGCCGGAGAACATCGATCATGAAGCGCACCTACCAGCCAAAGAAACGCAAGCGAGCCCGCACGCATGGGTTTCGCGCCCGTATGCGCACTCGCGCGGGAAGGCTCACGCTCAAGCGGCGGCGCAGTAAGGGACGCAAGCGCCTGTCCACCTAGCCGCAGGCACGCGATGATGGCGCAAGCACCTCGTCGAGGCCGTCGCCTGTCACGCAGCGCCGAGTTCGAGCGGGTATATCGGCAGGGCCGATCGGTTTCCAACCGTCACTTGGTGCTCTACTCCTTTCCCAATCAGTCGACCGAGCGACCACGCCTCGGACTGTCGGTGTCGCGCAAGGTCGGCGGCGCGGTTGAGCGCAACCAGGTCAAGCGGTTGTTGCGTGAGGCGTTTGACGGGGTGTTGGGCGAATTGAGAGCAGGCTATGACGTCGTTGTCGTAGCCCGGCCCGAGGCCCGCGAGCTGGCCGAGCGCGACGGGCTCGCAGGGATCGATCGAGCGCTTGCCGATCTGCTTGGTCAGGCTGGTTTGCGCGAGGGGGAAGCGAGCGCTCGTGAGAGTTGACCGCGCAGCGCGCGAGCTTGTGCTGGCTCCGGTGGTGCTCTACCAGCGCCTGATCTCGCCGGCGCTGCCACGGCGCTGCAAGTACGAGCCGACGTGCTCTCGGTATGCGGTACAGGCAGTGCGCGAGTACGGCATACTGAGGGGCCTCGTGCTAGCCGCGTGGCGGTTGCTCAGGTGCAATCCGTGGAGCCACGGGGGGTTTGACCCGGTCGAGGCTCAGCGGCTGTTCGGGGACGACCAGCGGCGCGCGGGCCGGGTAGTCCGGACATCCGCATCGCCAGCTCCACACGATCGATAGCCGGTAAGGCAGCTCCCAGAATGTTCATCTCCGCAAACATCATCGAGGAAGCGTTTTCGCCGCTGATAAGCGTGTTCCAGTCGATCCTGGTGTTCATCCACAACCATCTTGTGGGCACCAGCTGGGGTCTGGCGATCGTCGGGCTGACGGTCTTGATACGCGCCGTGCTTGTGCCACTAACGCTCAAGCAGTTCCGCTCGATGCAGGAACTGCAGCGCCTCGCGCCGGAGTTGAAGGCCCTGCAAGAGAAGTACAAGGACGATAAGCAGCGCCAGCAGCAGGAGATCATGGGCTTCTACAAGGAGCACAAAGTCAACCCGTTTGCCTCGTGCCTGCCGCTGCTCCTACAGCTGCCCGTGTTCATCTCGCTGTTCTACATGCTCCGCACTGACCTGAAGAAGCACATCTGTGGGCCCGCGCTCGTCTCTCACTACAACGCGCTGCACCACACGACGATCTTGACGTTTGCGAAGCTGCCCACTAAGTACGTCGAACAGACCGGCTGCCAGACGGTTGCTCCAGGCTCGGCCAAGTTCTTGTTTATACCGGACATCACAGCCAAGGCGACGGGCGTCGCGCTGGTCGTGCTGTTGGTGCTATACGTCGGCTCGCAGCTCGCCTCGACAATGATCATGTCGGCGACGGCGGACCCGACGCAGCGACGCCTGATGATGGCGTTGCCGGTGTTCTTCGTGATCGTGCTCTACAAATACCCGGCTGGCTTGCTGGTGTACTGGATCACCACGAACCTATGGACTGTCGGTCAGGGCTACTTCGTCAGGCGCAGCTTTGGACCGCCGCCGACCGTGAAGGTCGGCAAGGATGCCTCGCCCGGGGACGATCGAAGCTCGACCAACGGCAGGCAACAGGGCTCGAAAGGGCCCGGGGCCGAGCCCGCATTGGCGGGTGTCGGCGCGGGCGGCACCCCACCTCCTCCCCCGCGCAAGAAGAAGAAGCGCTCCGGTAGGCGACGATGAGTCAGACCGAGCAGGAGCTTCTGGAGGAGAGCGAGGATCCGGCGGTAGTCCTGCGGGAGCTTCTGGAGGAGATCGTCGACAGCTTTGGGCTTGACGTGGACGTGCGGATCGAGCAGTCCGAGGGCGTCTTGACCGGGTCAGTGGAGGGGGATGACGTCGGACTGTTGATCGGTCGTCACGGCCAAACGATCGATGCGATCCAGCACCTGGCGCAGCGCATCGTCTTCCGCGGTGGCTCGCCTGATGCGCGCGTGACGATCGATGCCGATGGGTATCGAGAGCGTCGCGCTGAGAGTTTGCGCTCGATAGCGCTGGACGCCGCCGAGGAGTCGCTGCGCTCCGGGGAGGCGGTCAAGCTTGACCCGATGCCGGCGTCAGAGCGGCGCATCGTCCACGAATACCTACGCGAGCGCGATGATGTCGAAACCCACAGTGAGGGCGATGAACCCGAGCGGTATTTGGTTGTGGAGCCTGTCGAGGCTTGAGGCTAGCCAGTTGTCCTTGCGTGACCGGTGTTCAGGGCAGGGGTCGTGCGCATGGCGAAGGTGCATCGGCGGACGGGTCGTTTCACGTGAAACAGCAAGCGTGACCGATCGGGGAAGGGCGCCCCTCTCGCCCCGCCAAAGTTTCACGTGAAACAGGAGTATCCGGAAAGGCTCGCTCAACTTGCGGCACGCTCTGATCTCGACGATGAGCAGCGTGAGCAGCTTGCGGCTGTCCTCGCTTGCCTGGCTGCCGACGAGCTTGCCCCCACGACGGTGCGAGAGCCAGAGTTCGCTGTTGACGTGCACCTCGCCGATTCGCTGGTCGCGCTCGAACTCGAGGTTGTGCGTGGTGCCAGGAGGATCGCCGATATCGGCGCGGGCGCGGGGTTCCCGGGGCTGGTACTTGCGGTCGCACTCCCGGAGAGCCAAGTCAAGCTCGTGGAGAGCCAGGCTCGCAAGTGCGCGTTTATCAAACGCGTTGCGGGGCAGGCCGGGATCGAGAACGCCGAGGTGGTGTGTGCGCGTGCGGAGGAGTGGTCGGAGGGGATTGGGAGGCACGACATAGTCCTCGCGCGTGCGGTGGCGCCACAGCCCGTTGTGCTGGAGTATGCGGCGCCGCTGCTAGGTGTGGGTGGAGCGCTTGTGGACTGGCGCGGCAGGCGCGACGGAGATCAGGAGCGCGTGGCGGCTGGGGTGGCCGAATTACTCGGGTTGGAGCGCCAATCGATCGTCCGGGTGCAGCCCTGGGGGGATGCGCGCAATCACCATCTGCACGTGTTTTCGAAGCTTCGCGTCACGCCGGACCGTTTCCCGCGCCGTGCTGGGATGGCCCGCAAGAAGCCGCTCGGAACGTGAGATCGATGTTCGTCTGCCGCCGGGCGTCGTCGTGCTGCTGGGAAGCTCGCGAGATCGGTCGCCCGACCTTCGACGCCGATCGGCGCTAGCGTGCCGGCGAAGATGGGAAAGGTTTACGCGATAGCCAACCAGAAGGGGGGCGTGGGCAAGACGACGACGGCCGTGAACGTGGCCGCGTGCATTGCTGAGGCCGGCTACCGGACATTGCTGGTCGACGTCGATCCCCAGGCGAACGCAACTGTCGGACTAGGCTTGCCACGCTCGCAGACGCCCGGGTTGTACGAGGTGCTGGCTGGCGACAGCACGCCCACACAGGCGATCGTCGATAGCTCCGTCGAGAACCTCAGCTTGCTCCCCGCGAGCCCCGAGCTGGCGGGAGCAAATGTCGAGCTACCGCGTATCGACGGCTTCGAGCGTCGGTTGCGGGAGGCGATGGAGCCAATCAGGGATGAGTTCGAGTACATAGTGCTCGATTGCCCGCCCTCGCTAGGCCCGCTCACGGTCAGCGCGCTGGTTGCCGCTGACCGGGTGATCGTGCCCGTTCAGACCGAGTACTTCGCGCTGGAGGGCCTCGCCGGCCTGTTGGAGACGCTCTCGCTGGTGCAGCGTGAACTCAACCCGCGACTGACGGTCGCGGGAATGCTGCTGACGATGCACGACAACAGGACGAGGCTCGGACGCGACGTGGAGCGCGAGGTGCGCGAGCACTTCGCCGACCTCGTGTTCGACACCGTGATCCCGCGCAACGTTAGAGTCGGCGAGGCACCCAGCTACGGACTGCCGGTGACGCATCACGATCCACACAGCGCGGGCGCGGAGGCGTACTTTGAGTTGGCTAAGGAGGTAGCCGCCCGTGGCTAAGCCAAAGCGTGGAATGGGCCGTGGACTTGACGCGATCCTGAGCGTGTCCGGCGAGAACCGGACGGCCGAGGAGTTGCGTGAACTGCCGGTGGAGCTGATCGTGGCGAACCCGAACCAGCCGCGACGGCACTTCGACGAGGAGGCTCTGCATGCTCTCGCCGGGTCGCTTGGGGAGCGCGGAGTTTTGCAACCCGTACTGGTCCGGCCCAAGCCGGGCGGCACATACGAGCTTGTCGCCGGTGAGCGCCGCTGGCGCGCTGCGCAGATCGCCGGGCTGACCGAGATCCCAGCGCTCGTGCGCCCCCGTGACGACGCCGCGACACTCGAACTGGCGCTGATCGAGAACATGGCACGGGAGGATCTCAACCCGATCGAGGAGGCCCACGCGTGCGCGGCGCTGGTCGAGGAGCTGGGGTTGACGCGCGAGGAGGTCGGACGCCGTGTTGGTCGCAGCCGTGTGGCTGTGTCGAACCTGTTGCGGCTGCTAGACCTGCCCGACGAGGTGATCGAGATGCTCGAGCGCGAGCAGCTCAGCGAGGGACATGGACGTGCGCTGCTGCTGGCGGAGGATCACAGTGTGCGGCGGCGTCTCGCGCGAGACGCCGCACGCGAAAGCTGGTCGGTGCGTGTTGTGGAAGCGCGGGCCAGGGATGCGAACAAGGGGCAGTCTCGGTCGAAAGGCACGCAATCAAAGGGACCCTCGGCGCGGGCGAATGGCGGTATACACCCCGATCAAGAGGAGGCCGCCGCCACAATCGCAACGACGCTCGAAGGAGCCCTCGGCGCCGAAGTTCGCGTGCGTGCCGATAAGAGCGGATACCGTGCCGAGCTGTCTTTTGCGAGCCCCGAGGAGGCGGCGGCTCTGGCGGCCCGACTGCGGCCGCCCGAGGGTGCGTGATCGCCGGCGGCGAGCAGTCACGGACGCTAGAATCGGCGACCGCGGGCGATTAGCTCAGTTGGTTAGAGCGCTTCTCTGATAAGGAAGAGGTCCCTGGTTCGAATCCAGGATCGCCCATCGTCCGCTTTTGGCTCTACTGAGCGGTTTTCTGCCCGTCCGCGCTGACCGTGGCGGGAGCGTCGGAAGGGTTGATATCGCTGCTGCTGCCCGTTGCTGCCCAATCGCGACCCTCTATGAGTGCCTTTAGGCGCTCGGCCTCGCCGTCGCGGCGGTTCATCTGTCGGGCGTAGATCGCAAGAGTGAGGTTCGGCGTGGTGTGCCCCATCTGCGCCATCACATAGGGCGGCGTCTCGCCGATGGCGAACAGCAGCGAGGCGAATGTGCGGCGTAGCGAGTGAGGCGTCAGACCGTCGGGCAGTGGCTCGGTGTTGTCCTCGGAGAGTTGTCGGTTGGCTTGCTCGACGGCCTTGGCGAGTACGCGACGTCGGACGTTCGTTGCGCCCTGCCGGTGGCCGTTAGCGGTGCCAAAGACAAGCGCTGCGGCCGTCGGGTCTAGCCGGGCACGGTAAGCCCCCAACTCGTCGCGGAGTATGGGCAGGATGTTGACGACGCGCACCCCGGCGTCGGTCTTGGCGTCGCGCACGGTGATCGTGCCGCGTGCAAGGTCCACGTCGCGCCAGCGGAGAGACAGCGCCTCGCCGATCCGCAGTCCGGCAAAGACCAGTGTGGCCAGCAATGCCCGCCGCTGACCGCGACAGACCTTCGCCTTTTGGTCGCGCTGTCCAGCGGCATCGAGCAGCGCCGCTATGTGATCGGCACGGTCGAGCCACGAACGCCGGGGCGCTGTTGCTGGCAGCCGTCGTCGCCTTCCTCGTGCCGGGTTACGGTCGATCAGCTCGTACTCGACGGCAGATTCAAGGATCGCGGCGAGCGTCGCAAGCGTCTTATTGATTGACGTTGCGCTCAATTTGCCCCCGCGAACCTTGCCCAGCCGGTAGCGGTCTACGTCCTCGACGGTGATTTGATCCAAACGCCGCAAGGCAAACGTAGGCAGCAGGTGGTTGGAGATCACCCAGCCCAGCGCTGCCTTTCCGGCTTCGCTGAGACCTTCGCCGCGCTGTCCGCCCTCCAACGTTTGGCGCTCGAACCATTCTGAGGCGAACTCGTGGAAGGTCGGCATCGCTCGCGGTGCCTGCACAACCTCCACGGCCGGCGGCTGCCAGATACCGCGTCGCACGTCGGCCAGGATGTTCTGTAGTTCTGTCTCTGCCTTGGCTCGTGTCCAACCTTCCCCGGCGGTCCCGAGTGTCACGTACTCACGTCGGCCATAGGCGCGAAAGCGCAGACCGAACGTTGCGCTGCGTCTGCGCTCATCCACGATCACCTGACCCGTAGCGGGGCGTGGCATCACTGGCCCCCGATCTGCTTGAGGCGAGCACGCAGGATCGGCAGGAAGGCTTCGAGTGGCCGTGCAAAGTCGATCGCTGTCTGTCGTTGTTGCTCTGCTCCCCGCATGTGTTGGTCTGACTGCATTAGGTCGTGCTCGACAGCGAGGCGATGTGTAAGCGTCGTCAGGAGCGCCCACTTGTGTTGGTCAAGGTCGATCTGCACCGCCTCGTCGCTACTGGGCTTGCTCCACCCGGTCACGTCGAGTAGCGCGCAGTGCGCGTCGAAGTCCAGCAGCGGCTTGTCGTATTCCTCGGCGTGCAGGTCGCCGTGGCCGTCTTCGCTTACGCGAACGATCTCGGATGCGTCCTGCCCGATCTCGGTATGCAAGGCGTTACGCAGGATTCCCACCATGTCGGCGGGAGTGGTCACGGTCCTCATATCGGTTCCTCCTTGGTAGGAGGCCCCGAAGACGGGTGCCGAGGCGAGGGAGCCACAATGGCCTGAGCGGATATCGTGACCGGCGCGCCGAAGCCTTTGGTCTTCGGAGCTACGCCCCCGGCTGTTTGCCCAGCGCGGGGGCACTATGTTTGGACTCCCCGATGGTATCGCAACTTGACTAAAACCGCTTAGATGCGTGATGCCGCTCAAGATCAGGTCGTACTCGGGCGAGCGCTTCAAACGTTGCGCGATCAGGCTGGCGTGACTCAAGAGGAGATGGCCGTCCGGCTCGGCATCCATTCGACCTACGTCTCCCAGGTCGAGCGCGGTCGGCGGGGTGTCCGATGGCACACCGTCCTGCGCTTTCTCGACGCGCTCGGCTCCAACCTGTACGCGCTCGCCGACGCGATAGCCGATGTCGAGAAGCACGACCAGTCGCCGCTGCGCTGAACGGATCATCGCGAGCGATCCTGGCGGGTGTCAGCGGGCGTCCCTGAGCCCTTGATGGGCAGCAGTTCGGCGCTGCTGCCCAATCCCCGACGCTGACGACTAGCCGAACCGCTTGTAGCCGCAGGGGACTTCGGCTGGTGCGACTCCTTGCTTGAGGAGCGAGAGGTCCACGCCGCGAGGGCTTGGTCGAGGTCGAACCGGAGTCGCCCGCGAGGACCGTTGCCGATGCGGTGGCCACCCAGTTCCTTGGCGTGGGTGTAGACACATTCGCGTGAGACCCCGAGCGCCGAGGCGACCACTTCGGCGTCTACGAGACGCGCCTTGTGCCCTGACACGCCAACAGAGCCCTTCTCGGCACCTGTGGGAGCTTCCGCGCCCTGATTCCTGATACACGATTCTCCGGCTTCTAGTCTGGTCGCGAGACGCGCCACGATTAGGTCCGCGAGCGGTTCAAGTAGTTCCTCGACAACCGGGAGCGCCAACTCCAACGCAATGCGCCTCGCGAATGCTTGATTCGCCATGTCTGTAGCAGTCGCTTGGCCCATTACAAGCCACCCCGGTCGGCGCTGAACCCGTCGGATGGTGTGTGGCTCGTGAGTGTGTCGGTGCGACCCACCTCGGTTGCGCCATTACTGGTGGAGCAAATGGAGAGAACGGAGGGAACGTCCTCATCGTGCTCACTTTCCTCCGTTCTCTCCGTTACTTCCACGCCGGTTGCGAACCAACGCTCGGCGGGCCTGCCGCCTGTTGCCTGCCGCTCAACGTAAGCGAGCCCGTGTTCGCGAAGCAGATCAAGCGCGGTGTCGATCCGGTCGCCGGTGACACGACCTCCGAGGATCAACCGCATGTCCGAGCGAGTCAGACCGCCGGGTGCTCCGAGTAGCTTCTCCAGCAGTTGGTCGGCTACACGGTCACCCAACGTCGCACCGAAGATGTGCCGTGCCGAGTCCTCGCAGTAGCGCCAAAGAGCGAGAGCGGCCCGAAGATCAGCGAGACGAACTTCTTCGCTCTGGTCCATCAGTGCGTAGATGGTCGCCAGGCGACGTACCTGTGGCGCTGCTCGCCCTGTGACCGCGCCGAACATGCCAAGATGCCCGGCGGTCAGTCGGCTGTACTCGGCTTCCCATAGCGTGCTGGCCTCAGCGTCGAACGGGATGGAGTGCAGAGTCCCGGCGAAGCGCAGGGAGGTTCGTACCGCGTCGGCCAACTCTCTGAGTCTCGCCTGGTCGAGACTGCCGCCGAATGGCAATTCCTTGGAGCGCTTCGCACAGACCAGCAGGAAGCGGTTCATAAAACCGTTGGCGGTGGAGGTGTCGTCAAGCTCGCGGCGCAGCTCGTCCGGGGTGATGTCTCCGATGATCGAAACGTGTGCGCCGGTCGCACGCTCGGGTTTGCCCTTGGTGAGTGTCCGCACGTCGCCGCTGTCCCACAGGCTGCGCACGGTCGTAGAGAGCGTGCTCCCGTCCCTCCGCATGACGCGCAGTACGCTTGCGAACTCTCCCTCGCGTGCGAGCAGGCGCTTGTCATCGACGCCGTAATCCTCGGTCTCCTCGATGTACTCGCCGGTCGGCTTACCATGCTCCTTCACGACAGCCTGCTTGGTCTGTGGGTCGCGCACGGCGTGGATGAGACCCTCTCCGCTGGAGAGTCCGGACTGCACTCGCTCGCTCGCCCACGCGGGGTCTGCCCCGGCGAACACGGGCTTGATGGCATCCCAACCAGTTCCCTTGCGTCCGTCGGAGGTTCGGCCGATGACGAGCACGAACAGGTTGGTAGCGTGGAACGTGCCGCCGATTCCCCAACCAGGGCCGCGCCCGCAAGCGCTCCCAAACGCCGCGAGCGTGAGCGCCAGCAACGCGGCAGGGTCGGCCTCGGAGTGCGGCTCTACAGCACGGACGATCTCTCCCGCAAGCCCGTGGAACGCCTTCGGTGCGGCCTTCGCCGGCCATGACTGCCGCGTCATCGTCATGCGACGCGCTCCGCGCAGTCGATGGGTTGCAGGGCAGTGGGGCTGTGACTCATGCCGGGCTTGGTTCGAAGCCGACGGTCAATCGTCACAACGCCATCGCAGACCTCTATCCACCCGCAATTCGTCCGGCGGCCCACGCCGCGACCGGTGAGCGGGTTACGATGTGGATGCGTCTGATTCGGGAGCGCCCCTGGCCGGGCGCTTTCGTCTTTCATAGGGACGACCTCCGCTCGGCAGCGTCCAACGCCTTTGCAAGGCGCGCCAACACGTCACCTCGTTTGGGTCGGTAGCCCGCCTCGATTTGGCCGAGATACGCAGGACAACAGTCGGCGAGGCCCGCAAGGCTGACTTGTGATAGTCCAAGCGCCTTCCGTCGTGCACGCAAGTCGTCGGTCACACGGTTTTTTGTTTTAGTAGTTGATGACATGGCGGCTGACGATCACAACGCGCACGCCGCTGCGCAAATTGGAGGCCCGATACGCGCAGCGCCCGAGCTATTGCTAAAGCACAGCGAGATGCATGCGCCTACCTTCGGGGCGATTGAGGAAAACCATCAGCTCTACGACATGGCTGCGTGGATGTACCACCACGCTGACGATCTTGCGCCAAGTCTGCGTGCATCGCTGATTTGCGCGCTATGGCGGGTGTGGCCGCGTGCTCCCGGTCGGCGTAGAGGTACCGGCTCACAGACGCAGACGAGGTTCCACTCCCAGCTCGCGCACTACTGGTGTCAACTCTGCGGGCTCGACCCCGAGGTCGTAGGTCCATCTATTGGGTGGACTCCGGAGTACACGCGCCGGATGGCGCGTGAATACATCAGCGAGGCCCAGGCGGAACAGCTTCACGAGGAATTCTACGGGGTACCTATGGTGACACTCGCCTACCCCGACCGCGACTCGCCCGAATATGTGCCTGACGGAGCGCTGCTAAAGCCCGGCTGGTATGGACAGATGATGCTCTCTGCAGACCCTGATCAATACCGGCTGGATAATCTCGCTCGCATAAGAGAAGAGCAGTCCTCCCATGCAGTCATTACCGCGACGGATGATGATCGGACTAGAAGGACAGGAAGATAAGGTTAGGGCTTCAAAAGTGGCCCCTTTACGGAAGGTGTCTTCCGGCTGTCGTAAGCGCGACCGCTGGTTTGATCACCCTCTGCTGGTGCGAAAGAATGCAAACCCATAATTCAGCACAAAACTATAATGGTCCCTCGACCAGCACGAAATAGCCGATCTATCGTGTGCGTAGCATTCAAATGGTCCACTGCGAATCTTTCTTTTAGACCGCAGGACAAAGGGATGTGATCGAGGTTCGTAGAGCATATTACAGACTTCTGTGTAGTGAGCTGGACCTTGCGGATAGAGGACGAGACCACTCATTTGGCTCCCACATTCCGCCGTGGTGATTTCTGGTTCTTCCCTACGGGTTGCCTGGGAAATACAGAGTACCTCGGGTGGCCTCCGGCCAATAGCTGGTCCAAAGGCACATTCAACCCGGTGATCTTCCGAGATGAAAACATTGGGAGTCTGGTGTCCTGCTGCCAGTACAGGAGACGAACAGGCAAGGCAGGCAAGCAGGACTAGCATTGATATGCACTTAAGCATGATTCATTCCAGCTCCTTTCTTGTCAAGGATCGAGTCGATATCCGCAGTGCTTGCAGACGCGCGCTGCCGCGAGGATTGTCTCTGCGCAGTCGGGGCAACGCTGAGTCGCCTCGTCCTCGGACGCTGTGACGATCTCTGAGGTTCGCATTGTCCAGCCACCGAGTAGTGCAAGCAGAGCGCCCGCACCGGCGACGTATATAGCGATCCCGAGCGGAACGACAGTCCCTGCCCCGGTTTCTTCGGGTTCGCCGCTGAGACCGATTGGATAGAGCGTTCGCAGGCCCGTGTTCTGTGCGACGTAGATTGCCATGCCCACAGCAATCACGCTCAGCACAAGGACGCTAGTCGCCTGTTTGCGCTGTCCGCTTGTATAGCTGCGCAGAGCTACGACGACTATGGCTGCGCCAACGACTAGGAGCCACCATTCGCTGTGCTGGATTAGGCTGTTGCTCTGTACCCGAGCGAATGCGCCGCCGGGCTCATCCAGCGGCAGGAACGATGCGAGCGCAAACAGCAGGCCGCCAACGACGGCCATCGTCGTACCTACTGGGTTGATTGCGTACCGCGTCTCGACCAGACCAGCGTTGGCGGGCATGAGTTTTAGCTTCGACCGCCTTCTGATTCGAGAACTTCCCAACGATGGTTCGGTTCGCAGACCCGCCTCCCACAACATGTCCGCGACTGACTCTCGTGTCTCGTGTGCCATGTCCGTGTACCCGAAGGCGCTCATCAACTCGCCTGCCCGCACACGCAGCGTGCCAGCCTCGTCGAGCTTGCGACGGTAGTGCTGTGCGGCGTCCTCGCCGACTGTTTCCACCAAATCACCCATTATTGCCTGTCTTCCGAACGATTCGACATGCGGCTTTGCATCGCACGCGCATCCTGACAGATTCCCTATTGAGGTATCGGTCAGGTCCGTCGAGGGTGCCGGGCTATGCCCATGCCCGATGCAGACGACCCGCGCTCGACGTTCGGGGACAACCTCCGATCAGCCCGAGAACGCGCCGGGCTCACCCAAGAAGCTCTCGGCCATGTCGCGGAGCTTCATCCCACGGAGGTCAACCGCATCGAGCGCGGCCGACGCAACCCCGGCCTCATCACGATCATCAGGCTCGCCAAAGCACTCGACATCCCAGCGAGCGATCTGCTCGTTGGGTTGTAGACGAGCGACATCGCACGGACCCTTCGCGCTGGCCCGGCTTGGCCGATGGTGCCGCGCGCCTGAGCACTATTCAAGCGCTACATGGGCGAGCGAGACGGAATCGTCAAGCGCTTGGGACTGCCGCCAGAAGTGCCTTCCGTGCTGCTGGCGTGAGCGTGTTGATCTCCGCGCGTAGCTCGTCAAGCACTTGCTGACGTGCTTCAAGGCGAATCTGCTTGATCTGCTCCGCTCTGAGCTTGTCGCCGTAAATCTCGGGCTTGCGGCACTTCAGGAAGAAGATCATCTCTGTGGTGCCGCCTGCAACCGCGCGTTCATAGAGTGTGGTCTCGACCGCTTCAACACAATGCTCGACGGTCTCGTGCATCATCGCCGCGAACAATGGATTGCGGGCACGCTCGTCATAGACGGTGCGGCGGCCGACATTGGCCGCTTTGCAAGCCGCCGTGACGGTGCCCCGCAGTTGTAGCTCGGCCAGGAACTTCAATCCCCAGTCGGGCATCGACTCCTTTTTAAGCTGTGCGGTTGTGCGGGCGGGCTGACTCGCCGCCAGGAAGCTGCCCGTGGCTTTTCCCGTGGGCTTCGCTGCGGCCTCGGTCTTCGTGATGGTCGGCATAGGTCTTCTTTCTCAAGGACCCTGATTTGGCCCCCACTATCTTCGCACTATCCGCCGAGCTGGCCCTCAAGCGTGGCGTCCGGCTTGGTCCGATCCTTTGGGCAGCACCTCCGATCCGCTGCCCAAACCCGGCCGGATCGCGCCAAATCCTGCCGTATCCAAGACGTAGGCCGGACGTCGGCATCTTCAACAAACACCGGGATCCGGACGTTTCGGGCGCAAACGGCGTCTGGCCTGATAAGGAAGAGGTCCCAGGTTCGAATCCTGGATCGCCCATCGAACGCGTCTGGGTCTGCGGTCTAGCGCGGAATGATGCGATCGATCGCGACCGCCTCGCCCGAATGCGTGTCGGGGTAGACGACGATTGCGGTGGGGGCTCCTCCGAACCAGGCGCTCATCTCGCCCTCGCCTACGTACTCGGCTGCTCGCTGGGAGCCGTCGCCCTGTATGACCCACACGTCCTGCCCCTTGTGGAAGAGGCTGTCGCCGATGTCGGTCATAGCCACCACGATACCTCTGTCTTCGAGTGGCGTCAAAACACCGGGTGGCGAGGACTCGCCTACGAATGCGGGGCCAGTTGGATCGACTGTCCAGCGGGCATCTGGCGATTTGGGACCGCTGTCCAAAGCGCAATGTGCGCCGTGAGCCGAATATTGCTGCATGAACAGAGAGCAAGCAAGGTCGGTCGAGGGCAAGATCCGGTTGTGGGTCCTGGAACAGGAGCACGACCGGCGGATCCAGCGGCAATTGGCTGGGTCCGATCATCGCGCTCGCGGGCCGGTTCAGTTGAGCGGCAGCGGCCGGGACGGCCGCCACGCCCGCTACTGAACGCGACGCGACGCCGCCGTCGACCGCTGTCAAAGACCAAACGCGAGGACCCGCCCGGTGCGCGCGACGCCAGCGTACGCTCCGGTGAAGTTGCTCACAAGCGGGACGCCACGAGGCCTGCTGCGAGCAGCACCATGCCCAGTGCACAGGCCCTCAGCGCACTCTCCATCGGCGTCGCGATGCTCGTCGCATCCAGCGTCTCTGTCGTGCCGTCGGTGAGGCGGCGCTCGCCGTCCACGCCCACGGTGCGCCGCCGTAGCTCGCGTACTGGCATGCTGAGGCGCCGCTGAGCGAGACTCACCGCGAAGCACCCCGCCGCGACCAGGATCGCGGCGGGTCGCGGTTGCGGCGAGCACACCCAATATCCCGTGAGCGCCGGAAACGCGCCCCACGCCAGCGCGAACCACATGTCCGAGTGCAGGCGCCCTCCGAAAAGCTCCAGGTTGTAGGCGAGGGCCAGCACGATGCCCGCAAGAACAAAGGCCAGCAGGGACAGAGAGATCGTGAGCGCACCGACCACGCCGATCGCGGACGCGCCCGTGAGTGACAGTGCCGCGGCTGTCGCGAGCGTGCCGCTCGAAACCTGCGTTTCGAGCGGGCGGCCGTGTAGCTCGTCGAGTGCGTGCGCCGCCACGCCCACGGCGAGTAGAAACGCGAGCAGCGCCCACAGCAGGCGATCCCCATAGAAGCGGGGCGCAACTGCCGCGCCAATCGCCACATAGCTCAGGTGCCAGGCGGTGTAGGGCGGATGCAGCAGCGTTAGCGCGTCGCGCCAGCCGCCCGGACGCAGGGCATAGAAGGCGGGGCGCTCAAGCTGGCTCGGTGCCGCCATCCGGGTTCGCCTCACTCGCTCGCTTGCTTGGTCCCCCACATGACCACGCCACCACCCAGGCTCATCGGGCGCACGGTTACGTCACCGATACCCGCCGCTTCCCACAGCGCGACCACGCGCGCCAGTGGGTAGAGGTCGTAGAAGTCGGGGATGCTGCGCGCCAAGAACCGACCGGTGTGCGCCCACTCTCGCGAGACGGTCCGGCCAAGCGTCGGTAGGCCCACGTTCGTGTACAGACGCCACAGCCATCGCCACACGACGTTCGGTGGCACGGCGAACTCAAGCGAGGCGATTTGCCCACCAGGCTTCACCACACGCGCCAGCTCTGCCATCGTCGCGCCAGGGTCATCTACGTAGCGCAGCAGGTAGGTGAATGTGAGGTGGTCGAATTCCTCTACACCGAACGGTAGTCGCTCGGCTTCCCCCTGTACGAGCGACACGTGCTCGGCGAGCGCGTGGTCGGCGGCGATCCGTGCACGGGCGCCCGTGAGCATCTGCACGCTCTGGTCGAGGCCCACGACCTCGCATCCGTAGCGACGCACCAGCTCTGCCGCCACCAGGCCTGTGCCCGTCGCCACGTCGAGCACGCGCTGCCCGCCCTTCGCCCCGACGCTCGCGACCATCGCGTGCCGCCAGCGTGGGTCCTGGCCGAAGCTCAGCACGGCGGCCACGCGGTCGTAGTGGCGCGGCAACGGCGCAAACAGCTCCAGCGCCTCGCGCTTGCGCGCGCCAAGCGTGCGCGTGTATTCCTCAACCTCGCTCACGGCGAGGGTTGGCGGTAGACCGTCCCCATCGGCATGATGGTTCCCGTTCCACGTGCAAAGCACGCATCTGCGATCCCGACGCGCAGGCGAGGCGTCCGCAAGCAGAGTTGCAGCCTTGCGCCCGCTGGCTAAGGCAACTGAGCCGCCCTGCCGATGTAGGGTCCGTGGCAACTCCTTCCCGACTGCTCCCAGCGCGCGCTTGCGCTGCCTTTGCAGCTCTTGCGCTTGTGGCTTTGCTCTTGCTCGCATTGCTGCTCGCGGCCGCCCCCGCCGGAGCACTTGTTACTACGGTAGGTCCGACCACAGCTGGTGTCCAGTCCCGGAGCACGCTGCCTGGCATAAGTCCGATCGTCGGGCATCCACTCGATCCGGAAGAATTCAGTAATCCAAGCGGGAACCCGATCGTGTCGGTGAACAAGACCTACGCGATCTACTGGGACCCGACCGACCATTATCATGGCGACTGGCAGACCGTCATCGACGGCTTCTTCCATAACATGGGCGCCGCCAGCGGCTCATATGCAAGCGTGTTTGCGGTTGACGCGCAGTACACCGACAAGGCCAACCAGCGCGCCCTGTTCAAGTCCGCTTTCAAGGGTGCCTACACTGATACGGACCCTTACCCCGCCTCGGGCTGCAACGACCCCAATCCTCTGGAAGGACAGGATCTGATCGGAGCGCCAATTGGCAAGAACGCTGCAGGTGAATCAGAATACGAACCTGTTTGTCTAACCGATCAGCAGATCCGGCAAGAGCTTGAAACTTTCATTTCCCAGCATTCGCTGCGAAAGGGGATGGAAACTATCTTCTATATCTTGACGCCCCCGGGCGTAACGGTATGCCTCGACGGCGGCGGTACGACCGGTCACTGCTCGGACTTTGTCGGCACGGTTTCCGAAATGGAAAAAGCCGAAGTTGCCAGAGTGACAGCCGAATACAACAAAGAACCATATATCGAATCCGAAGACTATAAGAGCTACAAAGATAGCTTTTGCAGTTACCACTCGGACATTAACCCAACGAATCTAGCGACAGGCGACGAAGACACTATTCTCTATGGCGTGGTGCCCTGGACGGCTGGTGGACTGGGAGATGGACACCTTACCCCCAATGACCAGGCCACGCCAGCGTACGACTGCCAGGATGGCGGTTATGACCCCAGCGCCAAACCCGCCGGAAAGCACGAGGTGGCCCCGGACCAGCAGGAGCCGAATCAGGTGAAATGCCCCAGCGAGGATGGCTCTTGCGACACGGGCCTCGCAGATCTGCTCGTCAACCAAATCGCGAGCGAGCAGGAGGACATCGTCACAAATCCTCTACTCGACGCGTGGCAGGATCCCCATGGAAACGAGGCGACGGACGAGTGTCGCAATTGGTTTGCGCCAATCATTGGCGGAGCCAGCGCCGCTCAAGAAGGATCGGATGCTGGAACGCTCTACAACCAGGTATACGGCGAAGGTTCGTATTACCTCAATACCGCCTTTAATCTTGCTGCATACAAACTGCCCTATCCAGCGGTCCCGTGCATATCCGGAATCCGTCTTGAACCGCTTTTCACCGCTCCCAACACCGTCAACGCAAACGAAGTCGTCGGCTTCGATGGCATGGAGTCTGACATAACCCTGAACGCCGGCACCGCCTACACCTCCAACGGACACCCGCAGCCCTCCTACACCACCTACAGCTGGAACTTCGGCGACGGCACTCCGGTTGTAACCGGGCAGGCGCCTGGCGCCCCATCGGCCGACTCTCCCAACGTAACTCCCTGCGCGGAGCCATGGGAAGCCCCGTGCGCTGCCAGCGTGTACCACTCCTACCAGTACGGCGGTACCTACAACGTAACCCTGACGGTCACCGACGTCGGCGGCAACACAGCAAGCTTCACCGAGCCGATCACCGTGGATGGCTCTCCGGCTCCGGCGCCTGAACCCACACCCACACCCACGCCTGCCGGCGTGCCGGCAGGCGGTTCAGGGTCCGGCTCGGGCGGTTCTAGCGGTTCGGGCTCTGGTTCCGGTGGCGGCTCATCCGGCGGCCAGGGTGGCGCCGCGTCCTCCGTGCCTGCCCCCGTGGTAACGGCGGCCTTCGCGTCCACGTCGCTGAAGAAGGTCAAGAGCAGCGGCATCCCGGTGCACTACACCGTCAACGAGCAGGTCGCGGGTAGCGTGCAGGTGCTGATCGAAACCTCTGTAGCCAAACGGCTTGGCATCAAAGGTCAGCTCGCGACGGGCCTCGCGAAGGGCACGCCCAGCGAGACGATTATCGGTACCGCCGTGCTCGTCACGACCAAGGCCGGCACCGGCACTATCCACGTCAAGTTTGCCTCAAAGACAGCCGCACGCTTGGCGCGCAGCCAAAAACTAAAGCTGACGCTGCGGCTCGTCGCACGCAACGCGTCGCGCACGCATCCCGCGACGACTACGACGCTCAGCACAGTCGTCTTTAGCTGAACGTATCGGTCGGGGAGAGTGGCTCCTTGGGGGCGGGCTCGTGCATCCTGGCGCCCGCGTGAGCAGCCGGCGACGGGCGGTCGGGAATCAACCGCGTGCTCGCTACAGCCCCGGCGGGTGGCGCACGGCGTAGCCGGCGAGGGACGGCGTGTCCAAGATCCAGCGCGAGTCATATGGTCCGCTGCGCCCTGCCGTGTCGAACCACACGCCGTTGACGTTCATAAACGTGTGGCCGGCGTTGGCGTAGATCGTGATCCAACGGCCCGGGCCAGGTTCGCCCCAGCTCGCCAAGTCGCCCGACACCAGCGGCGCGCTCAGCAGGCCCCCGGCAGCGAGCGCGTAGCTGACCGAGCCGGAGCAGTCGTACCCGTTGGCAACGAACGACGCGTGGCCACCACCCCAGATGTAGGGGAAGTCGGCGATCGCGTTGCCGCCAGCAACGACGCGCTGCACCGCTTCCGGCACGCCCGATGGGATCGGGATCGTGCCGTTGCCGCCCACCGAGGACCCGCCTTCGGAGCCCGCGGTGGCCGTCAGTGCCCGTGCCTGGGCGCGCTGCTGCGCTTCGGCGTGTTCCTCCTCGCCCAGCTCCTTGCGGATCTGCGCATCGGATGCCGCGCCGGGTGCGATGGCCGCTTCGCCGGCCACGCTCGGGGTGGACGCCGCGCGGTGATGCACCGAGGCGGGTAGCGGAAAGCTCTTGGATTCTTCGGGGTCGCGCACCTCGGCCACCGCCACCGCTTTCGCCGAAGTGGCTCCGGCCGGTGCCCCGCCGCCGGTTGCGCTCGACTGCGTGCCGGTGGCCTGGCCGGGTTGCGTGCCGGCTGTCGCGGCAGAATGGGTCGTGCTAGCGGCTGCCCCGGACTTGTCGTTCCCGGTGGCCTGGCGGCCATGCCCGAGCCCGTCGGCAGCGCTGCCCGCCCGCGCTGAGCTACCCGCGTGTGCCCCATGGCCCCCCAGCCGCGTGGCAGTCGCCTTGGCAGCACCCACTGGCGTCGAGTGGCCGCCGCCCGCGAGCAGCAGGGCCGCGACGACTATGACGGCGACTAGGGCGAGTACGCCCGCGAGTACGCCGCGCGACAGCGGCAGCCTCGCGCGCGAGCCAGGCTGGACTGTGGTGTCGGACCCGCTGCTCACCCTCGGACAGGCTAGCGCCGCCGGCCCCGCAACTGCGTCGCTTGCAGGATTGAGGCTATGGGAGGTCAAGGCCGCACACGGTCGCTCAGGGCGCAGAGCCAAGGCCAGACATGCTCGCGACTCCGCAAGATCGATGCCATGCAGGGTCGCTCCGAGGCTGCCTTAGATACCCTGGTTGGATGCCCGTGCAGGAAACCGCCGTGGACGTGCGTCCCGGCGCCACTCAGCAACGCGCCGCGACGCGACCTCACGTGCGAGTGCTGCACGGTATGCGTCGCCCCGCCAACTGGCTGCAGCTGATCCGTTTCGCGATCGTGGGCGCAAGCGGGTACGCGGTCAATTTGATCCTGTACGCGCTGTTCGTGAAGGTCCTCGGCGTTGAGTACCTGGTGGCCGAGACGGTCGCGTGGATTGTCTCAGCGGGCAACAACTTCGTGTGGAATCGCCATTGGACGTTCAAGGCGCGCGACGGACAGCTTCACGCACAGGCGGCTCGTTTCTTCGTCGTCACGCTCGTGGCGCTCGGATTCAATTTGATCGTGCTGCGGATTCTCGTGCAGAGCGCCGGCATGGACAAGGTGCTCGCCGAGGTACTGGCGCTGGCTGCATCCACCCCGCTGAACTTCCTTGGCAACAAGCTGTGGAGCTTTCGGATGCGTGGCTAGCGCACTTTCGTGGTGCGCGCGGTTCGGCCGAGGCGCGAGGTTGGGCACCTATACTCTGGATTTCCCCCTTTGGAGGAATGTCGTGCAGGAAATGGTCATCTACGGCGTCAGCTTCGACATGGTCGGCAAGCAGCCGATTGTGCTGCTGAAGACGGTCGATGGCAACAGGTTCCTGCCGATCTGGATCGGCCACCCCGAGGCCGCGTCGATCCTGATGAAGCTGCAGGGCGCAAGCACCCCCCGCCCAATGACGCACGACCTGCTGTGCGACATGCTTGGCGAGCTGGACGTCAAGTGCACGCAGGTGGCTGTCACCGAGCTGCGCGAGAACACGTTCTTCGCGTCGATCACGCTCAGCGTGGGTGGCCGCGAGATGGAGATCGACTCGCGCCCGAGCGATGCGATCGCGCTGGCGGTGCGTGCCGGCGCCCCAATCTTTGCCGCCGAGGAGGTCATCGCCGAGTCGGCGATCGAGTTCGAGCACAACATGGAGGAGTCCGAGGATGTGGTGGAGCGCTTCAAGGAGTTCCTCGACGAGGTCACCCCCGAGGATTTCGCCGCCGGCGATTCCTAGCTGCTGCGCCGCTTGGCCTGGCGACCGCCGCGCTTGGGTAGCTCAACCACCTCTGCCATACCCGGCTCGGCCTCCCGCTCCTGCGGCTCGGCCGCGCGCGCTACCGGCTCGGTGCCGGTGAGCGTGCCAAACAGCCCCACCTGCTCGCGCACGACCTTGCCGATGCGGCGGATGCCCTCGCGGATGTTCTCCTCTGGCACGCCTGCGAAGTTCAGTCGCATCGATGATGCCCCGCGACCGTCGAGGTAGGCTGCGCGGCCTGGCACGAATGCAACGCCCTCGCTCTCCAGGGCTCGAGCGAGCAGGTCGGTTGTGTCGATGTAGTCGGGCAGTGTCGCCCAGATGAACAGCCCGCCCTGTGGCCTGGTCCAGCTCGCGGCCGGCCCGAAGTGCTCGCCGAGTGCCTCCAGCATCGCATCGCGTCGTTCGCGGTAGAGGGCCTTCAGCGACTCCAGGTGCGCAAGCCACAGCGGCTGCTTGCCGCCCGCCGCCCGCTCCTTGAAGTAGGCATCCACGAACAGCTGCGTCACCGGCGAGGAGCACAAATCCGCCCCCTGCTTGCAGAGGTTGAGCTTCTCCAGCACCGGTCGCGGCGCCACTGCCCAGCCCAGGCGCACGCCCGGGGAGAGGATCTTTGAGAAGGTGCCGAGGTACACGACGAAGTCCGATGCGCCCCCGCGTCCCGCGGCAAGCGCGTCGAGTGAGTGCAGCGTCGGTAGCGGATCGCCCTCGTAGCGGAGCAGCCCATAGGGGTTGTCCTCCAGCACCAGCAGCTCGCGCTCGCGTGCCACCTCCACCAGTCGCCGCCGCCGCGCCAGCGACATCGTCACGCCGCCCGGGTTTTGGAAGTTGGGGATCGTGTAGATGAACTTCGGGCTGCGTCCTTCGGCGCCCAGACGATCGAGCGTCGCCTCCAGCTCGTCGATCGGCATACCGTCCGAGTCCATCTCGATCTGCACCACGTTTGCCTGGTAGGCGTCGAATGTGGGCACCGCGCCGGGATATGTGGGCGCCTCGGCGACGATCGTGTCGCCGGGGTCGATGAAGGCCTTGCACATCAGGTCGATCACCTGCTGTCCGCCGGTCGTGACGAGCACCTCGTCGGGGTCCACCGAGGTGTCTTCGGCGGCCATCACCTCCACGATGCACCGCACGGTGCATGCCATGCCCTCCGTCGGCCCGTATTGCAGCGCCCGCGCGGTCGACTCCGCGGCGACCTTCGCCATCAGCTTTGCGTACAGCTCGGGTGGGAATGTCCCCGTCTCGGGCAGTCCGCCCGCTAGCGAAATCACCTCGGGCCGTTCTGTGAGCGACATCATGTCGCGCATTGCCGAGCTGCGCATTCCGTGTGTGCGCTGCGCAAACAGGCTTTCGTAGCGCGCCAGTTCGTGGGCCGTAGGGCGCGCCCGCTTCCGGCCGCCGGGGGCGTCGTCTATCGTCATCGGGCGCTCGCCTGGTGCGGGTTCATACCCGCTCCAAGGTAGCGCACGCCCCAAACGCTTACATCTCCTGCAACGATCTTCTCCGCGCCATGAACGGTCTCGTCTTCTACATCGGTCTCGGTCTCGGTCTCGCCGCCGCTTGCGGCTTGCGGCCGTTCCTGCCGTTGCTTCTGGCCGGTGCCCTCGCCTCGAGTAAAGCGCTAGGCGTGACGTTTAGCCCGGGCTCCTTCAGCTTTCTGCAGGCCGACTGGTGGCTACTTGCGGTCGCTGCTGCGCTGGTACTCGCGTACGCGCTGCAAATGCTGCTCGGGCTCGCTCCGGCGATTGATCCGAGTGAGCGCACCGCGCGAGCAGACCCGCTCGCCGCAGCGATCGCGGGTCTGAGCCTGGGCGCCGGAGCGGTTGTTTTTGCGGGCACCCTCGCCGCGCATGGCGACGCCCCCTGGCCCGGCATCCTCGGTGGCATCCTCGCAGCCGGCCTTGCTCAGCGAGCAAGCGGACCGATTGTCGTGCGAGCACGCAAGCGCCTGCCCGACCGCGCCGCGCGCGAAGCGTTGACGCTGTATCTCGATTCTGCGGCGTTGCTACTCGCGGCCCTCGTGGCAGTGCTGCACCCGCTCGGCTACGTCGCGATCGCGCTGCTCGCGTGGTTTGTGTGGAGGATGCGCTCCCGCACCGAGCAGAAGTACGCGGGCCTGCGAATCCTGCGCCGCTAGCCCACGTGCGCCGCCCTCCAGCCACGGTCGTGAGCTAGCGTGGCGAGCCAGGGCGCTCGACCCCCCAAGCTCCTGTTGTGCGTGATCGACGCGATGGCGCCCACCATGCTCGAGCGCGCCGTGGTGGCCGGCGAGGCGCCGACGCTTGCGGCGCTGATGGAGCGCGGCACCTATGTGCCCAGTTGCGTCGCCGCGTTTCCCTCGGTGACGCCGGTGTGCGCCGCGTCGATCGTGACGGGGGAGTGGCAGGATCGCCATGAGATTCCCGGCATGTGCTGGTACTCGCGCGCCGAGCAGCGCTATGTCGAGTACGGGTCGAGCTTTCGCGCCTCCCAGCGCGTGGGCCTTACGCGGCAGCTGACCGACACCGTTTACAACATGAACGGCGCGCATCTATCGCGCCACACCCCAACCGTGTTCGAGCGCCTCGACGACGCGGACGTGCGCACGGCGGGCACCACCTACCTGATGTATCGCGGCCGCCACCTGCACCGTCCGCGTCGCGACAGCGCGCTCACGCGGATCGCCTCGACCGTGCTGCGCCACTCCGTGATGGGTCCGCGGGAGCTGTTCTATGCCGACATCTTTGCCAGCCGCGACACGGGCTGTCGCTCGAACCTGGGGATGCCGGGGGTGCGCGACCAGCACTCCGGCTGCGTCGGTGCCTACTTGGTGGAGCACGACCTGTGCGACTTCATGCTGCTGTCGTTGCCCGACAACGACTGGCATTCCCACCGCGCCGGTCCCGATGGCCAGAGTTCCTCGCTCGCGCTCGCCGACGTGCAGCTGGCACGCGTCATGAACGCCGCGGGCGGGTTGGAGCGGTTCCTCAGCGAGTATGCGGTGATCGTGATGGCTGACCACTCCCAGGCGCCGGTAGTGGCTGGCGTTCCCTTGGTCGAGGAGTTTGCGCAGCTGGACGTGCTCGCGCCCGGTGGGCGCTCGGGGGGGCGTGCACGCAGGCAGAGCGCACGGGTCGCCGTGTGCCCATCCCAGCGGGCGGCGATGGTATACGTGCTCGACGAGGACCGGCTCGAGCGTACGCGCTCCGATGCGGTGCGTCGCGCGCTGGGTATCGACGGCGTCGAGCTTGTGATGTGGCTTGAGCACGACGCCGGTGGCGGGGCCGTCGAGGCGGCAATCGCGCGCCCGGGGTGTGGAGAGATGCGGTTTTCTCCGGGTGGGGATTTTTTGGATTTGCGGGGTCGTTCCTGGGGCGCCGAAGGGACTCTCGCGGTGCTCGGTGGCGAGCTTCGCGACGGTCGGCTGCACACCCCGGAATACCCGGATGCGCTCAACAGAGTGTGGTCTGCGCTCACCTGCGCCACCTCCGGCGAGCTGCTGCTCTCGGCCGCACCCGGCAGGGAGTTCGCCGACCTTGGCGGACAGGTGCATGTCGGCGGCGGCTCGCACGGGTCGCTGCGCGGCGAAGACTCGCTCGGCGCGCTGATCCTGTGCGGCGTGGAGTCCCCCAGCGAACCGGCCCAGTGGGCGATCCGCGACGTGCCCGCGCTCATCGAGCGCCACTTTGGGCTGCACCCGCGCTGAGCACGCCGGTGCGCCGGTACCCTCGCAGGATGTTCTCTGGGCGCACCCTGACCGGCCCGCTCGCGCACGTGCGGCCGTTCCTGCTGTTCGCGCTCGCGCTCTCCCTGCTCGCGCTCGTCCCGCCCGCGAGCGCCGCGAGTATCACGAACGGCGAGTCTGCAACCACGCCCGCGGCGACCAGCGTGAAAACCGTATCCGCCGCCTTTCACCGCGGGAACGACCCTCAAATCCATACCCCACCCCCCACCACGGAATCGACCGCGACTGTCGTTTTCAAAGAAGCCCCGCGAGTAACCGTCAATTCCAAATCGGCCGCCAAGGCGACGACGACCGAAGCCGCCGAACCGGAAGCGCCTGTGCCCGTCGCCGCTTCGACCATGCCGCCGGTCGGTCGCCACCTGTCCTCCGATCAGGTACTCGAAATCGCCAACCGGCTGCCCAAGATGCGCGCCGTGCGCGCCCACTATCGCGGCTCTTTCGGCGATGCCTACCTGAAGGGTGCAACGCGTTGGCAGGTCAGCTATTTCTCAAAGCAGGGCAGCGAGATCGGGCTCGTGTACATCGCCGATCACAACGGCAAAGTGCTCGAACAGTGGACCGGTTTTCAGATCGCGTGGTCAATGGCGCGCGGCTATCCGGGCGCTTTCGGACGCCACGTGAACGCGCTCTACATCTGGATCCCCATGTGCGTGCTGTTCTTCGCCGCCTTCTTCGACTGGCGCAAACCGCTGCGTCTGCTGCACCTCGACCTGCTCGTGCTGCTGTCGTTCTCCGTGTCGCTCGCGTTCTTCAACCACGCTCACATCTACGCCTCCACGCCACTGGTTTACCCGCCGCTGGTGTACCTGCTCGTGCGGATGCTGATGCTCGCGCGGGTCGGTCGGCGCCCCCGCGCCGAGCGCGAGCACCGTGCGCCGCCGCTTCGCCTGCTCGTGCCGGTGCCCTATTTGGCCGTCGCCGCGATGTTCCTGCTCGGCTTTCGCATCGCGCTCAACGTGACCGACTCGAACGTGATCGACGTCGGCTTCGCGGGCGTGATCGGCGCTGAGCGACTCGCGCATGGACAGTCGCTGTATGGCGGCTACCCGGCTGACAACGAACACGGCGACACCTATGGCCCGGTCAACTACGAGGCATACGTGCCTTTCCAGCAGGCATTCGGCGGTGGCAACAGCTGGGACGAACTGCCCGCCGCGCACGGTGCCGCGATCCTCTTCGATCTGCTGTGCGTTGGTTTGCTATTCCTGCTCGGTCGCCGCGTTCGCGGGCCGGGCCTCGGCGTGGCGCTCGCCTACGCGTGGTTGGCCTACCCCTTCACGCTGTATGCCCTGGAGAGCAATTCAAATGATTCACTCGTAGCGGCGCTTGTACTCGCGGCCGTGCTGCTCGCCTCCTCGCCGCCGGCGCGTGGCGCGTTCGCCGCGCTCGCGGGCCTCACCAAGTTCGCGCCCCTGGCGCTTGTGCCGCTCCTGTGCACGCACGGCCTCGGCGGGCTCTCGCGCGCTCGCCGCGCCCGTGCGGTGTGCCTGTTCGCACTCGCGTTCGTGGTCACCGCGGCGGTTGTGTCGATCCCAGCGTTCACTCACGACTCGCTGCACACGATCTTCGAGCGTACCCTCTCCTACCAGGACAATCGCGAATCGCCGTTCTCGATCTGGGGCCTGTACGGACGTCCGCCCGCCATCGAATACGCGCAGGCGGCAGTGCAGGGGGCCGCGCTCGCGCTGGCGATCGCGGTCGCGTTCCTACCGCGCCGAGCCGACCTCGTCGGCCTGGCCGCAACCGCCGCCGCTGTCCTGATCGCGGTGCAACTGGGCATCGACCACTGGTTCTACCTCTACATCCCCTGGTTCTTCGGCTTGGTGATCTTCGCCCTGCTGGCCCAGCTCAGCTGGCCGGGCGCGTCGGAGCGGGACGCGCCATCAAGATCTGCTCAATCGAGTCGGCTCGCAGCGGTGTAGAGCAGCGCACCAGCACACCCATCAGCCACGGGTCCTCCGTCGATGTTTCGAAGCGCACCGGCATCTGCGTCACGAGCGACTCCACCGCCTGCTCGCGCTTGACTCCGATCACGCCCCCTCGCGGGCCGGTCATGCCGACGTCGGTGATGTACGCGGTGCCCTTTGGCAGCACGCGCGCGTCCGCCGTCGGCACGTGTGTGTGGGTTCCCACGACAGCGGTCACCCGCCCGTCCAGGAGCCAGCCGAGCGCGACCTTCTCGCTGGTTGCCTCGGCGTGCATATCCACGAGGATGTGATCGACATCGTCGAGCTTCTCGAGTGCCACTTCGATCGCGCTGAACGCCGAGGAGCCGGTCTTCAGGTAGAGATTGCCGCTGAGGTTCACCACGCCGAGTCGCACGCCGTCTTTCTCGACCACGCACAGGCCGTGTCCGGGCTGTCTGGGCAGGTAGTTCAGCGGCCTCACGATCGGCTCCTTGGTATCCAGGTAGGAGTAGATCTCGCGGCGGTAGTAGGCGTGGTTGCCGAGCGTGATCGCGTCGACGTTGTTGCGAAACAGCTCCTCGGCCGCCTTCGGGGTGATCCCGAGCCCGCCCGCCACGTTCTCGCCATTGACGACGACAAATGTTGGCTGGAAGCGCTCGCGCAGGATTGGCAGGCACTCGACCAGCGTGTGACGCCCGATGCTGCCGACGAGGTCGCCCACGAACAGGATGCTGGCCTGGCCGTTGTTCGTTGCTTTGCCCGCCTCGCCCTCAGCCATACTCTGCCCATCGGTGAAGGGTCGATGACAACCATGGTTGGAGCGCGTGCTCCAGTGTCGCGATGAGCGAGCAGGCGAAGGCACAATCGCCTACAGCCGCCGAGCGTGAGCTGGTGGACGCTCCTGCGAGCGCCACCGACACCACCGCGTCCGCGCCGCCGCGTGTGATCGTGCCGCGCTGGGTGCAGCTTGTGCTGCTACCGATCTCATTGCTTGCGCTGTGGGTGCTCGCGAGAGCGGCGGGCAAGGTGCTGCTGGTGTTTGTCGTGGCTGCGGTCATAGCGCTGATATTGAACCCACCGGTCGCGTTCCTCCAGCGGCGCACGCGCTTGCCGCGCGGGCTGGCGGTGCTGGCCGTGTACGTAGCATTCTTCCTGACTCTCACCGGAGTGGGCTTCCTGCTCGCCAACCCGATCGCCAACCAGGTTCGCACGTTCACGCACAATCTCCCCCACATCGCCAACGAAGCCAACAGCCAGATCGGGAGCTTCCAGAGCTATCTGAACAAACACGGCGTCCACGCAAAACTCGTCGCGCAGGGCAAGACCGCTCTGCAAACGATTGAGGACAAGGTCTCCAAGAGCGCTTCCAAGTTCGTCTCATTCGGCGGTGCGCTGCTCTCCGAAGTGGCCAGCGCGCTGGTCGATCTCGTGCTCGTGTTCGTGCTGTCGGTCTACATGCTGGTCTATGGCCAGTCGATCGGCAGGCTCGCACGCACCTGGATGCCGCCGGGCGACGGATCGCGCGCGGATGACTACCCCGCACTTGTCCAGCACGCCGTGTCGCGCTATGTCGGCGGCCAGCTGCTGTTCAGTCTCGTAATGGGCACCTCCGCGGGCCTCGCGCTGTATCTGTTCGGCGTGCTCGGAATCTTCCCCGATGGGCGCAGCTACGCCCTCGCGTTCGCCGTGTTCTACGGCGTGATGGAGCTGGTGCCCTACATCGGCCCGATCCTTGGCGCGATTCCGCCCATCGTGCTGGCGCTGTTCACCGACCCGATCAGCGCGCTGTGGGTCGGCCTGCTGTTCGTCGGTCTGCAGCAATTGGAGGGCCATGTGGTGGCGCCGCAGATCTTCAGCCACACCCTGCGCATCAACCCGCTGCTCGTGATCTTCGCGTTGCTGCTCGGCTTGCAGCTGTACGGAGTGGTTGGTGCGCTGCTCGCGCTGCCGATCCTCTCGGTGCTGCGGGAGACCGCCGTCTACCTCCATCGCCACCTCAAGCTCGAACCGTGGGAGCGCCTGTCCCCGCCAGGGGGCTCCTCCCTTAGGGGGCCTCCGCGGCTGCTGTGAGCGGGCGGGCGACGCCACTCATGTGCGCGTGGGACTGTCATGAATTCGCCTGAGTGCTCTAGGGACGAGCCCGTCCTGCGCGTGCAGTCGCTGAGCAAGCGCTATGGCTCGCGCGAGGCGCTGCGCGACGTCAGCTTCGCGGCCCATGCGGGTGAGATGCTCGCTGTGATCGGCGCCAACGGCGCCGGCAAGACGACGCTGCTCTCGATCCTCGCTGGCGTGCAGGCGCCTAGCTCAGGCAGCGTGCATCGCGGTGCGGGCGAGATCGGCTGGGTGCCACAGCAGCCCGCGCTCTACTCCAAGCTGTCGGTGGCCGAGAACCTGCGCCTGTTCGCGCGTTTGGAGAGGGTGGACGACCCGGACGCGGTGCTGGCGCGGATGCTCGCGCAAACAGGCCTCGCCGAGCGCGCCGATGAGCGCGTGCAGACACTCTCCGGTGGCAACCAGCAGCGTGTCAACGTGGCACTCGGCTTGCTCGCCGACCCGCCGGCGATCCTGCTGGACGAGCCATCCTCCGCGCTCGACCCCGCTCAGCGCGAGCGCCTGTGGGAGTTCATCGCCGCGCTCGCCGCGCGCGGCACGAGCGTCGTGTTCTCCACGCACGTCGTCGCCGAGGCCGCGCGCTACGCGCGGCGTGTGCTCGTGCTTGACGAGGGCATCCTCCTGTTCGACGGCGCGCCGGGGGAGCTGATTCGCGAGGGCGGCGGCGGCGAGGACTTCGAGCGGGCATTCGTGTCGTTCCTGCGCACGCGGGGGTGCGCATGAGACGCCTGCCAGTGTGCACCAGCACGCCGCCGCCTTGCCGGTCCGGCAGGCGGTGCGGCCGATGAGGTGGCTGCTTGGCAAGGACCTGCTGATCCTGCGCCGCTCGCGCCTGCTGGTGGCGCTGCTCGTGTTCTATCCCGTGGCGATCGCGCTGCTGATCGGCTTCGCGATCTCCGCCGGCCCCGCCAAGCCGCGAGTGGCGATCGTCGACGAAACCCCACCGGGCGAGACGCTCGTGCTCGGCGGCACGCGCGTCGGCCTCGACGAATACACCAACCAGCTGTTCAGCCAGGTGCAGGTCGTGCGCGTGCCGACGCGGGCAGCCGCGGCAAGCCGGGTCGCCTCCGGCGACGTGCTCGCGGCAATCGTCATCCCCTCGGATATCGTCTCGAAGCTCTCCTCGGGCGTGAGCCAGGCGCGGATCGAAGTCATCTACAACGGCAACGCGCTGCAGCAGTCGTTTGTGCGCTCGGAGATCAACTCGACGCTCGCGCAGGCCAATCTGGCGCTGTCGGAGCAGATCAAGAGCGTCGCCGTGCACGACCTCAACCTGCTGCTCTCAGGCGGCCAGCTCGGCGCCCTCGGCACGCACGAAATCATCGGTCTGCGCCACCTTCCGGCCACACTCGGCGCGATCGCCAGACGCCTGCCGCCTGGCGAGGACCGTGCGACGCTCACCCGCATCGCGGGCTTTGCCGGCCTCGCCGCGAACAACCTCGGCATCGCCGCCGACGTGCTCACCACAGTCAGCCAGCCGATCGCGGCGCACAGCACCTTGCTGCACGGCAAACGCACGCCGCTGGACACCTACGCGGTGGTGGTCGCGGTCAGCATCTCGCTGATGTTTCTGTGCGTGCTGCTTGCCGCCGGTGGCGTCGCGCTGGAGCGCGAAGAGCATGTGCTGGCCCGCTTGACGCGGCGTTCGCCGAGGACCTCGACGCGCGGCGAATCGCCCGCTTCGCGCTCGCGGGGTGGTGCGGGAGGGGCGCTGATCTCCCCAGAGGGACTGCTCGCCGAGAAGGTGCTGCTCGCCGCCGGCTGCGCCTTCGTGGTTGCCCTGGCGATGCTGCTCGGCGTCAGCGCCTTCGTATCGCTTGACGCCTCGCGCATCGGCCTGTGGGTGCTGGCGCTTGCGTTTGGCGCACTCGGCTTTGGCGCCCTGGGTGTGGCGATTGGTGCGCTGGCCCGCGAGGTGCGTGCCGCCTCGCTGCTCGCCTTCCTGCTGTCGCTGCCGCTCGTCTTCCTTGCGCTGGTGCCGAGCGGGTCGGTTGCCGGCGGTCTTTACGACGTGATCGGGGCCGTCTCGTTCGTGTTCCCATACAAGGCGGCCCTGCAGGCGCTTGACGCCGCCGTCAACGGGGCCTCGCCGGGCGTCGGCGTGTCGGTCGCGCACCTGGCCGGCCTGGTGTTGTTGTTCGGCGCGCTCGCCCGTCTGGGCTTGCGCCGCGCGGAATAGCTCTGCGCCTTGCGTTTGCCACGCGCCGGTCCGGTGCGCGGCGGCGTGGGCGGCCCACGAGGGGCGAGTATCCTCGAACGCGATGGCTTTTCCCGTAACGCGTATGCGTAGGCTGCGCGCCTCGCCGAGCCTGCGCGGACTGGTGCGCGAGACCGAGCTGCGCGCCGACCGGCTCGTGCTGCCGCTCATCGTCTCGGAGACCGCGACCGCGCGCGAGCCGATCGAGGGGATGCCCGGCGTGCAGCGACTGCCGTTTGCCGACGTGGTGGAAGAGGCGCGCGAGGCGGCCGCGCTCGGACTGGGAGCGGTGCTGCTATTCGGCGTGCCTGCAGAAAAGGACGCTGAAGGGTCGAGCGCCTGGGAGGAGGATGGGATCGTGCAGCAGGCTGTTGGGGCGATCAAGCAGGCACTGCCGGAGCTGCTCGTGATCACCGACGTGTGCCTGTGCGAGTACACCGACCACGGCCACTGCGGAGTGCTCTCCTCGACCTCGGGCTCACCCCGCGTCGAGAACGACGCGACGCTCGAGCTGCTCGCCCGCACCGCCGTCAGCCATGCCCGCGCCGGAGCCGACATCGTGGCCCCCTCGGACATGATGGACGGGCGCGTCGGCGCGATTCGCGCGGAGCTTGACGCCGAAGGCTTCTCCGACACCCCGATTCTCGCCTACTCGGCCAAGTTCGCCAGCGCGTTCTACGGCCCGTTCCGCGACGCGGCCGGCTCGGCGCCCGCGTTTGGCGACCGCCGCGGCTATCAGATGGACCCCGCCAACGGCCGCGAAGCGCTGCGCGAGGCGCTGCTCGACGCGAGTGAGGGGGCAGACATGCTGATGGTCAAGCCGGCGCTTGCCTACGGAGACCTGATCGCGGCCGTCAAGCGGGCGACGCGGTTGCCGCTCGCGGCGTACAACGTGAGTGGGGAGTACGCGATGGTCAAGGCGGCCGCGGCCGCCGGCGGCCTTGACGAGCGTGCCGCCGTTTGTGAGATCCTCACCTCGCTGCACCGTGCCGGTGCCGATATCGTGATTTCCTACCACTCCAAGGACGCCGCCCGATGGCTGTCCGAGGCGGATTAGGAGAGCAGCCGATGTCAAGCACCAGCGACACGACCACAGACGGCATAACGACAGACACCGCCCGGGGACGAGCCGGGCTGAAGACGCGCAGCCGCAAGTATGGCGCGGCGATCCCGCTGGATGAGCTTGACAAGCGCCTGCTCAACCTGATGCAGGGCAGCTTCCCGATCGAGCCGCGACCCTACCTGCGCGTGGCCGAGCTGGCCGAGGTGGAGGAGCAGGAGGTGCTTGCGCGCGTGCAATACCTGCTGGACGAGCGCATCATCCGCCAAGTCACGCCGATCTTCGACACGCGCGCTCTGGGCTACTCCTCGATGCTTGTCGCGGCGAAGGTCGATCCCGAGAACCCGCAGCGCGCCGCGCAGGTCATCAACGCCCACCCCGGCGTGTCCCACAATTACCTGCGCAACCACGAGTTTAACCTGTGGTTCACGATCGCCACCGAGCCCGACTCGCCGCTCGGGTTGGAGGGAACGCTGCAAGCGCTTGCCACTGAGGCCGGCGCCGAGGCGGTGCGCCAGCTGCCCACGCTGAAGCTGTTCAAGATCAGGATGGACCTGGAGATGGAGGGCGACACCGAGGCTTTGTCCAAGGCAGCGGTGGCCACCGAGCCGATCGAGCTGGAGCGCCAGCCATACGACGAGCGCGACATCGAAGTCATCAGGACACTGCAGGGCGACATGCCGGTCGTGGCGGAACCGTACGCGGCCGCGGCTGCCGCGCTCGGCCAGGACCAGCAGCGCTTCCTGGACCATCTCGCCGGTATGCGGGAGCGCGGCTTGCTGCGGCGTGTGGCCGCGATCCTCTACCACCGCCGAGCCGGCTTCTCGGCGAACGGCATGGGTGTGTGGAAGGTGCCCGAGGAGCACATCCACGACGTCGGTCGCCAGATGGCGGCGGTGCGCGGCATCTCCCATTGCTACCAGCGGCCCACCTACGCCGACTGGCCCTACTCGGTGTTCACGATGGCCCACGGTCGCTCCAAGGAGGAGTGCGACGCCGTGCTCGACGCGATCGCTCAAATGACGGGCATTGAGGAGCGCGCCACGCTGTACTCCTCGACCGAGTACAAGAAGATCCGCCTGCTCTACTTCACCGACGAGTTCAAGGCGTGGGAACGCGAGCACACCGGCGTTTGAAGCGTCCCGCGCCGCGCTCAGAACGATCCGATGCCGGCATCCCTGACAGACACGCGCTCGACCGAGCTGTATCGCCGCGCGCTTGAGCTGCTGCCGGGCGGCGTCAACTCCCCGGTGCGCGCGATGCGTGCGATCGGTCGCGATCCGATCTTCGTCGAGCGCGGCGCCGGAGCGGAGCTGACCGACGTCGACGGCAACCGCTACGTCGACTACGTGTGCTCGTGGGGCCCATTGATCCACGGTCACGCTCACCCGAGCATCCTGGAGGCGCTCGGCGCGGCGGCCGCGCGTGGCACGAGTTTCGGGGCGCCGACCGCCGGCGAGCTGGACCTCGCCGCCGAGGTCGCGCGGCGGATCGAGTCGGTGGACATGCTGCGCATGACCTCCTCGGGCACCGAGGCCACGATGACCGCCCTGCGTCTTGCCCGCGCCGCGACCGGTCGCGAGCGGATCGTCAAGTTCGCGGGCGCCTATCACGGTCACCTCGACGGCCTGCTCGCACAGGCCGGCTCGGGCCTTGCCACGCACGCACTGCCGTCGAGTCCGGGAGTGCTGGCCGCGACCGCCGCCGCGACGACGATCGTGCCGTGGAACGATCTCGATGCGCTGCTCGCGGCGACCAGCGGCGAGCCGCCCGCCGCGATTATCGCCGAGCCGCTGCCCGCCAACATGGGGCTGGTGCCCGCCCGCGAGGGCTTTCTGGCGCTGTTGCGCGAGCGTGCCGACGCGATCGGAGCGCTGTTGATCTTCGACGAGGTCATCAGCGGCTTCCGTGTATCGCGCGGCGGCGTGCAGGAGCTGGCCGGTGTCGAGCCGGACCTCACGATCATGGGCAAGATCCTGGGCGGAGGGCTGCCCGCCGCCGCGGTGGGCGGTCGCGCCGAGACGATGCGAATGCTCGCCCCCGCCGGCGATGTGTACCAGGCGGGCACCTTGTCGGGCAATCCGCTCGCGGTGGCGGCTGGGCTTGCCACGCTCGAGCTGCTCGATGACGACGCCTACCGTCGGCTGGCGTCCTTTACCGAGGCGCTTGCCGGTGGTCTGCGCGAGGCCGCGGCGGCGGCAAGCGGTCACGATGGGGAGGGATATCCGATCCAGGTCGTGAGCGCTCCCGGCCTGCTGACGGTTTTCTTCAGCGATGCGCCGGTCCTCAATCTCCAGGACGCTGGCGCGTGCGACCATGAGGCATACGGCGTTTGGTGTCGTGAGCTGCTCTCGCGCGGGGTGTATGCGCCGGCCTCCCAGTACGAGGCGTGGTTTCCCTCGCTCGCCCACACCCCCGAGCAGCTGGAGCTGACCGTGTCAGCCGCGGCCGCCGCTTTTGCGGAGCTGACATGAGCGCGCCGGTACTTGAGGGCTCCTCATTGCAGCGGCTGCGCGACCTGCTGCTGGCCGAGGGGGGGCTGATGGCAAGCCTCGTCGCTGGCGCCGGCCCCGACGGTGCGCCGTCGAGCGACGGCTACGCGGCCAGCGATCGCGTAGCTCCCCACGCGGACGGCTCCGCGCCCCCCGCCGCGTCCTGCGCTTGCCCCGACGGGCCCGCCCAGCTCGTCGCGTCGGGACCCCGCGCCGCCGGCCGACCCGCCGAGTACGAGCTGCTGATCGAGACTATCTACGAGGGCTACCTGCTGCACTATGGCGCTCCGCGCGTCGTCTGCCCGCTCGAATCGGATCTCGCTCTGCTCGCCGGTGACCGCCTCTACGCGCTCGGGCTCGCGCGACTGGTCGAGCTGGGCGATGTCGAGGCGGTGGCCGAGCTGGCGGACACGATCACGCTGAGCGCGCTCGCTCACGGCGCCGCTCGCCCCGAGCTTGCCGAGATGGTGTGGATCGCTGGGGCACGCGCTGTCGGTTGGGGCGCGAGCGTCGAGTACGAGCGTGCCAAGGCTCTCGTACGGGCCGCCTCGCCCGCGGCCGTGACCGCGATGCGGGAACTCGCCGCTGGCTGAGCGCCGCCGAGATATCATCAAAGCAGCGCGCCCCGGTCCGACGGTCCGTGTCGGCACGGACCTGTGGGCCTCAAGGTAACCGACTGGGCGCTCACTCGATATTGTTCCCGCCGTGTCCGACAAGCACAGCCAGCACAAGTCCCGCTACACAGTCGATCGACAGATCCCCGGAGCCTTCGAGGGAGAGACCGTCACGCGCCGGCGGTTCATGACGATCGGCTCCCAGGCCGCCGGCGGGGTGGCCGCCGCCTCCTTCCTGCTGCCGGCGCTCGGCTTCGCGATCGGGCCGATATTCAAGGAGCAGCCACACACATGGGAGAGCGTCGGCCCAACCGACATGTTCCCCGACAACAACTACATCCCGACCGTGATCACGCTCACGCCAGGCATCGGCGAGGCCGGCAAGGGCACGGTGTATGTGCGCAAGCGCAACCCTCTGCTCGACACCGACAAGGGCGACCTGCACACCCAGTTCATCGCGATCACCTCACGCTGTGCGCATCTTGGCTGCCCCGTGCGCTGGGTCGATGCCGCCGAGCGCTTCATCTGCCCTTGCCACGGCGGCGTATACGACCTACTCGGCCGGCGCGTCGGCGGCCCGCCGGTGCGCCCGCTCGATCGCTTCTACACACGCGTCGTTGACGGTTTGGTGCAGATTGGCCCGCGCTTCAGCGTCAACAGCGAGCTGGAACGCTTCTCCCCGCGCGATCCCGGCGAGACGGTCGACGGCCTCGGCCAGTACCTGTACCCGTCACGTCCCTCGGAGAGGAAGTAGCGGCTCATGGCCAGGCGTCCCAAGCTCCCCGCTCCCCCCATGCCCTCCGCGCTGCAGGCTCCGCCGCCGCGCCCGGGCGAAGGCAACGGCGCGAAGCCGCTCGACCATGCCGCCGAAGCCGGCAAGACCGTCGTCGACTGGGTCGACGAGCGCACCTCGCTCAGCGGCGCCGCCCGCTGGATGATGTTCCGCAAGGTGCCCAAGGGCACCAACTGGTTCTACACGCTCGGCTCGGCCACGATGTTCGCCTTCCTCTCGCAAGCGGTCACGGGCGTGTTCCTGGCGATGTACTACCGTCCCGACCCCTCCGGCGGAGCGTACGAATCGATCCGTCACGTCACCAACGAAGTGTTCCTCGGACAGTTCGTGCGCGGGATGCACAAGTGGGGCTCAAGCGTCATGGTGATCCTCGTGTTCCTGCACATGGGCCGCACATTCTTCTTCGGCGCCTACAAGTATCCGCGCGAGCTGAACTGGGTGATCGGCGTGGTGCTGCTGATCCTTACGATGACGATGTCCTTCACCGGCTACTTGCTGCCGTTCGATCAGCGTGCCTACTGGGCCACGATCGTGGGCGTCAACATCAACGGCACCGGCCCGCTGATCGGGCCCTACCTGAGCGACTTCCTTCGCGGTGGTGGGGAATTCGGGGCGACGACCCTGTCGCGTTTCTACGCGATCCACATGCTGCTCGTCCCCGGCCTGCTCGCCGCGCTGATCGGCGCCCACCTGTACCTCGTGGCCAAGTTGGGCACGACCGCGCCGCCATGGATCAAAGCCGAGAAGAATCCTGAGCTGCGCAAGGTTGACGCATGAACAAGCGCGAGAAGGAGGAGTACCTCCGCGAGTACGCGATCCTAAAGACCCAGGGCAAGCCGTTCTTCCCCTACGCGGTCATGAAGGACTCGCTGATGGCGTGCGTGGTGATGGCGGTCATCATCGGGATGTCGCTGCTGTTCGGCGCCGAGCTTGGCTCGAAGGCCAACCCCACAACCACGACCTATGTGCCGCGCCCGGAGTGGTACTTCTTCTTCCTGTTCGAGCTGCTGCGCGTGATCAAGCCGCCGAGCATGGTGCCGATGGCCACAATCGGTGTCCCGACGCTCGGGATGATCCTGCTGTTCCTGCTGCCGTTCTACGATCGCGGCCCCGAGCGCCGTCCCGAGCGCCGTCCTGTCGCGATGGTGACGGCCTTGTTCGTGATTGGCGCGATGGCGCTGCTCACCTATCAGGGCGCCAACGCCGGCTCGCCGACCGCGATCGAAATGCCAACGCCGAGTGCCGTGGCGCAGGCAGGCGGGCACGAGCTGGCCGAATTCGAAGCCGGCAGGAAGGTGGTCGCGCAGTCCGGTTGTCTTGCGTGCCACAAAATCGGCGACAACGGCAACGCGGGCCCGGGCCCAGAACTGACACACATTGCTGCTCGCCTACCCGGCCCCGGTATTGCGCGCACGCTTGTCAACCCGACGGCGCCGATGCCGTCCTTTGAGAACCTCCCGCCCAAGAAGTTCGCGGCGGCCGTCTACTTCCTCTCGCTACTGAAGTAGCGCGGCAGGCGATGCCCGCTCAGCGACGAGCCGAACCGGTGGCGAGCGCCGGGCGGCTGGAGGCGAGCCAGGTACGGTCGATGTTCGACCGTGTCGCGGGCGTGTATGACCTGCTCAACACGGTTATGACCGCGGGCCTGCACCATCGCTGGCGCGCGCGCGCGGTCGATCTCGCGCGCGTGGCGCCGGGCAACCGCGTGCTCGACATCGCCACCGGCACGGGCGATTTGGCGATCGAGCTGGCTCGGCGCGTATCGCCGGGCGGAGAGGTGATCGGAAGCGACTTCTCCGAGGGCATGCTGGCGCGCGCGCGCGTCAAGGGGGCCAAGGCGATCGAGAGTGCCGCGCTCGGAGGCCCGCGCTCCGCTCATGCAGGAGGGGATTCCCAGAACGGCACGCTCGATTCCAAGCGCGCTCATGCTCCTGCCGTCCTGCGCTTCGAGTTTGGCGATGGGCTCGCGCTCCCATATGCGAGCAACTCGTTCGATGCGGCCACCAACGGCTTCGGGTTGCGCAACTTCTCCGACGTGCACTGCGGCCTTCGTGAGATGGCGCGCGTCGTGCGCCCCGGGGGGCGTGTCGTGGTGTTGGAGCTGACGACGCCACGGCGGCCCCCGCTATCGCTGTTCTATCGCGTGTGGTTCGACCGTGTGGTACCCGCGATCGGCAAGCTCACAGGTCCTGTGGCGGGGCTGCTCGGACGTGGGTCGCGCTCGCGCGCGTCGAGCGAGGAAACCTCGATCGCGCAGGCATACACCTACCTTCCCAACTCGGTCAAGCGCTTCCATTCGCCGGCTGCGCTCGCCGCCGAGATGGAGCGTGCCGGACTCTGCGAAATCGGATATGTGCTGATGGCGGGCGGCATCATCGCCGTCCACGGCGCTACCGTCCCTGCGTGAGGGCTTTGCAGGTCGGAACCAACATGGCGGCGGACGTCGAGGCGGTCGAGGAGATCATGCGCCGCGGCGGCCCGGCGCTGCGCGAACGCATGGCTCGCACGGAGACTCATTTGGAGAAGGTCGCCGCCGAGGCGGGTGTTCCGCTGGCCTCGCACGCGACGGCAACCGTGCTCGCCGGCGGCAAGCGCCTGCGCCCGCTGTTGGTTGTGCTTGCCGCGGAAGCCGCCGGCATCCCGCGAGGCCCCTCAGCGGAGCGTTCGCTTCAGGGGAGCAAGCTGGCTGGCGATTCGAGCCCGGAGTCAGAGCGCGAGCAGGCCCTCGTGCGCGCCGCCGTGGCCGTCGAGCTTGTGCACTCGGCGACGCTCGTCCACGACGATCTGATCGACGGCGCCCTCCTGCGCCGCGGCCGCCCGACGGTAGCGGCCGTGGCAGGGCGCCAGCCCGCGATCGCGACAGGCGACTTGCTGTTTTCCCGTGCCTTTGCCGAGCTTGCCCGCAACGGCGATCCCGAGCAGCTGCGTGCCCTCTCGGATGCCAGCTCGGCGCTTGCCGCGGGAGAGCTGTTGCAGCGCGAGGACGCATATGCGTCGGACATCACTGTGGAGCGCTACCTGGAGCGCTGCCGGTTGAAGACCGCGGCTCTGTTCGAAGCGGCGTGCAGGCTCGGGGCGCTGGTGGCGGTGCGGGGCACGCCCGCGCTCGCGGTGGCGCTCGGCGAATTCGCCGAGCGGATCGGACTTGCTTTTCAGCTGCTCGACGACGTGCTCGACGTGTCGGGCCCGGCGCAGCGAACCGGCAAGGCACGCGGCACCGATCTGCTCGACGGTACCGTCACATTGCCGCTGATCCTGGCGCGTCAACGCGACCCGCTGATAGCGACGGTGGACCTCGCCTCGCTGGAGGGCCCTGAGGACGCGGAGGCGCTGTGCGAGCGGATCGCCGCCACCGGCGCGCTTGAGCAGGCGCGCGACCAGGCCCTGTCGATCGTCGCGGAGGCAAAGGCGTCGCTTCCGGGGTCGCTACCCGACGGTCGCCATGATCTGCTCGACCTCGTTGCCGACGCGGTGGTGGAGCGCTACTGCTGAGCTGAGGGCCCGTCCTGGCGGGTCAGCTCTAAAAGTCGCTCGGGCCAATCAGGTCCAGCTCTAGTGCCCGCGCGAACAGCTCGATCTCTTCGGTCATGTTCGCGTGCGTGAGCTGCTTGAGGTCGCTGAGTAGCGCGCCGGTTGCCTTGTCCAGCTCTTCGTCGAGTGCTTCGACGAGCAGCTGGCCGAAGACGCCCTCGCGCAGCAGACCGCAATCGGGGCAGCGCATCGAGATGCGCCAGCGTCCCGGCGACTCCTCTGACCAGTCGAGCGGATGCATAAGCTCACCGCAACAGCGAGGACACACGTGCAGCTGCTGGTGTTGGGGGGCGTGCGTCGGTGTCGGCGTAGGCGTGCCGGCACGGGACGATGCGCGTCCGGACGCGGCCGCCGACATCGATGCGTGCGTGTCCTCGCTCGCGGGCGCTGGCGCGTATGGCGGCTGCTCTGTGAGGCGGTGGCCGGTGCTATCGAGATACACAACCTCGATCTGTCTGCCGCTCGGAAGCTGCACGTGATGGCGTGTGCGATGTTCGCGATCCTCTTGCATTGTCTCTCTCTCGCCTCATCGACGCTCGGGCGAGCGGGCTTTAGCGGGAATCTCCTTACGCCAACGCCGCCCTTTGCGCCGTTGCGTTCGGTCTATACCCGCGCACGACCAGCGGTAGCGCGACTGCGCGCCGCCGCCGCGGTGATAGCGTCAAATGGTCATGGCGACGGCGATCCGCACAGTCGGCCACGAAGAGCGGCTCAGCATCGTGGACCATCTCGAAGAGTTGCGCACTCGGCTGATCGTGAGCGGGGTCGCGTTCGCGATCGTGTTCGGTGTGTGCTTCTGGCAGAACCACGCCCTGCTGAGCTTCGTCAACGCGCCGCTGCACAAACAGACCGAGCAGCAGGTTCGCCGCGGGGAAGGCCCGGCGGGAGCGACCTGGCTCGCCCAGCAGGGAGTGCTCGAAGTCGCCAAAGACACGCAGTCGATCGCGCGCGCTCTCAGCGTTCCCGCCAGCGGCCTGCCGGCCGCGACCAGGGCGCGGCTCGCGGGCTCGATCCCCAAGCTGCAAGCGGATGTGGCAAAGATTCCTCGCAGTCCGAGCGGTCTCGATCCGACCACGCTCGGGCCGGGCGAACCGCTCACCGCGACGCTCACGGTCGCACTCTACTTCTCGCTCGTGATCGCGCTGCCGCTGATCCTGTTCGAGCTGTACGGCTTCGTGCTGCCCGCGTTCAGCCCGAGCGAGCGGCGCGTGGTGATGCCGCTGCTGATCTCGGTGCCGTTCCTGTTTGCGGCGGGCGCCGGGTTTGGCTATGTCGTCGTGTTGCCCACCGCCGTGCACTTCCTGCAGAACTTCAACGCCAGCCAGTTCAACGTGATGGTGCAGGCCAACCAATACTACAAGTTCGCCGCCACGGTGCTGCTGGCGATGGGTCTCGCCTTTCAAGCGCCAGTCGTGATCCTCGGTGCCGTGCGTGCCGGCCTCGTCACTCCCCGCCAGCTGCGTCGCCACCGCCGCTACGCGCTGCTCGTGTGCGCGGCGATCGCCGCATTTCTGCCCGGAGACGCCTTCACGCTCGTGCTGGAGACGGTCCCACTGTATTTGCTCTACGAGATGAGTATCCTGATTGCGTCGGTGCTCGCCAGAGGCGAGACGGCGCAGGCGACGGCTGCAGGGGACGGGCGCCCTCCGGAGAAACCGCCGGGCGGAACGGGAATGTCCGGCCCCTCTGGACCTTCGTCGGGCGACGATCCCAGCGGCGCGGGAGCCCCCTCAGGGGGAGGAGCGCTTGAGGAGACACCGGCAGGCACCCCCAATACGACGGCTGCAGAGATGATCGATCACATAGACCCCGAGCTGTTCAGCTGATGCTGTTCGACCTGAGAGCACGCGGCAGGCGCCGCACCGTGCAGGTCGTCTACGTCGGTCTCGCGCTGCTTTTCCTGGTCGGATTCGTCGGCTTTGGCGTCGGCGTCGGAGGAGGGGGCGGCGGCAGTCCCATCGAAGCCATCTTCGGCAGCAAAGAAGGCGCGGCAAACGCCAGCTACACCAAACAGATAGCCGAAGCGGAAAAGCGCACGCGCAAGAATCCGGGCGAAGCGGCGGCATGGGCAAAGCTGGCGGAAGCCCACTTCCACCAGGCCAGCGGCAGCGAATACTACGACGAAGAAAAGCAGCAGTTCACCGCCAAGGGCAAGGAACTACTCGCGAAGGTCGTCAATGCCTGGAACCG
Organism: uncultured Solirubrobacterales bacterium; assembly: GCA_963776985.1. Lineage (GTDB taxonomy): Bacteria > Actinomycetota > Thermoleophilia > Solirubrobacterales > Solirubrobacteraceae > Palsa-744. The sequence continues at coordinate 1,451,603 of CAVZOV010000004.1, forward strand.
CTACGTCGCGCTGAAACCGAGTAACCCGCCGCTGACCGTCACCAACGACATGGTCAGGGTGTTTAGCGAAGAAGGCCTGAACGAGCCAGCCGAAGCGGTTTCCGTGCTGCAGTTCGTGATCCCCACCAGGCCGGCGAGTGCGGCAATGTACGGCAGCCTTGCAAAGTACGCCTACCAGGCAAAAAATGCGGGGGTGGGCGATCTGGCGGCACAGAAGACGATCAGCCTTACGCCCGCGGCGCACCGCAAGGAAGTGGAAGTCGAGCTTGCGCGACTGAAGGCGAATCCGAGCGGCAACCCCGCCAACGAAGTCCTCACGGGGACCACCAACGGCAAGGTCTACACCGTCAAAGTAAACTCGAAAGGTCAGGGCACAATTTTGAAAACCAGCCCTGCTCCGGCCACGACAAAGGCGCCTTCGACCACAAAGAAATAGCGAGTCGAGGCAGGTGCGCTCACAATGCAGGAGACCCCCGGGTACACGGCACGCCTGTTGATCGACTGCGCAGACCGGCCGGGCATCGTCGCTGCGGTTTCGGGGTTCCTTTTCGAACGGGGCGCCAACATCGTCTCGTCTCACCAGTACTCCTCCGATCCGAGCGGAGGACGCTTCTATCTGCGCACCGAGTTTTTCCTGGATGAGCTGGCGGAGGATCGCGAGCGTTTCCGCGCCGGCTTCGATCGCGAGGTGGCACAGCGCTTTGCGATGGACTGGAGGATCCGATACTGGGGCGAGCGCCAGCGCGTTGCGATCCTCGTGTCACGCTATGACCACTGTCTCGTGGACATACTCTGGCGCTGGCGCCGCAAAGAGCTGGACGCGGATGTGGTCGGAGTGCTCTCCAATCACCCGGATCTCCATGAGGAGGTCGCCTCAATGGGCGTGCCCTTCCATCACGTGCCGATGGCCAGGGAGGACAAGCGCTTGGCCGAGCAGCAGATGCTCGAGCTACTGTGCGGCAATGTCGATCTTGTCGTGCTCGCGCGCTACATGCAGGTCCTCAGCGGCGACTTCCTCGATCGGCTGGGTGCACCGGTGATCAACATCCACCACTCGTTCCTGCCGGCGTTTGCGGGTGCCGATCCATACAGGCGAGCACGTGAGCACGGTGTCAAGCTGATCGGTGCGACCGCTCACTACGTGACCGCCGAGCTGGACGGGGGGCCGATCATCGAGCAGGACGTCGCCCGCGTCGACCATCGCCAGAGCGCACGCGAGCTGGAACGCGTGGGTCGTGACATCGAGCGAGTCGTGCTCGCCCGCGCCGTATCGCTGCATCTGGGGGATCGCGTGATCGCCGACAGTGGGCGCACGATCGTGTTTTAGGTCCGCCCAAGGGTGTGCCCGGGTGTCCCTTACGCGACGGGCTTGAGTGAGTCTTGCGCCGCGGCCTTCAAGCGGCGCCAGCCTTGGCTAGAATCCTGACAACACCGACCCACGCGGGTCGGCGGTCTCGCGGGCCGTTAGCTCAATTGGCAGAGCAGGGGCCTCTTAAGCCCAAGGTTGTTGGTTCGATTCCAACACGGCCCATCCATGTAGATCGCTTGCAAATAGGGGGGTTCCTGCGGAGCACCCGCTTGAGATGTGGCCTCCAGGGGCTGCGTGGGTACCATCGATGGGTACCGAACGTCGTCGCACGATGACACCGAGCGGCCGAGCCTGGCCGAACGCGTGCGCGGTCAAGGCCCGGCGCCGAGCACGTTTCCGGCCTTGCCGGCCGACTCCGCTTGGCTTCGTCAATAGAGCGCAGGGCAGGCCGAGCGGGATCTTCTGAAGTGGACGGGCGGAATCCCTCCTGGTCGCGCGGTCCGCCAGATCGCGCCGATTGTCACGACCCGAAGCTGTTGGTTTACGGTAGGGTTCCGACTCTCAGGATTCACCTATAAAAGCTATGGCTGATCGAAGGACAAGCAAGGAGGTCACGCTCGACGGTAAGTCGCCGATTCGCGCTGCCGTCTTGGCGACTGTGATCGAGGAGCCGGGTCACGGGTGGGACGTCGCGCGTCGTGCCAAGCGCCGCATGGGCTCGTTGTGGCGCGTCGATTCCAAATACATCTACGGCTATCTCGATCGGCTTCAGAGCGAAGGCTTGGTGCGTTCTCAGAAGGAACGGTTCGAGCGCCCGCCGTACATCCGCGATGTGTATTACGCGACCACGCAGGGCGAAGATGCCCGACAGGAGTGGCTTGCGGCGCCACTGAGCACCGGGGTGATGCGGACCGATCTGGAAGTGCGGCTGAGCTTCTCTGCCGAGCAGGACATCCCCGATCTGCTCCGGGTGCTCGCCGAACGTCGCGAGACGATTCTTGAGGAAATCGAGGAGAACGCGTCCAGCGCTACCGTTCGCGTGTCCTATCTGGCGACGATCATCAATCTGCAGCGCTCCTCGGTGGACAAGCGCCTGAAGGCCGAGATGGAGTGGATCGAGGAAGCGCAAAGAGAGCTTGAAGCGCGGCGCGAGAAGCGGTCACGATGAGCCTGCTGGCGTTTCGGCAGGTTAGTAAGCGCTTTCCGGAGGGTGGACGCGAGATTGCCGTTTTGGATCGCGTGTCTTTCGAGGTGGAGGTTGGAGAGACGGTCGGCCTGCTCGCATCGCGCCGAGGTGGCAAGACGACGCTTTTGAAGATCGCCGCCGGCCTGATGGCCCCTGATGAGGGCAGCGTCTTATGGGACGACCATGAGCTGGCCAGCATGAGTCACGACGAAGCAGCCCATGCGCGTCGCCGTCACGGGATCGCGCTTGTTCGTGGCGAATGGCAGACCAACCGCTCGGCTGCGGTCCTCGAGTACGTATCGCTTCCGCTCTACAGCGGCGACCAGAACATGATCGGAGCCGAGGATTGCGCATTGCGAGCGCTTGTATCGGTGGGAGCGCCGCAGCTCGCCCACCGTGACACGTCGGGGCTTGGATTGAGCGAACGTCTTTTGGTCGAGCTGGCCCGCGCGATCGTTCGCGAGCCGCGCTTGGTGTTGGTAGACGAGCCTGCGGTGTTCCGCAATCAGGACGACGCGCGAGCGTTTTATGAGCTGCTGCGGTCGCTGCCCGAGAAGGTCGGGTGTGCGCTTTTGATTGCCTCCGAAGAGGTTTCGGCGCTGCGAGGCTGCAAGCCGATGATGGGCCTCTCCGACGGCCGTCTGACATCCACGGCCTCACGACGGAAGGTGATCGACTTCCCTGTTGCGACCTACAGCGGAGGACAGGATGCGTCGTGAACTCACTCGAACTTCGTGAGGTCGTCAAGCGCTACGACGGCGGCGAGGAGACAATTAACGCAGTCGATGGCGTCTCGCTCAGTGTTGCGCCGGGGGAGTTCGTCGCTTTGTATGGGCCAAGTGGCTCAGGCAAGACGACGCTGTTGATGATGGCCGCAACGATCAAGCAGCCCGATTCTGGATCGATCGTTTTTGATGGGCGTGAGCTGGCGCGCCTTGCAGAGCGTGAGAGAGCGCGCTTTCGTCGTGAGACGGTTGGGATCGTCTTTCAATCGTTCCATCTCATGCAGGGCGCCAGCGCCCTCGATAACGCGGCCGTCAAGTTGCTTGCGCTCGACATGAAGTTGGGGGATGCGCACGACATGGCTCGTCCCTGGCTCCAGCGTCTCGGTCTTGGCAATCGTTTGGAGAGTAAGCCGAGCGAAATGTCGATGGGTGAGCGCCAGCGAGTCGCCATTGCGCGTGCCCTCGCCAGCAAACCGCGCATGTTGCTTGCGGATGAGCCCACTGGCAATCTTGACTCTAAGCGCAGCCGCGAAGTGCTCGGGTTGCTCAGCGAGATTTGCGCCGAGCAGAACATTCCAGCCATCCTCGTGACTCACGATCTTCAGGCAACGGCTTTCGTTACCCACGTTCATACCCTGCGCGACGGTACGCTCAGCGAAGGGCTGGACCTCGAACTTCACACCACTCCTGCGGGATGAAACACGCCCGGAACTTTTGGATTGACCCGTCATTCTTCGGAGTACGACTTTCTGGCCTGTTCGCGATCTATCGCGAGCACTGGCGGCACTACAGAGCCCCCGAGCTGATGGCGGGTGTGGGGATCGCGATCGGCGTGTCTCTCGTCTTCGGTGTACTTGTCGCTAATAGCAGTATTCTCGGCTCGACGCGCGAAGCGATCGATGCGGTCAACGGTTCCGCGACACTACAGCTCGTCGCCCGCTCTCCCCGCGGTTTCAGCGAGGAACTTTCCCAGCGAGCGTCAGAACTCCCTGGCGTTCAGACGACCGTGCCGATCTTGCGAGAGAGTGCGGTCATCGATGGATCAAAGGGACGCGTTCTTGGACAGTTGATTGGTGTCAGTCCGCGCATCGTTAGCCTGAAAAGCTCGGCGACGGAAGACCTCGGGGCTGGTGCACGGATTCTCGAAGGGGGTGTGGGTCTACCCTCTGGCGTGGCAAACGCTATAGGCGCACAACCCGAAGGCCAAGCCAATCTGCTCGTAAACGGCGTCCCCTATACGGTGCAGGTGCGCGCGGTGCTAAATGCAGGAGCCATCGGTTCACTGGCCGCCAGTCGGATCGTCGTGGCGCTATTGAGCACGGCACAGAACCTTGCCGGCGAGCCTGGTCGCGTTACCCAGGTGCTCGTTAAAACTTATCCAGGTAAGGCCAGGCAGGTCGAAGCTGGATTGCTAAGGCTCGCCGCCGGGCGCGTCAATGTCGAGTCCGCGAGTCACGAACTGGAGTTGGCGCAGACTGCCCTTAAGCCCACCAATCAGTCCACCAGTCTGTTTGCGGCGATATCCCTGATGGTTGGATTCCTGCTTGCGCTCAACGCGATGCTTTTGACCGTGCCGGAGCGCCGGCGACAGGTGGCCGACATGCGTGAGCAGGGTTACGATTCGCGCCAGGTTGTCGTAATTCTTGCTTCTCAAGCCCTCGCGTTGGGGGTCAGTGCGTCGATCGCCGGAGTGTTGCTTGGTGAGATATTGGCACGCACCGTTTTTGACGAAGTGCCAAGTTACCTAGCGACCACCTTCCCGATCACCGGCCACCAGCAGATTCACATCACAGACATCGCGATAGCGTTTGCGTGCGGTGTCCTCGCCGCGTTGGTGGCCTCTATGTCTCCTATCCTCGATCTTCGTCCGGGTAGGCCAATTGACGCCGCTTTGCATGAGCCCGGCGAGCCGGGGCAAAGCATCGGTGATGACATCGTGCGCAACGCGACCATTCTCGGCATGACAATCGTGGTGATCGCCACGCTCATGGTGCTACTAACGCCTGGGTTGACGATTCTAAGCGGAGTTGCCCTTGCTCTTGCCGCGCCATGTTTTATGCCTTTCGTCTTTCGTGCAGCGACGCGTATGCTTCGGTATATAGCCCGCGATTACCACGGCAAAATGGTGGCGATAGCAGCAATTGAACTAAAGGCCACCGCCACGCGTTCAGTTGCGCTTGCTTGTATCACGGCTCTCGCGGTATATGGGTCTGTAGCCGTTGGTGGCGCTCGTAGCGATCTCATCGGAGGTATTGATAAGGGTATCTCTCAAGAGTGGAGCACCGCTGCGGTTTGGGTGACACCCGATCAAAACATTTTTGATACTGATAGTTTCCATGTACCGCACGTCGTCGCGACTATCACGCACGTGACGGGCGTCGCTTCGGTCAGCGCTCACCAAGGGGCCTTTCTTGACGTTGGTAACCAGCGTCTGTGGATACGCGCCTCGCCGCCGGGCAACGCGTCGATGATTCTCTCAAGCGAGTTGCGTCAGGGCAATCTTGTGCACGCAAGGGCCCTTATGCGCCAAAATGGTTGGGCGACGGTCTCTAGTGGGTTCGCCTCGGAACACAAACTACATATCGCAAGTCCTTTTACTCTCCCCGCTCCATCTGGTCCCGTCCGCTTCATCGTCGCTGCGATCACCACGAACATTGGATGGCCGCCCGGCACGATCACGCTCAACACCAACGACTACAGTCACTATTGGCAGACCACCGACCCCACGACATTGGCGATTGACCTAAAGCCTGGAATAGCGCCAAGCGCCGCAGCGCGAGCGATCCGCGAAGCTCTCGGCAGCACTAGTGCCCTTCGAGTTCAGACGTCTGGCGAACGCATCGCCGAGGTCAAAACAATCGGACGTCAAGGTCTGAGCGTGCTCGGCGACATATCCAACATGCTCCTGGTGATCTCCACGCTGGCGCTGGCCGCTGCGCTCTCGACCACGATCTATCAGCGTCGTGGACGACTCGCATCCCTGAAGGCTCAAGGTTTCGACCGTCCGCAACTGTGGCGGGGGGTCTTGATCGAGAGCGCCGTCGTGCTCTGGATCGGCTGCGTCAACGGCGCGATCCTTGGCCTGTATGGACATGCTCTTGCGGACCGTTACCTGCGCGTAAGTACGAGCTTTCCGGCGCCGTTCAGCGTAGGCGTTGTGCAAATCATCCTGACCTTGCTGGTTGTCGGTGGGGTGTCGCTCGCCGTAATCGCCATTCCAGGCTACTCGGCTGCCGGTGTGGCCCCAGAATTGAGCTTTCAGGAATGAGTACCAGCGCCACGTATTCGCTGCGACTAACGCGTAAGGCTGTCTACTATGGGACTGCCCTCCGTACGCACAACAATGGCCTTCGCCTCGGCGGCGCGCCGCTACTGGTTTGGTGTATTTCCCGTCGTCCAGCGCGAGGTTTACCGGTTGCGTTGCTGCGCACGAAGCATCCCCGACCCTGCACTGCGCAGTCTCGCCCTTGACGCCCAGCGACGCAAGTGGGCGTGCCTTGAGGGTGCAGCCGCCTTCGCAACGTTCGTAGCTCCTAAACAGCGAGTTGGCCTTGCGAGGCTGCTTGTGGACATCCAAGCCCTCTTGGACTATGTGGATACACTGATGGAGCAACCGAGCGAAGATCCGGCGGCAAACGCTCGCCAACTGCATCAGGCCTTCCTGGCGGCCCTGCAACCGGACATGCCGCACGACGATTATTACAAGTACCACCCTCGCCGTGATGACGGCGGCTATCTGCTCCAGCTTGCCGCCGTCTGTCGCAGCTCGATCCGCAAGCTACCGTCCTACTCCGTCGTGGCCGATGCTGTGATGCTGCACGCCGGACGCATGGTCTTCTATCAAAGCAACATCAACCTGGCCACCACGACAGATCATCCGCGCCTGATGCAGTGGGCTGGCAGGCAGGTGTTAGGCAACGAGCTGAACTGGTGGGAGATCGGGGCCGCCTGCGGTTCATCGCTCGCGATCTTTGCGCACCTAGCGGCAGCAACCGATCCGACGCTGACGCCCTACGAAGTTGCAATGGTTGACACTCTCTACTGGCCGTGGGCCGAGGCGCTGCACATCCTTCTCGACAGTCTTATCGACCGTGACGAAGACCGCGCGACCGAACAACCAAATCTGCTCGACCACTACTCAACACGAGAGGAAATGACCGATCGGCTCGGCCTACTCGCGAGCGAAACCACAGTACGTGTCCTTGATGTCCTCCCTTATCACCGATTGATCCTCGCGGGTATGGTTGCGCTCTATCTTTCAGACGAGCAGGCGTGGACAGCTTTTGCCGAGCCGGCGGCCAAACGTATCCTCGCGGCGACCGGCACCCTCGCCAACCCCGCGATGCTGTTGTTTAGCGCTCGTCGTCTGGCTCCGAAAGCTGGGCGCCCAGCTTTCGGACCACCAACGGGCAGATAGCCGCATTGGTACTAGTCGCCGCAAGACTAGGTTGGTTGAGGTCTTCCCGTCGGCGCGCGCTTGAGCAACGATGCTCGCGAGATGACGAGCCATGACGACTCGCGTGAGCCTGAGCCTGTTCCAGCGTATCCCCGCTTGCTCGCGCCGGCACTAACGATTCTGGCGTACTTCGACCGTGACGGCGCCGTGCTTGACCGGACCGATATCGCGCGGCTGACCGGCTTTCCGGTGTCGATCGCGCGGCGGTATCTCGTGATGCTCACCGGCCTTGGCTACTTGAGCGAAGATTGCGATCGGGCCCTTCGGCGGACTGGCCCGGAGTCCGGTCCCATCTACGCCTGGCACAACGATGGTGGTACGCGGGACTCAGCGGCGTGAGCCCAAGGCACGCCGACCCATCCGAGCGCGCAAAGCGTATGAGCCGAGGCAGAGCGGCATCCGGACGGACCCATAAGCCAAACGTCCTTGAGGTCCCCGACCCGCATCGCTCGCGCTCGCTGGAATACGGACTGGCGCTGCTGCAATGTTTCTCGGCTGATTGGCACACGCTCGGTATCGCCGAGCTGGCCGACATGCTCGGTCTGACCCGCTCCACCACCCACCGCTATGCGCTGACGCTCGTGAGCCTAGGCTGGTTGGAGCAGGATAGTCGCCGCAAGTATCGCCTCGCGGGCGGCGCGGCCGACGTCGGCATGGCGAAACTCGCGCTGATAGCAACCTCCACCGGTTCATGGCCGGTGCTGCGTGAGCTGCGGAACCAAACGGGACACACCGCCAGCTTGGGCGTATTGGACGGTCTGCAAGCGACCTACGTGCAACACGCCTACGGTCATCGTCGCCGCCAGCATCAAGCCGACGGGGATCTTGGTCCTGGCGCACATGTACGTCTGCATAGCACCGCCCTGGGAAAGGCGATGCTCGCTAGCCAACCAACAAGGCGCCGATGCGAACTGGTCGCTGAGATGAAGCTGACCCGAGAGGGTCCGAACACAATAGTGACCAAGCGCGCGCTGCTTCAGGCACTCGCCCGATGCAAGACCACCGGTATCGCTATCGACGACGAAGAGCAGACCGCTGCTGTTCGGTCCATCGCCGTCGCCGTGAGCGGCCGAGCCCGTCGGCAGACGTTTGCGATCGAGGTCACGGTACCCGCCGAGCTATACACGCCCGCTGAGCTGCGCCGCGAGATCGGCCCCAAGGTCCGCGCGGCAGCACGGACCGTGTCCGCACACCTAAGAGCGCCTAACAAAAGTGCTTGATGTGTTTGAGGCAGATGTTGGCGCAGGCGAGTGTGAGCATGGCTTCGTGGATGTCGGCTCGGCGTGCGTGGCGGCGTGCGAGGTAGTGGTTGGCGTGCAGCCAGGAGATCGTGCGCTCGACCACCCAACGGTGGCGTCTGAGGCCAGAACCGTGGCCAGTGTTGCGTTTAGGGATGCGCGGAGTGATCCGGCGTTCGCGCAGTTCTGCTCGATGGCGCGCCGAGTCATAAGCACGGTCGGCGTAGAGGCTGAGGGGACGGAACTTGCCGTGGCGACCAACAGGTGGCACGCGATCCACAAGCTCAACGAGCTGGGTAACGTCGTTGCGGTTGGCGGCGCTCAGCGTGACCGCGAGCGGAATATCCTTCGCCTCGACGATTACGTGATGCTTGCTGCCAGGACGGGAGCGATCGACTGGCGAGGGGACTGTCTTCTCGCCCCCCCTTTTGCTCGCACGTGCGAGCTGTCTACAACAGCGCGAGACCAGTCGATTTGTCCGGTGTCCTGCAACTCATCCAAGAGCACGTGGTGCAGGCGCTGCCATACCCCGGCTTCGCTCCACTCCTGTAAGCGCCGCCAGCACGTCATTCCCGACCCGCAACCCATCTCCTGGGGCAGATGCTCCCACGGGATACCCGTCTTCAAAACGAACAGGATCCCTGTCAACGCGGCCCTGTCGGGTACCCGAGGACGCCCCGTGACCCGCGGCGCACGAACAGGCAAAACGGGCTCGATACGAACCCACAACTCCTCGCTCAACAAAGGTTTAGCCATGACGCAGGACTTCGACAGCCCCACAACAAATCCTACCCTTTGTTAGGCGCTCTAAGGGATGGATAACCGTTTGCGGAATAGCCGCGTTGGGACTAGTCCTTTTGTGTTCTTCCCAAAGCTTTGTACGCGCAGCACAATTCATCTATGATCGACAGGGGCGAACATCCGATGCAGGACGATGACTGCATAGGCGATAAAGACGAGCCGTCGCCGACCAAGAACCTGGCTCCGGGGAGCCTGTCGTATTCGCTACAACGCGGATCAACCGCGCGCGGCATGTTTGTCTTGGCCTGTTCTCCCCAACGTGTCGAGTCCTGACTGCCGTTCAAATCGCTAGGCAACTCGACTTGTCGCCTGCGACGGTCGAGGGTATTGCGGCGAACCTCGTGATGCTCGGCTGCTTGACTTTAGACCCATCCGGTGCATATCTGCTCGCCGGAGCGTCACCGAGTCTCGGGTGAAAGATGAGCGCTAAGCAACCGCGCCCGAATCTTTCACAGGACAGACCCGACCCGTGTCTTTCGACCACAATTGTTCAATAGTGATCCCGGATGTTGAGCTTGAATCGTGCGAGAGCCGCTATGCGAGTCGGCCAGTTTTTTGCGCGACACGTCGCCTAGAAGATAGGGGGACAGGTGTTTCTGCGGGCGCTCTCGCGTAAGACCAAGGACGGTGAAGTGACGCGCTATCTCGCGCTTGTCCACAATGAGCGTGACTCGCACGGCGTACCCGTCGCGAAGGTCATCCACAACTTCGGGCGTGAGGACACCCTCACTCGTCAAGCCCTCGTCCGACTGGCCGACTCGATCCAGCGCGTGCTCGACAGAGGCGTCACTTCTCCCGCCGAGGGTCTGGCGGACTCACTCTCTGCCCCCAAGTACGGAAATCGCGCGTCCGGCGTCCCGATCGCGGCCGAACAGACGCCGCGCACGCGAATTCTTCAGGCGATGGTCGAGATCTCGTGCGAGCGTGGCTTCGCCCGTGCAACGGTGAGCGCGGTCAGCAGGAGGGCGGGGGCGTCAACCCGGACGTTCTATGACTACTTCAACAGTCTTGAGGACTGCTTCCTCGCGGTCATCGACGAAGGTGCCCAACGTGTCCTTGAGGTGATGCTCCAGGCGTTTGCCAAGGAGAACTCGTGGCTTGACGCTCTACGCTCCGCGCTTGCGGCCCTTCTGGTGCTATTCGATACCGAGCCCGCTCGCACCAGGGTGTGGCATCTGGAGAGTTTGGCTGCCGGCGGATGGGCCCTGGAGCGCCGCGCGCAATGCCTTGACGTGCTTCGCACCACCATCTTGCGTGAATGGTCAACCGCGCCTGAGTCCCCAGGCGTGACCGTGGCTGCAGAAGGAGCTATGGCAGCGGTTCTCGGCGTCCTGAACACGCGGCTGTTGCAAGGCCCCGACGCTCCGCTACTTGAGGCCCTCGGGCCGCTGATGGGGCTGGTTGTAGCTCCATTCGTCAGCGCGGATGTTCGCGCTGACGAGATCCAGCGCGGGGAAAAGCTTGCTTGCGCGATTCTCGACGGGTCCGTCGCCCCCCCCAACCTCAACTGGCCACCGCGTGCGCTGGCCCAAGCACTTTCACCGCCATCGCCCGCCATCGCGGATCGGATCACGTTATGTCTGCTCGCCGTAGCGGAGATGCCTGGTTCCAGTAACGGCGAGATCGCGGCGCGTATAGGCGTCGCTCACGGCTCCCAAATTTCACGACTGCTCTCGACGCTGGCTAGCCGCGATCTCATTGCGAGCCGGCCGCGCAGACCCGGGTCGCGCAACGACTGGCATCTCACCCCACAGGGCGAACAGGCCGCAGAGAACCTGCGCGCGGACCATACGAGCCCGCAGCGGAAGGACTCTGGCATAGGCGTTTCACACCTACTGTCACACGAGTCGTGATGGCGCACCCACTTAATAGCCCGTGCAGCGGTTTTTCCCATGTTAAGTCTTGACGACTCTGCCGAGTGTGGGTTACAAGTCTGTTCGCAACGTCAGCCAGCCAACCCACCGCCGGGACACCGCGACCGCTCCTTTTGGGAAGCGCCCGCGCTCACCCCAGCGGCGAGAGGAAGGGACTCAATGACCAGTCACGGACGCCGCCTCCCGGCACCCAACCGCACCACCGCGCCGCGCACCGTCAACCGACGGCAACGCGCTACTCGGACGCTCCTGACTGCCGCAGCGGCGACGCTGCTCCTCGCCCTGATGGTTGCCGCGCCCGCAATGGCTGCAAACCCCCTCCCCCGTGGCGCCGGGTCCGGACCGTTCTTGCACGCGCTACCCGCGAAATCGACGAGCCCGATCAGCAGTGGCCTCGGCGGCGGCGTCACTCCCCTCGTCACCGGTGGCAACGGCGAAACGATCCAGTATTGGGGCGGCGAAGTCCAACACAAACCCGAACTCGAGATTCTGTGGTGGGGTGAGAACCTGTTCAACGGCACCCAGCCGTTCTACGAAGGCGTCTCGCTCTACACCGAGCTCAAGGGCTTCTACGACGACCTCAGCAACGAAGAGGAAGCCCCGGGCGAGGCCAGCTGGCAAGGCATCCTCTCCCAATACTTCGGCAAGAGCGGCAGCTACGGCGACGCGCACGTCGTCGCCGAAACCGAGGAAACAGCGATCAACGCCCCGCAAAACGTCACCGTCGCCAACATCAAGGCGGAGATCACCACCTGGGTCAACCGCGGTCTCACGCAGAACAACAACACGCAAGTCATCATCGTCGCCGCTCCAGGGAGCGCGTTCGCCGAAGATCCTGAAGAAGGCTGCGCCTACCACGGCATCGACGAACAGGGGTACACCTACACGTTCCTGCCCTACTCGGGTGATATCGACCACTACTTCGAAAAACACAAACAGGCAAGCACTTGCAACTCGCGCCAAGCGGGCAAAGAAGTCGAAACGACACAACTGATGTGGTCAACGACAGCGGCGGCCTCACATGAGTTTGCCGAGTCGGAGAGTGACCCCGGCCTCAACGGCGAATATGCGTGGTATTCGGTCAAAGGCGAAGAGGTCGCCGATCTCTGCGCTCACGAACCAATCGGCAGCATCGAACTGCCCGAGAAGAACGGCCGGCCCGGCTGGTGGTACGTCAACGAGCTGTGGGACGACGGCGGCGGCAACACCTGCAAACTCGAAGACCCACCTTACTCTCAGGTCCCGCCGCCGACCGTCACTACCGAAGCGGCGACAGCCCTGTCCGCCTACCAGGCGACGCTCAACGCCACCGTCAACCCCAACGGGCCGGAAGCGACCTACTACTTCGAATTCGGCCCCACCGAAGCCTACGGGCGAACCGCTCCATATCCGGAAGGGAAACTCGGGTACGGAAGCACCGCAGTGCCCGTAAATGCGGTCGCGGCGAGCCTCACTCCCAACACGACCTACCACTACCGGGTAGTCGCCACCAACAGCTCCGGCACGAACCGCGGCACCGACCACACCTTCACCACGCCGTGGCCGCCGCCAGAAACGAAGATCAACGGCGCCGACCAAATCGGCCCGACAATCGCGACGCTCCACGGCGAAGACAAGGCCGAATACGGAGCGCCGCAAACGTGGTACTTCGAATACGGCACCACGACCAGCTACGGCTCAAAGACCGCGGAAGTCAAAGAAACCAGCTACACCAACTGGCAAGCGGTGTCCGCCGGCGCCACCGGCCTCGCGCCAAAAACGCTGTACCACTACCGTCTCACGGCGTCGACAAACGGCGGGATCAGCCACAGTCCCGACGCGACGTTCACGACCGCAGCTTCGCCGCAGGCCGCGACCGAACAGCCGTACGGGATCACCGCTAAAGAAGCCACGCTGTTCGGCCGAGTCAACCCAGGCGGCCACGAAACGACCTACCAGTTTGAATACTGGCCGACAGCAAAAAGCAGCGAAGTCAAAGACATCCCAGCGACCGCCGAATCGGTCGGCGCAGGCACGGGGAATGTGTACGAGGCCAAGAAACTCACAGGCCTCGTCGGCCGGACCTATTACACCTATCGCATCCGTGCCACGAACAGCCTTGGCACGACCTACGGCGAATCCGTCAACTTCGTCGCGGCGCCGCCGTTCGCGTTCGAGACGACCCCCAACCCGGGAGGCGCAACGAAGAGTCCCAAGCTCTTGGCCGTGTCGTGCGCGACCGCGGCTTCCTGCGTGGCTGTCGGCGTGACCGAATCAACGGAAGGGCGCTTCAGCGGCGAAATCCCGCAGGTAGCCCAGCATTGGAACGGCGTTGAATGGACGTCGGTCGCGCCGCCGCTCTATCCCGGGTCCAAGCGTGACTTCCTCGAAGCCGTCAGCTGCGCGGCAGCCAGCAATTGTGTCGCGATCGGCTTCTACGAAAACGAAGGCGGCGGCGGACGCATGACCGAGCAATGGAACGGCACCGGCTGGACAACCCTGGCTGCAATGCCGATCCCCGGTGAAGGAACCGCAGTCGAACCGCGTGCGCTGAGCTGCCCGACAACCTCCGAATGTATGGTCGTGGGCAGCTACAACCTCCACAGCGAGCCCGAGCCGATGGCCGAGCGATGGAACGGATCGTCGTGGCAGGTGCTGGCCCCGCCCGCTCCGACCGGCGAACACGCGGCGTTCCGCTCGGTGTCATGCACCTCCTCCAGTGCGTGCACTGCTGTCGGAAGTGTCACCACGAGCCCGAGCACTGCGAAAACCCTGATCGAGCACTGGAACGGCTCAGGCTGGTCTACGCAATCCAGCCCCAGCCCCAGCCCGACCGCCGAACGCGTGTACTTCACAGGCGTTTCGTGCGCGAGCGCCTCATGGTGTATGACGGTTGGCTCGTCGTCCACGACGGGCTCCGGTTCCCACGCGCTCGCTGAGGTGTGGAACGGCAGTACGTGGACGATCGTTGCTACACCGAGCGCTCCCGGTTCTGAAGGCGGCGGCTCGTTTGAAGAAGTCTCCTGCTCCTCCAGCTCGTTCTGCGTCGAGGTCGGCGAGTCGATCGACGCTGAGTGGAACGGCACCGAATGGGGCGCGCAAGGCGTGCAAGTCCCGCCCCACGGCGAGGCCGAAATCCTCCACGCGGTGTCCTGCCCGACGGGATCGGCGTGCCAGGCGGTCGGTAGCTATGAGAACGAATCGTTCGCTCAGCTGACCCTCGGTGAGGGGCTCACTCCGCCGCTGACGGAAACGACCGCGGCAACCAGCGTCAGCGGCGGCGGCGCCACCCTCAACGGCACCGTCAACCCGCAAGGCCAGGAAACGACCTACGCCTTCGAATACGGGCCGACGACGTCCTACGGCACGACGGTGCCGGTGCCGGCGGCGACCCTTGCCGCCGGGTGGAAAGCCGAAAAAGTCAGTCGTGCCGTCACCGGGCTCCATCTCGAAGAAACCGCCTACCACTACCGGCTCACCGCGACCAACACGTACGGTACGAGCTACGGCGCCGACCAGATAGTCAATCCGGTCACCTGGACAGTGCGCTCAGCACCGATCCCCTCAGGTGCCAAAGAAAGCCGGCTGACCGGCGTGTCGTGCACCTCGACCACGACGTGCTTCGCCGCCGGGATCTACGAAGGCAGCACGAGCGGCGAACTGCTCTGGGGTGACCGCCTCAATGGCACCGAATGGCAGCTCGGCACTTACATCACGCCGACCGGGTCGACCGCCAGCGCCCTCACCGGCGTCTCCTGTAGCAGCGCGACCGCGTGCACCGCGGTCGGCCGCTATACCAGCGGCGGCAAACAGCTCACGCTGGCGGAGCACTGGAACGGCTCGACCTGGTCGATCCAGACCTCACCCAACCCGGCAGGCGCGTCGAACAGCACCTTCGATCAGGTTTCCTGCCCAACGTCGACGAGCTGCACGGCGGTCGGCTACTACAGCTCTGGCAGCACCTACTACACGCTCGCCGAGCAATGGAACGGAACCGAATGGCTGCTCGAGACGACACCGGATGAGGCTGGGGCGTTCAACAACTTCTCATCGGTGTCGTGCAGCTCGGCGACGGCCTGCACCGCCGTTGGCGGTGTGATCACATCGACCGCGATGGTGGCTCGTTGGAACGGCAGCACGTGGACGCAGGAGACACCGGTGACGCCGACCGGGGCGTATTGGACGAACCTGACCGGGATCTCATGCTCGGCGGCCTCGACCTGCACCGCCTCGGGCTCCTATAACACCACGGAGTTCGGGCGGGACTACTCGCTGATCGAGCAATGGAACGGGTCCACTTGGGCGATCCAGAGCGTGCCCGATCCGACGAGCGCGAACTCGAGCGAGCTCGGTGCCGGCGTCAGCTGCTCCTCAGCTACAGCCTGTCAGGCAGTTGGCAGCTACACCAGCAGCACCGGGGTAGAAGCTCCGCTCGCCGAGGGCCTGACCGGCACGACATGGAAGGTTCAGACGGTGCCGATGCCAACGGGCGCGACCAAGGGTGAATTCTATGGGCTGTCCTGTGTCACCGTTGACCAGTGTGAGGGCGTCGGGCGCTACACCAGCAGCTCCGGCGTGCACACCGCGCTCCTCGAGGAATCGACGCCGTAGGTGACGGGCGAGCACCCCGGCGGTTGTGGCCCTTCCGGCAACCCGGTTCGGAAGGGTCCTACAAGAAATGGAGATTGGTAGAATGGGACTTACTGTGGGTAAGTTGCTGAGCGGGCGTTTGTGGGGCGCCACCGATCGCCTCACCTACGCCAATGTGGCGGCGACGATCGCGCTGTTTGTGAGCCTTGGAGGCGTCTCGTACGCTGCGGTCGAGATACCGGCCCACAGCGTAGGCGCTCGGCAGCTACGACCTGGAGCGGTCACCACAACTGCACTGGGTTTCCCGCTTGGCGCTGCCAGCATCACAGACCCAAGCGTCGAGGATCTCACGAGGACGCCGTGCAATGCGCCGGCACCACCAGGGCTGCCGTCGGCGGTGACATGCCCGCAGTTGAAGCAAACGGGAGTCACGGTGCCCGGCCGTGAAGTTCATCTGAGCCTCAGAACACCCGGAGAGGTGCTGGTCTCCTCCATCGCCGGTCTTCACGATGAAGGTGCGCCCACTGCCGGCGCTGTCGTGATGCTGTATCTCATCGTTGACGGAAAGTTGGCCACCAACAGCAGCTCGTCGATCGCTGGCGGTCAATTGGCCCAGCTTCCTGCGCAGTTGGCGGTCCGCCTTCCGGCAGGAGCCCACAGCGTGGGGGTCGAGGTAGAGGCCAAGTACTCCACCCGCGAACCGGGCGACGTAATGGTCTCGCCCGTCTCGCTTACAGCTACAGCCCTGCCGCCCGTAAGCTAAGCGGGGTCGTTGCTGCGAGGCTGAGCGTGGGGCGAGCGGCCGTTGAAATGGCTGCTGACGGTCGCTGGAATGACGGTTGAGAAGGGTGTAGCTGAGATCAGGACGAGCCAGGGTCGTCGTCCACCCATCGCTGTGCTGCGTCTCGGGCGTGCGTCCAGCTGCCGAATAGGCGTCGCAGAGCCTTCGTGTCCTGTAGCCGCGGTTCTCCGGGTCCGTACAACCGTCCGGTGTGGCGGAGGATGCGCCGCCATTGCAGGTAGTCGCTTTGGGTGGGCCAGGCGCCGATCTCGTCGTGGCAGCGGACAATGGCGCGGATCGCGTCCTCGCGTGTATGGCGTCGGCCTGAGACTGGCCGTGCCTGGTAGCTGGGAGGTGGAATGTGGCCACGCGGACGGTCGAGCTCCATCGCGGCGCTCACCGCGAGCAGCCATGAGCCGTAGGCTCGGCTGAGCTGGATGCGCGAAGGCCAAACCTCTCCCCTTTCCGTCCGGCTTGCGCGTTCGCTCTCATACTCCTCGCCGAGCGGAATGCGAGTTGGTGCCGCCGCGACAATCGAGACGAGCAGGCCCAGGCGCTGCTCGCGAAGTTCAGAGGACGACGGTGCAGCGAGCGAGTAGGCCACCAGCGATCGCAACTCCTTCAGTGTGGAGTCGCTCACACCGGGCAGGATGTCGCGGATCACCCGTACGGCTTCCACGCTCACGGTGACGCGCTCCTGCTGCGCAGGATCTCGAGGATGTACTCGAAGGGTCGTGGGGCGGTGAGCGCCGTTTCTGCGCTGCTCACCGCGATGCTCCACTTGCCGAAGCGGAGCTGGAGCACTCTCTGGCTGGGTGGGTATCCCCGAGTTCGGTTATCGATCTGCGCTTGGCGCCAGCGCCGATACGTGAAGGTCGTCATGTTTGGAGCAAGCTCTGCGGCGGCGGCGCATAGCCACTTGGCGATGTGCTCGTCGGGGACTCGCTGGCCCTGGCCGCGAAAGTACTCTGCGGCTGTCTCGGCGGAGATGATTCCGGCCGCTGCGAGCGCCTTCGCCCAGGACCCGAACCTGTCGCGGATGATCTTCCACTCGGGAATCGGACGCCAGACTCCACGGCGGCGGGCGTCCTCGAGTCGAGAGGTGCGCCACCGCATGTAGGCGCGCACGGTCAGCGGGTTGCTCTCGGTGGCACGAGTTCCAGCCTGTAGAACGGTGATACACGCCTCGCGCGTGTACTCGCCACGATTGCCTCGTGGGCCGCGATGGCGGCGGGACTAGGGTAGGCCTGCTGCGAGCCGCGCTTGGGCGAAGGACTCGAAGCGGTTGATGAAGGCGGTGGGGCTGACCAGCAGACCGCGCCGTTTTGGATCTCTGGCGCGCTGCTGGAGCGCCCACGCACGATATTCCCCGAAGGTGAAGTCGATGCGTAGCTCCTGTGCGCAGCAACGCAACTCTGCGAGCACTTCCTTATCCGACGGGCTTGGTCCCTGGCGGTGCCAGCGGAACGTCGCGTGCTCGACCGACGGTGTGACGCCGGCGGCGTCCATCGCCCTAGCCCAGCTGCCACCCAGGCTGTTCGCCACGTATGTTGAGGACGGTAGGATCGCACGCTCTGGATGGGACTCGCGCCAGCGCTCATAGCGGCGCTTGGAAACGGTCCCTTTCGTCTCATGCTCGCAGCGACGTAGCACCTCTAGCGCGAGCCGAGCTCGCTCGCCGGCGACACTGTGAAGCCGCCCGTCGATCGCGCTAAGCAGCACTCGCCGCTCCGAGGCCGGCAGGTCGCGAACGACGTCGAACAGCGCCATCGCGAGCGGATCGACCGTCCTACGCGACTCAGGCGCCTCCTTGGTCTGTGCCAACGAGTTCATATCGCAGGCGAGCATAAGCGGCTCTCGAAGCATCCAAGCCAAACCTTGGGAGAACCGGAGCACGACCCGTTTGGGAGAAGCACGAGGCCGAAATCCCCCTATTTACGGGCCAAATCGGGCTTTCCTGCCGCAGGTTTGGGAGTCCCCAGCGCACCCGCTGGGAGCGTCTGGCTCACGGCCCAGCCTCGACGCTCCATTTAAGCCCATAAACTCTCGGTGAGACCGAACCCCGGAATGGCCCATCCACCCCGCGAAGCTCGGCGTCCACCTTCTCGTTGCGCCGGCCACGCAAAAGGGGCAGTCAAGAACTGCTGGCCGCGTGTGCTCTCTCGGTCGCGTCGTCCCTATGTCTCGGTGGGCATGGCACGCTGGTATTGGCGCTCGTGTGACTGCTGTCGAGGAACGTGAAGTTGGCGCTGAAGGCGAAGCCGTGGCGCGGACACTTTCTGGGCAACAGGATTCCCCGGGGTTTGTAGGCGACCAGTCGTCCGTGGACATGTTCGTAATAGGTCAACCCAAGTGGGCCGAGGGTCGCGTTCAGCTGCACGAGGGACACGTCGGGCCCGCCGGGCAGGCCAGGTATCAGCGGAACGGTGATGTCCACGCTGCCGCCGTATGACACTGTCGCCGGTAGCAGTAGGCCGGTGGTCGCGATCTGTGCGTATACCGGCGTCAGGCCGTTGGCGAACAGCAGGAGCGCCAAATGCCCCCTTTCTTCTGGTGCGCGCAGGATCGTGACCGTCGCCTCCTCGATAAAGACATGCGGTCCGATCGGGACTTCGGCGATCGCACTGCCCTCTCCCATGCGCGAGTCGGCCGGGCAGCCTTCGGGACCGAGCACTTCAAGCGTCGTCCTGGTGCACGTTTCCAGGCCCAGTTCGCCGGCGGAGATCCCGATGTCCTGCGGATAGCGTACGTCGAGTTCGGTCAGGGGAGGGGTCACATACCCGTCGGCGGAGGATATGCGGGCGCTGAACTCGAGTGTCGTGTTCTGGCCAAGTCGCTCCGGCACGAACCTGGCGTGTAGATCCACCGTGGACGTCGCCTGCGCGACGGCTGGCAGGCAGGCGCAGAGCAGTAGCGATGTCAGCAGATCGCGGGCTCGGTGCACGTGGCTCAGCCGTCTCGATCGTACGGCCCGCTCAGAAGGAGAGCTTGCCCGTGGTCTGTATGACCACCGAGTCGCTCCTGCGATCGAACACGCCGTAAAGACCCCCGTGGCCGCTTATGCGCGAGTAGCGACCGCTGCCGCCGGTGACGACGAACGTGCCGCTAAAGCTCTGGTAGCGCCCGGAGCCGTGCGGAGTGGCTCGTCCGCGACCGTCGATCGATCCGGCGCTGGTACGCGTCGTGAAGGTTCCGCTGAAGATCGCGCCGGTGTTCAACATAGCCCGCATCGAGCCGACGACCGCGCCGGTAACCGGGCCTTCCTCGAACAGCTGTGATCCTTCTGCTCTGACGAGGTGAAGATGCCCGGCGCTTGTTGCGTTCAGCGACCTGGCAGCGTGCCCGATGTCGAGACGCCGAGCGGCTGGCTCGGAGCTGTAGGACTCGACTGGGCTCATCAGCATCGCACATCCGGCGAACAGCGTCGCGAACAGCGCGAGCCACCGTCTCGGGTGCTCGCAACGGGCTCTTATGTGGATCGCGGATATATCGAGCATCGGGCGATGGTTTGTGTGGATCGGATAGTCGATGACCCACCCCACACCATATCTCGAATTCGTCCTCCTGCTGGCCGGTTGACTCCCGCCGCCGCTGTGCGGCGCGAGTGCCGGACGGGCATCTCGTGAGCCGTCACCGAAGTTCCAGATGCGGGTCGCTGAACGGTTGCCGGGATCTGCGTTTGGGTGTCACTGGCGCCGCGGAGCGTGCCCGCCGGGTTTGCGGCGCGTCAGAGCTACGCTCGCGCGGCAGCGTGACTGGCCGAATTGCGCCGCGGCTTGACGCAGTATTCGGCGATCAGCAGGCTTTGGCGCCACGCTGGCACGACGGTACGGCCAGGTGTACGCCCATAGCCATCACGTTCTATCTGGCGCAGGATCTCACGGTAGAGAGCCGCGCAGACCGTCATGCCGGGTTGGCCTCTGGCCAGCAGCGAGGTCGCGTCCGCTGCTTGCTCGTACAGTTCGTCGGCTCGCGCGATCTGGTCACCTAGAAGCTCGGCGCGCGCTCCTGGGAGGGGGGCTCCGAAGCGCTCGATCGTGCTTCGGGCGACATAGACGCGCCCATGGGTGGCGTCCTCGTCGATGTCGCGCAGGATGTTTGTCCGCTGCACTGCTCTGCCGAGCGTGGCCATCCTGGTCTCGCACTCCGCGCCGGCGCTTCCGAGTATGTGCGTGAGCATGATTCCGACGGAGCCGCCCGCCCGCTGACAGTAGAGTTCCAGCTCCTCTTCGTCGCGGATGACCGCGCGCGATATGTCGTGACGCATTCCCGCGCAAAATTCAAGGAACGCATCGGCTGGCAGGCTATGACGCTGTGATAGCTCACTCAGTACGCGAGTCTCGTAAGTGTCGGCAGGTTCGTTGCAAGCCCACCGCTCGACGGCCTCGACCCGCCGCGCGGCGTGTGGTCGCTCCTCGTCTACGAGATCATCTAGCGTGCGTAGAACGTCATACAGCCGATAGACATCTGCCCTCGCATCGCTTGGCAGCATCCGCAACCCCGGGGCGAGCGTACTTCCGTCCGCTACCCGAGCCTTTCCCCCATTATTGGAATTATCTATGTGGCTCATAGCCTGAGTGTCGCCACAGGCTAGCGCAAGCCCTGCGGTTGTCGCTAGCCTGACTGCTTTGGACAGTAATAGCTGCGGCTGTGGTAAGTCGCGATGTTCCTATTTGTCACCTTCTGTGTGAATTGTGTGCAATTCGCATCGGTCGTTTGACTATTTTGCCGTTCACTCGGTCGAAAATGCTGCCTTTGGACGGAATCCGACGGTGCGTAGAACCGCGATCGCACTTGCCACGATGGAGATCGCAACGGCGATCAGGATCGTGCGCAGGCCAAGAGACCATGCCGCCGCAAATTTTATCGGCGAGCCGGTGCTGTAATGCAGCCAGCTGTCGACAAGGTATTGCCCAAAGATGCCACCGGCCATGCCGATCAGGCATCCGCCGAGCAGCACGCAACCGCTCTCATAGAAGACGAGGCGCGCCAGCTGACCAAAGCTCATGCCGATCGATATCAGGGCATCGAGTCTTCCCCTACGCTGCCATACTGCGGAAATCATCATCGCGATGACCGTGGCGATGGCTGCCACCAGCACCACAGCCGACGTTTGGTTTAGCCGGGTGAGCGTGCTTCCCAAGACTTTACTGACCTGTGTTTGGCGTTCTTCGGCTGTTTGCACGCCCAGCGCGGAGCCGGTGGGAAGGGCCCGCTGAACCGCGAGCTTACCCGTTGCGAGTGGGACACCGGACCTCAGTGTTACAGCCAGTTGACTGGCGTCGGCTGTCTGCCACAGCTTGGCGTAGTCGTCGGCGTTTAGCAGTATCGTTCCTGGGAGCCAACCGTAATTGGAGATCGTCGCAGCGAGCCGGAATCTCGCAAAACCCGATGGCGTTGGCAGATTGAACGACTCCCCGAGCCGCAGGTGGCGTTCGCTTGCGATGGTTTGGCTGATCGCGGCCCAGCCTCCTTCGCGCAGACGTTTAGTCGCGGTCGCCTCGTTGCCTTTCACCAGTTGGCTCTCCGCGATCAGGCTCGGTACTTGCGGAGGGACGCCGATGACCCAAACCCGACGATTGGGCAGATCCAGGAACGACTCACGGTAGGCCAACACGGAGCGCACGACGTCGATCTGTTGCAGCTTACGCTGCGTCACGGCGTAAGCGAACGGCTGTGTTCCGTATACATTCTCCGCACCCCCCGGCCTGATCCACAGATCGGCGTTGGACACTGTCTCCTCAGCGCCTGCGCGCACAGCTCGCTGAACATCCGCGACGGAGCCTCCGATTGTCACCATCAGGAACACCGCGATCGTGCCGGTTGCAAGCAGCGCGACCGATCGGGTTGGGGAACTCAGCAACTCAGCGCTGGCGAGCCGGGCGGAAGGGTCGCTGGAGTGTCGTGACGCGCCGCGAGCGAGTTTGAGCGCGTAGCGCACGATCATCGGCAGGCACAGCACGAGGCCGCCGGCAAATGCCACAAGGGCGATGACGGTTGCCGCCGGCCACAGCAACGAGGCGGCGATGGAAGCACATACGAGCGTTGCTCCGCAAACGAACACGAGCGAGTCACTCACGCGGGGCCGTCGAAGGAGTGATAGCGCCCGACCGGTAAGTTCGGGTTCGATCGCGTTGCCGCGCAGAAGCGCCACCGCCGGAAGCGCCGCGGCGATGAAAGCGGCAAGGACGCCGGCGGCGAATGCGATCGATATCGTCTGGATGCTCACAATACGCTGGGCCCCGATTGGGAATGCGGCCGTGAGATACCCGGGAGGCGCGCGGTAGGCGAGTAGCGAAATCGCGTCGCCCACGAGCAGCCCGAGTATGGAGCCGGCGATGCCAAGGATCAGCGCATCGAACGCAAGCGACGCGACGATCGCGCTGTCCGGCGTCCCGAGCTGGATCAGATAGGCGAAGAACGCTCGCCGCTCGCCGCTCGCGAGCAGTAGTGCGTTATAGGCCAGGATCATTCCCACGACGAGGCTGATCGCGCTGAAAAGCGCCGTCAATTGCGCCTCGGGCTTAGCGGCACTCGCCAGAAGCTGGGCTTCGGCATCGACCGCTCGCACGTTCAATGTCTCTCCAAAGCGCCGGGTTATGGCCTGGCGAACTTGCGATTCTCGCCCGGGTGCGGGCTCGATCAAGAGTCGTGTGATGCGGTTGGGTAGTCGGGCGAGCGTTTGCGCAACGGGCAGCGAGGTTGCCGCGATCGGACTTTCGGCGAGTGTCCCAAGATCGCTCGTGGGCACGATCGCGTCAAGTGTCAGATGCTCCGTTCGCCCGCCCGCCTGGATCACGACAGCATTGCCGCGTACAGCGCCGATTGCTTGCGCGGTTGGCTGGGTTACGACCAGCAGCCCGCGTTGTGAGGCCTTGGCGTAGCTTTCAAAGCTCGAGATCAGTTTGCCGTCGAGGGCCGCAAGCCGTTCGTCGGCGCCGACCAGCGTAAGCGCCTTGCTGCCCTTCGGGCCGACCATCGTGATCTGCTGAGTAAGGATCGGTGCGGCGGTCCGGATGTTCGCCATGCCCGCGATCTTTTCGCCGATGCTCGCGTCGAAGCCTTCGGGGGATCTGGAGGCCACTTCGAGCGTCGCGCGACCGGCGACGCCATGCACGAGCTGTTCGAAGGAGCTGGTGATGCTGCTGTTGGAGATCTGCACGGCAAACAGCAGCGCCACACCCGCGGCGACGCCGACTACGGCCATCAGCTCTCGCAAAGGCTGGACGCGCAGGTGACGCCGGTAGAACAGGAGCAGAGTGCGCAGGCTGATCATCGACCGAACTCCGCGATTTGGGGGTCGTAGGCAACCAGCCTGCCGTCACGCAACGCGAGAACGCGGTCGGCGTAGCGGGCTACGCGTGCGTCGTGGGTCACCAGCACGCACGCCGCCCCCCGCTCGCGTGGGAGTGCACTGAGCAGATCGAGCACGGCATCGCCGGTTTCGCTGTCGAGGTTGCCGGTCGGCTCGTCGGCAAGCACCAGCTTCGGCTCGCCCACGAGCGCCCGCGCGATCGCCGCGCGCTGCTGCTCGCCGCCGGATAGCTTTGCCGGCGAATGGCTTGCTCGAGCAAGCAGCCCGACGCTCTCCAGGGCCGCGAGTGCGCGCTTGTGCGCCTCGTCGCGATGGACTCCCCGCAATAGCAGCGGCAGCGCGACGTTCTCCTCGCCGCTCAGGCCTGGCACCAGGTTGAAGTTCTGAAAGACGAACCCGAGCTTCGTACGGCGGTACTCGAGCACATCTCGCTTGGAGAGCGCTCCCAGATTGTGTCCCTCGAAACACACAACGCCTGAGTCGCAGCGCAGCAGCCCAGCGGCCAGCAGCAGCAACGTCGTCTTGCCGGAACCGCTCGGTCCGAATAGCGCTACGAGTTCGCTCGCGTGGATGACGAGGCTCACGTCATCGACGGCTCGAATCTCACCGGCCGGCGTCGAGTAGTGCTTACAAGCCCGCTCCAGCTCAAGCATCGGCTGCGGAGCGACGCGCAGCCACCGTCGGCAGCGTGTAGAGCTTGCCCGATAGATTCACGGGCTCCTCGCCGATCAGCCTGCCGTCCCGCAGGTAGAGAATCGGGTCTGCTCGCAGTATCGCTCCGGCGCCGGTGTCCGCTACCAGGACGGCCACCTTCGCATCCACCGCAAGCGAACTCAGCAGTGCCATTATCGTCTCCTGCTCGATCAGCGACAGGCCCGCGAGTGCGCCATCGACCAGCAGTAGCCGCGGTTCGATCACCAGCGCCCGCGCGATCGCGACACGCTGGCGCTCCCCCTCGGATAGCTCTTCGAGGTTCGTGTCGGCGCACTGTCCCGCCTCGCATGCGAGCAGGAACTTGTGGGCCAGCCGTCGCGCCACACGACTCTCGCAGCCGTCGACCAGCAGCGGCAGTTCGACGTGCTCCAGCACCTTGAGTCCGGGTGCCCAGGGCTGGTCGCTCCAAACGCAGCCGACCTCGCGACGTCGGTAGCGGCGCCTCTGCGCATCTGACATCTCGCTCACGGATTCGCCCTTGTAGGTGACCGCTCCGCTGTCTGGTCTCTGGAGGCCCGCGGCAAGCCGCAACAGCGTCGTCTTGCCCGACCCGCTCGGCCCGAAGATTCCCGCGATTTGACCGCGAGCCACCTGGAGGGTGACGCGATCCAGTGCGACCCTTGGTCCGTCCGGCCGCTGGTAGGTCTTCGACACCCGGTCGAACTCGAGGATCATTTCAGCGGTGCTCCCGTCGCAAGGAATGGATGCGTGCGCAAGCGTTGTCCTGGGCGGTCCTTGGCACGAGCGTGCCTGTTGCGCGCGGGCTCGATGTGCTCAGCTATCACGATCCTGTCCCTGCTCCTCAGACGACGCCAACGCGCGTCGTGCGGCCATCTTGCCAAATAGCTCTTGTCGTGCCCGCTGGCCGTCGGGCGCGCGTACCGACGCTACGCTCGAGCGCTCCTGGGCCGATGGCCAGATCGCCTCGCGAGTGAGCAGCCAGGAGACCATCTCGCGGGCGTGTGTAGCCCATCGCAGCTCCGCTTCCAACTGGAAGATGTCGGCGCTCAGATTCAGGCGAAGCAGCACTTGATCGGCGCGCACCCGCGGTCCTTCGGCGGGGCTCGCCTCGCGCATCCGCGAAAGCTCCTTTAGGCGACCCGCGCAGTCAAGCTCATAGGCGTCGATTTGCGCAACCGCGTCCTTCATGCGCTCCGGGCCGGCGAGAGTCAACTTCACGAGCAACGGCCGTCGTGATAGTCGCGCCCCCCCGGTGCTCGACTCGAACCAGCGCTCGAACTCCTCCACGCCGCTGTCGGTGATGGCGAACACGTGGCGGTCCTCGCGTCCCTCCGTGTCACCCTCGACGCGCTCGATCAGCCCGTCGCGCTCCATGCGGTCGATCGTCTGATACAGCTGGCCGGAGTTGACTGCCCACGCGGGACCCAGTCGACTCTGCAGGCGGTCGGCGAGCTGGTAGGGGTATGCGGGTTGATGGAGCAACAACCCCAACAGTGCGTGCTTGGCAGACATCCCACCTCCTCTAAGCCCGAGCCGCTCATCCCCTTGCACGGATGCATTCCGGCAAAGCAAACCCTACACCTACCGCACTATCGACGTCGGTCAGACGCTCAAACACCTACTTAAAGGGTCTGCGTCCGTATACCTCGTGAGGCGAGCGGCGAGGAGGGTGGGGCCGCGCATGTGTCGCAAGCGTGCCTGGGAGCGGCGCTTTGCGGCCCACTGACACGTGCGGCGGCGCTTGATGCGGAGGCTCCGGGGGGGCCTGCTCGAATGCCTACTTAAAGGTATTGGCCTCGCGCTCGGCGCACTGCATGCTTTATCGACATGAGCAAGGAGGCGGTCACCGACTACGTCCAGGAAGGGATTCGGGTCCTAAGCCGGCACGGGCGAGTGAGGTCGGGAATGCTCCCTGCTTGCCATGCCAAAGCGCGGATGCCGCGCGACGTGGATCGCGAGAGCAGAGTTGCTCCTCGCGGTTGCAAGGGGGCGCGTCGCGCGGCTCCCGCAATTCCGTGCCAAGCGCGGATAGGGGCCACAGCCAAGCGCGAAAAGCCCACGACGAGGGAGCACAGATGAGCACAAGATCCGAAACCCGTGCCGCCGGCGGTCGGCGGCCAACCCCAGCGACGTCTCTGCCGCGTCTTCGAGAGCCGCGCTACTCGCAGTCTCTGGAGCGCGGGTTGGCGATTCTGGGATGTTTCTCACCCGAGCATCCCACGCTTGGCATCGCCGACCTGGCCGAGACGCTTGGAATGACCCGCTCGACGATCCATCGCTACGTGAGCACACTTGTCGCTCTGGGTTACCTCGAGCAGGGTGCAGACCGGCGATATCGGCTCGGTCTGCGCGTGACAGACCTCGGCATGTCGGCCTTGAATTCGACCGGTCTGCGTGAGCATTCGCGTGCATATCTTGAAGATTTGCGCCAACACAGCGGCTACACGATCAGTCTGGCCGTGCTTGACGGTCCTGAGGTTCTTTATGTCGATCGTGCGCGCAGCTTTCGTCGTGGCCAGTACAAGATCGACCTGAACCTGCGTGTAGGGTCGCGGCTGCCGGCGTATTGCACCTCGCTTGGCAAGGTGCTCCTGGCATTTCTGCCCGACGAGGAGCAGCACGAACTCGTGGTCGGAATGGCGTTGGCCAAGCGGGGCCCCCACACCATCACCACAAGGAAGGCGCTTCGAGACGAATTGGCGAATGTCGGCGAGCAGGGGTTTGCCGTCAACGACGAAGAGCTGGCAGCGAGCCTGGTGTCGATCGCGGCGCCTGTGCGCAGCGAGAATGGCGACGTCGTTGCTGCGCTCGCGATGGCGGCTCACACCTCAATGATCGAGCTGCAGGGTCTGGTGGACGAGCTGCTGCCCCAACTGCTCGCCACTGCCGATCAGGTCTCCGCTCGTCTGGGCTTTCGTCGCGACGACGAGGCGATGCGCTGAGCCGCGCGGGTCGCGAGCTGGTTTTGCGACGACGACGCGCCGCTTGGAGTGCCCTTGAGCGCAGGTGGGCCCTGCGACGCGGGGCCCACACCGCGAGTGCCGTCGAGAGCAGGTGCAGAGCCGGACTCGCTCGGTCTGGCTCCGCTCGACGCGGGGAGGCCAGCGGCGCGCTTAAGCCGCCGTGGGGGTACCCGCGGCGGGGCCGATGAGCGACGCTCTGCCGGCGTCGGTCCATACGACCTGATCGCGACCGGGCCCAACGCCGAGCAGCGTCACCGGAGCGCCGACCTGCTCTTCGATGAAGCGAAGGTATTCGCGCGCGGCGTCGGGCAGGTCGGAGAGCGTGCGGCACTCGCCGAGATCCTCGCTCCAGCCGCGCAACTCGGTTAGCTCGGCGGTCGTATGGTGCAGGACGGTCTGGTGGTAGGGGAAGTCGTCGAACTCGGCTCCCTCCGCACCACGGTAGCTAGTGCACACCTGGATGCGGTCCAGTCCCGAGAGCACGTCGAGCTTGGTCAGCACCAGTGCCGTGAGTGTGTTCAGGCGCGCCGCATAGCGCAGCGCGACGAGGTCGAGCCAACCGGTGCGACGCGGGCGTCCGGTGGTCGTGCCGAACTCGCCGCCGCGCTGGCGGATCGTCTCGCCCATCTCGTCGTGCAGCTCGCTTGGGAACGGGCCCGCCCCGACGCGCGTCGTGTAGGCCTTGGAGATACCCCACACCTCGTCGATATCCTTCGGCCCGACGCCGGTGCCGACACACGCTGCCCCCGACAATGGGTTGGAAGAGGTCACGAACGGATACGTGCCGTGGTCGATGTCGAGCATCGCCCCCTGCGCGCCCTCGAAAATCACCTTCTGACCGCCGTCGAGCAGCTCCCACATCAGGCGGGCCGTGTCGGCGATGTGCTGCTCGAGTCGGTGGCCGTAAGTTAGGTACTCCTCGGTCATTGTGTGTAGGTCGAGCGTCGGGTCCTTCTCAAACGGGCGCAGCGAGAGGCGCTTTGGCTCCATCGCGGCGACGATCTTCTTCTTGAGGATCTTCTCGTCAAGCAGGTCCTGTACGCGGATGCCGAGGCGTGCCGCCTTGTCCGCATAGCACGGTCCGATTCCGCGTCTGGTCGTGCCGATCTGAAGGCTTCCGAGTTTCGCCTCGCCGGCGGAGTCGAGCAGTAGGTGGTAGGGCATGATCAGATGCGCGTTGGCTGAGATTCGCAGCCCGCTTACGTCCACGCGCCGTGCACGAAGGGCATCCAGCTCCTCGATCAGCACTTTCGGGTCGATCACCACGCCGTTGCCGATCACGCAGCGCTTGCCCGGGTAGAGGATGCCGGAGGGGATCAGGTGCAGCTTCCACTCCTCCTCGCCGCGCACGATTGTGTGGCCGGCATTGTTGCCGCCTTGGAAGCGCACCACCGCGTCGGCGTGTTCGGCAAGCAGGTCTGTGATCTTGCCCTTGCCCTCGTCGCCCCATTGGGCGCCCACTATGACTATGCCTGGCATTGCGTCATCAGTCTACGCAGGTGTCGCAGGCTCAGGCGGGCTGCGCGCGAACGTCGTTATCGTGCCGCTTGGGTCGGTACTCGCTTCGCTCGTCGCGACCGAACAGCGGCAGTGGCTCGCCGCATATGGCGAGCAGCCGCGAGAGGGTCCGCTCGCCGAATTGCTCTCTGAGGTCGGCGATTTCGAGGTTGGTCGTCAAGATCATCGCGCGCTCGTCCTCGTAGCGGGTGTTGATGATCGAGTACAACTGCTCCAGCACCCAATCCGTCTTGTTCTCGACTCCGAGGTCGTCGATGTGCAGGAGATCGACTGAGGTGAGGCGATCCAAGAAGCCCACCATGCCCCCCTCGGTCTCGATGGCGCTGCGAATGAGGTTCAACAGTCTCGGCAGGGAATAGATCGCGACCGTGCGCCCGGCGTCCAGAGCGGCCTTGGAGGCCAGCATCGCAAGCGTCGTCTTACCCGTGCCGATGTCTCCGACCAGCCACATCCCGCGTCCTTCGTTCAGGCGAGCATCGATGTTGCGCACATAGCTGCGTACTGCGGAGACGACCGGCTCGGGCATTTCCGGAACAGGTGGGCGGTCGAACGAAACGCCCTGATAGCGCTTGGGCAGGCGCGCCTCAAGGCCGGTGGCCCTGCGTTTGGCGATGTGCCCTGCGCGGCAACGGCAGTCGGAGGCGGTGTTGGTGGCCTCGTCCACCATGAAGCCGCTGCCGTCGCACAGACCGAGCGGGCAGTCGCTTCGGCTGCGTGCCGCCAGCACGCTGAGCGGGTCGGTGCTCATGCTGCGTCACTCCCAGGCGGAAGGCTGTGCCTTGGGGCACTGGACCCCTCCAACTCATAGCGATTTGTGTTGGCGTAGTTCATGAACTTCGGGTATTCCTTCTGAAAGGTGAGCGTCACCTTGCCCACCGCCCCGTTGCGGTGCTTGGCAATGATCAAGTCCGCCTCGCCGGGTCGCTCGGAGTCCTCGTTGTAGTACTCATCGCGGTAGATGAACATCACCAGGTCGGAGTCTTGCTCGAGGTTGCCCGACTCGCGCAGATCGGAGAGCTGGGGGCGCTTGTCTGGACGCGTCTCCACCGCGCGGCTGAGCTGTGAGAGCGCGATCACGGGCACACCCAGCTCGCGCGCCAGGATCTTCAGCCCGCGGCTCAGCTCGCCCACGGCGGTTACGCGCGAGTCGTAGCGGCTGTCGGTGCGCATCAGCTGCAGGTAGTCGATGATGATCAGCCCGAGGCCGTTCTCGCACTGCGAGTGCAGGCGACGCGCCTTGGCCCTGATCTCGAGCATGCCCACGTCGCTTGAGTCGTCCACCCACAGCGGTGCGTCGGCGAGACGCTGAGAGGCCTTCAGGATCTTGGGCCAGCGTTCTTCCTTGACACGCCCCTTACGCAGCTCCTCGCCCTTGATTCGCGCCTGAGATGCCACGAAGCGCTGGGCAAGCTCCGCCTCTGCCATCTCCAGCGAGAACAGCGCCACAGGCCGGCCGTGTTCCACGGCCGCGTTCTCGGCGATGTTGCACACCAGCGCACTCTTGCCCATCGCGGGTCGCGCGGCGATGATGATGAGGTTGCCAGGCTGAAAGCCGCCGGTGATCTCGTCGAGATCCTTGAAGCCCGAGGGGGCGCCGGTCAGCGAGGTGCCCTCGATCGATAGCCGGTGCAGCTTGTCCAGCTCCTCGTGTAGTACCTCCTCGATCGAGCGGAAATCCTGTTGACGGTCGTCGCGAGCGACCTCGAGCATCGTCTTCTCGGCCTGCTCGACCAGCTCGCGCGGAGCGCTCTGGCGCTCCAACACACTCGACTGGATGTCATAGGAAGCCGCCAGCAAGCGTCGCAGCAGCGCGTTCTCGCGCACGATCTGCGCATAGCGCCGCGCGTGCCCCGCCGCCGGCACGACGCCGGTCAGCTCGTCCACGGCCGCCGGGCCACCGGCCGCGTCGAGCTTGCCGGTCTGGCGTAGGCGGTCGCTCACGGTCAGCACGTCCACCGGCTCGGACTCGTTGTAGAGGGCCAGCATCGCCTCGTAGATGAGGCCGTGCCGGTCGCGATAGAAGTCCTCGGAGCGAAGTCCCTCTTCAATTACCAGCGCATACAGCGAGCGGTCGGAGAGCAAGATCGCGCCGAGCACCGATTGCTCGGCGTCGAGGTTGTGCGGCGGCGCGATCACGCCGATGGGCGCGCTGTTGCCGTTGGTTTGAGAGACGGGGCACATACTCAGCGCGAGTCTAAGCCCGCCGTCCCGCGGCCACATGAGCCGTTCCCGCAACTCGCAGAGAAAAGATCCTCGCCAACCTCACGAACACATGTTCGCAGTCACGCCGGACCTACTTCCGCGCGACGACCATCCATGATGCAGGACCCCCTCCCAGCACCGGAGTGGTCGCCCGGCGTGGCCGCGGTTGCTACTTCTGCGCGACGACCATGGTCTTGACCGTCGCCGTCACTCCCTCGACGACATCGACCACGACCATGTAGGTGCCGACGTTCTTGATCGGCTCGGGAAGGTGCACGTTGCTCTTGTCGGTACGCAGTCCACGGGCGTCGCGGATCGCCGCGGCGACGTCCTGGGCGGTGACCGAACCGAACAGACGCCCGTCGGCGCCAGCCTGCTGGGCGATCGTCAGCACCGTCTTGTTCAGCAGGGCCGCGTTGTCGTGGGCTTTTTCGACGTATTCGCGCGCCGCCCGCTCAGCTGCCTGCTGGCGCTGGCGGATCGACTCGATCGCGCCGCGCGTGGCGGGTTGGGCGAGCTTGCGGGGGATCAGGTAGTTACGCAGATAGCCCTTGGAGACGTCCACGACGTTTCCCTGCTCGCCGAGATCCTCGACATCCTTTATGAGTATTGCTTCGGGCATATGGATATGTGGTCCTGGTGTGTCGTCTGGTTGGGGAAGGGATTCGTTACGGCCTGGCGCTTGCCCGCAAAGGGCGGTCTACCGTTCGCGGTCCCGGTCGCCGCGTTCGCGCCGCGGATGGTCGTCGCGGCCACCCTCGTTTACGTACGGCAGCAGCGCCAGCTCGCGTGCTCGCTTGACCGCACGAGCGATCTGGCCCTGATGGCGCCGGCACGCTCCGGTGATCCTACGGGAGCGGATCTTGCCCTTCTCGGAGATGAATTTGCGCAGCGTCGCGACGTCCTTGTAGTCGACCTGCTCAACCTTGTCGCGGCAGTGCTGGCAAGGCTTGCGCCTCCCTGTGCCGGGCCCACCCTTCTTGTCTCGACGGCGAACAGGCTTGCCGCGACCGCGCTTTGCCACTGGAAATCCTTGCTTTTGAACTAGAACGGAATGTCGTCGTCGCCAGCTTGGCTGGCGACCGGTGCGGGCTGGAAGTCGCCGCTGTCAACCGGCACATCACTGCCCTGAGAGGCCCCGCCGCCCGAGTATCCTCCGCCTCCGGAGGGACCCTCGCGCGACCCGAGGAACTGCACCGACTCGGCAATGATATCGATTGCGCTGCGTTTGGTGCCGTCCTGTGCTTCCCACTCGCGCCATTCAAGCCTTCCGTCGATCGCGACGGGCCTGCCCTTGGAGAGGTATTGCGCAGCGTTTTTGCCCTGCGCCCCCCACACCTTGACGTTGAAGTAGTTCGGCTTGTCAACCCACTCGCCGCTGCTGCCGTCCTTGCGTCGCGTGTTGCAGGCGACGCGCAGCTCGCACACTTCGGTCCCGCTCGGCAGCGAGCGCAGCTCTGGGTCTGCGGTCAGATTCCCGGTCATCACGACCCGGTTGATGTTGCTGGCGGCCACGGCTGTTCCTTTCGCCTTGCTTGGTGTCTGTAGCGGACGCTACCGGGAACCGCTCTCGCGCGCACGCGGGGAGGTGCGAAACACCTCGTCCCAGTAGGGGGCACTGATACCGAACCCTCGCGTGTCGTCCTGAAAGTGGTGGCGCATGTGGCGCTCGCGCAGCATCCGCCCGACGCGCGTGCGGGGGCGAAAATGATGCACGTAGTAGTGGAGCATGTCGTAGGCGAGGTAGCCGGCGAAGAAGCCCGCCCCCACCGCGGGCGCATAGTGCTGGCCGAACACCACGTACAAGACGCCGAACACGATCGCGCCGAGCGGAATGCTCACGGCCGGTGGCATGACCAGGCGCAGCGGGTCGTTGGGGTGCTCGTGGTGGATGCCGTGGATGATCCAGTGCATCCGCGCCCCGATGCCGTGGTCGGGCTCGAAGTGGAACACGAGCCGGTGCAGCCAGTACTCGAACAGCGTCCACAGCGCGTATCCGAGCACGAACAGCCCGAGCACCTGCAGGACTCCGAGGAACGACAGCCCCCAGGCCGCCAGCACGACGATCGCCGGCGCGAAGATCAGGATCGGCACGACTGGGTGCACGCGCGAGAAGGCGTCGAGCACGCGCGACTCGAACATCGGCGGGGATGCGCGCAATACGTCGGTACGTCGCACGCTCGGGCCCTCGCCGATCGGCTGCTCACTCATGAGCCGCTGTCCCACTGTATGCAGAAGCAGCGCTGAGCGCCCCCACAGTCGTTGTCCTCAGCGGCCGCACGCCCCTGAGTGTATTACGCGACGACCTGCTCCTCGGCGACCGCTTGCTCGGGCTCCTCTTGAGTGGGCGCGGGCTCCTCGCGGGCGGGTGCGGCGCCGGAGCGCATGTCCGGTGCGTCTGGCGTCCCGGGCTTGAGCTTGTTGATGCGAAAGCGCACGACGCCGTCGGTGATGCGCAGGGTGCGATTCAGCTCCTCGATCAGCTCGGCGGTCGAGGCGTGGAATTGCAACAGGTGGTAGTCGGCCGTGGCCTTGTGGTCGATCTGGTAGGTCAGCGCTCGCTCGCCCCAGTCGTCATGGCGCAGCAGCTCGCCCTTGGCGGCAATCGCCGTACGCACGTCGTCGACGATCTTGGCGCGCAATGGCTCCTCGACCTGCGGGTCGAGCATCAGCACGAGGTCGTATGTGGTGGCAGGCAGGGTCATTTGCACGGGACGGCGGCGGGCGGGGGATCATAACAAGAACGAACAGCTATCCCTCAAGCCGGCCCGGCGGCACGCTTGGCTCGGATGTCCGCCAGTTGCTCGTCTATCCAGTCTCCGGGGTCGCGCGAGGTCACGATCTCCACGAGCCCGCGCGCTCGCCGCGCGCGCTCGCCAGGCGGCATGTCGAGTGCAGCGTGGATCGAGTCGGCAAGCTCCTGGATGTCGAACGGGTTCACCGAGAGGGCGTACTCGCCAAGCTCCTCGTGCGCGCCCGTGTTCTCGGAAAGGATCGACACGCCGGCGCGTTCGTTGACGATCGGGCCCTCCTTCGCGACCAGGTTCATGCCGTCGAACATGGCGTTTACGAGCAGCACGTCATAGTGCTTGTAGGCGGCCATCGCCTCCTCGAGATCGTCGCGCAGCTTCAGCTGGATTGGCATCCAGTCGGGCGTGCCGTGGCGATGGTTGACGACCGCCACCAGCGCCTCGATGCGTTCCAGGTACTCCGCATACTCGGGCACGTCGGTCCGCGATGGCATCAGCTGCGCCACGAACGTCACGCGCTCGCGGAACTCCGGGTGCTGCTCGAGAAACAGGTCGAACGCGGAGAAGCCGCGGAGCACGTTCTTGCTCAGGTCGGCGCGATCGACGCGCAGGATCAGGTGGTCGCGGCGGCGGCGCAGCAACTCTCGCTCGAATTCCCCCACGCGCTCGCTCCTTGCGACCTGACGGGTCGCTACGTGGTCGATCGGCAGCGGGTAGGCGCGCACCCACACCTCCCGGTCGCGGAAGCGCACCAGACCGCGCTCGAAGTCCACCTCCAAGTCCATCAGGTCACGGCAGCACTGCAGGAAGTTGCGCCGGTAGGAACGCGTGTGAAAGCCGATGATGTCGTTTGCCAGCAGGCCCGCGTAGATCTCCTCGCGGATGCGCGAGGGCAGCACCCGCCAGGAGTCCGACTGGGTCCACGGTATGTGTACGAAGTGATGCAGGAACACGTCCGGACGGGCGCGCCTGACGAGGTCCGGCAGCGTGTAGAGATGGTAGTCGTGGACCATCACGACGGGCTCGCTGAGATCCGCGATCTCCTCGACCACCGCGCGCGCGAGGTCCTCGTTGACGGCGTTGTAGCCGAACTCGAACGCCTCGATCTCGTGGCGGCGGATGTCGGGCGCGTTGGACAGGTCCCAGAGGTAGTGCTGGATGAACCACAGCATCGGGTTGGCGAACACGTTGTAGAAGCGGTCGTAGGCTTCCGGGTCGCTGGCCACGAGGCGCACCATGTACTCCCCGCCCGCGGGCGAGCGCACCGGGAAGGCCTGTCCCTCGTGCTCGCGCGACACGCGCACGTCGTGCTCGTTCATCGCTGAGGCCACCCACACCGCGTCGCGGTGGGAGGCGAGCCCCGTGAGTGCGGTCACAAGCCCGCCCGACCCACGCTGCACCTCCTCGCCCGGCCCGAACGTGACCGGTCCCCGGTTGCTCACCAGCACGAGCGGCGAGCGCTGGGATGGGACGGAGGGTGGGGGTTGTTTGTCCAATTTCAAAAGGTGTGCGATAGTGACTACAACATGTAGCTACTAAGGTGAATTGTGCAAAATTAGCATTACCCGCACGCTCCACCCACGCCCGGCCGCGTGTATGTCCGTGTCCGCTGGTTCTACCCTTCCGCCAGCTCCCCGAAAATCCGCAAGTAGTCGCGCAGGTAGCGCGGGGTGAGGAAGTGCGTGCGCACATGCTCCTTGCCGCGCCGCCCGAGCGTCTTGCCGAGCGCCGGGTCGCCCAGCAGCTCCAGCGCACGCTGCGCGCACTGCTCGACCGTGTCCACGAGGAAGCCGGTGACGCCGTCCTCGACCTGCAGCGGGATGCCGCCCACGTCGCCGCCGATGAAAGGTCGTGCCTTCCAGATTGCCTCCGAGACGGTCAGCCCGAACCCCTCGCGCGTGGACTTTTGCACGGCGACATCCGCGTGGGACTGGAACGCGTTCACCTCGATCGCGCCGACGTTGTTGAAGTTGTTGAGGATGTGCACGTCGGGGTCACCGCCGGCGTGGGCGATGGTTGCGTTGAAGAAGTCCCAGCCCTCCGGGTCGTCGCTGGCCATTGAGCCCACCAGCGCTAGCTGTACCTCGGGGATGCGCTCCTTGACGAGCCTGTAGGCGTCGATCACGCCAAGCGGGTCCTTCCAAGGATCGAAGCGCGACACCTGGCAGATCAGCGGTCGGTCCACATCGATGCCGAACTGCTCGCACACATAGGAGGCGTCCTCGGGTGAGAGTGCCATGTTCTTCGGCATCAGCGGATCGATCGCCGGCGGCACGATGTTCACGTTCCCCGCCATGCCCTCGGGCACGTATCCGGCCATGTGAAAGAGCGACTGCGGGTACTCGGAGATGTATGGCAGCAGCCGCTCGATCGTCGCCGGGTTGGGAGTCGACAGGTCGATGTGGCAACGCCAAACCCAGCCCCTCGCCTTCTCGGGCACCAGTCGGTATAGCCCGGCCGGCTGCGGGTCGTGCACCAGGCACACGTCCCAGCCGTCGGAGAGCTCGCGCGCGTTCATCTCGTTGTACTGCTCCCAGGTGCCCCACTGCTCCTCGTCGAGATCCTGCGGATTGCCCTGCAGCGCATTGTGCATGAGCTTGGTGGCGTTGAAGAACTCCTCGCGCCCGTAGATCACCTGCCACTCGCAGTCAAGTCCGACGTCGCGCATCAGCGGCACCAGCGTGTAGAGGATCTCCGACACCCCGCCGCCGAAGGCCGTCGCTGAGACGTGCACGACGCGTCGGCCCTTCAGCGGCTCGGCCAGCTCGCGGATTTCCTCGATCAGCTCGCGCCCGCAGATGTGGGTGTAGTCAGCGAGCGACTTGTGTCCTGTGGCGACGGGCTGGAGCATTGGCGGACCGCACGATACCTGGGGTTGGCCCGGAAAGCGGGCGGCACTTGCCTGGGTCTGTTGTCTGTTTGGGCGAGCCCGAGCCCGCGTGTAGCCGCAGCCCCCGTGACCGGCCCGAAGGAGTTGCCGCTCCATGCGACTGTGTTCGGGGGCGGGATACGTCAGGAACCGCACCTCTCGCCCGCCGTCGGGCTATGGTCTAGCGCTGATGTTCAACGTCCGCATCTACCGCGCGGCGTTCGTGCCGCTGCTGTTCGTTGTGGCGATAGCGGGGTTTTCGCTCACTGGTCGCTCGGCGACGCTCAGCTCCACGCTCGCGCCCGAAGCGTTCGACGGCTCGCGTGCATACGCGGACTTGCAGGCGCTGGCGAAGCGCTTTCCCGATCGCCAGCCTGGTAGCGCCGGCGATGACGAGCTCGCCGCTGAAATCGCGAGCACGCTGCGAGGGTTGGGCGGCTCGGTCGGCGGTGGCTTCCAGGTCTCCACACGGAAAGTGAGCGCCCAGACCATCGACGGCGAGCGCACGCTTACCACCGTGATCGCCACCCGCCCAGGGTCCAGCGGCGAAAGTCCGATCGCGATCGTCGCCCATCGCGACGCCGCCGCACAGGGGTCGATCGCCGAACTGTCGGGCACCGCCGCGCTGATCGAGCTGGCGCGCGTGTTCTCCCAGAGCGAGACGCGCCGCACGATCGTACTGGTGTCCACCAGCGGCGGCAGCGGCGGGTATGCCGGCGCCGCCGACTTCGCACAGAACGGCGGGCGGCCGCTGGACGCGGCGATCGTGCTCGGCGATCTCGCCGGCAGTGCTGCGCACAAGCCATTTGTGCTCCCCTATTCCAGCGATCTCAGCGCAGCACCGGAAACCCTGCGGCTCACGCTTGCCTCTGCAATCTCCCAAGAGGCTGGGAGCGCCGCGGGCGCGCCCAGCACCCTCGCTCAGTTCGCGCATCTCGCGTTGCCGTTGGCCACGGGCGAGGAGGCGCCGCTGAATGCCGCCGGCGTGCCCGCCGTGCTTGTTCAGGTCAGCGGCGAGCGCGGTCCCGCGCCCGGCGCGCGTGTCAGCGAAGCGCGCTTGCAGAACTTCGGCAGGTCGGTGCTCAGTGCCGTGTATGCGCTCGACGAAGGCCCCAACATCGCTGCGCCCGCCTCCCCACGACTATCGCTCGGGCGCGACGCGCTCCCAGGTTGGGCGATCGAGCTGCTCGCGCTCGCGCTGTTGTTGCCCCCGCTGCTCGTCGCCGTAGACGCGCTGGCGCGCCTGCGTCGTCGCCGCGAAGCCGTGCTGCGCTGGGTAGCCTGGACGCTCGCCGCGGCGCTCCCGTTCTTTGCCTGCGCGCTATTCGTGATCCTAATCGGACACCTCGGGCTTGTCGCGGCTCCGGCCGGACAGCCCCCCGTGCTGTCGCTGCGCGCCGATGGCTCGGCGACCCCGGCACTGCTCGCGACGGCGCTTGTGCTGATATTGGCGCTGCTCGCGTGGTCCGCGCTCCTGCGAGGAGTGGCGCTGCCTCAGCGTCCTTCTGCCGACGCGGCAGGCCTCGCGGTGCTGTTGGTGCTGGTGGGTATAGGGCTGATCGCTTGGGTGTTCAACCCGTTCGCCTGTCTGCTGCTCGTGCCGGCGCTGCACTCGTGGCTGCTTGCGGTGTCGCCGAGCGTTCGCGAGCGTGCCAGCGGCCGCGCGCTTGCGCTCGGCGCGGTGTTGGTCGGTGTGTTGCCGCTCGCGCTGCTGCTCATCGCC
This sequence comes from uncultured Solirubrobacterales bacterium, assembly GCA_963776985.1. GTDB lineage: Bacteria > Actinomycetota > Thermoleophilia > Solirubrobacterales > Solirubrobacteraceae > Palsa-744. Next base: position 1,490,557 of record CAVZOV010000004.1, read on the forward strand.
TACGCACACGAGTTGGGCCTGGGTGCGACAGGCTTGGCGCAGAGCATCGTGCTCGCGCTTGCCGGTGGGCAGGTCGGAGTGTTCGCGGCGCTGCTCTGGAGCGTTGCGCTGGGCTGCCTGCTCGCGGTCGTGCTGCGCGTGCTGGCGGTCGTGCCCGTCGACTCCATGAGTGCACAGTCGGCGGCCGAGCTGTCGACGCGCGGTCCGGTGTCCTACGCTGGGCCTGGGTCGCTTGGGGGCACCGAGTCCGCCCTGCGACGCTAAGCCATGGCTCCATCTCCACGCAAGCAGCCTGCGGCAGGCGACCTGTCGCTTTCACGGCCCGCCGCGAGCCGGGAGGGCACTATGCCGCTTGTGGGCGGTGGCAGCGTGTCGGCGGGCGGAGCCTCACTTGCCGGGGGTGCCGCGCCGCTTGGCCTCGGGGTTGGCACGCCGCCACCGCCGCACCGCCGCCGCTTGCGACTCTCCAGCGCGGTCGCCTCGCTACTGATCCTCGTCGGCCTGCTGCTGCTGCTCGATGCGGGCGTGACGCTCGTGTGGCAGGAGCCGATCACGGCGCTCTACTCGTACTTCAAGCAGGAAAGCCTGCGCGGCGATCTGCACACGCTGGAACGCGCCGACACCACGGCCGCGGCGCGCGCGAAGCTTGTGCGCCTGCACGAGCGGCGCCGGCGAATCGAGTACCTGGCGGCCGAGCTGCAGCGCCACGCCAAGAACGGGTCGGCGGTCGGGTCGATCCACATACCCACGATCGGTGCCGACTATGTCGTGGTGAAGGGCACCGGCACCTCCGAACTGGAGAATGGTCCCGGCATCTATCCGGAAACGAACTTTCCGGGAATCCCGGGCACGACAGCGATCGCCGGTCATCGCACCACCTGGTTGGCGCCCTTCCGCAGCCTTGGCGGCCTGCACCGGGGAGCGCCGGTGGTGCTCGACATGCCCTACGCGCGTTTCACCTACCGTGTGATCGGCTCGCGGGTTGTGCTGCCCACCGATGTGTCGGTGATCGATCCGGTGGGCTACTCGCGACTGGTGCTCTCGGCGTGCACGCCGCCGTTCAGCGCGTCGCATCGCCTGATCGTGTTCGCTCGCCTGATCTCCACGGTGCCGCTGGGGGCGGCTCGCGCGCCGAGCACCCGCGTGTCCCACGCCGAAGCGTTCAGCGAAGAACGAGAGCTTGAGAAATCGGGGCTACCACCGGTGCTCAAAGCCAGTCAGCGCCTGCTTGCGCCCCTCGTGTCGTAGCACCACGCCGGGCTCGCCCTCGCTGACGTGGCCGACCCACGTCAGCTTGGCGCCGACGCGCTGGCAGGCCTGGCTGACGCGCTCGGCTCGCTTGCGCGGCGCACACACGCACAGCTCGTAGTCTTCGCCGGCGGTGGCCGCCGCCTGCCACACGGGCACTCCGAGCCGCTCGGCGGTGGCCTGCGTGTGCTCGTCGGTCGGTAGCTGGTCGAGATCGATCTTCAGCGCGACGCCGCTGCGGCGTGCGATGTGCAGCGCATCGCTTGCCAGGCCGTCGGAGATGTCGATCATCGCGTGGGCCCCCGCCGGCGCGATGGCGCGGCCCTCGAGCAGTCGCGGCAGCGGGCGGCGCAGGCTGCACCCGAGCGTGCCGGTCACTCCGACGAGGTCTCCTGGTCGCGCCCCGTCGCGCCCCAGCAGCTTCTGGTCGCGCTCGGCCCAGCCGACGATCGTGACGCTCGCGAATAGTGCGGGTGCGCTCACCACGTCGCCCCCGGCGATCGTCGTGCCAGTCAGCTCCGCCAGCTCCTCGGCGCCGAGCATCAGCTGTAGCGCCTGCGCCTCGCTCACGTGTGAGGGGATGCCGAGCGCGACGTATGCCTCCCCGGTCTGTGCGCCCATCGCCGCGATGTCCGACAGCGCCCCGGCCAGTGCTCTCCAGCCGATGTCCTGAAAGCTCAACCGCTGATCATCTAGCTTGAAGTGCACACCCTCGACGATCGTGTCAACCGTGGTGACGCACAGCTTGAGTGCTTTGACGACCGTGGCGTCGTCACCGATGCCGCGCACGAAGCGGCCTCCGCGCGTCTTCACGGCGGCCTCGATCGAGTCGATCAGGGACAGCTCGGCGATGCCCGTTCAGCCGATCCGTGGACGATGCGAGGAACTCAAGCGTTGCCCGTTCGGTCGGTTTGCATGGGGATTGGTTTGGGTGAAAACTGCACGTTCGGTCAGCGCCTGAGGCGGTGCAAAGAACCTATCGGTGCCTGTAGACGATCCGTGCTCGGTCGAGGTCATACGGGGACAGCTCGCAGCGCACACGATCGCCGGGCAGGATGCGAATCCGAAAGCGGCGCATCTTGCCTGCCACGTGGCCGAGCACCACATGATCGTTGTCAAGCTTGACGCGAAACATCGCATTCGGCAGAGCCTCGATGACCTCGCCCTCGAATTCGACCTTGTCTTCCTTAGCCACGAATCGCTTCCCGTCCGGGTCTCTGCGCGCTCTCGGCGGCGACCCTGTGTTGAAGTGTGCACCGTCAAACTACCAGCGTCGGCGAATCGAGGCTTGCGCCGGGATGCCGCGTGCTGTTCAGTGGTGCGGCGGTTCGGCCCCGCCGGTTCCGCCAACCTGCGGTTCGGCCGCTTTCGGTGCGGGGGTCGGCACGGGTTGCGCCGGTTCGTGTATGGCCGGTGCGGGTGTGTGCTGTTCGGGTTCTCTCGCGCCCGCCGGTTTTTCGCTTTCGCCGGTCGGCCCGACGCCCGGATGGGCCGCTTCGGGATTGTTAGGTTCGCCGGCCGCGCCGTTCTTCTTTTGCGTGCTGGGTTTCGTGCCCGTGGTTTGTTCGCCTTCGTAGGGGGTTTTTACCGATGCCGCGCCCGTTGTGGCGTACTTGCCGAAGAACGGCTGGTAGGAGATCGGTTCGGTGGGCGAGGGGAACGGGACGCACGGCTGGCCTTCGGTTGCCGCCGCCATATAGGTATGCCAGATTTCCGCCGCCAGGTAGCCGCCCTGCTGAGCCTCCCCATGCACGTCGGTCATCGGGGTCGCCTTGTTGGGGTAGCCCATCCAAACTGAGGTCGAATAGTTGGGCATGTATCCGTCGAGCCAGGCGTCGGTAAATTCGCTGGTGGTGCCGGTCTTTGCGGCCGTTGGGCAGTCGATTGCGGAGCGCGTCGCCGTGCCGCTCTCGACGTTCTCGTGCAGGATTTCGGTCTCCTCGGCGGTTACTCCGCTGGAGAGCACCTTGACACGGTGCGATGTGCCCCAGTTAGTGTCGGTATAGCCGTCGGGAAACACGACCTTCGTGATCGCGATCGGCGTGTTGCGATAGCCGCCGTCGCCGAGAGTTGCGTAGACGTCAGCCATTTCAAGCGGGCTCACCCCCACCGTCAGGCCGCCGAGCGCCTCGGCCGGGTAGCTGTCCAGATGCTCTTTAACGCCCATCTTGTAAGCCATCTGCGTGACGGTTTCCTCGCCAAGATCGGCCGCCAGCTGGGCATAGACGGTGTTGTCGGAGGTGAGCGTCGCCTGCACCAGGTTGATCGACTTGTTGAGCGAGGTGTTCTCGAACGTTTTGACTCCGTAGGTGGGGTAGGTGGGGAGCCAGCCGGGCGCGAGCGTGTGCGAGAGGTAGTAGGTGCTGTTTGGATCCACACCCCTGGACAGTGCGTCGGCGAGGACTATCGCCTTGAACGTCGAGCCGGCCTGGCGGTGGCCTTCGGCCGCGAGGTTGTACTGCGATTGGTCGTAGCTCTCAGACTCCGCCATCGTCTCGATGTCGCCGTTGTGCGGGTTGATCGTGACGATCGCCGACGCCGGGTCGCCCGGCTCGTCGAGGATTTCGGCGATTGCTTTGCGTGCCTCGCGCTGCATGTTGAGGTCGATCGTCGTGTACACCTTCAGGCCCCCCTTCTCGACCTGGTTGAGCCCGTAGCGTTCGACCAGCTGACGGTGCACGAATTCGAAGAAGAAGCCTTCCTGGCGCTGGGTGTAGAAGTTGCCGTGCTGCACTTCCAGGGGCGCTCGCTCCGTCACTGCGGCCTGCGCACGAGTGATGTAGTGCAGTTCGGCCATCTTGGCAAGCACCTCGTTGCGGCGCGTGCGCGCCGCTGCCGGGTACAGGAACGGGTTGTATTGCGAGGGCGCCTGCGGTAGTCCTGCCAGTAGTGCGCTCTGCTGAAGATCGAGCTGGGAGGCGCTCTTGTCAAAGAAGATCCGCGAGGCCGCCTGCACGCCGAGCGCGGTTTGCCCACCGACGGTGCCGTAGGCGACCGTGTTCAGGTAGTCGGTGAGGATCGACCGCTTGCTGTGGTGTTTGGTGTATTCGATCGCGAGCTTCGCCTCCTCGATCTTTTGCTTGAAGGAGTGGGTGTCGCTGCCGAGATACAGGTTGCGCATCAGCTGCATCGTGATCGTGGAGGCGCCCTGGAGTGTTTGCCCGTTCAAGGTGTCCTTGACCGCCGAGCGGAAGATGCCGGTCAAATCCACGCCATTGTTCTTATAGAAGCGCTGGTCCTCGATCGCGATCGTCGCGTTGCGCAGGTCGCTCGGCATCTGCGAGGTCTCGATCGGCGTGCGCAGTTCGTCGGACTGGATGAAGCCCAGTCGCGTGCCATTGGCGGCGAATACCTGCGAGGAGGCGCCGGCGATGCTTGCTTTCAGCGACGCCAGGCTCGGCGCTGACTGAGCGACCGAGAGGACGTAGCCGACGGCCGCAATCGCGCCGATCGCAATCGCGCCGGCGAGTCCGGCCAGACCGATGAACACGAAGCGCGAAGGCCCTGAGCGGTTGCGGCGCCTGCGGCGCTGTCTTGCTTGTCTTGACATCTCACTCGCCCCCGACTGTGACTGTACCGTCTCGGGGTGTGATTTCCTGCCAGTAGCGCGGCTGTCGCCCCACGCCTCGCGCCACCCCCACGATGAGCTCCGACACCGCTGAGATGGCTATCGCAGATCCCCCGAGCGACCTCGTCCTCTCGGCGGGCTCTGTCCTACCCCGTGGCACGCTGACCGAGCGCGCCCGGGCAGCGAGCGGCGAGCGGACCGTCGCGATGCGCGACGTGTGGCGCGCACTGTGGTGCTCGCGGCTATTGGTGTGGGTCGCGGGCGCTGGAGCCGTCGCGACGCTCGGGTTCGGCCCGGCGCGTCACGCCTTCAATCCGCCAGGATCGACAAGCGGCTTTGGCTGGCTCGGCAACGCTCTTGCTGCCCCCGCCGCGCGCTGGGACGCGGCCTGGTACTTGACGATCGCGCACTATGGCTACCGGCCCGAGCTTGGCTCCCTGACCGCCTCGCGCACCGCCTTCTTTCCGCTCTATCCGGTGGGACTGCGTGCCCTTTCCGATATCGGCTTTGCGCCCGTGATCGCGGGCGTGGTGCTGTCACTGGCGGCGTTTGCCGCGGCCCTGTATGGACTGCACCGCCTGAGCACGCTCGAAGTCGCGCGCTTGCGCGATGCGTTACCGAGCAAGCTCGATCCTCGCGAGGTGGCGCGCTTGGCGGTCCTGCTTACGGCGTTTGCGCCGATGGCGTTCTTCTTTTCGGCCATCTACAGCGAGTCGCTGTACATGGCGCTGTCGGTCGGCGTGTTTCTATGCGCACGCCGAGGTCGGTGGGCGAGCGCGGCGCTGCTCGCCGCGCTCGCGGGGGCGACGCGCAGTACTGGCATCGTGTTGATGTTGCCGATCGCGCTGCTCTATCTGTATGGCCCGCGCGAGGATCGCACCGCCGACTTCCCGCTTGCGCGCGGGTTGCGCCCGCGTTATCGCTTGCGAGCGGATGCGCTGTGGATCGCGCTCGCGCCAGTCGGGCTTGGTCTGTATATGGCCCACCTCGCGCTCGCCGGCGGCGACGCGCTCGCGCCGTTTCACGCCGAGGCGGTGTGGAGCCGGCACTTCGCCGCACCCTTCGGCGGGGTGTGGGATGGTGCGAAGGCAGCGTTCGAGGGTTTGCGCCAGCTGCTCTCCTTCCAGCGCCACCGCGTCTACTATCCGGCCGCGGGCGGTAGTCCGTTCATCGACGCGGGACACAACCTGCTGCTGTTCGCGTTTCTGCTCGCGGCGATACCGGCAACGGTTGGCGTGCTGCGATTGCTGCCTCTTGCCTACGGCGCATATGTGCTCGCGGCACTCGCATTGCCGTTGTCCTATCCGGTTGCGCCTCAGCCGCTGATGTCGCTACCGCGCTTTCTGCTCGTGCTGTTTCCGCTGACCATATGGTTCGCGGTACGCCTCTCGTTGCGTCCACTGGCGCTCCAACGCGCGGCACTGGTGTGTTCCGGGCTGGCGATGGCGTTCTTCGTCGGCGAGTTCGCGACCTGGCATTGGGTGGCGTGAGCATGGACGAGCCGCTCGAGCACTCCGCTGTGCCAGTGGAGCCATCCTCGCCGGAGACCGAACTGCCTGCCGGCTGGTCGTTGGAGCCGGTGCCGCCCGGGCCCGACGCCTCCCAGCGGATGTTCGCGAGCGGCTCCTGGGTTGGGCTGCCGGCAAACGATTGGCGAGCTTGGACGGGCTTTGCTGCGCTAGCGGCCGCGCTCGTGCTCGCGCTGGTCGGCGGGCTGATAGTGGACATCCCCGCGCTCGCGCTCGGGGTGAAAATCAGCAACGAACACACTCCGCCCGGCATCGAGTTGGCCGACACCGTGGTGCAGGACGTCGTGTTCGTGCTGACAGTCATCCTGTTTGCGCAGCTCGGCGGCCGAACGGTGCGCTCCTGGCAGCTCGGCTATCGGCCGCCGGCCCCTGGCTGGTGGCGCGCGGTGCTGGCGGTGGTGGTCACGTATGTGGTGTTTTTCCTTGCCAGCGCCTTGTGGGCGGCTGTGCTCAACGAAAGCACCAAGGAGGAATTGCTCAAACAACTCGGCGCGAACGAAACGACGCTGCTGCTCGCGCTGAGTGCGCTGCTCACGACGACGATCGCGCCGATCTGCGAGGAGACCCTGTTCCGAGGCTACATTTTCCCAGCGCTCTCCAAATGGAGGGGCTGGCTACCGGGCGCGCTGCTGACGGGAGTCCTGTTCGGTGGCGTGCACGCAGGTTCGGCGCCGGTCATCGACCTCGTTCCGCTCGGCGTGCTCGGATTCATGCTGTGTCTGCTCTACCGCCGCACAGGCTCGCTGTATCCGTGCATCGCTACGCACTCGCTGAACAACTCGATCGCGTTCGGGGCGCTCGAGGGTTGGTCGGTGGGGCAAACTCTGCTGCTGATCGTCGGTTCGCTTGCGGTGATAGGGACGGTCGGACTGTTGTTTCGCGCGCTCGGGGCTATCTCGGAGATTCCCACGGATGCCACCGTCGCCACGACCGCGTACGATCGTCTGCGATGAGCATGCTGCGCAAACAGGCAAGGCTAAGTGGGCTCGCGATGGTGGCACTGTGTGCTGCCTGCCTTTTCGCGGCGTGCCTGTCTGCGGGCACTGCAAGTGCCGCTCAGGCAACTGCCAAACGTCCCGCCAAAGCGCCGCCTGCTCCCGGCACTGTTGCCTACCGTGTGCTCCACATGCGCGGGACCCTCGGTAATGGCGCCCATGGAGCCGCCGTGCGCTTGCTCCAAGACGAGCTTGCGCGACTGCGCTACGAGGTACCCGTCAACGGCCACTTTGACGAAGCCACAGGCCGCGCTGTGCTGGCCTTTCGCAAGATGATTGGGCTGCAGCGCGTGGAAACCGCCAACGCGGGTGTGTTCCAGCGATTGCGAGCCGGCGCGGGGCGCTATCGGGTGCGCTATCCCCATGACGGCGATCACATTGAGGCCAACCTCACTAAGCAGGTGCTTGTCGAGGTCGAACACGGCGGACGCGTGCGGCGTATCTACACGATGAGCTTCTGGCAAGCCCTCCACCCCCACCGTGCTCGGTCGCTTTCGGGTGTACGTGAAGACGCCAGGCACAAACTCCGAGGGGATGGTTGACTCCAACTACTTCATCCGCGGCTATGCCATCCACGGGTACGCCGAAGTGCCCGTTTATGCGGCCAGTCACGGATGTCTGCGCATTCCGATCCCCAATGCCGCGGAAGTGTTCGCGTGGGTGCAGGTCGGGTATGCGGTGGATGTGTACACCGAGGGCGGGGTTTTCTAGTCCCGCACCGACGGTTTGGCATCGAGCACGCCGTCCGGCGGGTTTGCGCAGCGGCAAGGCAGTGCCCCGCAGCGGTTATGCCGAAGTGAGGATCAGAGGCCCAGCCGCAAGAAGCGCGCGACGAACGCCAGGCCGAAGCCGTACACCAGCAGCACGAGCAGCGTGTCCACGATGTGGATCGTCCATTCGCTGGACCCCGAGGTCACGCCCGAAAAGGGCGAGGAAAGCGTCGAAAACACTTCGTTGAGCTTCTTGTGGACAGTTCCCTCGTTCTTGGTTTCAGGCGTGCTGGTTTTGAGAGCTTCCGATTCAGGAGTCGCGTTGATCTCAGTCGTCTGATGGCTCGAGGCGCTGCCAGTCTGGTTCACAGCGAACGTGAGAAACCACGCCACTGCGATCAGGCAGATGACGAGCGAAGCGAGGCGCAACACGCGAGCGAGCATCGGGAGCAGCACAGCCGCAGGTTAGTCCTAGCGCAGGACGCGCTGGACAGACGTTCGAGCGCTGCACCGTCTAGATTGCGCTGGATGCCAGCTTCGCCTCCGATTGCCGGCGGGCTCCAAAGCGCCCGTGCCCAGCTCATCGCCGAGCTGCGCACGCACGCGCTCGTAATCGGCGAGGTGACGCTCACGAGCGGTGCCACCGCCTCCTATTACGTCGACGCCAAGCGCGCGATCATGCGACCCGAGGGATTCCAGGTGCTGGCGATGCTGGTAGCGGCCAAGGCGCGCGAGTGGGATGCCACCGCGGTCGGCGGTATGACGATGGGAGCAGACCCAGTCGCGTGCGCTGCGCTTGCGGGGGGCGCGCAGGCTAAGGCCTTCTTCGTGCGCAAGGAAACGAAGGCGCACGGGCTGCAGCGGCGCATCGAGGGCCCATTGCTCACGTCGGCTGACCGCTGTGTCGTCGTCGAGGACGTGGTCACGACCGGCGGCTCGACGCTCGCGGCGATCGCCGCGCTCAAGGACGCCGGACACACGATTTGCGGAGTCGTGGCGGTGCTCGACCGCCTCGCCGGCGGCGGACCCGCGATCGAAGCGGCAGCGGGCGCCCCATACGCTCCGCTCACGACGATCGACGAGGTCTATCCCGAGCGCGATGGGCGCTAGCCTTCGCGGCGAGCCCTCGTAGTCCAATGGATAAGACGACCGCCTCCTAAGCGGTAGATCCAGGTTCGACTCCTGGCGGGGGCATGGGTGTCGAGGGCGGACGGCGTGCCTAGCGAGATGCCCGTCTGTCATGCTTGAGCAAGCATGAATTACAACGCTGACGGGATGCTCGCGGTCGAGCGCAAATCCAACCCCTTCATGCGTTCTCCGACAGGCGGCAGGGTGCTGAGCGCGATGATGCTGCCGTACTTTATGGTGCGCCCGCCGGTGGGTTTTGGGGTGCTGACAACGACCGGTCGCAGAACCGGCAAGACGCGGCGCAAGTGCATTCATGCGGTTCGTAGCGGCAGCTGCGCTTATGTCGTGATGATTAGACCCTTTATCGATGCCAAGGTATCGGCCTGGGTGCTGAACATTCGCGCCGAGCCGAACGTGACGCTGCGTATACGGGGTGGAACGTTCGCGGGTCGAGCGCGAGAACTCGACGATGAAGAGGAGTTGCGACAAGCCAGGGAGCTTTACTGCGGAGCGGTCAACCCATTTGACTACATGGAGTGCACTTTCCATCGCGGGTTGTGGCCAACCCGGTCGAAGATTGAAGAGTTGCATCGCCCTGGTTTGACAGCGGCATCCCGCTTGTGGTCGAGCTGGGGGATTAGCGGCCCCCGGCAAGCAACTGTTTTCGCCCGCTAGGCGTTTGTAGACAACGGCGCGCCAGGAGCGCCAGAGCGCACAAATCGCGGCTGCTATCTTCGCGCCACCATGCCCACCCTGCAAATCGTCATCGCCAGTACCCGCCCAGGCCGTGTCGGTCTCCCCGTGGCGCGCTGGTTCGAGCAAAGGGCTCGAACGCACGGCGGCTTTGACGTCGAGCTCGTTGATCTTGCGGAGATCAACCTTCCCTTCGTGGACGAGCCCAACCATCCGCGGCTGCGCCAATACACCCAGCAGCACACCAGGGATTGGAGCGCGAAGGTGGAGGCCGCGGATGCGTTTGTGTTTGTGATGCCCGAGTACAACTATGGCTTCAACGCGCCCCTGAAGAACGCGCTCGACTACCTGCACCACGAGTGGTTGTACAAGCCGGTCGGATTGGTGTCATACGGTGGCATCGCGGCAGGTACCCGCGCAGCGCAGATGATCAAGCAGGTCTTGACGACGCTGAAGATGACGCCGCTCCCGGAGGCCGTGTCGATCCCCTTTGTAGCCCAGTTCATCGACGACGAGGGCGAGCTGCAGGCGAATGAGACCATGGAGCGCTCCGCCGACGCGATGCTGGCGGAGTTGGTACGTGTGGAGGCGGCGCTGCGGCCGCTGCGTGTGTAGCGTCGGTTCGCCCCGGGAGGAGCCGACTTCGGGGGACGTATAGCTCTAGCGCCGGCGCCGCCCGCACTTCCAGACCACGCCGCCCGCCTTCCGGGCCGCGAAGACCTCCCGGGTCAGGCGGCCGCCAGCGACACGCGGTCGCGCCCGGCCGACTTGGCGGTGTACAACGCCTCGTCGACGCGTGTCATCAGGATCTCCGAGGTTTCGCCAGGCTCCCCGATCACCATTCCCGCCGAGCATGTTTGCGCGTAGGGCACGCGACTGCGCAGGCGATCCACGACCATCAGCGCATCGGCGGGTGTGCATTTCGGTAGCAGCAGCGCAAACTCCTCGCCGCCGATGCGCGCAAGGAAATCGCCGCTGCGCAGCTCCTCGCGCCACGCCGCCGCCGCCTCCTTGAGCAGACGGTCGCCTGCCGGGTGTCCGCGGGTGTCGTTGAATCCCTTGAAGCGGTCGAGATCGAGCATCGCCAGCACGAACGGCTCGCCGTTGAGCAGCGCGTGGTTGAGGTTGGTTTCCCACGCTCGCCGGTTCGGAAGCCCCGTGAGCGCGTCTGTGCTGGCCATGTCGGTCAGTTGCGAGAGTATGTCCGCGCGCTTGATCGCGGCGGCCACCTCGTGTGCGAGCAGTGCGATCAGTGTGGCCCTCGTACCGCCGGCTCGGATCTTTTTATGCCAGCCGACGACGAGCACGCCGGTCGGCTGCTCCTCGCTGAACACGGGCTCGAACAGGATCGAGGCGGGCCGGCCGATCGTCTCCCACATCGTGCGGTCAAACGGGCCCGACGGGTCCCCCTCGCTCCACAGCAGCGAGCGACGCAAAGCGAATGCTTCGCCCGCGACCGAGCTGGTCCCGGTCGCTATCTCAAGCGGCGGTGCGTCGGTGCCGGACATCGCCGTCGCGCTCAACGCGCCGTCCTTGCCACTTGGCTCGTAGAGCAACGCGATGCTCGCGTTGCTGATCGACATCGCCGCCTCGCACACCTCGACTCGGGCACGGGGGCTGTTCGACAGCCCCCGCATCGCGGCTGCGACCCGCTCGAGGGCCTGCTCGCGGTGCTCGGCTTCGCTGGCCTGGAAGCGAACCTCGGCCACAAGCCACTGGGTGGTGAAGCCGATGATCGCGCTCACCGCGAGGAACAGCACGCCGGCGCGGTACTGGCTCGTCGGATAGGCGGGTCCTCCGACAAGCAGCAGCGGCGCGAGAAAGAACGCGGCCACCCCGGCGGTGACGACGCACAGCTGACGGCGGTCGCCGTACAGCGCCGTCCAGAACACCGGAAGTAGTGCGACCACGGCGACGCCCGAGTTCGATCCGCCGGCGGAGCCGCGCAGCAACGTGACCGCCGCCAGGAAGATCAGCGACGGGGGGATCTCTCTGACTTGCGGTGAGGAGTGGGGCCAGCGAAGGATCCTGACCAAGCCGGCGAGGACTCCCAGGCCGATCGCGGCCGCGTACTCGACCCAGTCGACTTTGCTCGCCACGACCGCCACGACCGCCGCCAACGCCGCGGCCGCCGCGAACGGAGCCAGGTTCCGCGCGACGTGTTCGGTGCCGGCGGTGTTCTCACCCAGCGTTTGTCGATCCCGCATACTCAAGGTAGTCGGCAAGTCTTCCGCGCTGCTTTACCGCTGCAGCCGCCGGCGTCGCGCAGCCGCGTCTCTGCCCGATGTCGCTAGGCCACCTCACGGTGGCGTAGCAGCGCGCCGGCGCGTCGCGCTAAAACTGTCGAGAGTCGGTGCCGATGAGAGGCTGCGCGTCCTTTTCCGGTGCGCCGACAAAGATATCTTCGATGCCACCCCAACACCTTCCGAACAGGAGCGCGCGCCTGCTGAGACTCGCGCTCGTACTGGCTGTCCTCGTGAGCCTCGCCGTCTGCGCTCCGCTGGCGCTCGCGTTGCGTATGCAACGCGACGCCACCGCCCATACGGCGGTGATCGGCGGGGTGCCCGCGCAGCCCGGTACGTTTCCGTCGCTGGCATACATCGTGGACTTTCAAGGCAAGATCGCCTATCAGTGCACCGGTACCGTTATCGCCCCAAACCTGGTCCTCACGGCTGGACATTGCGCGGAGAACATGCAAACCGGCGCTCCTTACAGCGCGTCCGGCTACCGAGTGGTGATCGGCGCCGTCGAACCGCTTGTGCCCAACCTGCCCGTCTCGAGGGTGCTCGGTGTGATCGTGTATCCGCGGTTGTCGCGCAAGTTCGACAGGGGTGACGCGGCTCTTCTGGTTCTCTCGACGCCCACCACGGCGCCGCCCATCGCGCTGGCGAGCGCCTCCACCGCCAAGCGTCTCGCCGTGGCGGGTGCGGCGGCGACGATGGTTGGCTGGGGCAGGACCTCCTACGAACAGCTGACGCTCACCGAACACCTGCAATCCGCCACCACCGCTGTGCAGGCCGGTAAATGGTGCAATCGCAAAGCTCCGCCCTTCTTTGCGCGCAGCGAGATCTGCACGATCTCTCCACCGAGCTACACGACAGGTGTGTGCGAGGGGGACAGCGGCGGGCCGTTGCTGATTGCGGGACCGAGCGGCGAACCGGTCGAGGTCGGCGTCGCGGATCATGTGTATGACAAGTGCTCCACGCACCATCCGTCTGTGTATGCCAGCGTGGGCGCGCTCTCGTCCTGGGTAGGGAGCTGGGTGGCGGCCTATCAGCGCACGCCGCCCCCGCCATCCTCTGCGCCGCCGACGACTTTGCCTCCGGGCACATCGCCTCAGCCCGCACCTTCCTGAGCCGCCACCGGCTTTCTGGGTCGCCACCGCCTGTTTTCAGGCACTCGCCCGAGTCCGCGCCTTCGTGAGCCGCGACCGGTGTTCTGGGCCGCCACCGGCTGCTTTCGGGCACGCGCTCGAGCGCGCACCATTTGTGAGCCGCGAAGCCGGCGTGGGCGCCGAGAACCACTAGTCAACCAGCCGCCTGTACGGTGGCCGCCAACTGCCGCGGCGCACACACGCTCACACAACGGGCAGACTCCACAGTGTGAGCCGAGCGTCCGTCCCCTTCTCCGCCGCACCCGAATTGCCCCGTCGGCGTCGCCGGCTCGTACTGGCGATCTGCTGCATGAGCCTGTTGATTGTCGGGTTGGACAACACGATCGTCAATGTCGCGCTGCCGTCGATCGGTCGCGAACTGCACGCGTCCGTCTCGGAGCTGCAGTGGACCGTGGACGCCTACACATTGGTGCTTGCCAGCCTGCTGATGCTTGGTGGCTCGATGGGCGACCGCCTGGGGCGTCGGCGCGTGTTTCAGACAGGGCTCGTCCTGTTTACGCTCGGCTCGCTGTTGTGCAGCGCCGCCCCGGGCCTGGACTGGTTGATCGCGTTCCGGATGCTCCAGGCTGTCGGTGGGTCGATGCTCAACCCGGTCGCGATGTCGATCATTCGCAACGTGTTCACCGACGCGCGCGAGCGGGCGCAGGCAATCGGGATGTGGGGCGCCACGATCGGCATCAGCCTCGCCCTGGGCCCGGTGCTGGGCGGAGCGCTCGTGCAGGGGGTGGATTGGCGCGCGATCTTCTGGATCAACATTCCTGTCGGCCTGCTCGCGCTCATCCTCACGATGCGCTTCGTGCCGGAGTCACGCGCGCCGCGCGCGCGGCGCCTGGACCCGGTTGGCCAGGTGCTCGTCATCGTGCTGTTCGCTTCGCTCACTTACGCGATCATCGAGGCACCCTCGGCCGGGTGGCTCTCGGCCCAGACGATCGGCCTGTTCGCGCTCGCGCTCGCGGCCGTCTCCGCACTGGTGCCGTATGAGGCCCGTCGCGGCGAACCGCTGATCGACCCGCGCTTCTTCCGCAGCGTCCCCTTCTCGAGCGCGAGCGCGATCGCCATCTGCGCGTTTGCCGCACTCGGCGCGTTCCTGTTTCTCAACACGCTCTACCTGCAGGAGGTTCGCCATCTCTCGGCGCTCACCGCCGGGCTGTACACGCTGCCGATAGCGGCGATGACACTCTTCTTCGCGCCGCTCTCGGGCCGGATCGTGGGTCGTCGTGGGCCGCGGATCGCGTTGCTCGGGGGCGGACTAGGGATTGGACTGGGTGGGTTCCTGTTGACGTGGACAGACGCGAGTACTCCGCTCGTCCTGCTGCTGCCCGCGTATTTCGTGTTCGGAATCGGCTTCGGCATGGTCAACCCACCGATCACCAACACCGCCGTGCTCGGGATGCCCGAGGCACAGGCTGGGGTGGCCGCCGCCGTGGCGTCCACCTCGCGTCAGCTTGGTCAGACGCTCGGCGTGGCGGTCGCGGGCGCGATCGCGGCGGCTGGTGCGGCGACTGTTGGCCCCGACTTCGTGAGCGCCAGCCACATCGTGTGGTGGCTGCTAACCGGCTGCGGAGCGGCGATCGTGCTGCTCGGGCTGCTCAGCACAACCACCCGCGCAAACGCAAGCGCCAAGCGCGCGCTCAGCTCTCCGGCTCATCCCCCTCATACAGCGACTCGCACGCAAGCTCCTGCGCTTTCGCGCCCCAAAGCTTGATCTCCAGCAGGTCGTGGCGGTAGTCGTCGGGGGCGATCAGGGTAAAGCGCTGCTCGACCAGTTCGCATTGATCGACCGTCGCGCGTCCCAGCTCGGCCGTCACGACCCGTCCGGCGCCCACCAGCGGCCGCCCCCATACGAGCGTCATTGCGGCAACGGCTCCTTCGAGCCCGTGCCAGGAGCCGATCACCTCGTCGCATACGTCGAGCTTCCAATCGGGGTTGCGCTCGGCGGTCTCCTCGGTGTAGTCGCCACTTGCGGACAGCTCCGTCGGTTCGCCCTCATCGCCAAGCGCCACGAAGCGCACATACCCATACAGCTCGAACCCGGTCGAGGTGATCGACGTCGCGGGCAAGTAGCGGCGTCCGTGCCAGCTGCGGTCCGGGTACCAAACGATCTCGCCCGCCTCGCCAAGATCCTCGCCGTCGCTGTCGAGCTGCGCCCACACGGCGCGCAGCTCTCCCTCCAAGCGCTCAGCCCAGCGTCCGTAGGGGAGTCCTTCCTGGGGAGGCTCGGCGGCAAAGCAGGGAACGAGGCGTTCGACGGGCGGCACCGGCGCAGCCTACCGTCACGCCTGCCGCAACACCCCCGCCGCGTGCTCGGGCGCCACGATGTTGAGGTTCACGCCCGTGGACAGCTCGAGGCCCGCGAGGTGCGTCAGTCGCGGCGCGATGTCGATCCGCCAGCAGAAGCGCTCGGCGCCGCGCGGCGCGGTCCTCACCCACATGTTCAGCGGCGGGCTCGAGCCGAAGTGACGTGCCAGGCGGCATAGCCCGTCATGCAGCAGCTCGGCTCCGAGCGGCCCGTCGTCCTCGAAGCGCATCCGTCCAGCACGTGGCACGAGCATCAGCTGGAACGGCACGCGTGAGCCGTACGGCGCGAGCAGCACCGCGTGCTCGTCGATCGCCACGATCCGCTCGCCGCGACGCACCTCTTCGGCGAGCAGGTCCTCGAGCAGGCTGCGGCCCATCGTGCGGGTCGCGTACGCGCCATAGCGCTCGCGCTCGCGCGCCACCTCGCCGGGCACGAAATCGAGCGCATACAGCTGCGCGTGGGTGTGCTCCAGCGATGCGCCCGCCTCGCGGCGCTCGTTGACGATCAGCTGTACATACGCGCTGCTCTGGTGTGCGCGCATCCGCTCGCGCCATGCCTCCATCGCGCTCACAACGCGCTCGACGGGCAGGTCGGCCAGCGAGGTCACCGGCTCGGGGGCGTTGATGATCACCTCGTGCGCGCCGCTCGCCGGGGTCGCGCGGAACAGGTCGGGTTGCGCGTCGGGCGACGGCGCCTCTCCATCCGGCGCGAGCGCCGGATACAGGTTCGGTACGACCCGCACGGTCCATCCGGGAGAGTTGGGCTCACCACCGCCCGGTCGCATCGCATACAGCTCAGGCGGCGTGCGGTCCTCATGACCTTCGGCGAAGGGGTCTCGCTCGACGTCGATCTCCTGAGCGGCTGGGCAGCGCGGCTCGCCACCGGGTCGCAGCGAGCGCTCGCCCGCGACGATCGTCTTGTGCCCGCTCAGCGGGTCCACCCTGATCTCAGGCATTTGGCGCACACGGTACGAAGTATCGGCTCGGCTGCGCGGCCCGCCCTGGCGTTTGCATCTCGTTCACGCGTGCAGTGCGTAACGTTCGACGTCGTGGCGCAGCTTCCCCACGCTTGGGAACTGGCCCTGCCAGATGAACGAGTGCCCGTCACGAGCGATGAACACCGTTGCGGGCGTTGACGGCGAGTCGGTCAGCTGCTCGCCGAGTTCGCCGCTCTGGTCGTAATAGCTTGGGTAGCTCACGGGGAAGGACTTTAGGAAGGCGGCCGCATCGGAGCGGCTGCTGTCCGCCGAGTCGATGCCGATGAAGGCCACGCGCCGCCCGTATTCGGCGGCCACCTGCTGAAAGGCACCGAACTCAGCTCGGCATGGCTCGCACCACGAGGCCCACTTGTCGATCACCACCGGGTATCCCGCGAGTGCAGTCAGCCGAGCGTGCAGGGCGTTCGCGCCGCCCCCGAGCAGCGCGTTAGCCTGAGCGTGCAACGCCTCCAGTGGCGGCGGCGAGCCGGCCAGCAGCGCATTGATCCGCGCGCCGGTCAGTCGCTCGCCCCCGTGGGCGCCGGTGCTGGAGCCGCCGGGCAGCTTTGACACGCCGATGGCGACTATCGCCATGACGGCAAGAGACACGAGCGTCGCGAGCGTGCGGCGGAAGAACATGAGGGGAAGGGTGTCAGATGGCGAGACGGGAGTGTCGAGCTTGCAGGCGTCCCTTACTGACCCGCGCAGCGCCGATCTCCAGGCCGGAAGTCCCCGGCTGTCACCGCGGCCCTTCAATTCCCCTGGGTTGTGTTGTATCCTCGCAGGACAAGGGAATGGGGACTCACCGGTCCCCGTGCACCGCCTGAAGTCTCACCGGCACACGCGCCGGTATCGCGAGTCGCGTGGAAGCTCTTCCGCGACGGCTCCATCTCGAAGCCCAGAGCCTCTATGGCCGAGTCCACCGCAGTGGCCCACGCGGCCGCGTCCATTCCGAGTTCCGCCGAAATCGCTCGCGCGGAGAAGCTTGTGCGCGAGCGTTTCCTGCACGACGGCGAGGATGCGGCCGTCGCCCTGATTGCCGGATCGCCCCGCCGGCGCGCTCTCGACCAGGCACTGGCCGAGCTGAAAGAGGGAGCCAAGCATCCCTCCACCGCCTGGCGGCGCGAGTTCTCGCTGCTGCTCGGCCTCGAACGGGTGCTATCCGAGGATGAGCCGAAGCTGGCCGACGGCACCGTGCTCTCCGCCCACCAGGTGGACGCGCTGTCGGGCACGCTCACGGCGTTGCTGGCCGAGGCGCAACGCACGGCCGCAAGCGGCAACGGGCGCGCGGCGGCAGCCGCTTCGCCCGAGCTGCTGGCCTCTGCCGCGATCCTCGGCCCCGACGGCGGCGCCCTCGGCGACGCGCCAGAGGACGGCAAGCGCCCTGCCGGCAAGCGGGCGGGCAAGTCCTCCGGGACGGGCGACGATGGCGCGGCGAGCACGCGGAGAGCGCGTGGCGAGCAGGACGAGGACGAGGACGACGTCGATGAGGACGATCTGGACGACGACGAGGACGAGGACGACGAGGACCTCGGCCCCGTCGAGCGCGCGGCTCCCGACGAGGACGAGGACGACGACGACTTCGACGAGGAGCCGGAGGAGGTTGAGCCCGAGGGCGAGGCCGAGCAGGACGTCGAGGAGGAGTCTGAGGACGAGCCGCGCGACTGGGTGGAGGAGGACGAGGAGGACGTATCCGACCAGCCTGAGGATCCCAACGCCGCCAAGCGCTTCTGGTTTGAGCACGCCACCGGTGCGGGCAAGACGGTGGCCGCGCTTGGCTTTGTGGAGGCCTCGCAGACCGGCGGCATCCTGATCCTCACCCACCGGCGCAACCTCGTCGACCAGTTCCACGACGAGCTGCGCCAGCGTGGCTATCAGAAGCGCATCTCCCGTCCGCTCTACGTGGGCGAGGACTCGCCAAAGGGGCCCGTCACGGTCGAGACATACCAGTGGTTCGTGCGCAACGCGGGCCGCATTTCAAGTGCCTACACGATCGTGATCTGCGACGAGGCCCACACCGCGCTGGGCGAGAAGACGAGCGGCGCGATTCGCGCCTGGACCGGTCCGATCTTCATCGGGATGACCGCCACTGGCGCCCTGATCGCAAGGCACGTCACCGACCTGTTCCCCACGCAAACCTCGCGTTTCGACCTCGCCCAGGCGGCTCGCCGAGGGGTGATCTCGCCGCTGCGCTGTGTGCGCATATCCCCGGGCGTGGGCGTGCGCACGATCGCCAACGTGCCATTGCGCCGCGGCGAGGTGGACACGGAGTTTGACCAGGAGGAGCTGGCTGGACTGCTCGACCAGCAGCCGTTCAACATGGCGGCTGCAAACCTCTACAAGACGCGCTTCAACGGTGTCCCCGGCGTCGTGTATGCGGCGGGCGTCAAACACGCCTACAACCTCGCCGAAGCTTTCCGCGCTGAAGACATCAAGGCGATGGGCGTCTCCGGGGAGACTCCCAAGCGCGAGCTGGCGAACATTCTCGCCCGCTACGAGCGCGGCGACATCGACGTGCTGATAAACGCGCAGCTGCTCGCCGAGGGCTGGAACTCTCCGCGCGCCACCGTCTGCGTACACCTCGCTCCCACTGCCTCCAAGCGCATCTATCAGCAGCGTGTCGGCCGCGTCACGCGTCGCCACCCCGGCAAGGAGGCGGGCCTGGTCGTGGACTTCGTGCATCCCGCCACCAAGAACGACGATCCCGTGGTGACACTGCACTCGTTGCTCGACCGCGACGTGTACAGGGGCGGCGCGATCGTCGTCGGCCCGGTGCGGCGCGGGCGTGGGCGGCGGATGCGGGTGGAGCGGCGCGTGCTGCCGGTGTGCGCCGAGGAGGAGCGCCGCTTCGAGGTGTTCGAGCGCGAGCTGTGGCGGATCGCGGTGGAGCACCTCGACTATGGCGAGCAGCACGTGTGGGCCGCCTTGGCGGGAGCCCGTGTCACCACCAATGGTTGGCGCAGGGCGCGCGCGATGCTGCACTTCGATCGCAGCGGCGAGCTGAAGGCGCGCTTCCTCATCACCACCGTGCAGCGCAACAAGAACTCGCAATTGCGCCTGAAGGCGCTGGCGGAGATTGCCGCGCTGCGCGACCCCGACGCGTTCGACACCGCGATCGACATCGCCGGCAGCTGGCCGCGCGACGAGCGCAGGGAGGCCGCCAAGATCATGCTACGCGCGCTGGTCGAGCGGCGCATCGGCCGGCGCGATCAGGCCAATGCGTGGATCTGGCGCCTGGCGGAGTACACGCGCGATGTGCACGAGGAGTATGCAGTGCAGCGCTGGCCAGAGACCAAGCGCCTGCTCGGGCTGCTCGTCAACTCAGCCGGCGGCGCCCACGCCCGCAACGCTCGTCGCCTTGTGCACGCGGCCCGCAAGCAGGACCGTCGGCTGGCGGCCGCGTTGCTGGCCGCCGCGCTCGCACACACGCCCGAGGCCGAGGAGGTGCTGCGTGGCGCGCGCACGCGCATGGCTCGCAAGCCTCCGGCGCTCGCCCGCGAGCTGCTGCGCAACTTCCCCAAGCGTCGTGCGCGCGGCACCCGCCGCAGGCGCAACAACCGCCGCCCTGGCAAGCTTTCAAATCCGACCGAGGTGAACCTCCCCGGCATCGAGGGTGGCGATGGCACCGCTGGCGAGTCTCACGAGCAGGCGACCCGCATCGTCGATTCCGTGCGCGCGTCCCTCTCCTCCAGTCCAGGCGACGGCGCGGCCAAGTAGCGCGTCGCGCTCGCGCCACGCTTCGAGCACGGTCTCCGCCGGCTCGGCCAGGCGGCGCTGTAGCGCCTCGACCAAACGCTGCAGTGTCGGCTCGATCGCGCTGGGTGGCAGCTGGAGGCTGGCGGCGTGCTCGCGCAGCTCGACAGGCAGATCGTCGCGGCGCACCGCCACGTTGACGCCGATCCCGAGCACCGCCCAGTTTTCCTGCGGGCGCCCCTCCACGAGGATGCCCGCGAGCTTTGCGAACGTCGGCACGGACGCCGGCTCAGCGCCGGATGGCGCGTCGTTGCCAAAGGTCGCCGAGCCCGCCGGTGTGCCCGTTACTTCCACGACGACGTCGTTCGGCCACTTCAGCTGAGCCTCGACCTCGACCTCGACCGCGTCGCAAACTGCCACGCCCGCGATTAGCGATAGCAGTCCTGGTGGCTGATCGGAGATCGCGGGCATACAGCCCGGAGGGCTATGTCGCAAGACGAGCGAGCAGAGCAGCGCGCCACCGGCCGGTGCCACCCAGCTTCGTCCCTGCCGTCCGCGTCCGGCGGTCTGCTCGGCGGCAGTGACCAATGTGCCGTGAGGCGCTCCCGCCAGCGCCAGCTCGCGTGCGCGCTCGTTTGTGGAGTCGGTGACGCGTAGGTGAACGCGCGGGTGTCCCAGCCCGCCGCCCGTCGTGCCGGTGTCGCTCGCTAGCGTTGCGCTCACTTCACTCGCGGCTTGGCCTCGACGGCGTCGGCCAGTAGTGCATCCACAAGCCCGTCGATGTCGTGGCGCTCCGCCTCCACAGTCGGCTCCAGGTCGTGCTCGCGGAGCGTTGCGCTCGTAACGGGTCCAATCGACACTACGCGTGTGGTGGGCGAAAGCAGGGTGGCGTGCGGGTGTGGGTCGCCCGGCGAGGCCCCGTCCCGGGCTTGCGCGCCGCTGGCTGCCTGCAGGAAGAAGCGCACTGTCGAGGAGGAGGTGAACACGATGTAGTCGGCTGCGCGCGCCTGCTCCAGCGTGCGCGCCGACAGCGGCTCGGCGACCGTTTCGTAGAGCGCGAGCACGTCCACCTCCGCGCCGCGCGCGCGCAGCGCGTCCGGCAGCACATCGCGGGCTTGGCTTGCGCGTGCCACGAGCGCGCGGTTCACATGAAAATCCGCCAGCGCTTCGACAAGCGACTCGGCGACGGAGCGCGGCGGCACGATGTCGGCGGTGATGCCATGCTCGGCAAGCGCGCGTGCCGTGCCCGGGCCGATCGCGGCAACCCGTGTGCCAGCGAGCGAGCGAGCGTCCCCGGGTGGGTGGGTTCCATCGTCCAGTCGCTCGAGGAGGGCGTGCACGGCGTTGGGGCTCGCCACGCACACAAGGTCGTACGGCGAGGGGTCGAGCGCTGGCCCGTCGAGCGTGCGTGTGCGGATCGTCGGCGCCTGTACGACGCTTGCCCCCAACTCCGCCAGGCGCCGCGCCAGCTCGCTCGCCTGGGAGCGTGCGCGCGTGACCGCCACGGTGCGTCCCGCGAGCGGCCGCGAGGGCAGCCAATCGAGCCTCTCCGCAAGCTCTGCCACCGCGCCGACGACGGTGATCGCGGGCGCCTGCACCCGCTTGCGTGCTGCCACCTCCGCGATCGTCGCGAGCGTGCCGCTGACGGTCCGCTGGTCGGGCAGCGTGCCGCGTTCCACGACCGCCACCGGCTGCTCCCGCGGCCGGCCGGCCGCGATCAGCCGCTCGGCTATGTGTGGCAGCTGGCGCACGCCCATGTAGAACACGAGCGTCCCCGGAAACGCCGCGATGCCCTCCCAGTCAAGCTCGGCAACTGACTCCTCCGACTCGCCTGCCCCCCGCCATGAGGGGGCCTCGCTCGCGCCCATCTCCTCGCCGGATGTTTGTCCCTCGCTCCGGGGGGCGCCCTCCTGGGTGTGTCCGGTGACGAGCGCCACCGCCGTGGACAGACCGCGGTGGGTTACCGGAATGCCTGCATATGCTGCGGCGGCGACGCCCGCCGTGACGCCGGGAACGACCTGAAACTCGATACCGGCGTCGCGCAGGGCGAGTGCCTCCTCGCCGCCGCGCCCGAACACGAACGGGTCGCCTCCCTTCAGCCGCACCACCTCGTGCCCGGCGCGTGCGCGCTCGATCATCAGCGCTTGCGTGTGCTCCTGGGGCACCGCTTCGCCGCCGCCCTGCTTGCCGACGAACAGCAGCTCCGCGTCCTCGCGCGCGCCGTCGAGCGCCGCTGCCGGTATCAGCCGGTCATACAGGATCGTGTCGGCGCTCGCAATCGCCTCGAGTGCCCGTGCGCTCAGCAGGCCGGGGTCGCCCGGCCCGGCGCCGACGAGCCACACGCGGCCCGCTCGCTCAGCTTTGCTCAACGGCCATTTCCTCGGCGCGCCGCAACAGCTCGCTCGCGCCGACCGCCTGCAGCCGCTCGGCCACGCGCCGGCCCAGCTCCTCGGGCTCGTAGAAGCCGCCCAGCAGCTCGTCGGCAAGCCACTGCGAGCCGTCCGGCAGCCCTACCCACGCGCGCATATGTAGGCAGCCGCAACCGGCGGGCACGGCGTGCGCGCCGAGCGGGGTGTGGCAGCCGGCTCCGAGTGCGCGAGCCACGGCGCGCTCGGCCTTCAAGCAGGCGGAGGCGTCGGTGTTGAGGATCTTCTCCACGCTTGCCAGCACACGCTCGTCTCCCGTGCGCGCTTGCAGAGCGAGCAGTCCCTGCCCGGGCGCCGGCACGAAGCTCGCGAGGTCCAGCTCGCGGCCGATGTCCCTTCCGCGACCGAGTCGGCGCAGTCCGGCGGTCGCGAGCACGATCGCGTTCAGCGAAGCGGCGTCGCGGGCGCTGCCCTCGCCGGTTTCGGCAACCTCCTCGGCGAGTTTGCGCAGGCGCGTGTCCACGTTGCCGCGCAAGCTCACGATGCGAAGGTCCGCGCGCACGGCGCGCAGCTGGGCGCCGCGCCGCACGCTGCTCGTGCCGACATTCGCGTTCCTGGGCAATTCCTCGAGCGACCGCGCGCCGACGAGCGCGTCCGCCGCGCCCGCGCGCAACGGCGCTCCGAGCAACTCCAACCCATCGGCGAATTCGCCGGGTACGTCCTTGGCCGAGTGCACCGCCAGGTCGATGTCGCCCTTCAGCAGCGCCTGCTCCAGCTCGGCCACCCAGCGCGACTTGTCTTCCACGGGCGGGTTGGCCGCCGCGCCGCTCGCGCTTGCGCTACCGGAGCGTTCATCGTTGGCTGCGCGCGCGCTCGTGCCGCTCGACGGCGCGTCGTCGCTGGCCTGTTTGTCCCCCGCGATCGGGGCCGTGTCTGCCTCGGCGGGGGGTGCCCCGTCGCCGCGCGTGCGCACCACGACGATTTTCGGCTCGGCGACGTCCGGGTGCGCCTTGGCGAGCATTCGCGCCAGGAGTCGCGCCTGGGTGAGCGCAAGCATGCTGCCGCGCGTTCCGATTCGCATCGCCCGGCTGGCCCCAGACCCTAGGAGCCCTTGCGGGCGCTCTCGATCGATCGCACCTCGGCTAGCTTCGCCTCGCCGCCCTCGGTGGCCGCGTCGTCCTGTGCGGAAGCTGGCTCCTCATCAAGCCCAAACAGCTCGCGCACGACCTGCAGGCTCGCATGGACACCTGCCTGCCCCCCGTCATGGGGGGTGCCCTTCAGGGTGCGCTCCTCCGAGAGGCTGCGCAGGCGGATCGTGGGCTCGTGCAGCAGGCGGTTGAGAGTCGCGCGCGCGATCGCCTCGACGCGCATCAGGTCGCGCTCGCTGGCCAGCTCCCAGCGGCCCGCGTTCTCCTCGAGCACCTGCTCAACGATGCGGTTGCCGTGCTCGCGCAGAGCGGCCACCGTCGGCAGCGTCTCGGCCTGGCCGAGCCAGCGCGCGAAGCGGCGGATCTCGTCCTCGACAATTTCCTGTGCCTGTGGCATCACCTCGGCGCGCGCGCCGAGGTTGCGCTTGACCACGGCCTGCAGGTCGTCGATGTCGTACAGCGTCACGCCGCTGAGGTCGCCGCAGCGCGAGTCGATGTCGCGCGGCACGGCGATGTCGATCAAAAGGAGGGGAACCCGCCCACCCCGCCCGCCCCGTTCCGCACGCTGGGCCATCACCAGCTCCAGCTCCTCGCTGCCGACGATCGGGTGCGGCGAGGAGGTGGAGGACACCACGATGTCGGCCTCCAGCAGCTGGTCGGGCAGCCCGTCCAGCCCCACCACCGAGCCGCCGAAGCGCTGTGCCAGGCTGAGTGCGCGGTCGGCGTGACGGTTGGCCACGAAGATCGTGCCGACGCCCTGCTCGGCCAGCGCGCGCGCGGTCAGCTCGCTCGTCTCGCCCGCGCCGAGAATCACCACGTGGCGGTCGGAGAGGTCGCCGAGCACATCCTGGGCGAGGTCCACCGCGACCGATGGCACGCTCACACGGCTGGCGCCGATACCAGTCTCTGAGCGCACGCGCTTGCCGGTGGTGAGCGCAGCGGCGAACAGGCGATTGGACAGCGGACCGGTCGTACCCGCGTTCATCGCCGCTTCGAACGCGCGCTTGACCT
Organism: uncultured Solirubrobacterales bacterium; assembly: GCA_963776985.1. Taxonomy (GTDB): domain Bacteria; phylum Actinomycetota; class Thermoleophilia; order Solirubrobacterales; family Solirubrobacteraceae; genus Palsa-744. Next base: position 1,515,315 of record CAVZOV010000004.1, read on the forward strand.
GCCCCTGGATCTCAGCCTCGCCGACGATCATCGACTCCAGGCCCGCGGTGACGCGATACAGCTGGCGCGCCGCGTCGCAGTTGCGCGGCGAGTAGATCGCGCCGGCCAGCTCGGTCGGGCGGATCGACGCGCGGCGGGCGAGCATCCCCAGCACGTCGGCCTCGGCTTTGACAAAAGCCCCACCCACCCCGCTGACGACGAGATACAGCTCGGTGCGGTTGCACGTCGAGATAACCACCGCCTCGTGTGCCTCGGGGGTGTGCACGATCTGCCGTGCCAGCTCCACACACTGCGACTCCGTGAAGGCAAGCCGCTCGCGCAGCGCCACCGGCGCGGTCTTGTGGGAGATGCCGAGGGCGAGCAGCTCGCCTGTGCCCGTGAAGGTGCTCATACCGTCTCGCCTGCCTGCTCTCCGCGATGAGGGGCGCCCTTCGGGGTGTGTTCCTTCTGCGTGCCCTCTGGGTATTCGCGTTCTTGCGTGCTCAGCTCGCTTGCCTGCCCCCCGTCATGGGGGGTGCTCTCCAGGGTGCGCACCTTGCGCTCCACGCGGCCGAGGCGCACCGCCATGATCGCCACGTAGATCAGCACGATCGCGAAGAACACGATGTAGGCGGCGGCGACGTAGCCGTCGTTTGAGTGTTCGGGCAGGGTCGTGGCGAGCAGCGTGGTCATTGGTATCCAAGGATTCGACTGCGCGCTTTGAGCAGGATGCGGGTGCGCTTGGCGGCCAGCTCGTACGAGCACAGAGTTGCGAACAGCAGCGCCATCGCGACCAGTGAGACGAGGAACGTGAGCGCCATCGGCGCGGGCAGGTTGGAGGAGCTGCCGAGCACGCGCGGGTGCAGGTATGAGGCCGACAGGCGCACGGCGAGGAAGTTCATCGGCACGAACGCGCCCGCGGTGATCGCGAACACCGAGGCGTAGCGCGCCTGGCGCTCGGGGTCCTCGATCGCGAAGCGCAGCGGCTGGTAGGTGGCGTACAGCAGCATGATGATGAGGAACGACACGAGCGTGGGCTCGCTCCACACCCACCAGTGCCCCCACGAGCCGCGCGCCCAGATCGAGCCCGTGATGAGCACGCCGACGCCGAAGATGAGGCTCATGTGGATGACAACATAGGAGCGCAGGTCCCAACGCGCGTCGCGTGTGCGCAGGTGCGCGATGGCCATCAGGCCGCCGAGCACGAACCCACACAGCGAGACGATCGCGAGCGGTACGTGCAGGTAGAAGATCTTCTGCAGGAACCCTTCTTCGGCTTCGATCGGGGCGTAGAAGAACACGAGGCTCAGCGACAGGCAGAACGCGAGCACTGTTGAGATCGAGAGAGCGCGAAGTGAGGGGCTGCGCATGGTGGGCGTTTGGGGTCCGCCGCAGGCGGGTGGGGGCGGGTGGGGCTTAATCCTCCAAGAGGAAGTCGAATACAGCGTAGGCGACGAGGCCGAACACAAGATCATAGAGCGCGAGCGTGCCAAGCCAGCGCAGTGGCACCCCGCCGGCGTGCGTGAGTGCGAACAGCGGCGCGCTCGCACGCGCACAGCCGATCACGACTGGCACGAGCAGAGGCAGTGCTAGCAGCGGCCCGAGCAGGTCGCGCGCGCGTGTGCGCACCGCCAGCGCCGCCACGAGCGTGCCGATTGCCGCGACGCCGAGGTCGCCGAGTGCGAGCGGAGCCAGCAGGCCAGGCAGTGCCTGGCCGAGTGGCGGGCCGAGCAACAGCAGCGCAAACGCCGGCACCGCGACCAGCTCCAGTACGAGCAGGTAGGCGAGCAGCGACGCCGCCTTGGCCAGCAGCAGCGCGGTGCGGTCCACGGGCGCGAGCAGGAACCCGTCGAAGCCGCCCTGGTCGGCATCGGCCACGAACAGCCTGTTGATGCCGAGCATCGCCGCGAATAGAATCGTCACCCACAGGATACCGGCGGCCTCCTGCCCGCTGACGGTGTCCTGCTGCAGCGCGAAGTGAAACACCACGAAGGTCGTGACGGCAAACAGCGACATTCCGGGGATCGACTCGAGCGTGCGCAGCTCGACGAGCAGCTCCTTGCGCAACAGGGCTAGTACTACTTTTGCTGTTCCAGCCGGTACATGTACCGGCTGGCCCGACGGCGCATGCGCCGTCGGGGACATCGCCACATGTGGCGATGTCTTCCCCGGTGCGCTCATCGGTACAACTCCGCGATCGCGTCGGTGCCCACGCTTGCGGCGTCCGTCAGCAGCGACACGCGCCCGCCGCGCAGTCCGAGCACGAGATCCGCTTCGGCCAGGCCGCGCCCCGGATCGTGGCTGGACAGGACTCGCGTGCATTCCGACTCGGCGCCAATCAGGGGTTCCACCAACTCGATCGCCGCCGGGTCGAGGTTGGCGTAGGGCTCATCAAGCAGCAGCAGCTCGGGGCTGTGCAGGGTCGCGCGCGCGACCGCCACGCGCTGCACCATTCCGCGCGAGAGTGTCCTCACCGGCTCATCCGCTCTGGCGCTCATCGATACCGCGCTCAGCTGCTCCTCGACGCGTTCCGCGCCAATGTTGTGCAGGCGCGCGTGATAGCGCAGGTTCTCGCGCGCGCTCAGCTCCCGATAGAGCAGCGACTCGTGGCCAAGCAGTCCGATCCGCCCGCGCACCTGCCAGGCATCGTCGGGCAACTTCGTGTCCAGCACGACGACACTGCCCGAATGGGGGCGCAGCAGCGTCGCCAGCACGCGCAGCAGTGTCGTCTTGCCGGCCCCGTTGGGTCCGAATGCGACAAGCGTGTCGCCGGTGGGCAGCCTCAGCGAAACGTCCTGCAGCGCCGCGCGTTCGCCGTAGTTGCGCGTCAGCCCGCCGAGCGTGAGTGCCATCGGCCTGTCGGCGAGCACCGTGTGCGGCGCCGCCTGGACTTCGAGGTCCGTCATACGAAATCAGACGGTTGCGAGGCGCTGCTCTTGCTCGCTCTGTGCCTTTGCGATCAGCTCGCGCACCTCGGTCTCGCCTGCCTGCCCACCGTCATGGAGAGTCTGCGCCCCAGAGGGTGTGCCCTTCAGGGTACGTCCCTCGCGTAGCAGCGCCACCGGGTCGGGATCGCCGTTTACGATCCCCTCGAAGAACTGCTTGCGGTCCTGGTAGGTGGGCAGCGTCCCCTTGGCCCACCCGCGCACCTCGTTGAGCAGCACCGCCAGCTGCGCGTAGGGCTCGCCGAACTGCTCTGAGATTTCGCGCTTGATGCGCTTGGCCAAGGCCGGCGAGGCGCCCGCTGTTGAGATCGCTATCGCGAGCGGGCCCGTGCGCACGATCGCGGGCAGGATGAAGTTGCATAGCGGCGGCACGTCCACGACGTTGACGAGCATCGCGCGGCGCTCGGCGTCGTCGTACACGGCGATGTTGACGTCGGTGTCGTTGGTGGCGGCTATCGCCATGAACACGCCCTCCAGATCCTGCGGCCCGGCGTAGGCGCGCCGCTCCCAGCGAATCGAGCCCTCCTCCGCGTACTGTGCCAGCGCCGGCTCGCCCTCGGGGGCGATCAGCGTCACCTCGCCGTCACACGCGAGCAGCCCCTCGACCTTCTCCAGGCCGATCTCCCCACCGCCCACGACTACACAGCGTCTTCCTTTCAACTTCAGGCACGCGATGTAAAACGGCGTGGCGAGCATGTCTGCGACGCAGCTCTGGTCGCAGATCCCCTTGCGAAGCTGGCAGACGCACTCCTTGCCTGCGTAGGCCTGGGCGGGCATCCCTACAGGTTAGACAGGATGGAGCGGCCGGGTTGGTCCGGGTGCTCGGTGAGGATGGCCGGCGGCCTGCGCATTTGCGTGGGTTGCGGGGTTTGATCCCGGCCGAGCCACATACGGAGGTCGCCGACCATGTCAGAGGATCGCAGGGCAGTCGTAGTCGGGTTGGACGTGCACAAGTCGTCTGTGAGGCTGGCGGCGGTGCGTGATGGTGAGGTGTTGCGCGAGCGAACGCTTGGCTATGACCACGAGCAGCTGCTCAGAGAGGTCCGGGCGTGGCCAGGCGCACGGGTCTGCCAGGAGGCCGGCCCGACCGGGTTCGGCTTGCATCGCGCGCTGGTCGCGGCCGGAGTCGACAGCGTGATCGTCGCGCCTGGGCTGGTGCCCTCGCGCCCTGGTGACCGGGTGAAGACCGATAAGCGTGACGCTCGGCGGCTGGCGGGACTGCATGCCGCTGGACTTTTGACGGAGATCTTCATCCCGACACCCGAGCATGAGGCGTTGCGCGATCTCGTCCGGGCGCGCGAGGATGCGCGTTTGGACAGGATGCGTGCCCGCCACCGGCTGGGGAAGTTCTGTCTGCGTCACGAGCGGACGATGCCGACGACGTGCTGGGGCACCACACGGCGCGCGTGGCTTGGACGCCAAGCGTTCCAGCTCCCGGGCCAGCAGCAGGCCTTCGATGACTACCTGTTCGCTGTTGACCAGATCGACCGGCGCATCGAGAGCTTGCAGGCAGAGCTTCACCGTCTTGCCGGCGAGGGGCCCCACCGCGAGCTGATCGCCAGGCTGCGCTGCATGCGCGGGATCGACACCCTGACAGCGATCGGACTGGTCGCCGAGGCCGGGGACTTCAGCAGGTTCAAGACCGCCGAGCAGTTCATGAGTTTCGTCGGGCTGGTCCCCTCAGAGCGCTCCTCCGGGGAGAGTCGCAGGCAGGGCTCGATCACCAAGGCCGGCTCAGCGCACGCCAGGCGGCTGCTCGTCGAGTCAGCGTGGAACGGGCGGCGGCGCCCGACGGTCGGCTATGAACTCGCGCGCCGCCAACGTGACCAGGACCCCCAGGTCCTCGAGCATGCGTGGCGCTGCCAACAACGACTTCATCGAAGGTGGGCAAGGATGGCAGGCCGCGGTAAGCCCCACCAGAAGATTGTTGTCGCCTGCGCACGGGAACTCGCCGGGTTCGTGTGGGCGATCGCCACCGAGCAGCCACTACGGACTCGCTAAAGAGAACACGATCGTGCTCGAGCGTGGGGTGGCGGGCGCTCCCTCCCAGAAGGAGAATCCTCGCTTCACCTATGCGGCGTCGGCTCGCCGGCGACCCGCGACGCTAGACCGAGGCAGCTCCCGACGGATACCAGTCATGCGGCACCAACCCGCGAATGTCAGTCTGATCCACCGTCGCTGCCCCGGGACGCCCGCCACCCCACGCTCGAACCGCTCAGCGCCAACCCGCGCAGGGCCTTGACATTTTGCTCCATGTCAGGTGTTTGCGGGCTAACTTCTCGCCGAGTGGGGGTGTGAAGGTGGGGGGTTGTATACAAAAATTCAACGATTCGCGATAGTGATTACTATATGTAGCTACTATCGTGAATTGAGTAAAAAGTCAATACAACGACAGACATTACCGGCGCCCAATCGCCCGCAGACCGACCCGCGCCAGTGCCACGCCGCCCTGACGCCACGCGCGTTCGCGATCGCCCTCGCGGGTGGAGCGCAGGCGCCCGGCTGTCTCCGCCGCGCGCGCCGACAGCTCGTCGTAGGGCCCCCACCACAGGCCACGCACGCCCGAGGGGTCCCATGTGATCAGCTTCTCCTGCGCGCACGCACGCAGACCTGCCTCGCCGAGTGTGCGGCCGAGGCCGCTGCCGGCGGCGGCACCCCACGGGCCGCGCGATACGGCAGGGCTTGGCAGGTGGTCGTTGAGCCACACCATCCCCGCGTCCAGCTCGCGCGCGATTCGCATCGCGCGATAGCGGTCGGCGCTCCACACCGAGGCGCCGAGCCCATAGGCGCTGTCGTTGGCCAGCGCGATCGCCTCCGATACCGAGCCGACCGTCATCACGGCCAGCACGGGCCCACCGATCGGCTCGCGCATGAGGCGCATCTCGTGCGTCACGCCGGTGAGCACCGCCGGGGCGTAGAAGGCGCCGGTCCGCAGAGGCGCACTCGACGCACTCGTGCTCCGCGATCCCGCGGTCTCTGGCCCCGCGCTTGTGAGCGGCTCTGCCGCGAGCGGACCGCCGCAGTGCAGCGTGGCGCCGCCTGCGACCGCGTCGGCTACCAGCTCCTGCACGTACTCGGCCCGTCGCTCGGACGCAAGCGGGCCCATGTCAACGCCCGGGTAGCGCGGGTCCCCCACGGTCATGCCGCGTGCGCCCGCGACGAGCTTCGCCACCAGGCGCTCGGCGACCTCAGGGGTGGCGTAGATGCGCTCCACCGCACCGCGCGCTTGCCCGGCGCCGGCGCACCCCGCCCACAGTGCAGCCGAGGCCGCGCGCGCCACGTGGGCGTCTGAGAGCACGAGCATCGCGTCCTTGCCGCCCAGCTCGACGGTCACCTCCTTCTCGTGCGACACACATTCACGCGCCACCGCGCGGCCCGTTGCCGGCGAGCCCGTGAACAAGAGCTTGTCCACCGGCGCTCGCGCCAGCTCCATGCCCACTGCGCCGCCGCCATTCACGACCCGCACCAGTCCCTCCGGCAGCCCGGCACGCGCGAGCACGCGCGCGATTCGCTCGCCCGCCAGCGAGGCGCGCAACGCGGGCTTGAACACGACCCCGTTGCCGGCCAACAGCGCACCCGCGATCTGGCCGAGCGGTTGCGCAAACGGGGCGCTGCCTGCCCCGATCACGCCAACCACGCCGTAGGGCTCATAGGCGATGCGGGCGCGCTTGGTCAAGAACAGCGAGCGATGAACCCCCACGCGCCGCGGGCCGAGCATCTTCGCCCCGTCCTGCGCGACCCACTTCAACGCGTCGATGGCGGCCAGCAGCTCGAGTGCCGCCACCTCCGTACGCGGGCGGCCCTGCTCGTCAGCGATCGTCTCCCGCAGATCGTCGAACTCGTCGACGATCGCCTGCGCCATGCGGCGCATATAGCGCGCACGGTCCTCCAGGCGCAAGAGCGCCCACAGGGGCTGCACCTTGGCGACTTGCGCGACGACTTCGCGGAGGTCCATCTCAGTGGCGTCCAGGCTCATTTGAATACTTCAAGTTTCCCGAGAGGGTGCCGAGGAGGATTGTCGAACCATGCACTTGGTGGCACACACTACGAGACTCGCCGGTTCGCGAGGAGGGGGCGTACCCATGGGGGGGCACAAGGTGCATGGAGTTCTCAGGGCAGCGATCGCAGGGTCGCTGGCGATAGTGCTGGTTATGGGCATCGCCGCGTGCGGGTCCTCCTCGACGTCCTCGAGCACAGGCACGGCCACGGTACTGATGGGCACGCCGCCAGACTCGCTGGACCCGGGCCTGGGGGCGACCACGCAATCGTATGAGGCGACGTGGCTCGCATACACCGGCCTGGTTACCTACGCGCACGCCGAAGGCGAAGCGGGAACCAAGCTGATCGCCGGTCTCGCGCAGACCTTGCCGACCGTTACCAACGGCGGCAAGACCTACACGTTCACGCTGCGCAAGGGGCTCGTCTACTCAAACGGTGCGCCCGTGAAGGCCTCTGACTTCACTCACGCGATCGAGCGCGCGATCAAGCTGGGCTGGACTAATAAGAGCTTCCTCACAGAAAACATCGTCGGAGCCGAAGCGTTTGACTCAGGCAAGGCATCCTCGATATCCGGCATCCTCACCAACAACGCGACTGGCAAGATCGCGATCCAGCTGGTAGCACCCTACGGCCCGTTCCTGAACGTGCTCGCCTTCCCGGCGGCAGGTCTGGTCCCCGGCGACACGCCGATGAAAAACCTCGCCAACGATCCCCCGCCGGGAGTCGGCCCGTATGAGATCGAGAACGTGGTCCCCAACAGGTCCTTTGCGATGGTGCGCAACCCCCACTGGTCGGAGGAGGCGATTCCCGGCATCCCGGCGGGACATGTGAACGTGAATGTGAAGATCGTGTCCAACAACCAGACCGAGGCCGAGCAGGTGCTCGACAACAGCGCCGACGTGTTCGACTACAACGACACGATCCCACCGACGCTGCTGACGCAGGTCGAAAGCCAGGCCAAAGAACGCTACGCCAAGGAGCCCACCGTCTCCGGCGAGTATTTCTTCCTGAACACCAAAGAAGCGCCGTTTAGCAATCCGCTGGCGCGCGAGGCCGTTACCTACGCGCTCAATCGTCAGGCGCTGCAGCGCCTGGACAGCGGGATGCTCGATCCCGCGTGCTTCTTCCTGCCGGCCGGCATGCCCGGTCATCCGAGCGGTAAGTGCCCGTACGGCGAACCGACCGCCGAACCGAACATCGCCAAGGCCAAGGAACTGGTACGCCAGGCTGGCCTTCAGGGCACGCCGGTGACCGTGTGGGGCGGATCGCGCGCGCCGCACAAGGAATTCGTGGACTACTACGCAAGCATGCTCAACGCGATCGGGTTCAAAGCCAGCGAGAAGATCGTCGCCGACGCCCAGTACTACCAGACGATCGGCAACATCTCCAACAAAGTGCAAACGGGCTGGCTCTCCTACAGCCAGGACTTCCCCAACCCGCTCGACTTCTACCAACTGCTCGACGCCAAGTCGATCTCGCCCCAGGAAAACCACAACCAGAGCCAGGTTGACGATCCGCACATCCAAAGCGAACTTGCCGCGCTCGGTCCGGTGCCCTCCTCGCAGCTGAGCACAGTGCTCGGCCGCTGGCAGGCGCTCGACGAATACACCGCCAAGAAGGCATACATGGCGGTGTTCGGCTACGACGAGGTGCCGAAGTTCTTCTCGAGCAGAGTCAACTTCAAGGCCGCGATTTTCCACCCCGTGTATGGCAACGACTGGAGCACGCTCGAACTGAAGTAGGGACGGCGCCGCCGGCGCTAAAGTCGCGCCCGCGACAGTGGCGATGAGTAGGTATGAGGACCCTCCTGCGCAATCGCGTAGCGTCCGCGTTCGCTGCGCTGTTCGTGGCGATCGTCGTGCTATGCCTGCTCGCGCCGGTGTATGCCAAAGACATCGCCCATACCGGACCGAACACCAACCACATCACCGAAACGGTGAGCGTTGGTGGCAAACGGGTCGATGTCGTATCTCCCCAGGGCGTGCCGATCGGGCCGACCTGGAAAGCACGCTTCCTCCTCGGCGCCGACTCCAACGGCCGCGACGTGGCCGTCAGGTTGCTGTACGGGGGGCGCAACTCGCTTGAGATAGCGGCGATAGCGACGCTGATAACGATGCTGCTCGCGATCGTGCTCGGCACGCTCGCGGGTTACACGCGCGGCCTCACCGACGGTGTGCTCTCGCGCTTGTTCGATCTCGTGTGGGCCTATCCCGCCGTGTTGCTCGGCGTCGCGCTCGGCGTGGCGCTCGCGGTCGGCGGGCTCGATCTCGGCCTGTTCACGCTGCACAGCGGATCGTTGCTGCTGCCGGCGTTTGTGATCGGAATCGTGTGCTTCCCCTACGTCGCCAAGCCGTTGCGTGCCGAGGCGCTGTCGCTGCGCGAGCGCGAGTTCGTCGATGCCGCTCGGGCGATGGGAGTGTCGCCCGCTCGCGTGATGGTCGAGGAGATCCTCCCGAACCTCGCCTCGACGATCGTCGTGTTCGTACCGCTGATGGTCGCCAACGCGATCCTGCTGGAGGCCGCCCTGTCGTATCTCGGCGCCGGCGTGCAGTCCCCGAATCCCTCGTGGGGCACGATGCTCGCCGACGGCATCCGCTTGATTCCGGGTGCCATCCACCTGGTGCTCGTGCCGGGGCTGATGCTCGTGCTGTGCGTGCTGTCGGTGAACGTCTGCGCCGACGCGGTGCGCGACGCGCTCGACCCGAAGAGCACCGTGCGGGGGCGGCTGTAGTGGCCTGGTTTCTCGCCCGTCGCCTCGCGTCGCTGATCGCGGTGCTGTTCGCGATCACGATGCTCACGTTCCTGATCTTCCAGGCGATCCCCGACGGCAACCCGGCACTGCGCATGGCCGGGCGCCTGGCGAGCCCCCAGGAGGTGCGCGACATCAGCAGGCAGTGGGGCTTTGAAAAGCCGATCTACGTGCAATACGTGAAGACGATGGAGCAGGTGCTCGACGGCAGCGTCATCTCCTACAGCCAGCAGGTGAACGTCGAGCAGGAAATCGTGCGCGACCTACCGCCGACGATCTCGCTAGCCATCGGGGCAGGCATCGTGTGGCTGTTGTTTGGGGTGGTGTTCGGGTTGCTCAGTGCCGCGTACGCAGGACGCCTGCTCGACCGCGTGCTGACCGTGTTCGCGCTGGGCGGCATCTCGATGCCGGTGTTCTTCCTTGGCGCGATCATGCTCTACTGGCTCGGCTACGAGTGGCGCCTGCTGCCGCTGGAAGGATATGTGCCGCTCACCAGCAACCCGTGGGGCTGGTTCACGCACATGCTGATGCCATGGATCGCGCTGTCGATCGTGTCGATCGGCGTGTACTCGCGAGTGTTGCGCGCCAACGTGCTCGACACGATGGGCGAGGACTACGTGCGCACCGCGCGCGCCAAGGGCCTCTCAGAGCGACGTGTGCTCGTGCACCACGTGCTGCGCAACTCACTGATGGGCATCGTCACGCTGTGGGGCCTGGACTTCGCGTGGGTGATCGGCGGCGGCGCGATCCTTGTGGAGTCCGTGTTCAACCTCGGCGGCGTCGGCGAGTATGCGGCACAGTCGATCGGTCGCCTCGACGTGCCGCCGGTGATGGTCATCACGATGCTGGTGGCATGTGCAGTGGTCGTGCTCAGCGCGCTCGTGGACGTCGCCTATGCCGTGCTCGACCCGCGCGTCAGGTTGTCGGCATGAGCCAGGACACACCTCTGCTCGACGTGCGCGAGTTGAGCGTGACATTCGCCACGCAAGAGGGAGGCCTGCGCGCGGTGGACGGCGTGTCCTTTCAGCTACGCCCCAGCGAGGTGCTGGCGATCGTCGGCGAGTCGGGCTCGGGCAAGTCGGTGTGCGCCAGCACGCTGATGGGACTCACGCGCGGCCCGAACACGACGATCGCGGGCAGCGCGCGCCTGGAGGGCGAGGAGTTGATCGGTGCTTCGCAGTCGCGCCTGCGCAGCATCCGCGGAGCGCGACTCGCGATGGTGTTCCAGGACCCCCAGTCCTCGTTGAACCCCGTGCATCGCGTCGGCGATCAGATCGCCGAGCAGATCCGCGCGCACAAACCGCTCGTGTCCAAGGCACAGGCGCTCGACCGCGCCGGCGAGCTGATGGAGCGCGTGGGAATTCCGCGGGCGCGCGAGCGGGTGCGCGCCTACCCGCACGAACTCTCCGGCGGGCAGCGCCAGCGCGTGATGATCGCGATGGCGCTGTCGCTCGGCGCGAAAGTGCTGCTGGCGGACGAGCCGACCACCGCGCTCGACGTGACCGTGCAGGCGCAGATCCTCGCCCAGCTGAAGGATCTGCGCGAGCGTGAGGGCCTCAGCATCGTGCTGATCACCCACGATTTCGCAGTCGTCGCCGACATCGCCGACCGGATCGCGGTGATGCGGGCGGGAAAGATCGTCGAGCAGGGCAGCGCCGAGGAGGTTTTGTATGAGCCGGCGCACCCCTACACACGCAAGCTGTTGCGCGCGCTGGTGCCGCCGGCTCGGCGTCGCTCGTTGCGGCCCGTCGGCTCAGCTGTGCCCGAGCCGGCTCTGCTCGAAATCGAAGATCTGCGTGTTAGCTACCCAGGCCGTGGTCGTCGCGTCGCTCGCGTGCAGGCAGTCGACGGCGTGTCGCTGACGGTGGGCGCGGGCGAAACGCTCGCGATAGTGGGTGAGTCGGGATGCGGCAAGACGACGACGCTGCGCTGCATTGCGCGCCTGGTCGAGCCCACGAGCGGCACGATCCGCTTGCGGGGTCACGATCTCGCGCGTGCCCGCCGCGGCGAGCTTGCCGCGCTGCGCCGCGATCTCGGCATCGTCTTCCAGGACCCTCAGGCGTCGCTGAACCCGCGCCGGCGGGTGGGGGCTACGCTTGAGAAGGCGCTGCACGTGCGCGGCCTCGGGGGGGAGCAGGCACGCGTTTCCGCCGGTGAGCTACTGGAGCGCGTCGGGCTGAGCGCCGCGCAGGGCGCGCGCTACCCGCACGAGCTGTCCGGCGGGCAGCGCCAGCGTGTCGGAATCGCGCGTGCGCTGGCCGGCACCGTGGCTGGCGCAATGGCGGGCTCGCCTGGCAACGACGCTTCCCCGTTGGCGCGCGGTGGGCAGGCACGCGGCGGCCAGCTGTTGTTGCTTGACGAGCCCGTGTCCTCGCTCGATGCCTCGATCCGCCGTGGAGTGATTGAGCTGCTCGCCGACCTGCAAGCGCGGCTCGGGTGCGCCTACGTGCTTGTGTCCCACGACCTGAGCACCGTCGAAGCGGTCGCCGATCGGATCGCCGTCATGTATGCGGGCAAGATCGTCGAGCTGGGCGACGCGCGCGAAGTGCTGGAGCATCCGACCCATCCATACACGCGAGCGCTGCTCGCCGCCTGTCCGCGCTTGCCCAGTGGCGTACGATCCGCGGGATGGATGGACCGGGAGATGTCGCTTCAGCGGGACGACCTGCCGCCGGCGGAGACCTCGCGGGCGACGCGGCGACAGTCCTTCGGCGCCTGATCCGCCTCAATACGGTCAACCCGCCCGGCAACGAGCGTCCGGCCGTCGAGTACCTACGCGACATCCTTACGGCCGCCGGCTTTCAGTGCGAGCTGTTCGCCGCGACCCCCGAGCGCCCGAACCTGGTGGCGCGCTTGAAAGGCAAGCAGGATGGCCCAACCCTGTGCTACCTCGGTCATGTCGATACCGTGCTCGCGGACGCAAGCGAGTGGACGCACGACCCCTTCTCCGGGGAGCTTGCCGATGGCTTCATTTGGGGACGCGGCTCGCTCGACATGAAGTCGCAGGTCGCGGCTGAGGTCGTCGCCGTGGCGGCGCTCGCGCGCGAAGGCTGGCGGCCCGCCCGCGGCGAGCTGCTCGTCGTGGTCGTCGCGGATGAGGAGACCGGCGGTGAGCTGGGTGCGGAGTGGCTGTGCCAGACCCACCCCGAGAAGGTGCGCTGCGACATGCTGCTCAACGAGGGTGCGGGCCCACACTTCGAACTGGGCGGTCGGCGCTATTACGGGGTGTGTTGCGCGGAGAAGGGCGTGTTTCGCTTCACGGTCTCAGCCAGCGGCGTGGCCGGACATGCGTCGATGCCGAAGCTGGGCGAAAACGCGCTCTTGAAGATGGCGCCGGTCTTGGAGCGGTTCGCGACTCGCCAGCCGGCGCTACAGCCGACCGCCGAGCCGCTGGCGCTTTTGCGCGGCGTGGGCGAGGACGAGCACGATCCGGCAGGCGCGCTTGCGCGCCTGGGTGAGCAGGACCCGCGGCTGCTCACGATGTTCGAGCCGATGTTCGGCGTGACGTTCGCGCCGACCAAGATCAGCGCCTCGGAGAAGATCAACGTGATTCCCTCCGCCGCCGAGCTGCGCGTGGATTGTCGCGTGCCGCCCGGTCTCGGCGAGCAGGACGCGATGCGTGCGATCGAGCAGGTGCTCGGCGGCATCGACGGGCTGCCGGTCGAGTTCGTCCGCGACGCGGCGGCCGGGGATCCGGCGGCGCCCGACGCGCTGCGGGTCGAATTCACCGAGCGCGTCAGCGGCAACCGCTCGGCGATCGACTCGCCGCTGATGGCCGCGCTCGGCGAATGGGTCTCCGAGCACGATCCGGGCGCGAGCACGGTGCCCACGGTGATGCCGGGCTTCACCGACTCGCACCGCTTCCGTGCCGCCTTCCCCGAGTGTGTCGCCTATGGCTTCTTTCCCCAGCGTCACCAGTCGCTGCTGCAGACGCAGGCGCTGATGCACGCCGCCGACGAGCGCATCGACGTGCGCGACCTCGCGTATGCCTGTGAACTCTATCGGGACCTTGCCGTTCGCATTCTTTCCCCCTGACCCACACCGCGCCGCGCGACCGCGCACCCGGACACACGTTCGTGGTGCATAATGTTCATGTGGAGCCACGGACGGTGACGCTAGCTACATCCCTCGTGACGGACATCCAGAACTGGTCCTACCAGTGGTCCGGCGTCGTGATGATCCTGTTCTTCGCGGTGATCATCTTCGTGATGATCCGCATGCTGAAAGTGATGCCGCGGGTCAAGCCGCAGCAGATCAAGCCATCCTCCAGCCAGTCGGTCGCTTGGAAGGACATCGCCGGCGTAGACGAGGCCAAGGCCGAGCTGCAGGAGATCGTCGAGTTCCTGCGCGACCCCAAGCAGTTTGAGAAACTCGGCGCAAAGGTGCCCAAGGGCATTCTCCTGCACGGACCGCCCGGCACCGGCAAGACGCTTCTGGCCAAGGCCGTCGCGCACGAGTCGGGCGCGCAGTTCTTCGCGCAGTCGGCGGCCGCGTTCGTGGAGATGTTCGCGGGGCTCGGCGCGGCCCGCATCAGGCGTCTGTTCGCGATCGCACGCAAGCACGAACCGGCGATCATCTTCATCGACGAGTTGGACGCAGTCGGCGGCCGCCGCGGCGCCGACCTTTCGGGCGAGAAGGACCAGACGCTCAACCAGCTGCTCGTGGAGATGGACGGCTTCGCCACGAGCGGTCGACTGGTCGTGATCGCCGCGTCCAACCTGCTGGAGAAGCTCGACCCGGCACTCCTGCGGCCCGGTCGTTTCGACCGTCAGATCTTCGTGACTCCGCCCGATGTGAAGGGACGGACGGGCGTGCTCGGCGTACACACCCGCAACAAGCCGCTGGAGAACGTGGACCTCGGTCTGGTGGCGCAGCAGACGAGCGGGCTGACCGGGGCCGATCTGGCCAATATCTGTAACGAGGCGGCGATCTTCGCCGCGCGGCGCAAAGCGCGCACGATCACCGACCAGGACTTCGACAGCGCGCTCGAGCGGGTGATAGCGGGGGTGCAGTCCCGTCGCGTTCTCAACGATCACGAGAAGCGGGTAGTTGCCTACCACGAGTCCGGCCACGCGCTGTGCGGCGAGCTGCTGCCCTCGGTGGATCGCGTGCACCGCATCTCGATCGTGCCGCGCGGGCGCACACTCGGCTACACGCTCAACCTGCCCGCCGAGGACCGCTACCTGAAGACGCGCGAGGAGCTGCTCGACTACATGACCGTGCTGGTCGGCGGGCGCGTCGCCGAGCAGATCGTGTTCGGCGCGATCACCACCGGCGCCTCGGACGACCTCAAGCGAGTCGCCGACATCTCCCACTCGATGGTGCACGACTACGCGATGGGCAGTGCCGGCGTCGGCCGCACGCCCGACGGCAACGTGCGCCTGTCGGAGACAACGTTGCGCTTGCGCGACGAGGAGCGGCGCGAGCTGATCGACGAGGCGCGGCGCGCGGCGCGCAGGATGATCCTTGCCCACCGCGTCCAGCTCGACGCGCTCGCCGGTCAGCTGCTGGAAAACGAGGTGCTCGAGCGCGACGCGATCGAGCGGATCATGGCCGGCGTGCCGCGCCTGGAACGTCGTCCCGGCGTCGGCCTGCGTGTGGTGGCCGCCGCCGTGCCGGCAGAGCTGCCCGTTGGCGCGCCGCTCGCCTTGCCCGCCAGCTCGCCGCCACCACCCGTGGGAAGCTAGTCGCGCCGTTCGTCCGCTCGGCGTGCCGGTGTACGGGATCGACGCGCCGCGAATACACTGACGCCAGCCATGTTCAACCGCATCGACCACATCGGCGTGGCCGTCGAGAGCATCGACGCCGCGCTCGCACTGTATCGCGACGCTTTCAAGATGACCGTTGCCCACCGCGAGATCGTGGAGGAGCAGGGCGTCGAGGCGGTGTTGCTCGATGTCGGTGAGAACCATGTCGAGCTGTTGGCTCCGCTCGGCTCCGACACTCCCGTCGGGAAGTTTCTCGCCAAGCGCGGTCCCGGCCTGCACCATGTCGCCTATCAGGTGTCCGACATCGAGGCGACCCTGGCGGCCCTCAGCGAGGCGGGCCAAGCGCTGATCGACAAGCGCCCACGCGTGGGCATTCGTGGCGCGCTCGTGGCGTTTCTGGAGCCGAAGGACACCGGCCGAGTGCTCACCGAGCTTGTACAACCCGTGGAGGTTCACTGATGCCCAAGAGTCACCGTCGCGTGAGCGTCGGCTTCCAAGGCGGCCAGGTGCTCGCGTTGCGCGTCACCGACGAGCAGCTCCAGACACTTCACCATGCGCTCGGCGCCGGCGGTTGGCACGAGCTCGATACCGAGGAAGGGCCAGTGCGGCTCGACCTCGGACAGGTCGTGTATGTCCGCTCGGAGGACAGCGACCGCGGCGTCGGTTTCTCGGTCTAGGCGGCCGATGAGCTGTGCTGGCCGATCGGTGAGCGCATCTGGTCGTCGATCGGTCTGCTGCGTCCTCCTTCCCTTGTGTGCTAGCGCACACCGCGGTCGGTGCGTCCTTGTCTTGCTTGCTCCTCGACCACTTGGGAGGCCTGTGATATGAGCACGCGGATTGGCATCGTCGGACTGCCCAACGCCGGCAAGTCCTCGCTGTTCAACGCGCTGACGAAGGCAGGCGTGGAGGCCGCGAACTATCCCTTCACCACGATCGAGCCGAACGTGGCGGTTGTGCCCGTGCTTGATGAGCGGCTTGTCGAGGTGTCCCAGACCGTGGGTGCCTCGGAGATCGTGTGGGACACGATCGACTTCCACGACATCGCCGGTCTCGTCGCCGGCGCCCACAAAGGCGAGGGGCTCGGCAATCGCTTCCTGGCGAACATCCGCGAGACCGACGCGATCGTGCACGTCGTGCGCGCGCACACCGACGCGAACGTCGTACACCCCGAGGGCCGCGTCGATCCGCTTGCCGACATCGAGACGATCGAGACCGAGCTGGTGCTCGCCGACCTCGAGCAGGCCGAGCGGCGCGTGGATCGCGTCGCCAAGCAGGCCAAGGGCGGGGACCGCGTGGCGATCGCCGAGGAGACCTGGCTGCGCGAGGTGGTCGGCGAGCTGCAGGCGGGGCGGCCCGCGCGCGGGGTGCCGGCGCCCGAGGACGCTCCGCACGCGTTGCGCGACCTGGGCGCGCTCACCGCCAAGCCAGTGCTGTTCGTTGTCAACGTGGACGAGGGCTCAGAGGAGGTGCCCGCCGCGGTGGCCGAGCACGCCGCCGCCGAGGGTGCGGGCGTGGTGGCTGTCAGCTCGCGCATCGAGTCCGAGCTGGCAGAGCTTGAGGAGGAGGAAGCAGCCCTGATGCGGGAATTGATTTGGGCCCACCCACCCGCCGAATCGAGCCTGCACAGGGTTGTACGTGGCGCCTTCTCACTGCTTCGCCTGATTGCGTTTTTTACCGCGGGGGAGGCCAAGCCGGCGCAGTCGTGGCACCTGCGCGACGGGCTCACCGCATGGCACGCCGCCGGGCAGATCCACTCGGACATCCAGAAGGGCTTCGTCCGTGCGGAGGTAATTGGCTGGCGTGAGCTGGTCGATGCCGGCGGCTACTCGGGCGCGCGCGACCGCGGCACCCTGCGTCTGGAGGGGCGCGACTACGCGATGCGCGACGGGGACGTCATCACAGTGAAGTTCACGCCGTAGACCAGCCGCTACGGCGCCTAGTCTGCCAACTGCTCCAACCGCTCTGTCAAGCGCTTCATACCGATCTCCCTCGCGGCCGCCGCGCCGCCAGCAAAGTCGGTGGGCGTGTCGGGAGGCAGCGTCACATCAATTTCCACGAGCGTTGCCACCCGCCTGAACGTGCGCAGCAGCTCGGCATTCTCGTTCAGTGTGTTTGCGACACGCGGTCGCAGTGTCCCCTCGCCCTTGGCTGCAGCCTCCAGCAGCGCCTCTAGCGTGCCGTAGTCGCGCAGCAGCTGTGCGGCCGTCTTCGCGCCGATCCCCGGTGCGCCCGGCAGCCCGTCGGAGGGGTCGCCTCGCAACGCTATGAAGTCGGGCACCTGTCCTGGCGCGATGCCGTATCGCTCCTGCACGTCGAGCGGGCCCAGCGCTACGCACGCCCCACCCTTTCCCAAATCCAAAACCGCCACCCGCTCGCCGACCGCCTGATACAGGTCGCGATCCGCGGTGAGCAACAGCGCCCGTCCGCCTGCATCCGTCTCGGCGCGCGCGAACGATCCCATCGCATCGTCGGCCTCGAGTTCGTCGGCATTTGCGATCGTCCAACCGAAGCTGCCAAGCAGTGCGGGAGCGCGCTTCCACTGCTCGGCCAGCTCCGCCGGCATCGGATCGCGGTGGGCGTGATAGGGGGGATAAGCCTCCACGCGATAGCGCGCCTGCTCAGCCCCGAAGCACGCGACAACGGCACGAGGCGGGTCCGTTTCGAGTGCCAACAGCAGCGCGTTCACGGTGCCGAGCAGCGCATTCACCGGTTTGCCGTCCGTGCCCTTGATCGATTTGGGCAGCGAAAAGTACGCGCGATACAGCAGCCACGGCACGTCGGCGATCAGGAGCGGTTGCTGCATTGCCCGTCAGGGTAAGGCGTCGGCGCTCCGCTCCGCGGGTCAATCGCGCTCACGACGAAACTCAGCGCCGTCGGTGCGTCAAGCTAGCCGGAGCTGACGCCGCCCGTGCCGCTCACGCGCGCTGGCTGTGCTACGGGCGTCGGCGAGGCGCCTCCCGACCCGCTTACGGGGGTCGGCGCTGCAGCCGGTGCGGGCGTCGGCGTTGCCGGGCCACTTGTGTCGGGCTCGGGTTGCAGTCCCTTCGCGGTCTTCACGCTGAAATACGCCCAACTCGAATCCAGGCCGAGGCGTGCCTCCAGTTCCGGCCCGCTCACGAGCGTACGACCCTTGGAGCCGAGCACCGCCGCCTGCACAATTCGTGGCGAGGTGCCGCGCCGCAACACCTCGATGCCCTCAAGCGTTCCGTCCACCAGCCCACTCAGGCGCGACGCCGCCGAGGCAAAGCTCATCGAGACTGTCCAGCGGTGCAGCGCTCCCTCGTCGTAGGGGTCGCTCACGCCCACCAGCCACGGCTGCGGTGTCGCTCCGGGGAATCCGTACTGGATGCTCTCGGTGTGCCCTCCGGAGCTGGCGAAGAAGTAGGTGACCGCCGGCAGGCCGCCATAGGTCACGATCTGCCCCGCTGTGGCCGCCACCACCGCGTTCGAGCGAGACGTTTCCGCGGCTTTGCCGAGGAACACCTGCGAGCGATCGTCGGAGTACACGTCGAACTTCGACCCGCCAGCGTCGGATGTGATCGCGTATGTGCGGCTCGCCACCGCCTGTGCCTCCAGCGCCGCAAGCGGCCAGCCTGAGGGCATCTCGGCGGCGACCACACCGCGCACATATTCTTCCAGCGGCACGTTCCTCACCTTCGAGCCGACCAGCACCTTCACGATCGTGTCGGCCGGCGCCTGTCCGAGCGCGGTGCCCGTGTAGTAGTGGGCGAGAATCGCGCTGTAGGACCAGCCGTGTTCGGCATACCCCAGCGCGCCGTCCTGGCTCATGCCCACGCCGTGCCCGTCGCCGGCCCCGTCGATCACGAGCGTCGCCGCGCGCGCCGTGCTTGCCTGCCTGCCCTTTGCCACCGAGCGTGCCCGGCGGGATGCCTGTGCCCGGTGCGGCGCCTGTGCCCAAGCGGGCGCGCTCGCCAGCGCCAACGCCAACGTGGCGCACGCCGCGATTGACATGCTCCGCAAGCGGGCATGGAAGCGCTGATAAGTTGGTCTTGTGAGGAGCATCCGTGCTCGGAGTTACGTATCCGGTCAGTCGATCGCGATCTCGGCGCAGCGAGTTGGCAAGAGGAATTGCATGAACACTGATTCGGAGGAATCCAACAACTGCTTGAGCGCCGCACGATGACCGTCGTCGAGGAGCGTGCGGTCTTGGAGCGCGTGCCGAGCAAGCTGTACATCGCTGGTGAGTGGCGTGCGGCCAGCGGCGCGGGCACGCTTGCGGTCGAGGACCCCTCTACCGGCGAGCCGCTTGTCGAGGTGGCCGACGCGACCCCCGAGGACGCGCTCGATGCGCTTGGCGCAGCCGCCGACGCGCAGGCCTCCTGGGCCGCCACCGCCCCGCGCGAGCGGGGGGAGATCCTGCGCCGCGCCTATGAGCTGCTGCTGGAGCGCGTCGATGAGCTGGCGCTCGTGATGACCCTGGAGATGGGCAAGGCGCTTGGCGAATCGCGCGCGGAGATCCTTTACGCCGCCGAGTTCCTACGCTGGTTCTCCGAGGAGGCCGTGCGCATCCACGGGCGCTACATGACCAACACGACCGGAGCGGGGCGCATCCTCACGATGCGCCAGCCCGTCGGTCCGTGCGTGTTCGTCACACCCTGGAACTTTCCGCTTGCGATGGGCACGCGTAAGATCGCTCCCGCGATCGCCGCCGGCTGCACAATGGTCGTCAAGCCCGCCCAGCAAACACCGCTGTCGATGCTCGCGCTCGCACGGGTGCTGGAGGACGCGGGCCTGCCGCCGGGCGTGCTCAACGCGATCACCGCCCACCGCTCTGGCGCGGTAGTCGAGCCGCTGCTGCGCGATCCGCGTACGCGCAAGCTGTCGTTCACCGGCTCCACCGAGGTTGGCCGCATGCTGATCGCCCAGTCGGCCGAGCAGGTCTTGCGCGTCTCGATGGAGCTGGGCGGCAACGCCCCCTTCATCGTGTTCGAGGACGCCGATCTCGACGCGGCCGTGGATGGTGCGCTGATTGCCAAGCTGCGCAACGTGGGCGAGGCCTGCACCGCCGCCAATCGCTTCCACGTGCATGAGTCGATCGCCTCCGAGTTCGCGGCGCGGATGGCACGACGCATGGCGGCGCTGAAGGTCGGGCGCGGCACCGAGCCGGCCGTGGACATCGGCCCGCTGATCGACGGGCGCCAGCGCGACATCGTCGCCGAGCTGGTCGACGACGCAGTGGGTAAGGGCGCCAACCCGCTCATCGGCGGCGAGCGTTTGTCGGGTCCTGCCTACCCTGGCTACTTCTTCGAGCCGACCGTGCTCGCCGACGTGCCCGCCGGCGCGCGCATCCTGCGCGAGGAGGTATTCGGGCCCGTCGCTCCCGTGAGTGCCTTCTCCACTGAGGAGCAGGCGCTCAGTGCCGCCAACGCGACCGAGTATGGGCTCGTCGCCTACCTCTACACGCGCGACCTCGCGCGGGCGTTCCGTGTCGTGGAGGGCATCGAGGCGGGGATGGTGGGCGTGAACCAGGGCATCGTGTCCAACCCCGCCGCTCCCTTCGGCGGCGTGAAGCAGTCCGGCTTCGGCCGCGAGGGCGGCTTCGAGGGCATCGGCGAGTATCTGGAGACGAAGTACGTCGCGTTGGCTGTCTGAGGGCGATCGGCGGGCGCCGGCCAGAGCAGGAGCGGGAGACGCGCGAGGGTCAGCAGGTTTAGACGCGCCGGATGCGGGCATAGGGGGTGCGTACCTATGTACCTGGGCCGTCGGCCGAGCCCAAGATGCGAGTCGGTTCGCGTAGCTCGTCTTCGTTGACTCAAGCGCAGGCCAGTTGCGGTCGAATATACGAAGAGCCGTAAGAACGGAGTGCTTTTCGTGCGTGAAGTCACAAAGGTTGGCTTTGAAAGGACCCCCCACCGCCGGGTGGCGTTGACGCACGGCCTCGCTTCGAGCGATCCCGCGCTGCCTGCGGACGCCCAGCGGGAGGCCCAGCCGCGCAAACTGCGTGCGCTCCTAGGTGGCGCGGGCGGCGAGCCGACCCCCGCCGAAGGAACGAGTGCCAACCACACCGCGCCCGAGGGGCAACGCCCGAGCGGGCGTCCCTCACGACGCAGGGCACCGCTGTTGGCGCTGCCGGCGCTCGCTGGTGTGGCTGCACTTGCCGTAGGCGGAGTCGTGGCGACCGTGTTTGGCGTGCTCGTGCTCGCGCTGGTAGCGGCCGCCGCCGGCTGGGTGCTCGGCGACGATCGTCGTCGCGCGCTGCAGAGCGAGGTGGACGAGCGCAATGACGATCTGCGCCGTGCGCTCTCAGAGCTTGAGATCGCGCAGGCGGAGACGGTCCGGCGCCTGTCGATGGCGGTCGAGTTTCGCGACGAGGACACGGGCGCCCACATCGAGCGCATCGGGCGCTTCTCGACGCTCTTGGCCGAAGCGATCGGCATGAGCGTCGAGTTCTGCCGGCGCATGAGCCACGCCGCGCCCCTGCACGACGTGGGCAAGGTCGCGATCCCGGATGCGATCCTGCTGAAGCCCGGCTCGCTCACCGCCGAGGAGCGCGCGATCGTGGAGACGCACGCAGAGGAGGGCCACCGCCTACTACGTGGTTCCTCCTCCTCGATCCTCGACATGGGCGCGACGATCGCGCTCAGTCATCACGAGCGCTGGGACGGCGGCGGCTATCCGCGCGGCCTGGCAAGGGAGGAGATCCCGATCGAGGGCCGGATCGTCGCGATCGCCGATGTGTTCGACGCGCTCACCAGCCACCGCGTGTACCGCAAGGCGTTCTCCGTCGAGAAGGCTGTGGAAATGATGCTCGAGGAGTCCGATCGCCACTTCGACCCGGTGTTGCTACACGCGTTTATGGAGGTGCTCGGCAGCTCTGGTGCCGACGCCCGCGCGCGCGAGCGCTCTGACCCCCGCTCGCTGCTCGTCGGCGCGCTTGAGATCTACACGGACGCGATGCGCCTCGGCGACGCCGAGCTGGCCGAGGAGGCAATCGCCTCCGCGATCGAGGACGGCATCGATCCGGCGACGCTCAAGGACGAGGTGCTCGCCCCCGCGATGCGCCACATCGAGCAGCTGCGCCAGAGCGGGGAGATCGACGTGGACACCGAGCAGCGCGCGGATGCGATCACGCGCAGGGTGATGGCCACGATGAATCGCTATTTGCTCGCTCGCGGGTAGGCGGTTGGCCCGAGCGTCGGGCTCCGTTGGGCCGGGGTGGAGTGTCGGTCACGTGTGCGCGACGCGACTCGCGCCCGGCACCCAAACTCCACTCTTCGGCAAGCGTGAGTAGGCTTCCACGCATGTCCGAGCACGCAATCGTCACCGGCGGCGCCGGGTTCATTGGCTCGCACGTCGTCGACGCTTTGTTGGCCGACGGCCGCGAGGTGACCGTGGTCGACGACCTGTCCTCCGGCAACGCCGCCAAGATGCCCAGCGGCGCACGTTTGTGCGAGCTTGACATCGTCGATCGCGCGGCGCTCGACCGTGTGTTCGAGGAAGTCCGCCCGAGCGCCGTGTTTCACCTAGCCGCACAGGCGTCGGTGACGGCGTCGGTGGCCGATCCGGGCCGCGATTGCGCTGTCAACGTGCTCGGCACGCTCAACGTGGTCGATGCCGCCACCAAGCTCGGAGCGCCGGTGTCGTTCACCTCCACCGGCGGAGCGCTATACGGCGACGAGGCGCCGCTGCCCACGGGCGAGCAGCGCATCCCCGCGCCCCTTGCTCCCTACGGCGCGTCGAAGTGGGCGGCCGAGGCATACCTCAACACGTGGTCGCTGTCCTCCGGTGTGCCCCACGCGGTGTGTCGTCTGGGCAACGTATACGGTCCGCGCCAGAGCCCCCACGGCGAGGCGGGCGTGGTGGCGATCTTCTCCGAGCACCTCCACACGGGCAAGACACCCAAGATGTTCGGTCACGGCAAGCCCACGCGCGACTACGTATACGTGGGCGATGTGGTCTCGGCCCTGATCGCCGCCAACGGCACGCGCGGCACGTTCAACATCGCCACCGGTGTCGAGACCGACGTGGCGACGCTGTGGAGCGTGCTGAAGGAGGCGGCCGGCTCGGACATCGAGCCGGAGCTTGCCGAGCTGCGCCCGGGCGAGCTACAGCGAAGCTGTCTGGACACGAGCCTGGCGGAGCGCGAGCTTGGCTGGCGGGCCACGGTGGAGATCGGCGACGGGCTGCGGCGCACCTACGCCGCGCTGGTGGAGGAATTCGAGGGCGCCGCGCGCTGAGGGCGCTGGGCTGCGGGCTTCGTGGCTCGTCCTCCGTCCGCAGCATCAATAGCCGCCTGTCTGTCTACGCCGGGCACTCACGAGCCGATAGCATCGGCCTTTACGGCGCGATAGCTCAGTTGGTAGAGCACACGACTGAAAACATTTATGCCCAGAAGCCGAGTCGCGGCGGCGGCTCCCGCCGTTTTTCCTGCTAATCGCTAGGTTTTGACCCCGGCCGGGACGGCGCGGAGGACGGGGTTTGGTGGGTGTTTTCGCGGGCTCGACACAAACCTCGGCACAAACCCCGCCGGTGTCGGGCGTGCCGGCGCCCGGTGGTGGCTCCTGGCTGGCGTGTAGGCGCTTACGGGCCTCGCGGATGAGCCGGTCGAAGGCTGCGCCGTGCTCGCGCTTGACGCGCTGCTGTAGCTGGTTGTAGACCTCGAGCGTCATCTTCGAGTCGGCGTGGCCGACCTGCTTCTTTACCCATTCGAGGTCGAATTCGCTGGCGAGCAGCAGGATCGAGATGTAGGTGCGCCGGAAGCTGTGTGGCGTTATGTGCGGCAGCGGAGGCATCCCGAGCTCCTGCATTCTCTCGGTGGCGAGCACCGTGGCTTCGCGGACGATTTTGCCGACGGCCTTGCCGGTCATCTTCCCGCCGCGTTCGTTCTGGAAGAGGGGAGCCGTCGGGCGCGTGTCGTTGCCGGCTCGGGCGAGCCGGCCGATGTGCTCGATGAGTGCTTCGGCTAGCTCCGGGCTCAGCTCCAGGACGCGGATGCCGGTTTCGGTCTTGGAGTCGGGGATATCGAGGCGCGCGTTGTTGACGTCGTGCAGACGCGCGTGGCCGATCTGGATGCTGCACAACTCGCCGTTTCGGACGCCAGCGCGCCCGAGCGTGCGGACGATCGCCTTGCGCCCAACGTAGACACCGAGACCCACGGCACCGAGTTTGCGGACGTGGAAGTGGACTGTGCCTGGCGCGACTCCGAGTTCGCGCGCGATCAGCTTCAGGCGCTTGCCGTCAGAGAGGCGGATCGCGACCGCCTCGGCCGTCGATCCGGGCCTCGCTTCGCGAGCGGCGACGGCGAAGCGCTCAAGCGAGGGGTCTTGCTCGGCTGCCGCGTCTTCGATGCAAGCGAGCTCGTCCATCTCCAAGAATGTGCGCTTCGGCTTGGGGACGTGAACCTTAAGCCGCTTGCTGCGGGCGGCATTGAACGGGATCCACTCGTCCTCTACGGCCTCGTCAAGTATCTGACCGAGCAGCGTGAGTTGGCCTCGGATCGACGCTGGGCCGAGCGGGCGGAGCTTGCGGTTGTTGAGGTCGCGTAGGTCCGCACCGGCAGCGAGGGCGTCCCTCAGCTCGTGCGCCTCTTTGATTAGGTGCTTCTTGAACGCTTCGCAGAGTTCCTTTTCGATTTCATCGAGGGCGTAGCGGCCGAAGAAAGGCAGCAGGTGCAGCCTCAGCGAGATCTCGTAGCCGGCGTGGGTGTTCTCGGATATCGGCTTCTTGCCGATGATGCCTTCGCGCTTTGCCTTCAGCCAATAGGAGGCGTACTCGTGGAAGCTCGGCATCCCCTTGAATGGTTTTTCGACCTTTGGCGCCGCCTTCGGTCGCTCCCATATTCCTGCCTGGACGCGAGCGAGGATGTTCTGTAGCTCACGCTGGGCGTTGTTCTCGGTCCAGCCGCCGCTGCAGCCGCACGCGCAGTCGCGCGCCTCATGCAGCATCAGGCTTTGGCGTTCGCCGTAGGCGGAGAACCGCAGGCGAAACTTGAGCGTCCCGTCTACATGCTTCTCGACTTCGACTCTTCCGGTGGCGGGGCGTGGCATCAGGCACGCTCCCGCGATGAGGTTCTACGGTATGGGTACATCGGGGCATCTCCCGTTGTCGGGCCGGGGGCGGTGACACGCCGCCCGGCCACCTATTTGGCCGGTGGATCGTACCTCTGTATAGGGCAGAAGATCAACGTTTCCGAGCCGTCTTGGCGGGCGTTTTCGCGGCCGTGCGCGGCGTCGCTCACCGGGCCTCAGCCGCCCCTCGTCGGGGCAGTCGAGTTGGCGGCGGATCTTTTGGAGGTCGAAGCGCAGCCGCCCGTGAGGCCCTCCCAGGCGCACGCTGCCGAGTTCGCGCGCGTGCGCGTAGACCCAATCCCGGTCGACTCCGAGCTCCCGGGCGACCGTGGCGGCGTCGGCCAGCCTGGCCTCCTGCACGGGCACTTGCCCGCGCAGGAGCTCAGCGACGCGGTCAGCGATCAGCTCTATGTCGTCCGGGTCGAGTGTCACCCGCGGTGGGCCCTCGCTCGTGGTGCTCGCCGTCGCGCCCCGCAGTCGGAGCGGCGCCGCGCGGCGGCCCAGTGGCTGATACGCGCGCGAGCGATGGGCACGTATCGCGGCTCTCGCTCGATGCCGTAGAAGCGCGCGCCCTCCAGAACGGCCGCGGCGCCGGTGCTGCCGGACCCAGCGAACGGGTCGAGCACGAGCCCGCCCTCGGGCGTCAGGAGCCTCACGAGCCAGCGCATCAAGTCGAGCGGCTTGACGGTCGGATGGACATTCGCGACCGGGTTCTCCTCGCAGAGTTGCTCGTTGTAGGCGCCGATCTTGAAGGTCTGCACGACCTGGCGGGGTAGCTCCTCGCAGCCCGCCTCGCGCTCCCGGCGGGACGCCTTCGCGGCGTAGAAGAAGCGGTGGCGATCATCGAGCAGCCCGATCGGGCAGTCCGGTTCGCAGCGCTCGCCGGTGCATCCGTCGCCGTGGGAGAGCAGGAGGTTTGCCGGCCAGCGTCCCGCCTGGTTGGCGGTGATCCGCCGGCCGTGGCAGCGTCCCTCGCTCGGGCGGTCCTGCTCTGTGAGCGCGATTCGGCAGGCGTCGATGTTCAGGGCGCCGGTGCCATGCGTGGCGAGAGTGTCATCCAGGCTGCCGTCGGGCGGCCGGCGGGCGAGCACGATCGGCTCCCACGCAGGCTTCAGGCCGGTGCCGAGCCCGCCCCCGAGCACCCGGGTCGCGGGGTAGCCCTGCCCTTGCAGCCACATCAGGACGTCGCGGACTTCCAGGCCCGCTTCTTCCAGGCCGCAGGTCAAGCGGTGCGCCGTCCGGGGGGCAGCGAACGCGGCGAGGTGCCCGCCAGGCTTCAAGGCCGAGACGCACGCGGCGCTCCACTCGCGGGAGAACGCCTGGAACGCCTCGATCGGGTTGGTGTGCGGCCGGCGCCGTTTACCGGGCACTCGGTTGGGGTCGAGCTTGCCGGGGCGGTCCCACTCCAGGCCGTTTACGCCGATGCCATACGGCGGGTCGGTGATCACCGCATCCACACTGTCAGCGTCGAGCTTGGGGAGGGCTGTGAAGCAGTCTGCTTGTGTGACTTGCCAGCGACGACTTCGAGAGGGCTGTGACATTTCTTACCTCTTATCGGTTGCGGTGGGCGCGGACGGGTTTGTGTGACTGGCCGGGGGCTTGCGGAAGACGAGGACGTCCTCGTGGCAGACGAGGTGGGTCCGTTCTCCTCTGGCGAGCGCCTGGCGCACGTAGGTGAGTTGGAAGTAGGAGGGCCGTGGCAGCAGACCGTCGTCACGGAGGACCGCGAGAAGCGCGATGATGTGTTGCTGGAACACGAGCCCGGCGTGTTGGCACAGGGTGATCGTGTCCCCGGCGATGTTTCGCAGCGCCCCGTCTGCGCGGAGGTTCTTCGTGACAAGCACGAGGTGCCCGCCGGGGCTGAGCATCCGCGTGCAGGCCGCGTAGATCGAGGCCATTGCGGCGAGGTAGCTCTCGTTCCCTCGGGAGAGTGCTTCGTCGGTCGTGCCATATCGAAGGCGCGCGACGCTTCCGGCGCTATCCCCATAACGGCAGCAGTTCGGGGCCTTCGCGGCGCGAGCGCGGTCGGCCGCGGTCATGCGGCGTCCTTCGCATGCACGAGCACGAGCCATGCCCTTCCCGCCGCGAGGGTCGCCGAGCGTCGCGTTGCCGTAGGGCGGCGAGGTGAGGATCAGCGGCACCTGCCCGACGAGGTCATCGAGGACACCGCGCCCAAGACCGCGAGCATCATCCTGGAGGATGAGAGCGCGCCCGGCGGCTCCTTGACTTCTGGCGTGCGTGACGTTCTTCGCCGCGAGTGACGCCCAACGGGGCTCTAGCTCTACCCCGATCGCCTTGCGACCCAGGTGGATCGCCTCGACAACCGTGGTCGCGATCCCGCACATCGGGTCAAGGACAAGATCGCCGGGGTCGCTGTAGAAGTCGATCGCGCGGCGCGCGATCTCGGGCAGCATCTTCGCCGGGTGACGATTGGACTCGGGCAGGTAGCGCCCGTGGCGTTGCCATTGGCTTGTCTGTTGAGCGCAGGGCCACACCGTGAGCGGCAGGTCGGCGGTCCTCCATTCCGAGGGTGTCGCTGGCCGCGCTCGCCGCGTTCCCGCGGCGGGCTCGCACCCTGGGTTTCGGCGCCGGCCGGCAGAGGTGCTCGGAGCCATTTTTCACACCTCCTGTGGTGGTGGTTGGCCGAGCCAGTCCACTGGCTCGGCGTGTGTTGGGCTGGTGAAGATCGGCGCGAACGGGCCGTGCGCGGCCAGGTCGGTGAGGCTGACGAACGAGAACGGGATCGCTCGCCGTAGCCCCTTGGCGGGGTCGGACTCGTACAGCGCGAGCACACGCGCGATGCGCTGCGTGACACGGGCCGGCGATTGGTCGGCGAGGACGATCAGGACGTGCGGCCAGGCCCGGTAGTAGCTGCGCCACAACGGCTCGGCGCCGTCATCGCCGGAGGGGGTGTAGGTGCGCAGCCTCGTGTAGCGGGCGAGCTTGCCCGCGAGCTGGTCGGCGGGACGCTCGGTACCCCGGTCCACCTCCACGAACCGCTGATGCATGACTAGCGCGCCGCCGTCCCCCGTCTGGAGGTACGTCAGCAGCGCGTCGGCGACGACGAGCTGCGGCGGACGCCGGACGCTGCCCTGGGAGATCGGGTGCGCGATCTCGTGCCGCCACGAGTCGGGGCCGCACTCATCGCCGCGCTGGCGGGCGGCCCTGACGAACGCGATCCCGACGTCGTTCACCGCGAGCGTGTGCCGCTTGAGCAGACCTTCGGCCTGCGCCCTCGTGGGGACTCGGCGGCGCTGCTCACCACGCGGCCCGGTGTCCTCCACGGCGTCCGCGCCGGCATCGGTGAGATACCAGCAGGAGAGCGTGCCGGGGCCCCGGACGCGGTCCACGAGCCCGCGCTGCGCCAGCGCCGCGAGAACCTTTCGTGTCCACCGCTGCCCAGCCGCCGGGGTGAAGAGCGCATGGACCTGGCGCGTCGTGAGGAGCCGGTGCTGGTAGAGCCCGGCAAGCACGCTCGGCGCTACGGCCGGGAGCGGCCGGTTGCCGGTTGCGGTGGCGCTCATAGCTCACCGTCCCGGGCGCGCGAGGCTGGCCGAGGTGCGACCCACGGCTGGTCTGAGTCCTCGGCCGACCGCGACCGTTTGCCGGCGCCCTGGCGGCTTTCGAGGTGCTCGATGATCCTGGCGTCGAGCGTGTCCAGCGCCGCGATCGTCTCGCTGGCCGGAGTGCGACCGGACGCGGCGTCGATCACGGGCTGCGCCGAGGCGACCGCGTCCGGCCGGAAGGCGTCAGGCAAGGCGTCCTCGACTGATTCGTTGGTGAACCGGAACGGCCGGGTGAGCTCGCCGTTGAGAGTCACCTGCGCGATGAACGTGCGGCGCGGCAGCCCGGTGATCGCGGACGCTGGCGGGTCGCCTCCCCACTCGCGGGAGATCAGCCCGGCCGCGTGCGAATTCAGCGCGGTGCTGATCAGATGGCTGCGGTTGGTGGTGAGCGCGTTCAGCGTGGACGCGGTCAACCGCTCGGGGTTCTGATTGAGGAGGAAGCCCCTTATCCCGAACTTCGCCGTCTGCTCGAGGAGGCTCGCCAAGGTGCCGTTCGACGCGCCGTCGAACACTTGAATCTCGTCAAGAAAAACGTAGAACGGACGGCGCTCCTCGGGCGCTAGGAACGCGCGGCTCTTGGCGCCGTAGAGCAGGTCGAACACGAGCAGGTTGGCGACGAGCCTGTCGCGGGCGCCGTCCGCGCCGGGGCAGGCGAGCACGATCTTGCCGTCCCTCATCGCGCCGGCAATGTCGTAGGTCGAGACCTGCGCGCCGAGCAGCGCCGCGAGCGGTGTCGCTGAGCGCAGCCGGTCGATGAGGTTCGTGACCGGCGTGATGCTCTCTTCGCTGAGCCTGGGGAATCGCTCGGTGAAGAACTGCCGGCGAGGCGGGGAGAGGAATGGCAGCGCCGCCTGCAGCCACTCCGGGTTGCCGAGGATTGAGGGGACTTGGAAGATCGTTGGCTGCAGCCCGTCGGGCAGGACGCGCGAGAGCTCGATCAGCGCGCCGGTCGCCTGCGTCGTCAGCGTCAAGGCCCGGTTGTTGCGCTCGCCCCATTGGAGAGCCGAGGCGAACGAGTCCACGATCGCCTCGACTCTGCGCTCTGCCGCGCTCGCGTCGAGTCCACGGCAGGCAAACAGGTTCCAGCCGGGCTGCCCGTCTCGGGAGCGCTCGCCGACGAGGTCGACCTCGACGATCCGCTGCGCGAACTCCTGCTCGGTCAGGCACGACTTGATCCGCTTCGCGGCGTCCTGGTGAGGATCGAGGAACAGCCCGCCGTGACCTGAGCGGAAGAGGTGCAAGCACTGGCCGAGCGCCAGCTCGGTCTTTCCCCACCTGGACCTCCCCGCGATGTAACTGAAGAAGGAGTCCTCGACCCGCAGCCCGACACGGCGCTCGCCGTCCTCGGTCGTGACTTTCCCCAAAGGCACGAGGTCGCACTGCCCGGTGAACGTCGGCAGCGTCTTCGGCGCCGGGTACACGGCCGGCCCGAGGCGCAGCACCTCCGGCGCCGCGC
Organism: uncultured Solirubrobacterales bacterium; assembly: GCA_963776985.1. Taxonomy (GTDB): domain Bacteria; phylum Actinomycetota; class Thermoleophilia; order Solirubrobacterales; family Solirubrobacteraceae; genus Palsa-744. The sequence continues at coordinate 1,545,745 of CAVZOV010000004.1, forward strand.
AATGGACGGTCGGCGGCTTGAGCATCCCGGCCAACTCCCTCGCGGTGACGTGACAGCGCCGCGCGGGCTTGAAGAGCCCTCTGCGCATCCGGTAGTCCAGCCACGCGCGTCGGCCCGGCAGGTCCGAGCCGAGGAACGCGACGCCGAGGACACGCACGCCGACGACCCGCAGCGAGTTCGCGCCCGCCATCGAGTCAAAGCAAGCCAGCAGGCCGTGCAGGCACGACACCGCCGTCCCCTTCTCGGGCGCGCTGCAGCGGACGAGAATCTGCACGCCGAACAGCGGTTCAGCCTGCACGAGCTTCGCGGCCAGCTCCTCCCGCGCCACCCTTTGTTCGACCATTTCCGCGGGCCGGCGACGCCCGACAGGACGAGCGCCGAACTGGCGAGTGCCGGCAGGCTCGCCTTCACGGCGGCGAGCGTCACGCAGCATCCTTCGACGCAGCCGCCGCCGAGTCCCGGCTGTCCGCGGAAGCAGGTCGATCGCGACTTCCCCCCGCTCGCCGCGCCGGTAGTCAAGGCCGGCGAGGACCCTGGCGAAGCTCTGCAGTGGATCGGGCTGCAGAGGAAGGTGCGCCAGCGGCTCGGTACTCGGACGCGCGAGGCGAAGCTCCGCACGCGCGACGTGTACAGGACAGCGGCTCGCCGTGGGAGCGGCCTCGGGCTCCAGGCGGGCTTGCACTCGGTCGTAGACCATCAGAGCCGAGCGGACCGCCGGCAACGCACTGCGGGGCACGCTCAGCGAGTAGCGCATCCGGCCCTCCTCGTCGGTGTCGAGCAGCACCCGCACCGCGCGCGCACCAGGGTCCAGCCAGTTGCCGACCAGCCGCCGCGCGCGAGACAAGTGAGCGGCCGAGCGAATCACCGCGTCGAGGCCCGGATCGAACGTGTCCGGGGCGAGCACGACCAGCCGCTGCCGAGATGCCAGCGAGCGGCGAGTAGCCACCACGCGGGCTGCGGCGAGCACAGCCGCGATCAGCAGCACACCGAGCAGCGCCGGCAACGCCAGCGCGATCACCGGGCCGGCGAGAGCCGCCGCACGAGCGCCGCTGACGAGGCTCGCCACAGCTAGGCCGACGACGACCGCGATCAGCGGGCGAGGGTCTTGCTGGCCCTGGCGCTTCATCGCGCGCCTCCCCGCGCCGCGCCGGCCGCGCGCCGGCCGTCACCCCATCTACCGGCCATCCGACGCGATAGCGACGGAGGGGCGGTGCAGCTCCAAGAGACGGTAGCGCTGCCACAGCGCACGGCGGAGCACGGGCGAGGACGCCCGAGCCGCGCGAGGGACACAAGCAGACGACGACTAGCGACGACACGATCCGCGGACACCACGGACGCGCCCGCAGTCACATTCACCAGCAGAGCCACCGGCAACGCACCGGCACAGCACGGAGCCACCACATGGAGAGGCCGCCGGCAGAGCAAGCACGCGACAGCGCCACGACCAGCAACAGCAACACAGAGGCGCCGTCCCCTCAATGCGAGGCAGCCAGAGGCACAGTTACCTACAGACATAGACTTCTCGCAGACGCAGCCGCCCGCAAAAACCGCCCGTGAGCAGCCAAAACCCCGCGACGGCGCGAAAAGCGCCAGGACCCCGAAACGGCCCCTGAGTCGGACCCTCGGCCGGACCCTGGACCGGACCCTGAAACGGACCCGATCGCGAGCGGCGGCGAGCAGCTCGTCCGGGCCCTGCTTCATCTGCCGCCGGCTCATCTCGCCGTCCTCCCTGCAAGCCGGGGGTTGGTCTTGTGCCAGCGGCCGGGGCACTGGCGCCGGTCGATTCGGGCGGCCATCGCGCCAGGGCTCTGACGCGCGATCCCGCGTGTTGGTGCTCCGGCGTGGTTGCGCGCGACGTTGGTCGAGTCAGCCGAAGCGAAGGGGTAGCTGCTGCCGGCGAGCCTGAGCCCGCGGAGCATGTGCAGCCATACCGGGGCCGGACCATTGCCGCAAAGGGCGTTCATCGCGGCGGTCATCCGCTCGTGCCACGCCTGGCTGGCGACGCTTCGATAAGCCTGCGAGCTGCCGACGCAGACCCTCGGCCAACTGTCGGCGAGCCGAAGCAGCCGCCGGATCGGTTCGTGCATGTGCCACACCGGGGCGCCCCTGCTCCCGAAGGGCCATTCGGCGAGCAGCAGGTCGTTCTCGCGCTCGCTGCCGGCGATGACGTCGGGGATCACCGCCCAGGTCGTGCGGTACGCAAGCCATCGCTCGCACCACTCGTAATAGGCGTCCCAGCTAATGCTGCGCCCGGTGCGCCAGAACGTAAACGCCCCGTTGTCGAGCATCACCGCCTGCCCGATCTCGTGGCAGGCGGCGATGTCGTGCGGCGCGGCGAAGCTCACGCAGAAGCACCGCCCGGCAAGCTCCAGGAGCTTCGGGCGTGGGCTGATCGGCGTGCCGTGGTAGTGGATCACGCCGTGGCCTCCAAGCGGCGCGGGCGGACCTTGGCGATGACCGCGGACCACAGCAAGGCTCCCGCGACCTTGGCCGTGAACTGGCCGACCGTCGTGCTCCACATGACCCCACCGAAGGCGAGCGTCGGAAAGACGAAGCTGTCGATCGCGGCGCCGAGCCATGCGGCAGCGTTCGCCCGCTGCACCCACTCGCGGCGTCGCAGCAGGTGGTACAGCAGGCCCTCGCCGGTCTCCGCGCAGGCGAACGAGATAGCCGATGCCTCGGCGATGGCCTGCACGTCCTGAGCGATCAGGAAGCTGATCGCGGAGCCGGCGCCGATCAGGAGCGCCATCTTGCGCCAGCGGCTTGTGCCCCAAAAGTCGGCGAGGCGGTCGCGGGTGATCAGATCGAGCCCGATCAGCGCGAAGGCGTTATAGACAGATGCGGTTGGCCCGTAGCGGGCGGTGATGATGTTCGCGGTGACGATCGCCGCGAGGTACACGCCGACCAGCACAGCGACCTTTGCGCGCTCCCGGCGAGCACCCGTTAGTAGGTTTCTCATTTCGAGTTGCCTCCTTGCTTTGGTGGTTTGGAACGTCGGACTCGGCGAGCCGACGAGGCGAAGCTGGGCGCGATGGCCTGCTCGAGCACGCGGTGCGCGAGCGGCGGCGGGACGGCGTTGCCGAGTTGTGTGAACTGGCGGGTGCGGGCTCCCTGCCACGGGTAGCCGGCCGGGAAGCCCTGGAGGATCGAGGCTTGCTCCACGGTGACCCGGACGGCGTTGGCCCCGCGCCGCTGCTCGTAGCGGCCCGGAGGATCACCGGAGTTCTGCTTATGGCCAGGAGGATGCACGCGCCGGTCGCAGGCGACGGTCGTCGCCGGGCGCTCGCGCGCCCAGCTCGGCGTCGACCTTTTGCCGCTGCCGTCTGCGCCGCAGGGAATCCACTCGACCTGGTTGAGCGCGTGCCCGAAGTGAACCGTCGGCGCCGGCTCGCCATCGCTGCGGACGGCGGCGTTCGCCTGCGTGCCGTTGCGCCACGCCCAGCCGCCTCGCTCCACGCTCTCCCCAGGCGGTAGCTGGCGGCCGACCAGCGCCCCGTCCTTGGATCGGCGAGTGGTCACCAGCGTCGGCGCTGGCCGCTGCCCGGTCCAATCGCTGCCCTCACCCTCTGTGGCGTCGACGTCGTGTGCCTGCCAACGGTTCACTCGCATGGTGACTGCCTGCGCGGGCGCCTGGGTTGGGTCGAAGCCCTCCTCGATCCGATCGCCGCTGCGCCTGATCTGCACGCACGGCTTTCGCGTCCACGACCTCGTGCGCGCCGTGAGCGTCGAGGCGGGCCTGCACGCCGGGCGGCGATCGCGAGCGCGATGCGTCCCGGTGTCGCCCTTGGCGGGCTGGTTGCTCGGGGTGTCGTTTCGACGCGGGAATCCGACGCGATCGCCCGTCGGCCAGCCGAGCGCTTGCGCCATGCTCACCCACGGCAGAAGGCCAACCTCGTCCTCGGGGACCTCGCCGCGTCGGCGCGGGTTGTATGAGCGGTGCGTCGGCGGCGGCAGCTGGAGGGGCCCGTCGAGCGAGGCGATCAAGAACGCCCGCTTGCGGGTCTGCGGCACGCCGTAGCGCTCAGCGCTCAGGACTCCCGTTGCCGTGTGGTAGCCGTGCGTCGCGAGCAGCTCCGCGAACACGCTCCATAGCTCCAGCACAGCCGGGACCTGCTCCAGCGCGACCCAGCGGGGCCTGAGCGCGAGCACGTACCGGAGCGGCTCGACGGTCAGCAGCGACCGAGAATCCCGACATTGCGCGAGGCGCTCCTGGCGGCTGTCGTTGCCGGCGGCGAGCTCGTGCGCGCACACGATCACCAGCGGCTTGTCCTGGCGGCCGAGGCCCTTGCCCGCAGAGCTATAAGCCTGGCAGGGTGGCGAGCCGATGACGCCCCACACCGGGCCGAGCGAGGCAGGGTCGAGCGCGGCGACGTCGGCCTGCAGGCACTCGTGCCCGGCCGCGCGCGAGGTGGCGCACGCCCACTCATCTGTCTCGATCGCGAGGGCGCTCATGCCGAGCATCCGAAGGCCCTCCGCCCAGCCGCCGGCACCGGCGAATAGGTCGATGATCTTCCCCGGCTCGCGCCGCGACCGTTTGTTACTCGCCGGTCGCATCGGCGCTCCCGTGAAGCCGCGCCCCTCTCGGGGGGGGGGGGGTAGGTTCGTCTGCTCGGCGCGCATCGCCGAGTCCTGGCTGGCGTGGGCATTGCCGCCTCCCGGTTGGCCGGTTCGCCGGCCTGCCTGTTTATGTGAATTCGCGGCACCGTCTTCACCCTTTTGCGGTGGTTGTTGGTGGCTGGGCATAGGCGTAGATCCCGGCTCGCTCCCCGATCGGGCTCGACGGCAAAAATGGGCCGACGAGGCTGACGTGGCCGGCGTAGTTGCCCTCGATCGTCGTTATGCGCCCGTCCTTGAAAACCTGCTGCACGACGCCGACGTGCTTGCTTTCACCTGGCCCTGGCCCGGAGCCGTAGAAGACAAGGTCACCTGGGGCCGGGGTCGCCGTGGCGGGTAGGAATCTCCCGCCGTGTTCCTTTGTCCAGGTGTAAAGCGAGCCGCTGTAGCCGTACTCGGCTGTCGAGCCTTCAAGCGGAACGCCTGCCTTGATCCACACCCAGCTAGCGAAAAGGGCACACCATTCCTCGCACGGCCCATAGATGGTGCATTCGCTGCCCGGCGGGTTTTCACCCTGCCCTATCTGGCTTTCGGCGATTTTGACAATCCGTGAGCTGCTGGCCGGGGTTGGCGCAGGCCCCGCTGTGCAACCACCGCTGACGGGTTCCGCGAGCGTTGGGCTGCTCGGACGAGGGGCGCCAGAGCCTGTGAACCCGTACTGCACCGCCCTGGCCATGACCTCTTCGGCGTAGGCGACGGTCGCGTCGCCGCAGGCGCCGTAGTAGTGACAGGCGGCTTCGTGATATTCGGCGTAGGTGCCGCCGGTCGGCGGGGCGCCCATGTCTTCGCGGAGAATCCTGGCGGCTGTGTAGATCGCGTCCGCGGGGTTATTCACCGATAGCGGGTGGCCTGGATCGGCGTTGACCGCGTAGCGTTCCCACAACGTCGGCCCGGAGTCCTGGCTGCATTCACTTTCTCGCACGTATGCGATTTGCATAGGCCCCGCGCAGCCGGCGGAATTCACTCCGGCGCAGTCGCCGCTTGAACACTCCTGCTCGGCGATCGAGGCGAGGAACGACCAGTCGATGTCAAAACGCCTGCCTGCGCCCTCGTACAACCGCAACCGTTCCGGCGGGATCGTATGAAGCGCATACGCCGAGGGAGTCGGACCTTCGACTTCGGGGGTCGATTCGGTGCTGCCCGACTGGCAGCCGCCGAAGCTCGCGCCGAGCACAGCGACCGCGACGCCGAACGCGGCGAGCATCACGGCGCAGGTGCTCGCCGATCCCGCGAGCAGCCACATCAGCAACAGGCGACTGTGAGAGCGCTGCCCGTTCATGGCGTGCCCTCCAGTCCTGTGACCTGCCACCCGGGCGAGCTTTCGGTGAGTAGGAGCCGGATCGGGTAGTGGACGACTTCCGCGTCAGTGACGAGCGCCGTGGCGATCGCATGACCGGGCGGCTGCGGGGAGACCGCGAGGCTTACGACGCGAGGGTGAAGCGCTTTGATCCCTGGCGGCACCTCTCTCCGCGCGTGCTCCAGGGAGGCTACGAACGGGCCGGTCGCGTCCTTTACTTGGCTCGCCGGCGCCTGCCCGTACAGATAAGCGAGGTAGCCGTGCAGGAACGTGCCAGCGGTCCCCTTCGCCTCAGCGGCGGTCGCGGGCGTCCATCGGGAGTTCGCTTCGCCCCGCGCCGGGGCGCTCGCCGTGGCGGGGTGGGCTGGGCGACGGCTTTCGACGGCCGGGCGGCTGGGGCTTGTGAGGATCAGACCGGCGGCGGCCAGCATGAGGAGCAGCCCGCAGACGGCGGCGGTGCTGCGCTCGTGCCCTGCGACCGGCCGCTCTAGTTGGCGGCGTATCCAGCGGCGCGGGCTCACAGCTTCACCTCGGGGGTGATCGCCTGCAGCCGGCGGCGCGCGAGCCTGGCCGTGTCGCGGCCCAGCTCGACGCCGAGGAAGTTCCGGCCGAGACGGTGAGCTACAGCCCCGGTAGTCGCAGAGCCGCAGAACGGATCGAGCACCAGGCAGCGGCCGGCGTCGTTCTGGTGGCCACACGTTGGGCCCCACACACCGTCCTCGACGAGTCGCGTTGCGCGCTCGCGCTGCCAGGGCGCCCCGCAGATACCACACGCTGTGGGAGCGGTTCCGGCAAGGATGCATGGTTCCACCAGCTTTTCGGGGAAAACCGCCTGCGCGCCCGGATAGCCTCGCCCCGTGACCTTCCACCACGAGCGGCGCTGGCGACCGTTGCCTGCACGCCGTTGTTCGTGTTGAGCACGCTCGCCGCGGCGGTCTTGGTAGGTGAGCCGTCCGCGGCGCGCAAACCCGGCGCTCGGGCAGTGGTTGGCGTCAGGTTCACGGACAGCGTCGGCGTCGTAGAAGTAACGCGGCTGCTTGGTCAGGAGAAAGAGGTACTCGTGCGCGCGAGTTGGCCGGTCGCGCACGTTCTCGGGCATCGGGTTGGGCTTCACCCAAATCACGTCCGAGCGCAGCCACCAGCCGCGCTCCTGTAGGGCGAAGGCGACTCGCCAGGGGACGCCGACGAGATCCTTCGGCTTCAGGCCGGGCGGTGTAGCTGGCCGCTCACTCATTCCCCGGCTGGGCAGCATCGGGTCGGCGGTCCGGCACGAACGGCCACCGGAGGTGTATGAGTCCCCGAGGTTCAACCACAGCGTCCCGTCACCTCTCAGAACGCGGTGAACCTCGTCCAGAACTGTGACCACATGATTGACGTAAAGCTCCGGCGTCGGCTCCAGTCCAAGGCATCCGCGCCACGCGCCGCACCGTTCGCAGAAATGACCGCCTTGCACGCCGGCATGTCCCTGACGATGGTCAATCCCGAGCCGGCTTCGCGAGCGAGTCTCACAACCGGGGAGAAGGTCGCCGCGCCGGCCGCGCTGCATTGCCCCCCAGGAGTGGCGGCATTTCGGGTTGCCTCCCCAGGTTGCCGGTGGGAGTCCGTAGTCCCGCAGTCCCCAATAGGGTGGGCTTGTCACACACGTCTGCGCCCACTCGCAAGGGAGTTCTCGCAGAAGTGAAAGAGCGTCTGAATTTTCTATGCGCCAGCTCATGCGAGTTCGTCCTCCGGGGTCGCGGGGTCAGTAGGTGGGTTGCTCTGCCGCGCTTTGACGAGCCGCGCGACGGGCTCTCGGGCCGGGCTCGGTGCCTGTACGGCGGGCGGCGTGGCGCTGCTGCGGCTCGTGTCCGGCTTCACCGCAGGCACCGCGGTAGCTGGCCCGCGCGCCAACGTGGGTTCCTGGCCGAGCGCGTCGTCGTGCGAGGCGATCCGCGAGGCTCCTGCCGCGGGCGCCGAGGTCACTGGCGGCGCGGCGGTAGTTGAGGGCCCTGGCGTCGGCGCCGCGGTAGCTGGTGCGGGGGGCTGGACCGGCGCCGGCATCGGCGGCGAGGTGCTCGACGCGAGCGTGCTGTGCACGAGCGCGCTGGTGACCTCGCCTGTGGAGGTGACCTTCGAGGGCTCGGGCTGCTGCTCGGCCGCCGCAGGCTTGCGATCAGGTGCGCGCGTCGCGCCGTCGGGCGTCTCGGTGGGCGCCTGCGCAGACCTGGGCTCGCCACCGGGCAACTCGTCCTCGGCTGGCTCGCCGCCGGGGTGCGCGGGCGATGGGATCGGCGTGTTGGCCGGCGTTGGCGCGGCGGGCCCGCCGTGCGGTGGTGTGCCCGCTTCGCCTGGGGTCGGGGCGCCTGGCAACTCATCCTCGCTGGCGCCCGTGGACGGCGGTGGCGAGCCTGGGCCGTGCGTCGGCGTTTCGTGGGGGCTCGGCGGATTCGGCGGGAGGTGCGTTTCACCACCCGCTTCACCACCGCCGCTTCCGCCTGTGGGTCCTCCGCTCGGCGGCGGAGGTGGAGGGCTTCCACCTGCAGGTGGTGGCGGCGGTGGGGCGCCGCCCCCTGGTGTTTCGCCAGAGGGGGATTCGCTGCCGCCGCCGGATTTGGGCCAAGGCAGGTGCGGCAGTTTCGGAAGGCTAGGCAGACTCGGGATGCTCGGCAGCCCCGGCGTCGGGACCATCCGCGCGAGGCGGCTGGCGAAGTAGAGGTTCGCCAGGCGGTTGCCGTCCTCGCCGTGATGGCCGACTGTGCCTGACAGCAGGTCGTCGGTCAGTTTCTTACGCTGCAGGAAAATCGTCCACAGGAACGCGGCCTGCAAGCTGAAGGCAAGTAGCCATCCGAGGTTGCTGGTCGCGTTGTCGAGCGCCGAGCACACGGCCAGGACGACGGCGAGGATCAGGCTGTAGATGACCTTCCGCGCGAGGTAGCCGGCGAGCTTTCCCAGCCACTTACGGAAAAACTCGTGGCCTCTGCCGGGGAATATCCCGACGAGCAATGCGACCGGGGCGAACGCGAGCAGCGCGAGCAGCAGGATCTGCGCGAGGATGACCCCGACGGCGAGCGCGCCGAGCAGTAGGTAGGCGCCGATCTCCCCGAGCAGGATCACGAAGGCGAGCAGTAGGCGCTGGTACTGCCCGCCCTTGCCCATCGCTTCGGCTGCTGGCTCGTCGGCCGGTCCGAGCGGGTAGGCACCGCTGTTCTTGCTGGAGTCTGCGTCCGGTAGGTCTTCCTCGTCGCCGTGTTCGAGCGCTTCGTGCTCGCTGTTTCGGTTTGGTGACTGAAACGGGTACTGCAGAAAATGGGTGGCGTACTTGTTGCGGTTGTTGATGCAGACCTTCCCGCCCTGCCCTTTTACTTCGGTGCCGTCTTCGAGTTGGGTTGCGAGCCGGGTTTCTTCTTCCGGGTTGGAGCTGAGCGGCCGTACTGCCTCGGAGTGCGGTTTGCCGCTTTTGACGGTGGCGCAGTGCTCGACCCCGCCGAACTCCAGCACCGTCCACGGGTTGAGCACGAGCAATTCAAAGAGCTGATCGCTTGCTGCGGTCTTGGCTTTTTCTTCGTTGCCTACGCTGCCTTCGTTCGTCAAAGACAAGATCGCGGTAGACAGCTCGTTTGACAGCTTGCTCGCTGGTGCGATCGTCTTTTCTGGCTGGGTGACAATCCCGATCGCAAGCAGGAAGTAGATAAAGGAGACTGCGAGCGCGCTCGCTGTTTGGGTGTACTGCCGCTGCACGAGCGCCTTCCACATCGCCCAGCAGCCGACGAGTGCCACCATCGCGATCAGCCACGGCGTCCCGAAGGTGCTCGTGTACATATTGTGAATCGCCTGCGATATGGGCGTGAGAGCGCCGGAGCCCCGTGTGCCATTACCTGTAAGCAGGTTCAAGTTGAATGCGAGGGCGAACAACAAGATCACGCCGTTCGCCAAGAAGCAGGTAACGAGCCACAGAATCTGTGCGCCGAAGTAGGCGATCATCGGCGCGACCCCGGAGGCGTCAACTCCGCTGGTGAATCCGACGGAGATCGCCGGGAAGTATTGGTCGAGTTGGTAGTGTTCGACCGGGTAACGACCGACCCATCCGCCGGGCGGTAGCTGTGGCGCCGGGCTTATGTTGCCGTACACGTCGTCGGCGAGCGCGCCGGGGTGCGCGAGCACGATGAGCAATAGTGTGAGGCCGAGAATCAGGGTGGCGCGGCGCTTGTGCCGGATCAGCCACCTCGCCGGCCGCAGGACGATTGAAGGTTTCACTGCTCGCTCCTCTCTGGCTGGCCGGGTGTGGTCGTGAGCGCCTGCAATAGGTGCGGGTAGACCAAGTCGATCTGCACCTCGCCGACACGGCCCTGCAAATCACGCATTAGGCAGTGGCCGGCCCGGAACTCGCGGACCTTTGCGATCAGGTCAGGTGTGGGTGGCAGGCCGATGAATCGCAGGGCCGCCTCCGCGCCGGCATCGGAGTCCTGGCCGAAGACGAACACGACGCCGATCAGCTCGGCAAGGTCACCGAGATCGGCGATTCTGTGCGTCCCCAGCAGCAGCGTCGCGTTGAAGGCGCGACCGAGCCTGACGAGACGGTGAATGATTTGACGGCCCTGCGGGCTTGCCAGCAGGAACCAAATCTCGTCAAGACCAACGACCTTGTGGGTGCTGCGGTCGCCGGAAATCAACTGCAGCGCGTAGGCGGCGACAAGTGAAAGTGTCGCCACGGACACGCGCTCGGCGCGCGTGTAGCTTTCACGTCCGGCGGCCGGGTCGGGCAACGATAGTCCCGGCATACGGATCGTGGTGACCGGCGTCTGCGCCTGGGTGACAGCATTTTCACCGTTGCCGAAGCCGAGGCGCGCGAGCCCGAAGTCCCGGATGACCTGCAAGGCTTCACCGGCGTCCTTCGCTCCCGGCCGGTCGCTCGTAAGCAACAGGTCGGCGACGCGCAGCAAGCCACGGGAGCCCTCGCGCACGGTTTCCTTGACCGCGAGGGAGATCGCGTTCTCCCACTGCGCAGGGTTGCCGGGCAGCAACTCCAACAGGTATGAGACGGCCAGCTCCTCCCGCAGGTCGGGCAGTCCGATCGCGAGCGGGTCCAACCGGCCCTGTTGCGACTCCGCGCCGGATAGCTCGAGCACCTGCAGCCGGCCGGCGAGCTCGGGCAATGTGTGAAGCCCGTGGTCGGGCTTCGGATCGAAGTCCACGATCGCGCTGCCCATCCGCTCGGCGGCGTACTCGATCGTCTGAGCGGCGACCGTCTTGCCGCTTCCCAACGTGCCGATCAGAAGGACCGCCGAGGCGCGATCTTCCTTCGGTGCCTGTGAAGGATCAAAGCGGACCGGCAGCGGTGAGCCTGTCGGGGTGTAACCGATATATGGGCCGCGGTGAGAGCCGACGATCCTGCTGGCCGTGGCGACCATCCCGCCGAACTGCTCGACCGTGAGCTGCTGCGTGTAGGCGCGCATCACGCCACCCACCCGTCTGAGCCAGGGAGGTGCTCCAGCCAGAGCTGGTACTGCGCCCCGGCCGGCCTATGCAGGGTGATATCGCCGTACTGCTCCCGCAGCGCGGCGACCCGGCGCTCTAGCTCCTCCTCGCTGTCCGCGCCGACCGCGAGCCCGAGGCAGCCATAGAGCATCGGCGGGTGCCCGCCGGCCTGAAGCTGTGCCTCGTATTCGCGTGCGAGAACGCGGTCGACGCCCGCCAGCACGCTCGGCCCGTGCGCCGCGCCTTGGACCTGCTCGTTGAAGGCGTGCTCGACATCCTGAATCCGCTTGCGCACCTGCGCGAGCGCCTGCCTGTTACCGAGCCAGCGGCAGTGAACTACGGCGTCGACCGGCCACGGCAGGCTCTCCAACGGCGCGTACAGAACCTCGGAGGTCCAGCCTGGAAACTCGGGCGCTTCGGCGAGCGCACCGATCGCGAGCAGCGCCTGATAGGAGCAGCCGTGCTCGCTTTCGACTACGAGGTGCTGGTCGTGCTCCGTGATCGCGGCCTGCGCGCAGCGGCGCAGGTCGTGCGTCAGCGGCTCGAACTCGATCCCGCCGCCCGGGGCGGAGACGATCAGCGCGTCGGGCGCCCAATTCGCATCCAGCGTCGGCTCGCCCAGGCCCCGGCAGACTGCGCGCGCGAGCAGCCACTGAAGCTCGACCGTCCGAGCGCGGCGGGCGTGGATGACCCCGCCGACGCGCTCGAAGATGCGCTGCTCGCGGGTCGCAAGTTCTGAAAGCTCGCTTCCGGTGATCGGGCAGCCGCCGTCGATCCCAGCGACCTCCTCCACCTGCCGGCGGACCCTGTCGACGGTGCGCAGCAGCCCGGAGCCAAGACCGTCCGGTTTGGGGCCGGCGAGCGAAACGGCGAGGTACACCTCGGGGGTGTGCGAGCCGAGTTCCCGCAGTCGCTGCTCGTGGCCCCGCAGATAGTGCTGCCACGCCTGCGGGTCCTGGTGACGAGCATCGAGCAGGCCGGCGGTCTGCGCGACGTAGTCCTCAGCCGCGAACGCCCTGTTTACCCGCCACAAGGAGAAGTCGGCGGCGATCGTGTGCGCAAGGCGCTGCAGGCGGCGCTGCAGGGCCCACTTCCCGCCGTTGGGCAGATAGGGGTAGGCCGTCATCGCCAGCCGGTACAGCGCGGCGCGGTCCTCGCGGCGGCCGACCAGCACGTTGCCGTGCGCGTAGCGCAAGGAGAAGCCGCTCATGGCCGGACCTCCACGACCTGGCCCTCCGCCAGCTCAACGACTTCGCACAGCCGCTCGCCGGACCGCACCCTGTGCCCCTCGGCGCGGCGGATGATGAGCCTGCCACGGCCAGGGATCGCGACGACCCTGTGCGCGAACACGAGCCTCGCGGGACCTCTCACGCGACCGTGGTGAAGCACGGGCGAGTGCTGATCGGGCGCGACCCACACCTGCGGCGCCCACACCCGCTCCTGCTCCTCGGCGCCGATCGCGCCATCCAGCGAGCGGCGGGCCGCCCTGAGCCGGAGCGCGGCGAGCGAGGTCAGGTAGCTGTGCGCCGGGCGGCCGTCGGGCGAGGACTGCCCGGCAAGCGTGGCGATCATCCCCGGCGCGATGAGCAGCCGAAGCGGCCAATCGAGCCAGTCCAATGCCACGCCCGCGAGCAGCGTCGTCACGAATCCGGCGAGTCCGCCGAGGACCGCACCAGCTGCGCCGTTCGTGCTGGCGGCCAGCAGCGCCACGAGCGCGGCGACGATGCCGGCCACCACGATCGAGCGCTGGCTCAGCACCAGCACGCCGATCAGCGAGCAGAACGCCCAGCACAGCCACTCCAGCGGCACGCCGCCAGGGACCGGAATCCGCCGGCCGTCGATCGCGTACACTCGCCGATCTGGCTTGAAAATCCGCTGGTAGCTGCGGATCGGGTGGGTGGAGTCACTCACAGCCGGCTCCACTCACCCGAAGATCTGCTTGCCGATGGCTTCAGCCGCGGTGGCAATCTCAGACGGCGCGAACACCATCCACGCCACCGCGATCGCGGCGCACAGGAAAACGACCAGCTCGGTGTACCTGCGGTTAAGCAGGAACATCAAACTGACCACGCCCACGATCCCGCCGTACAACTCGGTGGCGTACCCCGTCAGCAACTTCGCCACGTTCCGACCGACGTCGTTGCCCGAAGCGAGCGCGGCGACCGGGAACGCCATCGTGAAGCAGATCACCAGCAGCCCTGCAAAGCCGATAAGTCTTTTCCGTGACACGCCAATCACTTCCTTTGCGCCTTCGCCGTTTCGGTCGTGGCGGGCTGTGTCGCAGTCACCGTCACACCGCTTGTGGTGGTGGGCACGCGGGATTCGGTGTTGAGCATCGAGAGCGCGCCGCGAATAAGCAGCAGCAGCACGCATCCCCACAACAACGCACGAGCCGCGATACGCGCCAGTCGCTTCACTCCGTCCGTCTGTGGCCGGGTGAAGCGGTCCTGGCTCTCACCTTTGTGGGTCCTACGAGAACTAGTCATAGGGCCGAAGGTAAGGAGCGGCTGTGCTATTTACTACAAATAATCATTTACGTATCCACGTAAATACGTAATCACTTATTTGCGGGTTGAAACCGTGAACGCGGGCAGCGGTAATCGGCCCCGCTGCGAGGGGAGGAACACGGCGATATCGGCGGCTAGCTGGGGCCGCGAGTGTTAGGCAGTCAGGGCTAAACGTCGAGGCCGGCGATCGTCGCCAGCTCCTCGACATAGCCGCTGGCGCTCTGTGCCGCCTGCTCGACCAAGCGCAGGGCACTGAAGTCAGCGAGCGTGTACCACACGGTTCTGCCGTCCTTGCGGCGGCTCACCATGCCCGATTGGTAGAGCACAGCGAGATGCCGCGACACGTTCTGATGGGTCGTCGCGAGCTCGTCCGTGAGGTCTTGAACGGTCGCTTCCCCGCCCTCGAGCATCTTCAGGATGCGTATGCGATTGGGCTCCGCCACGGCCTGTAGTCGACGGGCCACAAAGTCCAAGAACGGGGCTGACATATTGGGACTCATCATTTGCCTCCACTGTCCACGGCGGCCTACGTCCCGTGAGCGCAGCGGCGCGCACCTCCAACAATGGGGTGCTTAGTTAACCCCCACACCATCGTCAGAAGGGCCTCGCGTGCCGTTGGGCCACGGTGGCTGGGCCTTCCGTGTAACCCGCGGCTTACTTGCCTAGATATTCGAACTGTCCCTTTCGTGGACTTTGACCGACAGCGGGTCGGGAAAGTGGACGCCCCGGTCCGACCGACGGGTAAATTTTGAGACGCGAAGGACCCGGATTGGGCGGGATCTCGCTCGTGGAAACTGCGCGGCGTCTGTTGGGAGAGCGGGCTTGCGTGAGGCGTCGCGGGCGGGCGGCAGGCTGTGCAGACGCTCGGCGTGCCGGCGCGACCCGCCGAGCCCGGCGCGCGTGACGTCGGCCGTGGCGAGCGGAATGGTGCGCCTGGCGGGTCGCAGGAGAACCAGGGAGAGTGATCAGACGCCAAGCCGCGCCGGACACGACGAGGGTCAGCGCGACCGCGGCGGCACCCAGGAGGAGGCGGCGTCGGTACGGGCGCTGCACGTCATCGAAGGTGACCGTGAGCTGGGACGGCGCGTCGGGCGCGTCGTGCTCGGAGCCGGTGGGGTCCATACAAGTGAATGTGAACCGCGATCCCAGCGGAACACGAACTTCGCGGCCCGCGAGCTGCGGCGGGCCGGGTCACGGGCGGAGCCGGGCCCGGCGTTCAGGCGATCATCCAGCGGCCTGGCGCCGCCTCAGACTCTTTGATCCTGCCTTCGCTCGCGAGCACGAGAATACGCGCCTCTACTCGGCTCTCGGGCTCGTTGAACGAGGTCGCCAGGTCGGCTGGACTCTGAGTCGCCGTGGCGCTGAGGTTTGCGTGGGCGGCTTCCCGCCGGTTCATCAGTCGACCGAGTATGAGCTCGTCAAGTTCCTCGTCACTCATGCCGGGCGCCACTCTAAACGACCTGACGTCCAACCCGTGAACACGCGACCGCGTCCGCGGCGACGACCATCGCGAGACCCCGTGTCGGTGGCGCAGGGGCACAGCCCGTCGCAGTGGCTCAAGCTCTACTGAGGCGCTAGGATCGTGGTCCCGGCGAGATAGCTCAGTTGGTAGAGCACTCGACTGAAAATCGAGGTGTCGGCGGTTCAAGTCCGCCTCTCGCCACTCGAAAGCCCTGCAAATGAACGCTATTTGCTATTTGTGGTCAGGGCACGCGCTTACGGTCTTTGACGAGGTTCGGATGCTCTTGACGTGGTGGCCATCGCCTGAGCGAAGCTGAGACGGCGGTCGTTGCGCACGACGTAGTACATGGCCCACGGATCGCGGCTGGGGTCAGCTCGCGGCATGCGCGCCTCCGGTGGCGAGCTTCAGGAGTGCGGCGCTCAGCGCCCCGCCGATGCTCGTCTCGTGCCGGTCGGGCGCTACTCGCCAACGGCCATTCGGCGTCTCGGGGATTCCGGCGCGCTGGATAAGGGCCTCGGCAAGCTGGCTGTCAACGCATACCGATACGTCGTCGCGGGTTCGGCGTGCTTTCCGCGCGAGCGCGTGGGCGAGCACGTTTTCGGTGCGGGAGATTTGGGCGATCGACCACCCTGGCTGGTGTCTGGCCAGATGGCGGCATGCCGCCTCGCGCAATGGGCGCAGGTGCTCGCTTTCGCCGCGGTGCGGTCGCGCAGCGGACTCGCAGTCGGTCCTGAAGGTGACGTGGGGAAGGTGTGCCTGCTCCGCTGCGCTCATCGCCAGCAGAAGCGCTCGCAGCTCGGCCTCGCCGTTGTTCTTGCAGTCCACGAGCCGGCTTTGGCTTTCGAGCTGATCGCTTTGGTATGCGATCCCTGCCCAGCCATTGCGGTAGGACGCATCGCAGTTGACGTAGATCATGGCGTCCCGGGGCTGTAGCTCGCCGTCGATCGCGTCGTTGGGCTCAGCCGGTACGAGGACGCGGTAGCGCATAGCTGTGGGCTGTCGGTGGGCGGGATGCCGGCGAGCGCTGGGGGTTGCGCGCCAGCCGGCGTGTGGCCGCGACGTGGCGCTACAGCGCCCGAGTGGGCGCGTTGTGGGGGGGTCAGCCGGTCGCACTGGCGCCGCCCTGCTGGTCGGTGACGGTAGTGCGCGGCTCGCGTACCGTGATCTGCGGGAGCAGCAGGGACTGCCCGCGCCCGTATCCGGGTTGGCAGCCCTGCTCCCACGGGAAGCGGCAGGTGGGATCGCAAACGATGATCTGCTTCACTGCGGCCGTCCCGCCGTCGTGGTGGTCGCGTCGCCACCACTCGGCGAGGCCGAGGTAGGAGTCGACCATCCGGTCGGGAATGGGCGCGATCCAACACGGCACGTCGTTTGCGAACGCTCCGACCACGCGCCCTTCGGCCTCGGGCGTCTCCTCCAGCAGCCCGACGACCGAGGTGATCACGCGGATACTCGCCTTCGGGCTGAGGCCGCAAACGGCTAGCTCGGGGTGACCGATGTGCTGGGGGAGGCCGATCGTGTAGGTGTAGCTCGGACCGCTCCACTCCCTCGTCGGGATCACCTGAGTCATCGTGTAGCCGTAGAGGGCGATCCGCGTCAGCAGAAGCGCTCGTGTGCGTCCCACCTCGTCGTAGCTCACGCTTGCACCCGCACCCATGCCTGCACCGTGACGCTTTCGACCGGAACGTCCTCTTCGACCGCCCGAGCTTCCAGCGCGTCTTTCACATCCGGCGCGGTGAGCGATGGCACGTCGAACTCGTCGCTGCTCGTGATTCTCACAGTGAAAAAGCTGTCCATTTCTGTACCTCCCAAACGGGGAGCCGGGTCGTCTCGCAGGGCGACGGGATGGAACCGTGTGTGGGGTCACGGAACCGTGGGGGTGCTCCCGTCGCCCTGCGAGACGCTCGGCTGCTACGCCACCGCTGCCGCCTCTGCTTCCTCTTGCGCGCTTTCCAGCATCTCGCGGGCGATCAGCGTCCAGTCGTCGTCATCGAGTGCGTCGAGGGCATCCTTCACGCCGCCGCGCAGCCCATCCGAAAGGCGGGTGACCGCTTCGGTTGCACCGGCGCGAATACCCTCGGACATGCGCGCTTCGGCCGGCTGGCTGAGCCCCTCTCGGACCATCTCGACGGTGGCGCCTCTCACCGCGGAGTGCCCGACGATCGAGCGCACCAGGTCGAGCAGGCTGTCACGGTCAAATGTCGCGCCTTTTGGTGAGGTGCGCTCCTCGCCGCCGTTTGTGTCCTGCGAGTGTGGTGATTCCATGCGTTTTCTCCTTTGACTAGAACGTGCCTTGCTGGCGGGACACGTCTAGCTCGACCGCGGGTAAAGATCAAGGCTTTGCCGGAAACCTTTTTGTGACAGTGGTCCTCGCGCCGCGAAGGTTGCTTGTAGGGCGGCGGCTGGCCTTTGTTTATGACGGGAGCGATGGGCCTCCCGCCGCCCTACAAGTCGCATGGCGTGCGTCACCATTCAGCTAGTGGGACGCCGTGCTCTTCCGCGATGGCCACGGCCTCGCGGTAAGACTTCCAGCCGAGATTGTCTGCCTGCTCGGGCTGGTAGCGAAAGGGGACGCCGGCCGCTGCTGCGGCTTCGGCGTCCTCGCCTTCCGCTCGGATTGCGACTACCGGGCCGATCGGCACTCCGTAGCCGTCGCAGCCCTCGTCCTTGAAGGTGACCACGGTTACGCTCATCGATCCTCCATGTGGGCAGGGGTCTCCCCGCGCAGCCCGACGGTCGTGATGGCCTGAGCTTCGGAGCTGGCGACGCCTGCGTATGTCTGCCACGGGCACTCGGCCGTGTAGAGGCGCATCGCGAATCGGCGGTGGCCGAGGTCGGTCACGACGCCGACTGGCATACCGTCACGATTAACCTCGATGGTGGCGCCCTTTCGGTGCGAGGTGATTTCGGGCTCACGTTGGCTCATCGGCGACACCCCGGCGGGACATTGGGTACACCCCACCGCCTCGTCGGATCGAGGACGGCGGGTAGCCGATCGAGAAAGACACGACGCGCGAGCGGGGAGCGGAAATAGTGGTGGCGCACCGCGAACAGCCAGTGCCCGGCAAGCCACGCAACGGCGCCGGTGATGGTCGCTGCCGCCATCGTGAGCGACCCGGTCATCGCGGTCGCGAAAAGCCCGCCTACCGCGAGGACCGCCCCGCCAGTACGCAGGACGAATCCCCCAAGCAGCCACACGCCGAGCGCGACCAGCACGCCGCTCGCGGCAAGGCTCACCACGCCACCCATCGCCTATTGAGTCCGTTCGTCTGCATCGGGACACACGTCTAGCTCGACCCGCCGGCACAAGTCAAGTTCGCCTGCGAGGTCCGCCGCACCGCGCTCTCGCCGGCCTCGGCCGAGCCGCGCGCGAGGGGCGGCCGATCCGCCGCAGCGCGCATCCGCCGCCTCGAATCGTCGTCTTGGCCGTGTCTCGCACGGTTGCTAGCGAACGGCGCCATCGACCTCGGAGGGTCGTGCGAAAGGACTTGACTTGCCCCGCCGGGAGAGCTACCACGTCCTCCGCCAAAGGCCCGGAAAGGGCTCTAACAAAGGAGAATCGACGATGAGCAGCAAGACGAAGACCGAATCGAAGGGCTCGCCCGAGGAGGCCGTCAAGGCGGCGGTGCAGACGACCCCGGGCGGCACGACCGAGGGCATCGCGCAGGTCGCCGGGATCGGCCGCTCCACGGCCGGGAAGGTGCTCGGGCGGCTCACCGACGCCGGTGAGGTCACCCGCCATCAGGGCGGGCGCGACCGCGGGAAGCGGCTGCCGGACCGCTGGACGCTCGCCGGGGTTGAGATGCCCGAGGCATACGCCGGGCATGTGCTCGCGGCCGAGCAGCCGGCCGCTACGGCGGGCGACGGCAAGGGCGCCAAGGCACCCGCCGCCGACAAGCCGGCCGGCGGGAAGAGCGCGCCCGCGGCGAGCGCCAGCCAGCCCGAGGGAGGCAAGCTCAAACCGGGTGGCCTGGACCCGCTCGTGATGGGCTACCTCAAGGACAACGCCGGCAGCGGCCCGCACGGGCCGACCGAGATCGCCAACGCCCTCGAGCGCAGCTCGGGTGCGGTCGGCAACTGCCTCGAGCGGCTCGCCGAGGCGAAAAAGGTGAAGCTCGTCAATGAGAAGCCGCGCCGTTACAGCCTCGCGTGATCGTGGCGCTGACCGATAGCGGCGCCCGCCCCCTCACCCCCGCCGCCCACGTAGGCGGTGGGGCGAGGGGGCGGGCCGAGCGCGCAATCCCTCAACGGAAGGAGAGCAGAGCCATGATCGATACCCCGCAGGCCCAGGAGACACTCGCCGAGCTCGCCGAGTCGACCGCCGCGGCGCTGCTCGCGTTCGCGCAGGCAGTCCGCCCCGCCTCTGACCGTGACGGCGACGGCGCCGACCTCGCCAGCCTCGGCCTCGGACGCCGCCAGCAGGAGATCGCGGCGCTGGCCGGCCTGGACACCGATGAGGGCCTGTCAACGAGCGAGGTAGCGCGGGAGATCGACTACGACGCGGCGAACATTCACGCCGCGCTGTACGCGCTCGCCGCGCGCGGCGTCGCGGAAGGTTTCCGTCACGGCGAGCACACTCGCTGGCGACTCACGCCGAGGTATCGGTCCGCTAACCCGTACCTCGCGATCGCGCAGCTAATTACGGCCGGCGAGTGGACGACCTTTGACGACATCTCCCTCGTGGTACACGGCGACCTGCGTCACGGCCGCGAGGTGCTGCGCGCCGCCGTCGAGCTGCCCGACTTTCCCGCTCACCGCGTGCTGCCGCCAGGTGGGCGAGTGCCCGCGGCGTGGCGGAGCTTTGCGACCAAGACCGCCGACCCCGGAGAGTGCGTGCGGCTGCTGGCCGGCGAGGGCGTCCCTGTCGACAGCGACGGTCGCGCTTCGCGCGCCCACTACATCGGCTGGGATCAGCTCGCCGAACGCGCCTGCGACGCCGGTCGGCTCGCATGAGCGCGGGCCCCTCCGCAACGGGAGTCTTACCGAGTTTTAGAGGGTTTACGCGACCTCGATAAACCCCCTATAACTCCGTATAGTGCAGGCATCGACCCGTCGAAGGAGTCGATCCGGCTACGACTGGGACGCAGGGTGCGCTACGGGGCGCTGTTCTTCTGTTCGATCTGGAGTTGTTGGAGCTGCGCCCGGTCGGCTTCGTAGGTGCCCTTCGCTGTTGCGCCAGCAACTGAGCTTTCGGGTTCGCTTTCATAGATATGCCGCTCTTCGGTCATCTTCGCGATCAACTGGCGCATTTCTTTGTTACGCCGCTCTGCCGCTTCGAGCTGCTGCTGTTGTTCGGATTCGTGAGCCGCTTCTCTGGCTTTCGCGCCCGCTTCCCGCTCGCTGGTTTCGAGGTTTTCTTTCGCGTGCGTAACGCTTTCTTTGACGCGCTCGATCCGTGCGCGGTATTCGTCTAGTTCCTTGCCGCAGAAGGTCGCGCCGAAGCCGTTTCGGGCGCATTCATGGAAGTTGAGCCCGACGCTGTAGAGCGGGCGGTCGAGGCTGCCCGTGAAGTACAGCCCGAGCAGCGCGGCAACCGCTACGCCGACGACGATTGTGATGCCTTTCCGTTTGGTCATTGTCCGACGCTGCATCGGGGTATGTGACCGAACCCGCTCCCATTGCCGGGGTAGTACCAGGTCCATGCCTTATACGCACTGCGACCTTCCCACGTACCGAGTCGGTAGAGCACGACCACTGCTGGTGCCGCGTGACCTTCAGCGACACTCTCGTGTGAGTTGATGTACCACCCTATGCCGTTCCCCACGGCGAACTCGCCGCCCCACGAGAGCCAGTGAATGCGGCAGACAAGGCCCGTTGGATCGCCGCCTAGAAAGATAGTCCTCGGCTTGACTTCGCCAAACCCCTTCGCGTTGAATGGGTTTGGTCCCGTGAGGATCGGCTGGCTTGTGCTGCCAGCGGTCGCGACGGCGACCCCCGCGGCGAGGGTGAGCACGACAAGAGCCGCGATCAGCCGTTTCATGACGCAGAGCATAGAGCGACTAACCGGCGGTGCAGCTAGCCGAGAGCCGGTTGGTCCCTTCGCCGTCGCCCACGCTCGTGTAGTAGCGCCGCCCGTCGCACCCGACCCGGATACGCGACAGTACAATTCGGGTCGACACGACCGGGTAGACGAGCCTCCCGTCCCGGTATTCGCCGTGCCGGTAGTGGTAGAGGCCGGTCGCCACCGCGATGCTCGTGTCCCAGCCGGACCACCGCAAGCTCGAGAGCTTCCATTCCTTCGAGCCGCTCGGCGGCAACCCCTGAAAGACGCACGTAGACGGGCGGACGCTCGCGTGGTAGCCGAAGCCGCCCGACCCAAGGTTTGACAGTCGACGAACACTTGCCCGCCACCGGCGTTCGCTGTAATCGGGATCGCGAGTAAGGCGACCCCAACGAGAACGGCACATGCGAGCGCAACGAGGGCAGGACTCGAAGGGAGCAAATGCCGGTTCATGGCGCAGAGAATAGCCCCACTTCCGCCGCGCGGTTGGGCTCTCATCGCACCTGTCTCAGTCGCCCGTTCTCATCGCCACACCACACGTGTACCTTTCCGGGTCGAGAATCGCACGCCACGGCCGGCACTCGCTGGCCTAGCCTTTCTCACCACGACCGAGAGCCTTGCGGTGCTGGTTCCTGCCGTGAGTTAACCCGTCCGGTAGGGCAGTTAGATGTGTGTGCCGTCAACACGATTCCGTGGCGGCGCGGCGAAGCGAGGCAAGCCGCGCGAAGCGGGCCAGGGCACCTAACTCGCACGATTCCAGCACTTCACCTTCAGGGGTGAAGTGTCGCTGCTCGCCTGCAGCCGGGAGCCGAGGTCATGCCACTTGGAAAGGAAAGGCCGGAATAGATGACAGATGCACCGAGCAACGAAAACACCATAGGCAAAGCGATTGTCGTCTTTGGGGATGCATTGCGGAACAAACCGATAGTGGATGAGCTACTACTCGACGGCTTTGATGCTCGAAAGGCACCCAATCAGGAGTTTTTGGGGTTGTGCTGCGAGCCCGGGGATGTCGAGCTGTTGATCTTTGGCTGCGGGCGCGACCCGGCAGCGCTCGCGGTGCTCCGTGAACTTCGAGCGGGCGCGCTTGCCCCGGCGGTCAGTCCGAGCGTGCGAGTTCTATGGATCGCGCCGGGTGACACCGAGAGCGATGTGCTGCGCGCATTTGACGCTGGAAGCGACGATGTTATCCGAGAGCCCGTTCACCCACGGGAGCTACTCGCGCGGATCACCGCCCTCGTGCGGCGTTCATCGGCCCTCGCCTCCTTCGGCTTGGTGTCGCACCGCGACCTCGTTATCGACCAGGAGGCGCGAAGCGTGACGTTTAGGTCTCACCCTGTCGCGCTGCGGCGGATGGAGTACGAATTGCTTGTATGCCTCGCTCGCTGTCCAGGGAGGGTGTTCACGAAGTCGGAGCTTCTCTCGGAGGTGTGGGGTTACAAGGCACTTTGCGTGACCCGCACCGTTGACTCGCATGCTTCACGGTTGCGGAGCAAGCTCGCGGCGGTGGGAGCCGAGGGCTGGATCGTCAACGTTCGCGGGGTCGGCTACTCGCTGTGCGTCAGAGATCGCGCCGCCGATCGAGCACCGGCGATGCGCGCGGCGTGAGGGTGGCGTGGTCCGCAGTGATTCAAGTGTGTGTCAACTGCGCGTCCCCGCGCTGAACTTCCATACAACGCCCGTATGTTGATTGTTCTGTAACCGGAAGCCGTGCGCATTGCGGCGCCACGGGGCGCTAGCAGGGCGGCGGCATGGGAGGTCACAGACCAATATGCAACACCGTGAAAGCACGGAGGCCGCAGGAGCGCTCGATAACGCCCTTCTCGAACTGATGCTCGACCACCCCCGGCCGTGGAGCGAGTTTGAACTCGCCCGCACGACCAGCCTCCCAGGGGACATACCGTCGGCGCTGGCACGGCTCAGCTACGACGGGCTTGTGAACCGCTGGGGAGACCTGGCCTCCCCGACCTATGCCGCCGCACGGTTCTTCGGGATACACCACGACCGCTCCGAGTCGGAAGAGGAGCGTATCCACGAGTTCGCGGTCCTGGAGGCCCTTCTGGCGCGCGACTGCAGCGGCAGAAAGGCGATCACCCGCAAAGCACTATTCCGTGCGATGCAGGTGAAAAAGACAAACCGACTCGCGTTCATCGACGCGATCGGACGGCTGCGTGCGGCCGGGTTGCTGGAAGGCGCCGGCAAATGGCTCTTCCTGTCGCGGGCTGCATTGCGGTTCGATCAAATCGCCGCGTGAGCGGCGCCACACTCGGGCCGGCGGGCGGCTTCTCCGGGCCGCCTTGTGGCGAGTTTCCGCAGCCGTGAGGGTTACCGCGCATTGCATCGGCTACGCCTCGCTCGTGAGCACCACCGCGCCTCTTGTAGCGTGGCGCACAAGCTGGTATTTTCTCGCCGACTCGCATCTACCCTGGGGGGGATGTAGAGCCTCTAGACAGAATTCGGCAACAAGCTGGGCGTGTCGGCTAGTCGCCGGCTACAACTCGGAACTGTGCGCGCCCCCGTGTGTACGGCGACCGCGAAGGTCCGCGCACGCTAACGCAATGGAGGAAGCATGACTAGTGGACACTCGCCACTGACCATTCAACTCGCCGCCACCAGCCAGCGCCACACGATTATCCTCGAAGGAGAAATCGACCTCGCCGGCGCCCCAGAGCTCGACGCCGTGATCGCAGGCGTCTGCGCAGGCGAGCCCCGCACGATAGTGCTCGACCTGCGTAAAGTCACCTTCATCGACTCCGCCGGAGTGCACTGTCTGATAGCCGCAAACCAAGCCTGCTGTCAACGCGGCCACGAGCTGCAGATCATTCCCGGTCCCGCTAACGTCCAGCGCCTATTCGAGCTGACGGGTACCACCGACTTCCTGCCGTTCGCCGACGGCGCCACCGCAAGCGCAGACGGCCACTCGCCAGCGGCCGCCCGCTACCGCGGGTAACAGGAGCAGTACGTCCACCGATCATCGGCGTGCAGATGGTCGCCTGGAATCTCGCCAGCCGCGTCAGGCGCCTGTCCGAGCAGGCCACGCTGCTGCTCGCGCTCGCGGCTGACGTGATCTGCCTTCAGGAGCTAGCACCCTCGACGCTGAGCGCTTGGAGCGAGCACCTGCAAGCTGCCGGCTACCACACCCTCGCAGCACCCGACTCGCGTGAGCGTTCCCGTCCACTGCGGGTGCTCACCGCTGCGCGTGAGCCGCTCCACGAGATCCCCGTGCCCGGCGTTCCCTGGCCCGAGCGAGTGCTCGCCGCGTGTCTGCAGGACGGCAGCGAAATCGTCAACGTTCACTCGCCCACCAGTCCCAAGCCAGAGTTCGCGAAGACACGCACCCACGAAGCGGTCTTCGCGCACTTGGCCAACCCAGCGCCGCAGCGGTTGCGCGTGCTCTGCGGCGATCTGAACACCCCGCGAAAGGAGCACGCCGACGGGACGATCTGGACCTTCGCACGCGACCAGTATGGCCGTCTGCGTCCCGACCGCGGCGAGGCATGGGACCGCGCCGAGCTGGCGCTCATCCAGGGGCTTCATGCCCACGGGTTCCACGACGCCTACCGGCAGCTGCATGGCTACCAGCAGCGCGAGCTCAGTTGGGAATGGCCGCGCTGGGGGGGCGGATACCGGCTCGACCATCTGCTCGTATCCGGGCCGTGGCAGGCCACGAGCTGCCGCTACCTGCATCCACTGCGCAGGGCGGGGCTATCCGATCACTCCCCGCTGCTCGCCGAGCTCCAGCCAGCTGCCGAGCCCACAGCCGCATCGTTTCCCACGGCGCGAAACGGGCAAAACCACCAGTACCGACCCAGCGTCAGTGCTCATACACACGTTCCGAACCCACGACACAAGGAGGGCAGGATGGCTGAGCTGAGCGCGCGAGACAGCAAGCTCGTGCAGTACCTCAACGAGGCATACGGCAAGGAGAAGGAGCTCGAGACCGCACTCCAAGCACATATCGGCATGACCACGCGAGCGCCCTACAAGAAGCGCCTGCGCCAGCACCTGACAGAGACCAAGCGTCACGCCCGCGAGCTGGAGAAACGGGTGAAGCAGCTCGGCGGCACCCCGCAGACAGTGCCGATCGAGGGCCTTGATCCGCTCGCCAAAGGCGCTGGCGCCGCAGTCGAGATCGCCGGTCGCGCCGTAGCTGCCGCGAAGGGGCCGTTGCACGCCATCCGCGGCACTGGCGAGCAGGAGAAGATGCTCAAGAACGCGAAGAGCGAGTATGCCGACGAGCACGAGGAGATCGCGACCTACACCGCGATCGAGATCCTCGCCGAGACGCTCGGCGACACCCAAACCGCCAAGCTCGCACGCGCGATCCGCCGTGAGGAGCAAAGCATGGCTAGCTTCCTCGAGCGCCAGATCCCGGCCCTCACGAAAGCCGTCGTACAAGCCGAGATCCCGCCCGCGCAACGCCGCAAAGCAACCACCAGGGCACGCCCCAAACGAGTCGCTACGAATAAAGCCAAAGCGAAACGTACCCCCGCCAAACGCTGAGGGCAGGCTGATGGCCGCAGGCACCGCGCTGGTCGTCATCGACATGCTCAACCGCTACGAGCATGACGACGCCGACACGCTGAGGAACTCCGTCGAGGAGGTGCTGCCCGTCATGCAGGCGCTGATCGCGCGAGCGCGCGAGCGAGATGCCCCGATCGTCTACGTCAACGACAACTACGACGACTGGAGCGCAGGTCCCGCCGAGCTCTGCGAGCAAGCACTCGCCGGAGCACACCGCGCTCTCGTTGAGCCCATTCTGCCGCCGCCAGGGGCAGCGTTTATCACTAAGGCACGCCACTCGATCTTCTACGAAACCTCCCTGGAGTACCTACTGCGAAACCAAGGGATTGAGCGGCTGATCCTGACCGGCCAAGTCGCCGAGCAGTGCGTCCTCTACTCCGCCCTAGACGCCTATGTCCGCCATTTCCAAGTCATCGTCCCCCGCGACGCCGTGGCGCACATTCACGAGCACCTCGCTGACGCTGCTCTACAAATGATGAAAACGAACATGCGAGCGAAGATCACCGACGCCGACAGCCTGTTCTGAGAAGCAGTGAAGCCACTCGCTTACTAGCCATGCGGCGAAGCCGCCGACGCGCTACCGTCGTCGAGTCGGGTCGCGCTCGTCGAGCAGGCGCAATCTCCTCAGCGGCAGCACGAACCACAGCAGCACAAACGGGACCGCGCCCAGCGCCGCCGTCACCACACCCGCGCTCACACCAAACAACTTGGTGGTGACGAGCATCAGAGAGCCACACATCGCGAGGGCCAAGCACGCCAGCCCCGCGATCGCTACGCGGTTTGAGTTGAACACGATGTGGCGCTTGTCGTCGTGACGGAAAAGAAAGCGGTGCTCAGCAGACGGCGCGATCGTGCAGACCGCTGCGAGCGCCGCCAACACCAATGTCACGAAGTACACGGTGCGCTCGAAGTCCCCGACATGCGCGAACCCGGTGTTGAACGGCACGATCAAGAGAAAGGCAAAGAGCACCTGTACGCCCGTGACGACCACGCGCAGCTCGCCGGTCAGCTCCTCCAGATTGCGATCTAGTCGTTCGAGGTCCGTCTCCCGGCGCTCGGAGCCGCTGGGGGCATCCTCGCGATCGGCGTGTGGTGACTGAGGACCGTCGGTCATTACTCTCCCTGTCTGCGGTCAGTCGTGGCGGGGGATGCAGCTGATCTTCCCGTCGTTCTCAAGGATCGCCCACTGTATGTCGCCGATTGAGACGATCTGTGCTTGTCGGGCCTCCTCTTGGATGTCTGCGAGCGTGATGCGCTCTCGTCGCATGTTACGCTCGATCGGCCGGCCGTCCTGCACGAGCACGATCGGCTCCCCCTCGGCGATCAGCCGTGCGCGGGGAGAGCGGAATGAGATCCAGCTCACCGCTACCGACAGGAGCGCGATCGTCGAGATCACAGTCAGCGTGCCCGTCACCGACTGATCACTCTGCGTGATGCCCTGCTGGACTAGATCACCCAAGACCACGAGCAGAATGAAGTCAAATGGCTCGAGGTCTGAGAGCTGGCGCCGACCGACAACGCGGGTCACCAGGAAGATGAAGAAGAAGACGACGGTGGCGCGGATTACGAGGTCCATGAGCTAAGGGAAGATCGTCAGCGAACGATGGACGCTCACGAGCGGGGTTTCGCCGTCATCGAGCTGAACGTCCTCCCGGCGCTTGCCGACGTTCGTGGGGTTCACCTGGAAGTAGATCCAGCTGGTCAACGATTCGCCCGGTTCGAGCTTGCCGTATGACAGGACGACTCGCCCGTCCTTGGAGCTCGATTCTGTCGGTTCGGGCTCGATCGAGTTGACGCTCATCGATTCCCACCATCCTTCGTCGAAGACGATTTCGGGCTTCTTGATCTGACGGTGGGCCATCACCCTGACCTTCACCTGGAAGATCAATCCGCTGCGCAGCCGAGTCGGCGCGGTGACGCTCAGGCTCGCGGCGCTTGCGTCAGCCGAACTCGTGCTCGGCTTCTGGCCGAACACGCCAAGCAGCGCTAGCACCGGCAAGGCGGCGATCACGCACAGCAACAGTCTGCGGTAGTAGGGATGGTGCCGCCGGCCCACCAGGTCACGGCTGCGCTCAAGCACCACGCCCTCGGGAGCGTCGGCCATCAATGTCTATTCGAGGGGCGCCACGATGACCCTCCTGACGCTGCGCTCATCCGTTCCCAGAAGAACTGCACGGGTCGCAGCGCTCAGACGTGCGGAACGATTGAGTCACGCCGCCGTGGGGTAGAAAAGCCGCGAACCCGCGATCAAGGAGATCATGAGGTGAGGATCGGCTATTTCTTGTCCAGCGAGGAGTTCGACCCCCGCGAGCTCATCGCGCAGGCGCGCATGGCCGAGGACGCCGGCTTCCAAGGGCTGTGGATCTCAGACCACTACCACCCCTGGAACGACGAGCAGGGACACAGCGGCTTCGTCTGGTCGACCATCGGCGCCCTCGCACAGGCGACCTCCGCGATGAAGGTCACAACCGCAGTGACGTGCCCCACCGTCCGCATCCACCCGGCCGTAATCGCACAGGCCGCCGCGACCTGCGCGGTGCTGCTGGAGGGACGCTTCGCGCTCGGCCTCGGCAGCGGCGAGGCGCTCAACGAGCACATCCTCGGCGACCACTGGCCCGCGGCTGACGAGCGCCTAGAGATGCTCGAGGAGGCCGTGCAGGTCATCCGCACCCTCTGGCAGGGCGGGATGCAAAGCCACCGCGGACACCACTACCAAGTAGAGAACGCCCGCATCTACGACCTGCCCGAGCAGACACCGCCGATCCTCATCTCCGGGTTCGGCCCCAAGGCCACCAGCCTCGCCGCCAGAATCGGCGACGGCTACTGCACCGTCCAGCCCGAGAAGGAAGAAGTCAAACGGTTCCGCGGCGCCGGTGGAAACGGGCCTGTCGCGGGCGGCATGAAGGTCTGCTGGGCCCCTGACGAGCACCAAGCACGCACCACCGCACACCGGCTGTGGCCCAACGAGCAGCTACCCGGCGAGCTCGCGCAGATCCTGCCGACCCCCGCACACTTCGAGCAAGCAAGCGAACTCATCAGCGAGGACATGGTGGCCGAAGCCGTCCCGTGCGGCCCCGACCTCGACCTGCACCTGCAGGCGATCCGTCGCTACCGCGACGCCGGGTTCGACGAGCTCTACATCCAGCAGATCGGCCCCGACCAAGAACGCTTCTTCCAGACCTACGCCAACGAGATCCTGCCGCACTTCAACAGCGACGCCTCAACACTCATCTCAACCACAGCATGAGCACCCATGCCACATCCGCGCCAACGCCTCGCCCCCCAGGCTGGCGCGGCGCACCGGGGCCACAGCTCACCAGCCTCTCCGAAGCAGCGCGCCGGCTCCTCAGAGCCCCCACGCCCGTCGCGGAGCCGATGATCTCAAGAGCCGGTCTGCGCAGCGAGGCGCACCGGGCCCGCCTGATCATGCGCGCCGCCATCAAAGACCAGCAGCAGAGCGGAAGGTAGACGCGGCGCACGCAATCAGGCTGAACGAGCGGCAGGGGATTACGTTCATCTCTAGCGCTCGGCCGTATCAAGCTCGATAGCTTCCCCGTCAGCGTCGAAGCCCCCGCTGCGGTTGCGGATCACGACGTGGCCACTCCAGCCCCGCAACGGATGCGCCTGCTCTCGCGCGAGTCCCGCGCACACCCGTTTCGTTGCCGCATAGGCGATGACTGGCACGACTAGGAACGCGCCGCGGAAGAACCACACCGCGCCTTCATAGCCAAACCCGAACTGGAAGAACAGACGGTCGGCCGAGCCCGCCGCGAACACCACCGCTACCGCCGAGAGCAGCGCAGCGGCAAGCGCGCTGCGCCGCGGATTATCGCGCGGACGCTCAAGCAGATCGTGGCGCCGGTAGTCCCTGCTGATGAAGCGCCTGTCAAGCCACGGCAGCGCATACAACAGCCCGAACACGATGCCGGGAAACAACACCCCGCCAAAAAACGGGTTCGGTACGAGCGTGTGTCCGAAGGCGTGGATCTCCAGGTTCGGCATCAGTCGCAGCGCGCCGATCAGCCACCCCAGATACCAGTCCGGCTGGGCGCCGTTCGTGCCGATATAGGGGTGATAGGGGCCCCACAGCCACACCGGGTTGATCTGGATCTCACCGCCGATCAGCACCAGCAGCGCGGCGACCGCCGCGAACAAGCCGAGCGAGCGCAGCGCATACCCAGGCCACATCGGGGTGCCCACCACGTTCTCCTCACGCCGGCCGGGGCCGGGGAACTGGCTGTGGCGCTGGCGCATGATGATCGCCAAGTGCACCGCGATCAGGCCGCCGATGATCGCCGGTAGCAGGAACACGTGCGCGATGAACAGCCGCGACTCAAACGCCGTCGACCCAGGGAACCTGCCGCCCCACAACGCGGTCGCGAACGGGCCGCCGATCAAAGGGAGCGACATCGCGACTGCCCACGCGATCGCCAACCCCATCCCCGAGAGCAGATCGTCGGGGAGCGAGTAGCCAGCGAAGCCCTCCAAGATCGCGAGCGCCAACAGGGTGACGCCGATGAAGTAGTTGATGTCGCGGGGCTTGCGGAAAGCGCCGGTGAACACGATCCGCAGCAGATGGAGGGTGATCGCCGCGACGAACACCAGCGCCGCCCAATGGTGAACCTGACGGGCGAGCAGCCCGCCCGATACATCAAAGGAGATGTGCAGGGTGGAGGCGTAGGCGTCTGAGACGCTCTGGCCCTGCAATGCCTGGTAGCTGCCGTGGTAGACGGTCTGCGTCGTGTCCGGGTCGAAGAACAGCGCCAAGAACGTGCCCGTGAGGACCAGCATCACAAACGAGTACAGGGCGATCTCGCCGAGCAGGAAGCTCCAGTGGTCAGGGAACACGTAATCCATCAGCCAGCGCATCCCACGCGCCGCGCCCAGCCGCTCATCCACGAACGCCACCGCGTCCACCGGCCGTTCCTTGGCGGTGTGGCTCACGATGGGTCTCCCCACCAGGACGGGCCGACAGGCCCCGACATCGGCCCAGCAGCGCGCAGCACACCGGCGCTGTCGATAGTCAGCGGCAGCTGCGGCAGCGGCCTGCCGGCGGGGCCGAACTCGACGCTGCCACCGTCCAGTACGTCGAACGTGGAGTAGTGGCAGGGGCACACCAGCGCCGGCCCCTTGGACTCGGTTGATGGGCTGAGCGGGTCTCGAAATAGCGAGATAGCGCACGCGGCATGGGTGCAGATCTTCGAGTAGGCAAGGATGCCCTGCGGTGCCCAGCCGGCACGCTCGGCGGGTAGCCGCAGCGTCGCGGGGTCAACGCGCACCACCACGACGGGGGAGCCCAGGTCCTCCTGATCGGCGCCCTGCGGGAACGCGGTCTGAAAGCTCCGTTCGATGATGTCGGCCGCGAGCATCGGGTTGCCCTGCTCGTCCACGAGCGCGCGCCCTGCCCGCCACGGTGTGCGTCGCAGCTGCTCCTCCAGACCAGGGCCGAGCGCCGCCACGGGAATCACCACCGCCGCCGTCAGCCCGGCGCCCGCGACCCCGGCGGCGCCGGCGAGCAGCCGTCGGCGCGTGATGCCCTCCACACCCTCGGCGGCCTGCTCGATGACCTCACGAGCGGCGTCTGGGTCGGCCAGTCGGGGGCGCTGCTCGACCTTCGTCTCTTGTGGCACCAGCCAGCGGCCCGCGAGCACGAGCGCACAAGCCAGCAAAGCGAGCGCCGCGCCGAGTGCGAGACCCAGCAGCTGCGTGTTCGGGTCGAGCACGAACAAGGCGACGAACGCGAGCGCCGCGACCGCCACCAGCAGCAGCACAGCCACGACCAATAGCTCCGCCCATGCGGGTGCGCCTGTGTGCCGCACAGACGGGTCCACCTCGGGTTGCCCCTGGCGGCGGGAGCGCAGCCCTCCGGTGCGCCACAGCACGAACATCACGATCGCCTTCCAGGCCCGGCTCACGCGCTGCTCCCTGTCCGCGGTGGACGTTCGGGCTGCTCGCTTGTGCGCTCGCCGAGCAGCCTGGCGATCAACAACAGCGCGGCGGCGGCCAGCAGCCACGCGACCATCCCCTCGGGGATCGGGCCGATCCGACCAATGCCCCAGCCGCCCAGGTTCTTCGGGTGCTGGATGCTCTGGATGTAGCGCGCGAGTGAGTTCACCTCCGTGTCGGTGAGCTCGCCTTCGCCGAAGCGAGGCATCACATACGGGCCGATCCGTACCGCCTCACCGACCTGTCTCGGTGTCGCCTGATTCAGCGCAGGGACGATCGCGCCGGTCACGATCCCGCCCTGACCCTGGATCGTGTGGCAGCCCGCGCAGTCCAGTCCGAACAGACGCTGCCCTTCCGCGAGCGATCCTCGGTTCGGCTGCACCGTTGGAATGCCAGGGCCGCCGAACGATCCGACATAGGCGACGAGCGCCTTGATCTTGCTCGGCGGAAACGCGGGACTCGTCCGCAGCGGCTGCGCCTTCGGGTTGGGTAGCGGCATTCGCCCGGTCTGCAGGTAGAAGTCCGCCGCCAGCGCACCGACGCCATGCAGGCTCGGGGCGCGGCCACTGATGCCCTGCGCACTCAAACCGTGGCATGACGCGCAGGAGGAGTCGAACAGCGCGTGACCCTGCGCCACCAGCCCAGAAGGAGCGGCAGTGGAAGTGGGCGAGGGGGTTGCGCTGGCGTCCCAGTGAGCGGCGAAGTCAGTCAGCGCGAGCACGCCGCACACAAGCGCCACCATCATCATCAGCCGGCGTCTCATCGGCCCGCCAGCTCCCGCACCGGCAACCCGGTACTCCGGTCGGCGTAGCGGTCGCGGCGCTGCTGGCGGCGCTCCTCGGCGAGCATCGCGCTCATCGCGATCACGATCGCCAGCACACCCATCACCACGCCGCCAGCCACCAGCATCAGCACCCCCGCCGTCTGCTGGTCTGCCAGCGCCGAGACGTGCAGGGCACGCGCCGGCGCCAAATAGAACGGGTACCGGACGTGCCGATCGAACAAGAACACCCCTGCCGGCACCGACATGACGACCATCGCCGCCATCAGCCACGAGAACCTTGCGATCGCACCCGGCGGATGCGGGATCGGGTCAGCCGCGAGCAATGGCAGCAGGAACAGCATCCCCGACCAGAAGTAGGCGGCGTGCTCGCAGGCGTGGATCGTCTGGTTGCGCAGCGCCGCTTCATAGACGCCCGTCATGTGCGTGCCGAGCACGACGAGCGTGAACAGCGCGAACCCGCACGCCGGCCGCGTCAACAACCGCACCCAGCGCCCGCGCAGCAAGCTGACGATCGCGTGCCGGCCGGCAGGTGGACACGCGCTCAACGCCAGCCTCACCGGCGCTCCCCACAGGATCAGCGTCGGCGCGGCGAGGATCAGCAGCAGATGCTCGACGACGTGGATCGAGAGCAGCTCATCGGCGTACTGGTCGATGCCCGACAGCAAAGCGAGCGGAAGCACCAGCAGTCCACAGGTGAACGACACGAGCCGCCACGCGGGCCAGCGTCTGCGTGAGCGGACCATGCCCCACACGTACAGGCCCGCCGCCGCACCGCAGACGCCGAGCAGCACCGGGTCCACGGTCCAGGTGCCGAGCAGGCGCACAAGGGTCGGCGGCTGCGCGCTCACCGCACGCCTTCCCTACGCAGCTCCCGCGAGCGCTCGCGCTGCTCACGCACCACGCCGCCGAGGCCGAGCGCCGTGATGCCGACGCCGATCAAGATCAGCCACAGTCCGAACCCGGCGCCGATGAGCGCCACGGCAACCCCGACGACCAGCGCGACCGTAGCGACCGAGCTGTCGGTGATCAGCCGCGGCCCACCAACCTGCCCCTGGCGGATGTCGAGCGCCCACACCACAAGCCCGACGAGAACACAAGCTGCGCTGGCCACCGCCGGGATCGCGAACTGGATCAGTTTCGGGGCGAACACGGCCTGCACGCCGGTCAGCACCGCCAGCCACAACCCCCAGAGGAGCAGCACGACAGCCGCGCGTCTCATACGCCCACCTCCTCGCGCGCCTCGCGCAGATCCAAAAGGGGCGCGTAGCTGCGTATCGGCGGCAGCTCGTGGAAGTTGTGGCGGGGTGGCGGCGAGCTCGTCGCCCACTCGAGCGTCTGCGCCCCCCAAGGATCATCTCCAGCCTCGCGCCGGTCACGCAACGAGACCAGAATGTTCCACATGAACAGCAGCACCGACAGCGCGATCACGACCGACCCGGCAGTCTCCAGAATGTTCAACCCCTGCCAACCCGTTGAGGCGGGATAGCGCGCGATCCGCCGCGTCATGCCCTCAGCACCCAGGATGAACATCGGGAAAAAGGTCACGTTCGTCCCGATTACCATCAGCACGAAGTGCAGCTTGCCGAGACGCTCGCGCAGCATCGCCCCGGTGATCTTCGGAAACCAGTAGTAGATGCCGGCGAACAAGCCGAACGCGCTGCCCGCGAAGATCGTGTAGTGAAAATGCGCCACCACGAAATACGACATGTTCAGCCCGTAATCCAACGGCGGCGAGGCAAGGATCACCCCCGTCAACCCACCCACGAGGAACTGCACGAGGAAGCCGAGCGCGAACAAGAACGAGGTGGTGAAACGCAGCCTGCCTCGCCACAGCGTCGCCAGGAAATCGAAATACTCGATGCCCGCCGGGACGATCAAAGCGGTCGATGTCAGCGCGAAATACTTGTTCGAGAGCACCCCGAACGTGTACATGTGGTGCGCCCACACCGTCATCGACAAGCCAGCGAAAGCGAGCAGCGCGACCACGAACGCGGAGTAACCGAAAAACCGCCGGGATGAGAACGTGGCCAGCACCTCGCCGACCATCCCCACGAACGGGAAGAACATCACGTACACAACTGGGTGCCCGTAGAACCAGAACAGCGCCTGGTAGTCCACCGCGCCGGCGCCGCCGACGAGCACATCCCCGAAGTGCCGTTGCGCCCACAGCAACCCGAGCGCGAGCAGCAGCGCGGGGAACCCGAACACAACCATCACGCAGGTCACGACCATCGTCCAGGTGAACACCGGCATCCGCATCAACGTCATCCCCGGCGCCCGCCGGCGAAGCGCGGTCGACAGGATGCAGCCCGCCCACAGGATCTGCCCGAGCGTCGCCAGCATCACCCCGAAGATCCACAGTTCCATGCCGCTGCCCGGGGAGTGGATCGAATCTGAGAGCGGGTCGAACCCCCACCAGGAGGCCGCCGCGGCGCCGCCGCTGGTCAGAAACCCCGACCACATGCTCACACCGCCGCACAACAGCATCCACAGCCCGGCCAGCGCCACGCGCGGCCCTGCGATCTCGGCCGCCCCGACCTGCAAGGGGACGAAGTACACGCCGACCGCGAGCGCGACCGGCACGATCACGAGGTAGACCATCGTCGAGCCGTGCATCGTGAAAAGTTCGTTGTAGGTCTGCTGGGAGACCACGCCGCCGTCCGCCGCGAGCTGGCTTCGCATCAACAACGCCAACAGCCCCGCCAGGAAGAACACGAACGCGACCATGCAGGCCGCGCCGGCGATCCGCTTGTGGTCACTCGAGGCGAACGTGCGCGACGCCGCGCGGGCGGGCACCGCAACCGCGTTCACGACGACACTCCCTGCCGGACGGCTTCGTGCGCGAGCCACGCTGTGAAGCGCTGCGGGCTGACCGCCCGGATGGCGAAGTGCATCTCGCTGTGGTCCTCTCCACAGAGCACCGAGCACTCACCGCCGTAATAGCCGGGCGTTCCGAACAGGAGATCAAGCGGGTCGTGTAGCCGGGCACGAACTGCCGCTGGTAGTGAAGACCGGGCACCCAGAAGCCGTGGATCACATCCTCGAGAGCTACCCACGAATTCAACCTCGCTGCCCGTCGGCACATACGCCGGCGTCGGATGCCACGTGTCGACATCGGCGATGCTCACGCCGTCCGAGTAGATGAAGCGCCAGCTCCACTGCGCGGCGATCACCTTGATCCGAACCCCAGGATGAGCGGCCGTGCGATCGATCGGCGTCTCCGCGGTGAACGTCTCCCAACAAGAAAGCCACCACGCCCGCCAGGACGCACGCATACGCCGTCTCCAGCACGAGCGCCTGCGAGCGCCGCCCCGGTGTCTTGCGTCTTGCGCCTGCGATCAGCAGCGCCAGCAGCGTGCCGAGCACGAGCACGAACACGCCCACGGCGATCGGCAGGTAGATCCCCTCCACGTGCTCGTAGGCGTGCGCCGTGTTCGGCATCAGTGCTCGTAGCGCTCCGCCTCGCCCTCACGCAATGACAGCCCCATCCCAGAGACTGTCGGGTCCGGCCAGAGCGCGCCTTCGCTCAGCGGGGGGGCGCCGTCGAAGAGCTGCTCTTCGATCCGGGTGTGGTCGTGGAAGTACTCGACGTGCACGAGCGGCTCGATCGCAGCACCAACGTGCGCATGGATGCGCCGGGCTCGTGTGTGCCGAGAGCTTCATACCGCGAGCTGCGCAGAGCGCGCCCACCTGCAGCATCTGGGTGATGCCGCCGCAGCGCGTCACGTCCGCCTGCAGCACGTCTACGGCACCGGCATCGAGCATCCTGCGGAAGTAGAAGAGGTCGTATCCGTATTCGCCGGCGGCGATGTCCATGCCCGCCGGCGCGCGATCTCGGAGCAGCCGAAGGCCCTCGAGGTCGTCGGATGAGACCGGCTCCTCGAACCAGGTCACCCCAGCCTCGGTGCGGAACAGTCTCGGCGAAGGCGAGCGCCTGCTTGCGGGTGTAGGCACCGTTGGCATCGACAAAGAGGCTCGTGTCCGGCCCGATCACGCTGCGGGCGTGCAGGACCCGCTGCAGATCGCGATCAGGATCAGCGCCGATCTTGATCTTCACGGCGGTGATCCCCTGTGAAACCCAGCCCTCGAGCTGTGCCTGCATCTGCTCCGGGCGTGTAGGTGGTGAAGCCGCCGCTGCCGTACACGGGCACGCGGTCACGCACCCGACCGAGCAGCGTCGAAAGGGCGACTCCGAGCAGCCGCGCCTTGAGGTCCCACAGCGCGACATCGACCGCCGAGATCGCACTGGATGCGATCCCCGGATAGCCGACATTGCGCACCTGACGGCGCATCTTCTTCCACGCCGCCGGCGGTGAGAGCGCGTCCCTCCCCACCACCACGCCGGCCAACAAGCTCCGATATCACCTGTGCGGACGCACCGGCCGCGTAGCTGTAACCGATCCCGGTGTGCCCACCGGGCGGCGCTTCGGCGACGACGACGGTCGTCGAGTCCCAGGTGAAGGTGCCGTCGCCCTCCGGGCGTCGGTCGGGACTTGAACGCGCTCGCCGTGAGGCGCTCGACGACGGGGCGTCGTCGACTGTGTCCGACGGGCCGCTCACTGTGTCACTTGCGCGCCGCTGAGCAGCGCAAGCATCGCCGTGACATGCGAGAGGTGGGTGAGCGTCTGTGGGTAATTGCCCAGCAGCTCTCCCGTGGCGGGATCGATCTCCTCCGAGAACAGCCCGAGAGGGCTGGCGGCACCCAACCGCCCGGTCGAAGACCTCACGGGCCTCGGCGAGCCGTCCCTGGCGGGCATAGCACTCGGCAAGCCAGAACGAGCAGGCCAGGAACGCCCCCTCCTTGCCCGGCAGCTCATCGTCCTCGAGGTAGCGGTAGAGGAAGCCGTTTGCATCAAGCTCTTCACGCACCGCGTCGGTGGTCCGCAACATCCGCTCATCGTCGAAGTCGACGAACCCGACCACAGGCAGCAACAGCAGCGCGGCGTCCAGTCCGGTCTCGTCGAAGCACTGCACGAACACTCCGCGCTCCTCGTCGTAGCCGTGTGCCTCTATCGCCTCGCGCATCTCCTGGCGGGCGTGCCGCCAGCGCCGGGTCGGCGCTTGCCGCGCGCATTCCTCGGCGAGCCTGAGGCCGCGATCCACAGCCGCCCAGCAGCACGCCTTGGAATGAACGAAATGTCGGGGTCTCCACGCCATTCCCAGATCCCGCGGTCGGGCTCGGACCAGCGCTCGACAGCGGTATCGACGAGGTCTGCGAAGAATCGCCACTCATCGTCGTCGGGCGAATGGCCGCGCTGATGCCAGCGCCATGCGAGGTTCAGGATCTCGCCGTAGGCATCCAGCTGCAGCTGTCCGACCGCGTCGTTGCCGATTCGCACCGGCCGAGATCCACGGTAGCCGTCCAGGTCGAGGCTTCCTCAGGATGCGGCGCTCTCCCCCGATGCCGAACACGATCTGAAGATCCTCCGCGTGCCGCGCGCTGCGCACGATGAAGCGGCGAAAGCCGTCGGCCTCGCGCTCGCAGCCAGCTCCGCCAGCGCGCGAGCTCATGCTCGAGTCACGCACCCAGCTGTAGCGGTAATCCCAGTCGCGCTCGCCACCGACCGTCTCCGGCAGCGACGTCGTCGCGGCTGCCACGAACGCGCCGGTCGGGGCGTAGGTCAGCGCCTTCAGGATCAACGCCGAGCGGACGAGGGCCTCCTGATCTGGACCGTCCGTCTTAATGGCCACGCCAAGCGCTCCACCAGGCGAGCGTCTCCTCAAGGCGCTCGTCGACCTTCCCGCAGCCGACGCGCTCTGGTCTCCCTCCAGCAGATGCGGACGAACGAATCGGATCAGCAACCGCAACTGTCCCCGCCATGGATCTTCCCGCCGCGACGATGGCTGTCCTGCTCGACTCGAGCTCGCGTCGCTCCAGACCACCAGCCCGTCGTCGCCTCCGATCGCCGTGAACACGTCTCTGCGGCGCGTCGCAACCACGGTCGGACCGCCCCGTAGTCGAATCGCGGAGCGACCTCGAAGTGCACCTCGGCACCGCCGCGCTCGCACTCGACGATCCGGATCAGCTCGCGTCGCGGATCGAGCGCGCCACCTCGCGCATCGCAAAGAAGTCGGTGACTCGCATGGTCCCCTCCGCCCCCTCCAGCCGCGTCTCGAGCACGAGCGTGTCGTCGATGTAGCGTTCGCTTCGCGAGCTCGTCTCGCCGTCCACGCTTATCGCACAGAAGCCGCCGCGCTCACGGTCGAGCAGCCGTCCGAAGCAGCTCGCGCTGTCGAACCGGGGCAGACAGCACCAATCGATCGAGCCCTCCGATGAGACGAGCGCGGCGGTGTGGCAGTCGCCGATCAGCCCGTATTCGGCGATCGACGGCGGCAGCTCGGTCATCGCCCGCGCCGCATCGCGCCGATGCCCAAGCCTCGCCGCGACCACGCGCCCGCGGCAAGCAGCCGGCGATGGCGGGTACGCCAGCCACTGGACGCTCCGCGCCTTGGCCTTCTGGTCGAAGTCGCCGCGCGCTGAGCGCCGCCCGGGACCGGCTCGAACAGGTTGTCCGGCCGTCTCCGCCTGACAGGCTCGTCTGTCTGTTGCGCGTCAAACCCGGTTTGGCCAGATACCGGTCCCCGAGGCCAGGCGCGATCGCGTTGCCGAGCAGCGTCACCGCGGTCGAGCCGCCGACCCACCATCTCGCCTCGCCGGGTCGGGCGGCGGCCACGATCGCCCGCGCCGCCACCTCCGGCTGGTAGATCGGCGGTACCGGCTGCGGGTGCCGGGGAAGCCGTCTACGGACGGTGTCGAACTGCGGGGTGTTGATCGCCGGCAGCTGCACCATGGTCACCCTGACGCCGCTGCTCTCGTGCATCAGCTCGCAGCGCAGCGACTCGGTGAAGCCCTGGATCGCGTGCTTGCACGCGCAGTACGGGCTCTGGAGCGGAATGCCACGGTAGGCGAGCGCGGACCCCACCTGCACGATCACTCCGCTGTCCCGCGGCCGCATCCGCGAGAGCGCGCTCAACGTGCCGTTCACCACACCGAGGTAGGTGACCTCGGTTACCCGTTGGAACTCATCGGGGGTGATTCCCACGTGGCGCGAACACGCTCGCCATCGCGTTGTTGACCGAGATATCGATCTCACCTGCTGCTCGAGCGCGGCCGCGGCGTCCTCGAGCGCCTCGGGTCGGCGACGTCGCACTTCAACACGACCGGGCGGCCGCCCAGCGTCTTCACCTCGGCCGCGGTGGCGGCGAGGGCTTCCTGGCCGCGCGCGATCAGGCCAACGGTCGCGCCGTCTCGCGCGAACGCCTGCGCGGCGGCGCGCCCGACCCCCCAGCTCGCGCCGTCACCGCCACCACCACCGATCCCATCATTCCTCCATCAAACGCCGGCGACACACACCGCGCATCTACCCAACCACCCGTCCCGCCAACCGTAACCGCACCACCCGTCCGGTGCGATTCAC
The DNA here is from genome assembly GCA_963776985.1 of uncultured Solirubrobacterales bacterium. GTDB lineage: Bacteria > Actinomycetota > Thermoleophilia > Solirubrobacterales > Solirubrobacteraceae > Palsa-744. The sequence continues at coordinate 1,585,752 of CAVZOV010000004.1, forward strand.
ATCGGACGGACGCGGGTATGCAGCCACGAAGATGAGCAAGCGGGCACGATGGACTTCCTGAAAGAGGCGCTGAGAGGCAGAACTGCTTCGTGCTGCGCCTAGCGCTCCTC